>NZ_BSEX01000001.1:0-137776 GCF_027922045.1 Microbacterium terregens
GTCCCCGAACTCACCGAAAAGCTGTAAGCCAAAGGGGCGGGAGCAATCCCGCCCCTTCTTTCACGCGGAACGCCCGCCTACCCCCCACTGGCATACCCCGGCGCAGGCCGGGGCCCAGCTACGGTGCCGTCGAAGTAGCGGGCCCCATCCGCCACACCCCAACTGGACCCCGGCCTTCGCCGGGGTACCCGAGGTGAACGGCGTCCGGCTGTCCACGGGATGACACCCTCCTCACCCTCCGCGCCCGCGGCTCCCGTCTGCGCGGGAGCACGCGCCTACAAGGAAGGGAATATCAATCTTCGGCGGCCCTCGCTGGAGCGCCCAGCAAGCGAGACGCTTCCGTTATTGGAAGTCCGCTTTCTGTGGGGACGTAAATGACGTTGGCATCTTTCGCATCGATCGCCTGGATCTGCAGGTAACGCAGATATCCCTCGGGGCCTCCCAAGCTGTCCTGCAGGATACGGTTCGCTCGTGCAGCGCCCTCGGCGCGCAGGACTTCGGCGTCGGCAAGAAGCCTTGCACTTTCCAGCTTGGCGCGTGCCTCAAGGACAGCAACCTGCCTGGTGGATTGCGCCTCGGCCAACATGGCTCGACCCGCGGCTTCTTGCGAATAGACTTTGTACGCAGGCCAGCCAGCTAACCAACCGGCGAACACCACAAATAATAGTAGAGTGGCACAACCACCCAGTTTCACGCCATCCTGATTCAAAAACGCCCCCTTTTCGATGGTTCTTCTCAACGGGTGAACTGAAATTCATCCTGAGGAACGGTTTAGCGGGCCCGGACGCCCCTCGACAACGGCATTTCGCTGCCTCAAGCGGTCGCCTTCGACTTGCTCATGAAACGCTTCGGGCAATCTCGCGACTGACTGGGCGCGCGTACTCGAGCCCCCATTGATCCGGCCCATCCCCGCCGCTATCTCCCCCATGCGGCGACCACGTTCCCGCCCCGCCAAAGGGTATCAAGACCGGGACGGCCCGGCACCTCGCTCGTACGGAGGTTGCTTTGGCTTGGATCGTTCTTATCATCGCGGGTCTGTTTGAGGTCGTCTGGGCCTCCGCCATGAAGCAGTCGCACGGCTTCACCCGCCTGTGGCCCAGCGTCATCACCATCTCGGGCATGCTGGTGAGCTTCGGCCTGCTCTCCTGGTCCATGAAGTCGCTGCCGCTCGGCACCGCCTATACGGTGTGGACCGGGATCGGCGCGGTCGGCGCCTTTGCGATCGGCATCCTGGTGCTGGGCGAATCCGCCAGCCCCATGCGCCTGATCGCCGCCCTGCTGATCGTCAGCGGCCTTGCGTTGATGAAGCTCGCCGGAAGCTGACCGGCCCCCGCGGCTGTCCTACATCGGCGCCAGCTCCTTCACTGGCGCCATGCTCGCCACCTACCCTTTTCCCGTCCTCGGATGCGCCCGCCGGCACCGCTGCGGCGTGTCGTCTTGGCCTAACCTTAGACTAACTTTCCGATCCGCAGCGCCTGGCGCGCGCGACGTGTGTGGCATTCCTGCACGAACCGCATGTCGCATGCGAAGAACCCCTGTTACGAGGGTTGACAGCCGGCGCGGGTACCGTAGCCTGCACGCAACTTCCGCATTCGTCAGCCACCGGCACCAATAGTCCGGGGGCGCTGGCGAAGGCGGGACACGACTTGCCATCACAGGCGAGCGGTAAGGAGAGGAACGATGATGCTGACGATGTTGCTCGCAGCGGCGGTCGCTGCCGCACCCCAGCCGCAGGACGCAGCCCTCGGCCGCTGGAAAGCCGAAACCAAGAACGGAATTGTCGAGATCAGCCGCTGCGGAGAATCGATCTGCGGCCGCCTGATCAGTTCCGATCACCTGCGCACCGACCCCACGCTCAAGGACGTCAAGAACAGCAATCCGGCGCTTCGCAGCCGGCCGCTCAAGGGGATGCAAATCCTGGGCGGGTTCAAGTCCAACGGCAAGGAATGGGTCGACGGCACGATCTACAATGCCGACGACGGCAAGACCTACAGCGCCAAGGTGACCCCGGTCGGCGCCAACCAGCTCAAGGTCCGCGGCTGCGTCTTCGTCCCGCTCTGCAAGACGCAGACCTGGACCCGCGTCCGCTAACTTCGCTTCGCATCAACCGTCAGGAAAGAGCCAAATGTCCCCTCGTATCAAGTTCTCGCTGCTCGCCGCTGCTCCGCTGTGGCTGGTCGCCTCCAGCGGCGTCGCCCATGCCCAGGCCTTCTACCTCCAGGAACAGTCGGCTCGCGCCGCCGGCCGCGCCTTTTCGGGTGAAGTCGCCGACACCGGCCCGCAGTCGCTGTGGTGGAACCCGGCTGCCATCGCCGAGATGGACAGCGCCGAGGCCTCGATCGCGATCTCCGCGATCCTGCCGCGTGGCAAGGTGGTCGACGACGGCACGGTGATCGTGCGCCCGGGCCAGCCGCCCGCGCCGATCGGCGGCCAGTCGGTGTCCAAGAACCCGATCAACAACGGCTTCCTCCCCTCCGGCGCGGTCGCCATGCCGCTCAACGAGCGGGTCTCGATCGGCCTGGCGGTGACCTCGCCGTACAGCTTCACCACCAACTATGATTCGGACAGCTGGGCTCGCTACAGCGCCGACAAGACCCGGCTGCGCACCATCGACATCCAGCCGTCGATCGGCGTTGCCGTTACCGACTGGCTGCGCGTCGGCGCGGCGCTGAACGTCGAATACACCGATGCGGAGCTCGGCAACGCGCTCCCGAACCTCTCGGCCGCGCTGCCGGACGGCAAGCAGGTGCTGAGCGGCGACGGCTGGGACTTCGGCTGGACCGCCGGCGTGCAGATGCACAATGACTGGGCGACCGTCGGCATCAGCTACAAGTCGGCGATCGAGCATACGCTCAAGGGCAGCCTGGAAGTGAGCGGCCTCGTCGGTCCTCTCGCGGGCCAGAACCGCACGCTCGACGGGGTGAAGGCGAAGTTCAAGACGCCCGCGCAGATCATCGTCGGCGGTCGTTTCCGCACCACCGATGCGCTGACGCTCAACGTCCAGGGCATCCGCTACACCTGGGCGGACTTCGATGCGATCCGGCTCGGCTCCCCGATCAACTCGGCGATCCCGGAGAACTACCGCAACACCTGGAGCCTGGCCGGCGGCTTCGATTATGCCGCGACCCCGGACCTGACGCTGCGTGCCGGTGTCCAGCGCACGCTGACCCCGACCCGCGACGGCGAGCGCGACGCGCGCGTGCCGGACTCGAACCGCTGGAACTTCGGTGCCGGCGGCTCCTACAACATCAGCCCCAGCTTCACGATCGACGCGGGCGCTAACTATGTCGCGTTCAAGGACGAGACCATCGACCGCATCACCGCGGCCTATGCCGGCACGCCGGTGCAGACGCCGGTCGTGACGGACGGCCGACTGGAAGACGCCTACGCGCTGATCTTCACCCTCGGCGGCCGCGTCCGCTTCTAACCACGCCGGGCGCGCACTGTCCCCCACCGGGCCGGTGCGCGCCTGTCGATCCGAAGAGCTGCTGGTGCCCCGGGAGAGACTCGAACTCCCGACCTGCGGTTTAGGAAACCGTTGCTCTGTCCTGCTGAGCTACCGGGGCCACGGCCAACCCACTAAGTTTGCGCGGGTTGCCCGTCAACGCAGGACAGGGCTTCCGGCTCGCGATCCAAGTAGCGGACTCCCCTAAATCACTGGGATCTAGTCGTTGTCCGGCCGATCAAGACGATGCTAGGGGGCGATACTGCCCTTGCTGGACATTCTCGACATGACCGAAGCTGCCTCGCTGATCCCGTTCGGAAATGAGGGTCTGGACCAGATCCTCCGCGGCGGCCTGCCGACGAACCGGCTCTATTTGCTGGAGGGTGCGCCCGGATCGGGCAAGACGACCTTGTCGCTCCAGTTCCTGCGCGAAGGTGCGCGTCGGGACGAGCGGGCGCTCTACGTGACCTTGTCCGAGACCAAGGAAGAGCTCGCGATCGTCGCCGCTTCCCACGGCTGGAGCATCGACGAGTTCGACGTCTTCGAACTCAGCATGGCGGACGAGGTGCTGGGCGTCGGCCGCGAGCAGTCGATCCTCTATTCCTGGGAGATGGAACTCGGCGAGACGATCAAGCTGATCGAAGCCGAGGTGGAGCGCGTGAAGCCGAGCCGCATCGTGTTCGACAGCCTGTCGGAGATGCGGCTGCTGGCACAGGATCCCCTCCGCTATCGGCGTCAGGTGCTGGCACTCAAGCAGTTCTTCGCCGGACGCGACACGACCGTGCTGCTGGTCGACGACCTCACCGCATCGCGCGACGGCGGCGACGGCCACCTCCACAGCCTGTGCCACGGGGTCATCACGCTCGAACGGCTGACGCTCGAGTTCGGCGCGGCACGCCGGCGCCTGCAGGTCCAGAAGCTGCGCGGCGTCGACTTCGTGGCAGGCTTCCACGACTTCACCATCCGCAAGGGCGGGCTCGACATCTACCCGCGGCTGATCGCTGCCGCCCACCAGCGCGCCTCCGTCGGCGAAGCGATTCCGAGCGGCGTTCCGGAGCTCGACGCGCTGCTGGACGGCGGGCCGCTACGCGGCACTTCCACCCTCATTACGGGCCCTGCCGGCACCGGCAAGACGACGATCGCTCTCCAATATGCCTATGCCGCCTGCGAACGCGGCGAACGGGCCGTGATCTATGAGTTCGACGAGCGCATCGGCACGCTCCTGGCCCGCGCGCGTGCGTTCAACCTGGACCTCCAGAAGCATATCGACGCCGGGCTGCTGATCGTGGAACAGATCGATCCGGCCGAGCTGTCGCCGGGCGAGTTCGCCGCCCGCGTGCGCCGCCGGGTCGAAGGCGACGCGGCGCAGGTGATCGTGATCGACAGCCTCAACGGCTATCTCGCCGCCATGCCCCAGGAACAGCAGTTGGTGCTGCAGATGCACGAGTTGCTGTCGTTCCTGAACCAGCAGGCCGTCGCCACTTTCCTCATCAACCCGCAGCAGGGTCTGGTGGGAACGATGTCGTCGAACATCAACATCTCCTACGTCGCGGACGCGGTGATGCTGCTGCGCTTCTTCGAGGCGGAGGGCCGCATCCGCAAGGCGGTTTCCGTGCTCAAGAACCGCGCGGGCGCGCATGAGGACACGATCCGCGAGTTCCGCGTCGATGCGGAGGGCATTCGCGTAGGGGCGCCGCTGGTGGCATTCCAGGGCGTATTGACTGGAACTCCGGAGTATACGGGCGAGCGCTTGCCCTTGATGGAAAACCGCGAACGTGGGGCATAGGACCGCAGCAGAAGGTCATCGCGTCCTGGTGGTCGCACCGTTCGGGCGCGATGCCGAAGCCGTCGTGGGGCTGCTTCGGGACCAGCGCTATGACGCCGATGCCTGCGCCGACCTGAACTCGGTCGCGGCGCGCCTGGACGAACACGTCGGCGTGGTGTTGCTGACCGAGGAGGCGATGCGGTTCGGCGCGCAGGCCCTCCGCGCGGTGCTCGCGGGCCAGCCGAGCTGGTCGGACATTCCGTTCATCCTGCTCGCGGCGCGGCAGCGCAGCAGGGGAACGGGTTCGGAGGAACTCCGCGCGCGCCTGCTGGAGCTCACCGGCAACGCCATTGTGCTCGAACGGCCGCTGAGCGTCGCCTCGCTGCTGAGCGCGACCGATTCCGCGATGCGCTCCCGCCAGCGGCAGTTCGAGACGCGCGACCGGATGCTCGACCTGGAGGCCAGCCGCACGGCCCTTGCCGCAAGCGAGGCCGAGCTGCGTCGGATCGCGGACTCCCTCCCCGTCCTGATCGCCTTCGTCGACCGGGGCGGACGCTATCGGTTCGGTAACCGCGCCTATGAGGACTGGTTCTACGTCTCTCCGGAGCAGATCATCGGCCGCCATGTCCGCGAGGTGCTCGGCGAAGAAGCGTATCAGGTACGTCAGGCGGACATCCGGCGCGCGCTGGCTGGAGAAACGGTGCGCATGGAGGTCCCGACGCCCCGCCGGGACGGGCGTCGTCGCGACACCGAGATCCGCTATCTCCCACGCCGGAACGCGCAAGGGGAAGTCGACGGTTTCCACGTCTTCGGCATCGACATCACCGATCGCAAGCAGACCGAAGAGCTGCTCGCCGAGCGCGTGGCGGAGCGGACCGCGGCGCTCCAGGCGGAGATGGAGAACCGCGCGCGTGCCGAAGCCGCCCTGCTCCAGAGCCAGAAGATGGAAGCGGTCGGCCAGCTGACCGGCGGCATCGCGCACGACTTCAACAACATGCTGACCGGCGTGATCGGCGCCATGGACATCATGAAGCGCCGGATCGCTGCCGGCCGGATTGACGACCTGGACCGCTTCATGGACGCGGCCACGACCTCGGCGCAGCGGGCGGCGGCGCTGACCGCACGGCTCCTCGCCTTCTCGCGCCGGCAGTCGCTCGACACGCGCCCGATCGAGATCAACGGGCTGATCGCCTCGCTGGAGCAGCTTCTTCGCCGTTCCATCCGCGAGAACATCGCGCTCCACGTCGCGCCTGCGGCCGACGCGCTCTGGGCGGAGACCGACGCCAACCAGCTCGAGAACGCGATCCTGAACCTCACGATCAACGCGCGCGACGCGATGCCCGAGGGCGGGCAGCTGACCATCGAGACGCGCACCGTCGAGCTGGACGAAGCCTATGTGGCGACCCGGCCCGACGTGAAGCCCGGCCGCTACGTGGTCATCGCCGTCTCCGACACGGGAGTCGGCATGGCGCCGGAGCTGGTCCAGAAGGTCTTCGACCCGTTCTTCACCACCAAGCCGATCGGCCAGGGAACCGGCCTCGGCCTCTCCATGGTCTATGGCTTCGTTCGCCAGTCGGGCGGACAGGTCCGCATCCACAGCCAGGCCGGGGCCGGGACGACCGTGTCGCTCTACCTGCGCGCGGTCGATGCACAGCCCGAGCACGACCACGCCGCATCCAGCCGGTCCGTGCCGGAGGGGAACGGACAGACCGTGCTCCTGGTGGAGGACGACCCTTCCGTCCGGCTGCTCGTACGCGAGGTGCTGGAGGAACTGGCCTATATGCCCATCGAGGCGGAAGAACCGAATGCGGCGATCGCCGTCCTGGCCTCCGACCGGCACATCGACCTGATGGTCTCCGACGTGGGGCTGCCGGGCATGAACGGCCGCCAGCTTGCCGAAGTCGCCCGTCAGCACCGCCCGGAACTGCCGATCCTGTTCGTGACGGGCTATGCGGAGAATGCCGCGATCCGGGCCGACTTCCTGGGCACCAACATGGCGATGATCACCAAGCCGTTCGCGATCCAGGAACTGTCGGCCAAGATCCGCGAGATGCTCGGCTGACGGTTTAGTTGCGGGCGCCGGGCGGAACGACCGGCAGGGGAAGCGGCGCGACCGGCACCCCCTCCTCGACCAGAGCCCGTGCCTCCTGAGGCGTCGCCTGACCGTGGATCGGAGCCGTCGCCTCCTCGCCCAGGTGCATGGCGCGCGCCCGGTCGGCAAAGCGGGAGCCCACCCATTCGGAGCCTTCGAGCGCCTTCTCCTGCACCTTGGCAAGCGCGGCGAGAGCGGCCTTCATCGGATCGGCATTCGTCGCCGCGCGCTGGTTGCCCTTGGCGGCCACGTTGGGCGCCATGACCGCCTTCTCGACCGAGGCGCTGTCGCACAGTGGGCAGCGAACCAGCCCCCGCTCCTTCTGGTCGGCGTAGTCGGCGCTCGACCCGAACCAGCTTTCGAAGACATGGCCGCCGTCGCAGCGAAGATCGAAGACGATCATGCGACGCGCTCGACCGGCGGGATCGCGCGTCGATGCCGCAGCACCGGCAGACGCTCGCGCACGTCGCGAAGGATGTCGCGGTCGAGTTCGGCAAAGCCCAGGCCGGGTGCGTCGCCCATGTCGAGCAGCACCGTGCCCCAGGGATCGACCACCAGCGAATGGCCATAGGTCTCGCGACCGTCCGCATGCACGCCCGTCTGTGCCGCGGCGATCACGAAGGCAGCAGCCTCGACAGCGCGAGCCCGCAGCAGCACGTGCCAATGGGCAGCGCCCGTCGGGCGGGTGAAGGCAGAGGGCACCGCAAGCAACTCGGCACCCGCGTCGCTCAGCGCCCGGTAGAGGTCGGGGAAGCGCATGTCGTAGCAGATCGAGAGGCCGAGCGGTCCGGCCGGAGTGTCCACCACCACCACAGCCTCGCCAGGAGCATAGGCGGCGGATTCCTGCCAGCGTTCGCCGCTTGCCAGCGCGACATCGAACAGATGGAGCTTGTCATATCGAGCGCGAACCATGCCGTCCGGTCCGATCACGAAGCTGCGGTTCGCCAGTTTTCCGTCCGGCCGGCGGATCGCCAGGGAGCCGAGTTGAACCCACAGGCGATGCTCCGCCGCGGCCGTCCGGACGGCCGCCAGCACGGGATCGCCGGCCTCGTCCGTCAGGACGGCCGCCGCCCTGCTCCGATCCCGATCGATCAGGCCGGACATCTCGGGCGTGAACAGCATGGCGGCGCCCCCGGCGGCCGCCTGGGCCACCGCGTCCGTCAGCACCGCCGCATTGGCGAGCGGGTCGATCCCGCTCGTCATCTGCAGCAGGGCGATCCTCATTGTGCGAGCAGCGGGTCCAGTCCCCCCTGCCGGTCCAGCGCGGCGAGATCGTCCGAGCCGCCGATGTGGCGGCCGTCGATGAACACCTGAGGCACGGTGGTGCGGCCGTTCGCGCGCTGCAGCATCTCCGCACGGCGTTCGCCGCCCATGGTGATGTCAAATTCCTCGAACGCGGCCCCCTTGCTCTCGAGCAGCCGCTTCGCGCGGGTGCAATAGGGGCAGAAAGCCTTGGTGTAGATTTCGATCTTTGCCATGCGGCCTGAGGTGTGTCGGCGGGACCCGCTTGTCAATCATGCGCCTCGTCCAGCACGCGCGCCCAGCACAGCACCGTCACCTTGCGGGCGCCTGCCGCAAGAAGCTTGCGTGCACAGGCGTTGGCGGTCGCGCCGGAGGTGTAGACGTCGTCCACCAGCACGACGGACTTGCCGGCGACCCGCGGCCTACCAGAGTCAGAAACCGCAAAGGCACCCGCCAGCACTTTGGCGCGTTCGCGCCGGCCGAGGCCGCGGAGGACGGGCGTCGCCCGGGTGCGAACCAGCAGATAAGGATCGGTTGGAATGCCGCAGAGCCGCGACAGGATTCCTGCGACCAGCGCCGCCTGGTTGTAGCCGCGCGACCACAGGCGGCGCCGATGAAGCGGCACCGGCACCAGCAGTTCGGCGTCCGCGGGCATCAGCCGGGCCATCGATCGTGCCATGGTTTCCGCGGCGGCAAGCCGGCCGCCATATTTCAGCTTCAGGGCGACGTCGCGCGCGACCGGACCATAGGCGACCGCTGCCCGGGCACCGGCATGGGCGGGCGGTGCTGCCAGGCAGGCCGCACAGCAGGCATCCTCCCCCCGGTCATGATCGAATGGTAGCGCGCAGGCGGCACACCATGGCGGCCCCAGGAACTGGAGGCCGTCCCAGCAGCGGGCACAGAAGCGATGATCCGCCTCCGTCACCTGCCCGCACGCGGGGCATCGCGGCGGCAGTGCCAGCGCGATGCTGCCTCGGACCAGGGCGGCGACGGCGTTCACGGCCATCCTTGTCGTCGCGTCCGCGAAGGCGCACAAGCGCCCGCGTGCAACCGCCAGAGATCTTCCATCGCGCCGCGCGCCGCCTGCGCCGCGACCGTATCGCCTCCCGCTTCGGCGAGTTCGACTTCCTGCGCCGCTTCATGATCGAGGGGTTGAGCGAACGACTCGATGCGGTCACCCGCGAGTTCGCCGACGTGCTGGACCTGGGTTGCTTCGATGCCGGTCTGGCGCTTCCGGGCACCCGGATCGTTCGCGCCGATCCCGGCTTCGCCTTCGCCCGCGCGGCAGGCGGCGTGCAGTGCGACGAGGATCGGCTGCCCTTCGCGGACGGCTCCTTCGATCTGGTCGTGTCGGCGGGAACGCTGGATCAGGTCAACGACCTTCCGGGGGCGCTGAATCTGATCCGCCGGGTTCTGCGGCCGGACGGCCTGTTCCTGGCCGCCTTCACGGGCGGGGGCACGCTGTCGACGCTGCGCGGAACGCTGATGGCAGCGGAGCAGGAACGGCCCGCTGCGCGCGTTCACCCGCAGGTGAACCTGCAATCCGCGGGGGACCTGTTGATGCGGGCGGGCTTCGCGTTGCCGGTGGCCGATTCCGAAACCCTGAATGTGCGCTACGCGAGCTTCGGCCGCTTGATCGAGGACCTGCGCGGCATGGCCGGCACCAGCCTCCTCGTCGACCGCGCGCCCCTTTCCCGGACGACGCTGGCCGAAGCTGCCGCACGCTTCGCTGAACGCGCCGATGCGGGCGGGCGCGTGTCCGAGCAGTTCGAGGTGATCTATCTCACCGGTTGGGCGCCCTCCCCCGACCAGCCAAAACCGGCGCGTCGCGGCAGCGCGACCGTGTCGCTGGCAGAGGCGCTACGGCCCAAGCACTAGGCTCAGACCAGCGCCTCCAGCAGGCCGATGAGGGGACGGTCTGCGGGCGGCATTTCCAACCGGTGCAGTTCCACCGGCCGGACCCAGCGCAGCGCGGTGGCATGCCGCGCCTCGACGACGCCGGACCATTTGCGCAGCGCGTAGAGCAGCAGCAGCAGGTGGCGCTCACCCAGCGGCTCGCTGGCGAAAGTCGCCGGTGCGAGGCACGATCGCTCCACGGTGATGCCGAGTTCCTCGTGCAACTCCCGGATGAGCGCCGCCTCCGGCAGTTCGCCGGGTTCCACCTTGCCCCCGGGGAACTCCCAAAGGCCGGCCATCGGCAGCCCCTCTGGCCGCTGCTGCACCAGCACCCGGCCGTCGCCGTCCACCAGGGCGGCAGCGACCACCATCAACAACCCTGCGCCCGTTCCACTCAGCATTTCTTTACCCGCCGCGCCTAGCCTGTCGTCAGAAGCGAGCGAAAGACCAGCGTATGGGTGTCATTGCAAGCCTAGCCCGCGCACTGCTGCGCGATCGACGCGGCGCCACCATGGTCGAATATGCGCTCATCATCGCGCTGATCGCCCTTGCCTCATTGGCGACGCTGGCCCCGTTGGCACGGCAAGTCGTGGGCATGTGGGACCACGCGGACGGAGAGGTCTCCGACGCCGTCCAGCGCTGAACCCCGATCGCAGGTTCGCGCCTAAACGCTTTTTCAACGAACAGGCGGATAGAGCAACGGATGCTGCACCGGGTCTCACCCGGATCAGCCGGGTATGTTGAAGCACGAACGTTGGAGACCCCAATGCAGAAGATCCGCACTTTCCTGAAGAATTCCAAGGGCGCCACCGCGATCGAATATGGCCTGATCGCAGCCCTGATCGCCGTTGCCGCGATCGCTGCCATGTCGGGCCTGGGCGGCTCGCTGAGCGGCACGTTCAACAAGGTCGGCACCAAGCTGAACAACTCGGTTTCCTGATTTCTAAGGAAATCAGATCGGAAAAAGAGGGTCGGACATCAGTCCGGCCCTTTTTTTTGTCTCCGGAGAACGCCCTCAGGCGCGGCCCATGTTCAGGAACTTGGCCCGCCGATCGCGACGCAACTGATCCGTCGTTTGCCCCTCCAGTTCGCCCAGCGCGTTGCCGAGCGCCGCACCCAATGAGGCGATTGCGGCAGCAGGGTCGCGATGTGCGCCGCCCAGCGGCTCTGCCACGATCGTATCGATCACGCCCAGCGCCTGCAGGTCCTGCGCGGTGACCTTCATCGCCTCCGCCGCATCGGGCGCGCGGTCGGCCGTGCGCCACAGGATCGAGGCGCAACCCTCGGGCGAGATCACCGAATAAACCGCGTGCTCCATCATCAGCACCCGGTTGCCGGCCGCCAGCGCCACCGCGCCACCGGAGCCGCCCTCGCCGAGAATCGCGGCAACCATCGGCACGCCGAGCGCAAGGCTCGCCTCGGTCGAGCGAGCGATCGCCTCCGCCTGGCCGCGCTCTTCTGCCTGGATGCCGGGAAACGCACCAGAGGTGTCGACCAGCGTCACCACCGGCAGGCCGAACCGGTCGGCGAGCTGCATCAGGCGAATCGCCTTGCGATAGCCCTCTGGCTTGCCCATCCCGAAGTTGTGCTTCAACCGGCTGGCGGTGTCGTCGCCCTTTTCATGGCCGATCACCATCACCTTGCGGCCGTTGAGCCGACCGAGACCGCCGATGATCGCGGAATCGTCGGCAAAGGCGCGATCGCCACCCAGCGGCATGAAGCCCTCGATCAGCGCGGCGACATAATGCTTGAAGTGCGGCCGCTCGGGATGGCGCGCGACCTGCGTCTTCTGCCACGGCGTCAGCTTGGCATAGGTGTCGCGCAGCAGGCGATCGGACTTGCCCTGCAACTTCGAGATCTCCGCCTCGATATCGACCTCTCCGCCGGCCGCGGTGTCGCGCAGCTCGTCGATCCGGCCCTGCAGCTCGGCGATCGGCTTCTCGAAATCCAGAAAGGTGGCCATCAACTCGGGTTCCGTCTCGAATAGGTGCGCTGCCGCTCCTCGCGGCGACAGGGCTGCGGGGCGAACAAGTCTCAGGCTGCCGGTTACGGTGCCCGGCGGAGGGCGTCAACGAGCGGATGGCGCGCATTGACCAGCTCGACCAGCCGCTGGCTGTCGACGTGCGTATAGATTTCGGTGGTGGCGATGTCGGCATGGCCCAGCATCGCCTGCAGCGCACGCAGGTCGGCGCCTCCCTCCAGCAGGTGGGTGGCAAAGGCATGGCGCAGCACGTGCGGACTGACGCGGTCGGGCGGGATCCCCGCCTCCGCGGCCAAGGCCTTCAGCAGCTGGAACAAGCGGATGCGCGACAGATGCGCCTTGCCGGAGGGGAACAGCCAGGCCTTGTCTGCCGGGACATGGGCGCGCCAGCTGGCGACGGCGGCGCGCGCGCGATCGGAGACCGGAACCATCCGCTCGCGCCCACCCTTGCCGCGCAGGATCAGATAGGGCCGATCGGTTGCGATGGCGGTGCGTGGCAGGGACACGAGTTCGGTTGCCCGCAGCCCCGAACCGTAGAGCAGCTCCACCAGGGCCGCGAGGCGCAGGTCGAGCGGGTTCGGGGGATCGCGCGCGATCCGAGCCTCGATGGCCTCGAACAAGCGGTCCACATCTGCCGAAGACAGCGTCCGCGGCAGCGGCCGCGCGCTTCCGGGCCGTGGCAGCGCGCGGCCGGGATCGTCCCCGCGGAGCCCCTCATCGGCAAGAAAGGCGAAGAAGCGCCGCAAGGCGGCCGACTTGCGCGCAACGGTGGCGCGCGAGAGATCACCCCAGCCTTCGGCGAGCCGTTCCAGCGCCGGACGATCGGCATCGGCAAGCCGGCCCGCGAGCGCGTCCGATGCGAGCCGCAGATCGGTGCCATAGGCAAGCAACGTGTTGCGCGCCGCACCCGCTTCCGCCGCCAGCATTTCCAGGAAGCGGTCGATCAGGATGCGATCGCCGCCGGCGGGCGCGCCGCCTTCGCTCACGCGCGTGCGATCGCCTCGGCAGCGATCATCCGCGCTTCCCCTTCAAGCCCAACCGCCCGCAAGGCGGCGACGATATGGAACAGCGCCTGGGGCGAAACGCCGCGCCAGTCCCGCGTCTGCATGCCAACCGCGGCGAGCACCAGGACGGTGCCCGGCTGGTCGCGACCGGCCGCAAGCGTGATGGCGCGGGTCCAGGCGTTCTCCGCGCCGATCGGCACGCCCAGCGACTGCGCCAGTTCCGTAGCGTCCTCTGCCGGCAGCCTGCCCAGGCCCGCAAGGCCGGCGAGCAGCAGTTGTCCCTTGCGCGCGTCGCCGTCGGCGTATCGCGACACGGTGCGCTGCGACACCTGCCGGGCACGCGGATCGGCAACCGCCAGCATCGCCCAGGCGTCACCGCCCTCCGGTGCCACCGAGCGCCAACGAAGCGCCCGCAGGTCCATCCCGGCCGACAGCATCGAAGCAACGAGCGCATCCGCGTCCGCAGCATAGTCTGCAGACGCCGGAATCGCCGATGCGGCGCGCGCGGTGAGCACGCGCCGTGCATAGCTGCGCTGGACGTCGGTCGCGCCGGTCCACACCTGGCGCAGGGCCGTCATGCGATCGGCGACCTGCGCTGCGGCAAAAGCCTCACGGAGGTCGCGTGCGACGGCGGTCAGGTCACTCGGCGAATCGTCCAGCTCGCCGACCGTGGCATAGAGATCGACCAGGGCGCTGCTCGACAGCACCCCCTGAGCAGCGGCAAGCTCGGCATCCGGCACGCGGCGCTCGGGAGGAATCGCAGGCATCAGCGCGTTCCAGTACCGGACCTGCGGCCCGACCGTGTCGAACAGCGCGGCCGGGATTTCCACGGCGGTCGCATTGGCGAGGCCCCAGCGCCAGGCGCTGAGCTGCTCCACGCCGTCCCATTCAATCGTCACCGATCGGCGGCCCTGCGCCCCTGCGCCCAGCACCTTCTCGGCGAGCTTCAGGTCGATGTCGGCACCGACTGCACGCCGGCGGAAGGCACGGCGCGCCTGGTCGATCAGCACGCCCGCCTGCTTGGGCTCGCCCGCAAGTCCGGCGCACATCGCACGGGCGAGCTGCCAGCCACGCTCCTGCGAGACACGCTGCGCCGGCTCCACGATGCCGCACATCGCTGCCGGATCGGCCGTCGCCAGCGCTGCCTGCATGGCGACCTGGTACATCTTGGGCGTGTAATTCTCGCCATCGACCGACTGCACCACGGCGCGCGCGGTGGGCGCTTCCCCCATCCGCAGCAGCAGCCAGGCGCGCTCGGCGGCGAAGTCCGGTCCATTGACTCGCGCAGGCGTGTCCACGTCCGAGGCGAGCGCACGCCGCAGCGCGATCGACAGCCAGCGCGACGCAACCGGCGCATCGAGCCGGCGCATCAGCGTCTCCAGCATACGGCCGTCGGCCCCGGCGAACGCGTTGCGGCCCAGCCCTGCGCCGTCAATGCCGATGTGCGCAGTCGATCGCCGCGCATATTCCGGCAGCTCATACTGCGCGAGCAGCTTCGGGTCGACCGGCCGCGCCGTTGCGGTCGGCGTCGGGGTCGGCGTGGGCGTCGGAATCGGTGCAGGACCCGCGATCGGCGCCTGCGGCAACCCGGAGGGCCGTGCCGTCGGCTGCTGCGCGCCGGGCGCAGGCGCCGGCGCGACCGGATCGTTGAACCCGGGCGGCAGCAGCGATTCGGGTACGTCCTGGCCCAGCGCCGGCAGGCCGACGAGGCCGGCCAGCACCAGAACCGAGGCGAAGCTGCTAGTTCTGGAGATTTTCAAGCGAGACCGCCTTTTCGACCTGCACCGGCTGCTTCTCCGTCTGGCGGCCCGCCAGGAAGAACAGCCCGCCGACGAGAACCAGCAGGACGACGATCAGAATGACAAGCGATCGGGACATGGCGGACGAAAACTCACGATTGCGAAGCGGGCGCACAAGCTTTTTGCCCGCGCGCCGCCACGCTGTATAGCGCCGGCCACGATGCTGCAAACCCATGCCTCGACACCGCCGTGGAGCGGAAAGCCGATCGTGCTGGTCGGGCTGATGGGCGTGGGCAAATCCACCGTCGGTCGCCGGCTGGCGCACCGCATGCGCCTGCCCTTCGTCGACGCGGACAATGAGATCGAGCGCGCCGCCGGCATGACCATTGCCGAGATGTTCGAGCGGTTCGGCGAAGCGCATTTCCGCGACGGGGAGCGCCGCGTCATCGCCCGGTTGATCGACGGCAGCCCCAAAGTGATCGCCACCGGTGGCGGCGCCTTCATCAACGAAGAGACGCGCGCGCTGATCCTGGAACATGGCCTCGCCGTCTGGCTCGATGCTTCTCCGGCAGTCCTCGCCGAGCGGGTCGGCCGGCGCGACCACCGCCCGCTGTTGCGCGGCAAAGATGCCAAGACGGTGCTGACCGAGCTCGCCGCGGTGCGCAACCCGTTCTACGCCATGGCGCCCGTGCACATCGTCAGCCAGCAGGCCCCGCACGAAGCCACCGTCAACGCCATCTTGGAGGCGATCCGCCCGTGACCACCATTCCCGTTTCGCTCGGCACCCGCAGCTATGACGTCGTCATCGAGGCGGGGCTGCTCGCGCGAGCCGGGGATTTGCTGGCGCCGATCGCACGCGGCAGGCCGATGCCGATCGTGGCGGACGAGGCGGTCGCGCCGCACCTGGAGACGCTGCGCGCGTCGCTCTCGGCCGCGGGTATCGCGAGCGAGGCGATCGTGCTGCCCGCCGGCGAAGGTTCCAAGAGCTGGGCCACGCTCGAACTGCTGATGGACCGGCTGCTCGCACTTGGGGTCGAGCGGCGCGATCATGTGATTGCGCTCGGCGGCGGCGTGATCGGGGACCTGGTGGGCTTCGCGAGCGCCATCCTGAAGCGCGGCTGCGGGTTCGTGCAGGTGCCGACCACCCTGCTGGCGCAGGTCGATTCGTCGGTGGGCGGCAAGACCGGCATCAACACGCGGGCCGGCAAGAACCTCGTCGGCGCCTTTCACCAGCCGGCGATCGTGCTCATCGATCCGACGACGCTCGACACCCTGCCATTGCGCGAGGTCCGCGCGGGCTATGCCGAGGTGGCCAAATACGGCCTGATCGACGATCCCGAGTTCTTCGCCTGGTGCGAGCGCAATGCCGACCGGCTGCTCGCGAGGGACCCGGAAGCGCGCGAGATCGCGATCGCGCGATCGGTCGCAGCCAAGGCGCGCATCGTCGGGGAGGACGAGCGCGAGACGAGCGGCCGACGCGCGCTGCTCAACCTCGGCCATACCTTCGGCCATGCGCTGGAGGCGGAGGCAGGCTTCGACGGGTCGCTGCTGCACGGCGAAGCGGTTGCGGCAGGCATGGCACTCGCCTTCGCGTTCTCAGCGAGCCGCGGCCTGTGCCCGCCCGAGGATGCAGCACGCGTGGCGGCGCACCTGCGCGCGGCGGGTCTTCCGGACGGCCTTGCAGGGGCCGGGATCTCGGCAAGCGGCGCTCGGCTGGTCGACCATATGCGGCACGACAAGAAGATGGAGGGCGGAACGCTCGCGCTGCTGCTCGCGCACGGGATCGGCCAGACTTATGTCGATCGCGGCGTGGCGCTGGAAGAGATCGCGGCGTTCCTCGACACGCAGCCGCGCTGAGCTCAGCCGCGCAGGCCCGTCCAGGCCAGCCATAGCCAGCCGAGGATCAGCAGCGTGCCCCCGATCGGAGTGACGGCGCCAAGCCAGCGCGGCGCCCCGAAGGCCATCGCATAGAGCGTACCGGCAAAGATCAGCGCCCCGGCCACGAACAGCCATGCGGGCCCGCGCGCCTCCAGCCGCAGCGCGACCAGCGCCGCGACGGCGTGGACGAGCTGATACTGGCCGCCCGTTTGCAGCCATTCCCGCGCCTGGCCCTCGGCGCCATGCGCACCAAAGGCGCCCGCGCCCACTGCGAGCGCGCCGGACAATGCGGCCAGAATCATCAGCAGGTTCATCGACCGTTCCCTTCCCTCACGCCTCGCGCGAAAGTCCGTCGCGGGCGGCGCTTCCCCGTTCCTGGCTGAACATCGCCTCGCGCCCGGCATAGAGGTCCTGCGCCTCGAGCTGCTGGGCGAGCCGCTTGGTGTCCAGGTTGCGATAGGCCTCTTCGGTCCGGTCGATCTCCGTCTCGTCGACGCCGACGCACGCCATCGCCTTGCGCGCCATGGCGACTGCGGAGTCGAGCACTTCGCGGACATAGCCCTCGACCGGAGCACCCTTCAGGCGAAGGATCGACAGGCGATCAAACACGCGCATGAAGATCACGGCATCGGGGAAGGCGAGCTTCACCGCTTCGAGATCGCCCGGCTCCATCTGCTGGCCATCGATGCAGAACAGCAGCAACTGCGCCTCGTCCGCGCCCGCCCGGCGCAGCGTATCGATCCGAGTGCCGTCACCGTAGTATACCTTCATGCCGAAGTTGCCGGCACGCTCGATCGTCACCGGGTCCGTGTCGATCAGCGTCACGCTGATACCCTGGCCGATCAGCATCTGCCCGACCGTCTGCCCGAAGCGGCCGTAGCCGATCACCAGTGCCGCGGCGCCGTCGTGCTTGGGACCATCAAGCCCGTCGGTGCTCGCCTGGGGCTCCATGCGAAAGCGGCGGGTCAGCATCATCAGGAACGGCGTCGTGGCCATCGAGAGCGTGACGACGGCACCGAACACGCTGGCAGCCTCGGGCGCGATCAGCAGGGCATGCTGGGCCTGGGCGAACAGCACGAAGCCGAATTCGCCGCCCTGGCTCAGCAGGAGGCCGAGCGCCAGGGCCTTGCGCCACGGCATACCGAACAGCAGCGCAAGGAGCCCGATCACCACGGCCTTGGTCGCGATCAGCGCCAGCGCCATGCCCGTCACGAACACCGGCCGCTCGGCGATGGCCGAGAGATCGAGCAGCATGCCCACCGAGAGGAAGAACAGGCCGAGCAGGATCGCGCGGAACGGCTCGACGTCCGCCTCGAGCTCGTGGCGGTACGGACTGTCGGCCAGCATCACCCCTGCGATGAAGGCGCCGAGGGCGGTCGAAAGACCGAGCGCCTCCATGATCGCCGCGGAAGCGATGACCGTGAACAGGCCCGCGAACACGAACATCTCGCGCTCGCCCAGATTGCCGATCAGGCGGAAGAGCGGTCGCAACAGGAAGCGGCCGGCGAGGATCAATCCGGTGATCGCCAGCACCGTGTAGAGCGCCAGCATCCATCCCGGGGGGCCGCCCACATCGTCCGGATTGCGCGAAAGCGCCGCCACGATGGTGATCAGCGGGACGATCGACAGATCCTGGAACAGGAGGATCGAGAAGGCGCGCTCGCCGTACGGCGTCTTCAGGCGCCCGGCGGACTGCAGCATCGGCAGCACCTGGGCGGTCGAGGACAGCGCCAGCGGCAGACCCAGCGCGAGGGCGGCGGGGACGGTGAAGTGCGTGAACAGCCAGACGACGCCGGTGATGGCGATGCCGCACAAGGTCACCTGAAGCAGGCCGAACCCGAAAATGTCCCGCTTCATCCGCCACAGCCGCGACGGGCTGAGTTCCAGCCCGACGAGGAACAGGAGCAGCGTGATGCCGAGCTCCGCGATGCCCATCTTGGCCTCGGCGTCCCCGACGAGCCCCAGGACCTGCGGCCCGACCACGACGCCCGCAACCAGGAAGCCCAGCGTCGCGCCGAGCTTCAGCTTGCGGAAGATCAGAACGAACAGAAGCGCTGCCCCAAGCAGCGGGGCGAAGTCGCGGACGAACGACGTGGCGGAATGTGCCTCCATCAGCCCGGCCGCCCTTCGCGAGCGGATCGAGCGGCCTCGGCCGCAGCCTCGAACGCGAGGCGGATCGAGGCGTGGCGGGCGCTATGCGGTAGCGCCGGCTCGAACAAGGCGAGGCCGGGCCAGTCGGGGGGTCCCTTCCCGCCCGCGAGCCAATCCGACAGCGCCTCGCGTGCCGCGTCCAGTTCCTCGGGCGTGCGGCCGATCGCATGCGCCGCCATCAGCGACGAGGATGCCTGGCCGAGTGCGCAGGCGCGCACCAGCATGCCGAGTTCGGATACCCGCCCCGCGGCATCGAGGTTGAGGTCGACGGTGACGCGACTGCCGCACACCGGCGAGCGCTTCTCGACGCTGGCCATGGGCGACTCCAGCCGCTGCTGGTGGGGGATGGTTGCGGCAAGCCGCAGGATCTCGGTGTTGTAGAGCGGCGCGGTCACGCGGTGCATGTAGACCGCCGATGCGCTGGGTGCGAGGGGCAAGGCGCCCCAAAAATCATCAGTAGGACGTGTTCGCCGCGGCTTCCCCGAACATCGGCTCGCCACGCCGGCGCCGGTAGACGATGTCGGCGATGCCGGCGCTGGTGGAATCGAGCAGCGCATAGGTGCGTGACTGGGTGATCCAGTCCGGCCGGCGCTTCGGCCCGCCCGCGATGGTGTCGATCACCAGCACCAGCAGGAGGAAGCCAAGGCTGCACAGCACCAGGCCCTTCACCGCGCCGAAACCGAAGCCGAGCGCGCGATCGACCGGCCCCAGGATCGAGGTGCGGGTGCGCGAGCCCACGCCATTGGCCACGAGCCGCCCCAGGAAATAAACGATGCCGGCGATCAGCGCGAAGGCCAGCGTCGCCGCGCCCGCCGAAGTGCCGATCACGCCCACCAGCGCCGCGCTCACCGGCGTGTGGAACAGCTTGATCGCGAAGACGACGAAGATCCAGGCCATCAGCGACAGCACTTCGGTCACGAAGCCGCGCTTGAGGCCCAGCAGAGCGGCACCGCCGACGATCAGCAGCACCACGATGTCGAGTGCGGTCAGTTCCATCGATGCCCTCCCCAGCGCCTGCTCGCCCCCCTATCGGGGCGTCTTCGCGAAGTCGAGTCGTGCCCTCAGCGGCCCAGCATGTGATCGACGAAGGCCGGCAGGTTGCGAAAGGTCGACAGGGTGAGACTGGTCCCCTCCACCCCCTGGGCACCTGGCACCATCGCACGTCCGAAGCCGAGCTTGCCCGCCTCCTTCAACCGCAGCGCACCATGGGCGACCGGACGCACCTCCCCCGACAACGCCACTTCACCGAACGCGATCGCATCGGTCGGGACGGGCCGTTCGGAGAGCGCGGACACGAGCGCCGCTGCGACGGCGAGATCGGCGGCAGGATCCTGCACGCGGTAGCCACCCGCGATGTTGAGATAGACTTCGGAGGTTGCGAAGGCGAGGCCGCAGCGTGCCTCCAGCACCGCCAGGATCATCGCCAGCCGCCCCGAATCCCAGCCGACGACCGCACGGCGGGGCGTGGCGCCGGAGGCGAGCCGCACCGTCAGCGCCTGCACCTCGACCAGCACGGGGCGGGTTCCCTCCAGCGCCGGGAACACCACCGTACCGGTGACGCTCTCGTCGCGGCTGGTGAGGAACAGCGACGACGGGTTGGAAACTTCGCTCAAGCCCTCCGTCGCCATCGAGAAGACGCCGATCTCGTCGGTGCCGCCGAAGCGGTTCTTCACCGCGCGCAGGATGCGATACTGGTGGCTGCGCTCGCCTTCGAAAGCCAGCACCGTGTCCACCATGTGCTCGAGCACCCGCGGCCCGGCGATCGAGCCGTCCTTGGTGACATGGCCGACCAGCACCAGCGCCGTGCCGCGCTCCTTGGCAAAGCGGATCAGTTCCCCCGACGAGGCGCGCACCTGGCTGACGGTGCCCGGCGCCCCCTCGATCAGGTCGGAGTGCATGGTCTGGATCGAATCGATCACGAGCAGGTCGGGCGCCTGCCCTTCGCCCAGCGTCGTGAGGATGTCCCGCACCGAGGTCGCCGCCGCCAGCTGGACCGGCGCGTTGCCCAATCCCAGGCGCCGCGCCCGCAGCCGCACCTGGTCGGCCGCCTCCTCGCCCGAGACATAGGCGACGGACTTGCCCGCCAGCGCGAGCCGGGCGGTCGCCTGGAGCAGCAGCGTCGACTTGCCGATCCCCGGATCGCCGCCGATCAGCGTCGCCGAGCCCTCGACGAAGCCGCCGCCCAGCGCCCGGTCGAGTTCGGAGATGCCGGTCGCCATCCGATCCGGAAGCGGGATGTCGCTGTCGAGCCCGGAGAGCTGGATCGCGCGTCCGCCGGACTGGAGATTGTGCCGCGCCTGGAAGGGCGTCACGACGGCGCCGGCGTCCTCGACCAGCGTGTTCCAATCCCCGCAGTCGCCGCACTGGCCCGCCCATTGCGCGGTTACCGAACCGCATTGCTGACAGACGTAGCGCTTCCGGGGTTTTGCCATGCCCCGCCCCTAGCACGCGCAGAACGAAAGGGGAATATCGAGCAGCGGCCCGCCGCCTGCCACCGCCCGCTCAGTGCAGCTCGGAGCCTTCCTTCAGCACCTTGCCGCCGTCTTCCTGGACGATGAGGTAGGCCGGATTTTCCTTGCAGCCGTTGCGGACGATCTTGCTTCCCTTGATCGTGCGCTGGACCCGCCGCTCGAACTTCTCCTCGACCTTGCCCTCGGCCGTGCCCTTGCCCCAGCTCCAGCTGACCTTGTCGCCCTTGGAATAGCCGTTCGCCATTACATCTCTCCGCCTGTTCGGGAGCAAGCGCGGCGGACGGCGAATCGTTCCGGTGGCGTGCGCGGGCATGGGGGGCTATGGGCCGCCTCCATGCAGCCGTCCGACCTTCGTGTCGCCCTTTTCAGTGGCAACTACAATTACGTGCGCGATGGCGCGAACCATGCGTTGAACCTGCTTGCCGGCCATCTGCTCGCGCACGGCGTGACGTTGCGCGTCTATTCCCCGACTGCGGAGAATGCGGCGTTCGCGCCCACGGGCGAGCTGGTGAGCGTGCCTTCGATCGGCCTGCCGGGCGGGCGGGGCGAGTATCGGCTCGGGCTCGGCCTGCCCGCCTCGATCCGCCGGGATCTCGCCGGCTTCCGGCCGAACATCGTCCATGTCTCGGCACCCGACGTGCTGGGTCACCGCGCCGTCAGCTGGGCACGGCGGCACGACGTCGCCTGTTTGGCCTCGCTCCACACACGCTTCGAAACCTATGCCAGCTATTATGGGATGGGGTTTCTGGAGCCGATCTTCACGACCCTGTCGCGCCGTTTCTACAACCGGTCCGATCAGGTGATGGTGCCCACGCCGTCGATCGAGGCGCTGATCCGCGGCTGGGGCGTGACGACGCCGATCGGGCTGTGGGGCCGCGGCGTCGACCACGACCGCTTCCACCCGGGCGCGCGCAGCCTGGAATGGCGCAGAGCCCTAGGCGTCACCGATGATGAGGTGGCGATCGGCTTCCTCGGCCGGCTGGTGCTGGAAAAGGGGCTCGACATCTTTGCCGATGTGGTGGCGCTGCTGCGCGACCGCGGCGTGCGGCACAAGGTGCTGGTGATCGGCGAAGGACCCGCGCGCGACTGGTTCGCGGAGCGCGTTCCCGACGCCGCCTTTGCCGGCTTCCAGCGCGGCGATGCACTGGGCCGGGCGGTCGCCTCCATGGACGTGCTGTTCAACCCCAGCGTCACCGAGACCTGGGGGCAGGTCACGTCCGAAGCCATGGCCGCCGGAGTGCCGGTGGTCGCAGCCCGCGCCACCGGCGCGGTGGACCTGATCGACGACGGCGTGACGGGCGTGCTGGTGCCGCCGCGCGACGTCACCGCCTATGCCGACGCATTCCAGCGGATCATCCGCGATGGGGAGCTGCGGAGCGCGATGGGCGCTGCCGGCCATGCCAAGGCGCAGCGCTATCGCTGGGACACCGCCAACCAGGCGGTGCTCGACGCCTATCTTCAGATACTGGGGCGGCGCGGGCACTGATCCAGCGCCCGCGCCGCCGGATCAGGCAGCCTTCCAGTCGAAGGCCAGCGGCGCCTCGCGAAAGGCGAAGCGGTCGAGATGCGACGCGACGACCTGCTTCAACGCCTCCAACTGCTCCGCGGAGCTGGCATCGATCCGCACGGTCAACGTCGCCTCGCCGGCTTCGAACGAAGCGCGCCCGTCTGCTGGGAAGTTCGCCCCGCGCGCGTTGTGCGGGAACACCACGGTGCCTCGCTCGGGGGTGAACTCCACCTGCAGATTGTGACTCCAGTGCTTGCAGAGCTGCTGGAGATAGCGGCTGCCGGATGCGGTCGGCACCTCGGCCGCCGCGCTGAACGCGCCGGCGCTCATGCGAGACGCTCGATGCGCTGGGCGGCTTCGTCCAGAATGGCGGCCACTTCGTGCAGCGTCTCGGGCGGCACCTCCTCTCCGGCCAGCCGCTGGCCCAGCACGGTGCGCAGATTGCCCATCGCGCGCTTGACCGGGCCGCCGCTGGTGCGTGCGGTCATGGTTCCGACCTGCGCCAAGCGTCCGAGCAGCGCCTCGACCTGTTCGCGCTGCTCGTCGAGATGCGCAACGCCTGCCTCGGTGATCGCATAGGCCTTGCGCCCGGCCGCTTCCGCCTGTTCCTCGATCAGCGCCATGTCGGCGAGAAGGGTCAGGGTCGGATACACGACGCCCGGGCTCGGGGCGTAGACGCCGCCGGTGCGCTCCTTGATCTCCCGGATCAGGTCATAGCCGTGACGCGGCTGCTGCTCGATGAGTGCGAGCAGGACCAGCCGCAGATCGCCGCCGTCGAAGAGGCGACGGCGGCCGCCACGACCGCCCCGTCCCTCCGCCTCATGGTCCCAGCCGCCGAAGCCGCCGCCGAAGGGACCGCCGCCCCAGGGGCCGGCGAAGCGACGGCTATCAGGCCGCTCGCCCGAGCCGCAGCCGCCGCGACCGTCATGGTGGCGGCGGGAATGATGATGCATGCCGAACATGGAAGCTCCTGTGTAAGTTCGATAGTGCAAGATATATCTTAGATTGGTTCGCGCAAGACGCTGTCGCACAAGGCTGCGCATTTTCGCGTCGACGCCTATATCGGCGACATGGCCGACCTTTTTGCTGCCTTCGATCCGCCTGCCCCCGCCGAGGTGCCCACCACGGGTCCGCTCGCCGATCGGCTGCGTCCGCGCCGCCTGGAGGAGGTGGTGGGCCAGTCGCACCTGACCGGTCCCGAAGGCGCGATCGGCCGCATGGTCGCAGCCGGAAAGCTCTCTTCCATGGTGCTGTGGGGGCCGCCGGGAACCGGCAAGACGACGATCGCGAGGCTGCTTGCGGACGCCGTCGGGTTGCGCTTCGCATCAATCTCGGCGGTGTTCTTCGGGGTCGCCGATTTGAAGAAGGTGTTCGCCGAGGCACGGGACCATGGCCGGCTCGGCCGCCGCACGCTGTTGTTCGTGGACGAGATCCACCGGTTCAACCGCGCGCAGCAGGACGGCTTCCTGCCCTATGTCGAGGACGGCACGGTGACGCTGGTCGGGGCGACCACCGAGAACCCGTCGTTCGAACTCAACGCCGCGCTCGTCTCGCGCGCGCAGGTGCTGATCCTGCGCCGGCTCGACGCAGAGGCATTGGAGACGCTGCTCACCCGCGCCGAGGAGGCCGAGGGTCGCCCGCTCCCGCTCGACGCAGACGCGCGGGCGGCGTTGGTCGCGAGCGCCGATGGCGATGGCCGCTTCCTGCTCAACCAGGCGGAAACGCTGTTCTCCATCCAGCTGGACGCGCCGCTGGACCCCGCCAGCCTTTCCGCGCTGCTCCAGCGGCGCATGGCCGTCTATGACAAGGATCGCGAGGGGCACTACAACCTCATCTCCGCGCTTCATAAGTCGCTGCGCGGATCGGATCCCCAGGCGGCGCTCTACTATCTCGCGCGGATGCTGACCGCGGGCGAGGAACCGCTCTACGTGCTGCGGCGGATCACGCGCTTCGCCAGCGAGGACATCGGCCTCGCCGACCCGCAGGCGCTGGTGCAATGCCTCGCCGCCAAGGACGCCTATGACTTCCTCGGCTCGCCCGAGGGGGAACTCGCGATCGTGCAGGCGTGCCTCTATTGCGCGACCGCGCCCAAGTCGAATGCCGCCTACAAGGCGCAGAAGGCGGCGTGGCGATCGGCGAAGGAGACCGGCTCGCTGATGCCGCCGCAAAACATCCTCAATGCTCCCACCAAGCTGATGAAGGAGATCGGCTATGGCGAGGGCTATGCCTATGACCACGACAGCGACGACGGCTTCTCCGGCGCCAACTACTGGCCGGAGGAACTGCCGCCGCAGCAGTTCTACGCCCCGACCGAGCGCGGCTTCGAGAAACGGCTGAGCGAGCGCATGGCGTGGTGGGACGCGCGGCGCCACGGTCGCAACCCGGATGCGGCAAGCTGACGGCCCCCGAGCACTTCACCCGCTTCGCCGCGATCGACTGGTCAGGCGCCAAGGGACACCGTCACAAGGGGATCGCGGTCGCGCTCTGCGAGGCAGGCAGCGCCGCGCCCGAACTGGTGGTGCCACCCCGCGGCGTCTGGTCCCGCACGGACGTCCTCCACTGGCTGAAGGCGCAGGCGGACACGCCGTTGCTGGTCGGGTTCGACTTCAGCTTCGCGCCGCCATGGATCGAGCGGGGCGCCTATCTGCCCGGCGAGCCGACGCCTTCGACGGCGCGCGCGTTCTGGGCCTATGTCGAGGCCGACTGCCCCGACGCGGACCTGGGCGCCGCTTCCTTCCTGGAGCGGCGGCGCGGCAGCCACTTCTATCTCGGCGCCCGCGACGGTGCGAAGGCGCAGTTCCTGCACTACCGTCGGTGCGAAGCGGCCTATAACGCGAGCGGGATCGGCCGGGCCTCCACGCTCTATGACGCGATCGGTGCGGCCCAGGTCGCCAAGGCGAGCTTCGCGGGCATGCGATTGCTCCACCATCTCGGCTCCAAGGTTCCGATCTGGCCGTTCGACCCACCGCCGGCGCAGGGCGCACTGGTGGTCGAGATCTACACCACGGTCGCAGCGCGTGCGGCCGGGGTGCGCAAGGGGCTGAGCAAGCTGCGGGACCCGCAGGCCCTCGACGCGGCGCTGGAGGCGCTCGGCAGCCGCCGGCACACGCCGCTCAACCGATATGACGACCACGCCACCGATGCGATCATGGCCGCGGCCTGGCTTCGGCGGGTCGCCCGGACACCCGAACTGTGGCAACCCGCGGCGCTCACGCCCACAATTCGGCGAAGCGAAGGCTGGACCTTCGGCGTTCTCTGACGCAAGGGGGGCGCAACGCCGGTTTAGCTCAGCTGGTAGAGCAGCGGTTTTGTAAACCGAAGGTCGCGGGTTCGATTCCTGCAACCGGCACCAGCCCTCCAGCAGGGCATCCGCCATCTTACCGGCGGCCGGTCCGCGGAGGCGCTTCCCAGTGACAGGACCTTCCGAGAAGCAGAAGATGCTCGCCGGCGAGCCCTATCGTGCGAGCGATCCCGAGATCGTTGCCGACCAGGAAGCCGCCGCCGAGTGGATGCAGCGGTTCAACGCCGCGACTGGAACGGCGGAGCGCGAGGCATTGCTGCGCGCACGTCTGGGCTCGGTGGGTCTGGGCGCCACGATCCGGCCGCCCTTTCACTGCGACTATGGCACCAACATCCATCTCGGCGCGGGCGTCTTCCTGAACTTCAACTGCGTCATCCTGGATGTGGTGGAGGTCCGCATCGGCGACGGCACGCAGATCGGTCCCGGCGTGCAGATCCTGACGGCCGATCATCCCCGCGATCCGGCCAAGCGCGCCGCGGGCCTGGAGTGGGGCCGTCCGATCGTGATCGGTGCCAACGTCTGGATCGGCGGCGGCGCCATCCTCTTGCCCGGCATCACCATCGGCGACGACGCGCTGATTGGTGCGGGCAGCGTCGTCACGCGCGACATCCCCAGCGGAGCAGTCGCCGCCGGCAACCCGGCGCGGGTTCGCGCGCGCTGAGGATCGTCCCACTTAGGAGCAGTGCGAGGCCCCGCCCGCTCGCGCATTGCTTGATCGCGCGCCCGCGACCTCTAGGGTCTGCCCCAGTTGCCGCTGCGGCAGGCTTGCTCAGGGACGCAACCAGTTGAACGAAGGCGGCCACCGCATCCAGATCGTGGTGAACCCGTCGGCAGGCCGGGTGCGCGGATCGACGCTGGCGAGGATCCGCACGGGCTTCGAGCGGGCCGGCGCGCAAGTGGTGCTCACCGAATGCGGGCCGGGGCGGCCGGTCACCATCGCAGAGGATGTCAGCCACGTCTGCGTGATGGGCGGGGACGGCACCATCCGACACGTCGCCGCCGCAATGTTGGCGGCCGAACGTGACCTTCCGCTCAGCATCTATCCGGCAGGAACCGTCAACCTGGCGCATCGGGAGCTACGCTCCCCGCTCGATCCGGATCGCTACGCCGCTTATGCGCTCGAGAACCGGGAGCGGCCGCGGCACCATGCCCTGCGCGTGGGCCCGGCGCTGTGCCTTTCCTGCGCCAGCGTGGGACCGGACAGCCAGGCGGTCGCGGCCGTGTCGCCGCGGCTGAAGCGGCGGATCGGCCGCCTCGCTTATGGGGTCGCCTTCTTCCGGGTGCTCCTGAACTGGCCGCGCAAGCCGATCCGGATCGCCTGGGAGGCCGGCGAACTGACGTGCGAGGCGGTCTATGTGGCCAAGGGCCGCTTCTTCGCCGGTCCGTGGAGCTTTGCGCCGGAAGCGGACCGCACCCGGCCCATCATGCATGTGGTCGCGCTGCGGACGGCTAGGCGCCGCGACGTTGTCCGCTTCGCATGGGCGCTGCTGCGCGGGCGCTGCCCCTCGGATGCCGCCAACCTCGTCGCGTTCTCGTGCACCGACCTGTCGGTAGAGGCCGACGATTCGCTGCCGGTACAGGTCGACGGCGATGCAGAGGCGGTCCTGCCCGTGCGCATGACGATCGAACCCATCTCCTTTTCCGTCTGCTGAGCGCCATGCGAACGACTGCCAAGCTGCTCCTGATCCTGGTCTACCTGCTCACCGGCGCGGGCGGCATTGCCGAGCGGCTCCAGTCGCTGGGACTCTCGCCGGGATTGCCGATCTACCTCGGGCTCTTCGGGCTGCTGGCATTGGCGCTCGTTGCCGCCGCCTTTACCCGGCCTTGGGCGCTGCGCTGGGCGCTAGCCGCGCTCCTCTGCGCTGCCGCCTTCTTCCTCGATTCCTACGAGGCGATCACGCGCGAGCCGATGAGCTACGACGCGTTCATCAACATGTGGAACTCGGCCGCCTCCGCACCGGAGGCGATCGATCAGCATGCCGGGGCGATGGCGGGGACGCTCGCGCGATCGTTGCTGTTGTTCGCGGGCCTCGTCCTGCCGCCGCAGGGCAGCCTGCTCCTTGGCAGGCTTGCTCCTGTGGCTCCCTTGGCTGGGGTCCTGCTGCTCGCCGGCATTCTCTTCGTGCGCGGCGGCGAAGGCGGAACGGGGCTCCCCGGCCCGTTCACCCCGCTCGCCTACTCCAGCCTCTTCCTCTACGAGCGCCTCGCGGAGGGTGCGCCACATCGGAAGGCGGTGGCGCTTCGACCGGTGCGGCCGCCCAGCGGCGACATCGTGCTGATCGTCGATGAGAGCGTCGCGGGCAACTACCTCGACCTGAACTCCCCGAGCGGGGCACGCAGCGGCCTACTCCAGCCGCGGGCGGGCGTCGCGGTGCATGACTTCGGCCTGGCGGCATCGATCACCAATTGCAGCGTCGGCAGCAACGTGACGCTACGCCACGGCGGCACCCGCGAAGACTATCGCCGCATCAATGCCACCATGCCCTCGATCTTCGACTATGCGAAGGCTGCCGGCCTCCGCACCGTCTACCTGGACGCGCAGGGCACGGGCGGCAGGCTCCAGAACCTGATGGGCGCGCAGGAACGGCAGCAGATCGACCGCTTCGTCCAGTTCGATCGCGTTGCCGTGCGCGACCGGGACATGGCGGTGGCCGATACGCTGGGCGCATCGCTGCGCAACGGCACGCCGGAGTTCGTGCTGGTCAACAAGGTCGGCGCGCACTTCCCGGTCCACGACAAATACCCCGACGCCTACATGCGTCACCGCCCCGCCCTCGCCCGTGGACACTACGTCGGGATCAGCGACACCGGGGATCGCACCGGCTTCGGCGGCACGGCTGCCGAATGGGTCCGCTACCGCAACGCCTATCGCAACACGCTGGACTGGAACGTCGGCGCCTTCTTCGACCGGCTGCTCGACGGCGCCGACCTGTCGCGGGCGACGCTGATCTACACGTCCGATCATGGGCAGGACCTGCACGAGACCGGCAGTCCGGGCAGCAACACCCATTGCAGCGGCGATCCGGTGCCACAGGAAGGGCTCGTACCGCTGGTGGTGATCGACGGCGACACCCCGGCGGGGCTTTCCTGGACCAAGGCGGCAGCGGCAAACCGCAACCGGATGAGCCACTATCGGATCTTTCCGACCTTGCTGGGGCTGATGGGCTATCCGGAGCCGGCCGTTCGCCGCCTCTATGGGGAAGCGCTGACGGCGCCGACCGCAGACCCCTTCACCTTCAACACCCGGTTCAACGCGCGCCTGGGGCTGGAGCCACGGTGGGAGAAGATCGACCTCGCCAAGATCGCGCCAGCGCCGCGTGACACGGAGTAAGCGCGAACACGCCTGGCGGTAGATCACTCTGGAAGCTGGTGCGGGTGGTCGGACTCGAACCGACACTCCTTGCGGAACCGGATTTTGAGTCCGGCGCGTCTACCAATTTCACCACACCCGCACGGTGCGCGCCGTCCCCCGGACAGCTGGTGGCGGGGCTATACGGCAGGGCATTCGCAAACGCCAGAGTCTGCGAATATGCTGCGGCCGATCAGGCGAACCCCTGCTCCATCTCAGGCGCGCGGCGGCTGGCGGCGATAGCTGAGCGCCTCGGCGACATGGAGGCGCCCGACGGTTTCTGCGCCCGCGAGGTCCGCGATGGTGCGGGCGACGCGAAGCACGCGCGTGTAGCTGCGCGCCGAAAGCCGCATCGCCTCTGCCGCCTGGGCGAGCAGCTTCGCGCCGGGGGCGTCCGGCGTGGCGGTCGCCTCCAGCACCTCACCGTCCGCCTCCGCATTGGTGCGCGCGGCGACGTCCCGGTAGCGGCGCGCCTGCACGGCACGGGCAGCGGCGACCCGCGCCCCCACCTCGGCCGATCCTTCGGCAGCCGCAGGCAGCGCGAGGTCCGCGGCGCTCACCGGCTGCATTTCCAGGTGGAGGTCAATGCGGTCGAGCAACGGGCCGGACACCCGCGCCTGATAGTCGACGGCACAGCGCGGCGCCCGGGAGCAGGCCAGTGCCGGGTCCCCCAGATGTCCGCAGCGGCATGGGTTCATCGCCGCGACCAGCTGGACGCGCGCGGGGAAGCTGACGTGCGCGTTCGCCCGAGCCACGCTGACGTTTCCGGTCTCCAGCGGCTGACGCAGCGAATCGAGCACCGCACGCTGGAACTCCGGCAGTTCGTCCAGGAACAGCACCCCCAGGTGGGCCAGACTGACCTCACCGGGCCGGACTCGCAGGCCGCCGCCAACCAGCGCCGCCATGGAGGCGGAGTGGTGCGGGGCGCGGTAGGGCCGCGCCCGCGTCATCCGGCCGCCCGTGAGCGTGCCTGCGACCGAAGCGACCATCGAGACCTCCAGCGCCTCGCCCGAATCAAGCGGCGGGAGAATGCCGGGAAGGCAGGACGCGAGCAGCGACTTGCCCGCACCCGGTGGGCCCACCATCAGCAGGTTGGGTAAGTCACAATCAATGGAGCCGCCACACGAAAAAAGTAGACAGATTCAAAATCTGTGGCAGCACTTTTGAGGAAGGAGCTTCGCCCATGAAGGCAATCGTCTACGCTCGCTGGAGCAGCCTTGAGCAGGCAAAAGAGGGCCGCACCACCCTCGCCCGCCAGCTTTCCCTTTGCGGGAGCTTCGCTGAGCGTAACGGCTATACCGTTGTTGAGCGCATCACGGACGAAGGTCGCAGCGCTTGGACCGGCGATAACATTCGCACGGGCAATCTGGGCAAGCTCAAGGAACGCCTTGAGCGCAATGGCGGGCACGATCTTACCATCATTGTCGAAAAGCTCGATCGGCTCAGCCGCCAGTCGCCCCTTGTCGTGATGAACTTCCTCCAGTCGCTTTGCGCCACCGGGGCAACGATCGTCTCGGCGGACGGACGGCACAAGATCACGGGTGACGATCTCCACCGGAACATGATGGGGGTGCTGAGCGTCGTTTTCGAAACCTTCAGGGGCTTCGATGAGTCGCAGGCCAAGAGCGAGCGCGTTGGCGAGGCGTGGCGGATCAAGCGCGAGCGTGGCGGGGCCATGACGAAGATTTGCCCCGCTTGGTTGCGTCTCAAGGCCGATCGCTCGGGATACGAGTTGATCCCCGACCGCGCCGCCGTCGTTCGCCGCATCTTTGCCGATATCGACGCTGGCGTTGGTAAGTTCACCATCGCCAATAGCCTCAACGCTGAAGGCGTGGAGCCGTGGGGCACGGGTAAGAAGAAGGGGAATGGCTGGCACGCCAGCTACATTCACAAAATCATCACGAACATGGCTTGCGTGGGCGACTACCAGCCCCACCGGAAGGCCAAGGCGGACGTGCGCCGCACGCCCGATGGCGAGATTATCCGGGGCTACTTCCCCGCCGTGATCGATGAAGCGACGTTTGCCCGCGTGAACGATCGCCGCACGGTGCGGCTCATGGCTCAGCAGCGCCCCGGACGCTCGCTGGTGAACCTGTTTGGCGGGCTGGGTAAGTGCTCTTGCGGTGCGATCATGACGATGCGCTCGCGAGGGGTTTCCGTGCGCGCGGATGGCACGAAGGTGCGCGAGGATTACCTCTATTGCGACAGCGCCATTCGGAAGCGGGGATGCGAGAACCGCGCGGGCTGGAATTATGAGGCGATCGAGCGGGGTGTCCTCGACAAGTTGCTTCACCTCGCGCTTGATCCCTCACACTTCCGCAAGGCTGACGTAGTGGCACCGCTCGAAGCCGAGCTTGCGACTCTCAAGCGCCGCCTCGCCGACGACGAAAAGCGCATGGCTAAGGCTTACGCGCTCGCCCTTGAGGATGATGAAGACGACAATGCGCAAGCCGGTTATCGCCGGATCAAGCAGACGGTTAAAGATGCCAAGGCGGCGATCTCGGCGCTTGAGGAACGGCTTGCCGCCGCATCCGGTGCAGTCTCGCCCGAGCAGCACTTGAAGCGCGTTGATGAAGTGCGCGCCCTCATGAACAGCGATGATCCCGACGAACGCTATCAGGCCCGAGCCAAGGTGAAGCTCGCGCTCAACGATCTTGTCGCTAAGATGACTTTTGGACTCAAGGATCGCGTTTCCGTCCTGCTTGTGGATCAGGCGCGCTTGTTCAGCATTAAGCGTGATGGCTCAATCGGTGAAGACCTCGACCTTCGCGCCATGTTCCCCGGCGAGCTTGTGAACGGGCGCTTCGGCCCCTCGACTACTCGCTTCGAAGGCGGGACGACTGTCAACAACGAGCTTAGTCCTGAGCAGGAGGCGGGGCTTGCGGGCTACTTGCGGCGGCAACGGGCCGCGTAGGCACTTTCCCGATTTAAGCTAATCGCGCATCGCCTTCTCGGATACGTAGGAGCAATACGAGCAAAGCCCTTCGTCTATGCCATCAAGGAAATCCTGTATGCTGATGCCCTCGCCGCATCTGATACATTGCGAGGTATAATCCAGCGCCTCACCGCAGCTTGCGCACCCTCCCTCCTCTTCCAAGAGCGTGTCACGGCCACAAGCTGGACAAGTATAGACAGGGCCGTTCTCCCCGGTCTCCTTAGCACGTATGTAGGTGTCCGCCCCGAATAGCCGCTCAACGGCGTTCTCGACAGCCTCATCGATATCGTGGAAGGCTCCGCACGTTTTACAACGAAGCTCAACGAGATGTTGACTCTGGTTAGCGGGCTCGACTTGTTCAATAAGCTCCGACTGGCAATCGTCACAACGGAATGATCTCTCATTGATGGATGGCGAAAACCACTTAACGTGTTCAAGAGTTGCGCGAGCTTCCGCAAGCTGGTGGTCGTAAAGCACCTTCGTCTCCAGCATGCCCGCCCATACTTCCTCCAGAAGCTCTACTGGGTCTTCCTCCATCTGGCGCAGAAGCGACGCCACAACAGGAAAGCCGCGACTGATAGCTTCTCGGATCGAGTTCGAAGTTTCGGAGGTGTAATGGTGCTCCATGTCGTTACGAAGTTTGTTAAGGCTTTTGAGCGCGCTTTGATCCAACGATATGTTGAAGTCTTTTGCCCGTTCGGCAATCTGATTGAAATCGACCGTAGACTGCCCGATCTGCTTCATTTCGACGCCTCCCATGCCGTCTGGGACAGGCTTCACCTTTGCCCCGATCACGACCGCAGGGTCGGCCTTGGGCGCGGCTCGGATAATGGCCTCCTTCGCGAGTAACAGGACACCTGCATAGAAGTTACGGACAGCAGAGATGTCGCGATCGGCGTCTTGCTGTTTGAAGTCCTCAAAACCCATACGGATAGACGAAATCGCGTTTTCGAATAGCGACGGCATCGGCGTTCCCCTCGTGTCGCGCCAACCATGCCACGCCGATGAGACGTTTGAAAAGGCGTGCGCCGAACACGCACTCCGACAGGCGAGACGGTCATGGGCCTAAATAACAGGTGATCCCCCGCACCATTGTTGAACGCTACTATCTGGAACGTGCCCAAGCTGAGACCGCCGACGATAAGCGCCGCGTCTGGCGCACGTATGCGCGTGCGGTGATCGAGGAGTTTCAGCGACCCGAGCGCCGGGTTCACGTCCGAACGCTTGGCGCTCCCCTCATCATCTGGCGACGGGCGCACGGCGATGATCATAGTTGGGCGTGCCCGTGCGGCGAGACGATCCGCTATCAAGCCTCGCAACCCGACGACCTCGAATGCGAGGAGTGCGAGGAACCCCTAACCGAATACACAGAAGGGCTACCGAAGCGCGAACCTCGATATTGGGCGCGCCTGCCCCTTCACGATCTCCAAGAGCTATGGCTTGCGCTTGAGCGCGCACGGCACCGGGCGAGCGATGAGTAATCGCCGCAAAAGCGCTCCCGCTCCCCTACCCGTCCCGACGACCTCACCCCCGCTCAGCTTGCCATGATCGAAGGGGCGACCAGCGACGCGGCCCGCGCGGTGCTCCTAAGCCTGTTTGCGAAGGCGCGCGGGTGTTAATTGTTTATCGCCGGTTCTGAAGCGCTAAAGCTTTTCCTTGTATGTGACATTAAGGCAACGCAAAGCTTAACGGTGCGCGTCTGAACTCGCGTAGCCCCTTGTAAATGCGTGCTTTCCTATAATCGTTTAACGGCAGAGTTCGCTTTCTGAGCGGGGTCGCAAAGATTTTGTAGACAGATTTCAAAAGTGTGAGAGGCTTATAGCGTAAGCAGCACCTAAAGCCGAGTTAAGCCCATGCCCAACCTTACCGATAAGCTCGACAGCCTGATTAAGTCGATCGAACGCGAAACCGCTAATAGCCTTGAAGCCCTCGCCGCTGAGCGTGACGGGTTCAAGATGCGGGCGGAAGTCGCCGAGGCTGAGCGCGACAATCTCAAGTTTCGGCTTGGTCGCGTGATCAACGCTCTTGACCTGAACCTTGCCCCGATCGTGCCCGCCGAGCCTGCCCCGGATGGTGAGGACGAGCCCTTGGCCCCGGCGCTTGATACGGACTTTCTGGAAAGCGAGGAACGCGCGCAACGTCACTTCCTCTTGCGCCACCTCAACTACAAAGCGCCCGAGCCGATCGACATTAGCGATGCGATCAACGACGCTTGGGGGATTGGCGGCATTGTGATGATGAGCGAGGAACGCGCTAACCTCATTCTCGATCGCCTCTTTGCCGAATACTCCAGCGCGATGGGTAACAGCGACGTGCTCACGCACCGGATCGCCGATTTCGACGTGCCCGATGATTTCGATTGGGATGCGGCAATCGCTCGCCTTGACGCGATCCTCGAGGCTGGTGAGCCCGTGCCGACGTTCAAGGGCTGGGATGACGACAAGCCCGCCACGCCTGAGCCTGCCCCCAAGCCGCGCCGTCGCCGCAAGGCGGCACTTGGCCCCAAGGCGGACGCCAAGCCCGTGGCGGTGCCCGCGCAGCCCGACAACGCCAATGATGCCGCAATCATCCGGGCGCTTGAGGGTGCCGCTCAGGATCGCCCCGGCGAGTTCATCAAGGTGGCGGACCTCTACGCCCGCGCCAAGCTGGCGGGCTATACGAACGGTGAGCCCGCGCTTCGCTTCCGCATGAAGCTTGCGACTAACCCGCTCGCCAAGCAGCGTGCCGACATAATCGAGGAACAGGCATCGCCGCTGGCGTGGAAGTTGCGCGATCCTAAGCCCGATGGTGGCGACAAGATCGACCAGCCCGACGCCGACGATAAGGCCCCGGTTGCCCCTGAGCCTGCCCCGGACGCTAAGCCCGAGCCCGTGAAGCTCTACGGACGCCTTGCGCCCGCCGATCGCCTCAAGCGCGACCGGCTCTTGCTCGCAGCGCTCGGCGACGAAGGACGGACGTTTAGCGAATGGTCGCGCGAGATCACCGCGCGGGGCGGCGACATGGGGCCGAACCCCTCGCACTTTATTGAGGCCGCGCAACAGCGCATGAAGGTTGGCTATACCGGGAAAGACGGGCCGAGCCGCCACGGACTGTCTGTTAAAGACGGCTATATCACCCGCAACCACTTTGGCGGGGGCGCGACGTTCTACGCTTACCCGTCGCTAAAGGAAGCGCTCGCTAAGCTGGAGGCGAGCAAGTGAGCGCCTTTCTCGACTTTCTGGAGTCTGAGCTTGGTTCGTTCAACGACGCGATCGTGAAGGCGCGCGTGGGCGGATAAGAGGCTCGCCAGACGCTGAAACGAACAAGGGCGGGCCTTGCGGCCCGCCCTTCCTTTTAGCCCCTCAGTGGCCCTTAAACGGCTCAGGAGTCCTTTGCCGCCTTCCGTGCCGCGACGCTCTCGGCGAACCGAGCGCGACGCTCAGGCGACCAGCCCGCGCGCTTGGGCTTAGGCGTGATAGCGTGCGAAGTGAGCTTCACGCCCCCGGCGAGCGGATCGCTCTTGCCCTTGCTCGCGTTGTGAAGCGTTTCGTCCAACTCGCCCGCCTCAACGTCCTTGCGAAGCTCAGCAAGCGCGTTGGGGAAGCGCTCAGCAGGAATGAAAAACTCGCTCTTGCCCTCGATCATCACCGGCACGCCCGCCAGCTTGGGCATGAAGCGAACCGTGTTGTTGTTGGCGCTCCACAGAGCGTTCGCGCCACGGGGCTGCTTGCCTTCGTCAAACTGCTTAGCCGCTTTGTCGAGCGCGCTCAGGAACGGCTTCCGGTGCTTCGTTTTGTCCGGGGCAACGTAGTGGAAAGCTTCAGAAAGCTTGTCGTCTACCAGAGCCAAGAATCCCTTCAACGCCATGTTCCGACTCCTCTACAGCAGTTCGCTTAAGCGCCCCGTAAGTCGGTTGCGCCCGCACTTCAAGATTTTACTGAGCCATGGCGGAGAAATCCCGACGGCCTTAGCGATTTCTTTCGTGCAAGGCTTGATCGCCGCCCTATGGGCGTCACCAGCCGATCTGAGCGACATTCTCGGTAAGCGCTGGCTCAGATCGTCAATCCCGAATGATCATCCCCGCCCCCATGACAGGCGGAGCCTTTCTCCGTAGGCTGACAGAATGAAAACCAAGACGATTGGGGTAGGTCTACTACTGGTGGGGGCGGGAGCGCTCGCGGAAGACGCGCGCTCTTGGGCCGTTGGCGAGCTTCTGAACGCCATCAAACCAGCCGGAGGCTGGAACCTTGCGGGCATCGTGAGCATGCCATGGGGGAGCATCATAGGCGTCCCCGTCTTCCTGATCGCTGCGTTATGGTTGCTATGGGACGCCTTCGGGCGAGCTTCCTTTCGCGCCCGGTTCGGCGCTGAGAGAGTGCTGGCCGAGCATGTGGCCCCGCTCAAGGCCAGATTCGAGTTCAATTATGCGCACATTCAAAACATCTACACGGCACTTGGCGCGCTTCGCGATCGGGAGCGGTTGAAGGAGTCGAGGGAAAAACTCGAAATCACTGAGCGGAGTATCTGGCAGCTTACCGCACTGCCAGAGATTAACGATTCGCTTGCGTTCACCCTAACCTCGTTCGAGGCCGAGTGGACCGACGAACTCAATTATTGGGTGAGCATCGCGCAGGCCTACGATGAAGGAATCGGCACCCGCATCAACACGCTCTCGGAAGAACAGAGGAAAGAGCCCCTGCCCTTCAACGCTGAGGGCTTAGAAAGCGGCACCATCCTGAGCTTTATAGCGTGGCGCGCGCTTTGCGAGAACTGGCGGGCACATGCGGAGACGATTGAGGGTATTGTCGAAGACGCAGCGTTTCGTGGAGAAACCCCTTTTAAACAAGAGTCACGCCAGCTTCGCCTCCTCCCGAGCGTGTTCCACGTGTTTTAAGTTAAGAGGATGGTAGCTGCGCAGCTACCGCCCCCCTTCGGTGGCGGAGAACATCACCCGGCATGGTCGCGATCATGCGGCCACCCCAAACATGATTGCCGCCGTGATCGCCCCGATCACCATAAAGGCATACTCGCCGTGATACCGGCGATCCGCCTCCGCATAGACCTCCGCAGCACGCTCAGGCGTCGGGTATGAACCGAGGTGGACGCGCTGCCCGTTGATCCTGATGACCGCCTCCCAAGGGTTAAAGCGATTGACGGGGCGGCAAGTCACCCCCTTGAAGTTCGTCCTCCCCTTGCCCGCGACGTTGCGCATGTTTTGAGAGCGGGTCGCGGGGCGGAGGTTTTCGATCCGATTGTTTAGCTTGTTCGTGTCGCGATGGTCGAGTTCACCGGGCCATTCGCCATAGTGGAGGGCCCACGCCAGTCGGTGCCCAAGATGGTTGCCGTGACCGGGCACCCTGATCCAGCGGTAGCCGCCGTTCATGACCGAGCCGACCGCCTTCCCGGCATAGCGGCGATTGAACGCGAGGATGTAGGGATCATCACCTTCACGCTCGCGCGTGCGGATTTCGCCAGTCTCGGGATTATAGGTAAAGTGCTGGCGAAGCTCGGCGATCGAGGGGAGCGGGTGCTTACGAGGACGGGCCACCTTAGCGATCCTCCCCGTTGTCGTTGATCGCGTCGCGAACCTCGAAGTAGCGAAGCGAGCGCGCCTCGTCGGCGATGACCGTCTCGACACGACCAAGGGCAGCTTCCGCACGCTCCGCGCGCATCGTCTGGCGCACCAGTGCGCTGAACAAGATTATGGCGATGAGGATCGCCAGTATGGTAATGATGGTAGCGGACATAGAAGTTCTCCATGAGGGCGGGCCTGCCCTCATGGATATTTATGCGCGCGGCTAAAACTGGTGCCGTTAAGCTCCTAAACGCCAATATTGCGCGCGTGTTCGACCTTCTTGTATAAATATACTTGATGATAGAGCATCGGGTCGTCAGCCCGTTGTTCACGGAACCCGAGCGGTGATCTCGCTAAGAACCTCGCCACGAACGGCGCGTTGAACTCGACATAGCGTTTCGAGCAGCGAGATAGGCGGAAGGTGCCCCGCCGAGTGGAATATAGCCCCGCCCTTGGACCCGGAGGGATCACGGAGCTACACCGCCGCCCGAGTGGCGATGCGAGGTGTAGTGGGAGCGATCCGGCTGTTCCTCCACGCGCCGAAGCAGGAAAGGCGTGAAACAGCACTTCTCTCGACGGGGGACGCTTGAGCACTTAGCGCATCCTCCGCCGCCTTACCTGAATGCTTTCGATCGGATCGGTAGGGCGCACCGTTAGTAGGCGATGATCCGCCGCTTGCGAGACCCGACAGGCACCAGCCACTTACCGCCACGTCTCGATCACAAGCGACCGGGGAGCCGGGGGAGAGAGGCACGGCTATGGACCTACCGCTAACCGAGGGTTCGACTGACACTCAAGCCGCCGATCGGAAGCTAAGCCCCTTCACGGATGATGATTAGCCACGACTCCCCATGACAGATGCTCCACTCCCTTGCCCGAGCATCTGTCATGGGGGTTAAGGCTAATGTGCTTACGGATGATGATTGAGCGTGACCTCTTCACTCGCCTTTATGACGCGATCGTTCGTTAGAGCGAACGCATGTGAGCGAGAACGAACAAGATCGCTGGCGAGCGCTTAGCTCGCCATTTGAGAGCAAACCTGCTACGTCTATGCGGCTACTTGGCGGCAAGTATGGCAGGCCAGAGATCGACCCAACAGGAAAGCGCGGGCAAAGATGAAGTTATGGCGATATCTTCAGGGCAGTTGGGAGCGCATCTTGTTCGGTTGCGTGGGCGCGGTATGCCTCGCTTTTACCTTTGTGTTCCTTTGGAATGAAGAAGTGACAGCCGCCTCAGCCGTGTTCGCGATGGGGTTCTTCGCCTTCTTCTACTCCAACCTTGCCCGCTTCAAGCGCTTCAAAGGACTCGGGTTCGAAGCCGAGCTATGGGAGGATAAGCAGAAGGAAGCCGCCGACCTCATCGAACGGCTAAAGAGTGTTGTCACCGTCTATACGCGCGAGATCGTGATGAACAGCGTGCTGCGCGGGCGCTTGGGCGGTAGCGATAGCTGGCAAAAGCGGTGGGACTTGTTCAACGAGCTACAAGGTCGTCACGGCGAGTTGGGGCAGCAAATCGACTTCAGTGGCCTTCGTCACGATGTCGAAAGCGCGTTCCTCTTTGACATGTGCTCGCCGTTGGTGGCGAGCGTAAGGCGCTCTATCGAGAGTTCGAAGACCGAACTTCTACGTGACGCGCGGAAGCGGTTCGGAAGTTCGATCACGGACATTGAAGGCTGGAACAGGTTCCATGAAGAGGTTCGCTCGGTGGGGATTGTAGAGGACAACCTGTTCGAGCGAGCGAAAACCCGGAACATTGCTCAAGAGACAGTGGCCACAGCACAGACCTTCAAAGAGTGGCTGAGGGAGCGCTTTTCTGTCGATCTTGTATTCACACCGGGGGTGCTCGAAAGGCTTTCAAAGATCGCGGAAGTTGCAAGGCAGCGACCGATAGCGATCACTCCGAAGCTTATCGAATGGGCAGACGATCGCAGCGTCTAAACCGGATGTAGCACCGTCGAATGTCGGAGCCACCTCCGCCAGCGGCCCCGTTGTTCACAACGGATTAGAGGTCACGAGTTGCCCTCTTCACGTCTGGATAACGGGTTCTTCAAATCCGTGCCAAAGCGATTTCTGATGAAGCGGTCCTGAGCGCGATCGACCGCTCCGACGAAACAGCGTGCGCTTCCGGCGACCCATTGGTTGACCTGCGTGACAAGGTAGCGCGGCGGCAAAGCGGTAATTTCCTCAAGCTTACTTTTCTCCCAAGCCATCACTACCACTCGACGCGGCGATATCGGGATTGCGAAGTGCCCACCCGGCACCGCAATTCCGTTTGTTCGCACGACGAAATCGTCCGAGATCAGAAAGCTTGGCACCTCGGGCGGTATGACGATCACGCGAAAGTGCAGATCATTCAGTATCTGCCCTACCCTCTCCCCCACGAAGATGGACGGGAGCACGCGCAAAACCGCGCTCTCGATGTCGGAGACAGAATGACGGGCGATATACTCCTCTAACGTCGCGGGGTCGTCCGGGTTCTTCATTGCCGGATAGCGTTCACCAAGACTCTCAATCGCCCTGCGCCAATCGTAAGCCCCGGAGTGTTTCACTGCGCGTAGCGTGGCGGGCGTGCGGTAGAACAACGCCCGCACAAACACGCTCCACGCGGAGCGTTCTTCGTCACTCAGATTGAGAACAGGCGTGGCATTGAGCTTTCTGAGCACAGGGGCCGCGAGATCATCAATGCGCTGGAAGACGCGCGTTTCCAGCCAAGCCATGCCGAGCCGCTTGTCATCCGGGGAGCTATAGAGGTGCTTTTCGAACCCGGTCTCGCTCGGAAACACCCGCTTGACCATAATCTTGGCCACGTGCGGTTTCGTGTATCTCTCAAGCTTGCCATCAGCGCCCGCCCACTCACGCAGATAGAACTCGGGAACGTAGTGGTGCTTGGCGGGAGTCGCAGGGGAACCTCGCGAGACCATCTACTTCGGCACGTCCTCGCATTCCGCCTCAATGTCGATGCCGTCGAAGGACTCGCGCCAGTCGAGCCGATCCTTGAGGCTCATGCCCTTGTAGCCCTCCCCGGCCTCGATCTCGGCACGCTTCTCCTGAACGCGGCGGCTTGCTTGACAAGCCTGCTGATGCGCGAACCGCTCACCCTCTTGCGCCAGCGGTTTCAGCTTGGCTGCACGGCTTACCCGCACCGCATAGAGGGCTTTGTAGACCTGTTCGACCGTCGCTCCATCCGTGAGCACGATTTCAGGGTAGCGGCTGCGCAGCGACGCGATTTCGTCAAGCCGTGCCGCCCGCGACCGGCGCAGCGTGTCGTGATGCTCAGTGATCGCCTCAAGCTCAGCATCGATCGCCAGAACGTCCTTCACGCCAGCATCGAGCGTCGCCTTCTGTTCGGGGGTGAGTTGAAGGGCAAGCGCCGAGAGCAACAAGGACAACATCATTTCGGGTCCGACCGATCCATCGTGACGGCCTTCATGAACTCCATCCCAAGCGGCGTTAGCATGTGGCTCAATTCCGGCACCGCAATGCTGCCCATCAGACCGCCTACGCCAAATGGGCTCTGATATTGGATCGGGATCGATTGATCCTCCGCATACGGGACGGCCCCCGATGCCTGATAGATGAGGGTGAGTAGTGAAGAGAGCATTTCCTGAAAACGCTGGGGATCGATGAGCGCCGCGTCAATGCGCCGGTCCCGATCGTAAAAGGCTGTCAGCACCCCGTTGGCATTGAAGAAACGGGGCGTTGCCGTGATGCAGCGTAGCCGGTGAAGGTTTTGGATGGAGACGCCACGCTCTTCCTCGCTGAAAGTTCGCCAACTGGCATCCGCCTTCGCGTTCGCCTCCGCAGTGTATGCGTTGACCTCTTCCTTGCTGTGAAAGAGCCGTTCAGCAACGCGGGGATAAAGAAGGTCGAGGAGCGCAGAATCGGCGGGCGTGAGCGACCGAAGTAGCTCAATATGAAGCTTGTTGATCGATGGCCTCTCCGCCGTCGCCGCCTTCACGATCAGCCGAGCCCAAAGCTCCTGAACGTCGTCCTCATCCTCCTGCGATGCCGCTTCGAGCGTTCGCATTGCGTCTCCGAACGGGAGCGCTTGCAGCAGAGCATCGGGAAAGTCGCGCTCAGCCGCGATCCGATCGACCTTCCGCTGTATCCTGAGCAGGTTCTGGAAGCGCCAAAGCTTCATCTGGTCGCTTAGCATGTCGCCGAACTCGGTGAGTGCCGAGCCAAACGCTCGCCGCAGCGCCCCCCGTCCGCCGCTCGCAACCTCCTTGAGCGCCTCGACACCGGGACCGGAAAACTCAGCTTTGATCTCGACCATTCGCCCTCCCCGGAACCTGCGTCACTCTCGAATGAACTCGACCACTGCGTAGCCCTCGAAGTTACCGTCGCCGTTCCCGATCTTCTCGAAGGGGTTCACTCGTTTGCGCATTTCCTCAATTACAGCAGTGGCGCTCTTGTGGCAGGCTTTTAGGATAGCCCCACCAAGCGTATCCGTCTCCTTATCGGACGCATACACGAGAGTTGCCCACTCGGGCAGAAGATTGTCTCCGTAGTAGCCGACCTTCCGCGCATTGATATCAGCATGGAGGCCAAGCTCGCTATCCGTCACAAGCGCAAGACGACCGTGCTGGCTCGGATCATACACGGGCATGATGTTATTCGTAAGCGTTAGATGCCAGCCAATCCGCTCGGGATTAACGCCTTTCGCAAGCCCCACGATGAAGTAGGCGGTTAGCGGATTGTAGGGGACATCGCCTTTGTGACTGCTAAGCTTTACGGGAATAAAATATGAAAAGCATACCGCGCATTCCTTGCCCCCAATCGTGCGCTTGTTTGTATCCATCACGACGACATGATCGAAGCTTTTAAGAGCATCGTCGGGATCAAATGGCGCTCCAACGTCGTGCGGGATGGATGACACCACCTTGTCATCTTTTCCGCTGTCGCGCTTGTAGCTCCGCACCACCTTAGTGGAACCGGGCTCGGCTCCTACAAGCTCAATCTTACCCGTGCGAGAGTCATACCTTACCTGAATTTCCTTCGTATCTCGCGCATCAATGATGCCGTAAACGTAATCATCCCGCTTTTTGCTTTTCCCTGTCACTTTAGCCATCGCTCAGAGCGCCTCGCCCTCTGGGGTGATCCAATATCGCTCGCGCAGGTATCCCGCCAACGTGTGATACCGCTCGTCGCCGTCTTTTCGGTAGAGTGAAACCGGATCATCCTCTTCCTTGGAGAGCGGATTACCGTCGAGTCTAAACTGTAAGTTCATTGACCAGTGCCGAAACGCTTGCCGCATGGCTTCGCCAAACTCCTCAAACCGTGCGTGCGTTTCAGGATGAAGAAAGATGCTCCCGTTAGCTGCGGCCCGGTTGAACGCCACAACCGCTAAGTTAGCGTCTTGGTGCCGGAACCATCCTTGAGCATCGCTGTAGTAGGTGGTGCGCTTAAAACGATCCAGCGCCCGTATTTCGTCCTTCTGCCACGTCTCAAGGCGCGACTTATCCAAGAATGCTTCGAACTCGGGTTCGGACAGACGCCCCACGTCTGCACCCTCCTGCCATATGCTAATCAGTTTTAGAATTGCGTAATGAGCTTCGGTAGCGCGCTCCCAGATATCGGGGATAACCTCAAACTCGCGCTGATTGAGCTTAGCTGAGCGGTCGAGGAGCGTCGCACGTTCGAACTTCTGCCGCTCAAGGAAAGTGGTATGCTCTTGGCGCGTCGCTTCAAGCTGCCTCTGACCTTCAAGCTTCACCGCTTCAAGGCGATGAGTGAAGCGAGAGTCGAGCCACTTCCCGGCGACCCTCTGCGCGCCAGCCCACACGATCCCGCCAGCCGTCACGGCGCTCACGCCGACCGAGCCCAACAACTCTAATGCCGTCATGCCTTACCCCCTCTTGAGGCGCACGGTAGCGGGACCGTCAGCGTAAATACAAGATGACCGATCAACCATCTTGCCCCGACGATCGCGGCCCCGCGATCACAGCCGCTCTCGCGGATCGTGCCCAACACCGTCGAACCATGGCTACCAAGCGCGCCCAAGAGATCGATGAGGGCGGCAAGTTTCTCCCGATGGTCTCGGACGAACAGTGGGATGAGGTTCTTGAGCGCATCGCCAACGGCGAGATCGCCGCGCACGTCATGAAGTCGCTCGGGCTACATAAATCGACGCTCACCGCGAAGTGTCGGCGCGATCCGGGCTTCAACGAACGCTACAAGGACGCGCTCGAAGATCATTATGTGAGCATAGCCGAGGATTTGCGCATGGTTACGCGCGGTGTCCCCGGCTACTCGACTGGTGATGTTCGCCGGGATGAGCTTGTTGCGAAGTATGACCTCGCGCTTGCCCGATCGTTCGCCAACAAGGTGCTGGGCGAGCGTGTCCAAGTCGATCAGACCGTGAGCGTCGCGCCCGTGATGCTCCCGGCCATCGCGCTTCACGTCCCTGAGATCGAGGATGCGACCGACAGCGATAACGATCCCGATCCTTCCTGAAACGACTGCTCGAAGAGCTTGTAAAACCGCCTAACGGGCGTAGCGCGGTTCTATCAGAAGTGGTAGATCATCGCTATGGAATGGACACCGTTAAACTTTCCGGTCGATGATGAGCCGCTGCCCGTTGGGATGCTGGCGAGGAGGCAGGACGTTGAGCGCATCCTTGGCGGCTGGTGCCGAGCGCGTTGCCGGGGTGACTATACCCTCAAAGTAGAGCTACGCTTTGGCATCACTCACGTAACCGCCTGCTTCGAGGATAGCCGGGATGCCGCCAACCTAAAGCTACTTTGGCCCGCTTTGATATGAGAACCGTAAACTACCTTCGCGTATCAACCGAACGCCAAGGCCGTTCTGGACTTGGGCTCGACGCACAGCGGGCAACAATCGAAGCATTCTGCGCAACACGGGGGTGCCAGCCCCTCGCCGAGTATATCGAGGTTGAGAGCGGAAAGCGCGACGATCGGCCCGAGCTTGCCCGCGCGCTCCACCATGCGAAGGTGACAGGGGCAACCGTCGTGATTGCTAAACTCGATCGCCTCAGTCGAAATGCCGCCTTCCTTATGACGCTGAGGGACAGCGGCACCAAGTTCGTAGCAGCCGATCTCGCAGACGCGAACAACCTTACGATTGGCATCATGGCTCTAATCGCTCAGCAAGAGCGTGAGGCGACCTCTCAGCGCACCCGTGAGGCGCTACAGGCCGCAAAGGCGCGCGGGCAGCGTCTGGGCAACCCCAACGGCTCAGCGGCTCTCAGACGGGCTCAGAGAGGCAATACGGCGGCACTGGCGACTATTACCAGCCGCGCCGACGCCCACGCCCTCGACCTCGCGCCCGTGATAGCGGACATACGGGAGGGCGGCACCACCAGCCTGAGCGGCATTGCCAAGGCGCTAAACGATCGCGCCATTCGCACCCCCCGTGGCGGGCAGTGGCACGCAACGTCCGTGCGCAATCTCTTGGCGAGGCTCGACGCCAACGGGAGGGCACCATGAGCACGTTGAAGCTTCATACGCTGATCTACTCAAAGGCTGATCTCGAAGTTGTGCCCGAAGATGAACGCACGTTCTACCTTATGGCTACCAGCGTCGCCAACGACACCCAAGCGCTCAACAAAACACTCGCGATCATCCTCCAAACCGTTGAAGACGAACATCGCATCACCAACCAAGGCAACTCCGCTTTCGCCTTCGTGATTCTTCGCATGATTGCGGGGCGTCTCAACGAAGCTTGGAAGCTGGTGCGCAAAAACCGGGACATGATCGCCAGCAAGTATGAAGCCGAGCTATCAACCAACGCTCAGGAAGGGCTAAGGGCACTCATTGCTTACTTCGATCATCCGAAACCCGGTAGTCTGATTTGGCGAGTGCGTGACGGGGCAGCGTTCCACCATGATGAAAAGCACGTTGCTGCCGCATTCGACAGCCTTGAGCCCCTCGATGATCTTGGCGACTATCTCCACGAAAAGGTAGGCAACACACTTTTCTACACGACCGAGATCATTCAATATGAAACCTTAAAGAATCTTGCGGGAGCGCCGAACCTCGCCGACGCGATCAAACAGTTGATCAATGACACGCGCGATCAAACGACCAACTTTAATGAGTTCATATATGGCTTCGCCCTCACCTTCGCCGAGCGCTACTTGCCGCATGCCCTTGAGAGGTTAGCCGATGAGTTCGATGAGTTCGCCGTTGCTAACCTTGCCGATCTCCAGCTACCGTATTTCTCGACGCTGCCGCCTAAGCTCGCCTAACCCTCCTCAACTGGTGGTTCATTAATCTTGCGACGATGAAAAAGCGATTCTCGATAGATCGCTGTAGCAAGACGCTCTTGCTTGAACGTAGCGGCCTCGTTGCGCGCGGTGTTGATATCAGAAAGCCATGAGCGCAGATTGGCCCGGTTGATTGACTTCACCGCTATGAAGTTCGCTTCCCCCTCGCGATCATAGGCATCCTCGACAAACACCAGATTGCCAACGCGCTCGCCAAGGTGTCCGAACTTGTGGGCAAGCATGTTCCGCTTTTCAGCGATCTTTTCGACCTTGGACAAGATGCGCTCGGCGTCATCCCAAATGCTTTCATCTGCGAAGTTGCGGATAAGCTTGCGAACAAGTGCCAATCTCGCTCGGAAGCTCGTGAAGCTATCCCAAACGATGCGAGCGCGAAACTCATCAACGGCGAGTAGGTAGATCAGCCATCGCGACAGGAATAGTTCAAGCTCGATCCATTCGCGAATGATCTCACCCGTCAATCGGAAGAAGTCAGCCTCTTCCGCCGTGTAGCGTTCCTGAGCGTCCACCGTAGCCCCCTTCCATCCTACCAGCGTAGGGCAACGACCGAGAACGCCCAAACGAAACTCGTAGAGCGCTGTGAGGGCGTTCGTAGGGTCTACCCCCCTCTTGCCCGTTTCTCGATGCTTCACGGCATGTATAAGAAGCGCAAACGGCGACAAGAATGGGGGATAATAGATGCGGTTGATGGCAGCGCCTGTCGCGGCAAGCATCATGCTGGCGGCTTGTGGAGGCTCGAACGAAGAAGTGAGTAGTTCGTATACGGAACAACAATCCGTCGTCGCCGAGTCAATTGCCTTCGATGACAAGGAATGTGCCGCTCAGAGGCTTCCAATAGCGTTGGTGCTCAAGAACAACGGTTCGGAGGCAACACGCTCAGTGTCATGGCACTTCGCCGTAAACCGGGTAAATCACTCAGACAACCTGACGGGCCTCGACATGGGCACGCCATTCACTGACGCGAACCGGCGAACCGACCGGATCATCGAACCCGGCGAGAGCTTCAAGGTTTGCTCATCCGCGCCAAGGATCGAGGGCTACGCTCCTGACTCGAAGGAACTGGAATATCGAGTGATCCTCGATACAAAGTGAGCGCTTGGAATTCCGGGGGATAGACAGGATGCGTTTCGTTGCTGCGCCGCTGGCGCTGAGCTTCATTCTGGCCGCTTGCGGAAGCTCGCCGACGCCGACCGCGACCGACGAAGCCGACACCGGCGACATCACCAATCTTATGAGCGACCCGTTCGCGAGCGGGTCAACCCCTGCCGCGACCGTGGCGGCAACCACCCCTTACGCTATTGAAGCATGTAAGGCCGCAGTTGCCGCGCTCAACGGGCGCGATCCGGCGACGATGAAGGGCAAGAAGCTCACCGACGATCTCGTTCACGTCTCCTATATCCGCCCCGATGACGGGAAGCGCTGGCAATCGCGGTGCCGCATCGATGATGCCAACCACCTTACATGGGCTCAGTTCGACGCTTTCGGCGACGGGCAGCAAGGCCGCTGGCGCACCGAGGATACCGTTGGGTTTAGCGTTGAAGGCAAGAACCTTCATGTGAAGGTTTCGACCGAGGGCGAGCTTATGAGCGATGAGACTTACCCGCTTTCGAAGCTCAAGGGATGAAACGCGCGATGATGCGCGGCTTGATCGCGCTTGCACTGACAGCGGCACCGTGCGCGGCTAACGCGCAATCAGCGGGCGATTACTGGGCAACCAAGCCGAACAGGATCAAGATTGCTGGCGCGCTGAATCATTGGGCGGATTTCTGCTCCAATGTCTTCTACTTCGAGCGTGCTCCCAAGCTCGCCAACGAAGCGCTGGAGCCAAAGATCAACTCACACCTTCTCCTATCCTCAACTCCGTCGATCGAGGTTGAGCGTTGGGCGGGATGGTTGCCCTATGCCGATCCCGACAGTGAGATCGCCAAGCCCACCCACGAACGCGCCGCCGATGCGCTGCTTGCGGCGCGCGCGGACCCGTCCTCAGCGGCAGCGGCTGAAAAGCTGTTTGTGGACACGATGCGTGGCTATTTTAAGTCGGTTTACGCCAAGTGCCGTGAAGGTGCAGGCGATGAGTGGATCGCGCACAACCTATATTCCGGCGCGGGCGACTTCGAGCGCGCGATGGCAACAGTTAAGATCGACTTCGCGCAATCCGTGAAGGACATAGACAAGCCCGATCCCAAGCCTGATACCCGCAGGGCGGTGCGCAAGCGCTAATGGCGGCACCACCCCGCCCCCATGTCCCGAAGTCGCTGGCGGCACGCATTCGCGCCGCTCAGGCGAAGGTTAAGGGTATTCGACAATCCATCATCATGGCAGATCGCCGCATTGATAAGGCGAGTGAGCGGGTGAGCCTCTACGATGCCAGCCCCTCCGCTTATGCCAATGAGTATTATCGAGGCATGGATGTGGACAGCTACCCGGTTCAGACCCGTATCGGACGAGATCGGGAGGAGTTGGCTTACTACGAGCGGCGGGCTCCCGAGCGCATCGTTGAGCTTGCGGAAGCCGAGGCGCACCTTTCGCAAGTGGAGGACGAGGTTTTGTTGAAGGTGCTTGCAATGCGCCCAACAACCGGGCGCGTGCCGTGGCCTCGCCGACTCAGGCCGTTCGAAAGTGAGCGCCGCACAACTGAACTGGCGTGGGCACGTGAGGATGAGCGTCTCAAGGCTCGACACGCCCGGCAGATCGCAGCTTTGGAGGCTGAGTCTGAGCGCGCCGATGAGGCGTTTCGAGCTTCGATCACGAAGCTCGTAGACAGCATGGCGGCGACCATTGCCCGGATGCCCAAGGCAAAGCAAGAAACGGTGCGCGCCGCCATCGGTGGCCAGTTGGCGCGACTCAGCAGCGGCGAGATCGGCGCTTTCGAGTTTCTTGCTACCATCACGGGTTAAGGGGCAATCATCCCGGCATCACCGATTAGCATTTGGTGAGGCTCTATAAGCCCGCCAGCGAGGCGCAGTAAGCCCAAAAGAACCGCGCCGCCAAGAGTGCCAGCACGCTCCCGTAAATCACGCGAGCAACGATGCCCCGAAGCGTCAACGCAGGCTCCGGTTCAGCGGACGCAAACAGCGCGTCACAGATGCGGCGAACCATTGCCCTACCCTCCGTTAAGGGCCCAAAGGGCCCAAGGGCTGGAAGGACTCGCTCTTCAGCGGACTGAAGTCAAATTCCTGTGAATGGGAATAACGCGCGCACATCTTGAGCGCATCGGCTGGGCTCACGACGACGATTAAGCCCATCAGCTTAAATATCGCATGGCGACCCTTAAACCCGTTCATCCGAATATTTCGACTTTCCAGCCCAAGCACCTTCAGCTTTTCCAGTGGATCGCCGACCCTACCGTTCGCAACATCCTCGCCGCTGGTGGCGTCCGCTCCGGCAAGACCATCACTGAGATTAGCGGCATGTTCTTTAGGGCCATGCGCGCGCCCGGATCGACGCACGGGTTCTTTCACGCTCAGCGCAACATTTGCGAGCGCAACCTTTTCAAAACCAGCTTTCCCGAGACGCTGGATATCCTCATGCCGGGTTGGTATGGCGACCTGAAGGCCGCTCCCGAAAACTACGTCAACCAAGCCGACCTTACCGTTCGCCTGCCCAACGGCTCGAAGTTTCTATTCATGGGCTTGGACGATCCCGACAAGGTGCGCGGTTTAAAGTTTAGCACCATCATGCTCAACGAAGCCAACTTCGTTGACTACAAAACGGTTATGACGCTTCGCGGGCGTCTATCGGAAAGCGTTGCGACGCTTGGCCCGACTGGCAAGCAGGATGGCCCGCCGCTCGAAACCAAGATGCTTTTCGACCTCAACCCAACCTTTAAGTCGAGTTGGGATTATCAGGTATTCGTTGAAGGGTTGGTTCCGGGTGAGCGTCGCCCGATCCCCAATCACGATAAAACTTACCGTTACCTCATAATCAACGCGATCGACAACAAGCCGAACCTTCCCGAAAGCCTCTTTGAGGACTTCGAAAGCATGACGGAGGAACAGCGCCGTCGCGATGAACACGGTATGTGGACTGAGGATAACCCTCACGCCATGTTCAATCTCGCGACGATCCAGCGCGCCCCGTTCGTGCTCGCATCGTTGGTCGAGATCGTGATTGCGATCGACCCGGCAGGCACCGCCAATAAGAACAGCGACAGCACCGGCCTGATCGTTGCGGGGCGTGACGCTGAGGGACGGCTTTACGTGCTCGAAGACGCGACCATGAAGGCTAAGCCCGACGATTGGATTGCGGAGGCGATCAGGCTTCGAAAGAAGTATGATGCCAAGTGGATACTCACTGAAAAGAACTACGGGCGCGATATCCTCGAAAGCCTCTTGTTCCGCATCGCGCCGAATGAGCCTCACAAGTTCGTTGATGCGATGGGGCGCGGCAAGCAGCTTCGCGCTTCGCCGGTTGCCACGATGTATGATCGCGGGCGCGTCACGCACGCGCGGGTTTTCCCTGAGCTTGAGCAACAGATGATCGAGTTCGATAGCCCGCACTTCAGGGGCTCGCCCGATCGCGTGGACGCGCTTGTTTACGCGCTTACGCACCTTTCCGGCGAGCGTGGCGCGGGGCCGATGCGGGCTTATAAGTTGCGCGGATTCATGGGGGCTTAGGTTTCCTAAATACCCTCATGACCCTTGGTATCGATACCCGCTCAGAAGAAATCGCATCCTACCTTAAAGAGTGGGAGGACAACCGCGCTACCGTAAAGGGTGAGCGCGCGATGAAAGGCCCCGGCACGCGCTTCCTGCCCAAGGATGAGGGCATGAGCGATCTCGCTTATGAGAACATGAAAAAGCGCACGCCGGTATTCCCCGGCGCGGCGCGCACGTTCGACGGTTTGAAGGCGCTCGCGACGCATAAGCCCGCGATCATCACCGCCCCGGCGAGTGTTGAGGATATCCTAAAGACGATCACCGCTCAGGGGTATGGGCTCGACAATCTCGCGGCGCGCATCTTCGGCGAGCTTTTGCTTACCAATTTCGTCGGGCTCGTTGTCGATTACCCGGTCGCCCCGGCTGGCATCACTCAGGCTCAGGCAATCGCGGCGGGCGTTCGCCCTTATATCGGCATGTATGATGCCGAGCATATTTTGGGGATCGAAACGGGCGTGATCAACAATCGCCAGCGCGTCACCCGCGTGCGCCTGAGCGACGATGCCGATAATATCCGTGAGCTTCGCCTTGATGATGGCGTTTACAGCGTCACCAAGTGGCGGCGCATCAAGGGGCAGTGGACACCCATTGAGACGATCACGCCGACCAAGGGCGGTGCCACAATCGATGAAATCCCGTTCACGCTGGTGAGCACGACTGAGGATTTCGAGCCTTCCAAGGCCCCGATGGCGGACGTTTGCTCGATCAACCGGCAGCTATTCCTTGCGAGTTCGAACCTCGCTCAGTGCCATTGGTGGATTTCGCAGCCGATCCCCTACGTGATCAAGAAGCTCACGGAAAGCGAAGGCGCGCTTAGCGTCGCACCGGGCACCGTCTGGCGCTTCGACTGCTTGCCGTCTGAGGCGGCGGTTGGTTTCCTCGAATGGAGCGGCGCTCAGGTTGCTGAGCTTCGTAATGAGGTGGAAACGCTCAAGGCCGATCTCGCCAAGAACGGCTTGCGGATGCTCGCCGACGATCGCGCCGCCAATGAGGCGGCGGAAACGGCGGCTATCCGTCGCGCGTCTGAGAACGCGATTGTTGCCAACTTCGTTCGCGAACGCGATGCGGGGCTTAACGATGCCCTCGCTTGGGTAGCTTGGTGGCTCGACCTCGAAGAGGGTGCGATCACTTACGAAGGCTCGACGGACTTCAACGCGGTGCCGCTGAGCGATGCCGCGCTTAATTTCCTCAAGGGCCTCAAGGAAAGCGGCGATATCTCGCGCGCCACCTTGCTTGACGTTGTTGTTGCGCAGAAGATTTTGCCCGAGACTTACGACAAGGAAGTCGATGCCGAGATCATCGCGCAGGAGTTGGCAGATCGTCCCCCGGCGATCGTGATGCCCAACGCTTTTGGAAGCGCAAACGACAACGCGGGGCAGGATGATGAGGACGCCTCCTAAATAGGAGGTGGATCAAGATAAACTCAGGGACATTCTTTATCGCCACGCGGTAGCGGCGCGCGACATTGGGCAGGGGCTGGCTAACGACTTTGTTAGCCAGCTTAATGCGTTTGACGAAGAATTGAGCGACCTTATTGCGGCTCGCTATGCGCGGATTGAGCGTGACGGCTTCGACAAAGGCCCCGCCACGACCAAAGCCCTTGAGGATATGCGCACGGCTTATGCCAAGGTGAACGCCGAGGCTTACAAGAAAGCCGCTGGCGGGCTTACCGCCGACCTATTCGAGATCGCCAAGCATGAAGCGACGTTCGCCGCGAAGGCGGTAAGCAGCGCGGGCGAGAAGCTCGACTTCGGCGCGACGATCCCCGGCCCCCAATACCTCAAAGCCCTTATCACCACTACGCCCCTACCCTTCGCGGATGATGGGCATACGCTCTTGATGCCTTGGCTTGAGGTTCAGGAGGCGGGCCGCTTGCGCCGCCTCGAAGGCTCGCTTCGCATGAGCGCGGGCCTTGGCGAAAGCACCGGACAGGCGGTGCGCCGCATCATGGGCACCAAGGCGGGCGGCTATACCGATGGCATCCTCCAGACCTCGCGTAAGGACGCAACCACGATCGCGCTCACCGCCAATAACGCGATCTCGAATGCGGCTCGAAATGAGTCTTACTCGCGCATGAAATCCATTCGCTATGTCGAGTGGAGCGCCATTCTCGACGGGCGCACTTCCCAGATTTGCCAAGGGCGGTCGGGCACCATCTATGTGAAGGGATCACAGCATCCCCAGCCCCCGGCGCACCCGCGTTGCCGCTCGCACTTGCTCCCCCGCCGCGACAATGAGGGCACTAAGCATAAGCCCTATGGCGATTGGCTACGCGAGCAGCCCGACAGCGTCCAAGATGAGGTGCTCGGGAAGGCTCGCGCCGATATCTTCCGCAAGAACCCCGATTTCGACTTTGCGGGCTATTTCAAGGAAGGCGGCGGCTACAAGTCGCTTGGCGAGCTTCGGCAGTTCGATGAGCGCCTATTCGCTGAGGGAGGCGTTAAGAGCCCCGGTAAAGCCAAGGCTAAGCCCGAGGCTCCGAAGCCCGCGCCCGAGCCTGAGCGTGCCCCTGAGCCGCCCCAGCGCCTCACCAGCGCCGTTGATCCAGCCATCAACGACAACACGGTTCCGGTGATCTCGCGCAAGGATGCCACCAAGCGTCTCAACGCGGCGCTCGGCGAGAATGCCAAGGCGGCGGCTTACGATCCTCGCCCCGAGTTTAAGGGCATCAAGGCGGAACACTTCGGCAAGGCGCAGCTTGGGGCAGCGTTTAGCGACGAAGCGGCTTCGGCGATCGTCGCGCTTTGGCCTGAGATCGACCGCATCACGGACGCTTTCAAAATCCCCCGCTTGCGCGCCATCCGCACGATCTCGGGAAGCTCCGCTATCGCGAACATGGGCGATGGCACCCTTGGCGCGCACGCGACGCATTTAAATGCGTTCGCAAGCAAGATTGGTGTAAGTGAAACTGGCGCGGAATCCGCCGCGTTAAAGAAGCTCAAGGCGCAACATGCGGAGTTGAAGGCCGAGATCGATAAGATGAACGCGACCCTCACGGAAATGCGCCAGCGAATGGTGGCGCTCGGCACGTCGGTTGAGAACCGCGAGGCCCGCTTTGTGCTGGCAACGGAACAGCGCGAGTTCGTCGCAAAGTTTCGCATCATCGCGCAGCGCGAGTTTAAGCTTCGCGGTCAAATCCGCACGATGGAACGCCAAGGCGGTGCCGAGCCGGTTTCGACATGGAAACCCGGCGACGACGTAAAGCTCCGCCCCTACACCAACGACAAGTATTTTAGCGGCATCGATAAGATGCGTTCGACGCTCTACCACGAAACCGCGCACCACGTTCACCAAATGTGGAAGAAAGAGGGGCGGCGCGGCATCGTTGGATCGCCGCCGCTTGAGCGTCGCCTAAAGCAGATGTTCTTTAACAAGTTTCACGGGGCGGCTTTCCCTAAGAACATGGGGCAAGCGACCGAGAACAAGAACAAGCTCTCCAGCACCTACGCCACAACGAATGAGTATGAGTGGTGGGCGGAGGGCTTCGCCGCATACATGATGGGGCGGCACGATCTCGCTGACCCCGACCTTGTTAAGCTAATTGAGGAGTTGCTTGATGAAGCCCGCGACAGTTGAGCGCCTTACCGAGCTAATCGGTAAGGGCTATGATCTCACGCTTGATGATATGAGCGAGTTTGATTTTCTCACTACCCAGATGGATTGGGAGGATGCTTGCCGCGCGATCGACGCGGTTAAGCTCATCATCACCGATCCGATCTATGAGGGCGACGTTCCCGCCGACTACTTCGAGGACGGCGAGGAAGCTTAATCACGATCCTTTCGACCAGCGGGCATAAATATTGATGCTTGCTACTGGCGAGCATCAACCGCGCTACTGGCGCAAACCGTTGAGGCTTCTGGCCGAAAGGATCGAATGAAAACACTTGAAGACGCTCTTGCCGCGATCGAAACCATGCGCGCGGAGCATGAGGCTGAAAAGGCCGCTATCCTGAAAAAGAACAAAGAGCTTGTGGACCGCGAAAGGGCCGCAAAGACCGCAGCCGACGAAGCCGAGAAGGCACGCGAGGAAGCCGCCAACGATGCCGCCTCCAAGGCTGGTGACGTAGACGCGGTGAAGGCATCGCTCGAAAAGAAGCACAAGGCGGCGATCGATAAGCTCACTGCCGATCTCGCCGCACGCGATGAGCGCCTTGGCACACTCTTGATCGATAACGCGATCAAAGAGGCGATGAGCAAGAACAATGTTCATCCTAAGCACGCTGAGGCCGTTGAGGCGATCCTTCGCACGCGCACCAAGGCCAAGATCGAGAATGGCGAAGCCGTGACCGCCGATGGCACCCCGCTTAACGACGCGATGAGCGCTTACTTCAAGTCTAAGGACGCGCTCGAATACGTCGCCGCCCCGGCCAACACTGGCGCGGGCACTCAGGGCAGCACCAACCGCACCGTTGGGGGCCTTACCAAGGCACCTACCAACGCGGCTGAAATGGCGCAGTTTAGCGAGATCGTGCGCGCTAATCCTGAGCAGGCCAAGGCTATGGCTAAGAGCTGGGGTTGGCCCGACCTCGAAGTCTAAAATCGAGTTGGCGTAAGGCATCCAAATAAATAACCGTGGAGCCCTAAAGCTCCACGGCTCCAACGCGGGCCGTTTTACCCCATTGTTGGAGCTTTACTTAAATGTCCCAGACTCGTCTCCTCGATCTCCTGAACGCTCAGGGTGGCGTGGGCGTGCTCTCGCCGCTCGTTGCTCAGAAGTTCGCTACTTTCAACGCCCTCACCACTTCCGGCATCGCCGTTGGTGGCCCGGAAGCCGACCTCCTCATGACTGGCGGTTCGCAGGATCAGGGCCTTGCCTACATCAACAAGGTTGACACCACTGAGTTCAATCACTCTTCGGATGATTACGAACAGAAGGGTAAGACCGGCAAGATCACGTCGGGCCGCTACAACGCGCACCGTTTCGATCTCAACTGGGGTTGGACGCACACCGATCTCCTGAAGATGATCACCAAGTTCGATATCAACGGACACCTTCTCTCGACCGCTATCCCGACCTACTGGAATGAGGTTGCGGAAAACTTCGCGGTTGCTTCCGTAAAGGGTTCGCTCGCCGCTGATGCCGATCTTACCGTTGACGGTGGCGCACTGCCGTTCAGCGTTGAAATGATCATCGACGCCGAGGTTGAGCTTGATGGCCCCGCCGAGAACCTGTTTGTTTCGAAGCGCACCCTCGCCAAGCTGAAGAAGGCGAACGCGGCTGCTTACGTTGGCCCTAAGTCGGACGTGAACATTCACTTCGCGAAGTATGCCGATTACAACCTCATCGTTACCGAGGCTTTCGGTGATGACGTGACCGTGATCGCTTCTAACGGCGCGCTCGTTTTCTCGACCGGCGTTGTTCCGGGTGAGATCGCGATGGAATACAAGCGCGATGCCGACGCCGGTAATGGCGGTGGCGGTGAGGTGCTTCGCACCCGTCGCAGCATCGTGACTCAGGTTCAGGGCATGAGCTACGTTGGTGAGATCGATGGCGTCGCTATCGAAAAGCCGACCCTCGCTCAGCTTGCTAACGCTGATATGTGGACCCGTAAGGGCGACCTGTCGCTCATCGGTATCCGCGCGATCAAGCACGCGGCTTAATCTCTCGATTAAGTTTCACTCTAACGGGGGCGGGCGAAAGCCTGCCCCTTTTTCATAAATACCCTCATGATGATCAGTGAGGATGGCGCGGGCGTTCCCGGCGCAAACAGCTACGCGACTACTGAGGCGTTTCGCGCTTACCATGAGCTTCGAGGCGAGTTCGTCGGGTTTCCTGAATCCGAGATCGTCGCGGGGCTGGTAAAGGCTACCGACTATATCGAAGCCAACTATCGCGCGCCCAAGGCCCGCCTCAGCCCCGAGCAGGGGCTACAGTGGCCCATAGAGGGCGCTACGGCGGTTCCTGCCCCGGTTGTGAACGCAACCCTCACGCTGGCGCTCTACGCGCTCAACGGGCCGCTCATGGCCCCGGCTGAGCGTGGCACCAGCAAGAGCACCAAGAAGCTCGAAGGCGTGGGCGAGCTTACCACTGAGTATGACGCGGCCCCCGCCGATCCCTACCCGCACGTCTCGGCGATGCTGGCGGGCGTGATCGCTCGCGACACGGGCGGCGCGCTCATCATGGGGCAGCTTACCCGATGAGCCTCTTTGACGACTTCCGGGCGCTCACGGGCGAGCTATTCGACGCCTTCGAGCTTCCCGTTGCCACCATCACCCGCACCGTTGATGCGCCTCAGACGAACGCCGATCGCGCAGCGGGGCGCAAAGGCGCGAGCACCACAACCACGCTCACCGGGCGCGGCAAGCTTGGCGAGCTTGAGTTCAAGTTTGCGGATGGCTCCACACACGATGGCTCAACCGCCTTGCTCACGATCGCCCCGCGTAAGGGCGATAAGCTCACCATCGGCACCAAGTCATTCGAGGTGATCGACTTCAAGGGAAACAACCCGGATGGCGGCGCTACCGCGTTCACGTATGTGGCGGCGCTCAAGTGATCTCGATCACGCTCGATATGAGCGACTTTGCGACGCTCGCCGAGGAATTGCGCGACCTCATGATTGAGGATTGCGAAGATATCATGAGCGATATCTATGCCAAGCTTACGGCTCCGCCGCCGACCGGCACCCCGGTTGATACAGGCAAAGCGCGTCTGGGCTGGCAACTCGACACTACCGACCCGCTCAATATGGAAATCTACAATCGGGAAAAGCATATCGGGAAGCTCAACGATGGGCATTCGAAGCAAACCCCGGCGGGCTTTGTTGAGCGAGCGGTTCAGAAGCATACGGACTGAGCGCCAGCATAAATACTGGCGTGACCAATCACGACGACATTACGGCTTTGCGCCTCCGCTTCCTCGACGCTTGGGACGATCTCACGCCCGTGATCATTCCCGGCGCGGACGAGGCAGACGATGAGCCCGCTACGGCTTATGTCGTGCTCAACGTGTTTCCTAACGATGAGGATCGCCTAACGATCGGCTACCAGCCCGACTATGAGGCTAAGGGTATCGTCTGGATCGACGTTTATTCCCCCCTTGCGGATAAGGACGCAGCCGCTTGGAGCCTCGCCGATCGCGCCGCTTCGATCTTTCGCGACTGGCGCAGCGACGATGGGCGCATTCGTTGCGAGACGGCTTCATTCCGCAACGGTGCCGATGAAGGCAAGTTCATGCGCTTGATCGTCAATCTCGCTTATCGAGCACGCCACTAAAACCGCTCGAAGCTCCCCCTCGCTCCTAAATAATCGTGGAGCGCCTTGCTCCTACCAACTCATTTAGGAGCTTTTCAGTGAGCAATCCCACAGACAACACTATTGCCGTCGTTACGGAAGTCGCCAAGGGCGTGACTCCGCCGAACCCGGCGTTCAAGTATGCCGATGTTACCAGCGGCGGCGCGACCCTTTCGTTCGACATGAAGGAGCTTAGCTCCGAAACCATGAAGCAGAGCCGTGATATGGCTGGTATCCGCAAGGTTGCCGGTTCTTCGTCGGGTTCGCTCAAGTTCGAGCTTCGCCGCGATCCGGTTATCACCGACTTCCTCGCCGCCGCGCACTCGGCGGTTGCCGATGGCAACGACTTCGTTGCGTCCAACAAGGATACCTCTTTCACGATCGAGGAGGCCATGACGGTTGATGACGGGAAGCTCTACTTCCGTGGCCGCAACCAGCATGTCTCGAAGGCGACGATCACCGTTGACGCCGAGTCCAAGGCTCAGGTGACGTTCGATTTCGTCGGTGGCGCTCGCACGCACGATACCGCGATCATCACTGGCGCGACCTATGCCAAGACTCAGAAGGGTAAGGAGCTTGCGGGTATCGACGTTGGCACCATCAACATTGCGGGCCTTACCGCTCGCTACATGAGCCTTGAAATCTCGATCGAGCAGCCGCGTGAACCCAACTACGCGCTCGGCGAGCGTGATGCCTTCGAGATCGGCACCAGCGCGAACCGCGTTGTTAAGATCACCGCCAAGGTTTTCCGCAAGGACTTGAACCCGGAAACCCTTTTTGAGGGTGATGAGCCGGTTGCCGTCAATATCGAGCTTGGCGACGGCGCAGACGGCTACGGCTTCACTTACCCGGCGATGGTTGGCAGCTACCCCAAGAACGAAGCGAACGGCTCCAAGCAGCTTGTGAACGTCGTTCTCACCGCGCAGTATGACGAAACCGCCGATTACGGTTCGATGTTCTCGCTGCTTTCGTAATCGCCGCTCCTACAAGATAAGCGATGTTAAGCGCGGTTCGGGTTCGCTCGGGCCGCGTTTTTTTTATGCCTAAAGCGGGCGATCGGCGCGGCGGCATAAATAAGTTATCTCTTGTAGGAGCTAACTTTAGAATGACTGCTTTTCACTTCCCGACCCGTTACGATGAAACTCAGGCCGATGAGGGCGTTTGGACCTCCGTCGTTGACGAAATGAAGAACGTCTGGGGCCGCTTCAAGCTTTGCCTGTTTGACGAAACCACCCCGCGCCACCGCGTGACGCTTGAGCGTCTTCAGCGCAAGTATCCGGCCAAAAAGGGCAAGCCCAACGAAGCACTCGCGGCAAAGTCGCAGGACGAATGGGCCGTTGAGCTTTTTGTTGAAATGAGCGTCGTTGATTGGGAAATGAAGGATGCCAAGGGCAAGACAATTCCGTTCACCCCGGAAGCCGCGATCGAGTATCTGAGCGACCCGCGCGCCTTGTTCGTGCTCAAGGAAATCGGCGCATTCGCGCGCGACGTGCGCAACTTCCAGCCCGACGAACAGACGGACCCCCCCGAGGGAAACTAATCCGGCGCTTGCTCTTTGAGGTTGAGCAGGGGGAAGACCTTGCCAGCCTCAGAGACGCGCTCGACCTCGAAGGCCCGCAAGGCGAGATCGCGCGCGAGATCATGAGCGAGTGCCCTAACCTCACAAAGTATGAGGAGTCATTCTGGCGATCGTTCGGTGATATCGCGACGATGCGCCCGGTTGGCATGAGCGCGCAACCAATCCCAATCGATAAGATCAGTTGGTATGCCGAAAAGCACGGGTTCAGCCGAACAGATGAGGCGATCTTAACGCGCGTTATCCGTAACATGGATTCCGCGTTCCTAAATGCTATCAAGTCGAAAGCCTCCACCTCCTCCTAAATAGTGGATGGCTGGAACCGCAACTAACGACAAAATCATCCGCATTAAGTCTGATATCAATCAGGCGATTGCGGACGCGCATAAGCTTCAGAGCGCCTACACTTCGCTTGCGGGCGTGAACCCGGCGCTCGCCGCGATGGTGAACAACCTCAACGGCGCGCAGGGGGCGACCAATCGAGTTGGTGGCGCAGCTAATGCGGCCAACAACAATGTGCGCCAGCTTACCGGAAGCCTTGGCGGGCTTAATCAGGCCGCACAAGCCGCGATGAGCCGCCTTAGCGGCATGACCGGCACACTTGGTGGCGTGGCCCTTGCGGGTGCCGCGCTCGGCATCACGGCGGTTGCTGGTGGCCTTATCGCGCTGGGTTCGGCGGCGGTGAGCGCGAGCGCCAAGATGGAAGCTTATCGCGCCTCGCTCACCACTGTTTTGGGCGACAGCGATAAAGCCGCTATGGCAATGGATCGCCTCACTCAGTTTGCGGCGAAGACCCCGTTCTCACTCGACCAGTCAGTTGAGGGCTTCATCAAGTTGAAGGCCCTTGGCCTTCAGCCGACCGAAGCCGCGATGATGAGTTACGGCAATACCGCCAGCGCTCTTGGCAAAGACCTTAACCAGATAGTTGAGGCGGTTGCCGACGCGGCTACTGGTGAGTTCGAAAGGCTCAAAGAGTTTGGCATAAAGTCAAAGACGGAAGGTGACAAGGTAAAGTTCACCTTCCAAGGCGTCACCACTTCCGTAGCGAACAACTCGACCACCATTCAGGGCTACTTGATGGGCATCGGCAACGTCAACTTTGCTGGTGCGATGGAAAAGCAGATGGCGACCTTTAACGGTGCCTTGAGCAACCTTGAGGATACTTGGTCGCAGACCCTCGCCGCGATCGGTGATGGTGGCCTTAACACGTCGGTTGCTCGCGTCATTACGATGATCTCAAACGGGATTTCAACGCTTACTCCGCTCTTGGTGGGCGTTGGCCGCGCAATGTCGGGCATCATCGATGGCGTGGCGTCGATCCTAAGCGGCGTCGGCGACATGTTCGGCGCGCTCAACACGGGCGGCGCGGGTAGCGTCACGATCCTTGAGAAGCTTACTTTAGGCTTCAACGCCATTGGGCAGGTTGCGCAGGTTCTTGGCGCGATCATCGGCGGCGTTTTCTCCGCCGTTGGCACCGCCGTAAGCGGCGCGGCTTCGATGCTGAGCAGCACCTTTGGTGGCGCGCTCGATTGGCTGGGCATCAAGTTTGACACGTCGGGCCGCGCTTGGTCGAACAGCATCTTTGGTATCCTTCGCGCGTCGAAGGCGGTTGCCATGTTGCTTCCCCAGATTTTCCAGATTGCCGTTAATGATTTGCTCGGCATGTTCTCGACGCTTGGGCAGGCGATCACCGCCTTGCTTAGCGGGCAGTGGGAACGCGCTAAGGAGTTGGCCTCGAAGCCGTTGTTCACCAACACGGGCCGCGCCATCAACGCGGTTAGCCGGGTTGCCGTCGCGACCTATCAGGATGAGGACGCAGCCGAGCGCGCTAAGAACCGGATGCTCGGGCGCACTGGCGCGAAGGATGGTGCCACTCTCGATCAGTTGGCGGGCGCAGCCCCGAAACCGGGTGCGGCGGATGCCGATGCGGACGCGGCCAAGAAAGCCGCTGAGCGTGCCAAGCGTGAAGCCGAATACTGGCAGGCGTTGAAGGATCAACTCGCGACGGCGGGGATGCTCACCAACCAAGCGGAAATCTACAACAAGCAGCTTGAGCTTCGTAAGATCGTGGAACGCGATCTTACGGAAGGCGACAAGTCGCGCGTTGCTACGGCGCTCGGCGAGATCAACACCGCGAAGGCCCTCACCTCGCTCAAGCAGCGCGCCTTTGAAGCTCAGAACGAATATACCGTTGAGCTTGGCCGCGCGAAGGGCCTTACGGATGCGCAAAAGAGCGTCGAGGATGAGCTTTTCAAGGCGCGCGTTGATGCGCTCAACAAGGGCGTCGATATCAACGCGACCGCTTACAAGCAGGAAGAGGACGCGCTTCGTAAGCAGCTTGAGAAGAACGCGGCGCTCAAAGACCAGAATGAGCTTCTAAAGAAGGCGCAGGATTTCGCGCTTAACATGAGCCGCGGCGCACGCGCTCAGGACGATCTAAAGAAGCTCAACGCTGAGTATCAGGCGTGGCGCGATGCCGTCGCCAAGGGCGATCTCGCCGACACCTTCGGCGGGCAGATCATCGCCGGCTATGAGAACGCCAAGCTCAAGATTCAGCAAGATGGCATTCGCGTGTTGCTCGAAATGTCGCCGACCCTTGGCCGCATCGCCGCCACCGATCGTGCGCAGGCCGATGCCAAGGAAGCGCGTGCGCAGCTTGCGGACCTCACCCTTTCGCCGGAAGCGCGCAAGCGTGCTGAGCAGGATATCGAGCGCACGCTGAGCACCGCGCTGGGCAAGATAGCGGCAGAAACCACGCGCGAATGGGTCGATCAGTTTGACGATCTCGCCGACTACTTCGGCGGGAAGCTCGGCAAGGTGCTCGGCAAGTTTGCGGATGGGTTCGACCGCATCGCGCAGATGATGAGCGAGCCGACCGGCCCCGCTGGGTTCCTCGCCAAGCTCCTGAACCGCGAAGCCGAGTATAAGGGCACGGCTCAGGGCTTCGGTATCGAGACGATCGGGCAGGAGCTAAAAGACCCGCTCAAGAGCCTCAGCACCGGCTTCGGCGACTTCAAGGCCATGTTCAGCGGCGACCTCGCTGCGGGCCTTGTGAAGGGCCTCACCAAGGTTCAGGCGGGCGCGCAGGTTGGCGGCATGGTCGCGGGCGTGGGCGATCTCTTGGGGCTCGGTAAGGGTTTCTCGACGGGTTCCCAGATCGGTGGCGCAGTGGGCGGCTTGTTCGGCCCTATCGGCTCGATCATCGGTTCGCTTGGTGGCGGGCTCATCGGTTCGTTGTTCGCCTCGAAGGCCAAGTTTGGAACCGCCAGCCTTACGGGCGCGGGCGATGCCGTGATCTCGGGCCGAGGCGCAGCCGCAACCACGGCGGCGACCGGCGCGGCGGGTTCGGTTCAGGAAGGGCTTGCGAAGCTGGCGGCTGAGCTTGGCGGCACCGTGGGCAGCTACTCGCTCGCCATCGGCAAGTATAAGGACAACTGGCGCGTTCGCGATGAGGCGTTCGACGGCAAGCTTAACTTCGGCGGCACCAGCGCGAACGGGCTTCACGACTTCGGCGACGATGAGGCGGCTGCTATCGCCTACGCGATCGAAAACGCCATCAAGGATGGCGCGATCAAGGGCCTCGACCCGCTGATTCAGAAGGCGCTTGGCGCGCTTGGTGCGGATTCCGCGATCCAGTTCGCTAAGGACTGGAAAGCGGCGATGGACGATTACAAGTCGCTTACCGATCCGATCACGGCGGCAATCGACGGCATCGTTGGCCCGCTCGATACGCTTCGCGAGACGATGGTTAAGGTTGGTGCTTCCACGGAAGACCTCACCAAGATTGATGATTATCGCACCATCAAGCTCAAGGCGGCGCTCAAGGAACAGCTTTCGAGCCTTACCGACTTCCTCGACCAGTTGAAGGGCGAAGGATCGGGCGTAACCAAGATGGATCAGCTTAGCGCCAAGATGGCGGAGTTTGACGACTACCGCACGCGCATTGCCAATGGCGATAGCTCGGTTGATCAGGCGGCTTTCACGGCGCTTGGGCAGTCAATCTTTAGCTTGGCTGGGGATATCTACGGAACCGCGACTTCGCAGTTTCAGGATATCCGCGCCATGCTCATGGGCACCACTCAGGGCCTCGCCGATAATGTCACCAAGGCGGTGAACACGGCGGCGGGCTTCGATGTGGGCAATGCCACTACTTCGATCGACAACACTACGGCGGCGATCCAAGCTCAGGCGGCAGCGCAGGCGGCTCACTATCAGCAGGTTGCGGCAAGCAACGCGCTACAGGAAAGCTACCTCAAGCAGATTGCGGCGAACACCAATGCGGGTGCCGCCGTAATCGGCAAGCGTATCGCCAATGATGACGTGGCATACAACGGGCGATACATGGGGCGAACCTACTAAATAAAGGATGGCACTCGACCCCGAACGCGCATCCCTTGTAAGTCAGCCTTACCGCTACGCGATCCTTGATGATGAGGATACGCTTGCGCTCTATCGTAACTCGAAGGCGATCGAGATCGCCACCAACCTCGACAAGGCTGGTGGCGAAGCTCTTGCGCGCGAAATCTTTGACGCATCCGGCGTTTCTACCCGCACCTTTTCGCTTACGATCGAGGGAGCGCTAAGCCTTGATGATTTCGTGGGTGGCCCGCCGCGCTATCGCTTGAAGTTCGACCGCAACCCGGCAGCGAACCCGGCGAAAACCTACACGGTGATTGCGGCGCGGTTTCGCCCCCTCTCCAACACCACCACACTTACGGTGCGCGGCTGATGCGTGCGTTGTTCGTCTCGCCCCTGCCCTTCGTTGGCACCACCGCCACCGGCATTGCCGCGCCGATCGCGGGCAGCGTCGATTTCCTCAACGACGATCGCCCCGGCCTTGTCTGGCGCGGTGCCACCAATGGCGCGGTTATGATCGATCTTGGCCCCGATCCCGTCGAGTATAATACCGTCGCGGTGATCGGCTCCAACCTACGCGCGAGCGATACGGTGCGGGTTCAGACGGGCTCAGCGCCCGACACCATGGACGGCTATGACAGCACGGCTAAATCGGCATGGCAGGGCAAAAAGCCCAAGCAGCTTACCGCTAAGTCGGTGCTCAAGCTCCCCGCCACGCGCGCCGAGCGCTTCGTAAAGATCACCTTCGCGGCACCGAACCACCCGAACGGCTATGTTCAGTTTCAGCGGCTTGTGATCGGCAAGGCGGTTTCGACCTACGGTATCGAGTTTGGTGCGAAGCTGAACTTCGAGGATCGCTCCGTAATCACCACCGGCCCCGGCTTCACCACCACCGACCGTTACGACGTGCTCCCAGCGTGGGATATCTCGACAACGGGTATCACGGATGAGGAATGGCGCGAGCAGTGGGCACCGCTCTTGCTCGAAGCCGGTTCAAGCGCGGGCATCCTGTTTGTTCGCGATGAGAAGGCCCCGGCGACGTGGCAGACGGATGCCGTTTTCGGGCGCATTAGCTCGAAAGCTTACGGTGAGGCCAAGGCTTACAACTGGTGGGTCTTCGCGGGAACGATCCTCGCGTTCGCCCCGTGAGCGAAAGCCGAAAACCGCATAAATATTGAAATGCGGAACCTACTCCTCGAAATCAGCGCCCTTGATCCCAACACTAAAGCTATCACCGTGCTTCGCATGGCGGCAGCGCACGCCAAAGCAGAAGGCATCTATCTCGACGGTGAGACTTGGCTTCCGGCCATCACCAGCGATCCCGAGATTGGGCTTGGCTATTGGGGCGAAGGTCGCGCTCAGGCGCTCACCGCCTCTTATGGGCAGATCAACTTTGAGTTGAGCCGTTCGCTCGGCAACACCGCTTGGCCTAAGCTCGATTTCGAAGGTGCGAGCGCCACCCTTTGGGTTGGCAACATGGGCGACCCCTTCGAAGCCTATCAGCAGTTTTGGACGGGCAACATTGGCCCGCTTGTTCAGGACTCCTCTCGCGAAGCGCATTTCTCGCTTCTGGGCGTTGAGGCGCAGCTTACGGGCTCGGCGCTCACCCGCGTTTATCAGGGCACCGGGGGCGTTGAAGGCCCCTCCACCATGCTGGGCAAGCTCAAGCCGATGGCGTTCGGCGCTTGCGTCAACGTCGCCCCGGTTTTGCTCGATCCGATCAAATGGGTGTATCAGGTGGACGCTTACCGAGCGTGCCCGATCAACGCGGTTTATTCGAGCGCCCTCACCCTTGGCGCTCCCAACGCCACCGTCGCGACCTACGCTGAGCTTGTCGCCCTCACCCTCACCCCCGGCCAATGGGCCGCGTGCCCCAATCTCGGCATGTTCCGCCTTGGTGGCGATCCGGGTTCCGCCAAGATCACCGCCGACGTTGGCACCGCCGACAGCGCGGCGAGCATCGCGCGTCGCTTGGTGAATCTGGCGGGCGTGCTCGACGCTCGGCTTGGCCCGAGCTTCACGACCGGCACGCGCGGCTATTCTCTGTATCTCACGGAAGACGCCACCATCGGCGATCTCGCGCGTGATGCCGCGTTCGCGGAAAGCCGCCTCCTCCTCACCGACAGCAAGGGCGTGCTCCACCTCGCCCCGATCGCGTCGAGCAAGGCTCCCGGCACGCTCGCAAGCGATGGCTCGGCGCTCCCGTTCGTCCGTAGCGACACGATTGTTCAGGAAGCCCCGGCTTCGCCCGCTTGGCGCGTGAAAATCGGGCATACGCCGGTTTGGAGCGTCCACAGCGCGAATGAGATCAGCCCCGCCGTCGCCACTCAGGGCGCGGACCTCACGGCGGCTATCGCGGCGGCTGAGGCGGCACGCGATCGAGCGGAAGCGGCGGAAGCGGCGGCAAAGCTGGCGAACGAACGCCTCGACGCTACCGTTGACGATGGCATTCTTGATCGAGCGGAAAAGCGCCAGTGGATCGCCGAGTTCGAAGCGGCGACGGCTGAGTTCGATGGCCTATTCGCTGAGGGACAGGCTCAGGGGGCCACGGCTGAGGCCAACGCCTACGCGAGCACCTTCACGACGCTGAGCGACTATCTCGCGACGCTAAACCCCGCGTTCGCCGACACCAGCGAGGATACGCCGATTGATGCCGCGACCTTCAAGGCGCGGTTCGTCAACTACTATGTCGCGCGCAAAAACCTCGACGTAGCGCTTGCTAAGAAGGCGGCTCAAACGGCGGGTTGGGACAAGGTGACCGGCCCCGGTAAGCCCGAGGATAACGCCACAGTTGGCGCACCTCCCGGCACCATCGTTGGCGATCGTCCGTCTGAGGACTTGGTGAAGGACGTTGACGACGCGAAGGACAACGCCAACGACATTCGCAAGCAGCTTCCCGCGCTGGTGCTCCCGATCCTCAAGGAACCGATCGACCAGATTTCAGCGCTCCACCTCGCCGGTAGCTCGGCTAACTTGAAAGCCACCAAGGCCCTTCATGAGAAGAACCATGTCGCGATCGAGGGTTTGCGCACTTACGTTGATGAAAACGGCGCGCTTGTCGCTGAGCGATTCACTCAGCTTACCAGTCGCGTTGGCGAAGCCGAAGAAACGATGGAAGCGGGTTTCCTCGAAATCAACCGCACCATCGCCGATAAGGAACAAGCGCTTTCGGAGTCGATCACCGACCAGATCGCCAACTATGGCGAAACCGTAACCGCCGCGCTTAACGAGGAACGGCGCGTTCGCTCGACGGAGGACGAAGCGCTCGCCGAGACGATCGAGCAGTTGGCGGCAACCGTGACGGAAGGTAATGAGACGCTTTCCGGGCAGATCAACGACGTGCGCCAGCTTGTCGTTGATACCGACACCGCGACCGGAACCCGCATCGATAACCTTGGGGTTAAGATCGATGATGAGGTATCCGAACGCGAAGCGGCTATTCAGACGGTAGAGAAGGCGATCGTTGACGCTACCGAAGCGCTTACCGAGCGCGTCGATACGATCAGCGCGAGCGTGGGCGGTATCGACGAAACGCTTGGCGAGATCAGCGGCACGATTCAGACGATCCAGCAGACGCAAGCAGACGAAAACGGCGCGCGCGCTGAGGAAATCCAGACGCTTCAATCCCGTCTCGATAATGTGAACGGCGCGACCTTCGAGCAGAAGTTTTCCACCTTTGCCGAGGCGGTTGATACCGTGAACGGTAAGGTCAACAACATCGGCGCGGAGTATACCGTTAAGCTTCAGACGGAAGTCAATGGGGTGAAGGTTTTCGGCGGCTTTGGGTTGGTAGCTCAGAACGGCATGGTTGATGCGGCATTTTCGGTTGATGCTTTCCGCATCTACGCGAGCGGCGGCACCAAGCAGGTCTTCTATGCGGATGCCGATGGCGTCTATATGCCCGATGTTCGCGTTGATCGCCTCAAGGCTGGCACGATCGACTTCGAGTTCATCAACCGCCAGTCGCTACAGAACCCGAGCGGTGGCTATCAGATTCTACCGGGTGGGTTTACGATCATGTGGGGCCAGTATCGCGGTATCATTAGCGATGAAATGTCGGTGAACATTACCTTCCCGCGCCCGTTCACCAATGCCCTAATGTCGGTTAGTGCCACGCCCTACATTGTTGGCAACAACAGCTTTAAGGACTTGTGGATTCAGGCCACCTCCAACCGCAGCAAGAACGGAGCCACGTTCTACACTCAGGCGGCGCGATCGGACGCGCAGAGCTTGGACGGCTTCGACTGGATGGCGTTTGGCTACTAAGCTTCGGTAAGCTCCCCGACGCATCGGCATAAATATAGGCAAATCCAGTAGGAGAGCCTTTTTCGATGGCGTTTGAGTTTGAAGCGAGCGGGACAGTAAGCGTAACCGAGGGCTCGGTTGCGGTAAGCGGTAACGGCACCAGTTGGGCAACCGGCTACCCCGGCGTTATCTTGATCATCGGAGGCTTGAGCTACCCGGTTGCTTCGATCGATGGGCGCGACCGTCTCACGCTTGTGCGCCCGTTCGATGGTCCGACCGCTTCCGGCGTCGAATACACGCTCGCCCCGGTTCAGCCGGAAAACTACGAGCTTTCGAAGAAGGTCAACGAAATCCTCGATATCGCGGGCGACCTTATCGACGCGACGGTTGGACCGGCAGGCCCGGAAGGCCCCCCCGGCCCGGAAGGTCCGAGGGGCAAGGATGGTGATGCGGGCTTCGGTTCGATCGTCAACTTCACCCAATACAGCGGCCAACCCGCTGGCGGTTCGGGCGTCTACATGATCGTTCCCGTGGCTGAAGGCGAACCGGGTATCACGCTCACGCAGACCGCGCAGGTGATCCTTCCCAAGGACAAGGCAAACGCTGGCATCGGGCTTTGGATCAAGAGCACGACCAGCGGCTATGCGATCACGCTTGGCCTATCGAACGCGCCCGTTCCTCAGCCCGACGTTCCGGGCGAGGAATTGGACCTCAGCGGCACCGGCACGATCTATATCCAGCCTAACACCGTCTATCCGCTCGGCATCTACCTCGCGGGCAGCACCGCCAACTTCACCGTCGCCGTCCCGAAAGGACTGCCCATCAGGATTGAGCGCAAGTCGATCGGCATCACGCCGACCTCAACCAAGTGGCAGGTGAACCCGGCAGACGATTTGATCCGCAACACCGGCAACGCGGTTGGTTCGGATGCCGTGATGGAAAAGAAGCTCGACACCCGTCCGGGTGCCGCATTCAGCACGCGCAACGGCCACCTTGTGATTGGGTATGGCGCTTATCTCGAATCCGCGCCGCTCGGCATCGACCTTCCGCAGACTGCCGACCCTGTTTTCAATCAGGTGCCGCCGTCGATCAAGCTCGGCTTCAAGGGCGTCTGCCCCGCTGGCGTTGAGAAGAGCGTGTTCGCAGTGGTGAGCCTCTACAACAACGGCAAGTATCAGCTTGGCCCGCACTGGAGCGGCGTGCTTTCCGTCGAGATCGAGGGCGGCAACGGTTCTCAGACGATCCTCGCCGATGAGTCACCACTCTACCAGCTTGGGTCCAACCACCTTTACGAAGCGGAGTATGTGGACGATCCCAGCGGCCCCGGTGGCACCGTCACCTTTTGGGTAGACGGGCAGCAGCTTGGCACACCCAAGCCGACCGAACGCAAGGTTCGCGTCGCCCCCGGCGCTCGCCTCGAAGTCAACGCATCGTCGGGCAACAGCGCGGCCACGGGCGGCGAACTCGAAATCGAGTATGTCAGCCTTGGCATTGGTCGCCCCGACGTTGTTTCGACCTACACCGACGTAGTGGACGGCGCGATTAGCGCCGCCGATCTTGAGGCGCTTGTTGTGGACGCACGCGGCTTGTCCGCTCAGCCCGCGAAGGTGCTCAGCTACACCGCGAACGGCACTCAGAAGTATGAGCTAAGCCTTGTCGTCGGCGAAATGGATATGCCCGCAGGGCGCGCTTACAAGGCCGTTCTTGAGGATTGGAGCACCGGCACGGGCGTTGCGCACCCCAATCACCTTGTGATGACGAAGCCGGGTGCGCAGAATTGCCGCTTCGAAGACCCGACCCTCTACAACTCTCAGCCCGCTTGGACTGAGGTTCTACCGCAAGGCGCGGTGCCATCGATCAATGGTATCAACTACTATTGCGAAGGCATCCGTATGGGCACTTACACGCAATTCCAGTTCATCTATGATTGGGATACCAGCGTCATGCCGAACAACCCCTTCGGTGATCCCGAGGGGCTGGATTCCTATATGGTTGCGCACAAGTGGCTCATCTACGACAAGGCGGGGACGCTCTTGGCGCGTATCGAGCAGCCGAACGGACAGCCGCTCAACAGCGCTGGCATGAAGGCGGTTTGGGAAGGCCAGTATGACGGGCGCGGCGTGGCGATGATCACGGACGATAACCCGCATTACAACTTTGGCACGACCCGCTCTTCGGTGATTTGGCGCTCGCATGATCCCGAGGCTTATTCTCAGCAGGATATCTATAACACGGTGCCGGTTTACGACATTCGGGTTCCGTTCGCGTGCCATACTTCGTTTTCCGTCAACGGCGGCGATATGCGCGTATATGGCAGCATCGGGCAGTCGAACGGCTTCGCCAACTGGCGGATCATGTCTTATGAGCCCACGACCTACGAAGGTATTCAGGCGCAGGTTGCGGCATCACAAGACCCGTGGAAGGGGCTGAACAACCTCATCGCGGCTACGCCGAATGCGGGCGTTTTCCTCAAGTATGCTCCGTTTAACCAGATGGGCCGCTCGCCGCTCACCGCCCCCGGTGGCGTGCGCGACGATCGCCAGATCATGCCGGAGCCGATTGCGCACTATGCCCGCGACGTAACCAGCACGCGCGCGATGGACGGGCTTTCGAACAAGCGCATCACGATCGACTATCTCACCGGCTACGCCTCCGATCCTTATTACGGGATGGAGAACGGACGTTGCGTGCCCGTCTACAAGGGCAACGCGCGCCGCAACGTCGGCTTGCGCCGCCACTACTACGGCTATGGCGAAGCCGCCCGTGCGGATAGCGCATCTTGGTATGGGCAGTCGGGCCGCGTTTATGAGTGGGCAGCGAGCAACAGCCCGCTACGGGTAAAAACCCCTACCTACGGCTTGACTCCGAACCGTCCCACTTACGGCACGAACAGCATCGATGCGGCGCACGCGCACCAGTTTCCGCACTGGGGTTCGATGCTCTTTAAGTCGCCTGAGTTTGCGATGCTGGGCCACAAGCTCAGCGATCAGACGCGCCTTTACGGCAACGTCATTCTGGCGACTTGGGACGATGCCAGCAACTACGCTCAACGCGAAATGGCTTGGAAGTTCGGCCATGCCGCGCTTTGCTGGAAAACCGCGTCACGCAATAGCCCGCGCCTCTACACTCAGGCGGAAATCCTCGATTGGGTAGTGTTCGACTTCGAGGCGTTTTATGATCAGCACTATGCGAGCAATCCGGGGTTCCTGAACCCGCCGACGAATGTTTTCACGAATGGCGCGGTTGACTTGAACAAGGTGATGTATGCTTCGGCGGCACGCTTCGGCATCGGTATGATGAACTATCTTGCCCCCGGTGATGGCTGCTACACCCATGACTTCATGGTTGGTTATTGGCTTCAGTGCCTTCACGTCGGCGAGCGCCTTGGCTTCAACCAAGCGCTTCGCGATGCTTCGCCCAAGGCTAAGGCGGTGATCGATTGGTTGCTCGCCTCGCATCGCAAGCGCGCGATCGGGCGCACCAACAACCCGTTGGTAAACTCGGCTCAGGACGTTGATTATATCACCCCCATTTGGACGATGGATCAGATGATTGCGGCGAATGGCGACGTTTCGAAGCTTCCGCAAAACTTCGCTGAGGTTGCTACCAAGCAGACGGTGAAGGCCCCGAGTTGGGATAGCTTCAAGCTACCGGACGGCACCGTTGGGAGCCGTGACGGACAAGCGATGGATCAGTTGCTTGCGGCTCCCGCGTTGCTCAAGGATATGGGCATGTCCGGTTCCGACCTTGAGCAGGCCATCACGCTCGCTGAGCAGCGCTTTCAGGAGCGCCTTACCAGCGAGACGGCTAAGGGGCCGCTCGAAGCGGGACAGACTTGGTATAAGTTTCACCAAGCTACCAACAACCGGCCTTATCGACCGGGGAGCTAAGCCCCCGCCTATAAGGCGGCTCAGCGGGGTGATCGTCCTAAATAAGGGATGATCACGCCCCTGAAATCCCGCTTGAAGGCGGTTGTCGCCTATCTCGGCGATGCCGCGCACCGCCGCTTTGTCGCAACGCTTGTCGCGCTCTTGGCTACGCACCTACTCGGCGAAGCGCTCGACGCCGACCGGGTGGCGCTCATTATCGAGATCGCCATTGGCGGGCTTGCGGGCAGTTGGAGCGCAACCACGCCCCAGATCGAGGGCGAGTAATGGTTGGCGGTGAGGCGGTGAAGGCGTCAGCGGACGTTATAAGCGGCGCAATCGCGGTGGCGACGCTGGCGAGTTGGTTGCCGCCGATCGCGGCAGTGTTCACGATCGCTTGGACGGCGATCCAGATTTTCAGTTGGATTGAAGCCCGCGTCACGCGGCCGCGTCAGTGATCCCCCACGGCGAACGAAACCGGCACGGCGAAGCGTCCAAGCTCGCGAATACCAAGTAGCTCCTCACCGCTGCTAACGATCCTACGGAGCGGGTATCGTTCAAAATGCTCCGCCGCCCGTCGCTCCACCGCATCCGCGACCTCTTCAATCGTCTCAAGCTCGGCAGCATCGGCCAATTGCTCAGGACGGTAGAAGGCACTCAGCGTGATCGGGCCGGTGGCTTCACGCTCAAGCCTAACCTCGATCGCGAATTGGTCCGCGTTTGCGGAGAGGAATTGGAGCTTCTGCCGCATGACACTCACAGCAGCGCTTTGACGAGCGCGCCCGCCCCGACGCCACCAGCGTAGCAGACGGCTACGAAGGCCATGAGCAGCATCGCCAAAGCCGCCAGAGCGAACCACGGGTGCCGCTTGGGCTCAAAAGCTACGACCGTGTTGTAGATCATTTCGGTGAGCTTCATGGACCTTCCTCCACCGGAAAAACAAAATCGGTGGTGGAGATCGTGGAGCATTCTTGAGCCCTCCGGGCTGTAGGACGCGAATAGGGATCGCAGGTCAAGAGGGGGGTGGCGGAACGCAACAGTGCCCCTCTGTGGGTTTGATCCCACCTGATCGGGATTATGGCGCGTTGAGCGCCCGAGCAATTTTTTTTGAACCTTGCAAGCCTCACCGGGGTTGAGGGGCGTTCCCGTTGTGTTCTAACTGGGCGCACGGAGATTCGGACGCCATGACCATCGAGCAAGACACCATCGCAGAGGCCCTTGCGACCGCACCGGGCTGGGCGAAGATCGGCCTCACGATGCCGCAGGAACGCCTTCGCGAGGACGCGCGGCGCGAGATGGCGCGGCACGTCTACAGCACCCTCTACAAGCCCGCTTCCGTAGACACGGCGCAACTTCCCCTTCCGCTGTGACGTGGTTCAAGGGATCAAGAGCCTAACTGAGCTTCTACACCAAGGCGGCTCCGTTCGAGCAGTTTGTCGGGAGTGCGGGCACGCAGCGCTATTCTCCCCCTATGAGTTGGGGAGCTACTTCCGCCAGCGCGGTTGGTCCGATTCATGGCCGCACTTCGCTAAGCGCCTCCGGTGCGAGTGCGGGGCGCGTGGCCCGGAAGTCCAATGGTTGGTTGGCGATCCTCCGCCACCCGAGCCAACGCCCCCTAAGCCGCGTTTCGTGAGATCGTCGTTGCCCCAAGGCAGCGCGCCGACCAGCTTAGACGAATGGCGCAAGCGACGCGCTGGTAAGGCGTTCTGAGCGATAACGGCGCTTGCGTTCGGCTGCTTGTTGATCGAGCTTGCCGGAAAGGGAGGGCACAATGCGCACATTCGTGATGTTGGCGGCGTTGTCATTGGCGGCATGTTCGAGTGCTGAACCGGTATTTGAGAACACAACCGCCGAAGCGCCGATCGTGAACGACTCTCCTCCTGTTGAGAACGGAACCGCCTTCGACGTTCCTGCCGATCCCAACGCCCGCTACAGCTTGCTTAGCGTGACACCGGGGCAGAACGGCCACATCATTGCCCTTACGCGACGCACTGGCACCTCCGGCACCAGCTATTCAAATCGTGAGATTGACTGTGACGCTCAGCTTGCTCGCTATGTCGGCGAGGGCGACACGCGCGAGGATGCCGAACGCCCCTCCCCCAACCCCGGCGACATGGCACCCTTGGTTGCAGGATCGAGCACCCACACTGCGGTTCAGGTGGCGTGCGCAAAACGCTAAGCGGCAACTCGAAACGTCGCCGGAACGCCTACAGGACGGGATCACGACGTAAGCGGTTGTCGCCGATCGCCATCCTAATAGGTGCCGCGTGTATCGGTGCTATCGTCGGCATCGGCTCCACGGTTGAGCCGACCGCCTCGACGGCAACACGCGAGATCATCTCCGGTTGCCGCACCACAGACGGCGACACCATCCGTTGTGGCAACGAGCGCATCAGGCTTCTTGGCATCGATGCGCCCGAGCTTACCGGCCACTGCCGCCCCGGTCGCAAGTGCGCGCCCGGTGATCCGGTCGCCTCTACCCATAGCCTTCGTTCCGCAATGACGGGAACGCTGCGCATCAACCGAGTAGGCACCGACCATTATGGGCGCACACTGGCGACCGTAGCGGGAGATCGTGGCGACTTGTCGTGCTGGCAGTTATCACAGGGGCAGGCGTCCTATCGAAGCGATTGGGACGATGGTTTGCGGGTAGCGCGCACCTGCCCTGCCGAAGTGATAGGCTGAGCCGCCGAATGAGTGCGCGCGGTTGGATCGCAGGCGTCGGCTCTTGGGTCGCGATGGTGGCAGCGGTGTCCTACTTCTCAGGACCGACGACGTGTCGGGATGGTTGGGCTTCCTCAAGTATCGGCTCAAGAGGCGCGTGCTCTCATCACGGCGGCGTGGATCGCTCAGGAGACGCTTGGGCAAAGCTCCTGATCGCTCCCGCTGCGATCATCGGAATCGCGGTAGCCGATTTCGGAACTAAGGCTCCGACGCCTCCAAGGATGCCGCCCGCACCTCCTCTACAACCCCTCGATCCCGATCGTCCGGTTTGCCCGAAGTGCTCACGATCCATGGTAAGGCGCACAGCCAAGCGGGGGCGAAACCCGGCACGGACGTTTTGGGGATGCCCAAACCATCCCTACTGTCGAGAAACAATGCGGATGGATGCCGACCCGCGCGGCTTGAACTCATCGTCCAACTCTCATTTGAGCTAAGGCGCACCCCGCTCGCGCAGCACCCGCACTACCTCTTGATCCACCATGGCGAGCATAGCCGCGTCGGGATGCGGGTTGGAATTCCGCGATTGTGACTTGCCCACCATCAGCAGGTTGTGGCCGCCCGCCGCCGCGATCTCCAGCGCGCGCTTCGCGGTTTCCTGTCCCTTCACCCGCCGCAGGTCCGGTCCGAGCACCAGCTCCTCCGCCTCGCCCGGTGCGGGTTCGGGCAACAACTGTGTCCCTTTCAGGTGGTTGAGCAGACCGATCAGGTCGGTCGCCGCGCAGATGCTGCCCCCCGCCCACGCCGCTTCGGCGCCCTGCGCTGCCGGGCAGATCAACCCCAGGCCGCGCTCCGACGCGTGGAGCGCCGCCAGCAGCACCCCGGGCGTGGCGGCGATACGACCGTCCAGGCCGAGTTCCCCCACCACCAGATATTCGGACAGCGTCTCCGCATCGACGACGCCCATCGCCGCCAACAGCCCCAGCGCGATCGGGAGATCATAGTGCGATCCCTCCTTGGGCAGGTCCGCAGGGGAGAGGTTGACCGTGATCCGCTTGGGCGGGAGCGACAGGCCGATCGCGGCGATGGCGGCGCGGACGCGTTCGCGGCTTTCGCCCACCGCCTTGTCCGGCAGCCCGACGACGACGAATGCCGGCACGCCGGGTGCCAATTGCACCTGCGCCTCGACCGCGCGCGCCTCCAGCCCGAGATACGCCGCCGTCGATACGATCGCGACCATGCTGCCCCCCTATCCCCCGCCACTGCATAGCCGGTTTCCGGGGAAGGAAAACAGCCGAGCGTGTCTTGCCCTCACAACACACATGCCCCACATCGAGCCGGTGATGGTCGGTTCCCGATCCTGTCCCGGCACAGCCGCGTTGACTTGGAGGGGCGGCTTGCCTATGGGCTGCGGGCACACGGCCGCCGTTCAGGGCGGCTTTTTCCGTTATTGTAGACGTTCGATATCCCGGGGAATGAGTGATGAAGCGGACCTTTCAGCCGAGCAACCTGGTGCGTTCGCGTCGCCACGGCTTCCGGACTCGCATGGCGACGCCGGGTGGCCGCAAGGTGATTCGCGCCCGTCGCAACCGCGGCCGCAAGAAGCTGTCGGCCTGACGCGCCTTACCCGTCGCAGCGAGTATCTCGCTGCGAACGGAGGCAAGCGTGCGCCGATGCCGGGCTTCGTGCTGCTGGTGCGCGCGCGCGAGGATGCCGATCCGACGATGCGGATCGGCATCACCGTATCCAAGAAAGTCGGCAACGCCGTCGCCCGCAACCGGGTGAAGCGGCGTTTCCGTGCGCTTGCGCGCGAGGTCCTGCCGACTGCAGGCATCGCCGGTGCCGACCATGTGCTGATCGGACGCACCTCCGCGATCGAGCGGCCCTATGAGTCGCTCAAGACCGAACTGGTCAAGGCGCTGCGCAAGGTGACCCGGTGACCACCGGGTGCCTTCCTCCCCCCTCTTCTTTCGGCGCCGTGCGGTGATCGCACGGCTGCTGATCCTCGTCGCGCGCGGCTGGCAGTTGGGTCCCTCGGTGATCCTGCCCTCCAGTTGCCGCTACAGCCCAAGCTGTTCGGCCTATGCAATCGAGGCGCTTGGCCGCTATGGCGCGCTGAAGGGCAGCTGGCTTGCGGCGCGTCGGATCGCGCGCTGCCATCCGTGGGGCGGCCACGGCTACGATCCGGTACCATGACGACCGAGCACACAGGGATTAGTCGGTGAAGAACGACCAGAAGAACTTCGTCCTCTTCGCGGTGCTGGCCGCGGTGATCCTGTTCGGTTGGCAGCCGATCGCCAGCTACTTCTTCCCGGCCGCGAACCCGCCGGCGACCAAGATCGTCGAGGGCAAGAGCGAGGTGGTGCCGAACCCGGGCGCCGATCCGGCCGCCGATTCGCCCACGGCCGTGCGCGACCGCGCGCTCGTGCTGCGCGAAACGCCGCGCATCGCCATCGAAACGCCGCGGCTGAAGGGTTCGATCAACCTCAAGGGCGCGCGCATCGACGACCTGGTGCTCACCCGCCACAAGGAAACGATCGCCAAGAACAGCGACCCGATCCGCATCCTGTCGCCCTCTGGCACGGGCGACGCCTATTTCGCGAGCTTCGGCTGGTCCGGAAACGGCGTGCAGGCGCCCGGCGCAGACACCGTCTGGCAGGCCAGCGGCACGCGCCTGACCCCGGCCACGCCGGTTACGCTCACGACCCAGGTGGGCGGCCAGCGCTATGCGATCCAGATCGCGGTCGACGATGGCTATATGTTCACCGTCCGCCAGACGATCGGCAACGCAGGTACGCAGCCGGTGCAGGCAGCAACCTACGGCCTGCTCAGCCGCCGTGCCCCGCCGCGCGACAAGGACACGTGGAGCATCCACTCGGGCCCGATCTACGAAATCAAGGGCGGCGTGAACTTCGACGTCAACTACACCGACGTCGACGAGGCGCCGCAGAAGTTCGACACCCAGGGCGGCTGGGCCGGCTTCACCGACCATTACTGGCTGACTGCGCTGGTGCCGGATCAGGGCAAGAGCAACGTCATCCAGTTCCGCAACACCGGCGACAACGTCCACCAGGCGGACTACCGCCCGGCCACCCTGTCCACCGTGCAGCCGGGCCAGCAGGTGACCGCGACCTCGCGCTTCTTCGCGGGCGCCAAGGAAGTCGACCTGCTCGACCGCTATGAGGATGCGGGCGTGGTCCAGTTCGGCAATGCGATCGACTGGGGCTGGTTCGGCATCGTCGAGAAGCCGATCTTCGCCTATCTCGACTGGCTGTTCCGCATGATCGGCAACTTCGGCGTGGCGATCATCCTGCTGACCCTCACCATCCGCCTGCTGATGTTCCCGATCGCCCAGCGCCAGTTCGCCTCCATGGCGGCGATGCGCGCGCTCCAGCCCAAGCTGAAGACGCTGCAGGAGCGCTACAAGGACGACAAGCCGCGCCTCCAGCAGGAGATGATGGCGCTGTACAAGCAGGAGAAGGTGAACCCGGTCGCGGGCTGCCTGCCGACGCTGCTGCAGATCCCGGTGTTCTACGCGCTCTACAAGGTGCTGATGCTCACCATCGAGATGCGCCACCAGCCGTTCGTCGGCTGGATCAAGGACCTCTCGGCACCCGATCCGCTGACGCCGGTGAACCTGTTCGGCCTGCTGCCGTTCACGCCGCCGAGCTTCATCGCGATCGGCGTGATCCCGATCCTGCTGGGCGTGTCGATGTACTTCCAGTTCAAGCTGAACCCGCAGCCGATGGATGACGCACAGAAGCAGGTGTTCGGCCTGATGCCGTGGGTGATGATGTTCATCATGGCGCCGTTCGCGGTCGGCCTGCAGGTCTACTGGATCACGTCCAACCTGCTGACCATCGCGCAGCAGCAGCTGCTCTATTCGCGCCACCCCGGCCTGAAGACGGCGCCCGCCAAGTGACGGACGTCCCCGCCCCCATCGAGGCGTTCGACGAGGACGCGATCGAAGCGGCGCGCAAGCTGTTCGCCGGGCCGATCGCCTTCCTGCGCTCGGCCCCGGCACTCCAGCACCTGCCCGATCCGGTGGTGCCGGAGATCGCCTTTGCCGGGCGGTCGAACGTCGGCAAGTCGTCGCTGCTGAACGCGCTCACCGGGCGCAACAGCCTGGCGCGCACCTCGGTGACGCCGGGCCGCACGCAGGAGCTGAACTTCTTCGACGTGGGCGATCCGCTGCGCTTCCGGCTGGTCGACATGCCGGGCTATGGCTTTGCCAAGGCGCCGAAGGACGTGGTGCGCAAGTGGCGCTACCTGGTGAACGACTATCTGCGCGGGCGCGTGGTGCTCAAGCGGACGCTGGTGCTGATCGACTCGCGCCACGGCATCAAGGACGTCGATCGCGAGGTGCTGGAGATGCTGGACAAGGCAGCCGTCAGCTACCGCGTCGTCCTCACCAAGGCGGACAAGATCAAGGCGAGCGAGCTCGCCGCCGTCCATGCCGCCACGGTTGCCGAAGCACGCAAGCGCCCCGCCGCCCATCCGGAGGTGCTCGCCACCTCCAGCGAAAAGGGCATGGGCATTCCCGAACTGCGCGCGGCCGTCATCGAATCGATCGACTGACGCGCGGCCTGGTTCAGCCGCCCCCGCCCTGGCCGCCGCGGCCGAAGAACCAGCCCAGCCCGCCGCCGATCGCCGCAACCGACAGGATGCAGGCGATCACCATCAGCAGCCCATCGCGCACCAGCAGGGCGAGCCCGAACGCCAGGATCGCCACCATCGGCAGCGTGCTTGCGAACGGCAGCAGCTCGAGCGGCGGCACCGTGGTGCACAGCGCGATGATCGCGATCGCCGCGATCTTGATCATCGGCCCCTTGGTGAGCGCCGGCAGGCGGCCGTGGAACCAGCGGTCGAGCCACTTGGCGACCGGCCGCATCTTGTCGGCGACCTTGACCAGCTTCTCGCCTTTCAGGCCGCGGTTCGCGAGGAAGCCGGGCAGCCACAGGTCCTTGCGCCCGAACAGCAGCTGAAGGGCGAGCAGCACCATGACCACGGCCATCGCGGTCGGCAGGCCCGGGATGCCGCCCACCGGCGAAATGTCGATCAGCGGGAAGATGATGAAAAAGGGGCCGTAGGCGCGGTGGCCCATCGCCTCGACGGCGTCGCCGAGCTTCGCCTTGTCCTGCCCGGCCTCTTCGCCGAGCTCCTTGAGCCGGTCGAGCACGTCGCCGACGCTCTGCGGGTCCTGGTTCTTCTCCGTCATCGTTGCGCCAACGGAATTGTCGCAAGGCGGTTCCGTTGCGCGGAGCGGCAGGCTAGACCGCGGCATGCTCAAGCTCATCCTCGGCAACAAGGCCTATTCCTCCTGGTCCCTGCGCGGCTGGCTCGCGGCCAAGCTTTCGGGGCTCCCCTTCGAGGAGGTGGTCGTCCCGCTCTATGACGAGGGCTGGGATCGCCGACGCGAGGGCGACGAGTTCGCCCCCTCCTCGGGCAAGGTGCCGATCCTGTGGGACGGCGACGTGGTGGTCTGGGACAGCCTGGCGATCGTCGAATATCTGAACGAGAAGTCGGGCGGTGACCGGTTCTGGCCGGCAGACACGGCCGCGCGCGCCATGGCGCGCTCGATGGCCGCGGAGATGCACTCCGGCTTCCAGGCGCTGCGTCGCAAGCACAGCATGAACATCCGGCAGGTCTATCCCCCGGCCCGCCTCGACAACGACGTGGTACACGACGTCACCCGCATCCTCGAGCTGTGGGCGCAGGCGCGCGCGCGGTTCGGCGGCACCGGTGAGTTCCTGTTCGGCGAGTTCGGCGCGGTGGATGCGATGTTCGCGCCGGTGGTGACCCGCTTCGTCACCTATTCGATCCCGATGCCGCCGTTCGCCGCGGCCTATATGCAGGCGGTGCTCTCCCACCGCTGGATGCAGGACTGGATCGCGAGTGCCCAGGAAGAGGAATGGGTGATCGAGCGGTTCGAACAGGCGACCGACGCCGGCTAGGCCGGCTTTCCGCCGACGCGATATCCCTCTCCCGGTGTTAGCATCATGTCGATGTCGGGATAGTGGCACCGGCTCTGCGCCGGCCGGCCGACGGCCACGAAGACGCAGTCTGCGTCGCTGCGGTTCTGAAGCACATGTCCATTGCCGTCGTTCTTGGGGAATGCGGCGCAATCGCCGGCCCGCATCACCGTCTCGCCGGTGTCATCGACCAGGATGGCTTCCCCCGACAGGATGGCGACGAATTCGTCCTCCCCCTCGTGCCAGTGTCGTTGCGACGACCAGGCGCCGGGGCGCAGGACGACGTGGCTGACGCCGAAATCCGCAAGTCCACTCGCAGGCGCAAGGCGCCGATACCACCGCCCCTGAACCGCCTCCCGGAACGGCGCCGGATAGCCGGTCATGTTGGTCTGCGGGATTGTATCCAAGTCGAGCTTGGGCAATGCCCCCTCCGTCATTTGAGGGAACCAGCGTGACAGACGTCGTCGAACTTACCAAGGCCCTGATCGCCGCCGAGAGCGTGACCCCCGCCCGCGGTCCGGTGTTCGATGTGCTGGAAGCCGCGCTGCTCCCGCTTGGCTTTGACGTCGACCGCTTCGTCTGCGGCGAGGCTCCGGACGGGCCGGTCGAGAACCTGATCGCCGTCCGCGGCAGCGGCGGCCGCCACCTGGCGTTCGCCGGCCACGTGGACGTGGTTCCGGCGGGCGACGGCTGGACCGCCGGGCCCTTTTCGGGGGAGGAGCGCGGAGGACTGGTCTACGGGCGCGGTGCAGTCGACATGAAGGGCGCCGTCGCCGCGTTCGTCGCCGCCTGCGCCCAAGTGCCGGCCGACGCAGGTACGCTGTCGCTGCTGATTACCGGCGACGAGGAAGGCCCCGCGATCTTCGGCACCCGCGCGATCATCGATCGCATGGCCGCGCGCGGCCTGGCACCGGATCTCTGCCTGGTCGGCGAGCCCACCTCCACCGCCCGGCTGGGCGACATGATCAAGATCGGCCGGCGCGGGTCGGTCAACATCTGGATCGACGTGCACGGCCGGCAGGGGCACGTCGCCTACCCGCACCTTGCCGACAATCCGATTTCCCGCCTCGTCGGCGCGCTTGCGGAGATCGAGGCGCTGGTGCTCGACGAGGGAACCCACTGGTTCCAGTCGTCGAATATCGAGGTGACCGACCTCGACGTCGGCAACCCGGCCACCAACGTTATCCCGGGCCGGGCAGCTGCACGGCTGTCCATCCGCTTCAACGACCTGCATCGTGGCGACGCGCTGATCGAGCGGGTTCGCGCGATCGTGGCGCGACACGCGCCCGATTCGCAGGTGATCGGCAAGGTCTCGGGCGAGGCGTTCCTGACCCCGCCGGGCGCCTTCTCGACCCTCGTCGCCGAAGCGATCCGTGAGCACACCGGCCTCACGCCGGAGCTTTCGACCACGGGCGGCACCTCGGACGCGCGCTTCCTCTCCAGGCTTTGCCCGACGGTCGAGTTCGGGCTGCTGAACGCGACCATGCACAAGCTCGACGAGGCTGTGCCGGTGGAAGATTTGCGCAGCCTGCAGGCGATCTACGCGACCTTGGCACGGCGCGCGCTCGACGCCTAGCTGGCGAGTCGCCGCCCCGCCGCGGGCGAACCGAGCCAGTCGAGGAACGCCGCCTCCTCCATGGGCGCGGCGATCGCATAGCCCTGCAGCACGTCGCAACCGATCATGCGCAGGATCTTCGCCTGGTCCGCGCTCTCGATCCCTTCGGCAACCGCCGTGCAGCCGAGCCCGTGGACCAGCCCCACCAGCGCCTGGGCGATCGCCCTCGCCTCCTCGCTCTGCGCCACATGGATGGTGAGCGCCCGGTCGAGCTTGACCCGATCGATCGGAAGCTCGCGCAACCGCGCGATGCTCGAAAAGCCCGTGCCGAAATCATCGAGAGCGATGCTGGCGCCATCGCCCCGCAGCAGCGTCACCGCGTCCAGCGCGTCCTCGCTGCACCCCATCAGCAGCGACTCCTTGAGTTCCAGCTCGAGCATCGAGGCGGGCGCGCCGGCACTTGCGACCGCATCGCGCAGCTTGCGCACGAAGCTGGCATGGTCGAGCTCGCGCGCGCTGATGTTGACGCTCAGCCGGTGGCGGATCCCCTTCGCGTGCCAGCGCCCGATGGTGGCCGCCACGTCCTGGACGATCCGGTCGCCCAGTTCGATGATCAGCCCCGTCTCCTCTGCGCACGGCAGGAAGCTGCCCGGCAGGCGCATGCCGTCCGGATGGTGCCACCGCACCAGCGCCTCGGCACCGCAGGCGGAGCCGGTCGCGGCCAACACCTGGGGCTGGAACACCAAGCCGAACTCACCTCGGTCGATACCGGCGCGCAACTCCTGTTCCAGCGCCTTGCGCGCGGCCAGCCCGGCGGCAAGCGTTGCGTCGAAGGCGTGGACCTGCCCCCGCCCGCCAGCCTTTGCGGCATACATCGCGATGTCGGCGGCGCGGGTCAGGTCCACGAAGCTGGTGCCGTGCACCGGCCATTGCGCGATGCCGATCGAGGCACCGGCCTGGATCTCCCCGCCGTGAAACCGATGCGCTCCGGCGAGCACGTTGAGAATGCCCAGCGCGGCACGTTTTGGTTCCTTTGCGGCCTGGCCACAGAGCAGGATGTTGAACTCGTCGCCTCCCAGCCGCCCCACGATGGGCTGCTCCTCTACCAGCCCGCCTGAAAGATGCTCCGCTGCCTGGCGAAGGCGCTGCCCGACCTGCGCCAGCAGCAAGTCGCCGGTCGCATGGCCATAGGTGTCGTTGACCGCCTTGAATCGGTCGAGATCCAGGAACAGCAGCGCGGCCGGCGGGCTCGGCTGCATCCGCGCCAGCCGCTCCAGCCGTTCCTCGACGAGTTGCTGGAAATGGGACCGGTTGGGCAGCTCGGTCACCGTGTCGATCTGCGCAGCGCGCTCCACCGCGGCCAGCGTCGTGCGCAACTGCTCGAACAGCGCCTGCATGGCGCGGGCAAGGCTCGGTACGAAACTCCAGACCTCCCGCGGGATCGGGCTCTGGAGATCGCCCCGCGTCGCCTTGCTCAGCCGCAGGATCGCCTCGTCCACAGCGCCCGCGGTGGTGGAGACGTGGCGTTCGGCCGACGCCCAGCACATGGTCGCACACACCACCGCCGGGATCAGCGCGCTCGACGCGGTCAGTGCGTCCAGCCGCCCGTGGGTGGTCGCCAGGAGAGCGAGAAAGAAGCTGACGGCGCCTGCGCAGGCGGCGAACACGATCGCACGGCGCTTGAGCGACTTGGCGTGCAGCAACTCAAACGTCTCCCTTCTGCGCGTTCATGAAACGACACAGTGTGGGCGAAAGAGTTAAATTTCAGCGCCCATGCGTAACCGACCGACGTAAAATTACGTAGAGGGCGCCTGCGCCGCCATGGCGGGGATGCGCACCCCGCACCGCCGCGATGCGATCCGCATGCCGGGACGCGGCGAGCCAGTCGGGCACGGCCGCACGGATCGCGCCCCTGGCGAAGGGGCGCTCCGCATCGGGGCGTGGCGCACGTCCCGTCACCAGCAGCAGCACGCGATCGCCGCGGGCGATCGACCGTTCCAGCGCCCGGTCTAGCATCGCATGTGCCGAGGCCAGGCTGTGGCCGTGCAGGTCGAAACTGCTGTCGGGCGAGACGAGGCCGCGCGAGAGCCGGCGATCCCAGCTGCCGTCGAGGAGATTGCATACCGCGGGGGCCGGAGCCTGCACCGCCGCCGGCTGGCGCAGCGGCGGGACCCGGCCACGTGGCGGCTTCGGCTTCGGCTCGGGGATCGGTGGCGGCGGAAGCGGCTTGGGCTTGGGCTTGGGCTTGGGCTTGGCCGGCGTGGCGTGCAGCGGTCTCAGGCCCGCGGTGACCCGCGCCCAGAGCGCCGCCTCGCCCTCGCTAAGGCGTCGGCCGGCCACCGCGCCCTGCGTTCAATCGCGCCACCGCACCCCGGGGGAGCAGCACGAAGGCGGTGCCGCGCGCGGACATGCCGCCCGCGATCGCTCGCGCCTCGTCCCCGGCGCCCCAGAAGGTGTCGAAGCGGTTGGCGCCCTTGATCGCGCCGCCGGTGTCCTGCGCGACCCAGAGGCCGGACGCATCGGTGCGATCCATCGACAGGAACACCGGCGCGCCCAGCGGCACGAACTTCGGATCCGCCGCCACGCTCGCCTGCCCAGTGACCGGAACGCCCAGGGCGCCGAGCGGCCCCGCGCCCGTCAGCTCGCGGAAGAACACGAAGCTCTTGTTCTCGCGCATGATCGCGCGGCCCTCGGCAGGATGCGCACGCAGCCATGCGACGATGCCCTGCATCGAGGACTGGCCCGGCCCGAGCAGGCCACGGTCCTTCATCAGCTTGCCGATGCCGGTATAGTCGCGCCCGTTCTGGCCGGCGTAGCCGATCCGCATGACCGACCCGTCCGGCAGCCGCAGGCGACCCGAGCCCTGGACCTGGAGGAAGAAGAACTCGATCGGGTCCGCCGCCCAGCCGATCTCCAGGCCGCGGCCTTCGAGCGCGCCTTCCTCGATCTGGGTGCGGTCGTAATAGGGAACGAAGCTGCTGCCCTCGACCCGGCCGCGGATGCGCTTACCCTTGTACGCGTCCGAAAAAAGGCCGAGGTCGACTTCGACCAGATCGCTGGGCTTCGCATAGACGGGCACGTCATAGCCGTGCTCGCGCCGGCGGGATCCGGCGATCTCGGGCTCGAAATAGCCGGTCGCGAACGCGCGGCCCTCACCCACCTGGGCGGGCTCGAACTGGGTCGCGAAGAACTGCATCGCCCCGCCTGCCGGCACCGTCGCTGCGGCGTTGCAGGCGGCGGCCCAGTCGCCGGGCTGCGTCAGGCCGCTCGCATCGGTGCGGCGGACGAGCGAAGGGCAGCTGATGCGGAAGGCCGCGAGCGCCCGCTCGGCACTCTCCGGCGTGATCGGCAAGCTGGCCGGTCCGGCAAGGACGCCGCTCGCAGCTGCAGTCACCGCGCCCGCGACCGGGGCGACCGCAGCCGGTGCCATCGGCGTCGCCGCCACCGGCTGCCGCACGGGAAGGGCGGTCGACGGCGGCCGCGTGGCGGAAGGCCGCGCCGGCGCTGGCGCGGTCTCCATGCCGCGCGGTACGATGGTGTTCGAACAACCTGCCAGCAGCACCGCCAGTGCCGCCGCCCCCCACATCCGCATCGAGGTCACGCCTCGTCAGTGTCGGCAAGCTTCCAGTTCGGATCGCCGCTCTTGAGCATCCGTGCGAAGGTCCAGACGTCGTGCGTCTCGACCGCGTCCGTCAGCGAACCGGCGACCACCTGGCCCTCCGCGTCGCGCGTGACGGCCGCGATGTCGGCGTCGAAGCGCACCGTGACGCGGGCGAGGCCGCCGGCGACACTCGCGTCGCTGATCACCGCGCGCTCGATCGACACCAGCCGGTTGTCCAGCGTGTGGCCGGCTTCCTCGCGCGCTTCGATCGCGGCCGCGAACGACGTCTGCACCTCGGCCTCGGTGAGCCAGGCGAGGGTATCGCGGTCGCCCTTCCAGAAGGCTTCCAGGATCATGCGGTAGGCGGACTTGGCACCTTCCAGGAACTCGGCGACGTCGAAGGTCGGGTCGCTGGCGACGATGGCGCGCAGGCCGTTCTCGGCCGCGGGCTCGACATGGCGCTGGGTGACGTCGCGCGGCTCCGGCTGCACATCGATCGTGCGGGGCACCGGCGGCACGCCGACGCGCTCCTCGGCGGGGCGGGCGAGCGGCTGTTCATGGCCGGTGCGCTTGCCCAGCACCGCGTAGAGACGCAGTGCGAGGAACCCCGCGACCATTCCCAGAAGAACAACGACCAGCACTTCGCCTCCCAAATCTGACGCGATCAACATAGGGGCAAGCAGTGCCAGTTTCAAATGGCTGCGGGCGGTCCATCGCACGGGCGCCGCCGTTGAACTGGCGCCGATCGCCTGCTAGGCGCCGAGCCGAAAAACGCGGCAGGCCGCAAAGCTATCCTTCAGCAAGGAAATTCCCATGGACGACCAGAACGACGCCGGCCTCGACGAGAGCTTCGCCAACGGTGCCGACACCCAGCCGCAGGTCGGCGTCCTTTCGCAATATGTGAAGGATCTGTCGTTCGAGAACCCGAACGCGCCGGGCATCTACCAGGTGCAGGGCCAGCCGAAATTGGACGTGCAGTTCAACATCGGCGCCACCACCGTCGGCGACGGTGTTCATGAGGTGGTGCTCAAGATCGAGGCCCGCGCCGACGTCGAGGGTCAGGCGCTGTACCTCATCGAGCTGAGCTATGCCGGCCTGTTCGGCCTGCGCAACATCCCGGACGAGCACCTCCAGCCGTTCCTGCTGGCCGAAGCGCCGCGCATCATCTTCCCGTTCGCGCGCCGCGTGCTCGCCGATGCGGTCCGCGACGGCGGCTTCCCGCCGCTGATGCTGGAGCCGATCGACTTCGGCGCGCTCTACATGCAGCAGGCGGCGGCCGCTGCCGGCGAACTGTCGGGCAACGCTGCCGGCACCATCGGCCACGCCTGATCCTTGACCTGCGGACGGGCTGACCAAGGCGGCTGACCGGAATGAAGCTCGTTCGCACACTCGGCTCGGTTGGAGGGCTCACGCTCGCCAGCCGGGTCCTGGCGCTGGTGCGCGATTCGCTGCAGGCACGCTATGTGGGGGCGAGCTTCGCCTCCGACGCCTTCACCATCGCGTTCCGCCTGCCCAACATGTTCCGCGCGCTGTTCGCGGAAGGCGCGTTCAACGCCGCCTTCATCCCCATGTTCAACCGCAAGGTCGGCGAGACCGGTGATCTTTCGGCGGGGCTCGACTTCGCAGAGCGCGCGCTGTCGATGCTGTTCGCGGTGCTGCTGGGCTTCACCGCGATCATGCTGGCTGCCGCCTGGCCGATCACCTGGGCGATGTCGCTCGGCTTCAACAACGCTACGCCCGACCAGTTCGCCTTTGCGGTCCAGCTGTCGCGGATCACCATCCCCTATCTGATGCTGATCTCGCTGGCCTCGCTGCTCGGCGGCATTCTCAACTCGCTCGACAAGTTCTGGGTGAACGCCGCCGCGCCGATCCTGCTCAACATCGCGATGGTCACCGCGCTCGTCTTCTTCAACGGCGATCCGTACGAGACCGCGCGCGCGCAGGCCGTCGCGGTTCCGATCGGCGGCCTCTTGCAGCTCGCCTGGCTGGCGCTCGCCTGCCGCCGCGCCGGCGTGTCGCTGCGCCCACGCCTGCCCCGCGTCGATCCGGAAGTGAAGCGGCTGATGAAGCTGATCCTCCCGGCTGCGATGGGAGCCGGTGCGTCGCAGGTGAACCTGCTGATCTCCAGCGCGCTGGCAGCCCGGCTGCTCGCGGCCGGGTCGATCTCCTACATCTATTATGCCGACCGGCTGAACCAGCTGCCGCTGGGGCTGATCGGTATCGGGCTCGGCACCATTCTCCTCCCCACCATCTCGCGCCTGCTGGGGGCCGGGCGCGAGGCGGAGGCGATGGAGACGCAGAACCGCGGCACCGAGCTCGCGCTGTTCCTGACGCTGCCGGCAATGGTGGCGCTGATCGTCGCCGCCGAGCCGATCGTGCGCGGGCTCTTCCAGTATGGCGCGTTCGACGCGGCCGACACGCGCGCCTGCGCCTGGGCGCTCGCCGGCTTTTCGGTCGGCCTGCCCTCCTATGTGCTCGTCAAGGTGCTGACGCCCGGCTTCTACGCGCGCCAGGATACGCGTACGCCGGTGCGCTACGCGATGTGGTCGGTGGGCGTGAACATCGTCGCCAACATCATCCTGATCCCGCTGCTGGGCCATGTCGGGCCGCCGCTCGCCACCGCCCTCGCCTCCACCGTCAACGTAGCCATGCTGTACCGCACGCTTCGCAAGCGCGGGCATTTCGCCGTCGACGCGCAACTGCGCCGCCGCCTTCCCCGCCTCGCCGTCGCGGCGCTGCTGATGGGGGCAGCCGTGTTCGGTCTGGAGAGCCTGCTCGACCCGTATCTGGTCGGTCCGATGGCCATGCGGTACGCAGCCCTCGTGGTGCTGGTCGGAACCGGCTGCGCGATCTATGGACTGGCCTGCTTCGTCACCGGCGCGTTCCGGGTGGCGGACGTGAAGGCGCTGATTCGGCGCCGCAGCACCAACTGATCGGCGGCCGCTGCACCGCCCAAGCGCAAGGACCACAAGATGCGTGTCGTCTCCGGCATCCAGACCACCGGCAATCTGCACCTCGGCAACTATCTGGGCGCCATCAAGCAGTGGGTGGCGATGCAGGACGCCATGCAGCCGGGCGACGACTGCCTGTTCTTCCTGGCCGATCTCCATGCGCTGACCGTCACGCAGGATCCCAAGGAACTCGCCGACAACACGATCGGTATGGCCGCCACGCTGCTCGCGGCCGGCATCGATCCCGACCGCTCGATCCTGTTCAACCAGGCGCGTGTGCCTGCGCACAGCGAGCTGTGCTGGCTGCTGATGGGCACCGCCCGCATGGGCTGGCTCAACCGCATGACCCAGTGGAAGGACAAGGCCGGCAAGAACCGGGAGGGCGCGAGCGCGGGGCTGTTCACCTATCCGGTGCTCCAGGCCGCGGACATCCTCGCCTACAAGGCGACGCACGTGCCGGTGGGCGAGGACCAGAAGCAGCATCTGGAGCTGGCGCGCGACATCGCGACCAAGTTCAACACCGACACCGGCGTAGAGCTTTTCCCGCTGCCCGATCCGCTGATCTCGGCCGCCGCGCCGCGCATCATGAGCTTGCGCGACGGCACGGCCAAGATGTCCAAGTCCGATCCGTCGGACATGAGCCGCATCAACCTGATCGACGACGATGACACCATCGCCGCCAAGTTCCGCAAGGCGCGCACCGATCCGGATCCCCTGCCCGACAGCTTCGACGGCCTCGAAGGCCGGGCCGAGGCGAAGAACCTCGTCACCATCTATGCGGCACTCGCGGACGCGACGCCGCAGTCGGTGGTGGAGCAATACGCCGGCCAGGGCTTCGGGACGTTCAAGCCTGCCCTGGCGGATCTGGCCGTTGCCGTGCTCGGCCCGATCCGGGATCGCCTGACCCGGCTGCTGGACGACCGTGACACGGTCTCGGCCGCCCTCGCCAAGGGTGCGGACAAGGCGACGGCGCTTGCCGCTCCGACGCTGCGGTCGGCTCAGGAGGCTCTGGGCCTGCAGGTCTGAGCCGACCCTGCTCCACGTCGGCCGGCGTCCCTCAGGGGATCAGCCGGTCGGCGCGCAGCCGCTCGAACAGATCGAAGAAGGCATCGTCGCTCGGCTGGTAGCCGGTGAAGCCGAGCCTGCGGCTCTTGCCCATGTCCGTGACCACCTCGATCGGCCGACCAAGATCCGCATCCGTGTGCCAGGGCGACGCGAGGCGGGCGAGGTCCGGTTCAACGAGCCCCTCCCGTGCGGCAATCGTGCGCCAGAGGTCTGCGTCGCCGGCCATCTGCGCCTCCAGCGGCAGAACCGTTCCGTCGAATGGTGCGGGCTCGAGCCCGAACCATTGCGCGATACGGCTCCACATCCACTTCCAGCGGAAGACGTCGCCGTTCACGACGTTGAACGCCTCGTTGCGTGCCGCAGGCGTCGTCGCCGCCCACAGCAGGTGGCTGGCGAGCAGTCGGGCGTCGGTCATGTCGGTCAGCCCCTCCCACTGCGCTGCCGATCCGGGGAAGCGGAACGGCCGGCCGGTTTCGCGGCACAGCGTCGCATAGACCGCCAGCGTCGTTCCCATGTTCATGGCGTTGCCCACCGCTTTGCCAATCACGGTGTGCGGACGGTGGACGCTCCACGAGAAGCCGTCGCGCTCGGCGGCGGCGAACACCGCGTCCTCCTGCGCATAATAAAAGTTGGGCACGTCGAGCCGACCCTGCTCTTCGCGGAACGGCGTTTGCGGGAGCGCGCCCTTTCCATAGGCCTCGAACGGCCCGAGATAGTGCTTGAGCCCCGTGACGAGGGCGACGTGCCGCGGCCCCTGCGCCGGCGGCAACGCATCCAACAGGTTGCGCACCATGGCGCCATTGACGCGGATGTTCTCCGCCTCGCTGTCCTGACGCGCCCAGGTGGTGATGAACACGGCATCGGGATGCACGCCCGCGAGCGCGGCGGCGGTAGCGTCCCGGTCGTTCAAGTCGGCAGCGACTGCCGCCACGCCGGGCTGCGCCTGCGGCCGCCGCGCGAGGCCGTGCACGCTCCAGCCCTCTGCCAGCAGCAGATCCGCCGTCGCGCTGCCGACGATGCCGCTCGCGCCCACCACCAATGCCGTCTTTGTCATGATCCTGCGTCCTTGTCCGATTGGCACCTCAGCTAGGCAGCCAGGGCACAAGCTTCTAGACGGCACCATTCAGGGACATAGGCACCAGGAGGTACCCACATGCGGATCGGTTCGGCCGAGGAGGAATGGCGCGAGGATTGCGCGCCCCGTCGCACGCTGGAGCTGTTTGCCACCAAGTGGACGAGCATGGTGCTGCACACCCTGCATGTGCGCCACGCAGGAGTCGCGCGCACAGGCGTGCTGCTGCGCAGCCTGCCCGGCATTTCGAAGAAGATGCTGACCCAGACCCTACGCGAGATGGCGGAAAGCGGACTGATCACCCGCCACGTCCACGGGACGATCCCGCCGGCGGTCGAATATGCGCTGACGCCGCTCGGGCGTCGATTCGTCGAGCCGGTCGAGCTGCTCTACGCCTGGGGCCGCGACAACGCGGATGCGCTGGATCAGCTGCGACCGCGTCCGACGTCGCGACGTTAGTTGCAAGGGGCAGCCCGTGCGGCTGGCCCGGCGCTTCAGGCGCCTTCGAGCTGCCGCATCAGCTGGCGGACCGCGCCGTCGATCTCGCCGTCGAGGCTACGCAGCGACTCGATGCGCTTCACGGCATGGATGACGGTCGAATGATCGCGGTTGCCGAACTTGCGGCCGATCTCGGGCAGCGAGCGGGTGGTGAGCCGCTTGGCGAGGTACATGGCGATCTGGCGCGGACGCGCGATCGCGACGGCACGGCGGGCGGAGACCAGATCGAGCTGCTTGAGCTCGAAGTGGCTGGAGACCGCGCGCTGAATGTCGTCGATGGTGATTCGCTTCTTCGGACCCTGGAGCATCTCGCCCAAGGTCTGGACCGCGAAGTCCATGGTGACCGGCTGCCCGATCAGCTGCGCATAGGCGACGACACGGTTGAACGCGCCTTCCAGCTCGCGCACGCTGCCGTGGATCCGGCTGGCGAGCAGGTCTAGGACGTCGGCCGGCACCGGCACCGCGGCGTTCTCGGCCAGGCGGCGCGAGAGAATCGCGTGGCGCAGTTCGAGTGCCGGCGGCTTGATGTCGGCGACCAAGCCCGCGCCCAGGCGCGACACCAGCCGGCTCTCGACGCCGTCGAGCAGGTGCGGGCTGCGGTCGCACGCGATCACCAGCCGCTTGCCCGCGTCCATGAACGCGTTGACGGTATGGAAGCACTCCTCCTGGGTCGCGTCCTTGCCGGCCACGAACTGGAGGTCGTCGATCATTAGCAGGTCGACGGCACGCAGCCGCGCCTTGAAGCTGTGGGTGTCGCGGGCACGGACCGCGCTCACGAACTCGAACATGAAGCGCTCGGCCGGCATGTAGATCGCCGTCGCCTGCGGATTGGCCGCGAGGAACGCGTGGCCGATCGCGTGCATCAGGTGCGTCTTGCCCTGGCCGGTGCCGCTGTGGAGGTAGAGCGGGCTGAACCGCGGCACGCCGGGCTCCGCCAGCAGCTGGGCTGCGTTGCGGGCGACGCGATTCGAATCATGCGACACGAACCGATCGAAGGTGAAGCGCGGATCGAACTGCGAGCGCTCCGGCGCACCGATCGGCTGTGCGGGAACGGGCTCGGCAGCCGGGACGGGCGCGGCCGAATCGGCAAGCAGCGTCGCGCCGGCCACCGGCGTCGCCGGCGCAATCGACTCGCCGGTCAGGACGCGCGCAGGCTCCAGCGTGCTGACGGTCTCGACCGAGACGGTGCGGATCTCGGGCAGGCATGCGCGGAATTCGAACAACAGCCGATCCGCGTAGTGGCTCTTCACCCAGTTCGTCATGAACGCCGACGGCAGCCCCAGGCGCACCATGTCGGCGTCGCTGTCCGGGAGCAGCACCATCGGCTTCAGCCAGCGGTCAAACAGCCGCTGCCCTGCGGACAGGCGCAGGTTGTGGCGCACGCGCCCCCACGCGGCTTCCACGGCTGCTGCTGTTCCTTCCCCCGTTCCCGTCACGCGAACACACCTCTCCCCCGACCGAAAGCAGCGCTTTCAGCCTGTGATTCCAACTAGCGATAAGCTCCAACGGTAACCTGGCCGTGAAGACCGGAACCGCACGCGAAACTCCGCGATACCGTGCCCCGGAGCCGGGGCGTGGGGCTTGTTTAGGAAGGCGGCGGAAGGAAGATCAAGAGCCGGTCACGCCCAAAAAAATAATATAGAGCATTGACACCCCGAACCCCTCGGAATTCCGCGGGTTTCTCTTTTTTTCAAGCAATAACAGGCACTTAGTCGATCGGGTTTGTTACGGCCCCATTCGAATCGTGACAAATCCGTGACTTGTCCGTGACTTGGACCGCCGTACTTGATTCGTCCCGCGGCGGCGGATTCCGGGCACGAAAAAGGGGCTCCGCCGGCACCCGGCGAAGCCCCTTTTTCAACCTGGTCGTGCGTGTGCTCAGGCGAGCGACGACACCGCCTTGGTCAGGCGTGCGAACTTGCGCGACGCAGTGTTCTTGTGGAGCACGCCCTTGGCGACGCCCCGCGCCAGTTCCGGCTGCGCTGCGGTCAGAGCAGCCGAAGCCGCCTCACGATCGCCCGATGCCAGCGCCGATTCGACCTTCTTGATGAAGGTGCGGATGCGGCTGACCCGCGCGCCGTTGATTTCCGCGCGACGCTCGTTGCGCCGGATACGCTTCTTCGCCTGTGGCGTGTTCGCCATGTGCCGTCCTGATCCTGTGCTGCATGATCGGGCGCAGAAACTCCACGGCCCGGGAAAGCGGCGCCCCTACCGCGCACCGTCGAAAAGGTCAAGCTTTTCAGCGCTGGCACTTGGGGCACCAGAAGGTGGAACGCCCGCCTTCGGTGCGGCGCTGCACCGTCCCTCCACAGGGACAGGCTGCACCCTCACGCCCATAGACCCGCCATTGCTTGGAGAAATAGCCCAATTCGCCATCGGGCCGCGCATAATCGCGCAAGGTGGAGCCGCCCGCCTCGATCGCGGCGAGCAGGACGGCGCGGATCGCCTCCACCAGCCGGTCGAGCCGGGCGCGGGCGATCTGCCCGCCCGCCCGTGACGGAGCGATTCGCGCCAGGTTCAGCGCCTCGCACACATAGATGTTGCCGAGCCCGGCGACGATCCGCTGGTCGAGCAGCATCGCCTTGATCGGTGCGGCCCGGCCGGCCAAGGCCTGCGCCAGATAGCCGCCGGTGAACTCGGGGCCCAGCGGCTCCGGCCCCAGCGCGCGGAACGGCGCCCATTCCTCGACCGATTCGGTGCGCAGCAGATCGAGCGAGCCGAATCGCCGCGGATCGTTCAACGCGAGCGACCTTCCCGCCTCGGTCTCGATCAGCAGGTGGTCGTGCGGCAGCAGTTCCGAAGGATCGACGCGCCATCGCCCGGACATGCCGAGGTGGAAGACGAGCGTGTCCCCGCGGTCGGTGTCGATCAGGCCGTATTTGGCGCGGCGACCAAGTGCGACGACCTGCGCCCCGGTGAGCCGCTGGCCCAGGTCCTCGGGGATCGCGCGGCGCAGGTCGGCGCGGCGGGGCACGACACGCGCGATGCGCTGCCCCTCCAGCACCGGGCGCAGTCCACCCACGGTGGTTTCGACTTCGGGAAGCTCGGGCATGATGGGTGGGAGCTAGGCAGGGTTTGCCCGGGCCACAAGGCTTGGCTAAGGCGCTTGCATGACCAACACCGTCTCGTTCGGCTATGAAGAAGTCGCCCCCGAGGAAAAGACCCGCCGTGTCGGGGACGTCTTCGCCAGCGTAGCCTCCCGCTACGACCTCATGAACGATGCCATGTCCGGAGGCATGCATCGGCTCTGGAAGGATCGCTTCGTGCGGCGGGTGAAGCCGCAGCCGGGCGAGCAGATCCTCGACATGGCCGGCGGGACCGGCGACATCGCCTTCCGTATGGCCGCCCGCGGCGCGTCGATCACGGTCGCCGACATCAATCCGGCGATGCTGGAGGTCGGCATGGGCCGCGCGCAGCAGCGCGGGATCGACGGCCTGGTGTGGACCGAAGCGAACGCAGAAGTGCTCCAGTTCCCCGATCGCTTCTTCGACGCCTACACCATCGCCTTCGGCATCCGGAACGTGACCGACATTCCCAAGGCGTTGCGCGAGGCGCATCGCGTCCTGCGCCGCGGCGGGCGCTTCTTCTGCCTAGAGTTCTCGACCACCCAGTGGCCGGGGTTCGCCGAGGTGTACGACGCCTATTCGCACAAGCTCGTGCCCAAGCTCGGCAAGCTCCTCGCCGACGACGAGGACAGCTATCGCTACCTGATCGAGTCGATCCGCCGCTTCCCGGACATGCCGACGTTCGAGCGCATGATCGGCGACGCCGGTTTCGTGCGGACCAAGGTCGAGCCGCTGCTCGGCGGCCTGGTCGCGATCCACAGCGGGTGGAAGATCTGAGCCCCCGTCCCCGCCGCATCGAGGATCGGGCATGACCTCCAAGATCACCCACGGCTGGCGCCTTTGGAAATGGGGCCGCACGCTGGCGCGCCACGGCGCGCTGCGCGGGCTTGAGCGAGACCCGAGCACCCCGCCAGGGCTCCGCCGCGTTGCACGCCTCCTTCAGATGGGCATGTTCGTGCCCAAGGAACCGCGCTACGCGCAGGCGTTGCAGGCGCTTGGTCCGGCCGCGATCAAGCTTGGCCAGACGCTCGCCACCCGTCCCGACCTGGTCGGCGAGGGCCCGGCGCACGATCTGCTCGCGCTGCAGGACGCGCTGCCGCCGCTCCCCTGGTCGGTGATCCGCCCGGCGATCGAGGCGGGTCTCGGCCGGCCGATCGAAAGCGTATTTGCCGAGATCGAGGAAGTGCCGGTCGGCGCGGCCTCGATCGCGCAGGTGCACCGCGCCGTCACGACCGATGGTCGCACGGTCGCCGTCAAGGTGCTGCGCCCTGGCGTCGAGCACGAGTTCAACCAGGCGATCGACACCTATGAATGGGCCGCCGCCCAGCTCGAAGCCTATGGCGGCGAGCTGAAGCGGCTGCGTCCGCGGCTCGTCATCGAGACGATGAAGCGCTGGACCGCGCGCGAGCTCGACCTGCGGCGCGAAGCGGCCTCGGCCTCCGAACTTGCCGAAGCGATGCAGGCGGAGCCGGACTTCACCGTCCCGGCGGTCGACTGGCAGCGCACCACCAGCCGGGTGCTGACGATCGAGTGGATCGACGGCATCAAGCTGTCGAACCGCGCCGCCCTGATCGAGGCTGGCCACGACCTTCCGGCGATGGCGCGCAAGCTGGTGCAGGCGTTCCTACGCCAGGCGATCGCGGAGGGTTTCTTCCACGCCGACATGCACCAGGGGAACCTGTTCGCGCTGCCGGACGGGCGCATCTGCGCGATCGACTTCGGCATCATGGGCCGCATCGACCGCCGTGCGCGGGTGTGGCTTGCCGAAATCCTCTACGGCCTGATCACCGGCAACTATCGCCGCGTCGCCGAAATCCACTTCGAGGCCGGCTATGTTCCCGCCCACCACAATGTCGCGGAGTTCGCAACAGCACTGCGTGCCGTCGGCGAGCCGATGCGCGGGCTGGCGGTCAAGGACATGTCGGTCGGCATGATGCTGGAGAGCCTCTTCAACATCACCCGCGATTTCGACATGCAGACCCAGCCGCACCTGCTGCTGCTGCAAAAGACGATGGTGATGGTGGAGGGCGTGGCTACCGCGCTCGATCCCGACATCAACCTGTGGGAAACGGCGGCGCCGTTCGTGCGCGGCTGGATCCGCGATGAGCTGGGCCCCGAGGCGGCGGTCGCCGACCGCATCGTCACGGACCTGCGCACCTTTGCGCGGCTGCCGCAGCTGATCCGCAACCTCGAAGCGCGCTATCCGACACCTGGCGGTGCGCCCCCTGCCCCGCCGTTGCGTGAAATCGAGGTCATTCGCGTCGGCGGCGGGTGGCGATACATCGGCGTGGCCGTGGTGAGCGCCGCGCTGGCGGTAGCGGCGACGCTGCTGGCCAGCTGATGGCGCGGCCCGCCCGCCCGCTGTGGCTGGTCCGCCCAAGCCGGGCCAGCGGCCTTTCGGCCAACCAAGCAGTGGCACTGGTCCTGTTCCTGCTGCTGGTCGCGGCCGGTGCGCTGATGGGCGTGCGCGGCGGGAGCGTGCCAGCGCCGCGTGCAGCGATCGAGCAGAGCGACATCAGCGTGCACGATGGCATCGTCGGCGCGCTGCGCGGCGGCGATGCCTATTACCCGGCAACCGCACGGATGCTGCGCAGTGGCGGCTATCCGCTTAAGCCGTTCCTCTCCTTTCCCCTGCCTACGCTGCCGGTAGTGCTCGCCGTACTTCCGGGGCTGGTGTCGGCCCTGCTGCTCCTCCTGCTGGCGATCGGCACCGCCTTTGCCTGGCAGAAGCGGTTGCGCGAGGCCTTGGCCCGGCCGCTGCCGGTGTTCGGGGGCATGCTGCTCCTCGCAGGCGGGATGGTGGGCCTGCTGGCGCCGGACGTCGTGCTTTTTCCCGAGACCTGGGCAGGCATGCTGGTGGCTATGTCGCTGGCGATCCGACAGCAGGACCGCTGGGTGGAGGCGGTTGCCGTCGCCACCGCGGCGATGCTGATCCGCGAGACCGCCGCCTTCTACGCCATCGCCATGGGGCTGCTCGCCTTTGCCGAGGGACGGCGCCGCGAGGCGTTGGGCTGGGCGGCGGGAATCGGCCTGCTGGCCGTCGTCCTGGTGTTCCATGCCCAGGCCGTCGCGCAGGTCGTCGGTCCACTGGATCCGACCGCCTCGGACGCAGCAGGGATGCACGGCTTCGGCTTCTTCGTGCGCGCCTCGATCACCACGACCGTGCTCCACCTGCTGCCGGCCGCGATCGCCGCGCTGCTGGTCGCGCTCGCGCTGTTCGGCTGGGCGATGTGGGACGATCCGGTCGCCTTGCGCGTGACCGTGACGCTGGCGGTCTATGCTGCCGCGACAGCCATCCTCCCAGGCGCGGACGGGTTCTATTGGGCTTTCCTCGTCGCTCCCCTGCTGCTCGTCGGCCTGGCCTTTGCGCCGGACGGACTGCGCGACCTCGCCCGCGTGCTGCTCGACAGGCGGCGGGTTCGGGTGCAGAGGATCACGCGATGAAGCGCATCCTGCTGATCGTCGGGGGCGGCATCGCCGCCTACAAGGCGTGCGAACTGATCCGCCTGTGCCGCAAGGCCGGCATCGCGGTTCGCTGCGTGTTGACCGACGGAGGTGCGCACTTCGTCACCCCCATGACGCTCGCCGCGCTGTCGGAGGCACCGGTCCACACCAGCCTGTGGGACCTGAAGGAAGAGACCGAGATGGGCCACATCCAGCTCAGCCGCGAGGCGGACCTGGTCGTGGTCGCGCCCGCGACGGCAGACCTGCTCGCGAAGATGGCAGCCGGCATGGCCGACGATCTGGCTACCACGCTGCTGCTCGCGACCGACAAGCCGGTGCTCGCTGCGCCCGCGATGAACGTGCGCATGTGGCAGCACGCCGCCACCGTCCGCAACGTCGCGCAACTGCGGCGCGACGGCATCACGGTGCTCGAGCCCGACGAAGGCACGATGGCATGTGGGGAATATGGCCCGGGCCGCCTGCCGGAGCCCGCAGCGATCCTTGCTGCGATTGAACGCGCCCTGGCACCCGCGCCCCGGCCCCTCGCCGGCCGGCACGTGCTGGTGACGGCGGGGCCGACCCACGAAGCGATCGACCCGGTGCGCTACATCGCCAACCGCTCCTCCGGCCGCCAGGGCTATGCGATCGCCGGTGCGCTGGCGAAGCTCGGCGCGCGCGTGACGCTGGTGTCCGGACCGACGGCGCTTCAGACCCCGCCGGGCGTGTCGCGGGTGGACGTGGAAAGCGCGCGCGAGATGGCGGACGCAGTTGAGGCGGCGCTTCCGGCCGACGCCGCGGTGATGGTGGCAGCCGTCGCGGACTGGCGGGTCGAGGCCGCGCCCCTGAAGCGGGCCAAGGCGGACATGGGCGATCGGCTGGAACTCGTCCCCAACCCGGACATCCTCGCGACGCTTGGCCATAGCCCGCGGCGACCGCGGCTGCTGGTCGGGTTTGCGGCGGAAACGCACGACGTGATCGACCATGCCGCCGGGAAGCGCGCACGGAAGGGCGCAGATTGGATTGTCGCCAACGACGTATCGGGGGACGTGATGGGCGGGACCGCCAACGCGATCCACCTGGTGACGGAAAATGGCGTGGAAAGTTGGGAGCGAATGGACAAGGACCTGGTTGCGGAGCGTCTGGCGGAGCGGATCGCACATGCGCTGGCATAGGCTGCTCTCCCTCGCCCTAGGTCTCGCGCTCGCAAGCTGCGCCGGCGGCGGCGTTCGTCCGGCCGCCGACAGTGCCACGGCGACGGTGCGGGAGCAGGCGTTCGGCGCCAGTGGCCGTCGTTCGGTGAAGGCGCTGGTCTATGTGCTGCATCGGGACGGGGCGACGTCGGATGCGACCGATCCCCACCGCTTCGGGCGCGACCTGGCGGCGGCCGCCCCTGGGACGCGGGTGGTGGCGCTCACCCAGCCCGTGGCAGAGGGCGACGCGGACAAGGGCATAGCCCGCGGTTTCACGCGGGAGCGCATCACGGCTTTTGCCGACCGGATCGAGGCCGGGCGCAAACGGTACCCGGACGTTCCCACCGTCGTCGTCGGAGACGGCGGCGGCGCGGCATTGGTGGCGGACCTTGCCGGCCTCCGGCCGAAACTGATCGATGGTATGGTGCTCGCCGCCTGTCCGTGCATGTTGCCCGAATGGCGCAAGCATATGGAGAAGCGGATGCCCGGCACATCGTTCAAGCCTGCACCCGACAGCCTCGATCCGCTGATGACGGTGGGCGGTGTGCGCCCGCAGACCAAGGCCGCGCTGCTGGTCGGCTCCGAGGACCCGATCACCCCGCCGAAGTTCTCGCGCGGCTATGCCGAGGCACTCGCGCTGCGCGGCATTGCGACCGATTTCCGCGTGCTGCCGGGCAAGGGCAACGAGATCCTGAACGACCCGGAGGTGCTCTCGGCCACGACCCGGATGCTCGCATCCCTGCAGGCCGGCCAATGAGCCGCGAACCGATCCGTATCGCCGTCCTTCGGCTGGAACATGGCCGGGGGCTGCCGCTGCCGGCCTATGCGACGGCGGGCGCCGCCGGCATGGACATCGTGGCCGCCGAAGACTGCACGCTTGCGCCAGGCGCCAGGCACGCGGTCTCGACCGGCTTCGCCCTGGCCATCCCCGCCGGCTATGAAGTGCAAGTTCGGCCGCGCTCCGGCCTTGCGATCAAGCACGGCATCACCTGCCTCAACACGCCCGGCACGATCGACAGCGACTATCGCGGGGAAGTGAAGGTGATCCTGGTCAATCTGGGACAGGAGCCGTTTGCCATCGGTCGCGGCGAGCGCATCGCACAGCTCGTGCCGGCGCCGGTGCTGCGCGCGACGCTTGAGGAAGCGGCGAGCCTGGACGACACCGCCCGCGGTAGTGGCGGCTTCGGGTCGACCGGGCGGTGAACCCCTTCCTCGCCCTGATGGTCGCGCTGACGGCGCAGCTGACGCCACCACCGGCGGAACCGAATCGCCTTCGTACCTCGCCGATCGACTGGGAGGCGTTGGACGCGCTTCCCTATCGTACCCAACCGGAAGTGACGCCGCAGATGGTCCGCTTCGTCCAGGGCGAAATGGCGCAGGGCCGTTGCACGCCGCCTGCACCGATCGCCGGCAAGCGCCGCGTCCATGCCGACGTCGCCGTCCTGATCGGGAGCGGCGCGAGCGTGCGGGCGACCATCCCGCGCGCCATCAACTGCCCCACGGTCGAGCAATATGCCGCCGGGCTGGTGCTCGGCTTCGCGCGCGACAATCTGAACACGCGCTTCGCGGTGGAAGGCACCTGGTACCGTGTGAGCATGACCTTCGACCTGCCCGAATGATCCTGACCGACGCGGAGCTGGAGCGCTACGCCCGCCACATCGTGCTGAAGGAAGTCGGCGGCGCCGGGCAGGCCAGGCTCGCCGCCGCGCATGTGTGCGTGGTCGGTGCAGGCGGCATCGGCTCGCCGGTGATCCAGTATCTTGCCGCGGCAGGAATCGGGCGGCTCAGCATCATCGACGACGACCGCATCGAATTGTCGAACCTCCAGCGCCAGACCCTGTTCGGCACCGAGGATCTGGGACAGTCGAAGGCGGAGGTCGCGCGGCGCGCGGTCGCACGCCTCAATCCGCACGTGTCCGTCACCGTGCACCAGCTCCGGATCGATTCGGCAAACGCAGCCGGGCTGGTCGGCGGCATGGACGTCGTGGTCGACGGGACCGACAATTTCGCGACCCGGCTTGCGGTGGCCGATGCCGCACTTGCGGCCCGCGTGCCGCTGGTGGCAGCCGCAGTCGGCGAGTTTGAGGGGCAGCTTGGGGTGTTCCGCGGCTGGGAAGCGAACAAGCCCTGCTATCGCTGCTTCGTCGGCCAGGACCCGGAGCGCCCGGATCGCAGCTGCGCCGACACGGGCGTGCTCGGCGCCCTGACCGGCGTGGTCGGCAGCCTCGCCACACTGGAGGCGATCCGCGCCATTACCGCCTTCGGCGAGGATAGCGCGGGCAAGCTGCTGCTGATCGATACGCTGGCGCTGCGCTTCAGGACGCTGCTGCTCCCTAAGGATCCTGGGTGCCCCGCATGCGGGGGCTGACCGTCCTCGTCGCGACCGCCGATCCCCTCCGCTTCCGGGCGGCACTCTCCACCGCTGCGGCCACTGCCGCACTCGGCGGCCGGGCGCGGGTGTTCCTTCATGAAGACGCGGTCGTGCTGCTCCAGGCGTCCGCCGATCCCGATGCCGCCCGGCTCGCCGCGGCCGGGTTGCCGGGCCGGGCCGATCTCATCGCGATCGCCCGCGAGAGCGGCGTGGAACTGCTGGTCTGCCAGTCGGGTCTCGCCCTCACTGGCCTCTCGATGGCCGAGCTTCCCGCCGGCACGGCCGCCGGCGGGCTGGTCAGCCTGCTGGCGACCCTTGGCGAGGATCGCCTGCTGTCGTTCTAGCGCCCGGCTGCGTGCCGGGCGCAGTCGTCAGGCGAGCAGGTCCTTGGCAAAGGCGCGGACTGCGGGGCCGACGTCCTCGCGCGCCAGCGCGGTTGCAAGATTGGCCTGGAGGAAGCCCGCCTTGTCGCCGCAATCGTAGCGGACGCCCTGGAAGGTCACGCCGTGGAACGGCTGATTCCCGATCATCCGCGCCATTGCGTCGGTCAGTTGGATCTCGCCACCGGCACCGGCCTCCTGCGTCTCCAGGATGCGCATGACCTCGGGCTGGAGCACGTAGCGACCGATCACCGCCAGGTTCGACGGCGCCGTGCCCGCTTTGGGCTTCTCGACGAGGCCCTTCACTTCGGTCAGCGTGCCGTCGCGCGTGCCCGGCGTGATGACGCCGTACTTGTCAGTCTGGTCGTCCGCCACTTCCTGCGCACAGATCAGGTTGCCCCCGACCTTGTTGTACGCCTCGACCATCTGCTTGAGACAGCCGGGCTGCCCAACCATGAAGTCGTCCGCGAGCAGCACCGCGAACGGCTCGTCGCCGACGATGTCGCGTGCGCACCAGACGGCGTGGCCCAGACCCATCGGCTCCTGCTGGCGCACATAGGCAACACGACCCGGCTTCAGGCGGGTTGCGTCGAGCACCTGGAGCGACTTGCCGCGACCCGACATGGTCGACTCCAGCTCGTAGGCGATGTCGAAATGGTCTTCGATCGCATGCTTGCCGCGACCGGTGACGAAGATCATCTGCTCGATGCCCGCCTCGATCGCCTCGTCCACGGCATATTGGATCAGCGGACGGTCCACCACCGGCAGCATTTCCTTCGGCATGGCCTTGGTCGCCGGCAGAAAGCGGGTCCCCAGACCCCCGACCGGAAACACCGCCTTGCGAAGTGGTTTGATGGACATGCTTGCTCCCTGTGATGTGTCAGCGCGGCCGGACGGCCGATAGACGGTCAGGCCCCCCTGCCCGATACCTTCGCGCGATTAGCACTCCCTAAACTTCCGCGATAGAAGGCTGCCATGGCAACGCACCAAAACCGACGCATTCTGGTCGTATTCGGTACACGGCCCGAAGCGATCAAGCTGTTCCCCGTCCTGCACGCGCTGGCACAGCGCCCCGGACTTGTGGTGCGCAGTTGCGTCACGGCCCAGCACCGCGGCCTTCTCGATCAGGTGCTTGCGATCGCGGGGGTGACCCCGGACATCGACTTGGACCTGATGGAGCCCGGCCAATCGCTGGATCGCCTGACCGCCCGCCTGCTGCTGGCGCTGGGCGAGGCGATGGACCGTGAGCGTCCTGACCGGGTGATCGTCCAGGGCGACACGGCGACGGCGATGGTGGGTGCGCTGGCGGCCTATTACCGCAAGATCCCGGTCGGCCATGTCGAGGCGGGCCTTCGCTCCGGCGACATCTACCAGCCCTGGCCGGAGGAGGTGAACCGCCGCATCGTCGCCCCTATCGCCGACCTCCACTTCGCGCCGACAGAGACCGCCGCCGCCGCCTTGCGAGCGGAGAACGTCTCTCCTGAATCCATCCACGTCACCGGCAACACGGTGATCGACGCCCTGCACGCGACCCGCGACCGAATTGCGGCCGATCCGGGGCTCGCCGCCGAGATTTCGCCCATCGCAGAACGCTTTGCCGGCAAGCGCGTCATGCTGGTGACCACCCACCGGCGGGAGAACTTCGGGGACGGCATGGCCGCGATTGCGCGCGCCGTCGGCCGGATCGCCGACCGGCCCGATGTAGCGGTGCTCTTCCCGGTCCACCCCAACCCGAACGTGGTCGCAGCCATGGACGCAGTGCTTGGAGATCGCCCGAACGTCGCGCGCATCGCCCCGTTGGATTACCCCAACTTCATCCGCGCCCTCGAACTCGCGCACGTCGTCCTTACCGATTCGGGCGGGGTGCAGGAGGAAGCACCCGCACTCGGCAAGCCGGTGCTGGTGATGCGCGAGACCACCGAGCGGCCTGAGGGCGTCACCGCGGGCACCGCCCGCCTGGTCGGCCCGGACGAAGACCGTATCGTTTCGGGAATTTGCACGCTCCTAGACGACCAGGACGCCTATGCGGCCATGGCGCGCGCGCATAATCCGTTCGGCGATGGCCGGGCATCGGCAAGGATCGCGGAGATCGTGGCACGTGATTTCGGACTCTGAACTGAAGGTTTGCATGGTGGGGCTGGGCTATATCGGCCTGCCCACCGCTGCGGTGATCGCCCGCTCCGGTGCCTCCGTCCTCGGCATCGACGTCGACCCGCGGGTGGTCGAGACGGTGAATTCGGGCAAGGTCCACATCGAGGAAATCGACCTGGACGGCTTGGTTTCCGGCGTCGTTGCACGCGGTCTGCTGCGGGCCTCGACCCAGATCGCGCCGGCCGACGTGTTCGTCATCGCGGTGCCGACCCCCTTCGGCCCGAACCACGAGCCCGACGTCGGTTATGTGCTGGAAGCCGCCGCCACGATCGCGCCCGTGCTCAAGGCGGGCGATACCGTGATCCTGGAGTCCACCTCCCCGATCGGCACCACCGAAAAGGTGGCGGCACTGCTCGCCGACAGGCGTGCCGACCTCGCGATCCCCGGCCATTGCAGCGGCACCGCGGACGTCGCGATCGCCTATTGCCCGGAGCGCGTGCTGCCCGGCCGAATCCTGGTCGAACTAATCGACAACGACCGCGTGATCGGCGGCATCACCCCGCGCTGTGCTCGCAAGGCACTGCATTTCTACCGCCGCTTCGTGCGCGGCGCCTGCGTGACCACCACGGCGCGTGCGGCGGAAATGACCAAGCTCACCGAGAACGCATTCCGCGACGTCAACATCGCCTTTGCCAACGAGCTTTCGGTGGTGGCGGACACGATGGGCATCGACGTGTGGGAGGTGATCCGCCTGGCCAACCGCCACCCGCGCGTCAACATCCTGTCCCCGGGGCCTGGCGTCGGCGGCCATTGCATCGCCGTCGATCCCTGGTTCCTGGTGCATGCCGATCCGGAGAACAGCAGGCTGATCCGAACCGCGCGCGAAGTGAACGACGCGAAGGTCGCCCACACGATCGCGCGGGCAGAAGCACTCGCAGAAGCGGTGCCCGAAGCGTCGATCGCGTGCCTGGGCCTCGCGTTCAAGGCGAACATCGACGACTTCCGCGAGAGTCCCGCGCTCAAGGTCGCGCTGCACCTGGCGGAGCGCTTCGGCGATCGCGTCCGGATCGTGGAGCCCTATGCCGCACGCCTGCCGCAGGCGTTCGAAGGCACCGGTGCGCAGTTGATCGATCTCGACACCGCATTGGAGACCTGCCCCGCGTTCGTGGTGCTGGTCGACCACGACATCTTCCGCTCGGTGCCCCTGGACGAACGCGCCGACAAGCGCGTGCACGACGCGCGTGGCATCTGGCCGGACCAGCCCAAGATTGCGCCCGCGGCTCCCCGCCTGCGGGTCGCGGGCTAGGCTTTAGTTCGGCTGGCTGCCGAGATCGGGCAACGGCTCCTGCCCAGCCTGGGCGAGGCGCTGCATGCGGGCGATCTCGGCCTCGATGATCTCGATGCGGCGGCGCTCGCTCGGGTGCGTTGCCGCGCGAAAGATGCCGGCACCATGTTCGCGGCCGTACCGCTCCCAGAAGCGGACCGCCGCCTGCGGGTCGAAACCGGCGTGCGCCATCAGGTACACGCCGAACCGGTCCGCCTCGACCTCCGTGTTGCGGGTCAGCCGCGCGTTGCGCCCGAATTGTTGGAGCAACCCACGCTGGATACCCGCGGCGTTGAGGCGCGCGCGGTGCCTCAGGATGTTGTGCGCCATCTCGTGCCCCAGCACGGCCGCGAGCTCCGCATCGTCACCGGCATAGGCGACCATTGCGGTGGTCGCTTCGACATAGTCGCCGTTGGCGCGGGCATCGAGCGTCTCCGATGGTCGCGTCTGGAAGCGCGACGGGCACCCTTGTTCCGGGCTGAAGCGGATCTCGTGCCGCACGCCGTTCCGCTCGACCGTCAGCGTCACCTCACCGCCTGCCAGCGCCTTTTCGAGCTGGTCCGTTACTGCGAGCAGGCGCGTGAAGGTCCCGCTCGTGCCGCTCGGCAGATCGGGCACGGGGCGGCCGTCGATCGCGACGATCCCGTCGTCCTCGCGAAGCCCCGCGCGCGCGGCGGGGCTGTCCGGCGCCAGCGCCAGCACCGCTGGCGCGTTGCCGATCCCGAAGGTGGTGCGCACCTCCGCGCGATCCGATCCGCCGTACTGGCTGATGTCGTGCAGCAGAAAGCCCGGCAGGGGCGCCTTTTCCGGGCACAAACGCGCGGCTCGCGCCGCCAGGCGATACCCGACCGTCTCCATCCGCCGATCCAGCGTGCGCAGTGCCAGCAGGCCATCGTTCGCGGACACCGGGGGGGCGAAAGCCCCGACTGCAGCGGCAGGTGTCGCAAACGACAGCAGGAAGGCGCACAAGGCCCAGGAAAGACGCGGCATGCCCCCTGCTACCATCTCGACCTCGCCAGGCAAGCACACGCGATTCGCCTTGCGTTCAGCCTGCACTCTTATCAAGAGCGGCGACCACTGCGATTCCTGCGACAATTCAAGGTGATGATGTTCTTCAAGCGCCGAAAAGCGGAATTCCGGACCTATCAGCTTCCCGCCGGACAGCGGATCTATGCGATCGGAGATATCCACGGTCGCATCGACCTGTTGCGGCAGTTGCTGGATCGGGTCGAGGCCGACCTTCGGGCCCGACCGGTTGCCGGAACCGTCCTGCTGGTGTTCCTCGGCGATCTGGTCGATCGCGGCCCCGACTCGGCCGCAGTGGTTGCCCTGGTGCGAGAGCTGGTAACGGCGGGGCGCGCGGTTCTGATCAAGGGCAATCACGAGGAGATCTTCGTACAGGCCGCACGCGGGGAGGCACGCGCCGCGCGCGGCCTGCTGCAGATCGGCGGGGGCGCTACGCTCGCGAGCTACGGTATCACGCAGGAAGAGATCGACCGCGGCAGTTTTGCGGATCTGGCCGAACTGCTGGTCGACCGTATTCCTCGCGCCGACGTCGATTTCCTGGACCGCGCGCGCGACTGGTACCGCAGCGGCGACTATCTGTTCGTGCACGCGGGTATTCGCCCCCGCGTTCCGCTGGACGAGCAGGATCCGTCCGACTTCCGCTGGATCCGGCGCGAGTTCATCGACAGCGCCCACGACCACGCAATGATGGTGGTTCATGGCCATACCATCGCATCTGAGGTCCAGGAGAAGCCGAACCGGATCGGCATCGACACCGGTGCTTACCGCAGCGGCGTGCTCACCGCCCTGGGGATCGAGGCGGGTGAACGGTGGGTGCTGCAAACCGATGTCCCCGTCGACGCCTGACGAGGCCGCGCTTCCCTAAGAGCGGGTCGCGCGACTAGAAGGCGCGCCCATGAAGATCCTCCACGTCGCGCAAAAGGTGAAGGGTGGCGTCGCCACGCATCTTTGCGAACTGATCCCGGAACAACAGGCGCGGTACGGCGAGGATCAGGTTCTGGTCGCGATAGCCGCGGACGAGGCCGAGCACCTCGCCTCCCTGCCCCCTTCGACCCTGCGCCTGTTCGGCAGTTCGGCGCGTAGCCCTGGGGCACTCGCCGCAATGGGTCGCGACGTCGCACGACTGATCCGGCGCGAGCAGCCGGACATCGTGCACATCCACAGCACCTTCGCGGGCCTGGTCGTGCGGCTGCCATTTCTGCTGCGGCGCAGCACACGCGCGAAGATCATCTATTGCGCCCACGGCTGGGCGTTCAACATGCAGGTGTCGCAAGCCAAACGCCGCGCCTACGCCGCCGCAGAACGGCTGCTGGCCCGGGTAACCGATGCGATCCTCTGCATCTCCCGATTCGAGCAGCGACGCGCTGTCGAAGTGGGCCTGCCTTCGTCCAAGCTCCACATGGTCTACAACGGCATTGCACCCGACACGCCTGTCGTAGCACCTTCGGAGTTGCCGGAGTTTGCCACCGATCGCCTCAACCTGCTGTTCGTGGGCCGGCAGGATCCGCAGAAGGGCTATGACGACCTCCGCGACGCCATGGCCCGCGCCCTCGACCTGCCAGTTCACCTGCACGTCGTCGGCGACCGGAGCGTCTCCAACGAAGATTCGCCAGGCGAGCCCGATCCGCCGAACGTGACGCGCTATGGGTGGATTCCCCTCGGCCGTATCCCGGCGTTCCTGGAAGCGTGCGACGTGGTGATGATGCCTTCCCGCTGGGAGGGGTTCGGCCTCGTCGCGATCGAGGCCATGCGACAGGGCAAGCCGGTGTGTGCGAGCGACGCAGATGCCCTCCCCGAGCTCGTGGTCCCGGGTATTTCAGGATATATTTTCCCGGCTGGGAACGTAGACGCGCTGACGGAGTTGATCCGCTCGATGAGCCGCCCCCAGCTTCAGCGCCTGGGTGTATCCGCTCGTCAGCACTTCCGCGCCAAGTTCACTGTTGAACAAATGAGTAACGCTATTTCAAAGCTTTACGAGGAAGTGGCCTAAATGCATCACCGAGGTTGGAATATGGAAGCCGGGCCGGAAGCGCGTTGACTTCGGCAGTGCAGCATGCGACCTGCTCTCTAATTCCGCATCGTAACAGTGGAGATGGTCTATGAAGAAACTGGTAGCTGTAGCAAGTTCGTGCGCAGCCCTGATGATGGCGGCGGCTCCCGCAGTGGCGGCACCGGCGGTTTCGGCTCAGGCCCCGACCCTCGGCGTTCGCGCTGCGGCCGTGAACCGCACGGTTGTTCCGACCAACGCTGAGGCGAGCAACCTCGCCGGCGGCGGCATCATCGTCGGCGTGCTCGCACTGGTTGCCGTCGGCCTCGGCATCTACGTCGCGGTTGACGAGGACGACGACGCTCCCGCGAGCGTCTAAGTCAGAGATTTCGGGACCTCGGCAACGGGGTCTCATCTCACAAGGAAGCCCGGTCGGCCGCTAGGTCGCCCGGGCTTTTTTTCTTATGGGATCAAGCTGACGCGTGAGCCTCGGAATGGTCGCGTCACAGAAGCGACTGCTGCCTGTGCGCCGCAGACGCGGTCATCCCCTCCGCCCAGGCGGTGGATGCCAAATACCGCGGGTGGGCTGCCCTAAGGGCGACGAAGGTTGAAGCTATCGATCCAGAGGGGCGTGTCGCTACGACGGCCCGACACGGTGGCGATCCGGACCTGTTGGACCGGGCATCCGGAGACGGGAACCACAAAGCTCAGCGTCTTCGTCTCCCAGTTCTGGGCAAAGTCGCTCCGCGCCGTCGAGAGCAGCTGGTTCGAGCCCAGGCATCGCACGGACACCTCAAGCGACCCCATTCCGCTCTCCGCGAAACCCTCGTAGCGCAGCGTGTAGCTCGCAGGAGCCAGCAACAGCGACTGGTTCATCACTGCTCGGGGCTTTCCGACGGCATAGGGGTCGATCCGGAGTGCGGCTCCCTTCCCGTCCGGACGCGATGTGATCGCCACGGCGCGTCCGATCGCGCGCTCCCCCTGCCAGCCGAGGCTGCCAACCGACGCCGCATCCTCGAACCCGCCGTTGACGAGAAGCGGCAGCGGACGGCCCATGGCCTGTCGCCAGAGCGCCCGCGCACCGGCAGCATCGCCAAGCCTTACCTGACGCTCCACCAATGCACCGAGTTCAGACGGCGTGGGCCGCCCGCCTGCGCCCTTGAGCGCCTCCAGAAGCGCCGCATGGTCCGCGTCGGGACTGCCGATGAACGCCTGGAAAAAGGCTCCGCGCCACGGCGGCTGCTTGGCCAGCCGGGCGGCCAAGTCCGGCAGTGCCGGCGGGAAAGTGGACACCTTTACCAGCGTCGGGAGAATTTGCGCGGCGAGGCCGGGCTCCCGCCGAAGCATCACGTCCGCACGACGGAAGGCGTCCGCGTACCGGCCCTGGGTCATGTCCAGATCGAACATCCACGCGTCGGCCGTGGATTCGCGACGGCTGAGTTCAGACGCGCGCGCCATGAGCTTGTCGGCGGCCGCGATATCCCCGGAGTCCACCGCGGCGAGCGCAAGAACGAGCGTTGCACGCGACGAAAGCGGATCCTGGATCAGCGCGCGTCGCGCGGCGTCGCGCGCGACCGGAACGTTCCGCAGGATCTGGCTTTGCGCAAAGCGAGCGAGCACGGCCCCGTTCGAAGGATCCACCCGTGCGGCCACGGAGGGCGCCAATCGTGGTTCGGCCGCAAAGCCCTTCACCCCGATCTCCCAAGCGCCCCCCACGAAGAGCAGTGCGGCGACCGCAATACGCGGATCCAGGCGCCTGCGTGCCTTTGCCCCGCTCTTCCTTCGCCGCCGCTCCATCGCTTAGCCCGCCGTCTTCTCGCCGTAGCTGTAGTAGTACTCGGAATAGTCGAGCGAGTCCGAGTAGGCGGCAGCCTTGCGGTCGAACTTGGTGAGCACGACGCCCGCGATCTGGCCGCGGCTCCCGCGCAGGCGACGGAGTGCCGACAGCACGACGCCGCGGCGGCTCTTCTTCGCCTGGACGACCAGCACCGTCGCCTCGATCGCGGCGGAGAGCATCGGCACGTCGGCCAGGCCCACCACCGGCGGTCCGTCCACCAGGACGAGGTCGTAGTTCGCCATCGCCTCCGCCAGGAGCGGACGCAGGCCGGTGCTGAGCAGTCGTGCGGGGTTCGGCGGGATCGGTCCTGCCGGCACCACGTCGAAGCCCGCCTCGATCGTCTGCACGGCGTCGCGCATCGAGGCCTCGCCGCTCAACACGGTCGAAAGGCCGCGCACGTTGGTCGTCGACAGCAGCTTGTGCAGGTTCGGACGACGCATGTCGGCGTCGATCAACAGCACGCGCTTGCCGCCACCGGCGAAGCTGTACGCGAGCGCGACGGCAGTGGTCGACTTGCCCTCGGCCGGGTTCGAACTGGTGACCAGCAGGCTGCGCGGCAGACCGTTCGGTCCCGAGATCTGCAACGCCGTCCGCACCGCGAAATAGGCTTCCGAGAAGCCGGAGCGCGGGTCGGACAGCTCGTCGACCGCGACCTGATCCTCCTCGAGCTTGGGGATCATGCCCAGCAGCGGAAGGTGCAGCTTGTTCTCCACATCCTCCGGCAGCTTGAACGTGTCGTCGACGAATTCGAGGATCAGCGAAATCGCGACGCCCAGGCCAAGACCCGCCAGGAACGCAAGCGCAAGGTTGAGCCACAGGATCGGGCGCGACGGCGAACCAGGTACGCGCGCGCGATCGATCACGGAAACGCTGTTCGAACCCGCGCCGCCGGAAACCCCGATCTCCTTGTACCGCTGCAGCAGCGCGTCATAGAGCGCGCGGTTCGTGTCCACCTCACGCTGGAGGATGGTGTACTGGATGCTGCGGCCCTGCAGGTCGATGACCTTGCCGGTCGACTGCTCCATCTGCTTCTGGAGCGCCTGCTCCTGGTTGAGCGCCAGTTCGTAGCTGCCGCGCAAGCTCTGAAGGACGCGGTTGCGCGCGGCGGCGAGTTCCCCTTCCGTCTCGGTGATCTTGGCGCGTGCCTGGACCATCGCCGGGAACTCCGGCTTGAAGGTCTGGAGGCGCTGTTCATAGTCGGACCGAAGCGTCGCAAGCTGGCCGGTAAGCGTCGAGACCTGCGGATCTGCCAGCACCTGAGGCAGGGTGCGCCCGCTCGCCTGTTGCGCCAGCCGCCAGTTCTGCTCCGCCTGGACGCGAGCAGCGGTCGCCTGCGCGAGGGATGCGTTGAGCGCGCTCAGGCTTGCAGAATCGAGCGACTGGCTCTGTCCCGCGTTTCGCGCATCGGTGACGTTCACGATGCCCTGTTGGGCGGCGTAGTTGACGAGCTCGCGCTCCGAAGCGCCCAGGCGCTGCTTCAACTCCTGCAGGCGGCGACCGAGGAAGTTGCGGGCGTAGTTGGACGCAGCGTACTGGCGATCGATCGTGCTCTCGATGAACTCGTCGACCGCCGCGTTCGCAACGGCAGCCGCCATGCGCGGATCGTTGCTTTCGTACGTCACCTCGATGAGGGAAGAACCCGCGTAGGGTGCCGCGAGAATTCCCGCCTGCACCTTGTTCGTTGCCGCCTCAAACGCCCGCTGGCGTTCCTGCGGCGTGGCGGCAGAGCCGGTCTTGGCGTCGAACAGGCTGCCGCTGACATCCACGAATTCCGGATTGCTGTCGAGCTTCAGGCGACGGACGATACCTTGCGCAGACGCACGGCTCCGAATGAGCGCGAACTGCGTCTGGAAAAACAGAGCGTCCCCGTTGTTGTCGGCTTCGACGCTATTGACGTCCAGAACGCGGGGCGCTTCCCGCTGCACCTCAAAGGTTGCGCGCGCCGTATACACCGGCTCGGCCAGCAAGGTCGCAACCAAGCCCATCAGCAAGGCGATGGCCGTCGTGCTGACGATCAGCCATTTCCGCTTCCGCAGGATCATGACGTAGTGCGTGAGGCCGCTCCGATGGCCATCCTCTACCGCGACATCGCGGCTGAAGCCGCGTGCGCTGCCCTCCCCCTCCCATACGTCACCGGGAGCCGGGATCATGCGGTCACCGGATACGCTTCGTTCATTCATTGGTGCCAGCCCAGCTTAGACGTTGAGATTAATTGGCGATGTTATTCACCGTGCGGAACGCGTTCAGGACCGGCAGCGTACCGATCACGTCACGCAGCAGGACCTTCCCACGCGAGCGTTCCACCACGACAAGATCGTTCCCGTACAGCGTCGGATCTTCGACCTCCCCGCGCCGGATCATCTGGACGTCGAACACCGCGGCCTGCCGCTCTGCGCCCACGTTCCGGAAGACGGCGACCAGACGCTCGTTCGCAATGTTGTTCGTTCCGCCGGCGAGCGCCAGCGCCTGCAGCAAGGTGACCTTGCCGGGGATCGGGTACATGCCGGGCCGCGTCACGGCACCTTCCAGCGTGATGCGCTGGCTGATCGCCTCGGTAATCCCGACGGTCACTTCCGGCCGCTGCATGTACTTTGCGCGCAGGCGCGAGGCGATGAGGTTCGAGATCTCGGCAGTGGTCATGCCGCTCGCCTTGATCTCGCCGACGAACGGAAGAGCGATCTTGCCGGCCGCGTCGACGCGGACCTGCCGGGTTAGCTCCGGCAACTGGTACACGGCGATGTCGAGCTGGTCCTGGGGACCGATGTAATAAGCGTCGGAAACTTCGCCGATCGCCTGGCGCGGGTCCGGGACCTGCAACTGCGAAACCGGCGTCACCGCCGAAGCGGTTCCCTCCTTGATCGGGCTCTTGGTGGCGCAGCCTGAAGACAGGATCAGCGCACTGCACGAGCCCAACATTACTGCCGCACGCATGGGCGACCGCCCGAAGCTCCCTGTACGCATCAACACTTCCCGTTCTGGTCGGGCTCGCAGGACGCGGCACCCGTGTCGGTTTTGTTTCTATCGGCCGGGCTGCCTAGCATCATGGTTCCCTAGACGCCACCGCTAACGCCATCGTGTCACCGTACGCCGCTACCCCGTCGACAGGCGCCGGCTGAGGCGCCTATGGCAGCGGCGGAACAGAAAGGGAGCCATATGGTAGAGGCAGCTGAAGATGTGCTGGCGATCATTCCCGCCCGGGGCGGCTCCAAGGGCATCCCGCGCAAGAATGTCCTGCCACTCGGTGGGAAGCCGCTGATCGCGCACACGATCGATGCTGCCCGCGCTGCCCGCAACGTGACGCGGGTGGTCGTCTCTACCGACGACGACGAGATCGCCGAGGTCGCCGAGCGTTATGGCGCCGAAGTGGTGCGCCGCCCGGAAGCGCTCGCCTCCGACATGGCGAAGTCCGAGGACGCGCTGCTCTACACCCTTGCAGCGCTGGAACAGGCGGAAGGCTATCGTCCGGACCTGCTTGTCTTCCTGCAATGCACCTCGCCCCTGACGGCGCCCGAAGACATCGACGGGACCGTGGACGCGCTTCGGACGAATGGCGCGGACAGCGCCGTCGCCGTTACCGCCTTTCACTATTTTCTGTGGAAGGAGGATGGGGAAGGCTCCGCCGTCGGCATCAACCACGACAAATCCGTGCGCCTGATGCGCCAGCAGCGCGAACCGGAGTATCTGGAGACCGGCGCCGTCTACGTCATGAAGACCGACGGATTCGTCGCCTCCAAGCACCGCTTCTTTGGCAAGACCGCGCTGTTCGACACGCCCGTCGAGCGTCGGCTTGAAATCGACGAGCCGGAAGACTTCCGCATGGCCGAGGAACGGATTGCGCGGCTGTCCCGGACCATCCTCGCCGCCGAAGGCCTGCCAGCGAAGGTCTCCGCCTTGATCATGGATTTCGACGGGGTGCTCACCGACGATCGCGTGTTCGTCAGCGAGACCGGCGAGGAAACCGTGGCCTGTTCGCGCCGGGACGGGATGGGGATCGAACAATTGCGCAAGCGCGGGCTGCCGATGCTCGTCATCTCCAAGGAGCGCAATCCGGTCGTCGCGGCGCGTTGCCGGAAGCTTGAGCTTCCGCACCACCATGGGATCGAGGGGAAGCTGGCGCTCCTCACCGAATGGCTTGCTGAAAACGGTATTCCTTCGACGGAGACCGTATACGTCGGCAACGACATCAACGACTTGGAGTGCATGGCCGCCGTTGGCTGCGCGGTCACCCCGCGCGATGCCCATCCGCAAGCCCTCGCAGCGGCGCAGCTGGTCCTCGATGCTGAAGGCGGCCGTGGCGCGATCCGCGAGCTTGCCGACCGCCTGATCAAGGGCGGGCATGTCGTCGACGCGTAAACCCGAAGCGGGGAAGGTCGCCGCCCTTCCCCGCTCTCGCCTGCACCTGCAGTTCCTGCTCGACAATGGAGCCGAGCCGGACGTGGTGCTCTACCGGGACGCGTTCATGCGCGAGCCCGTCGAGGCGAGCTACCCGGGGCGGGCCGTCGATTTGGGCCGGGAATCACTTCCCGGGCGCTCCCTTACAAGCGTGCTCGCCACCCGGCGGGCAAATGCAGCTTATTATCGCTCGGTCGCGGCACTCCTGCAGCCGCTCGGTATCGAGCGGCTGATCCTGTTCCTCGAAGGTGAGCCGCTGGAGCGGTTCCTGATGGCCTTGCCCGAAATCCGCACGGTAGAACTGTGGGAGGACGGGCTCTCGCACTACACGGACCTGACCAGCCCTTTGTGGTACGCAGCGCGGGGCGCGGTACAGGCCGCGGTCGGCTTTTATCCTCGCGATATCCTCCACCGTCGGATCGACCGATCGACCGTGGTCGTGCGCGACCGGTTCGAGCGACGCAACCTGGTGCTGAATTCCCCGACTATGCCCGGCAAGCAACGAGACGCGCTGTTGTTCGTCGGCTCGCCCCTGGTCGAGGACGGCATCATCCGGCACACCCGATTTCTGACAGCAATGCGCCAGGTAGCGGCGGCAAGCCCGATCGCGGTGCGCTACTTGCCACATCCCCGCGAAAATCTGACACGGCTGCGGGCGGACCTCACCGGCATCAGCAACGTGGAGATCGAACCCAACGCTGGCGGATTGATGGAGCACGCGGGCAGGTTCGGCTACCGTGCCTATGCCGCGGCCATTTCCACCGGCCTGCTGGATCTCGGACGCTCCGACCAGAGCGTCTACGTCCCGCAGATGTTCGGCTGCACGCGAATGGCCCGAGCGCTGCGCCAGTGGCCGGCCAATCCAGTGCGGCTGGCTGAGGACGAGGACGCGCTCCGACGCTTCCTCGTCGCCATACAGAGCTAGGCTGCCTGGTTCCTGTTTGCGCGGCGGTCAATCAGTTCCAGGATCGCGTCAGCGCAGCGGTCGGAAGATTGCCCGTCGATCACTCCAACTTCTGCGCCAACCTTGTCCCACTGAACCCTCGTCGGCTCGCCCCGTCGGATAGCCGACAAACAGTCAGCGATCTCCGAGGCGCTGCGGGCTACCGGAGCACCGATAGCCGTCAGCCACGCCTGCTTGTCTCCCTCGGCCGTCTCCGCAAAGGCCGTCTCCGGCACCGGGACACACAGGATGCGCTTTCCCGCGACCAAGCTTTCCAAGAGCCCGCTGGAGTAATGGCCGAGAACCACGTCATACTCCCCTAGCGTGGTCTCCAGTGGGCGCTCGCCCTTGTCGATCCGCACTAGACCGCTGACAGATTGCTGCAGCGCGAAAACATGCTCCGCTTCTGCGCGCGGATGAACGCGAATGGTGAGTTCAACAGGCATTCGCCCGGCCACCATTCGGAGCCCCTCGGCTACCATGGTCTCCAATTCGGCGGCGACCTGCGCATCTACCTTACCATGCGCGGCGAATGGTTGGGTCAGGTAGAGTACCCGGAGCACACCATCGCTTGACAGTGCATTCGTCGGTGGGAGCAACGCCAGCGGATCGTAGCGCGGCACCCCGCCCACGCGAACGCGTTCTTGCTGAACCCCAGCGTCGATCCACCGCGCGCGATATTCTGGGGATGCCGCGAGGATCAGGTCGTGACCAGCACAACCATAGCCCGGGATCTTCGGCAGAAGGCCACTTGTGGTCGCAAGCGGGGCCAGCGCCCCTTTCAGCCGCAGCACCGGCGCCCTGGCACCGCCATGGGCAATGCTGCAGAAGGGACCTTCCTGGATGAGCACGGTAGCTGCACCGCTTTGCCGAGCCGCGCGGATCATCGCCGTCTCGATATAGATCCGGTCGTGACACATCACGAGTACATCTGCGTCGCTACCGATCAGGCGAGCTCCGTAGCGCTGCATCCGCCGGTACATCAGCGGGCCGCCGTTCAGCAGCATGTTCATCGACCAGCTTCCGGTCGCACGACGCATGCCACACGCATCCGGATCTGCCACTCGGACTTCACCATTGCCCGGGTATGAAGTGCGGCCACCAGTCCGAAGATTGAAGGGTTGCGTGTCGATGAAGCGGACGGACTGGGCCGGCCGCCGGCGCTGGAGAGCGGCCTCCACCGCAGCAAGGGTTCTACCGGAAGATCCGCCGGTGCCCATCAGCACGATTGCCATTTGCTTTCAGGCTCCGCAGTGTCAGGAATTATGCGGTTAGATGGGATCGCCGCCATCCGCTAGTAGCGTTGCGGCGCAGGCTCCGCTTGAAGCGGCATACGGATCATGACATCTCGGCCGCGACACCGCGGGCGAGCCAAGATCTATATGAATATACCCTTGACTGTCAGGATGCGCCGCTCAGGCGCTCTCGAGCTAGACGCGATTCTTGCCGCAGTCCTGCTCATCGCCGCCATCCTGCTGGGCGGATCCTCCCGCCCCTCCTTCGGGAACATGGCACTGCAATTCATGGGCCTGGGTTCGTTGCTGTTCGCCTTTGTCCGGCGGGACCTCGTTCCCAGCGGCCGGATCGGACTCGCCGCTGTCGTCCTGCTGATCCTCGCGGCGGCCCTGCCCCTGCTGTACACGATACCGCTTCCTCCAAGCATCTGGACCGCGCTTCCCGGCCGGGATGAGGCGGTGAGGACCTATCAAGCGGCCTCTATTGCGCTTCCGTGGCACGCGGTAGGGCTGCGGGCGGGCACAGGCATCGCCGCCGCGCTTTATCTGCTCGCTCCTGCCGCAGTGCTCCTCGGCACCGCGCGGGCCACAGAAACGCAGCGCTGGAACCTGGTCTACATCCTGCTTGCGCTTGCCGCTTTTTCGATCTTCCTCGGACTTGCACAAGCCGGCCTCGGCAACCGCAATACCATCAAGGTGTACGGCACGAGCAGCGTCAACGGCGCGCTCGGCTTCTTCGCCAATCGCAACCATCTCGCCACCCTTCTACTCTGCGCCATCCCGATGGCCGCAGCATGCAGCATACGGTGGTTGAGAGGTCGCGAGCCGATCGAACGCATGACCGCGATCGCGAGCGCCGTTCTGGTCGCACTTGCGATCCTCGGCATCGCCGCCACCACCGCTCGCGCAGGCCTGGTGCTCGTTCTGCCGATGATCTTTGGCGCGATGGCCCTTTTCGTGCGGTTTCGGAAGCTGACGCTGCCCGACTCCGCCCCTCGGGGTAAGGGTCGCGCAGCAGGTCGATGGATGCTGCCGCTCGGACTTGGCCTCGCGCTGATCCTCGGCCTGGCACTGGCGCTTCATTCCTTCGGTGCGGCTTTGAGCGGGCGCGTACAATCCCAAGGCCTGGTCGATGCAGGGAGACTCGGCTTCTACCAGGTCACCAGCGAGGCGATCCGGCAGTATTTCCCGCTCGGCTCCGGCCCGACCACCTTCACGCAGGTCTACGCCATGCGAGAGCCGGTAGAGCAGGTCGCCAGCACCTTCGTGAACCATGCGCACAATGATTATCTCGAGATCATGCTCGAGTATGGCATCATCGGCGTGGTGCTCGTTGTGCTTTTCCTCGCATGGTTCCTATGGGCCGCGGCCACGGCATGGTTCGGCCGCGCCGAGCCTTCCTCCCTGCTGGGGGCTGCGGCCAGTGTGGCGATCCTGGCGGTTCTGCTGCATTCGCTAGGAGATTATCCGCTCCGCACCACCACGATGGCATCCGTCTTCGCATTGCTCTGCGGTTTACTCGTTCCCGCTCCTTATCGCGTTCGGCGCACGTCTGATGCCGCATCGCAGCAAAGAATGCGTCGCCGAGTTGCTGCACCGTAGCAGTTGGTATAAGAAACTTTAAGCGCAGCTCCTTCATCACGAGAGTGGGAAGGGTCGGTGGATAACGAGGTTCATTGGTCACCGCATACCGGTGCCATGAATGGTGGGGATAAAGCGATCACAGGCGCGGCGCGACGTGGCGGGGGCTCGTCGCGGCGTCATTCGAGGAGTTTATTATGAGCGTCAAAGTTATCGCTGAGGTTGGCTGCAACCACATGGGCAGCATGGACATCGCCAAGGAGCTGATCCAGGTCGCGGCGATTTACGCCAAGGCGGACGTGGTCAAGTTCCAGAAGCGCAACAACCGGGAGCTTCTGACCGAAGCGCAGTATAACGCGCCCCACCCGAACCCCGCCAATTCCTACGGCGACACCTATGGCGCGCACCGCGAATTCCTCGAGTTCAACGTCGACCAGCACCACGAGCTGAAGGCCGAGTGCGAGAAGTTCGGCATCGAATATTCGACGTCGGTGTGGGACACGACTTCGGCACGCGAGATGGCGACGCTGAAGCCGTCGCTGCTCAAGGTCCCCTCGGCCTGCAACCTGCACTTCGAGATGCTCGACGTCCTCGCCAAGGACTTCGACGGCGACATCCACCTGTCGCTCGGCATGACCACCCATGACGAAGAGCAGCAGATCGTCGACTTCTTCGTCGAGCGCGGCCGTGCCAAGGACCTGGTCCTCTACGCCTGCACCTCGGGCTATCCGGTTGCCTTCGACGACCTCTGCCTGCTCGAAGTGACCCGTCTGAAGGACAAGTTCGGCGACAAGGTGAAGTCGATCGCCTTCTCCGGCCACCACCTGGGCATCGCTGCCGACATGGCTGCCGTGGCCCTGGGCGCCGAGTGGGTCGAGCGCCACTTCACGATGGACCGCACCTGGAAGGGCACCGACCACTCCGCCTCGCTCGAGCCTGACGGTCTGCGCCGCCTGTGCCGCGACGTTCGCGCGGTCGCCAAGTCGCTCAAGTACAAGTCGACCGAGATCCTGCCGGTCGAGCAGGTTCAGCGCGACAAGCTGAAGTGGCGTCCGAAGCCCAAGGCTGCCGAAGCGGCCTGATGCTGCGGGGCTCGGAAGAACGAGCCCCGTCGTAGAGTGTGCACCGACCGCTTGGCCCCTGCAGCGCCGGGCGGTCGGTGATGCCCGTTTTGGCCGTGCACGTCGCGTCATGCGCGGGTGCCGATGGTCATATCCCGGTGATGCGCCCGGCATCCTCAACGCGGATTTTACATGTCGATCGCAAACAAGGTTCGTCGTCTAGGACTTATCGCTTCTCGGCAGCCCGGGAAGTTTCCCGCCTTTGTCGCGCAGCGGCTCACGTCCAAGTTCCGCTCGGACCGCGCGAAGCGTGGATCCGGCTATGTCAGCCACTATGGCGCATGGCACGGCAACGCCGGCGACGTGATGATCGTCTATGCGCAGCATGCGCTGATCGACTCTTATTACGGCAACCAGGTGTGGGTCGACGAGAACCACAAGAAAAAGGTCGAGGCCGCGGACGTCGCCCGCATCAACAAGGATGCCAAGGTGATCATGGTCGGTGGCGGCGGCCTGCTGCTGCCAGACCGGCATCGTGCGATCCCCAATACCGACAGCGACTGGCTGTGGAACGTCTCGCTCGATAACCTGGCCGCCTATGAGAAGCCGATGATGGGGTTCGCCATCGGCTACAACCGCATGAAGGGTCAGGATGAATTCCGATCCTATTTCAAGGACCACATCGCCGCGACCGTCGAAAAGTCGGTGTTCTTCGGGATGCGCAACACCAGCAGTCTTGAAAAGCTCTCGAGCTACCTGCCCTCGCGCGTGGCCGACCAACTGACCCTGCAGCCCTGCCCCACAAACCTGATGTCGATCGTCCGGCCGAAGACCTGGGCGGCCAAGCGTGACCCCAACCGCAAGGCGGTGGTCTTTGTGCTGTTCATGGGATTCAAGAAGCTCGGCATCGTGGAGGATCACGCGAAGATCCTGCGGATCGCCAAGCAGGCGAAGCGGATGCAGAAGGACGGGTGGGAGATCCACATCGCCACCCACACGATTGAGGAACTGGCAGCATTGCCGGCGTTCCGCGAAGCGGGCGTGCGGTTCAAGCATCGCATGCTGGACATGATGTCGCGCGAGGACATCGTTCAATATTATCGCGACAAGACGCTGGTCATCGGCATGCGGGGTCACGGCGTCATGTTACCCTATGGCATCGGCGTGCCGGTGATGGGCATCATCAACCACGTAAAGGTGCGCTATTTCCTTGAGGAAGTGCAGCTAGGCGACCAGACCGTCGACCTGGACGATCCGCATTTGGAGGATCGCGTCCAGGAGATGGTCACCAGCTTCGATGCCAATCGTCCAGCGATGTACAAGCGCATCGACGACCAGAAGCAGCGCTTGTGGGCAACGACTCAGGCCAATCTGGACAAGTTGGCGCCGTATTTCGGCTGAGCCGCGCCACGGCGCGCCCTCCAGTAGCGCGGCAGGAGAAACGATGCGCGATACCGCTCGCCCGACGATTTGCTTCTTGGCAGTAGCCGGCTCGGCCACTGTCACACTGGGACTTCTCGCGCAGGGTCTGTTGGAGCGTTACCCGCAGGCCCGACTGATCGTCCTCGATACTGAAGCATTCAACACCCGGACGACATCCAAGCTGAACTGGACCGGACCTGGCGAACTAATGGAGCTTGCGCCCGAACAGTTCGGCTTGATTAACTTCACCAAAGGGACCTCGCAGGGCGCCAGCATGAACCTCGTGTTCAACGGCGGCCAGTTCGCGTTCGATCGCATCGTACGGCGCGCGCGCAAGCTGTTCCGGGGGCTTCGTCCTCACTTGATCGTGTCATGCAACGACACCTTCTTCGCGCAACGCGCCTTCCTGAAAGCGGCGCGCGCCGAAGGTGCTGCATCGATGCTGGTCCAGGAAGGTCCCTTCAGCATCGTACGGCCTAAGCAGGAGAGGCCGGGCAGAACCCTGAAGAAGCGCTTCGCGCGGATCGCTCGTGCGGCGCACCTGCTGCCCCCGACGATGCCCTACGGCACCTACGGTCACGACCTCGTGCTAGCGTGCTCCGAAAGCTATCGTCGACGATTCGAAGCTGCCGGAGTTGCGAAAGACACCATCCGTGTCACCGGGGTGCCAAGGTTCGACACGCTTGAACCAGCCTACACGCAGCGGCATGGCAAGCGCCGCATCGTGTATGTTTTCCAACCTTTTGTGAAACAGGGCCGCGTCAGGCCAGAGGTGGCCTACCCGCTGTTCGAAACCTTGGTTGCTGGCCTGAACACCGCCTATCGCGCCGCACCGTTCGAACTCATCCTGCGAGCGCATCCACGAAGTGATGCCCAAACAATGCAACGTATCGAGCAGATGATGGAAGTTCCCTTCACGCTTTCTAGCGAGGGGGCTCTGCCTGACCTGCTTCAAACAGCCAACTGTGTAGTGGGGCACTATTCGATCGGCTTGCTTGAAAGCATCATCCTTGACGTACCTGTCGTGTGCGTTCCTGTGCCCCTCGCAGGTTTTACCGCCAAGTTGGAAGCGGACAAGCAGGATTGGTTCGTCCGCTCCGACATCCATTGCGCACAGACTGCGGACGAGGTGAGGCAAAGCGTACTAGCGGCGCTCATGAGTGCCGCTGCACCCGATATCGATATCAGTTCGGAGGTAGGGCCGCTCGACGGACGAGCCGTGGCGCGGAGTGTGCAGGCCGCAGCCTCGCTGATCGAGCCTAGGCTGGTGGGCAGGAACGCCTGACGTGGCAAGAACCTCCTTTCGCAACCGCATGCTCATCTATCTGGGGCTCGGCTCGCTTCAGAGCGCATTCTCGCTGCTGCTTACGCCAGCGTACGCACATATCCTGCCGGTTCGCGAGTTCGGCCTGTTCGGACTGCTGCTCTCGTTCGAGCAACTGTTCGTACTGCTGATGGATCTTGGCCTCTCGGGCGGCGCAGTGCGTACGTACTATGACGAACGCCGACATGGCGACATGGTGTTCAGTGGTCCCACGATCGTCAGCTACTTCCAGAGACTGGCGCTGATCGGATCTAGCGCGATGATGGCTCTCATCGCCCTGGCCTTGATCGGGTATGACGCGCTGAAGCCACAGCCGGTCGAAATCGTGATCGGATTCGGTCTCACGATTGCTTCGGCCTGGTTCCAACGGATCAACAATCTCGCTGGCACCACCTATCGTGCGCAGGAAGACGCGCGATCGTTCGCAATCCTGGCACTCTCGCGCATGATCGGGCTCACCGCGACTACGCTGTTGATCCTGTTCGTGTTCGACTGGGGACTGATGGGTGTGATCGGCACGCGCGTTGCTGTTTTCGGCCTGACGGCGGCGTACGAACTATACCATACCATCCAGCCACGTTTGCCACCCGAGGAGGACGCGAGCGTACGCGCTCTTATTCGTCGCTCGGTTCGCCGGTTCTCATTTCCCCAGCTGCCACATGAGTTGATGAAGTGGGGCCGTACTCGCGGTAATCGCGTAGTGATCGCTGGTTCGCTGAACCTTGCCAGCCTGGGCATCTACAATGCGGCCTTGGCCCCAGCCTCCGTTCTGCAGCTCACCAGCACCGCATTCAACCGGGCGTTCGAGCCGTTCTTCTATCGTGAGATGCGCAAGGGCGAGGAGGCGGTTGCCCACGTCCTGAATTCGACAGGCGCATTGTTCCTTACGATACAGGCAGGGATGGCGTTGCTGGTCATCGCAGTGCTTCCGGAAGCGTTCCGCTTACTTTTTCCAGCACCCTATCACGCAGCAGGTGCCTATGCGCCCCTGTTCGTCACCGCCAACTTCGTCTCCTCTATGCAAGGCCTCTTGATCAAGGCTTTGCTTGATCGCGGGGAAGTCAAGTTCATGCCGCTGATAACGGGCATGTCGACCTTGATCGGTTTGACGGCCACCTACGCACTCGCGCACAGCTTTGGCCTCTCAGGCGCTGTCTTCGGCTCGCTGTTCACCGCACTGCTGGCGGTGCTGTTCACGTGGCTCGCGCTGAACCGGAAGCTGCGTGATCGTACCTTCCCCGCGGTCGAGGCGCTCGTGCTGGGCGGTACCCTGATCGCGACAGCGCTGCTTCCCTCCTTCTTGCAGGTGGAATGGCTCTCGCCGGAGAGTCTCTGGTGGCGACTTCCCGTGCTCGGCGGAGCAGCGCTACTCTCCGGCCTCTGGTTTTCGTTGCGCCACCCCGAAATGCTGCGTCTGGTGTTGACCAAGCTGTGGCCCGGACGCTTCCGCAGAAAAGCGTTGGGGGCATCCTCAAACGCCAGCAAATATCCGTAAGGCCGGCGCTACTTGCAGCGCTGCGCCGAGCACCGGTAACGGCAGGTCATGACCTCAACAATCGCTCTGGCCGGTTCCGGCGGTTCGCATCCCCTGACGATCGGCAGCATATTGGCCGCGTTGACCAGGATTGACCCTGGCGGTGACCGCCTCGTGATCGACCTCTCTCAGTTCGACACGCGCGCCGCCGCCAGCTACTCGGGCGTCGGTGCGGAGGTGCTGACCATCACCCCGGCCAGTGTAGGCATGCGCTCTGTGTTCCGTACTGCCGCCGCAAATCTGTTGGTATCAGGTGGCACCGCACGCTTTCGACGGATCGTGGAACATCTCTCCGAGTTGCTGCGCGTCCATCGCGTTGGCGTAGTGCTGCTCTGCCACAATCACGGCATACCTGAGCAGGCGCTCATTCAGGCCTGCGGCCGTACAGGGACGCGCCTCGCACAAATCGATGAGGGGCCTTTCAGCGGGATGGTGACCGGGCGCCCCGCTCAGGCCTCGGCGACGTGGCGGGATCGTATGCTCTACAGGCTCGGATTGATGCCGCTACGCGATCAAAGCGGCCGGACACACGATCTGTTTCTTCCGACCTCGCCGGCGCGCGCGAGGCGGATTGAAGCACGTGGACTTGATCCAAATCGTATCGTCACGGTAGCCGCGCCCCGCTTCGATACCCTTCCCGCTGTCGCCGGCCGCTGGCGAGATCGAGCGCCGGACGAACAGGGGCGGCTACGCGTCGTCGTCCTGCACCAGCCCTTCGGCCGCGACGGTAAGGTGTCTCAGAAAGCTGTCCGGGCAGCCGAGCAAACGCTCGTGTCCGGACTGGCGAGCGCCAGCGCCAGACGGAAGCTTGCCGTGACCCTACGCGCCCATCCCCGCTCTGATACGGGGGAACTGGAGCGCCTCGAGCGGATGATCGCACCGATCGGGTCCTTCGCACGGATCTCGACGACGGAACCGCTGTACGATCAGCTCGCGCGCCATGACATGGCGATCGGTTTCTACTCTTCCGCACTGCTGGAGGCGGCAGCCTGTGGGATGCCGTGCGCAAGCGTCAGCCTACCGGTCGCAGCCTTCGCCCGCCCCGCAGAAGGTGCCAAAGCCGCTGCCATCCCCGGACTCGGCATCGACACGACAGCCGACTCCGACGAACTGGGTTCGCTCGTTCTGACGGCGACGACGCAACCCGTTGTTCCAGCACCCGCCCTGTTCGACCAAGCGTTGGGCGACATCGACGGACGGGCATCCGAAAGGATCGCGCACGCGCTGCTTTCCTTAGCGGGGGAGCGCAGCCGAACGTAGGAGAGACGGCTCCTCCCGGGCCGCTCCTACAGCAGGGCCTTCAATGAAGCGGCGTCTGCCGCCAAATGCGCTGAGGCAGCGGCGATCCGCTGGCGAACGCTGGCGCCACCTTGGAGAAGGTCCTCGGCCTCGGCCACGATCGCGTCGATCTCGCCCGCGTTCGGCACCACCGGATACTCGTGCGGATCCGGATAGGAAAGCTGCTCCTGAATGCTCAAGGTCTTGTGCGAGTTGGATCCCAGGAACACGCTTGGCGTGCCGTTCAGCGATGCCATGATGGACGGATGCCACCGACCGCTGACGAACACGCGTGCGTTGGCGAGCAGCGCGACCGCAGCACTGATAGGAACGTCCACCGGGATGATCGGTGTGTCCGTCGCTTTGGCAACACCATGCAGGAAGCTGTCACCGTGGCAGGATTCGACGATGACAACGCCTAGCCCCAGCTTCTTGAGCGCCGTCACGAGGGCCCGATAGGCGGCCGGGGCCGTGCCGTTCGCCCACTGCGCCGACGAACTGCCGCCGACTACGGCGTAGGGCTTGTCGAGAACGGCAGGCATTGGCACAGGAGAACGGTCGAAGAACGGCCATAGCGCGCTGGGGTCGTAGCGCTCGCCGCCAGAGTCATCGGCGAACCGGTCCCGCCACGTAAACACCGCATCAGGGCGCATGAAGGCGTTCGCGGCAGGCATGTGCGCCTCCTGAAAGCGCTTCGAGGCCTGTTCACGCAACACCAGCAGGTCCGCCGCCTCGAACACTCCCCGAGCAACTTCCAAGGTTTCCGAGTTGATCCCGTTGCGCGGATCCGGCGAAAGCATACCGTTCAGGATGTAGACGCCCTTCCCCTGCCGCTTTGCGAGATGGGCAAGCGTGAGAAAGAACAGGAGATGCCGGCGCGGCTGTTCCGGAAAAATCCCGTCTCCTTCCAGGTTCATCATCAGTGCATCGCTACGCTCGAGATCCTTCAGGACGCGCGCGACTTCCGGAACATGCTCTCCAGCCCGCGCGATCAGACGGGCATTCTCATCAAGATCATGACCCATGCCCCGGGGCACACCCAAACCAGCCATAACGGCTCTCGCGGCCGCGCCGATACCCGGCGCAGCCTTCACCTTCTCACGATCCAGGATGGCGCATACTCGATCGTAGAGTGCCGGAGACGTATGATGCGCATCCCGATACCACCGCCCCATCGGCCCGCTTCGCACGGCGCCGATGATCGCGTGCTGTGACGCGATGATCTCTCGCAGCGCCATGCTGGTGGCGCGAGCACCCCAGTTCGGCTTGTCGACGTTTTCGCGGACGTAAAGAACGTTCAAGCGGACACCTCGTTGAATGGATGACGCAAGCAGCCGCACACCGCACGCTAGGGTGCCGCTAGGATCGACTCGCTTTGAAGTAAAGCCAGCGAGACATGCTGCCCCGGCACAGAGCTGCTACGGTCGGTGACAGAAACGAACAGCCGCGACATCAGCCCCGCGCGGCAGTGGCGGGGTTCGGCCTCCCCGGGATCGCGCCGCGATAGCCGCGCCGATACACCATCGCGTTCAAGAACAGGAACGTCGCCATCGTCGGTGGGAAAATGAACGCTGCATCGGACGCCGCGATGCCAAGATAGCACAACAAGCCCGCCAGCGCAGCCTTGCGCAGCATCGAAAGTCGCTGGAAGTTGCTGAAGCCGTACAAGGCTCCCATTCCTAATGCGAGCAGCGCCAACAAGCCTCCAGCGACACCGAAACTCTGCAGCAGGCCTGCATACAGGATCTCTGAAATCTGGATCCTCTGAGCGCCCCACCATGTCCATTGAAGGTCGGAGATCTGGTGAAGTCGCCCGCCCAAGTTCGCATCGAAGAGGTTGTCACTTGTCCAGCCAAGCAAGGGCATGATCGTCATTAGGAGTGCAGCGACGACCAAGATGGCGATCCACAAAGGTCCGCGGTTTATCTTCAACTGACCAACCACAACCATCATCGCCCCCATCAGCAGCAAACCAGCCCATGCAGATCGACTCAGCGTAAGCATGACCGCCACAATGAATGCCGCCACCCAGGACTTTTTATTCTCCGCATGAATATAGATCGGCCCCAGCATGATCATGCAAACGCCGAAGATATTTCCGTTGTTGTATGTTGAAACAAGCTTCATCAACGGTCCTCGGCGGTTATTCTTGGAAAACACCTCCGCCGCGTCTGCCGCATTCATCGTAAGGTACGGGATCGCGATGAACTGCTTGGTGAGGAAGTAGAGCGTGAAATTCAGCAGACCCCATGCGACGGCGAACCGAACGCACCACTTTAGTACAGAGAGAATCTGTGCCTCGGTGAGCTCTTCCAAGTACGGCGAGAGTATCCCGAGGATGATCGCCGGCAGCAGCAAAAACACGGTGCCCATCACGAGTAAGGCAACCGGGCTCGCTGTGTAGGTCTGGATCTTATACAGCGCCAGTAGGCCGATCGGCAGATAGCCGATCAATAGGTGCACGAACGCCGATGGTGAAAGCACCGACCTACGAACCAAGCCGATCAGCGCAAACGGAGCCACGGCACCCAGAAGGATGTAGCCAAAAGTGACTGGGGTGCCGCCCGCCGTGAACCCCGCCTTTGCAAGGGCGATGTTGAACACCAACAGAACCGCCATCGTGATGAAAATCACGCCGTTGCGGGGTTTCGCGGTCACCCGATGGACGCCGGCGCGAGCCGGAAGTGGCATTCTGACCGCGGACTGAAGGTGCATACGGCGTTTGTCTCGGTGGTTGCGGAAGGCTTCGGTTCGGCTCCACGCCTGGAAAGGTCAACCCTATATCGCGCTCCCGTCAGTCTGGTGGCGCCACATCCATGCCGATGTCTGCCGCAGCATGCTCCCGTCCCTGCACTTTCGCGACTAGGTATAAAACCACTGGCCACAGCATCGTGTTCACCACATCGCCTACCGTATCACGGATCCGCCAAGACTGGATGTGTGGCCAACCTTCCGCGATGTCTGCCGCCTCGTTAACGAGTTCCAGCGCAAACAGCAGAAGCAACAACCAACCGGAGCCGTATCCCCGACGCGACAGCACTGCGCCGCCGACGAAAAGAGCCAAGCCGATATGAATATGGGCTATTGATCGGCCTATTTGGCCGAACGGCGCGAGCACGTCCTTGAAGCTTTCGTAGGCCTCCACCACTGAACAAGCCTCTCTACTGATGGGCGATTTGCCCGTCTCACTGACGCGGTAAACGGGCGCGTGCGGCCGCACAACCGTACGCACGCCACGGGCTGCCGCGAAGGATCCAGTCGCAGGATTCGACCAGTGCCGGCTCCTGCTGAGACAAGGCCGAGAAAGTTTCGGTTCATCCCGTGGCACTTAGGCCGCCATCCGCTGACGCGGGAACAAACCGACGAGCTAGGTTGCGGCGCAGCATCTCCCGGACGCTCGGCTCGACAAGGCCATGCAGAAGGTGCAGGAACAGGGTCATGGTTGCATCAACTATCCTGAGCGCGGCCGACGAAGCGCGGGCCACGACGGCTGCCGATACCGAGAAGCAGGTGCATCCGCGCGCCTCCGCCAAGCATGCCATCCGGGTTCGGCTGGCGCTCGGCCTCATCCTGCTCGACATGCTCGCGATCACCGCCGCGACGGGGTTCGTCGGGTGGCTGCGGCTGGGCGAGGTCACGAGCAACCGCCTCACCACCCTCCTCATCCTAATCCTGCCCCTGTATTTCGTCCTCGCGGTGCAGCGGGAGGCGTATCGGCCGACGGCGATGATCAGCGCGACTCGCAGCACGCGGCGCGCCTGTTTCGCCATGCTCGCGGCCTCGATCATCGCGATCGGCCTGGGCTTCGTCTTCAAGGCTTCCGAAGACCTATCGCGCGTCGTGGTCGTCGCCGGCACCCTCGCAAGCTGCGTCGCCCTGGTGCTCTCGCGCGCGCTGTATGCGCGCTTCGCCCTGGCGCGCCTCGGCGGCAGTCCGGACAGCGAGATCGTGCTCGTCGACGGCATCCAGCCACCCGACGCATGCAGCGCGTTGCGGATCGACGTGGAGCAGATCGGCCTCGCGCCCGACATCAACGATCCGATGATGCTCAGCCGGATCGGCGGCATGATCTGCCATGCCGATCGCGTGATCGTCGCCTGCCCTCTTGAGCGGCGCGCCGTCTGGTCGCTGGCGCTCAAGGGTGCTGGCGTGAACGTGGAGGTGCTGGCCCCCGAACTCGATGCGATCGGCGCGATCGGCGCGACTCATTATCACGGGACGTCGACCGCCCTCGTCGCAGTCGGTCCGCTCAACACGGTCGACCGTTGCCTCAAGCGGATGTTCGACCTGTCGATCGTGTTGCTGGCGCTGCCGATGCTGGCACCGGTGATGATCCTGGTGGCCATCGCTATCAAGCTCGACTCGCCCGGCCCGGTGCTGTTTGCACAGAACCGTGTCGGTCAGGGCAATCGCCTGTTTCGCATGCTCAAGTTCCGCAGCATGCATGTCGGCAAGCTTGATCATAACGCGAATAAGCTCACCACCCGGGATGACCCGCGCGTCACCCGCGTCGGCCGCTTCATTCGGAAGACCAGCCTGGACGAACTGCCGCAGATCCTGAACGTCCTGCTTGGCGACATGAGCATCGTCGGCCCGCGCCCGCACGCGACCGGCGCCCTGGCCGGCGACTCCCTCTATTGGGAGGTGTCTTCGCACTATTGGAACCGCCACGCGGTAAAGCCCGGGCTCACCGGCCTGGCACAGGTGCGAGGGTTCCGCGGGAACACGGAGACGGACCGCGATCTGATCAACCGGCTGCAGGCGGATCTCGCCTATCTCGACTCCTGGACGATCTGGCGCGACCTAGTGCTGGTCCTGCAGACCTTCCGCGTGCTGGTACATCGCAACGCATTCTGATGGGATTTGGGGCCGCGAGGGGCTCGAAGCGTGCGCCTGATGCCTTCAAAAGGCGTTGCGGTGTACGAGCACTCGGACGGTTTGCGCGACGATCAGCATGTCCCGTCAGATCGTCCAACCATGCAGATACTCGAGATCGGCCTGCAGCCGGTTGACCAGATCACTCCGGTGGTTGGTGGCGCCGCGATAGCCACGCACCTGCGCCAGGCCGGTCAGCCCCGGTTTCGCCGCGTGCCGATGCCAGTAGCGGTCGTCTATTTCCCAGAACAGCTGATCCTCCGCCCGCGACCCGAGCGCGTGCGGACGAGGGCCGACGATCGACATGTTGCCCGCAAGAACGTTCACCAGCTGCGGCAGCTCGTCGAGGCTGGTGCGGCGGAGCAATCGTCCGACGCGCGTGATCCGGTCATCATCCCGCGTGGTGGAGGCGCTTCCGTCTTCGTCGCACCGCTCCGGGCGCATGCTGCGAAACTTCAGCATGTGGAACATCCGGTTTCCGCGGCCGATCCGGCGTTGAACGAACAAGACAGGGCCCGGCGACTCCATCCGGATCGCCAGCGCGATCGCCGCGAATATCGGCGCCAGCAGCAGCAGCGCGCCGCCGGCGACCGCGATGTCGAACAGGCGCTTGACGAGCCTCTCCTCCACCCGGAGCGGCCCCTTCGCAACGATGAGGGTCGGATCTTCACCGAAGTGCGCCACACCCAGCGGAGCCAAAGCTGCCAGTTCCGGCGTCAGCACCTCCCCCTGGACATTTGCCCCTTGCAGCGCATGCACCCACGCGTGCCTCCGCTCGGCGGAACAGGCGACTACGACCCGATCCGCCTTCTGCAGCGCCACGGCGAGACGATCGTACATCATCGGATCGTGCCGCCCTGGCTCGAAGCTAGAAGCCGCCAGGATGGTAGAGTATTCGCCCGCGCCGGTCCTGCGAAACGCCCCACCGTCCGAAAGAAGCACCACATTGTACGGGTTGCCGCCGATGATGCGCCGCGCGTTGCGGAGGAACAAACTCCGCGCGACCGCCAGGGCAGCAAGGCTGACGAGTGTCCCGCCTGCAACGATGACTCGCGACAAATCCGCACTTGCCCGCAGGTAGAAGGCGGTGAACAGGACCGCCCCTGCTGCGAATAGCATGGAACGGAGCGCGCACGCTACTCCACTGCTCCTGCGGTCGATCACGGAGACGGCAAAGGCCCCGCTGCTGAAGGCGGAAAGGAAATAGATCGAGAGCATGGCGAGCCCGATCACCAGCCCCTGCTGCGCGCCCCCGGAACTGTAGAGCGCGCCGACGAACAGGAAGCTGCCGAGAATCACCACGAGATCGAGCAAGCTCAGGAACAAGAGCAGGCGAGTTCGCAGGACACCGCGCGAGGGCTGCCAACGCATGACCCGCCGCCCCGCGGTGGGGACCGGGCCGGATGGCAGCACCCATGGATCGGCCTCTCCGCTCATCCCCTACCCCCCGGCCTGGATACGGCTACCGGCAGGTTATAGGAAGCGTTTCATGGTTAACTCAAGAAGCGGGCCGGCCGTACTACTCCAGTTCGGAAGCATCATACGTCCCCAATCGAGTCCCCAGCGGCCGGGTACTTCGCCCATAGTTTCCAGTGCCGGAACTTCACTGTCGCGCCGCACCCGGAATGGTGAAGCTCCGCAAGAACGAGGAAGCCCAACGCACCAACAGCAAAAGGCCCGACATGCCGTGTGGCGTGCCGGGCCTTCGAAGCTTGAGAGAATGCGGGCAGACTGCGGCGTGCGCTCCGCAGAGGCTTAGCGGCCGGGACCTTCCGGTGCGCCGCCGCCAGGCATCGCACCACCGGCGCCGCCGCCCTGCATCATCTGCTGCATCATCTGCTGACGCAGCACCGCCTCCGGGATGAAGTCGAGCAGCTCGACGTCGAACTGGAGCGTGATCTTTGCCAGTTCTGCCGGTTCACCCGTGAGCGGCGGGGCACCCGCCGGCCGCGGCGCGCCATAGCCAAGGTGCGGCGGGATCCAGAAGCGGTACTTCGACCCCTTCGGCATCATCTTCAGCGCTTCGGCAAAACCTGGAACCACGCCGCGCACCGGCATGGGAGTCTGCTGGTTCTGGTCGAACACGCTGCCGTCCGGACGCTTGCCGACATAGTTGATCAGCGCGACATCATCGTCCGTGGGCGCGGGGCCCGTACCCGGTTCGATGATTTCGTAGCGGAGACCCGACTCGGTCACCTTGCTGTGCGGAGTTCCGGCCCAGGCGAGCGCCGCCGCGGCCGCAACGATCAGCGCGATGCCAATCCAGAGCCAGACGAGGTAGCGACGCTTCACGGGCTGGAGCGGGACGGCAGTGACGGACATGAACAGCGATCCCGCTTATGTCAGGGGCGCGTACCGGCGCCGCGACGGCGATGAAGAAGGATGGAAACCCGACCAGGAAGCGACATCCGGCACCCGAGTGCGGGCGCCGGACGCGAAATCTTACCGGGCGTTGTCACGCTCCGCGCGCTTGCGCTCGAGCTTGCGGGCGCGGCGGACGGCAGCCGCACGCTCGCGAGCGCGCTTCTCGCTCGGCTTCTCGTAGTGACGACGAAGCTTCATCTCGCGATACACGCCTTCGCGCTGCAGCTTCTTCTTGAGCGCGCGCAGAGCCTGGTCGACGTTGTTGTCGCGGACGATGATTTGCATGAGGCCGTCTAACTCCGATTCGTTTCGTGCAATAGCAAAAGGTCGCCGGAGCGCAGGCCGCGGCGGTATGCGCTGCCCCTACCAGCGCGGGGCGACGCGTTCAACCTTTTTCCCTTGTTTCCACCGTCGCTGTGCAGCGAAGTGCCGGGAGGTCCGCTGCCGCGCGGGATCATGACCCCAGCACTGGAAAAACACGCCGACGCCACGCGTCGGCATGCTGCTGGGGGCCCCTGCGGACATACGAGTTCGGGGCTAAGGAATCGGCTGCTCGCCGGCTCTCGTGCCCGCGGAGGCCCGCGCACTGAGGTCGACGGGTCGTATGGCACCTTGCCTTCCGCAGCCGAAAACCTGCCACCGCCGCCCAAGGTCAGAAGAGAATGGCGTCCTCGTCGGACTTGCTCGCGAGGATACGGCCAATCGCGTCGAACAGCGCCTCCATGGCGACGGGCTTGAACAGCACCTCGTCGGCACCCGCGGCGATGCAGCGCTCGCGCAGGTCGAGCGCGGTGTCGGCAGTCACGACGATCAGGGGCAGGTCACGCTTGGCATCGTCGCGGGCCCGGATGCGGCCGATCGCCTCGAGCCCGTCCATGCCGGGCATGCGCAGGTCGACCAGCACCACGTCGAAATCTTCCTCATCGATCCGGCGCAGGCCTTCTTCGGCCCGATCTGCTTCCGCCATGGTGGCCCCGGCGACGTCCAGCATGTCGCGCACGACCCGGCGATTCATGGCATCGTCTTCGACAAACAGAATGTTCATCGCCCCCGGATCCTGAAGGGCATGGCGAGGGTAAGCAGCGGGGGCATGGTGTCCAAGGCTATTGCGCTATGCCGCGCATGAAACAAGGGCCGAATCGCCCGGATTCCTGCGTTTCGTCGCGAAGAGCAGCTGCACGAGCCGCGCGCCCGAGATCGGCTTGCCGATTACCTGGTCCATCCCCGCTGCCTCCAACGCCGCGCGCGTGCGCTCGTCCAGGTTGGGCCAGAGGATCGTGGTCGTCGCGCCGACCGCGTGGGCGGCGCTTGCAATCGGCTCAACTCGAGTCTTCGGGTCGTCCGTCTCGGCTTCCAACGCGGCCTCGTCGATCAGCACTCGGGCGATCCCGCCCTTGGCAAGTTCGTCGAGCGCCTCCTCGACGCTAGCCGCGAAGCGCAGTTCGAGGACATGCGGCGCGAACAGCGTGCGCATCATGCCGCGCACGATCGGGTTGCGATCGACTACCAGCATGCCGGCCGCCGCCCCGGTAGTGCCATCGGCCATCGCCGGCGCCGGCGCCTCCACCAGAGGCAGGACGACGGTGAAGGTCGAACCCACGCCCTCCACGCTTTCCACCCGGATTGTCCCGCCGAGCGCAACCGCAAGGTTGCGGCAGATGGTGAGCCCCAGGCCGGTGCCGCCGTACTGGCGGGTCGTGCCGGCATCCACCTGCCGGAAGGATTCGAAGATCTGCGCGTGCTTGTCCGCGGGGATACCGATCCCGGTATCGCGGACGGCGATCTGCAAGTGTCGGGCACCATCGCCTTCCACCACCGTCGCCCGGACCCCGATGCTGCCGGCATGGGTGAACTTCAGCGCGTTGGAAAGCAGGTTGAAGACGATCTGGCGGAGCCGCGTCGGATCGCTTTCGATCCATTGCGGCACATCGGCGCACTCCAGGGAGAAAGCGATCCCCCGCCCCTGCGCCTGCTCCTCCCAAAGCTGGGTGGCCTCCTTCAGGGTGGCGGGCAGATCGACGGTGGTCGTGTCGATCGTGAAGTTGCCGTTCTCCATCTTGGCGACGTCGAGGATGTCGTCGACCATGCCGCGCATTCGCATGCCGGCGGCGTGAACGATGTCCACCCGCTCGCGCGTGGCAGGTTCCAGCGCCGAATCGGCGAGCATGACCTGCGTCATGCCGAGGATGCCGTTGAGCGGCGTGCGAATCTCGTGACTGGTGGTTGCCAGGAACTCCGTCTTTGCGGCGAGCGCCTTTTCCAGCGAGGCGTTGGCGATGCCCAAGCCGACGTTGGCGGCGCGCACCTCGTTGCGGCTGCGGCGGATTGTGACGAGGCCGAAGGTCAGCAGCCCAATCAGGAGCGCAACAGCGGCAGCGATGCCGCCGAACAGGATCTGCTGGAAACGCGTGCGCGAGCGTTCGAATTCGACGTTCCGACGCAGTTCCTCGGCCTTGAGGCGCGCGATGCGCAATTCCTGGTTCTGGAAGTCGAACCGCGCGCCCATCAGCGCTGCCTTGGCGGAGGTGGCGATCTCCAGCGCCTGCTCGTCCAGCCGGCGCAGCGCAAGCAGATGCTCGACGGCTTTCTCGGGCTCCCCGCTGCGCTGGTAGATGCGGGCAGCCACCAGGTGGTTGTCGCGCATCGCAAGGGTGGTCTCCGTCGGCGGGACACCGTCGAAGCTTCGCTCGATGAGGGTCCGGGCGCGGATCAGATTGCCGCGCTCCAGTTCCACCCGCGCGGCTACGCTGTAGATTTGCGGCAGCACTTCCGCCGCGTCCGAACGCGCTACGAGCCGCATTCCCTCAGCCGCCGTTCGAGTTGCTGCCGTCAAGTTTCCGCCGTTGAGCTGCGCCCGCGCCATGTTGGCCAGGATCCGAGCTCGGACGGCAGCGCTTTCCCGCGGCGCGTACTGAAGCGCCCGCTCAAATGCAGCGGAAGCCTGCGAGTACCGACTCATCTCGGTGAGCACATTGCCGAGACCGTTGTAGATCGCGAAAGCGACGCTCGCCGGTGGCCTTGTTTCTAAAGCTTGCTGATAATAGCGGTGCGCGCCGCCGAAATCGCCGCCCTCGCGATACAGGGATGCCAGGTGGGTAAGCGCGATAGCCTGGCCACGCCGATCCTTCGCCTCTACGAAATACCGATAGGATTTCTGAAAATCCGCAAGTGCCGCTGAAACTGCGCCTTGCGTCGTGTTTACGGCGCCGCGGGTCAGTAGCAAGTCGCCCCTGAGCTTCGGATTGGACGCGTCCCCCAGGATCGCAAGCGCCTGCTCGACAAGCAAGCGGCTCCGGGCCGTCTGCCCTAGCCGCTCTGCGGCATCGGCTTGCACGGCATACACCCGCGCGTGCAAACTGGGCGAAGGGTCGGCCGTCGTGCGCAGTTCCCGCTCTGCTCGCTCGGCAAGGTTTAGCGCCCCGGCGGGGTCGAAGACCACGTTCGCGGCCGCTGCGGCGGCAAGCCCGTCGACATCCTGCCCGTTAGTCGCGGCTGAGGTTGCCGTCGACGAGAGCAGCAAGAGAATAGGCGCTCCGCGACAACCCAATGCGGACTTGAAGCCACGCTCCCCCAGCCCGACCGCGAAGTGCCACCTCACTTCAGGCGCTCTTCCACAGCCTGTCGGAACGTAGGAAGGAGAAGCGCTGCCCATCAAGCGCCTTGAGATGCTCGTCTTCTTCAAGAAACTGGCGGAACGCGTCGATCTCCACGGGGCGGCTGATGAGATACCCCTGGACCAAGTCGCAGCCCATGACGCTGAGCAGGGCCATCGCGGCCGGCGTCTCCACGCCTTCCGCGGTGACCTCCATATCCAGCGCATGGGCGAGATCGATCGTGGAGCGCACGATCAATGGATCCCGGTTGCTGCTGGTCAGCTGCGTGACGAAGAGCTTGTCGATCTTGAGCTCGCTGGCGGGCAACTGCTTCAGATAAGCGAGCGACGAAAGGCCGGCACCATAGTCGTCGATCGCGATCACCACCCCGATGTCGGCAAAGCGCTGCAAGTGGCGGATGGCACTTTCAGGGTCCCGGATCACTGCGGTTTCCGTGATCTCGAAGCCGATCTTGGCGCCATGGTCTCCGAGCCTGGCACAAGCCTGATCGACGAACCCCGCATCTGCGAGCAGCACGCCCGAGATGTTGATAAAGATCGGAATGTCGTAGCCGGCCTGCGCGAGCATGCGCTGGTCGCGGAGTACCTGCTCGAGGGTCCAGAGCGTCAGCGCGCCGATCCCGCGGCTCTGTTCGGCCGCCTGGATGAACTCACCCGGCAGAACCAATCCGCGGGTCGGATGCCGCCACCGAACCAGTGCCTCCGCGCTCGCAACCTCTTGCTGTCGCACCCGCACCTTTGGCTGGTACTGGAGAAAAATCTCCCCTTCGCGGAGCGCGCGCGGCAATTCGTGGATGAGCTCGAGCGGATCGACACCTAAGTGCGTCGAGGCAACATCGCGAATGATGTCCCGTCCTTCAGCCCGGGCTTCGGCAAGGGCTTTCTCCGCCCACTCGGCGAGTTGGACCTCCTCACAGTCGCAGTTGCGTCCAGCGGCACCGCCGATTCGCAGCCGAATCGCATGCGTTTCCCGGTCCAAGTTGAAGGGCTCTGCAAAACCCTGCTGTAGCCGAGCAGCCGCAGCCTCCGCATCCTCAAGGGACGCCGCCTCAAACTCGATGGCGACGAGCCTGTCGGACGAAGAGCGGCTCCGCGCGCCTGGGAGGATTTGGGCGCAGCGATCGACCAGCTCGGCAACGATCGTGTCGCTTCGCGTGACACCAAGATGCCGCCGGAGCAGCGTGAAGTTGGCAATCTCAGCCAGCAGCAAAATTCGCAAGGTTTCGGACGCCCTTACGCATGAAGCTTCGGCAGCACCTGAATTCGCAACAACCGCCGTGGAACCTTGCTCGATCTCCGCCCCGGACAGCTCGCGCCTTTCACCAGGCAAGCCGAAGCCACCGAGGGGCGACACGGAGGTGAGCGAGAGCGGCATCATGGCGCACCCTCGTCTCACATAGGACTGAAGGACGAGTTAATGGCGCTCTGGAGAAGGTTAAGATTGCATTAGGGTTAAATTAGGGTTAAGGGAATTGCGAACCAGCCGAGGAGACCATCAATGCTGTTCGAGATCTTCGCCTTCTTCCGGAAGAGCTACGGCGACGACATCCGTCCGTACTGATCACGGCCGGCTGCTCGC
>NZ_BSEX01000001.1:137810-195933 GCF_027922045.1 Microbacterium terregens
GATCCGGCAGATGGCGCGACGCCTGCCCGCACCTCATGGAATCCGAACCAATCCACGCTTCCCAGCCGCGGCGTTCGCCCATATGTGCCGGGAACCGTGATACGCCTCGGCTCCGCCAGATCGGCGGCTACCCGGCAGTAAGGAAGAGCACGCAATGCGCATTGTCATGATCGGATCGGGATATGTCGGCCTGGTGTCCGGGGCCTGCTTCGCCGACTTCGGTCACGACGTGGTCTGCGTCGACAAGGACGAGGGGAAGATCGCCAAGCTGCGCGCGGGCGGCATCCCGATCTATGAGCCGGGCCTCGACCAGCTCGTCGCGCGCAATGTCGCGGCCGGTCGCCTCTCGTTCACCACCGAACTGGCCACGCCGGTCGCAGAGGCGGACGTGGTGTTCATCGGCGTCGGCACCCCTTCCCGTCGTGGCGATGGCCACGCCGACCTCTCCTATGTCTACGCCGCCGCGCGGGAGATCGGCGCGGCGCTCAAGGGCTTCACCGTCGTCGTCACCAAGTCGACGGTGCCCGTCGGCACGGGAGACGAGGTCGAGCGCATCATCGCCGAGGTGAACCCGGACGCCGAGTTCGCGGTCGCCTCCAACCCCGAGTTCCTGCGCGAGGGCGCGGCGATCGAGGACTTCAAGCGGCCGGACCGCATCGTCGTAGGCATCGAGGACGAGCGTGCGCGCGCGCCGATGGAAGAGGTCTACCGCCCCCTGTTCCTCAACCGTTCGCCGGTACTGTTCACCGGCCGCCGCACCAGCGAGCTGATCAAGTACGCCGCCAACGCCTTCCTCGCGATGAAGATCACCTTCATCAACGAGATCGCCGACCTGTGCGAAAAGGTCGGTGCGGACGTGAAGGACGTGTCGCGCGGCATCGGCCTCGACAACCGGATCGGATCCAAATTCCTGCACGCAGGCCCGGGCTATGGCGGATCCTGCTTCCCCAAGGACACGCTGGCGCTGGTGAAGACGGCGCAGGATTACGAAGCACCGGTGCGGCTCATCGAGACCACGGTCGCCGTGAACGACACGCGCAAGCGCGCGATGGCGCGCAAGGTCATCGCCGCGCTGGGCGGGGACGTTCGCGGCAAGTCGATCGCGCTGCTCGGCCTCACCTTCAAGCCCAACACCGACGACATGCGCGATTCGCCCGCGCTTGCGATCGTCCAGGTGCTCGAGGATGCCGGCGCCACCGTGCGTGCCTATGATCCAGAGGGCATGGAGGCCGCCCGCACGCTGATGCCGGAGATCGTCTACACCGATTCGGCCTATGCCGCCGCCGAGGGTGCCTGCGCGGTCGTGATCGTCACCGAGTGGGACGCTTTCCGCGCGCTCGACCTCAAGCGGCTGGGCCGCATCATGGCGCAGCCGGTGCTCGTCGACCTGCGCAACATCTACCGCCCCGAAGCGGTCGAGGCGGCCGGCTTCACCTATTGCGGCGTGGGCCGCCCGGGACACGCGAAGCCTGCGGCCACCAGCGAGGCGACCCCCGCGGAAGCGACCGTCGACTGATGCGGTACCTGATCACCGGCACCGCCGGGTTCATCGGGTTCCATCTGGCGCGCCGTCTGCTGGCGGACGGGCACGACGTCACCGGCTTCGACGGGATGACGCGTTATTATGACGTGCGCCTGAAGCAGGCCCGCAACGCCGTGCTCGCCCGGTCGGACCGGTTCCGCATGGTGGAAGGGATGCTGGAGGACCGCTCCGCGCTCTATCAGGCCGCCGAGATCGCGGAGCCGGAGGTGATCATCCACCTCGCGGCGCAAGCCGGCGTGCGCTATTCGATCGAGGCGCCCGGCACCTATGTCGAGAGCAATCTGACCGGCTCCTGGAATGTGCTGGAACTCGCGCGCGCGCTCCAGCCACAGCATCTGCTGATGGCGTCGACATCGTCGATCTATGGCGCGAACCCGACGGTGCCGTTCAGCGAATCCCACCGCGCGGACGAACCGCTGAGCCTCTACGCCGCGACCAAGAAGGGCATGGAGGCGATGGCGCACAGCTATGCCCATTTGTTCGGGGTTCCGAGCACCATGTTCCGCTTCTTCACGGTCTACGGCCCGTGGGGCCGGCCCGACATGGCGCTGTTCAAGTTCACGGACGCGATCCTGAACGACCGACCGATCGACGTATACGGCCACGGCCAGATGGCGCGGGACTTCACCTATGTCGACGATCTGATCGAGGCGGTGGTGCGGCTCACGCACGTACCTCCCGCAGAAGAGAACCGCGTCATCGGCGAGGCAGCGATCGACTCGCTATCGCACCAGGCACCGTTCCGGGTGGTCAACATCGGCGGCGGCCAGCCTACCCCGCTGATGGACTTCATCCGGACCGTCGAGCATGCGACCGGCCGCAGTGCCAAGCTCAACATGATGGACATGCAGGCCGGCGACGTGCCGCGCACCTATGCGGATCCGACGCTGTTGCACGCGCTCACCGGCTACACGCCCGACACGCCGATCGAAACCGGCGTGGCGAGGTTCGTCGAGTGGTACCGGGAGTGGCGGGCACAGGCGGCGGCCTAATCCCAGTCTCAGCTGAACACCCCCTCGCCCTGCCGCGGGAGCGTCACTACCCCGTCGACCGCCCGCGCCCGGAAGTAGCGAAAGCGGCGGGGATCCTTCGGGACCCGCTCGAACGGCAGCCAACCCAGATCCAGTTGCGCCGGGCCATCGAAGGCGCTGTCGAGCGGGGTATCGACGGAAGCGAGCTTCAGGGTCGCCGGAAGCTCGAGCAGACCCAGATAGCCGCTTTCGGGATCCAGACGACGCGCTTTGCGAAGAAACATCGACTCATGCGCATCGATGCTGTCCCGCGGTCCGGCGCGCAGGGTCAGGTCGAAGCCGAAGTCCAGCGCCCAACACGGCGCCTCCAGCGCCCGCATGACGCCCCTAGGGCCCACCAGGTCGACCGTCCGAACGGGCGCGAGCAGATGGATCGTCCGGATACGCCAGCGGATTGCCGGCTTCCAGTGAATCCTCTCGATGAGCCCGAGCGCTGCAATCGGCGTGATCATGTCATAGCTGACAAGAGCATCGCTGAATTCCGGCCGCGGGAAGCAGGCGAGCGCACCGGACACCAGCAACCTGAACTGCACTCTGCGCCCCAACAGCTATCGTGATTCAATCGTTCGCGCTTTGTGCACCGGCGCGCCACGATCAACGATTTGGTCTACCTCCACATCGGCGGGACTTTTCACATGCTGCTGGGATCTTGAGCGTGCTCGTTCCAGTATGGACACTCTTTGAGTGTGCAACGCGCGCCTCCACCCTGCACTATCTCCGTACCGGATGAGCCGTGCAAATCACTCCTCCGAGATGGATGCGTAACCTTGAAGATTTGGGGGGGAAGCAATGTCCTGGAAAGCGAAGCTCGAGATTTCCTTGTCGCTCATTCCGAGCCTGAAGCTTCAGCTTGAATGCACAAGCCGCGGACGCCCGGTCGCCCGGTCACCTCAGCGCTTGGGACTCGCGCCCCCGCGACCCCGCCGACCCCGCTCGCCAGTTCCTGGAGCAGCACACTAAACGCAGCCTCACAAGAGGCGGACCATCGAGCCGCTCACCCGCCGCGGTTGTGCCCCGTCCCTCCGCCACCTACAGCCGCGGCATGCCGGGCGATACCATCCTCAAGGGCGTGGGCCTGCGGCTGCTCGCGATCTTCTTCCTCTCGACCATGTCGGCGCTGGTGAAGCTCGCCGAGGCGCAGGGCGCGACGCTGTTCGAAACCATGTTCTGGCGCCAGTTCTGCGCACTGCCCGTGGTCGTCGCCTTCGTGGCGATGGGACCGGGCCTGGCCACGCTGCGCACCCGGCGCTTCGGGGCCCATCTGGGCCGCTCGGCAGTTGGGCTCCTCGGCATGGTGTTCACCTTCGGCTCGGTGCTGCTGCTGCCGCTGGCGGAGGCGACCACCTTCCAGTTCACTGTGCCGATCTTTGCGACGATCCTCGGCGCGCTGGTACTGCGCGAGCCCACCGGCTGGCAGAGGTGGAGTGCCGTACTGGTGGGCTTTGCGGGCGTGCTGATCGTTGCGCAGCCCGGCGCAGGGCATCCTGTCACGCCGTTCGGCACGGTCATCGGGCTCCTCGCCGCGCTGTTCGTGGCGATCGTTGCCATCCTGCTGCGCCAACTCGGGCGGACGGAGAACAGCGGGACCACGGTGTTCTGGTTCTCGCTGCTGTCGCTTCCGCCGCTTGCGCTGCTCTACGCGTTCAACCTGAAGTCCCATGACGCCGCGACCTGGGGCATCCTGGTGTCGATCGGGCTGGTGGGCGGCATGGGTCAGATCGCGCTCACCGCAGCGCTGCGGCATGCGCCGGTCGCCGTCGTGGTACCGATGGATTATTCGGGCCTTGTCTGGGCGACGCTCTACGGCTGGCTCTTGTTCGGCCTGCTCCCCGGGTCGGCAACCTGGATCGGCGCGCCCGTCATCGTCGCGAGCGGCCTGTTCATCGTCTGGCGAGAGCACCGGCTGGGGCGGCAGAAGGTCGCCGCCGCCAGCGCGGTCGAGGACGCCTAGTCTCCGTCGTACGCCACCAAGCTGCGGACGGTGATCCCATCCCTCCGCAGCGCGTCGGCGCCGCCAAGGTCCGGCAAGTCGATCACGAACGCTGCCTGGGTGACGGTGGCGCCCGCCTTGCGCAGCAGCCGTACCGCCGCGCGTGCGGTGCCACCCGTGGCGATCAGGTCGTCCACCAGCAGCACCCGGGCACCGGGCGCGCAGGCATCGGCATGGATGGTGATGCGGTCGGTGCCATATTCGAGGGCATAATCCTCGGCGATGGTCGCGCCGGGCAGCTTGCCGTCCTTGCGCACCAGCAGCACGCCCGCGCCCAGCGCGAGTGCGACGGCGGGCGCGAAGACGAAGCCGCGCGCCTCGATGCCCGCCACCAGGTCGATCGGCCCTTCGACCGAGGCGACCATCTGCTCGACGGCAAGGCGCAGTCCCTCGGCGTCGAGCAGCAGGGTCGTGATGTCGCGGAACTGGATGCCGGGCTTCGGGAAGTCCGGGATCGTCCGGATGCGCCGCCGGATCGCTTCGGCGGCGCTCTCAGTCGTCATCAATGCTTCACGCCCCGCCAGATGTTGCGATAGGCCCCGAAGGTCAGCAGCGTGAAGATCAGCAGGAAGAGGATCGTCGCCAACCCCGCCTGGTGTCGCGTCTCCAGGTTCGGCTCCGCAGTCCAGACGAGGAAGGCCGAGACGTCCTTGGCCATCTGATCGATCGTCGCGCGCGTGCCGTCCTGGTAGGTCACCTGGTCGTTGCTGGTGATCGGCGGCGGCATCGCGATGTTGAGGTTCGGGAAGTAGGGGTTGTAGTGCAACCCTTCCGGCGTCTTCGCACCCGGGAATTCGTGCACCAGTTCCGCAGGCTGGTTCTGATAGCCGGTCAGCAGCGAATAGATGTACGCCGCCCCGCCCTCGCGCGCCTTGGTGATCAGCGAAAGATCGGGCGGGATCGCGTTGTTGTTCGCAGCCCGCGCGGCGACGTCGTTCGCAAAGGCCAACGGGAAGCGGTCCGAGGGAATGTTGGCCCGCGTCGCCGTCTCACCCGTTTCCGGGTTGATGCTCGGCTGCTGGATCGCCCACTGGGTGGCGATCGCCTTCACCTCGGCCTCGTTGTAGCCGAGGTCCTCCAGGTTGCGGAACGCGACCAGGCGAAGCGAGTGACAGGCGGCGCAGACCTCCTTGTACACCTGGAAGCCCCGCTGGAGCTGCTGGCGGTCGAAGCGGCCGAACGGTCCGTCCGACGCCAGCTTGAGCGGCTTGTGCTCCCGGTGGAACTCATGCTCCGCGGTCGGTGCGGCAGGCTCGGTGACTAGGCCGTAGACGGTCGTGATCAGCGCGAGCATCAGCACGCCCGCGAATGCCAGGCCGATCAGGATGTTCAGGTTGCGCAACGCCAACCGGAAAAGGGAAGAGATCATGAAAGTCGATGCCCCTTATTCGGCCGCGGCCGGCGCGTCGGTCACTGCAGTTTCGCGCATGCGAGAGCCGCTCTTTCCTTCCAGCACCGCCTCGGTGATCGAGTTCGGCAGCGGGCGCGGACGCTCCAGGGCGGAGACGATCGGCACCAGCACCAGGAAGTGGAGGAAGTAATAGGCCGCCGCGATCTGGCTGGCGATGATGTAGGCCGGTTCCGCCGGCGCACCGCCGCAGAAGCCCAGCACCAGCACGTCGAGCACCAGCACCCAGAACAGCGTGCGATACACCGGGCGGAAGTTCGCCGAACGGACCGGCGAGCGATCGAGCCACGGCAGGAAGAACAGCAGCAGGATCGAGCCGAACATCGCCAGCACGCCCCACAGCTTCGCCGGGATGATGAAGTCCACGGTGAACGCGCGCAGGATCGCGTAGAAGGGCCAGAAATACCATTCCGGCACGATGTGCGCAGGTGTCGAGAGCGGGTTCGCTGGAATATAGTTGTCCGCATGCCCCAGGTAGTTGGGCGCGAAGAACAGCAGCGCGGCAAAGATGATCAGGAACACGCCCAGGCCGAAGCCGTCCTTGGCCGTGTAATAGGGGTGGAACGGCACCGTATCCTGCTCAGACTTCACCTCCACGCCGGTCGGGTTGCCCGAGCCCGGGATGTGCAGCGCCCAGATGTGGAGGATGATGACCCCCAGGATCACGAACGGCAGCAGATAATGGAGCGAGAAGAAGCGGTTGAGCGCGGCGTTGTCCGGCGCATAGCCGCCCAGCAGCCAGATGCGGATCGTCTCGCCAATCCCGGGGATCGCCGAGAAGAAGCCGGTGATGACCTGTGCGCCCCAGAAGCTCATCTGCCCCCAGGGGAGCACATAGCCCATGAAGGCGGTCGCCATCAGCAGCAGGAAGATGACGACGCCCAGCAGCCACACCATCTCGCGCGGCGCCTTGTACGAGCCGTAGTAGAGCCCGCGGAAGATGTGGATATAGACCACCGCCAGGAACATCGACGCGCCGTTCGCGTGCGCATAGCGCAGGAACCAGCCGGCGTTCACGTCGCGCATGATCGATTCGACCGAGTCGAACGCGACCGCGCCATTGGCGGCATAGTGCATGGCGAGCACGATGCCGGTCACGATCTGGATCATCAGGGCGGCACCCGCCATGATGCCGAAATTCCAGAAATAATTGAGGTTGCGCGGGACGGGATAACCGCCGCCGATCGCGTTGTAGACGAAGCGTGGCAGCGGCAGGCGGCTGTCCACCCACTGCATCAGCGGGTGCTTCGGCGCATAATGCTGGGCCCAGGGAAAGCTCATCGCGTGTCTCTCCTCAGCCGACCAGGATCGTGGTGTCGGACGTGAACGAATAGTCGGGGACCGCCAGGTTCAGCGGTGCAGGCCCCTGCCGGATGCGCCCGGCGGTGTCATAGGCAGAGCCATGGCACGGGCAGAAATAGCCCCCAAACGGGCCCTTGTTCTCGCCCTCGCCGGCGCCCAGCGGCACGCAGCCCAGGTGGGTGCACACGCCGAGCGTCACGAGCCAGTTGGCCTTGCCCTCCTTCGTACGTTCGGCGAGCGACTGCGGATCGCGCAGGTCCGACAGCGGCACCTTGTTGGCGGCCTCGATCTCCTGCGGGGTGAGGTTGCGCACGAACAGCGGCTGCTTGCGGAACGAGGCCTTGATCGCCTGGCCCGGCTCGATCGCCGACAGGTCCAGCTCGGTGGTCGAAAGCGCCAGCACGTCTGCCGAAGGGCTCATCTGGTTGATGAGCGGCAGGGCGATCACCCCCACGCCCACCCCTGCAAATGCCACCGCGCCAATGGATAGATAATCGCGTCGGCGGGGATTCTCGATCACATCTTCGTGCGAGCCGGTCACTCCGCCGGGGGGAACCTCGTCTATTGTCGCCATGCGCTATTTGCCCCTGCACCCAAACCATTCGGCGCGAACGCGCCTCAGAGAATTACAGGCAGCCTTGCCATCTATTCGGCTGCGTCAAGTAGCCTTGATCTCCGGCGCCTCCGCAACGTGATAGACGTGGGGGCGTCACTTTGCCAACCGCCCCCGCGCTACTGCCTGCGCGCCGCCTCTACACGGCATCGTTGCGCAAGAGTTTGAGGCAGGGCAAAGCCGTGCGGTGCGGATCGCAATGTTTCAGCCCGACATCGCCGGAAATGTCGGCACCATTCTCCGGCTGGGTGCCTGCCTCGGCGTGGGCATCGACCTGATCGAGCCGATGGGCTTCCCGTGGAGCGACCGTGCGCTGGCGCGTGCCGGCATGGACTATGCGGCGCAGGCGTCGGTGGTGCGCCACGTCGACTGGGACGCCTTCCGCGAACAACTTCCCGGCCGCCTCGTGCTGCTCACCACCCGCGGTGCGGTGCCGCTGCCGAGTGCGCGATTCGACGCAGGCGACACGCTGCTGCTGGGTTCCGAAGGCTCCGGCGTGCCGGAGGCGGTGCATGCCGCCGCCGACCTCGCGGTCGCCATTCCGATGCGACCCGAGATGCGCTCGCTGAACGTCGCCGTCGCGGGCGCGATGGTGGTGGGCGAGGCGCTGCGCCAAACCGGCGGATGGCCGCCATTCGGCTGAAGCTCTCGACTTCGCGCGGGGGGCGAAGCTAAGCCGTCGCGATGGAACCTCTCGATTCTCAACAGCTTGCCGCGCGTACCTGGTTCGAGCACCTGCGCGACCGGATCTGCGCCGAATTCGAAGCGATCGAGCGCGAAGCCGGGTCCGACGCATGCTTCGACTACAGCCCCTGGGATCGGGTCGATTCGGCGGGGGGCCATGGCGGCGGTGGCGTGCGCGGGCTGATGAAGGGGCGCGTGTTCGAGAAGGTCGGCGTCAACGTGTCCACGGTCGCCGGCACGCTGGAGGGCGGCTTTGCCCAGTCGATTCACGGCGCGGGGGAGAACCCTGCCTTTTTCGCGACCGGCATCAGCCTCGTCGCGCACATGGTGAACCCGCATGTGCCTGCGGTGCACATGAACACGCGCTTCCTGGTGACCACGAAACGCTGGTTCGGCGGGGGAGCCGACCTCAACCCGCCGCTTCCCTATGACGACGACACCGCCGACTTCCACCAGGCGCTGGCCGCGGCGTGCGACCGGCACGATCCCGACCACTATCCGCGGTTCAAAAAGTGGGCGGACGACTATTTCTTCATCCCCCACCGCAACGTGCATCGCGGCGTCGGCGGCATCTTCTACGACCATCTGGAAGGTGACTTCGATGCGAACTTCGCCTTCACCCGTGACGTGGGCGAGGCGTTCCTCACGATCTACCCGGCACTGGTGCGCCGCCGGATGAACCAGGATTTCACCGGCGCGGATCGCGTCCGGCAGCTCGAATGGCGGGGCCGCTACGCCGAATTCAACCTGGTCTATGACCGCGGCACGCTGTTCGGCCTGAAGACCGGCGGCAACATCGACGCGATCCTGATGAGCCTGCCGCCGATGGCGAGCTGGAGCTGATCCCGTGGGGCTGATCCCCGTCCGTCCCGACGAGGTCGCCACCATCGTCACCTCGCTCGAGATGCGGGCGCGCCCCGCGCTGCGCCCGCTTCCCGACGCGCCCCTTCGGCTCGTCCACTGGCGCGAACCGGACCTTGCCAAATACCGGGCGCTGTTCCGCCGGGTCGGGGAGCCGTGGCTGTGGTTTTCACGGCTGGTGATGGACGACGACCGCTTGCGCGCGATTGTCCACGATCCCGGCATCTCGGTGTACGCCGCTGTCGATCCGCGCGGGATCGAGGTCGGGATGCTGGAACTCGACCACCGTCGCGCAGGCGAATGCGAGCTCTCCTACTTCGCGCTGGTCCCGGAACTGGTCGGTCGCGGCCTTGGCCAGTGGCTGATGGCCCAGGCGCTGACCCTCGCCTGGCGCAAGGACGTCGAGCGGCTGTGGGTCCATACCTGCACGCTCGATCATCCGCGCGCGCTTGGCTTCTATCGCAAGAGCGGGTTCGTGCCGTTCAAGCGAACCGTCGAGACCTTCGCCGATCCGCGCGCATCGGGCATCCTGTCGCCCGACGCGGCGCCGCATTATCCGCGGCTGCCGCTCGCCTGAGCATAGGCGGAGACGCGGAGCAGGGCATAGGCGAGCGTCATCCCGCCGTTCGCAATGCCGGCGACGAGCGCACCCAGGGCCACCGCGACATCGTTCCCCTGCCCCGCGGACGTAAACGCGCCGCCAAGCGCCACCACCATCTGTGCGGCGAAGTAGAAGACCGTCTGGAGGCCGAGCAGGGCAAAGCCGTTGCCCGCGGTAAGCTGGATGCCGCGCGCCATGGCATCGAGCGCATTGCGCCGCGGCTCGGCGACGATCGCGGCGGGGATCAGGAAGATCCGGCCGACGGCGTAGAGCCCTGGCAGCAGAAACGCCATCAGGCCGAGCACCACGGCGAACTGGCATGCGATCTGGGCCAGCAGAAGCGCCGGGAACCGCCGCAGCGCCACGCCCATCGCACCTGCAACTGTGGGCTGGCTCGAATCGAGAAACAGCGCCAGGATCGTGCCGGTGCCGAACAGGCCCAGGACGGTCTGCAGCAGCAGCCAGTGCAAGTTGGCGTAGAGATAGGCCTGCATGGACTGGAGCAACGTGGCGGCGTCCGCCGGCGCTGCCGGGTCCGGAACCTCCGGCACGACCATCCAGATGGTCGCCGCCATCGTCGGCACCACCAGAAACACACCCGCCAGCGGCAACAGCAGCGCACGTTCCCGCCGCCAAAGGGTCCACGCGCCGCCGACCACGGCGGCCATATTCAGCTTCATCGATGTGCCGCCGTTCCGTCCTGTCGTTCGCGTGCCGCAAGGTAGAGCTTGCCGGTGAACACCCACAGCATCACGGCGAGCGCCGTTTCTACCAGGGTGGTGAGCAGCAGCGTCAGCACGGATGCCACGCCAAGGCCATCGTCGCTGCCGAAGATCAGCGCAAGAATGGTGCCGCCCGCGTACTGGGTCGCAGCCGTGAGTACCGTCGAGACGATCCCATAGAGCAGGAACATGCCTATGATCTTGGCGGCAAGGCCACGCGTAAGGGTGAAGGTGCGCGCGATCGCGCGCAGCCCGCGCCGCTCCTCCAGGATAACCGGAGGCAAGAGGCTCAGCCGTGCGGCGACCCACAGCAGCAGCGGGATCAGCACCAGCGCGTAGAGTGCGATCCATGCCGCGGCCGCGACACTCGGGGTCACGCTTTCGCCCGCCGCCGCGGCCACGAAGTCAAAGCCAAAGGCCACAAGGATCGCCGCCGCCGGCATCGCCAGCAGCAGGAGCAGCGCGGTCACCAGCAACGCGAAGCCGATCACCACCGGCAGGCGCAACCCGGCCTGTCGAAACGCCGCGCGCGGGCTGTCGAGCCCGGCGGCCAGGGCAAGGATCGCGAGTTCGGCCCATAGCATCAGCAGCCCGGCCACGAGCCGCACCGGCATCCAGATCCCGGCCGATGCGCCGACGTCCTGCGCAGCAGCGGTTTCGGCCAGACCGCCGATCACGGCGGGCACGAACAGTGCCGGCAGCGCCAACGCGACGAGCGTGGCGCGACGTGCGCGGAGGAATGCAGCGGTGCGATCCCACACCTGCTCCATCTCGACCATGGCCCGCATCGGCGCCCCATTCCCCACTGGTTGCATGACGCGTGGCTGTACCTGTGCTACCGGGGCTTGCCAATGCTTACCCCCGATACTCCCCCCTCGCCCCAACCCATACTGCCGGAATGGCGCATCGAGCCGGGTCTCACCGACTATCCGCGGGCGCTGGCCACCATGGAGGCGCGGGCAGCCGCGATCGCCGATGGCACGGCCGGCGAACTGGTGTGGCTGGTCGAGCATCCGCCGCTCTACACCGCAGGAACCAGCGCCGATCCGGCCGAGCTGCTCGACCCGCGCTTCCCGGTCTATCCGGCAGGCCGTGGCGGCCGCTACACCTATCACGGCCCCGGCCAGCGGGTGGGTTACCTGATGCTGAACCTCGCCCAGCGCGGCCGTGACGTCCGCTGCTTCGTCCATGCGGTGGAGCAATGGGTCATCCGCGCCCTCGCGCGGCTGGAAGTCAAAGCGTTCTCGGTGCCCGAGCGGATCGGCATCTGGACCCGCGATGGCGGGCACGAGGCAAAGATCGGCGCGATCGGTGTTCGGGTGCGGCGCTGGGTCACCTTCCACGGCTTCTCCGTCAACCTGTCTCCGGACCTCACCCACTTCGGCGGGATCGTGCCGTGCGGCCTTCCCGAATTCCCAGTAACCAGTCTCGAACAGCTCGGGCGGGATGCCCGCCAGGAAAGCTTCGACGCGGCACTTTTGCTGGAATTTCCGACGTTGCTGGCGTCACTCACCGCATCGCGCGAAAACCCGCTTGAGGGCTGCCCGCGAACCGACTAATGTCCATCCCCGGTTGGGTATTAAACGGCAGATAAGCCGCCAAACCACTTGTTTAGGGAGCTCTACATGCGCGCAATCATTTCCAAGATCGTTACCAGCTCGATGGTCGCCGGTGCGGCGCTGATGGTCGCAGCTTGCGGCGACTCGGCCGAGACCACCACGGACAACACCATCGTGACCGATCTGAACTCGACCGACACCTCGCTCGACGGCACGATGACCGACAACATGACCGCCGTTGACGGCGCCATGGGCAACGACGCGATGCTCGCGAACGACACGACCCTCGCGAACGACACCGCGCTGGGCAACGACACCGCGACCACCAACGCGATGTAATCAGACGCTTCGGCGTCTGTTCAGCAAAGGCCGTCCGGGCGACCGGGCGGCCTTTGTTTTTGGTGGCTCGGGACCGCTTGTCGGCTCGCCCGCCGGGCTGCCGCATTGCAGCAAGGGACCGGATAAAGAATCCGTTGAATCCCAAGCAGCTGGCTGCGGATTGCATATCGCCACTGGCGAGCAAAAAGGGTCTTGGCGACGCACGTCAAAACCCCGTAACCCCTCCTCGTGGCGCCGCATTGGCGCTTGAGAGGATCCCATGAAGTCAGTGCGAACCCTGATCGCCGGCGCGGCCCTTGCGGCAGCGACCTATGCTGCGCCCGCCTCGGCGCAGTTCTTCTTCAAGTCGCCCGAGCTGTCGGGTGCGCGCGTGACCGGTACCGAGCCGGGCATCACCGTCCAGGCGCTTCCGGGTGCGACCGGTGACGAACTGCGCGCAGCGCTGGCCTGGAACCTGCGCGCGGGCCTCAACGTCGCCGCGCTTCAGTGCCAGTTCGAGCCCACACTGCTGACGCTCAACAACTACAACGACCTGCTCGACACGCACGCGGACGAGCTGAAGCGCAGCTATGAGGTTCTGGCGAAATATTTCGAGCGCAACGCCAAGACCAAGAAGGAAGGGCAGACCGCGCTCGACCAGTTCGGCACCCGCGTCTACTCGAGCTTCTCGACGGTATCGGCACAGCTCAACTTCTGCCAGGCGGCGGGCGAGATCGGCCAGGAGGCGGTGTTCACGCCCAAGGGCCAGTTCGGCGCACTTGCGGAACAGCACATGCGCAAGCTCCGCAACAGCCTCGTCCCTTCGAGCGAGCAGCAGTTCCCCGGCGGCTTCTATCAGCGCTCGCTGACCAACATGGAGCCGCTCACCCGGCCGAAGTGCTGGAAGAAGGGTGTCTGGCAGGACAAGCGCTGCGGCGCCTATCCGCTGCTCGGCTGATCCAGACGGGGCTGCGGATTACCGCAGCCCCAGCAGCTTGTGCGTTTGCAGAGACAAGCGCCACTTCGGCCGGGCGAGCACCATATCCACTGCGGCCTGGCGGTTCGCATCGGCCTGGGGATCGTCGAGCGGCTGCGCCAGGAAATTGGCGAAGTCCCAGCCCTCGATCTCCTCTAGGTCCAGGCCCGCCTGCGGCCACACCAGCTTGAGCTCGTCGCCCCGGCGTTGCACCACGGTGCTGCCCGCCTTGGGGCTGATACATACCCAGTCGATCCCCGGGTGCGCGGCGATCGTGCCGTTGCTCTCGATAGCAATGGTGAAGCCGGCCGCGTGCAGCGCCTCCACCAGCGCATCGTCGATCTGGAGCATGGGCTCCCCGCCCGTCAGCACGACGAAGCGGCGCTCGGCGCCGGGTCCCCAGAATCCCTCGACCGCCGCGACCAGTGCCGCCGCATCCGCGAACTTCCCGCCGCCCTCGCCATCCGTCCCGACGAAGTCGGTGTCGCAGAAGCGGCAGATGGCGCTGGCGCGGTCGATCTCACGCCCGCTCCACAGGTTGCACCCCGCAAAGCGCACGAACACCGCCCGGCGACCGGCATGCACGCCCTCGCCCTGCAGCGTCAGGAACATCTCCTTGACGGCGTAGCTCACGGTATCAGCGCCCGCTCAGGCCGCAGCAGTGGCGTAGCGGGTCGGGTCCGGCACGCCTGCCTCCTCGAAGCCCTTGGAGCGCAGCCGGCAGCTGTCGCACAGGCCGCAGTGAAGGTCGCCCTGCGGATCGTAGCAGGACCAGCTGATGCCCAGGTCCAGCCCCAGCCGGGTGCCTTCGCGCACGATGTCCGCCTTGGTCATGTGCTGGAGCGGCGCGTGGATCTTGAACCCCTCGCCCTCCACGCCGGCTTTCGTCGCGAGCGCCGCGAGATGCTCGAAGCCGGCGATGAACTCGGGGCGGCAGTCTGGATAGCCCGAATAGTCGAGCGCATTGACGCCGATGAACAGGTCGCGTGCGCCCGCCGCCTCGGCCCAGCCGAGCGACAGGCTCAGGAAGATGGTGTTGCGGGCCGGCACATAGGTGATGGGAATACCAGGCGCGACACCGTCCTTCGGGACGGCGATGTCGGCGGTAAGCGCCGATCCGCCGAACGCGGAAAGGTCCAGCGACAGGGTCACGTGCCGGTCGGCACCGAGCGCCGCGGCGACGCGGCCGGCGGCGGCAAGCTCGATCTGGTGGCGCTGGTTATAGTCCACCGACAGGGCAAGGAGACGATATCCCGCCTCGCGTGCGAGCGCGGCGGAAACCATGGAGTCGAGGCCGCCCGAGACGAGGGCGACGGCAAAAGGCTGATCGGTCATGATGCCGCATCCGCTAGGCCCAGATGCGTCGCGCCGCAACCGTGCGACGCGGCAACCCATTGTTCCGCCGGGTAGACCAGTCGAAAAAAGAGGGCCCGCCGGTCCGGCGAGCCCTCCTCCATGTCACCTTCTCGCGCGGCTTACATGCCGCCCGGTGCGCTCTGCAGGTGCGCCAGGTGCTTCTCGATGATCGGCACGGCCGAGTCCGCCACCTGCTTCAGCGCCGGGTCCTGCCCGTCGGTCGAATAGCCCTTGTGCAGCGACCAGGCCGCGCGGTGCGCCTCGGCCTGCTGCTGCATGTAGAGCGCGTCGAAGCTGTCGGCATCCGCAGCCTTCAGAGCTGCGATCTTGGCCGCATTCGGCTCCGAAAGCGCGCTCGGCGGGCGCTTGACCTTGGGCTCCGTCTTCGGGAGCGCCGCCATCAGCGCCTTGGTGGTGGTGGTATGATCCGCGATCATCTCGCGCGCGAACGCCTTGGTCGCGTCGCTCTTGGACTTCGTCAGCGCGATCCGGCTGGACTGGATCTCATACTTGTCGCTGTCCGCCGCCCAGGCAGCATAATTCTCGGACGGAGTCCCGCTCATCGGCGCGGCCCCGACCTGTTCCGGGGTCATCGTCTGCGCGATGCCGGCTGCGGGCATCGCCCCCAGCGCAAGTGCACTCATCGTGATCAGCAGCTTCCGCATGTTCGTCTCCCAATTGGTGAGCGCGAAACGGATGGTGCGGTACAGTGTTCCAGCGGATCGACACCGATCCGCACGCAACTGCTTCTATCTGGGAAAATGGTAGCGGAGGAGGGACTTGAACCCCCGACACGCGGATTATGATTCCGCTGCTCTAACCAACTGAGCTACTCCGCCCCATGGGCACTCGCCGTGGCGAGGGCGCGCCTATACGAAGGCGTTTCGCGTCGGTCAAGCGAACTTGTGACGGGAAATCGGCTCCCAGGGGCCGCCGCGGTACCACCAGCTCGCCAGCCCGGCGATCGCGAGCGGACGTGGCCGGAAATCGGCCTGCAAGGCGTGCAGAAGCGCGCGCGCTTTTGCCGGCTCGACCTTGTTCTGGATGGTGACGTGGGGCGCCCAGCCGGCCCGGTCCTGCGGCGTCAGCAGCATCGCGAACGCGTCCGCGAGGCGGGCGCGGATCTCCTCAAGCTCCGGCGATTCGATCCGCAGCGCCACCCCGCGCCCCAGGTTGCGCAGCCCCGCGACCCTGGCGCGGGGCGCGCCGACGCCGCGGGTTTCGGCGGCAAGGCGCTGCCGCAGCTCGGGCGCCACATGCGGCGGCAGATGGTGGAACAGCGTCAGATGCGCGGCCAGCTGGTTGCGCTCCGGCGGAAAGTGGCGGCGGCGGAGTGCGTCCAGCGCGGCATGATCCGCCGCGCCGAACAAGGCCGAGACGATGATCGGCGCGCCCGGAGCGGAGGCTGGGGGCGCGGGCTCGATCAAATCTCGACCTGGCTGCCGAGCTCCACCACCCGATTGGTGGGCAGGCGGAAGAATTCCATCGCGCTTTCCGCGTTGCGCAGCATCCAGGCGAACAGCTTTTCGCGCCAGATCATCATGCCGGGCCGCGACGAGGGCAACAGCGTCTGGCGGGCGAGGAAGAAGCTGGTCTCCATCATCCGGAAATCGCCGCCCGCGACCTTCACCTGCCGAAGCGCGGCGGGCACGTCCGCATCCTGCATGAAGCCGTAGCGCAGGATCAGGCGGTGGAAGCCCTGCCCCAGGTCGTCGGCCTTAACCCGGTTCTCCTCGGCGACGAAGGGCTCGTCGGTGATCTTCACCGTCAGCAGCACGACGCGCTCGTGCAGGACCTTGTTGTGCTTGAGGTTGTGGAGCAGCGCATGGGGCACGCCATCGGGCGTGGAGGTCATGAACACCGCCGTCCCCGGCACCCGGCTCGCGGAGCTCGCGGCCGACTGGATGAACACCTTGATCGGCATTGCGGCCTCGCGCAGGCGCTCGATCATCAGCTTGCGCCCCTTCGCCCAGGTGGTGAGCAGCACGAAGACGATGATGCCGATCATCAGCGGGAACCAGCCGCCGTCGGGCACCTTGGTGAGGTTGGCCGCGAAATAGGCGCCGTCGACCAGGAAGAAGACGGCCAGCAGCGGCAGCGCGTAGTAGACCGGCCAGCGCCACAGCGCGAACAGCAGCACCGCCAGCAGGCAGGTGTCGATCAACATCGCCCCGGTGACGGCGATGCCATAGGCCGCGGTCAGGTTGGACGAGGTCTGGAAGGTGAGCACCAGCAGGATCACCATCACCATCAGCGCCCAGTTGATGAGCGGGATGTAGATCTGCCCCGCGGTAGCGGCGCTGGTGTGGTCGATGCGCAGCCGCGGGATGAAGCCGAGCTGGATCGCCTGCTGCGTGACCGAGAAGGCTCCGGAGATCACCGCCTGGCTCGCGATGATCGCGGCCGCTGTCGCCAGGAACACCATCGGCAGCTGGAAGTCGTCGGGCGCCAGCATGTAGAACGGGCTCTGCAGGGCGGCGGCGCCCTCGCGCATCAGCAACGCACCCTGTCCCATGTAGTTGGCCATGAGCGCGGGCAGCACGATCCACAGCCACGAGAAGGCGATCGGCTTGCGTCCGAAATGCCCCATGTCGGCGTACAGCGCCTCTGCGCCCGTGACCGCCAGCACCACCGACCCCAGTGCCAGAAACGCGGCCAGCGGATCATGCACAAAGAAGGCGATCGCGTAGGTCGGCAGGAAGGCGTGCAGGATGGTCGGCGTCTGCACGATGCTGACGACGCCCAGCGCCGCGATCACGGTAAAGTAGCAGACCATGATCGGGCCGAAGAAGGCGCCGACACGCGACGTGCCGCCCCGCTGGATCGAGAACAACCCGACGAGGATCAGCACCGCGATCGGCAGCACCAGGCCGCCGAAAGCCGGCGCGGCGATGGCGACGCCCTCCACCGCCGACAGCACCGAAACCGCGGGGGTGATCATGCTGTCGCCATAGAAAAGCGCGGTGGCGAACACGCCCAGCAGCACGATGCCGCTGGTCCAGCGCTTCCCCTGCGTGCGGCCGGAGACGAGCGCGAGGAGTGCAAGGCTGCCGCCCTCCCCCTTGTTGTCGGCGCGCATGATGATCGACACATATTTCAGCGTCACCACGATCATCATCGACCAGAACATCAGGCTGATGACGCCCATGATGTGCAACGGGTCGAGCGCCAGCTTGTGGTGCCCGTCGAAGGTTTCGCGGAACGCGTAGAGCGGGCTGGTGCCGATGTCGCCGAACACGATGCCGACGGCGCCCAGCATGAGCTTCCACGTCGCCTGCTCACGCGAATGGGCGTGCCCATCCTCGACGCGATCTGATGGCAGCAGGGCAGCCCCCGTCGGGGCAGAGTCCGGGGAATTCACAGGCGCGGCAATTGCTGGATCGCGTGAAACATGACCATCGCCTGAACGCTACTCGTTTCGCCGTGAAAGCGCCGGCCGTTAGCACGCGCAGCATGCGCTAGCAACGGGACAAGCCCGACGACCCGTTCTATAGCGGATCATCTACCGTATCGGAGAGGTTTATGCGCGTCGGTGTTCCCAAGGAAATCAAGAACCACGAGTATCGCGTCGGTCTGACGCCGTCCTCGGTGGCGGAACTGGTCGCGGCCGGGCACGAAGTCGTCGTCGAGACTTCCGCCGGGGCCGGAATCGACTTCACCGACTCGGACTATGTCGAGGCGGGTGCCCGGATCGTGGCGGATGCCGCCACCGTCTTCGCCGAGAGCGACATGATCGTGAAGGTGAAGGAGCCGCAGCCGTCCGAGATCGCGCTGTTGGAGCCGCGGCACACGCTGTTCACCTACCTGCACCTCGCCGCAGACAAGCCCCAGGCAGAAGGGCTGATGCGGTCCGGTGCGACCTGCATTGCCTATGAGACGGTGACGTCGAACAGCGGTTCGCTGCCCTTGCTGAAGCCCATGTCGGAGGTCGCGGGCCGCATGTCCGTGCAGGTCGGCGCCCACTATCTGGAAAAGGAACAGGGCGGCCGCGGCGTTCTTCTGGGCGGCGTCCCCGGCGTCGCGCCGGCGCGAGTCGCGATCCTGGGCGGCGGCGTCGCCGGCATCAACGCCGCGCAGATGGCGGTGGGGCTGCGCGCGGACGTCACCATCTACGACATCAGCAACGAACGGTTGGCCGAGCTCGACCTTCACTTCGGCAGCCAGATCAAGACCGCCTATGCCTCTCGCGCCGCGATCGCGGCGGCGGTGGCGCAGGCCCATCTGGTGATCGGCGCCGTGCTGGTGCCGGGTGCCGCAGCCCCGAAGCTCGTCACTCGGGAGATGCTGCGCACGATGAAGCGCGGCAGCGTGCTGGTCGACATCGCGATCGACCAGGGCGGGTGTTTCGAAACCTCCCGCGCGACCACCCACGACGACCCGGTTTTCGTCGAGGAGGACGTGATCCATTATTGCGTCGCCAACATGCCGGGCGCGGTCGCCCGCACCTCCGCGTTCGCGCTCAACAACGCGACCCTGCCGTTCGTGATGCGGCTCGCCAAGTTCGGCGCGGAAGGCGCCATGCGTGCCGACCGGCACCTGGCAGCAGGCCTGAACGTGTCCCGCGCCAAGATCCGGCATGCCGCTGTGGCGGAGGCCCTCACGTTCACCATGGAAGCCTGGTCCGGAACGGAGTGAGAACAAAGACGTTTGTCCCGGGGAAGGAGATACCCCGTGGCAAATGATCAGAACCCCAAGAGCGAGCCTTTTTCCAACGCCGAAAAGGACCCGGACGACTGGACCACCGGCGACGAGCCGATGACCGGCGCCCAGGCATCCTACCTCAAGACGCTGAGCGAAGAGGCCGGCGAGGAATTCGACCAAGGCCTCTCCAAGGCGGAGGCTTCCAAGCGCATCGATGCGCTGCAGGAAAAGACCGGCCGCGGAGCGAACTAGGCACGGCGCCGCCACCTTCGGGTGGCGGCGTTTTCCCCGGCCGGGTTGAGACCGGTTGTTTGCGCCGTTGGCGTCGGCGTAGATTGCGGCGTCCACCCGGGAGCCCGCACCGATGCACGACCTGCTTGCCGCCCTTCTTGCGTCGCTAGCGCTGGCGGGGACCGCGACAACATCCGCGGAAGTTGACGGCCGGTTTGACGTTGGGGGGCGCGCGATCCGGCTACAATGCCAGGGTGCCGGCGAGCCCACGGCGGTGGTGGATGCGGGCATGGGTACCGCACCTGTCGAAGACGCAGGGTGGCAACGGATCGCGGCGCGGATCGCACCCGTCACACGTATCTGCCTCTATGATCGCGCCGGCTTGGGCAGCAGCGACCGAGCGCCGGAGCCGGTCCGGACAAGCCTGGATGCGGCGAACGATCTGCACGCCGTGCTACAAGAAGCGGGGGTTCGGGGTCCGTTTCTGCTGGTCGGCCACTCGATCGGCGGTCTCCACGCGCAGGTGTTCGCGAGCCGCTTTCCGGACGATACGGCCGGGCTGGTACTCGTCTCTTCGACCCATCCGGACCAGATGACGACCTGGCTTGCGATGCTGCCCAGTGCCAAGCCCGGGGAGGAGAAGCCGCTGACCGACGTGCGCACCTTTCTCTCCGCCATGATCGAGGATCCGAACCGCAACGAGGAACGGCTCGACTGGCGCGCGAGTGCGGCAACCGCGCGTCAGTTGAAGACGCTCGGCGACAAGCCGGTGATCGTGGCGACGCACAGCCAGCGCTTTCGCATGGTGCCCGGGCTTTCGGAGCCGCTCGCTATCCGACTGGAGGAGTCGAGCCAGCGCATGCAGAAGCAGTTCCTCACGCTTTCCTCCAACGCGCACCAGAATATCGCGGCGACCGCCGGCCACGGCCTGCCGCACGAGGCGCCGGAGTTCGTGGTGGACAACATCCTGCAGGGGGTCGCGGCGGTGCGCGCGCAGGGCTCGACCGGGCGGACTCAGCCGACCCGGTAGAGCCCGGCACCGTGCGAGGGGATGCGGCGGATGAGCCGGTCCTTCGCGGGCGCCAGCGCCTTGCCTTCCCACAGGTCACGCACCTGCTGGCTGCCGCTCAACCCAAATTCGCGGAGCGGGAGGGTGATCTCCCGCGCCTCCTTGCCGGTGTTGAACAGCGCGACATAGCGGCCGCGGCCGTCCGCCGGCCGCGCGGACCACACCCGCACGCCGTCGGCCAGGAAGTGCGGTTGATTGTCCGTGCTCGCCTGGTTCACCGCCAGCACTTCGCGGTTGGTCAACAATGCCAGCGTCGGATCGTCCAGGTGCCTGAGGTCCCCGCCCATGATGAGCGGCGAGCGCGCGATCGACCAGAGCGTCATCAGCGTGCGCTGCTCGTCGGGCGTGAACTTGGTATCCCGCTCGCCCAGCGCCAGCCGGCCGAGAGGCAGCATGTCGGCGTCCGGCCAGCCGCCGGGTCGCCGCCACGGGTTCCAGTTCTCCAGCCGCGTGAACTGCGCCTCCAGCAGCGGCCATTCGTCCCAGAAGTCGTCGCTGATCCGCCACATCTGCGCAAAGCGACGCACGTGCTCGCCGCGGGTGACCGGCGTTTCACCGGGCGACAGGCTCAGGATCATCGGCCGGCCGCTCGCGGCGATCGCCTTGTGCGCCGCCTCGATCTCCAGCGCATGGGCATCATAGGGGCGGCTCATGTCGTCCATCTTGACGAAGTCGACGCCCCAGGACGCGAACAGGCGGAAGACGCTGTCGTAATAGGCCTGTGCCCCCGGTCTCGTCATGTCGACGCCGTACATGTCCGGGTTCCAGGAGCAGGTGCTGCTGGTGTCGGCGATGTCGGCGGCACGGACCTTGGTGCCCAGCACCGGAAGGTTGCGCTCGACGGCCAGGCGCGGGATGCCGCGCATCAGGTGGACGCCGAACTTGAGGCCCAGCGCATGGACCTCCGCCGCAAGGGGCGCGAACCCGCGCCCGTTTGCGCTAGAAGGGAAGCGGTTCGGCGCCGGCAGCAACCGGCCGTTGCCGTCCATCGCCGGCACCGGCTTGGCATTATAGGTGTAGCTGGCGGCGTTGGGTTCGTACCACTGGATGTCGACCGTGAAGACGTCATAGCCGAACGGCAGCAGCTTGTCGGCCATGATGCGGGCCGTCTCTCGCGCCTGCGCCTCGGTGATGGTAGTGGCGAAGCTGTTCCAGCTGTTCCAGCCCATCGGCGGCGTTGGCGCGAGCACCGGTTCGCGCGCGCCGTTCCCCGCCTGGGCAAACGCCGGCAGGGCGGATGCCGCCGTTCCCGCCATGCCCGCCGCCAATAGTTCGCGCCGGCCGATCCGCATCGTCTTCCCTCCCCTTTTCTCTGGCCGCTCTCGCTAGCAGCGACCCGGCGCGGGCACCATGGCGGCGTCCGGGATCATGATCTCCGTCCCGAACTTCACCCGGTCCAGTGCGATCAGGCTGCGAAAGCTGGCGATCGCGTCGTTCTCGGAGAACAGCCGCCGGCTGATCGCATCATAGGCGACCATGTCGGCCGCGACGATCACCAGAACGAAGCTGATGCCGCCCGTCACATAATAGCATTGCTGCACCTCCGGCGCATCGCGGAACAGCGCCTTGGCGGCGTCGACGGTACGGGAGCGCTCGTCCGCAAGCTGGACTTCGACGATCGCGGTGATCCCCATCTGCACCGCGCGCGTATCGACGATCGCGACGTTGCGCTCGATGACCCCGGCCTTTTCCATCGCTGCCACCCGCCGCTGCACCGCCGCAGCCGAGAGGTTCACCGCCTCCCCGATGGTACGCTGTGGAGTGCGGTTGTCCCGCTGGAGGATGCGGAGGATCGCGCGGTCGAACGCGTCGAGGACGCGTCGGCGAAGGGCATTCGCTTGGGCCATGCGCGAGTTTTTGTTGCATCCAAGGCCGCGAGCAAGCGCAAAAACCTCATGCGGGCGGTGCTATTCCGCGCGGTGTTCGCGATGAGGAGGACGATGATCAGCACCGCGGCCGGTACGCCCGGCACCAACAGGACCGTTCTAGGGGTCGCCTGTGGCATGGGAGCCGGGGCGCTCTGGGGCCTGGTGTTTCTTGCTCCCGATCTCGTGCGGGCGTTCACCCCCCTGCAGCTCGCGATCGGGCGGTATCTCGCCTTCGGCCTGATCTCGGCCGCGCTGATCGGTTCCCGCTGGCGTAGCCTGGTCGCGGCGGTGCCGGCGCGTGGCTGGCTGTCGCTTGCTTGGCTCTCGCTGGCGGGCAACACGCTCTATTACGTGCTGCTGTCGACCGCGGTGCAGACGGGCGGCATCGCCATGACGTCCCTCGTGCTCGGCTTCCTCCCGGTCCCGGTGACGATCATCGGCAGCCGCGATTCCGGCGCGGTGCCGCTGCGAAGGCTCGTGCCGTCCCTCCTGCTGTGCGTGGCAGGCGCCGTCTGCATCGGCTGGCAGGCGATCGCGGCACCGGCTGCAGGCGCGGTCACGGGGCTCCTGTTCGCCGTCGGAGCGCTGGCGTCCTGGACCGCCTATGCCATCGGCAACACCCGTTCGCTCAGCCGCTTCGGGCACGTCTCCCCCCAGGACTGGAACCTGCTGACCGGCGTAGTCACGGGGCTTCAGGCAATTGCCCTGATCCCGGTCACGCTGCTGTTCGAGCCGCTGAACCACACGCCCCGGGCCTGGCTCGAATATGCTGGCGTCTCGGTCGCGGTCGCGCTTCTTGCGTCGATTGGTGGCAATCTGCTCTGGAACCGGATGAGCCGGCTGCTGCCGCTCACGCTCGTCGGCCAGATGATCCTGTTCGAGACCTTGTTCGGCCTGCTCTACGCCTTTGTCTGGGAACGGCGTCTGCCGACGCCGCTCGAAGCGGCTGCGTGCGTGCTGGTGGTCGCCAGCGTGCTTACCTGCATCGCCGCCCATCGACGACGCGCGGGCCTTGCGATCACGGCCGCAGCCACCTGAGACGTGCCGCTCGCCCTTTTCCCAGGGCGAGCGGCAGCGGGACGGATCTAGATAGCGTCGCTGGCGGTCGGCCGCACGACGATCTCGCTGACGTCGACATCATCCGGCTGGCTGACGGCAAACAGGATCGCACGGGCGATCGCGTCCGCCTTCAGGATCGATGCACGGAAGGCTTCCATCGCCTTGGCCGTCTCCGGGTGGGTGATGGCGTCCGCGAGTTCGGACTCGACCGCGCCTGGCGAGATGATCGTGGCGCGGATGTTGTCGTGCTCGCGGCGGATGCCGTCGGTGATCGCCCACACCGCGAACTTGGTCGCGCAGTAGACGGCGCCGGTCGGCACCACATAATGCGCGGCGAGCGAGGCGACGTTGACGAACTGGCCCGAGCCCTGCTCGGCGAAGCCCGGCAGTGCGGCAGCGACGCCGTTCAGGACACCGCGGACGTTGACGTCGATCATCCGGTTCCACTCGTCGGTCTTGAGCGCCGCGAGCGGCGACAGCGGCATGATGCCCGCATTGTTGACCAGCACGTCGACGCGGCCATAGCGCTCGACCGCCGCGTCCACGAAGCCGGCGAAGCTGGCGGCGTCGGTCACGTCGAGCCGCTGCCACGCCACGGTGCCACCGGCTGCTTCGATCTCCGCGGCAAGCCGCTCCAGCCGATCGGTCCGGCGAGCCCCCAGCATCAGGCGAGCCCCGGCACCGGCCAGCAGGCGCGCGGTCGCCTCGCCGATGCCGCTGCTGGCGCCGGTGATCAGGATCGTCTTCTCATTCAGGTCGGACATGGTGCTTCCTCCATCCGCCAGCGATCGTCGCTGGCCCGCACCCTTTTTGCGCGCCAGGGCACGGCGGACGGTAGACGCGAACTCCGGGATGCTTGCACGATCCTGCATCCGGACGTTCGGCGGCTTGCGCAGGCAGCTTCCGCGTGGAAGCAAGGCAGCCATGCACCGCATCACCGATCTTGCCGCGCTGATCGCGCGCCACGCTCCGGAAGACGGCTTCCAGGACACCGCGCTTCCCTCGGTCACGCTTATACGATCCGCCGCGGTGACCACGCCAACGCCGACCGTCTATGCGCCGTCGCTGTGCATGGTCGCGCAAGGTGCCAAGGAAGCGCAGCTGGGGCGGAGCCGGTTCTACTATGATCCCGGCAGCTTTCTGCTCGCCGGGGTCGACCTGCCGGTGGTCGGCGCGGTGACCCAGGCGAGCGCGGACGCGCCCTATCTATGCCTCGTCCTGCACCTGGATGCTGCGCGGGTGGCCGAGATGGTGGCCGAGCACCCGATGGCGGATCCGCAAGGGGACCGCCCGATCCCGGGCCTCATCCTGGGTGAAACCACCGCCGAGATGATCGACGCCGCCTGCCGGCTGCTGGCGTTGCTCGATGCCCCCGAAGACCGGGATGCCCTCGCCCCGTTGCTGGAACGCGAACTGCTCTGGCGCCTGTTGCGCGGCCCCGCCGGTCAACTTCTGCGGCAAATGGCGGGCGGGCCGCAGAGCGACAAGCTCAACCGGGCCCTTCAGTGGCTGCGCCACCATTATGCCGAACCGGTGTCGATCGACACGCTGGCGGAGGTCGCGGGCATGAGCCCGTCTGCCCTTCACCAGCATTTCCGCACCGTCACCGGGCTCAGCCCGCTGCGCTACCGCACCCAGTTGCGCGTCCAAGAGGCGCGGCGGCTGATGATCGCGCGTGGGCTGGATGCCGCCACCGCGGGTTTCCAGGTGGGCTATGGCAGCCCGTCCCAGTTCAGCCGGGAATATGCCCGCACCATGGGCCTTCCCCCCAGCCGCGACGTCGAGCGGCTGCGGGCGTCCACCGACTATCTGGTTGCCTGAGACTTATTGCGGCTGCGGCGGCGCGGTGCCGGCGGCACGCTCGCGCGCCTGCAACTGAAGCAGTCGGTCGACCAGCACCAGCCGGACGGCGATGTCCTGCCGATACGACACGTCCTCCGGCGTCAGCGCCAGCGCGCGCATCCACAACTCGCGGGTGCGGGCGAAGTCGTTGGTCCGCGCCTGCGCCAGGCCATAGAAGAAGGCGGGCCCAGGATGCTTCGGGGCCAGCCGCATTCCCTGCTCGAACGCGAGCTTGGCGGCGGGAGACAGCGTGCCGCCATCCTTTTCCACCAGCATCATGCCGAGCCAGGTCCACAAGGCCGCACTCTGGGGCGCCTTTTGCACGGCTCCCAGCATCACCTGCGCCGCCGGTGCCACCGCGCCCGACGACAGCAGCGCGTCCGAGGCGATGAAGTAGCTTTCCTCGAAGTTGAAGCGGCCGAACATCGCCTGCCGCAATTCCTTCAGGCTCGGATCAATTGTGCGGCGTTCGCGCTGCCCTTCGGCCGAGACACCGGAAAGGCCCGGCCGGCCCTGCACCGAATAGCCTATCGCCCCCAGCATCATCGCGGCGCCGACCAGCGACCAGAGCGCGGGCGCGACCCGCAGCCGCCACAGCAGCAGCCCCGACGCGACCGCCAGCAGGCCCAACATCACCCAGCCCATCACGCCCTCCTGCGCCGGCGGATGCTGCGCCGCGCGAGCAGGATGCCCGCCGCCAGCAGCACCAGCGGTGCGATCCACAGCGGCAGCGTCGCGGCATCCAGTGGCGGATCGTAGCTCACATAGCTGCCATAGCGCTCGACCAGCCACGCGCGCACCGCTTCGGGCTTCTCACCCTTTGCGATCCGCTCGCGCACGAGCGCGCGCATGTCGCCGGCCATCTCGGCATCGCTGTCGGCGATCGACTGCCCCTGGCAGACCAGGCAGCGCAGCGTGTTCATCAGCGCCTTTGCCTCGGCCTCCTTGGCCGAGTCCGGCAGCTGGGTATAGGCAAGCGGCGCCGGCGGCAGGTCCGACTGGGCGAGCGCCGGAGCGGCGAGCAACAGCGCCAGCGCGGCAAGCGTCGCGCGGCTCATCGCGCCGCCTCCAGCGCGCGGAGCAGCTCGGGTACGTCGCTGTCGCGAATGTCGCCGATGTGCTGCGCGCGGATGATCCCCTTGCCGTCGATCACGAACGTCTCCGGCACGCCGGACGACCCGAGCGCGAGCTGCACCTGGCTCGTGGGATCGTCGCCAATCGCCGCATATGGATCGCCATTCTCCGCGAGGAAGCGCTGCACGTCGGTCGATCGGTCGCGGATCGCCACCGCGCGGATATCGGCCCCCGCTTCCTTCAGCCGCAGCAGCTTGGGCGCCTCCGCCAGGCACGGCACGCACCAGCTGGCAAACACGTTCAGCAGCTTCGGCTTGCCGTCACGGAAGGCGGCATCCGAAAGCCCGGGCTTACCCGGTACGGACGCGGCGAGGATGAATGCGGGCAAGGGCTTGCCCACCAGCCGCGAGCGCACGGTGGTGTCGGTGGGGCGCAGGTTGAGCGCGACCACGATCACCAGCACCACGAACGCGGCCAGGGGCACCCAGAGCAGCCACCGCTTCATGCCAGCACCTCCGCATGCCTTGCGCGGTGGCCGGGCCGCCGCTCGCGCCAGAGCCGCCCGACCAGCGACAGCAGGCCGCCGATCGCGATCAGCGCGCCGCCCAGCCAGATCAGCGTCACCAGCGGCTTCCACCACAGGCGCAGCTGGCGCCTGCCGCCCTCGGTCGCCTGGCCGAGCACGACGTAGAGCTGGCCGTCGAGCGCGCTGGTGATCGCCGCCTCGCTCGTCTCGGTCGGCGGCGCCGCAAAATAGCGCTGCTGCGGCGCGATCCAGAAGCGCTGGCTGCCGCGCTCGACGCGCATCCGCCCCTCGATGGCGGTCCAGTTGGGCCCGATTACCGGACGGACGCCTTCCAACGTCACACGATACGGGCCGACCTGCTGGGTCTCCCCCACACCAGCGGCCACCAGCACCTCGCGGGTGAAGGCGCTCTCGCTCGCCATGCCGGCTAGGCTGACCGCGACTCCCAGGTGCGCAATCACCATGCCCCAGGTGAACAGCGGCGTGCGGCGCAGGTTGCGACCCCACAGCGGCGCCACACTCGCCACCGCAAGAGCGGCGGACAGCGCCAGCCCCAGCAGCGAGAGCACGCCGGTCTCCGGCGCGAGCAGCAGCACCGCCACCAGCACTACCCCGGTCGCCATCGCCGGCACCAGCAGTCGCCGGCCGAGCGCCCGCGCATCGTCGCGGCGCCAGCGCAGCAGCGGTCCGGCAGCGAGCGCCACGACCAGCAGCAGCGCGATCGGCCCCACGGTCTTGTTGAAGAAGGGCGGCCCCACAGAAAGCTGCACGTCCATCGCCTGCGCGACCAGCGGATAGAGCGTGCCGATCAGGACGATGCCGAGGATCACCGACAGCAGCAGGTTGTTGAGCACCAGCCCGGCCTCGCGGCTGATCGGCTCGAAGGTCGCGCCCTGCCGCACCGTGCCGATGCGCAGGCCGAACAGCGTCAGCGCGCCACCGATGTAGAGGACCAGCAACGCCAGGATGAAGCTGCCGCGGCTGGGATCGACCGCAAAGGCATGGACGCTGGTGAGGATGCCGGAGCGAACCAGGAAGGTGCCCACCATCGACATGGAGAAGGCGACCACCGCCAGCATCACCGTCCAGGCACGCAGCCCGTCGCGGGTGGCGAGCACGGTCACCGAATGGAGCAGCGCGGTGGCGGCGAGCCACGGCATCAGCGAGGCATTCTCGACCGGGTCCCAGAACCACCAGCCACCCCAGCCGAGCTCATAATAGGCCCAGTAGCTGCCGGCGGTGATGCCGAGCGTCAGGAAGATCCAGGCACCGAGTACCCAGGGGCGCATCGCGCGCGCGAACTGCGGGCCGACATCGCGGGTGACGAGCGCGCCGATGGCAAAGGAGAAGGCGACCGACAGCCCGACATAGCCGAAGTAGAGCGTCGGCGGGTGGAAGGCCAAGCCTGGGTCCTGCAGCAGCGGGTTGAGCCCCATGCCCTCCGCCGGCGCCGGATCAAGCCGCGCGAAGGGATTGGAGGCGATCAGCAGGAACGCGAAGAATCCAAGCGCGATCGCCGCCTGGCCGCCCATCGTCGCCACCAACGTGCGCGGGTCGAGGCGCTTCTCCAGCAGCGCGATCGCGGCACCGGCAAGGCCAAGCACCGTCACCCACAAGAGCATCGAGCCCTCGTGGTTTCCCCATGCCGCCGACACCTTGTAGAGCATCGGCTTGGCCGAATGGCTGTTCTGCGCGACCAGCAGCACCGACAAGTCGCTACGCACGAACACCAGCACCAGCGCACCAAAGGCAAAGGCGGTGAGCAGCCCCTGCACGACTGCGACCGGCCGCACCGCCTCGACCAGCTGGACGCCGCCGGGCGCAGGCGTGGCGGTGCGCGTCATCCGCAGCCCCAGCGCCGCGGCGACGAGCTGCAGCAGCGCCAGCGCGGCGGCCAGCCACAGCGCCGCGAGCCCGGCTTCGGCGATCATGGCTCCAGCGTCTCGCTCTTGTGCATCTTGCCCGCGACTTCGGGCGGCATGTAGCGCTCGTCGTGCTTGGCCAGCAGGTTGTCCGCGACGAAGCTGCCGTCGGCAAGGAAGCGCCCTTCGGCCACCACGCCGGAGTTCTCCTTGAACAGGTCGGGCGCGATGCCGCTGAACCGCACCGGCACCTGCGCGGCGCCATCGGTGACGGTGAAGGCGATCGTCACCCCGTCCGGCTGGCGCTGGATGGATCCCGGCGCGACCATGCCGCCCAGCCGCACCGCTCGGTCGACGGGCGGCGCGGCCTTGGCGACGTCGGACGGCGCGTAGAAGAAGGCGGCTTCCCCCTGGAGGGCCGAGAGCGCGAGCCCGCTCGCGCCGAGGACGGCGGCGACGGCAAGCCCCACCAGGGTCAGGCGTTGATGCTTGGGCTTCACTTTTTCCTCTGGCGCTCGGCCTGGGCTTCGGCGCGTCGCATGGCGATCCAGGCAGCCGCGGCCATCGCCGCGGTGCCGCCAAGGGTCAGCGCGTAGGCGCCGATGACGAAGGGCCAGGGGTTCATGCGGCCGCCATCCGGCGCAGGCGCGCCTCCGCCTTGATGCGCGCGAGATCGGCCCGCATCCGCATCAGCACGATCGCGACGAACAGCAGCGAGAAGCCGGCGAGCGTGAAGCCCAGCGGCCACAGGATGCTGTTGTCCACGGTAGACTTTGTGAGCGTGATGCTCGGTCCCTGGTGCAGGGTGCGCCACCAGATCACCGAATAGCGGATGATCGGCAGCAGCGCGGTGCCGGCGATGCCGAACAAGGCGGGGATGCGTCCGTCTCCGTCGCGCTCGGCATCGGCGCGCGACAGCGCCAGATAGGCGAGGTAGACGAAGAACAGCAGCAGCATCGACGTCAGCCGCCCGTCCCACTGCCACCAGGTGCCCCATGTCGGGCGCCCCCAGATCGAGCCGGTCCCGAGGCAGAGCCCCGCGAACACCGCCCCCGGCAGCGCCACCGCCCGCGCGGCGATTGCCGCCAGCGGATGCCGCCAGACGAGATAGGTGATGCTGGACACGGCGATGCCGGTCCAGCCGCCCATGCCCAGCCAGGCGGCGGGGACATGGATGTAGAGGATGCGGACCGTCTCGCCCTGTAGATAGTCGGGCGGCGTCTGGGTCAGCCCCGCCCAGCTGCCGAACAGCAGCAGCGCCGCGCCGAGCGCAAGCAGCACCGGCGTCAGCGGACGGGCGATCGACAGGAAGCGCGTCGGATTGGCAAAGGCGTGGAGGGTCGGCACGATCAGCCACAAGGGTTAAGCGAAATTGCCCGGGGCGTCACCCCGAGCCTGCGCTTATTCGGCGATGGCGCTTTCCACAACATTGCGCCGGGTCAAACTGGTGCGGCGGGAACCGCAGGCCCGCCAATTGCCGTCGTGCTGAGGAAGCTCGGCATCCAGGCGGAACCTCTGCACAGACCGCGGCCCGGGTCAGCAACCTCTCCGAGTTCGCCGGAAGACCGGCGGGCCGGCTCAGCGCCCGATGCGGCGCTGCGCCAGGCGGTCCGCGACCTCGGCGTGCGAGGCGCCGGTGCGCTCCGCTTCGTCCCAGACCTCGACCAGTCGCTCCGGGATCTGGCCGATGCGCGCGTCGACCTCGGCGCGGTCGCCCTGCCCCAGATACTCCAGCGCGACGTTGATGATGCCGCCCGCGTTGATGACATAATCGGGCGCATAGAGGATGCCGCGGCCGTGCAGGCGCGCGCCGTCCGCGTGAGTCGCCAGCTGGTTGTTGGCGCCGCCGGCCACCGCCTTGCAGCGGAGCGCGTCGATCGTCGCTGCGTCCAAGATCGCACCCAGCGCGTTCGGGCTGACGATGTCGACCTCGCTTGTCAGCACTGCGTCGGGCGCCGCCACGGTGGCGCCATGGGCATCGGCGAAGCGCTGCGCACGGGCTGCATCCACATCGGCAACCGTCAGCACGGCGCCATCGGCGGCGAGCATCTCAGCCAGCCGACCACCGACGCTGCCGAGGCCCTGGACCGCGACGCGAACGCCCTTCATGTCGCTGGCACCCAGCGCACGCTCGGCTGCGGCACGAACGCCCAGATACACGCCCTTGGCCGTGTAGGGCCCCGGATCGCCACCGACGTTCTCGCCCTCAGCCGGAAGGCCGGAGACATAGCGAGTCGCCTTGGCGATTGCCGTCATGTCCGCTTCGGAAATGCCGACATCCTCGGCTGTGATGTAGCGGCCGCCCAGCGACTCGACCGCGCGGCCGAACGCCTGGAGCATTTCGGGGGTTTTGGTGCGTGCCGAATCAGCCAGCACGACGCCCTTGCCACCGCCCAGCGGCAGGCCAGCCATCGCGTTCTTGTAGCTCATGCCGCGCGAGAGGCGCAGCGCGTCCGTGATCGCAGCAGCACTGTCGGCATAGTGCCAGAAGCGCACGCCGCCGGCGGCCGGACCCAGCTTGGTGGAGTGAACCGCGACTACCGCCTGGAGGCCGGTCTCCCGATCCGAGAAGAGATGCACGCCTTCGTGATCGTCGAAATCGGGGAAGCCCCAGTCGGTCTGCACTGGCTAAATATCCGCGTGTCAGGGAAAGGAGTGGGGCGACCGACGGGACTTGAACCCGCAACTTCCGGCATCACAAGCCGGCGCTCTAACCAATTGAACTACGGTCGCCGCGAAGCCGGCCGCTTAGACGCGGTCGGTGAACTTCGTCAAGCGCGTGTCGCACATCCGGCGCAAAGAATGTCCCCACCCTCGGGCCTGGCAGCCTTCGGCTGGAAACGCGGCCCGGACTTTGGCAGGAAACACCCTCATGCAGACGCTGACATCCCCCTCGCTCGGCTCCGGCTTTCCGGCGGAACCGATCATCGCCCAAATTCTCGCGCAACCGGGCGTGCAGCGGGTGCCCAGCCCCAAGCTCGCGCTGTTCATGGTCCGGAATTTCCTGCCGCCGGAACTCTGCGCGGCGATGATCGCGCGGATCGACGCGCAGCGTCGGCCCTCCACCATCTCCGACTCCAACGGCGACGCGGCATTCCGCACCAGTGAGACCTGCGACCTGGACCGGTTCGATCCCGAGGTCGCGGAGGTTGAGGCGCGCATTCACCGCTTCTGCGGCATCGACCCGGCCCATGGCGAGCCGCTGCAGGGCCAGCGCTATGCCGTGGGTCAGGAGTTCAAGGCCCACACCGACTATTTCGAGCCGACCGGCATCGACTTCCAGCGATACTGCGGGGTGGCGGGAAACCGTACCTGGACGGTCATGCTGTACCTTAACGAACCAGAGGCAGGTGGCGCGACGCGGTTCAAGGCGATCGACAAGATCGTTCAGCCGGAAACCGGCAAGCTCCTCGCGTGGAACAACAAGCGGCCGGACGGGTCGTGCAACCCCTCGACCATCCACCACGGCATGAAGGTGCGCGCGGGCACCAAATATGTGCTCACCAAATGGTTTCGGGAGCGCCCCTGGGGCTGGTGAGCCGGTTCCGATCGGAACGCGGCATCGTCAGTTGCGGAAGATCGGAGACAGCATGCCGCGCGGTCGCAGCGAGCCCATGCCGCTGCGCCGCCGCAGTTGATCCGCGTGCTGCGCGATCGCCTGCGCCTCCGCGAGCGAAGGCGCGCCGAGCGCCTGGCGCTCCAGCTCTTCCGGGCTAGGGCCCTGCTTAGCGGCCATGACCGGCCGGAAGCTCGCGGTTGTAGACCCGGTCAAGGTAATAGCCAGCAAGCAGGTAGTGCGCCTTCACCGCCGCCGGGTCGACCGCGCTCTGCGCCCGCTCCAGCTCGGTCTCAGCGCGCTTGTAGTAATACTGAAGGTCGTCTTCCCTCTGCATCGTACTCTCCATTGGCGGTGCCGGCGAACCGCACCCACCGCGCGAGTATGTCCCTCCTCAGCTCACGCGACACTCACCTGCGTTATATACTCCAGAAGTGCCCGCGAGTCCCTCTTCCATGCACGCGGTCGGTGGAGATTCGATGACAGCGACTGGGCCGGTTCTTGCCGCTCACTTCGCAAGGTCGTTAGCGCTACTTCCGGCCCCGCCAATCAGAAGGTGATGCTCGCACCCAGCGAAAAGATGCGGCCGAGGCGATAGCTGTTGATGTCGACTCGCTGGCCGTCGGCGAAGCTCTGCGACTCGCGATAGCGGGTGCCGGTCAGGTTGCGGACCTCCGCCTTCACCTCGATGGCCTTGCCGGCAACCTCGATGCCCTGCCGGCCCACCACGTCCAGGCGGATGCCGGGACGCTCCACCAGGTCGGGAAGACGCACGCCGCCGCCGCCGCCCACGGGACCTCGGTTGGTGACGCGATCGCTCGCGTAGTTGAACAGCACCGTCAGCTGGGACAGCCGCTCGGTATCCTCGATGCCGAACTGCAGGTTCACCAGATGGTCCGACTGGCCCACCAGCGGCGCACCGTCCTGGAACAGCACGTTGGCCGGGCGGAGCACCGGCTCGGTACCCGACTGGAGCGGGCTTGCGATTAGGCTGTCGTCGGCTTTGATCTTGGAGTCGGTGTAGGTGTAGTTGGCGATCAGCACGAGCCGGCGGGTCGCGAAGAAATCCCCGCCGAGGCTGGCGAGCGGCACGTACTTCTGGAACTCGACCTCGCCGCCGAACAGCCGTGCGGACGGAGCGTTGGCAAAGCCCGTCTGGAGCGTGTCCGTGCCTGCGGGGAAGAACGCCACGGCCTCGATCGGATCGTCGATCTTCTTGTAGAAGCCGGCAAGCGAAAGCCGCTGATCGCGCGCGAAATACCATTCGAAGCGCGCTTCGCCGTTGTAGAGCTGCGAGTCCTTCAGGAACACGTTGCCGAAGAACAGGCGGTCGCTTTCGAAATCCTGGTAGAGCTGGGGCGCGAGTTCGCGGAACTGCGGCCGCGCGAGCGTCTTGGAGGCATGGAGCCGCAGCTGCATGTCCTCGGCGAAGTTCCAGGTGATCGTGGCGGCTGGCAGCCAGTAATCGTTGGCAAGCCGCGTGCCGGCGGCGCCGCCCGACGGCAGCACCTCTTCCACCGCATCCTCGTAGCGGACGCCCAGCGTACCGCGCAGGCCGTCCAGGACTTCCGCTTCGGCCTGTGCATAGCCGGCATGGACGCGCAGGCTCGCGCTATAGGCGGCTGCGCCCTGCCCCGTGGAGGTGTTGCGCAGATAGATGCCGTTGGTGAGCACCGTATAGTCGGACAGCAGATAGTCCGGCCGTAGCTGCGAGATCACCGGATCGAGCGCGCCGTTGTTGGCGGCCGAATATTGGAAGGTGTAGCGCGTCGAGTCCCGGTCGGTGTCGTTGTACGCATAGCCCGCCGACAGAATGATCTCCCGCGCCGCGGGGACCTTCCAGCTGACGTTCGCCTGGCCGGACCACAGGTCCTCGTCGAGCTCGCTGAAGGCGACGCTGGCGGACTGGAGCCCGGACAGGTTGTTGGTGTAGCGCTCCAGCCCCTCGTTGTACTGGTAGGTGAAGGCGCGCTCGTACGGCGCGTTGCGCTGCGTGTTGGCGTAGGCGCCGCGCAGGTCGAGCGAGACGTCGCCCAGCTTGAACTCGCCGACGACCTGGCTGTCGATCAGCTGCCGCTCGAACCAGTTGGTGTTCTGGGTGATGAAGGGATCGATGCCGTTGGGCAGCGTCCCGATGTTCGCGGTCGAGCCGCGCGACAGCCGCCCCTGCTTCAGCGTGTCGTGGACATAGAGGTTGGTGAAGCGGATGCGGTTCTCGCCGAACTCGGCGCCCAGCCCCAGCAACCCGTTCAGGATCGCGCGATTGTCGGTCAGCACGGTGTGGAAGTCGCGCAGCAGGATCGCGTCGGGGCTGTCGGTAACCTGCTGGACCGCGTCGCGGGTGCGCCAGGTGTTGCTGAAGCCCGCCGCCGCGATCACGCCGATGCGCGTGGCGCCGACATCCTTGGCCGTGCCGAAGCTCATCTCGGCGGAATAATTCGCCGGAAGCTGCGCATTCTCCTGAAGCAGCGTCGTGGGCGCGTTCGACATCTGGGTGAGTTGCGCCGGCGTCAGCGAGGTGCCGTCCGCACCTGCACCGTTGACGAAGCCCGGCACGTCGCGCTCGCCGCTGTCGAACCCGGTCCAGTCGTAGCGGCCGCCATCATAGACGTAGCCGAGTTCGCTGGTCGTGACCGTGTCGGCGCTGAGCGAGCCGCCGATCTGAAGGAAGGTCTCCTCGGGGACGGCGCGGGTGGTCAGGTTCACCACGCCGCCGCCGAACTCGCCGGGATAGTTCACGGAATAGCTCTTCTGCACCAGCGCAGAGGCGATGACGTTGGTGGGGAAGATGTCGAGCGGCACCACGCGGCGCAGCGGCTCGGGACTGGGCAGCGGAGACCCGTTGAGCAGCGACGAAGAATAGCGGTCACCCAGACCGCGGACATAGACGAAGCCGTTGCCCACGACCGAAAGGCCGGTCACCCGCTGCAGCGCGCCGGCGATGTCGCCTTCCCCGGTCCGCGCGATGTCGGCGGTGGAAAGGACGTTCACGACCTGCGGGGTCGCGCGGACTGCGTCGGGAATGTTGCGGCCGACCACCACGATCTCGCCGCCCATGTCCGCGCCCGGCGTCGACACGTCGACCTCCGGTTCGGCGGGCGCACCCGCGTCCGGGGAGACGGTGGTTCCGGCCGGCGGGGTCGCAGGCGTGGTGGTGGTCTGCGCCTGAACCGGCAGCGCCCAGGCTGTCGAGGCGAGCAGAGTGGTCAGGAACACGGTCTTCTTCATGGCTGCTGCCCCGGCGGTCTGGTCAGGAAATGTGGGGCGGAGGACGCGAACGTCCCCCGCCCATCGGTCTTAGTTGGGAAGCGCGGTGCAGCTGGCGCTGGTCGCGAATGCCGCCCGGTTCGAGCTGCAGGTCCAACCGCGGTACCAGGTGTCGTTCGCACCATTCACCGCGCCGACGTAGCTGGTCTTCACCAGGAAGCTGGTGCCCGTCGGGTTGAGGGTGGAGGCGTCGAACGGCGTCGCCGAAAGCGCGGCACCGGCCGGGAAGTAGGTGTTGGACAGCAGGCCCGAACCATTCTCCAGGTTGTTCGTGCCGGCCGTGAACACCGCGCGCTGTTCGGCGCTGGTGACGGTGATGTTGTTGACGGTGGTCTCCGCATAGGGGTTCGCACAGCCGAACAGCACCGAGTCGAACATCGGCGGACCCTGATCCTCGAGCGCCGGGTTGGCCGGGCGGATCGTGGTCTTGCCGCTGGCATCGGCGCCCGCGACGATGTTCAGGCAGGCGACCGGGCTGACGACGATGCCGTTGACGAAGCGTGCGTCGGCACCACCGCGGATACGGATCGCCGCGTTCACGCCGCTCGACGTATGCACGAAGGTGAAGTTGGCGAGATTGTAGCGCTGGCGCGGCAGCACGTCCTCGTTGCCGTTGGAGTCGATCTCCGTCGCGTAGGTGTCGCTCTGCGTGTTGTTCGGCTTCTGGATCGCGAGCAGGAACTGGACGAAGCCCTGCCAACCCACATCGGTATCCAGGCCGTCGTCATCGGCGCCGGTCATCACCAGGTAGCGCAGGTTGGTGCGGCCGCCGAAGATCTCGATGCCGTCGTCCGAGCTGTTGTGGACCTGGACGTGGTCGATGGCGGTGCCCGAACCGGTGCCGCCCAGCGTCAGGCCCTGCAGTTCATTATTCGGGCTGATGATCGTGCCCGAGTAGCGGATCTGGACGTAGCGGATGGTGCCGCTGTTGTCGGTGGGCGTCGCGCCGCCATACAGCGCGGTGCTGGTGCCTTCGACGACGTTCTCGCACTGCGCCGAACCCGGCGAGACGGTGGCGTTGCAGTTCGAGATCGGCGCGCGGCCGGCGAGAATGATGCCGCCCCACAGCCCCTGCGTCTCGTCGGTCACTTCGCCGGTCAGGTTCTGCTGCGCGGTGAAGATGATCGGCTGGGTCTCGGTGCCCTCGGCAACCAGCCGCGAGCCGCGGTTCACCACCAGGAAGTCGTTGTCGCCGTCGGCCTTTGCATAGACGATCGCGCCCGGCGCGATGGTCAGCGTCGCGCTGACGCCGCCCGGAGCGTTGCCTGCACCGCCGATGTCGACGCCCACGTCGACGCGGCCGTTCATCTCATAGGCGACGCCTGCGACCTTCGGCAGCGACAGCGCCGAGGTGATCTGCGACGGCAGGCGGCAGCTGCGATAGTTGCCGATGACGCCGACGTTGCTGGTGCCGGTCGGGCAGTCCGCGGCCGGCGTGCCGGGCGTCGGGGTCGGCGTGGGCTGAGGGGTCGGCGTCGGGGTCGGCGTTCCCGGGATCACTACGGTGCCTTCGCCAGGCGATGCCACACTCGAGGAACCGTCGCAGCCGGCCAGCGCCACCGCGGCGCAGCTCGTCAGCAGGATCAGGCTCATGCGCTTCAGGTCGGCCATGAAATCTCCGTTCCGGGAAAAACCCCGGGGCTTGCAGGACAGGCGCGACCGATCGGAGGACGTTCCCCCATCGGCCTCGGCGGCCCTCCTAGGCAGCGGAGGTGACACGTTGATGCGATTCCGGAGACAACGCGGTGACGGGAACGTTACAGAAGCGTGACAAGCCGGCCGGGCCGCCAGGGATCCCTCGCCACGCGCTTTGCGACTCCCTATGGCTGCGCAATGAGCGGTTTTCGTCGCACCGACAGCGCGCAGAAATGGCACACCGGAGAGCACGGCCGGCGAGCCGCCGGTCGCCGCATGCTGCCCCGGTGGATCGCGATCGCCGTGCTCGCCGTCCCCGCCGCCTGTGACGGGTCCAGCAGCGATCCGCGCCGGGCGGACGCGCGATCCCGCGCCCCTCTTGTCGAGCGGCTCGCGCAAGCAGACGTCGCGCAGGGCCGGCGGCTGTTCCGCCAGTGCGCCGCCTGCCACACCGTTGCTCCGGGCGGCGGCGATCGTAACGGACCGAACCTTCACGGAGTCGTGGGACGCCCGGTCGCTGCCGGCAGTCGCCGCTTCGGCTACACCGCCGCACTGGAGGCAATCGGCGGGATCTGGACGCCCGAGCGTCTGGACGCCTGGCTCCAGAACCCACAGCGGTTCGCACCGGGCACTTCGATGATCTATGCAGGGATGCCGAACGGCGTGGACCGCGCCGACGTGATCGCGTTCCTGCGGCAACAGGCCCCCACGGCTGAACAGGGTGCGGCCGCGGACTGAGCGGCAGCAACAGCCCGGGCCAAAGAACCTGTTCGGCCGTTCTGCGCCCCCTTTTGATGCTCCCGGCCGACGCGCCTGAATGGGGGGCGCACGCTGCTTATCGCGCCGGTTGCTTCGGTTCTCAGGAAGCATCGCCCCAGACTTCGACGCCGTTCCGACGCTGGTAGACGACCCACCGGCCCGAGCCTGAGACCGCATATATAATAAGACAAGTATGCTTGAACCGGTGGCAGCAGCAGCGTAGTATCCGACAAGAACCGGCGGAGGCCCCTGACCGACACGCCGGGAGTTCAGGAGAGTGTTTCATGCGCAGGATTCCCGCGTTTACCGCGTCCGTGATCGCCCTTGCCATTGCCGGCCACGCCCATGCCCAGGCGGCGCAGGAAGGGACCACGCCAGCCAACGGCCAGGATGGCGCCGCTGCAGGCACAGCCCAGTCGACGGCCGGCTCGCCCGCCGAGGCCCCGGACCAGGCGGGTGATGCGACTGCCGCCGACGATGGTTCCGAAATCGTCGTCACCGGTATCCGCGCCAGCCTCGCCCGCGCGGCCGAGATCAAGCGGACGGCAGCCCAGGTCGTGGATTCAATCGTCGCCCAGGACATCGGCAAGTTCCCCGATCCCACGACTGCCGCCGCGCTTCAGCGCGTGCCGGGCGTCCAGGTGACGGTGGGCGGCAACAACGAGATCCAGAACCCGCTAATCCGCGGCCTCGGCGACATTCTCACCACGCTCGACGGACGTGAAATCTTCACGTCCGATGGACGCACCTTCGCTTTCCAGGATCTGCCGGCCGAGGCGATCGCGCGGCTGGACGTCTATAAGTCGAACACCGCGAACCTGATCGAGGGCGGCGTCGCCGGTACCATCGACCTGCGCCTCAACAAGCCGTTCAACTATACCGAGCCGACGATCGCGATCAGCGGCAAGCTCAACTACCCGTCCAACGTGGAGAAGCTGGGGCCGCAGGTGAGCTTCCTTGCCACCGATCGCTGGGACACCAGCATCGGCGAGATCGGGGCGCTGCTCAACGTCTCCTGGTACGACATCCCGTTCAACCGCCCGTACAACTATGTGGCGGAGCGGCGTGCCGGCAGCGGCAGCAGCGAAGGCATTCTGCTGCCGATCTCGACGGGCGGCCTCAACGAATACGGCCGCTACCAGCGCCCCCAGGCCAACGGCTCGATCCAGTGGCAGGCGACACCCAGCCTCGAGATCTACATCGACGGCCTCTATTCGGCCTACCGCAGCAAGTTCTCGACCGGCTTCTACGAGTATCGGCTGGGAACGGCGGAGAGCGTCTCCAACATCGTGCGCAGCGACAACTGCTTTACGGCGAACGTCGGGCCGGACGGCTTCAACCCGAACGCCACCACCGACCCCACGCAGATCACGCAGCAGCAGCTGTGCGGCTTCACTTCCGCCACGTTCAACAACCTGGAGGCGTTCAGCTCCACCCAGGCGCACAACAATCGCACCGACACCTGGCTCGCGGCAGGCGGCTTCCGCTTCGACCGCGACCGGCTGAAGGCGAACGTCGACGTCAGCTACGAACGTTCGATCGTCAACAACGAGAACTTCATCGTCGACATCGGCAAGCGGGTGCCGGAGGCGACGCTCGCGTTGGTGAATGACGATCAGACCGCGACGATCACCGCGCCGGGCAACCCCATGGCGGATGCACGCGGCCTCACCTTCATCAACGCCCTGTTCCAGGACTATGTGCGCTCCAGCGGCGGCCTGTTCGCGGTCAAGGGCGATGCGACGTACGAGACCGATACGATCCTGAAGACGATCGAGGTCGGCGCCCGCTATGCCGATCGCAGCGCCCGCTTCCAGCAGGTCCAGCTGGGCGTCGCGCCGCCGGGAGGCTCGTTCGCGACGCCGATCACGGCGATCGACCTGCCGTTGGAGCGCGCGCCGGGCATTCCGCAGATCAACAACGGGGCCCCCTTCCTGCTCCCCTCCCGCGACTATCTGCTGTCGGATTCCGGCCAGGCCACCATCCGGGACTTCTTCGGCGCGCCGGATGGCCAGCCTGCATTCGACCCCACGCGTGAGTTCAATGTCGGGGAGAATAGCTACGCCGGCTATGTCCAGGCAGGGTACGAAGTGCCGTTCGGCAGCGGCCCGGTGGTTCTCGATGGCAAGCTCGGCGTCCGGTACACGCGCACGGACCGGGACATCACCGGCACCGGCGTCGTCAGCGGCTCGCCGGTGACGACCACCAGCTCGAACAGCGACACGGATTGGCTGCCCAACGCCAGCGCGCGACTGCAGCTCGGCGGCGGGCTCCAGCTACGCGCTACCTATGCACGCACCATCGCGCGGCCGAGCTTCGCCTCGCTCAACCCGGGCCTCAACTACATCGTCTCGACGAACCCTAACATCCGCAACAGCGGCTCCGGCGGCAATCCGGACCTGCGCCCGCAGAAGTCGGACAGCTTCGACGCGACCTTCGAATATTATTGGAATGACGGGTATTTCGCGATCGCCGGCTACTACCGCGACATCAGCGATCGGGTCGTCAACGGCGTGACCGCCGAAGAGATCGACGGCATCGTCTACAACATCTCGCGCCCCCGCAACGTCGGCAGTGCCAAGCTGAAGGGCATCGAGGTCAGCGCCCAGACCTTCTTCTCGTTCCTGCCGGGCGACCTTGCCGGCTTCGGCGCCTTCGGCAACTTCACCCTCGCCGATTCCAAGATCGGGGGCGATGATCCGCTGGCAGGCTACACACTGCAAGGCGTGTCGAAGTATAACTTCAACGCCGGCCTGCTGTACGATCGCAACGGCATCTCGGCCCGCGTGGTCTACACCTATCGCTCGAAGTACTTCGACGAGGACCGCTCGGGCGCGGGCGACGTCCGGCCGGTCGGCACGGAGACCTGGCTGAACTACGTCCGGCCCAACGGCCGCCTGGACTTCAGCCTGGGCTATGACATCAACAAGAACGTGACCCTGACGGTCGAGGGCAGCAACATCCTGCGGTCCCGCTATCGCAGCTACATCGACCAGGATTTCCTGTGGCGCGACACCCGCACCGACGACAGCCTCTACGCAGTCGGCGTGCGCACGCGCTTCTGATGAGAGAAACTCCGGCGCGCGAGCCTGTCGCGCGCCGGAAGCCTTCTGCTTAGTCGCATTCGACGCTGTTGCGGTCGATCGCGCGTCCGCCCAGCGCACCCGCGCCCGCACCCAGGATGGTGCCGAGCGTCTTCGAGCCGCCCGGGGCGATGATGTTCCCGAGCACGCCGCCCGCCAGGCCGCCGATGATGGTCCCTTCGGTCCCGTCGTCGCGCTTGCAGTAATAGCGGCCGTCATTGCCCCGATAGATCCGGTCGTTTTCGGACAGGCGCCGTCGGCGCTCGCCCTCACGGCGGCGATCATCCCCGCGGCGGTAGTCTGACTGGCCATAACCGTTCTGGCTGTTGTAGCCGGGACGGCCATAGTCGTCCCCCATGCAGGCGCCCAACGGCAATGCGCAGGCCATGCCCACGGCGATCTTCAAGAGGGTGGTGTTCAAGATCATGCTCCCTTTCCTCGGGGAAAATATCCAGGCGCGGCAGGGGATCTTACTCGGTCCGCCACCGCGTCTTCCCTGGCTAACCCCCAGCGCCCGGCTTTGGTTCATCGCGACGCGATGAGCCGAACCGCGGGCGACACCTACCCCCCGATGAACAGTGCCCGGACCTTCCCCGAACGAACCTGAGCCGAAGATCGGAGGGCGTGCAGGACGCCAACCGCTCGCGCGGATCACCTTCTTGCGCAAGAATGGAGCCGGGCAGCGCAGTCCACGGGATAGTCCAGGGCGTGAAATTGTTCGGCAACAAGATACCGGCGAGCGCCCATTGCATCGGTGGGCGAGAGGTGCGCTAATCCAGCCAAGCGGGTGATCGCGGATGGAGCAGCACAAGATGCGGGCAAGTTCGTTTCTCTGGGCCTTCTTGGCGGTGAGCCTGGCGGGGTGCGGTGGTGATGATGGCGCAGAGAGCGGTTCGCCACCCCCGGTCGCGACGCCCACCCCCTCTCCGACACCGACTCCCACGCCGACCCCCTCCCCGACTCCCGAGCCGGTCGTCGCCGTCGACCAACGGGTGGTAGCCACCTTCGACAACCCGTGGGCCATGGTGTTTCTTCCGGACGGCCGCATGCTCGTGACGGAAAAGCCCGGGCGCCTGCAACTCGTCACCCAATCCGGCGCCAAGACTGCGGTCGCAAACGTGCCCTCCGTCCGGTTTGCCGGTCAACTGGGCTTGCAGGACGTCGTCCTCGATCCCGGCTACGCCTCGAACAATCGCATCTGGATCACCTATGCGGAGGCGGCTTCGGGCGGAGAACGGCTCGCGGTCGCGCGTGCGACCCTCACCCTCTCCGGGACACCACGCCTGGAGGATGTCGTGGTGATCTGGCGGGAGACCCCGGCGACGACGGGCGGGCAGCTGGGCGGGCGGCTCGCCTTCGCGCCGGATGGCCGATACCTGTTCATCAGCACGGGGGAGCGCCAGCAAGGAGCGCCCGCACAGGACATGGCCGGAACCCTCGGCAAGATCGTCCGGATCAACCTTGACGGCACTCCGGCCGCCGGAAACCCCTTCTCATCCACAGCCGATGCCCGTCCCGAGATCTGGAGCCTTGGCCACCGCAACCCCTATGGGCTGGTGTTCGCCGCGGACGGACGGCTGTTCGAATCCGAGATGGGTCCTGCCGGTGGAGACGAGTTCAACCTGATCGTCGCGGGCAAGAACTATGGCTGGCCGCGGGTGTCCGAAGGGGACAATTACGACGGAACCTCGATTCCCCGGCATTCCACGAACAGCGCCTACACAGCGCCGCTGGTCAGCTGGTCGCCGGTGATCGCGCCGGGCGGAATGATCCAGTATCGCGGCTCGACCTTCGCGGGCTGGACCGGCGACTTCCTGCTTGCCGGCTTGGTGCAGCAGGGCCTGGTCCGCGTCCGTGTGATCGGCGACCGAGCCAGCGAAGTGGCGCGGATCGGCCTTGGCGCACGCACCCGCGAGGTGGAGGAAGGGCCCGGCGGATCGCTCTGGATCCTGCGCGACGGCGATAATGGCGCGCTGGTCGAGCTCACGCCCCGATAAGCAGGAGACGAGCCCCGAAAACCGCAACGCCGCCCGGCCTCTTCAGCAATGCTGGAGCGGCCGGACGGCGCGGGTTCGATATGGTGGGCGCGGCTGGGATTGAACCAGCGACCCCTGCGGTGTGAACACAGTGCTCTACCACTGAGCTACGCGCCCGTGCGCCTTTCGGCGAAACGGGAAGCGGGCCTTTAGGCGGTGGAAACCAGGCTGTCCAGCCCCTTCGCCTCAAAAACCCGCAAGGTCGATCAGTTGACCGAGTCCTTCAGGCCCTTGCCCGCCTTGAACTTGGGCTGCGAGGATGCCTTGATCGTCATCGGCTCGCCGGTGCGCGGGTTGCGGCCGGTCGACGCCTTGCGCTTGCTGACAGAGAAGGTGCCGAAACCCACCAGACGCACCTCGTCGCCCTTCTTGAGCGCGGCCGAGATCGACTCGAACACCGCCTCGACTGCCTTGGTCGCATCACCGCGGCCCAGTCCCGAAAGATCGGCGACCTGACCAATCAGCTCCTGCTTGTTCATTCGTTCTAACCCCTTTTTGTCGTTGGGGAGCAGGGCACGCGATCGGCCTTTCCGCCCCCCCGGCAGCCGGGGCAGTTAATGCGCCTCTCCCCGGCCCTGTCAAAGCAATTCGGCCGCACCCCACCCCAGGGATGCGCCATCCAGCCGCACCGGCGTAGGCCGCGCGGGAGTGGTTACTCCACCCCCCGCGGCCCTTGACCGAAGCGTCGGGATCAGTGGTGACGTACCTCGCCGATGCCTGGCACCGCCGCCGGCGGCTGCACCGCCAGCTCGTCGGCATCGGTCCAGTCGATCGCCTCCAGCGGGCCGGTGAGCGCCAGCCGCAGCACCTCGTCGACGTGGCTGACCGGCACGATCTCCAGCCCCTGGCGGATGTTCGCGGGGAGGTCGGCCAGGTCCTTCTCGTTCTCCTGCGGGATCAGCACGGTGGTGATACCGCCGCGCATCGCCGCCAGGAGCTTTTCCTTGAGGCCGCCGATCGGCAGCACGCGGCCGCGCAGCGTTACCTCGCCGGTCATTGCCACCTCACGCCGCACCGGCACGCCCGTCAACGTCGAGACGATCGAGGTGACCAGGCCGATGCCCGCCGAAGGACCGTCCTTGGGCACCGCGCCCTCGGGCAGGTGGACGTGCACGTCCTTGCGCGCGAACAGGCTCGGCTTGATGCCATAGGTGGGGGCACGGGCCTTCACGAAGCTCATCGCCGCCTCGACCGACTCCTTCATCACGTCGCCGAGCTTGCCGGTCGTTTTGATCGCGCCCTTGCCGGGCACGGTCACGGACTCGATGGTGAGCAGTTCGCCGCCCACCTCGGTCCAGGCGAGGCCAGTGACGGCACCGATCTGGTGCTCCTCCTCGCCCACGCCGAAGCGATACTTCCGTACGCCCGCGAACTCGTGGAGGTTCTCCGGCGTCACCGTGACGCTCTCCGCTTTCCCTTCCAGGATGCGGCGCAGCGCCTTGCGCGCGAGCTTGGCAATCTCACGCTCCAGCGTGCGGACGCCGGCTTCGCGCGTGTAGTAGCGGATCAGGTCGCGCAGGCCCTCGTTGGTGAGCGCGAACTCGCTTTCCTTCAGCCCATGCGCGTCGATCTGCTTGGCGATCAGGTGCCGCTCGGCGATCTCGACCTTCTCGTCCTCGGTGTACCCCTCCAGCCGGATGATCTCCATGCGGTCGAGCAGCGGCTGCGGCAGGTTGAGCGAGTTGGCCGTGCACACGAACATCACGTCCGACAGATCGATGTCGATCTCGAGGTAATGGTCGCTGAACTTCGCGTTCTGCTCCGGATCGAGCACTTCCAGCAGCGCCGAGGCGGGGTCGCCGCGGAAATCCTGGCCGAGCTTGTCGATCTCGTCGAGCAGGAACAGCGGATTGCTCGCCCCCGCCTTGCGCAGGTTGGTGACGATCTTGCCCGGCAGCGAACCGATATAGGTGCGGCGGTGGCCGCGGATCTCGGCCTCGTCGCGCACGCCGCCCAGCGACTGACGGATGAACTCGCGCCCCGTCGCCTTGGCGATCGACTTGCCGAGCGAGGTCTTGCCGACGCCGGGAGGTCCGACGAGGCACAGGATCGGCCCCTTCAGCTTGTTGGTGCGCGCCTGGACCGCGAGATATTCGACGATCCGGTCCTTCACCTTCTCCAGCGCATAATGGTCCTGGTCGAGCACGGCCTGCGCGGTGGGCAGGTCCTTCTTGAGCTTGGAGCGCTTGCCCCAGGGCAGCCCCAGCAGCACGTCGAGATAGTTGCGCACCACCGTCGCCTCGGCCGACATCGGCGCCATGGTCTTGAGCTTCTTGAGCTCGGCCGTCGCCTTGGTACGCGCTTCCTTGGACAGCTTCAGCGTCGCGATCTTCTGGGTCAGCTCGGCGATCTCGTCGCCTTCGCCTTCCTCGCCCTCGTTGCCGAGCTCGCGCTGGATCGCCTTCAACTGCTCGTTGAGGTAATATTCGCGCTGGGTCTTCTCCATCTGCCGCTTCACGCGGCTGCGGATTTTCTTCTCCACCTGGAGCACGCCCAGCTCGCCTTCCATGAAGGCGAAGACCATCTCCAGCCGCTTGACGGGATCGCTCTCGACCAGCAGCGACTGCTTGTCCGCGACCTTCACGGCGATGTTGCCGGCGACCGCATCGGCCAGGCGCGACGGATCCTCCAGCTCGCCCAGCTGGCCAGCCGTTTCGGACGGCAGCTTGCGGTTGAGCTTCGCGTAATTCTCGAACTGGTCGACGACCGAGCGCATCAGCGCCTGGACCTCCGTACCCTCGGCAACCGCACCCTCAACAGGGGCGACGCTGGCGGTCAGGAAGCTGCCGCTCTCGTCGAGCGTGTCGAGCGCGGCACGTTCCTTGCCCGACACCAGCACGCGAACCGTGCCGTCCGGCAGCTTGAGCAGCTGCAGCACCTCGGCGGTGACGCCCATGTCGTAGAGATCGTCGCGGCTGGGATCGTCCTCCGCAGGATCGAGCTGGGCGACCAGGAAGATCTCCTTGTCGGCCGCCATCGCCGCTTCCAGCGCCGCGACCGACTTGTCGCGGCCGACGAACAGCGGAACGATCATGTGCGGGAAAACCACGATATCGCGCAGCGGCAAGACGGGATAGGACTTGTTCATGCAAACTCCGGCGGCGCCGCACGCCGGCGCCATTGGCCTGTATATGGGGATGTGGCGCGGCGGCATCAATCGCCGGTCGACCGCAACCACGCTCCCCGCCGGCTTGTGGGGCGCAGCCACGTCGCCCATGAAGTAGCGATGTTCAAGAACGCTGCGCCGCTCCTCCCGCTTCTGCTCTCGCTCCCCGCGTCCGCCCACCCGATCGAGAAGGGAATGCCCCCCATCAGCGCGCAGACCCAGCGTTCGGGCGGAGCACTGACTGCCGAGCGCGCTGCCCTGCGGCTGCATTCGGCCGACCTCGCGATCGAGGTGATCCCGTCGCGTCAGCAGCTGTCCGGTGTCGCAACGCTGGAGCTGCACACCCTCGCACCCGTCCAGCGGCTGCTGATCGACCTCGACACCAATCTACCGGTTTCCGAGGTCGCGCTCGCCGGCAAGACACTGCCGCGGGCCGCCTGGAGCCATGTCGACGGCGTGCTGACCGTGACGCCGGACAGCCCGGTTGCCGCCGGTGCGAGCATACCCCTGCGCATCACCTATGCGGGCACGCCGCATGTCGCGGTCCGGGCGCCCTGGGACGACGGCATCGTCTGGTCGCAGGCGCCGGACGGCTCCCATTGGGCGGCGACCACGGCACAGGGCTATGGCTGCGACCTGTTCTGGCCGTGCTTCGACTTCCCCCAGGGCGAACCCGCCGTCGTCACGCTCCACATCACCGTGCCCAAGGGGCTGAAGGCGCCCTCGAACGGTGTGCTGCTGGGCGTCGACACGCTGCCGGACGGGCGCACGACCTGGAACTGGCGGGCGACCACGATCAACCCCTATGACGTCGCGCTCAACATCGGCCCCTATGCGGAGCTGTCCGGCAGCTATCGCAGCCGCTTCGGCAACAGCGTGCCGCTCCACTATTGGTACCTGCCTGGCAAGGAGGCGCAGGCGAAGCGGCTGTTCGCCGAATTCGCACCGACGCTCGACTTCTTCGAAACGCTGATCGGCCCCTTCCCGTTCGGCGCGGAGAAGCTGGGGGTCGTCGAGACGCCGCACATGGGCATGGAGCACCAGACCATCAACGCCTATGGCAACAACTATGCCCAAGCGCCCGAGGGCTTCGACTGGCTGTTCCAGCACGAGCTGAGCCACGAATGGTTCGGCAACCAGATGACGGCGGCCGACTGGGACGACTTCTGGCTGCACGAGGGCTTTGGCCAGTACATGCAGCCGCTCTACGGCCGCTGGCGCGAGGGCGAGGCCCGCTACGCCGCCATGATGGCGCAGCAGCGCTTGCGCATCTTCAACAAGGCGCCCCTGGTTTCCGGCACCTCGCGCACCAGCGAGGAAGTCTATGAGGACGGAAAGGGCGGCCCAGGCGCCGACATCTACTTCAAGGGGGCGTGGGTGCTCCACACCTTGCGCAACCTGATCGGCGACGCCGCCTTCTTCGACGCCACCCGCCGCCTGGTGTATGGACGGCCGGACCCGCGCCCGGGCAATTTCGAACCGCGCTTCGCGACCACCGCCGAGTTCGAAAAGCTGGCGGCGCAGGCGGCCGGGCGCGACCTCGACTGGTTCTTCGGCATCTATCTGCACGAGGCGGCACTGCCCGAGCTGGTCGAGACCCGCAACGGCGACCAGTTGCACCTGCGCTGGAAGACGCCGAACGACCGTCCCTTCCCCCTGCCCGTCGAGGTGCAGGTCGGCGAACGCCTGGAAACCGTTTCCATGACCGGCAATCAGGGTAGCCTGACCGTGCCTGCCGGTGTCCATCTGGTGATCGACCCGATGGCGCGCATCCTGCGCCGGTCTGAGGCCGTGGAGCGGTACCAGGCGCAGCAAGCCGCGAAATAGCCGCTCAGGACGCGGCGACCAGCGCCTCCAGCGCCGGCAAGGCGAGCGGCTCGGCGCAGAGATAGCCCTGGAAGAACTGGCAGCCTTCCTTGGCGAGCAGGTCCAGCTGCTCCTCCGTCTCGACTCCTTCCGCCACGACGGCGAGACCAAGCGATCGCGCCATGTCGATCACCCCCCGCACCACCACGCGGTCGCGCGGCGATCCGGTGATGTCCTGGGTCAGGCTCTTGTCGATCTTGAGATAGTCGAGCGGCAGCGCCTTCAGATAGGCAAGGCTCGAATAGCCCGTCCCGAAATCGTCGATCGCCACGCGGCATCCGCCGGTGCGCAGTTCTGCGAGCAGGCCGGACGCCTCCCCCAAGTCCTCGATCAGCCCGCTTTCGGTGATCTCCACCGTCAGCCGGTTGCGCGGAAAGCCGCTTGCGTCGACCCGGTCGAGCAGCAGGTCGGCGAAACCGGGGTGGGCTACGTCCTCCGCCGTCACGTTGATCGACAAGCGCAGGCGGGCGAGGCTCTCCGGCCAGCGCGCGGCGCGACGCAGGGCGCAGCGCTGGACATGCTCGGAGAGCGCGACGGAGAGCCCGGCGCGCTCCGCCGCTCCGAACAGAGCCTCCGCGCCGATCTCGCCCCGTGTGGGATGCCGCCAGCGCGCGAGCGCCTCCACGCCCACGATGCGGCCGCCGCCGATCGCCACCTGCGGCTGGAACAGGATTTCCACCTCGTCCCGCTCGATCGCCTGCGGGATATCGAGCGCCAGCCCGTCGAGTTCTTCGCGCCGCCGCCGATCGCCCTCTGCGGCGTCGGCCGCGAACCGCGCCCTCTGAAGCAACTGGGCCGCGGTCTCTCCTGCAACGCTCGTCACGTGACCGATGCGTGTGGAGAGCCGCGCGACCTGCTCGCCGGTCACGAACGGACGCGCCAGCGCCTGGCGGACCGCGGCGTCCGCACGCTGCATCTGCGCTTGCCCCACACCGAATGCCCCGATCAGGAACTCGGCGCCTTCTGCGCGCGCGACCACCGCCCGCCGGCCGAGCGGTTCGCCGACCGCTGCCTCGATCCGGCGTAGCGCCGCGCGCAGCAGCCAGTCGCCTGCCTCCCTCCCAAGGTCCCGATTGATCGCTTCCACACCGCCCAGGGACACCAGCGACAGCGAAACCGCGCGCCCCGCGCCCAGCCGCCCGTCGATCCAGGCGGTGGCGCCAGCGAGGTCACATACTTCCGGCCCGGCCGGTGCCTGCGCGGCGCCGCCGTCCGCGACGAGGGGCTCCACCAGCGCGCGCATGCCGCCGCCCTGCAGATCGCGCTGCAGATGCACCACCATCCGGCCTTGTCCCGGAACGGTCTGTGCAAAGGCGACCGCCGGACGCCGTGCGTCCAGGCTGCGGCGCGCGTCGCGCAAGCTCGCACGCGCGGATTTCGGCAGCGCCCCCAGCAGCGCATGCGTCGTCGGCGCAAGATCGAGATGCAGCATCGCGGCCAGGGCAGGAGAAAGGCGGTGGCGATCGCTTGCCCGGTCATAGGACCAGGCAAGCGCCCCGGCGCGCCCGTCCAGGTCCCGCCAGCCACCCCCCAGGCGCTCGACGTGGCGGAAGGCGAAGCGCACCGCCTGCGCCAGCTCGATCTCGGTGACGGGGCTCACCAGAAAATGGGTGGCGCCGGCGGCAAGCACGTCGTCCAGGCGCGCGGCATCCCCCTTCGACAACAAGGCCAGCAGCGCGCCCGGCGCGTCCGATACCGGCGCCGCAAGGTCCGCCAGCGCGGCAAGCCCGTCCTCCAGCGCGCCGCGCGCATCGACGACGGCGACAGGGGCGCCGCTCGTTCGAAACCGCTGTGCAACACCGTCCCTGCGGCGGGCGGCGATCACCTGCCACCCAGCCTTGGCATAGAGGTTCGACAGTTCGTCGCGCTGCCGAAAGGAGAGAAGGAACAGCATCGGGTTCGCGATGCCTTGGCTCGTGCCGACTGCGCCCATCTGCCCCATGCGCGGACCCTAGCCGCCCGGCACGGGTTCGCCAATCCGCCACGGCCTTGTCTCATCTCGGGCGAAGCCCTAGCTCAGGGGCATGGCAAGCGCCTCCGCCCTGATCGATGCGCATGGCCGCACCATTCGCTACCTGCGCATCTCCGTGACGGATCGATGCGACCTCCGCTGCCGCTATTGCATGTCGGAGACGATGCAGTTCCTGCCGCGCGAACGCCTGATGAGCGTCGACGAGATCGCGACCCTGGCGGAGTGCTTCATCGCCCGCGGCGTGCACAAGATCCGTCTCTCGGGCGGCGAGCCGCTGATGCGCGGCGACACGGTGGCTCTGGCGGAGCGGCTGGGAAGCCGGCTGGGCAACGGGCTCGACGAGCTCACCATGACGACCAACGCCACCCGTCTCGCGCGGCATGCCGGGGCGCTGGCGGCGGCGGGGATCCGGCGCATCAACGTCAGCCTCGACAGCCGCGACCCCGACACCTTCCGGCATATCACCCGGACCGGCGACCTGGCGCGGGTGCTGGAAGGAATCGAGGCGGCGCGCGCGGCCGGCATCGCCATCAAGATCAACATGGTGGCCCTCAAGGGGCTCAACGAGCACGAGATCGCGCCCATGCTCGCCTGGTGCGGGGAGCAGGGCTTCGACCTCTCCCTCATCGAAACCATGCCGCTCGGCGTCATCGACGAGGATCGTACCGACCGGTTCCTGCCGCTGCCCCAGGTGTTCGAGGACCTCTCGGCGCGGTTTTCTCTCGTGCGGGATGCCTTCCGCACCGCCGGCCCCGCCCGCTACTGGCAGCTCGCGGGCACCACCACGCGGCTGGGCCTCATCTCCCCGCTGACCGCCAACTTCTGTGACGGGTGCAATCGCGTGCGACTGACGACCGAAGGATTGCTCTACCTCTGTCTGGGGCAGGATGCGCATGTCGACCTCCGCGCGGCCCTGCGCGACGGCGGCCCGCCCGCGGTCGATGCGGCGATCGAGGCCGCCATGGCGCGCAAGCCCGCCGCACACGACTTCCGGATCGCGCCCGGCGCGGCCCCCGCCGTTGCCCGTCACATGAGCGTCACCGGCGGATGACCACGCCGCTGCGCCGAGCGCTGATCGCCTCCCCGACGCCCGCTGCGCAGGAGGCGGAGCGAGAACTGCGCGAGCAGTATGAATGGGCGTCTCTGGAAGAGGCCGAGCTGGTGGTCGCGCTGGGCGGCGACGGCTTCCTCCTCCAGGTGCTGCACCAGCTGCTGGAGTGCCGGTCCAACGTGCCGGTCTTCGGCATGAACCTCGGCACCGTCGGGTTCCTGATGAACGAGTGGCGCCTGGGTGGCCTCGACGAGCGGCTGGCGCGCGCGAAGCCGTTCAAGGTCTCTCCGCTCGAGATGCTGACGGAGACGATCTCGGGCGAGGTTCGCCGCCTGCCCGCGATCAACGAGGTGTCGCTGCTGCGCGAGACGCGCCAGGCGGCCAAGATCGAGGTCAGCGTGAACGATCGGGTGGTGATGCCCGAGCTGGTCTGCGACGGCATCCTGGCAGCGACCCCCGCAGGCTCCACCGCCTACAACCTGTCCGCGAACGGCCCGATCCTGCCGCTTGGCTCCGCGATGCTGGCACTGACGCCGATCAGCCCGTTCCGCCCGCGTCGCTGGCGGGGCGCGATCCTGCCCGATCGCGCGCGCATCTCGCTTCGCATCCTGGAGGCTGAGAAGCGCCCGGTGAGCGCCGTCGCCGACCAGCGCGAGGTGCGGGATGTCGCACGCGTGGAGGTGGAGATCGACCGCATGCGCGACCTGACGCTGATGTTCGATCCGGAGCATGCGCTCGACGATCGAATCACGATGGAACAGTTCATCGCCTGAGGCGCCGCGGATTTTGAGTTATTTTCGTCCCGGATCAGACACTTACTGAGAATCGGGAAAAAAGCCGCGCGGGGTGCTTGCCAGATCCGAAAACCCGCTGCTATAGGCGCGCCTCCGAAGCGTTCCCCGGTAGCTCAGCGGTAGAGCAATCGACTGTTAATCGATCGGTCGCCTGTTCGAATCAGGCCCGGGGAGCCACTCTTCCAGACACCGCCGACTGCTTGCAGCTTCCGCCTTCTGGCGTGGAAGAGCACTGGCCGCGCAGCGCCGAAGCGGCCCCTGTCGTGTGCGCCCTCGCGGGAGGGCCGCTTCAGCACAATCCACACGCCAGCATTTTCGAAAGAGACGCGCGCCGGCGCGCCTGTTCGGACTCGGACCGATGCGGAAGCCTGTAAGCCCCTCTACCACAACGTCTTTTCGGGCCCGGTCACATACCGTTCAGGAACGGCTAAGCTGCGAAGTTGCACAACTCATCGTACCGGGTCAAAGAACCCAAACGCCCCGACGTTCGTTCTGAGGTTGTGCCGCCCTTCGTCGGCGAAAATATGCGGCAGTGGAGAAACTCGATGCAGTCATCCAGGTTCGATCGCAAGCGTCTCGCCGGTTTCGGCACTGCGATCGTGGGGGCGCTGGTGCTCGCCGCCTGCGCTACCCCAACCCCCTATCGGCCGGCGACCGGCAGCGGCTTTGCCCGGACGGGGTATTCCGACGAGCAGATCGAAGCCAATCGCTTCCAGGTCACCTTCGCCGGCAACACGCTCACGTCGCGTGAGACGGTCGAGCGCTACCTGCTGTTCCGCGCCGCACAGCTGACGATCGAGCGCGGCTTCGACTATTTCGTCCTCGTCGACCGCGACACCGAACGCCGCACGCGCACCTATGCGACGCCCGATCCCTATTGGGGCGGCTATGGCGGCTTCGGCGCGTGGAGCCCCTACTGGCGCTTCCACGGTCCGGCCTATGGCTGGCGCGGCTGGGGACCCTATGGCGACCCGTTCTACAACACCGATATCCGCACGGTCGACAAGTACGAGGCGTCGGCGGAGATCATCGTGGGTCGTGGGCCGAAGCCGACGGACAATGTGCGCGCGTTCGATGCGCGGGCAGTGATCGAGAACCTCGGTCCGCGCGTGCAGATGCCGCAGCCGAACTGATCCTCCTTCCCCTCCAGCAAAAAGGGGTCGTTGCCCATCGGCAGCGACCCCTTTTTTGTGCTTCGGCAACGCCGCGCGGGACGTCCTGGCCGCAGTGGCTGCCAACCCCAGCGGGCCGGCAGCCGCGGCGTCCCCGCCCCCTTACAGCTGGCCGTGGCAGTGCTTGTACTTGAGGCCCGAACCGCACGGGCACGGCGCGTTGCGGCTGACGCGGCCGACCCACTCCGCCGGATCCTCGCCCAGGGCTTCGGCGCTCGGCTGGGGCATCTGCATCGGCGGCATGCGGGTGGTCAGGTAGCCGCTGCCCGCATCCTGGTCCCAGGTGTCGTCGTCGCCGGTCAGCGGGTCGAAGTGGCTGGTCAGGAAGTCCGGCAGCTCGGGAAGCGGCGGCGGCGTGAAGTTGAAGTTGAAGTTTGCGACCGCAAGCGTCCGGGTCACGTCCTCGCGGATGCTGCCCAGCATGCGCTCGAACAGCGCGAACGCCTCCTGCTTATACTCGTTGATCGGCGTCTTCTGCGCATAGGCGCGCAGGTGGATCACCGCGCGCAACGCGTCGAGCATCGCCAGATGCTCCTTCCAGTGGTGGTCCAGGTTCTGGAGCAGGATCGACTTTTCGATCTGCGTCCAGGCGGTCGGCTCCAGTTCGGCTGCCTTCGCCTCGACCACCTGGTCCGCGAGCGTGCGGATACGCTCTTCCAGCGTCTCCGCCTCCAGCCCGTCCTCTTCCGCGATCCACTGCGCGACCGGCGCTTCGACGCCCAGCACCTCGGCCGCACGCTCGGTCAGGCCCGCGACGTCCCACTGCTCCGGATAGGAGTTGGGCGGCACGGCCTCGCCGACGATCGCGTTCACCGTCTCGGCACGCATGTCGGCCACCACGTCGCCGACGGTGTCGGCATCCATGATGTCGGCGCGCTGCTCGTACACGACCTTGCGCTGGTCGTTCATGACGTTGTCGTATTCGACGACCTGCTTGCGGATGTCGTAGTTGCGCGCCTCGACCTTCTTCTGCGCGGTCTCGATCGCCTTCGACAGCCACTTGGAGCCGATCGCCTCGCCATCGGCGATGTTGGAGCGCATCATCTTGGCGAACAGCGTGTCCGGCCCGAAGATGCGCAGCAGGTCGTCGTCCAGGCTCAGGTAGAAGCGCGACAGGCCCGGATCGCCCTGGCGACCCGAACGGCCGCGCAGCTGGTTGTCGATGCGCCGGCTCTCGTGGCGCTCGGTTCCCAGCACGAACAGGCCGCCGGCGGCGAGCACCGCCTGCTTCTCGGCCGTGATCTCCGCGCGGATCTTCTCGGCCGCCGCTTCATACTCCGGCGTGCCCTCCTCCAGTTCCGGATGCTCGTCGAGCATGCGGAACTCCAGGTTGCCGCCCAGCTGAATGTCGGTGCCGCGACCCGCCATGTTGGTGGCGATGGTCACCGCCCCCAGCCGGCCCGCCTGGGCGACGATGTGCGCTTCCATCTCGTGGTAGCGCGCGTTCAGCACCTTGTGGGGCACCTTTTCCTGGGTGAGGAATTCGCTCAGCAGCTCCGACTTCTCAATTGAGACGGTGCCGACCAGCACCGGCTGGCCGCGTTCAGCATGCTCGCGGATCTTGCGCGCGATCGCCAGGAACTTGTCCTGGGTCGTCTTGTAGAACTCGTCCTCCTCGTCGACGCGCTGCACCGGCACGTTGGTGGGGATCGAGACGACGTTCATCTTGTAGATGTCGAAGAACTCGGCCGCCTCGGTCGCCGCGGTGCCGGTCATGCCCGACAGCTTGGGATACATGCGGAAATAGTTCTGGAAGGTGATCGAGGCGAGCGTCTGGTTCTCCGGCTCGATCGTCACGCCTTCCTTGGCCTCGGTCGCCTGGTGCAGGCCGTCCGACCAGCGACGGCCGTCCATCATGCGGCCGGTAAACTCGTCGATGATGACGACCTTGCCGTCCTTCACCAGGTAATCGACGTCGCGACGGAACATCATGTTCGCGCGCAGTGCCTGGTTCAGGTGGTGGACGACCTGGGTGTTCTCGAAGTCGTAGAGGTTCGCCCCCTGGAGCAGCCCGGCGGCCTCGAGCAGCCGCTCGGCCTTTTCGGTGCCGTCTTCCGTCAGGATGACGCTCTTCTGCTTCTCGTCCTTCTCGTAGTCGGCTTCTTCAAGCTGCTTCACGATCGCGTCGACGGACAGGTACAGGTCGGACTTGTCGTCCGTCGGCCCGGAAATGATCAGCGGGGTACGTGCCTCGTCGATCAGGATCGAGTCCACCTCGTCGACGATCGCGAAGGCGAACGGCCGCTGCACCATCGACTCGCGATCATACTTCATGTTGTCGCGGAGGTAGTCGAAGCCGAACTCGTTGTTCGTGCCGTAGGTGATGTCCGCGGCATAGGCCTGGCGGCGCTCGCCATCGGACACGTTGGGGACGATCACGCCCGTGGTGAGCCCCAGGAAGCCGTAGATCCGCCCCATCTGCTCGGCGTCACGCCGCGCAAGGTAATCGTTCACGGTGATGACGTGCACGCCCTCACCCGGCAGCGCGTTGAGATAGGTGGCGAGCGTCGCCACCAGCGTCTTGCCCTCGCCCGTGCGCATCTCGGCGATCTCGCCGCGGTGAAGCACGATGCCGCCGATCATCTGCACGTCGAAGTGGCGCATGCCCAGCACGCGCTTCGATGCCTCGCGAACGGTCGCGAACGCCTCCGGCAGCAGCGAGTCGAGCTTTTCGCCATTGGCGAGGCGCTCGCGGAAGCGCGCCGTCTGCTGCGCGAGCGTCTCGTCGTCCATCGCCTGGATCTCGGCTTCGAAGCCGTTGATCTTGTTGACGATGGAACCCAGCGACTTGACGTAACGATCGTTGGAAGAACCGAAGAGGGACTTGGCAAGGCCGCCGAACATGGCTGTTCCTTCATGATGGGGAGCGGAGCCGCGCCCGGTGCGCGGCATCCCGAGAGGCGCGCCTGTCAGGCGCGGCGAAACTGGGGTGGAGGACGCCCGCACGCGCGGGCGGCACGCTCACTCGAGCGCGCTGTCGACCCTGGAGCGGACATCGACGGGAGGTACGGCATAGGGCGCCGGCACCGGCGAGAGCCGCGCGCCGTCCAATGCGCTGCTGGCGCGAACGACCAGGGGCGCGTGATCGGCAACATCGGTCGCCACTTCCGCCGCGATCCTGCCCGCGACCTGCTCGACCTGCCGCGCCTCTACCGGAGTCGCGCCGACCAGGGCCCCGGTGAGGCCGGTCAGCAGCGCGGAAAGGAACAACAGGAGACGCAAGCGACGATCCATCGGCGAAGAGCTAGCCCGTGCCGCAATGGCGCCGGGCAGCGGTGGAGATAATGGGCGCACGGCGATCCGTCCACCCGAAAGCCGGGCAGACGCGGGCCGGCCGCCGGGCGGCGGGCTCTGAGCACCTTTCCATCACAAAATCACTCGACGGATCGGGCGCACGGACGCATGGACCGGAGCCATGGCTACCACCCGCTCCCCCCTCGCCCCCGCCGCCTTCCCCGTCCTGCCGCCGATCGCGGGCGTGACCCCGCGTGTCGCCCGCGCGCGCTACAAGGCATGGGATCGTTGCGACCTCACCTTTGTCACGCTGGAACCCGGCACCGCCGTCGCCGGGGTGCTGACGCAGAGCCGCTGCCCGTCTCCGGAGGTTGAATGGTGTCGCAAGGCACTGGTGCTGGGCCAGGCACGCGCGCTGGTGGTGAATGCGGGCAACTCCAACGCCTTCACCGGGCATCGCGGCCGTGAGGCCGTGGAAGCGGTGGCGGCGCGGGCAGCCGGGTACCTCGGCTGCCAGCCATCGGACGTGTTCGTCGCCTCCACCGGCGTGATCGGCGTGCCGCTGCCGATCGACAAGGCAGAGGCCGGGCTCGACGCCGCCATCGTGGCCGAACCGTGCAGTTGGGAAGCCGCGGCCGAGACGATCATGACCACCGACACCTTTGCCAAGGCCGCGACCGCCACCGCGATCGTCGGCGGCCGCACGGTGACGCTGGTCGGCATCGTCAAGGGATCGGGCATGATCGCGCCGGACATGGCGACCATGCTGGGCTTCGTCTTCACCGACGCGGCGGTCGATCCTGCCTTCCTCCAGTCGGCGCTTTCGGCGGCCAACACCAAGAGCTTCTCGTGCATCACCGTCGACGGCGACACCTCGACCAGCGACACGGTGCTGGCGTTCGCGACCGGCCAGGCCGGCAACACGCCGCTGGTGGATGCCGACAGCGACGGCGCCGATGCGTTCGCCGCCGCCCTCTTCGACGTCTGCCTGAGCCTCGCCCAGCAGGTCGTGCGCGACGGTGAGGGCGCGTCGAAGTTCATCCAGGTCGATGTGGAGGGCGCCGAGAGCGACCGCAGCGCCCATCGCATCGCGATGAGCATCGCCAACTCGCCGCTGGTGAAGACCGCAATCGCCGGTGAGGACGCCAATTGGGGCCGCGTCGTCATGGCAGTCGGCAAGGCCGGAGAACCGGCCGAGCGCGACAAGCTCTCGATCCGCTTCGGCACCACGCAGGTGGCGCGCGACGGGCTTGCCGTCACCGGCTATGACGAAGCGCCGGTGGCCGAGCATCTGAAAGGCCAGACGGTCGAGATCGGCGTCGACCTGGGCCTCGGCGAGGGCCGGGCGACGGTTTGGACCTGCGATCTCACCCACGGCTATATCTCGATCAACGCCGACTATCGGAGCTGACCCCATGACCGACGCCCGCCACACCGCCGTCTGCACGTTGCTGCG
>NZ_BSEX01000001.1:195967-241328 GCF_027922045.1 Microbacterium terregens
GCCACCTCGACGCCGCCGACATCGAGGAAAAGGCAAAGGACGACCTGGTCACCATCGCCGATCGCGAGGCGGAGGTGGAGCTTGCCCGCGGGCTCGCCGGAATTGATCCGGAAGCACGCATCGTGGGCGAAGAGGCGTGCGCGGCAGACCCGACGCTGCTCGACACGGTGGGGAGCGGCCGCGTGTGGCTGATCGACCCCGTCGACGGCACCAACAATTTCGCGGCCGGCAAGACGCCGTTCGGGATGATGATCGCACTCGTGGAAGATGGCGTCCCGCAGGCCGGCTGGCTCTACGATCCGGTGGCGGACCGGATGTGCCACGCCGTTCGCGGCGGCGGGGCCTTCCTCGACGGAGAGCCGGTGACCGCGCGCGCAACGGGTGCGGCCGAGCCGGTCGCGGCGCTCGCGACCTACTTCATGTCGGACGAGGATCGCGCGGCGCTCGCGGAGCGCGTTGCCGGCAAGCTGACGCTGGTCGAGATTCCGCGCTGTGCCGCCGAGCAATATCCGCGATTGGTGCTCGGCGAGAACGACCTGGCCCTGTTCCAGCGCACCCTGCCCTGGGACCATGCCGCGGGCGTCCTCTTCCTGGAGGAAGCCGGCGGGCGCGTCGCGCGCGCAGATGGCTCACCGTACCGCGTCGGCGACAATCGCCGGGGCATGCTCAGCGCCGCTTCGCCGGAGCTATGGGAACAGGCCGCGCCGCTGATATTCGGATAAAAGAAGGGCCGGCGTATGCCGGCCCTTTGCTGCTTAGAGCTCGCCCTGGAGCCAGCCCTTGATCTGGCCCTTGGGCGCGGCACCGACCTTGGTGGCGGTGGGCTGGCCGTTCTTGAACAGGATCATCGTCGGGATGCCGCGCACGCCGTACTTGCCCGGCGCGTCGGGGTTCTCGTCGATGTTGAGCTTGGCGATGGTCACTTCCTCGCCGAGTTCCTCGGAGATTTCCTCCAGCGACGGGCCGATCATCTTGCACGGGCCGCACCATTCCGCCCAGAAGTCCACCAGCACCGGCTTGCCCGCATCGAGGACGTCGGCCTGGAAGCTGCTATCGGTGATCGCCTTGGTCGCCATTGTCGTAATCTCCTTTGTCGCTGCGTTACCTAGGTGCGGGCGGGCGTCGCCTCAACCGTCGAGAGCCAAGCTTTGCTCCCGCGCGGCCAAGCGCGGCTTGTGCTGGTCGAGCAGCTCGTCCGGCAGTTCGAGCAGCCGCGGCACCGCCGTATAGAGCAGCGCCGCCTCGATCCTGCGGCCGGGAAAGATCACCGCCAGCGCCGCCGCATAGGCCGCCATCTGCCGCAGGTGATAGGTCGGCGCCTCGGCCGCCGTCTCCGGCGCACGCCGGCCGGTCTTGAAGTCGACCACCAGCACGCGGTTGTCCTCGATCAGCAGCCGGTCGACCGTGCCCGACACCACCATGCCCCCGATCGTCGCCGCGATCGGCGCCTCGGCAAGCGCGTCCGGTCCGAACAGCGGTGCAAACCGCGGCACTTCCAGGATCGCGAGCGCATCGCGCACGATCCGCCGGCGCTCGGCCGCATCCTCGACCTGCGCCGCGCCCGCCAGCCAGCGGTCGCCGGCAGCGGCGCGCTCGGCAGGCGGCAGGCTCGGCAGCCGCTCGAACATCTGGTGGAGCAGGCGTCCGCGCTGTGCGGCGGCGCGCATCGCCGGGGTCGGTGGTGGATCGGCGACCTCGTCCTCGCCCAGGGACGAAGGCGCCAACGGCCTCGGCGGACGCGCCTCCTCCGGCGCAGGCGCACGCAACCATGCGGGGTCCGGCTCGCCCGCCGCGCCCACCGTCTTCGCGCCACCGCTGCGTTGCGGGATCGGCTTGGCGGGGGTGCGGCCGCGGAACACGCGCGTGCCGTCCTCCTCTGTGCCCACCTCCAGCGCATCGAGCGCGGCGGCAGCGGCGGCATGCCAGCTGAGCGGCGGCGCCACTCCTTGTGCGCGCGTTCCCGGCGCACCCGCGATCACCAGCCGTTCCTCGGCGCGCGTGGCCGCGACGTAGAACAGCCGCCAATGCTCGGCGAGTTCCTTGGCATCCGCCTCGGCCAGTGCCGCGTCGAGGGGACCGTCGCGCTCGCCTGCGCGCGGGCGGAACACCGGAAAGGCCGGGCCGTCATACCCCTCGGGCGTCCACAGCAGCGTCTCGCGCCGGTTCTGGCTCGGATCGATGCAGGCATCCGCCAGGATGACCAGCGGCGCCTGCAATCCCTTGGCGCCATGCGCGGTCATCACCCGCACCGCGCCGCCGCCCTGCGACGGATCGCGCTTGATCTCCACGTCGCCTCGATCGAACCAGTCGAGGAAGCGCTGCAGCGAGGGCGTCGACACCTGCTCGAAGCTGAGCGCGGCGTTCAGCAGTTCCTCGATCGGGTCCCGCGCCTCCTCGCCCAGCCGCAGCACCAGCTTGCGCCGACCCTCCAGCGGGCCGGACAGAAGCTCTTCCAGGAAGCGGTACGGCGTCGCCACATCGGCGCGGCGCAGGATCTGCTGGAGCGGCGCCAGCGCCTCGTCGGGCTGGGTCAGCCGCAGGTGGCGCCACAGGCTCCCGCGCTCGCGCATCGCTGCCGCCATCAGCTGATCCTGGCTCCAGCCGATCAGCGGAGAAACCAGCAGGTTGGCGAGCGACAGGTCGTCGTCCGGCTGGAGCGCGAAGCGGATCGCGGACAGCAGGTCCTGCACGGCGAGCGGCGCGTTCAGCCGCAGCCGGTCGATGCCCGCGACCGGCACCCCTTCCGCATAAAGCCGCGCGACGATCAGCGAGGCGAGCTCGCCGCGGCGCTTGACCAGCACCATGACGTCGCCGGCACCCAGGGTCCGTCCCTTGCTCTCCAGCGGCAGCGCCCCGATCCATTCGCGGATCTGGCGCGCGATCCTGCCCGCGAGGGTGCGGGTGGCATCCGCGATCCACTGTTCCTCGCCCTCTTCCCCCTCGCCCGCTTCCTCGACCGTCGGCGCCCACAGGGTGACGGTGCCAGGCCCGGCCACGCGGCTGGCGTGCTGGAGCCGTTCCTCCATGTCCCCCATGCCGGGCTGCGGAAAGGCGTCGATCGCCGCGTCCACGAACTCCAGTACGGGTGCTGTCGAGCGGAAGCTCTCGGTCAACGAGAGTGTGTCGAGCGGCTGCGCCTCGGTGTCGAACTCCGGCGCGACCGCGGCACGCTGGTCGAACAGCTGGTGTGCCGCCTTGAAATAGACGGGATCGGTGCCCTGGAAGCCGAAGATCGCCTGCTTGTAGTCGCCGACCACGAACAAGGTGCGCAGCCCGGCCACCCGCGCGCCCTCGCCCGCGAAGAACTCGTCCACCAGCGCGCGGACGATCGCCCATTGCTCGGGATTGGTGTCCTGCGCCTCGTCGATCAGGACGTGCTCGGTCGCGAGGTCGAGCTTGAAGCGCACCCACTCGCCGATGCCGGGCTGGGCGAACAGCGCCAGCGTGCGTGCGATCAGGTCGTTGAAGTCGACCGCGCCCGCCCGCCGCTTCGCCTCGGCATAAGCGGCGGCATAGCGGCGCCCGGCCTCCAGCGCTGCGGCGAGCAGGTCGGCATAGGCGGCGCGGCGGCGCATCGCGACCAGCTCGGCACAGCGGCTGCCGATCGCTTCCGCCGCCAGGTCATAGTCGGGCATCGCCGCCAGCACCTTGGCGGACGCCTTCTTCAGCGTGTCCTTCTGGGTGAAGAACTGGCCGTAGAGCGTGTCCAGCGCCTCGGCGCGGGCGGTGGGATCGCCCGCAAGCCAGGTTTCGATCGCAGCCGCGACCTTCAGGCCGGTGGCGGTGCCCCAGGCGCGGTTCGCCTCCATCAGGTCGCGTAGGGCATCGACATCGAACGCGTCGTCGCAGCAGCCGTCGCAGATCGCCGCATCCAGGTCGCCGTGCGGCAGGTCGAACGCGTCGCGCAGAAAGCCGGCGAGATCGGCGGGCAGCGCCGCCATCGCATCCGGCCGGCGCGCGCATTCGGCCAGGAACGCCTCCGCCCGCCCTTCGCCGAGCCGCAGGCTGAGAGCAGCGATCGCATCGCCCAGCGTCACCCGCCCCTGCCGCTGCTCCTCCACCAGCATGGCCGCGAGCGCGTCGCGCGCCATCGCCGACTCCTCGCGTGCTTCCAGCGGGCGAAAGCCGGGAACGAGCCCCGCCTCGACCGGGAAGGCGGAGAGCAGCGTCTGGCAGAAGCTGTGGATCGTCTGGATGCGGATGCCGCCGCCCGGTGCGTCGAGCACCCGCGCGAACAGCGTGCGCGCGCGGGCGATCAAGGCTTCCTCGTTCGGGTCCTCGCCCAGCGCGAACAGGTCCTTCTTCAGGTCCTGCTCCGGCAGCCGCACCCAGCGCGCGAGCCGCGCATTGACGCGCTCGGCCATCTCGGCCGCGCCCGCCTTGGTGAAGGTCAGGCACAGGATTGCCGAAGGCTCGACCCCGCGCAGCAGCAGGCGGAACACGCGCGCCGTCAGCACCTGCGTCTTGCCGGTGCCGGCGGAGGCGGAGAGCCAGACGTGGCGGCTGGGATCGCTGGCGCGCGCCTGGTTACCGCGCAGTTCGGGGAGCAGCCCGGCGCTACTCACGGCCATACCATTCGTCGCGGCGCATCAGCTGGTCATACTCGGCAAAGGGGGCATATTCGGGCTTGAGCTTGGCGGTGAACGGCGCCTCCCCGGTCAGCCAGTTGGCGGCAGCCTCGGTAAAATGATGGAGCGCCAGGGCCACGAAGCGGTCGGTCGGCACGCGGTTATACTTGCCGGCCGGATCGACCGGCGTTGCGACATAGCCGAACGCGTCGCCCTTCTTGGCGAGCGACCAATATTCGAACGCGGTGGCGGCGCCGCCGATGTTCTCGAAGGCGCCACGCTCGGCCATGATGCCGAGCAGCCCCAGCTGGAGGCTGAAGCCGTCGCGCACCGCGCGGGTCGAGGGCGGCTGGCCGGTCTTGTAGTCGACCACCGCGAGGTCGCCGTTCTCCAGCCGGTCGATCCGGTCGAACTTGCCGCGCAACTCGACGCCGGCGAGGTCGATCTTGCCCTCGCCCTCCACGCCCAGGATGCTCCGGCCGCCCGCCAGCTGCGCCGCGACCTGCCCAGCAATCCAGTCGACCGCCTCGCGCAGCCGCGGCACCCACAGCGCGCGCAGCAGCGGGTGGGTGCGCGGATCGGCTGCCAGCGCGTCGACCCGCCCGGCGAGCTTGGCGGGATCGAAGCCATCCTGCCGCGCCCAATCCTCCAGCACGCCGTGCACCGCCGTCCCGCGCCACGCGGCGCTGGGATCGGCATCGACCGGATCGAGCGCCGCCAGTCGCAGCATCCGCCGCGCGTAAAAGGCAAACGGATCGGCCTTCAGCCGGTCCACTTCCGTGACGGAAATCTGCCGCGGACGCAGCGCGACCGGCGGGCACGGCGCCGGGCGCGGCGCCGGGTCATAAGCGCCCGGATCGTCGATCGCATGCGTCCACCGCGCCAGCGCCTGCGCCCGCGTAAGCCCGCCCGACAGCGCCTCCAGCCGCAACCAGAAGCGCGAGGCCACCGTCGGTCCGCTCGCGTCCCGGTGGGCACGGGTCAGCAGCACCTCCTTCGCGCCCAGGCTGTTGGCAAGGTCGTGCGCGGCCAGGCCGATGCGGCGTTCCAGACCCGGAAGCCCGAGCTCCGCCCGAATGCGCGGCGCCAGCCACGGATCGGGCGCGGGAAGCCCCGGCCACACGCCCTCGTTGAGCCCGCCCAGGATGGTGAGATCGGAAGTCTGGAGTTGCGCCTCGAGCAGGCCGTAGATGGCGAGCCGCGGATGGCCGCCGTGCGGCGGGCGCACCGCCACCTCGTCCATCAGCGTGCGGAGCATCGGGCCGATCGACTCCGGCTCCACGATCGCGGGGCCGTGCACCGCCTCTTGCTCCAGCGTGTCGAGCAGTTCGGCAGCAGCCCGGCCCTCGGGACGCGACCAGAGCGCGTCGCCACCCAGCGCCGTCGCCGTCGCCCGCAATGCCCCAAGCAGTTCCGGTAGCGGGCGTGCGCCCCCGGCATAGGCCTCGGCAAGCGGCGCCAGCAGCGGCCGGGTCTTCTCCCACCACGGTGCCGCCGCACGCCGAAGCGCACCCTCGCGCCCTTCCGCATCGGCGAGGAACGCGTCGAGCCCGGCCAGCCCGGGCGCCGGTCGCGGCCCGCGCAATGCGCGGTCGAGCCGCCGCACGCCTTCCAGCCATTCCAGCCGTCCCTCCTCGGCACAAGCGAGCGGATGCTTGAGCAAGGCGAGCAGCGGCAGCGGCGCGAAGTCCTGCGCCGCCACATCGGCGAGCGCGAGCAGCATCGTGCCCGGCGGCAGCACCGACAGGGGCTGGCCGGCGGTGTCGTCGACGGTGATCCCCCATCGCGCGCAATGCGCCGACACGCGGCGCGCCAGCGCACGGTCGGGGGTCACCAGCGCCGCGGTCCTGCCCTCGGTCTCCAACGCCTGGCGCATGGCGATGGCGATCGCCTGCGCTTCCTCGGCCGGGGTCGGCACGTCCAGCGCCTGCACGCCTGCCAGGCTACGGCGTTCGGCCGGCAGGTCGATCCAGTCGTGGGTGCGCTCGGCCGGCGCCAGCGCGCTCTCGATCGTGCGGCTGCGCGCGGGGCGCGCGTCATGCTCGCTGCCGGCCCGCCACGTCTCGAACTCGCGCCGGCCGACGCCCATCCGATCGAGCAGCAGCTTCAGCTGGAATTGCGGGTGCGTCTCGAGCGAACGGCGCCGGCGGCCGGTGACCGGGTCGGGCTCGTGCGGGCCGAGCAGATCCCACTCGGCATCGTCCATGTCGATGGCCAGGCCGGAGAGCACGACGCTTCCCTGCGGCAGTCCGGCGATGGCGCGCAACAGTCGGGCGATCACCGGCGAGGCGCTGGCGATGCCGGCGGCGCACACGAAGCTCGGCGGCGGCGTCGCCCGCCAGCGCGCGATCAGCCGGTCGAGCAGCCGCCTGCGCCGCACCGCCAGGTCGATATGGCCGAGCGCCTCCATCTCCTGCGGCCAACGTACCAGCACCGTCTCGAACATGGCGAGCGAACGCTCCCAATGGGTCTGGAGCGGCTCGTCGAAGCGGATCGTCTTGAGCGCATCGGGCTCGACTTCCTCGACCAGCAGCTGGTCGAGCGTGCGGGCGAGGTCCCCGGCAAGCCGCACCGCTTCGGCCGCATCTACCGGGCGCCCGGCGCGCGCCCGCTCCTCCGCCACCAACCGCGACAGGATCATCCGTCGGGCGAGCGGTGCAACTGCGGGCGGGATCGGATCGAGGTCGTCCGCCGGGTCGGCGAACGGCCCCACGGCCTCGTCGATCTCCGGGTCGCCCACCGCGACCAGTCGCGGCATCAGCAACCCGCCGCCGCTTGCGCGGACGAAGGCGTCGGTGATCGCGCGCTTGGCACGGTTGTTCGGCAGCAGCACGAAGCCGCGGGCCAACGCCATGGGATCGCGCCCGTACTGGCGCAGCAAGCCGTTCGCGAGCGCGTCGGCAAACGCCCGGTGCGGTGGAATGGAAAAAAGCCGAAGCCGCGGGGCCTCAGCCATCGGCGAGCGCCGCCTCGGTCTCCTTGATCGCTCCCGGCGTGCCGACGTCGAACCACAGCCCCTCATGGACCAGGCCCCACAGGCGGCCAGCCTCCAGCGCGCGCTCCCAGAAAAGGTTCGTGGAGAACGGCCCTTCCGGCCAGTCGGCGATCACCCGCGGCGACAGGATCTGCACGCCGGTGAAGACGAACGGCGCAAGCCGCCCCGGCTGGCGGCGGCGGGTGATGCGTCCGGTCGGATCGAGGTGGAAGTCGCCATGGCCGCTGTGGCTTGCCGCACGGGCAAGCGGCACCAGCAGCAGCAGCGCGTCCATCCGCGCATCGTCCCACGCCTCGGCCAACAGCCGGATCGCGTCCACTGGCCCATCGACCCACAGATTGTCGCTGTTCACGCAGACGAACGGCTTGTCGCCGATCAGCTCGCGCGCCTGGACCAGGCCGCCGCCGGTTTCCATCAGCTGGGCACGCTCGTCGGAGACGAGCACCTCCATGTCCTTCACCCGCGCGCGCAGGTGCGCCTCCAGCACGTCGGCCAGATAGTGGACGTTCACCACCGCGCGCTTGACGCCCGCCGCACGAAGCCGGTCGAAGACGTGGTCGATCAACGGCTTGCCCGCGACACTCACCAACGGCTTTGGCCGGGTGGCGGTCAGCGGCCGCATGCGCTTGCCGAGACCCGCGGCCATCACCATCGCGGTTTCCGGCACCGCCACGTCCGGGTTCGGGCGCAGCGACAGCGTCATGGCCTTGCTCATGCGCGCACCTGCATCGGATCGCCCCGCAGTTCGGCGGGGATGTTGGCGTCGAACCAGGCTGCGACCGGTGCCAGCACCGGCTGGGCGAGATCCCGCTCCAGATAGCGCCAGACGCGCGGGCAGAGCGCGGCGTAGCGCGGCTTCCCATCGCGCTGCCACAGCCGCGCAAAGATGCCGACGATCTTGGCGTTCCGCTGGGCGCCCAGCACGTGATAGGCGTCGAGGAAGTCCTCCCCCACACCGGTGGTACGGCGATAGCGGTCGAGCATCGCCTCCTCCAGCGCGGGTGCGACGTCGCGCCGCGCATCCTGGAGCAGCGAGACGAGGTCGTACGCCGGGTGCCCCGCGAGCGCGTCCTGGAAATCGAGCAGCCCCAGCGTCTCCGCCTCGCCCTCGATCAGCATCAGGTTCTCGGCGTGATAGTCGCGCAGCACCGTCACCGCCTCGCCGCCGTCAACGGTGTCGAGCACGGCCTCCCACGCGGCACGATAGCCCGGCGCGTCGACCTCCAGGCCGATCGCGGGACAATACCATTCCGGCAGCAGCATCACTTCGCGCAGATAGACGCTGCGGTCATAGGCCGGCACCGGCGCTGCCGGGTGATCGCGCAGGCGGATCAGCACGTCGACCGCATCGCCGTAGAGCCGGAGCTCGCTTTCGGGCGCGGCGTCCACGGTCTCGCGCAGCCGGGCGTCGCCGAAGTCCTCCAGCAGCACCAGCCCCTCGGCCGCGTCCTCGGCCAGGATCGCCGGCGCGCGAAAGCCGCGCTCCGTCAGCCAGCGGGCAAGCTCCACGAAGGGACGCTGGTCCTCCAGCTTGGGCGGCGAGTCCATCAGCACGGCGCTGCGGCCGGCGTCGAGTGCGCGGAAATAGCGGCGGAAGGAAGCGTCACCGGCGAGCGGGACCACCTCTGCCCCTCCCCATCCTTGTGCTGCGAGAAAGGCGGGCGCCGCGGCGGGCGGGTTCATGTCAGCGGCCATCGTGCTTTCCATGACGGCGGCACCTTCGCTGTCAAGCGGCGGGTGCCATCCGCTTCGGGGGTAAGGGTGAGCCAGAGCGCGTCTTCCCAGGCGCTGTCCGGCAGCCGCTCGGGCCATTCGACCACCAGCAGCGCGTCGAGCCGCGCCTCGTCCAGGCCAAGCTCCTCGGCCTCTTCGGCATGCTCGATGCGATACAGGTCGACGTGGAGCACGGGGAAGCGCGTCTCCGGCGGCTCATAGGGCTGGACGATCGCGAAACTGGGTGACGGCGCTTCCTCCATCAGCCCGAGCGCCGCAAGCAGCCCGCGCGCGATGCTGGTCTTGCCGGCTCCCAACGGGCCAGAAAGCGCAATCGCGTCGCCAGGGTTGGCGACCCGCGCGAGCGCGGCGCCGAACGCATGGGCTTCTTCGGGGCTATGCAGCAGCAGGTCGCTCATCCTCGCGGCACCTCGATCGTGACCAGCGTGCCCGCACCCTGTTCCGACACCAGCGCGATGGTGCCGCCGTGCGCCTCGACAATGCGCCGTGCGAGCGGCAGCCCCAGCCCCAGGGCGCGCTCGCCCCGGCGGAGGGCACCACCCGGCGCGAACCGGTCGAGCGCATGCGCGGCCGTGTTGGCATCCATCCCGGGGCCGTCATCCGACACGATGATGCGGGCCATCTCGGCATCGCCGTCCGCGTGCAGCAGCACCCGTCCCCGATCGCGGGTGCCGGCAATCGCGTGGTCGAGCAGGTGGGCGATCGCCTGGCCGATGCGCCGCGCATCGCCGACGATGCTCCCGACGGACGCGTCCACCTCCACCACCAGTTCGATCCGCTTGGCGGCGGCGGCCGGCAGCATGTCCGCGGCCATCGCCTTGGCAAGCGGGGCGAGGTCGACCTCCGCGCGTTGCAGCGGCGCGCCTTCGCTGGCGGTCAAGTCGAGTACGTCGTCGATCAGTTCGCCGAGCCGGTCGACCGATTCGAGGATCGCGCCGGTATAGCGCGCTCCGTCTTCGCTGAGCGCACCGGCATAGCCGCCGTGCAGCATCTCGGTAAAACCCTTGATCGACGTGAGCGGCGTGCGCAGCTCGTAGCTCATCGCCGCCAGGAACGCGGTCTTGGTGCGGTCCCCCGCCTCCAACGCCTCGTTGCGGTCGCGCAAGGCCTGCTCGATGCGGCGGCTGTCGGAAATGTCGAGCATCGTCAGCAGCGCGTTGCCGTCGGGCAGCGGCACGGCGCCGAACTGATAATGCCGCCCGTCCGCCATCGCGAAATGACCGCTGCGCTGGATGCGCTGGACGGTGGCGAACCGGATCAGCTCGGGGATCAGCACCGCGCGGGACGGGTTCGCCAGCATCGGTGCCGCCTGCTCCGCCAGCACGTCCACGCGCGGATGGTCGTTCAGGAACGCTTCCTCCAGTCCCCACAGCTGGCGGAACTTGCTGTTCCACAGCTGCAGGCGGCCGTCGGCCGAGAAGACGCCGAGCGCCTCGAACAGGTTGTCGAACGTGGCGGTACGCACCCGCAGCAGCGTGTCGCGCGCGCTCGCCAGCTGCACCTGCTCCGTGCGATCCTCGAAGATCAGCAGCAGGCCGCCTTCCGGCATCGGCTGGGCGACGACGCGCAGATAGGTGCCGCCCGGCAGGTGCCAGGGCTCCTCCACCGCCTCCGCCGCGCGGAACCACGCGCGCCGCTCCTGCTTCCAGCCCGGGAAGTCGCGTACTTCCGGCAGGCGCTTCGCCTCACGCATGCGTTCGAGCACGCGGTCGAACTCCGGCCGGTCGGCGAGCCACTCCCCGCGCATCCCGAAGATGCGGCGGAACGGCTGGTTGCAGAACTCCAGCGACCGGTCGGCGGAGAACTGGACGACGCCTGCCGAGAGCCGATCGAGCACCGCACGCTGCGCGAGGCGGAAGCGCTTCATCCCCGCTCGCATCTCCTCGACGTCATGGATGTCGACCGCGAAGCCCGCGATGCCCCCTTCGGGCAGCGGCACGTCGTGGACGCGCAGCATGCGCCGGGCGCCGCCGATGGTTGCCGGCATCACGCTTGCCTGGGGCTGCCCGGTGTCGCGCGCGATCAACGCACTGCCGAGCGGCCCGCCCATGCCGTCTCCGTCCACCAGTTCCGCCTGGCGGGCCAGCACTTCGCGGGCGTCGAACGCGTCCACCGCGCGCACATAGGCGCTGTTGACCATCGCCAGCCGGAGATCGCCATCGCGATACCACATCGGCATCGGCGCCGCCTCGATCAGCCCCGACAGCGCATCAAAGCCGCTGCGATATTCCTCGATCTCGCGCGACAGCGTGCCGATCTCGGTCTGGAACTCGGTTGCGTCGAAGAACCAGACAAGCGCACCCCCATGCGGCTCCAGCGAGGCGGGCGCACGCTCGCCGCTCGCGGTCAGCGTCCGGGCGGCACCGCGCGCGCGGACCTCGATCCGGAACGGCCGGGCGGCGCGCTGCGCACCGCCGATCTCACGCAACAGCGCCTCGGCACTGGTGGGATCGAGCCCCTCGTCCATTCCCGTGAGGTCGGCCAGCGTCTGCGGCATCGCCGACAGCCCCAGCCATTGCGCGAGCTGCGGCGGCATCTCCACGCGACCGTCGGCGCGCACCAGCATCGCCTGCGCGGGCGAGGCCTGCACCAGGGTCGCGTCGATGCCCGCGGCGGCGATTCCCGCACGCGCGCGCCTGCGCAGCCACAGCCCGGCCGCGAGCGCCCAAACCGCCCCCACCAGCACCAACGCCAGGACCGCCCCGGCCAGGATCGCCGAGACGGGGTTCAGAATGATCATCGCCGCGTTCGTCCCCGCGGCCGTGCGAATGCTCTCATCGCCCGCGGTTTAGGCGATCTCACCGCACAGCGCCATGCACGCCGCAGCATCCGCGCGTCGCTTCGTCGCCCGGAAAAGAGAAAGGGCGAGGCGCCTGTCGGCACCCCGCCCTGTTCTTTGCCTCCGCAGTGCGGCAGCGTCGCTTAGTAGCGGTAGTGGTCCGGCTTGAACGGGCCCTCGACCGGCACGCCGATGTAGTCGGCCTGCTTCTGGCTGAGCTTGGACAGCTTCACGCCCAGCTTCTCCAGGTGCAGCGCCGCGACCTTTTCGTCGAGGTGCTTGGGCAGGACGTAGACTTCGTTCTTGTACTTGTCGGCACCGGTCCAAAGCTCGATCTGCGCCAGCACCTGGTTGGTGAAGGACGAGGACATGACGAACGACGGGTGACCGGTCGCGCAGCCCAGGTTCACCAGGCGGCCTTTGGCGAGAACGATGATCTTCTTGCCGTCGGCGAACTCGACCTCGTCGACCTGCGGCTTGATCTCGGTCCACTTCAGGTTGTTGAGGCCCGCGATCTGGATCTCGCTGTCGAAGTGGCCGATGTTGCACACGATCGCCATGTTCTTCATCGCGCGCATGTGGTCGAGCGTGATGACGTCGGCGTTGCCGGTCGCGGTCACGAAGATGTCGGCGCGGGTGGCCGCGTCTTCCATCGTCACGACCTCATAGCCTTCCATCGCCGCCTGCAGCGCGCAGATCGGGTCGACTTCGGTCACCAGCACGCGCGCGCCGCCGTTGCGCAGCGACGCCGCCGAGCCCTTGCCCACGTCGCCGAAGCCGGCGACGCACGCCACCTTGCCGGCGAGCATGACGTCGGTTGCGCGGCGGATCGCGTCGACCAGCGATTCCTTGCAGCCGTAGAGGTTGTCGAACTTCGACTTGGTCACCGAGTCGTTGACGTTGATCGCCGGGAACGGGAGCTTGCCCTGCTTGGCGAGCTCATAGAGGCGGTGGACGCCGGTGGTGGTCTCTTCCGACACGCCCTTGATCGCGGCAACCGTCTTGGTGAGGTAGCCGGGACGCTCCTTGAGGAAGCGATTGAGCGTCGCGACGAAGATCTCTTCCTCTTCGTTGGTCGGCGTGAACAGCGTCTCGCCCGCCTCGACGCGCGCGCCCCACAGCGCGAACATCGTCGCGTCGCCGCCGTCGTCCAGGATCATGTTGCAGGTGGTGTCCTGACCCCAGTCGAAGATGCGGACGACATAGTCCCAATATTCCTCCAGCGTCTCGCCCTTCACGGCGAACACCGGGATGCCCGACGCGGCGATGGCGGCGGCGGCATGATCCTGGGTCGAGAAGATGTTGCACGACGCCCAGCGCAGCTCGGCGCCGAGCTTCGCCAGCGTCTCGATCAGCACTGCCGTCTGGATCGTCATGTGCAGCGAGCCGGTGATGCGCGCGCCCTTCAGCGGCTGCGACGCGCCGAATTCCTCGACCAGCGACATGAGGCCGGGCATCTCGGTCTCGGCGATCTCGATTTCCTTGCGGCCGAAGCCGGCAAGGCTGATGTCCTTGATGACATAATCCTGGGTGTCGAGCACGGTGGCCACGAAGTATCTCCTGTCGAACCGGTGCGCGCCCAACATGGCGCGCGGCATGCCGCGCCAGTAGCCGAGGCCCCGCGCGGGCGCAATCAGCTATATAAAGAGTTCTTTATATGTCGCGCGTCCGAAGCGGTGCCGAACCGGGCGCTCAAGCGGTGCCGGTCGCCGACACCAGCAGGCGCGGATCGATGCCGGCGGCGATGAAGCAACGCTCCCACCGCTCCCCCGCGGGCACGTCGTACAGGAGGTCGGTTTCCGAAGGCGTGTTGAACCAGCCGTGGCGCGACAACTCGCCTTCGAGCTGCCCCGATTCCCAGCCGGCGAAGCCCAGCGCGACCAGGAACCGCTCCGGCCCCGTGCCTTCGGAGATCGCGCGCAGCACGTCGATCGTGCCAGAGAGTGACCACCGCCCCGCCACATCGATCGTGTCCTGCCCGCCCCAATCCTTGCTGTGGAGCACGAAGCCGCGGCGGGGCTCCACGGGGCCGCCGACATGGACCGGCAGGTCCGCCACCAGGTCCGTCCGCAACTCGAACTGGCGCAGCAGATCGTGCAGCCCCAGCCCGTCCACGGTTTCGCCGACGCCAACCCCCATCGCGCCCTTTTCATCATGGGCGCAGATCGCGATCACCGCATGTTCGAACCGCGGGTCGCCGATGCCGGGCATCGCCAACAGGAACTGACCGACCAGAAACGCTGCTTTATCCATGAGTTGGAACATAGCGCCGGGTCCGCCCTTCCGCCACCGCTTGAAAAGCCGCTTCGACGCACCCTAGCTACGCGCGCGCACCCGGCCGGGGGCGCAACAGGGAGAAATTCATGACCATCCAAGTGGGCGACCGCCTGCCCGACGCCACTTTTGCCAAGGTAACGGCCGACGGCCCCGAGCAGGTCGATACCGCCAGCTTCTTCCAGGGCCGTCGCGTCGCCCTGTTCTCGGTGCCGGGCGCCTTCACCCCCACCTGCTCCGCGCGCCACCTGCCGGGCTTCGTCGAAAAGGCCGCCGAGATCCGCGCCAAGGGCATCGACGAGATCGCCTGCACCGCCGTCAACGACGCCTTCGTGATGAAGGCCTGGAGCGACGCCAACGCAGTGGGCGACAAGGTGACGATGCTCGCCGACGGCAACGGCGCCTTCGCCCGCGCGGTCGGGCTGGAACTCGACGGGTCGAAGTTCGGCATGGGCACGCGCGCGCAGCGCTATGCCATGGTGATCAACGACGGCGTGGTCGAGGCGCTCCACGTCGAGCAACCCGGCGAGTTCCGGGTAAGCTCGGCCGAGCATTTGCTGGAGACGCTGTGAGGCCGGCACTGCTTCGCTGACGCGTGGCACGGGAACGGCGGAGCAGCCGTTCCCGCACCTCCCCACCGGAACCGCCGCAAGGGCCACGAGTTGGTTTCTCGTTACGCGACCACATTGACCGATGGGAGGCACCCCGATGAACGCAACCACGTCGACCAACACGAACGGCACCACCGAGGCCGAGAAGACCAGCTTCGCCGACAAGGCGCACGTGCAGCTCGACAAGAGCAAGGAAGCGATCGCCGATGCCGCCGGTCGCAGCAAGGAAGCGATCAGCGGCGCTGCGAAGAGCACCACGGCCGCGGTCAAGAAGAAGCCCGGCACCACCGCTGCGATCGTCGCAGGTGCGGCCGCCGCCATTGCCGGCGCAGCGTTCGGTGCGTCCAAGCTGATCGACAAGAAGAAGACCGGCGCAAAGACCAAGTCGGCGAGCGGCACCGGCAGCAACTCGAGCGGCAAGTCGGCTTCCAGCAAGAGCGGCAGCACCGCCAGCAAGTCCAACAGCAAGTAAGCCCGCGAGCGGCGAAGCCGCGTTTCGCGCGCCGCCGGTGCCTGCGAGGGCACCGGCGGGCTTTGCCTCCGTCCTTGCGCCTGGGCTTGCGCGCTGGCGCCGAACGCTTTAGCGGCAGAGGATGACGCAAGCTTCAGACATCGTCGATCGCCTGGATCGACTCTACAATGCTTCCGTGGATCGGCTGCGGAGCGCCCTCGACACCTATCTTCGCGATCGTACGCCGCCGCCGAGCTCCTCCCGGCTGGACGGCACCTTCGCCTATCCCGAACTCCGGCTGAGCTATCGCGGCGGCGGCGACCTGCCGACGCCGATGCGGTCGTTCGCCCGCCTGAACGTGCCCGGCGAGTACCGCATCACCGTGACCAAGCCGGCGATGTTCTCCGACTATCTCCAGGAACAGCTGTCGCTGATCATGGAGAGCCACGACGTCGAGGTGAGCGTCGCGCAAAGCCGGCAGGAAATCCCCTTCGCCTATGTGCTCGACGCCGGCCACGCGCTGAGCCTCGACCAGGTGACCGCCGCCGAACTCGCGCGGCACTTCCCGGCGACCGAGCTCGCGCATATCGGCGACGAGATCGCCGACGGCCTCTGGATCCACGAGGACGGCAACCGCCCGCTCGCGCTGTTCGATGCGCTGCGCACCGACTTCTCGCTCGCGCGGCTACGCCACTATACCGGCACCCCGCCCGAGCACATCCAGCGCTACGTGCTGTTCACCAACTACCACCGCTATGTCGACGAGTTCGTCCGCTGGGCCTGCTCGCAGCTCGGCGAAGGCAGCCGCTACACCGGGGTGTCCGGCGCCGGCGGGCTGATGATGTCCGCGGGCGACGACGTCGACAAGCTGGTGACCGACAGCGCGTGGCGGCGGCACCAGATGCCGGCCTATCACCTGATGGCGCCGGATCGCAGCGGCATCACTTTGGTCAACATCGGCGTCGGCCCCTCCAACGCAAAGACGATCTGCGATCACCTCGCCGTGATGCGGCCGGAGGCGTGGCTGATGATCGGCCATTGCGGCGGCCTGCGCCCCAGCCAGCGGATCGGCGACTATGTGCTCGCCCACGCCTATCTGCGCGACGACCACATCCTCGACGACGTGCTGCCGCCCGAAATCCCGGTTCCGGCCATCGCCGAAGTACAGCAGGCGCTCGCCCGCGCCGCGGAGACGGTGTCCGGCCAGTCGGGCGACGAACTCAAGCGCCGCCTACGCACCGGCACCATCGTCACCACCGACGACCGCAACTGGGAACTGCAATTCTCCCGCTCCGCGCTGCGCTTCTCGCTCAGCCGCGCAGTCGGCATCGACATGGAATCGGCAACGATCGCGGCGCAGGGCTATCGCTTCCGCGTGCCCTATGGGACGCTGCTCTGCGTCTCCGACAAGCCGCTCCACGGCGAACTCAAGCTGCCCGGCCAGGCCAACCGCTTCTACGAGCGCGCGATCAACGAGCACATGCGGATCGGCATCGAGACGTGTGAGGAACTACGGCGCGAGGGCAACCGCCTCCACAGCCGCAAACTGCGCGCGTTCAACGAACCGCCGTTCCGGTGAGCCGAACCTGGCGGTAGTCAGGGAAGGATCAAGGGGCTTGCACGGTGGGCACCGTGCAAGCCCCTTGTCGTTTACCACCCCTTGGGCTTGCCCTTGTTCTGCTGGTCGAGCCACGTCTTAAGCGGCGCGAAATAGTCGACCATCGCCTTGCCGCTCATCTCGCGGGTGCCGGTGAACGCCTGCAGCGCCTCCGGCCAGGGCTTGGAGGCACCCATCTCCAGCATCTTGTTCAGCCGCGCGCCGACCTCCTTGTTGCCGAAGAAGGAGCAGCGGTGCAGCGGGCCCTTCCAGCCGGCCTGATCGCACGCCGCCTTGTAGAACTGGAACTGGAGGATGCGCGCCAGGAAGTAGCGGGCATACGGGGTGTTGCCCGGGATGTGGTACTTGCCGCCCGGATCGAAGCGGCTTTCGTCGCGCGCCACCGGCGGCACGATGCCCTGGTACTGGAGGCGCAGCGCGTCCCAGCCCTTCTGATACTCGCCGGTCGGGATCTGGCCGGAGAAGACGCCCCAGCGCCACTTGTCCATCAGCAAGCCGAACGGCAGGAACGCGACCTTGTCCATCGCCTGGCGGAGCAGGAGGCCGATGTCCTTCTCGGCGCCCGGCACCTGCGCGCGATCGAGCAGGTTGATGTTCACCAGATAGTCCGGCGTGATCGACAGCGCGACGAAGTCACCGATCGCCTCGTGGAAGCCGTCGTTGGCGCCGTTCATGTAGAGGAACGGCTGCCGGTTGTAGGCGCGCTGGTAGTAGTTGTGCCCAAGCTCATGGTGGATCGTGACGAAGTCGTCCGAGTTCACCTTGGTGCACATCTTGATGCGGATGTCGTCCTTGCTGTCGATGTCCCAGGCGGAGGCGTGGCAGATCACCTCGCGATCCGCCGGCTTCACGATCTGCGAACGCTGCCAGAAGGTCTCTGGCAAGGGCGCGAAGCCGAGCGAGGAGTAGAAGCCCTCGCCCGCCTTCACCATCTTCACCGGGTCGTAGTTCTTCGCCGTCAGCAGGTCGCCGATGTCGTAGCCGAGGTCACCCGTGCCGGCGGGGGCGACCACGTCATAGATGTTGCCCCATTCCTGCGCCCACATGTTGCCGAGCAGGTCGGCACGGATTGGCCCGGTCTTCGCCTGCACGGCGTCGCCATATTTCTCGTTGAGCTTCCAGCGGACATAGGTGTGGAGGGAGAGGTAGAGCGGCTCGACCTCCTTCCACAGCTTGTCGGCCATCTGCGCGAACTGCTCGGGCGGCATGTCATAGCCCGAACGCCACATCGCGCCGACGTCGGAGAAGCCGAGCTCCTTCGCCCCCTCATTGGCGATGCCCACCATCTGGGCATAATCCTTGCGCATCGGTGCGCCGACATTGTCGTGCCAGCTGACCCACATCTCCTTGAGCTCATTGGGGTCGCGGCTGCTGCCCATCGCCGCCTCGATGTCGGATCCGTTGATCGGCTGGCCACCCTTGGTGCCCCGGCCCTTGCCGTAGGAGGATGCCATGCGGGTGCTGATGTCGGACAGCTGCTGGGCCGCACCCGGACGCGTCGGGGCAGGCAGCGTGAGGCCGTTCTTGAGGATGTCGAGCTTGCGGCGGGTGTCGTAGGACAGCCCCTTCACCCCGTCGAACTTCGCCGCCTCCAGCGCATAGCGCACGCCCATCTCGGTGCCGATCGCGCCGGACTTCGCGGCCAGCGCATCGGTGTCGTCGGTGATGTAGGTCGCGTTCACCCAGGCGATGCGCGAGGCGTCGAGCGAATAGTCAGCAGCCTCCTTCTCGGCGCGCGCGACCAGGGCGTCGGCATCGGCGGCAGTCGGCGCGGCGGTGCTGGCCGCCGGCGCGGAGGGTGCGGCTTGCGCGAACGCCGGTGCGGCAGCGGCAAGCGAGAGGGCGACGGCAAGCGTCGAGGCAGCGGTACGGAACATGGAACCCCCGGGTACGGAACGAATGTGCGCAACCTGCGCGCCCGCCCCGCCCGCGGTCAAGCGCCCAGGAAGTCTGCGATCGCCCGGCCCAGCTCCGGCTTGGTCACCGCGCTCATGTGTCCGCCCGGCACCTCGCGCAGCGTGGCGTTCGGCAGCAGATCCGCAAGCGCGGCATGGCTGCCGTTGTCGCTGTCCTCCTCGCCCGCGACCACCAGTGTCGGCTGCCGGATTGCGGCGATTTCCTCGCGAGACGTATCCACGAAGGTGCCGAGGATGCCGAGCAGCGCGATCGGATCGCCCTTGGTGGTCTTCAGGAAGGCTTCGGCCAGCCACTCGGGGGTGCCGCGTTCGTGCTTGCCGAGATTGGTGAGGATGTTGCGGAAGTGGTCGGCCCGGCCGCTGGTGCCGGTCAGCCCCTCCAGCCCCATGCCGGCGACTACCAGCTTGGCTGGCGCCGCACCGCGCGCGACCATCCGTACCGCGGTGCGCCCGCCCAGCGAATAGCCGGCCAGGTCATAGTCGCCGAGGCCCAGGTGCCGGACCAGCGCCTCGCCGTCCTGGGCCAGGGCGTCGGGCGGATAAGCGGCAGGATCGTGCGGCCGGGCGCTCTGCCCATGCGCGCGCAGGTCCGGCATGATGACCCGGTAGCCCTTGGCCGCAATCTTGGCGGCGTGGCCGTAGCGGATCCAGTTGGTGTAGGCGTCGCTGAAATAGCCGTGGATCAGCAGCAGCGGGCGGCCGCTGCCGCCCTCATGCCAGGCGATCTCGGTACCGTCGAAGCTTTGGAAGCGGTGCGTCTCAGTCGGGAAGTCTGCCAACGATTTTCATCCACCTGTCGCGCGTGGCCGGGTTCTCGTCGGCGCGATATTCGGGCAGGCCGCGCGTGTCGAGCCATTGCGCGTGCCAGCTCTCCACCCCGAAGTGGTGGCGCGGCTGGAAGCGGCCCGGCGCATCGAAGCTGCCGACCGTCAGGTCCAGGTTCTCGCTGTCCGGGAACTCGAACGTCAGGGGCGTGCCGCATTCCCGACAGAAGCCGCGGCTGGCGATCGGGGAAGAGGCATAGCGATCGGGCTCCTGCTCCCACACCACCTCCGCCTTGCGGACGTTCTTGAACGCGATCGAGACGCCGCCGGTCGCGCGCTGGCACATGCGGCAGTGGCAGAGATAGGCATCGTCGTCGTGGATGGTGACGCGATAGCGCACCCGCCCGCACTGGCACCCGCCGGAAACCGTCTCGCGCATCGCGCTTCTCCTGCACCCGTTTGCTGCACCACCTCGACATTGTGCGCCGCTTGGGCATCAATGTCGAAGGGGCATCCGTCCCCTGCCATCGTCGCTTCGCCAGGAGTCGTTCCGCCCATGCCCTTCCGTTCCACGCGTTCTTCGCTGCGCCTTCTTGCCCTCGCCGCGCTTGTCGGCACGTCCACTGCAGCGATCGCCGCGCCCGCCAAGAAGCCCAGCTTCGACGTCGCGCGCGTCTCCAACGACATCAAGACGCTGTCGAGCGACGAGTATGAGGGTCGCGGTCCCGCCACCCGCGCCGAGACCAAGACGATCGAGTACATCGCCGCGCAGTTCAAGGCAGCGGGACTGAAGCCGGCCGGCGACAAGGGCAGCTTCTTCCAAGACGTGCCGTTGCTGAAGTCCGATATCGTCGGCACGCCCAGCCTGGCGATGGCGATCGGCGGCACCGCCAAGCCGCTCACCCAGGGCAATGAGATCGCGGTGCGCGCCGCCTCGACCGGCCAGACCTCAGTCCAGCTGAACGCGGCACCGCTGGTGTTCGTAGGCTATGGCGTGAAGGCGCCGGAGCGCAACTGGGACGACTTCAAGGGCGTCGACCTCAAGGGCAAGATCATGGTCGTGCTCGTCAACGACCCCGATTTCGAGGGCGGCGAAGGCGACTTCGGCGGCCGGCTGATGACCTATTACGGCCGCTGGACCTACAAGTATGAGGAAGCGGCGCGCCAGGGTGCGGCCGGCGTGCTGGTGATCCACGAGAGCGAGCCCGCCTCCTACGGCTGGGCGACGGTCAAGAACTCCAACACCAACACCATGTTCGACATCGTCCGCGCGAACCCTGCCGCCGCGCACACGCCGATGGAAGGCTGGATCCAGAAGGATCTCGCCGCCGACTTGTTCAAGGCGTCGGGCACCGACTTCGAGGCCGCGAAGGCCGCGGCGCGCAAGGCGGACTTCCGGCCCATGCCGCTCAAGGCGACGATGACCGCCAGCTACCAGGTGAAGCCGGAGATCATCACCTCCCACAACGTGGCCGGCATCCTGCCCGGCAGCCGCCACCCGGACGAAACCGTGATCTACTCGGCGCACTGGGATCACCTGGGCATCGGCGCCCCGGATGCGAAGGGCGACACCATCTACAACGGCGCGCTCGACAATGCCTCGGGCACCGCGGCGCTGATGGAACTCGCCCGCGCCTATGGCAAGGGACCGAAGCCCGACCGGTCGATCCTGTTCCTGGCGGTGACGGCGGAGGAAAAGGGGCTGCTCGGCTCCGAATATTACGCCGACAACCCGCTCCGGCCGCTCGCGACCACGGTGGGCGCGATCAACATGGATGGGCCGTTCGCGGTCGAGAAGACCACCGACTTCAGCATTTCGGGTGCGGCCAAGCTCGACCTGCTGACCATGCTCACCGAGGAAGCCGCCAAGTTCGGCCGCCACTACACGGCCGAGGCGCGGCCGGAAGCGGGGAGCTTCTACCGCTCCGACCACTTCCCCTTTGCCAAGCGTGGCGTGCCGGCCATCTCCTATGATGCGGGCCAGGAACTGGTGAACGGCGGTGCCGCACGCGGCAAGGAGCTGAGCGACCTCTACACCCGCGACCGGTACCACCAGCCCGCCGACGAATATGACGCCGGCTGGAACACCAGCAGCTGGGAAGGCGACCTGACGCTGCTCTACAATCTGGGCGATCGCCTGGCGAACGGCCGCGTCTGGCCGAACTGGTCCGCCGATAGCGAATTCCGCGCCACCCGTGAGGAGACCGCGTCGCAGCGCAAGTAAGGCCGTGATCGGGAGCGGCTGGGCGCCGCTCCCGCCGGCTCGGTGGCACGTCCCATGGACGCAGCGCCAAGCCGGCGATAGGAGCCCGTCAAAACAAGCGCATCAGGAGAGGCATGTCCTGCCGAGGCCCCCTTTTCGGAGCCCTTGATGACGTCTGCCCGCCGCCCTTCCCCTTCCGACGGCATTCCGCACAGCAGTGCGGAGGATCTCTATGCGATGTTCGTCGGCTGCACGCTTCTGGTGCTGGGGCTGGTGTTCCTGAAAGCGGCGGGACTGGTGACGGGCGGCATCGCCGGCATCGCGCTGCTCGTCTCCTACCTCGTGCCGCTTCCGCCGGGCGTGCTCTTCACGATCATCAACCTGCCCTTCTTCGCCTTTGCCTGGAAGGTGATGGGCGCGCGCTTCACGCTGCGCTCGATCGCGGTGAACGCGGGCATCGCGCTGTTCTCGGCGATCCGTCCCTACGCCTTCGAAGTCGGCACCGTGCACCCGTTGTTCGCGGCGCTGGTCGGCGGAACCGTGATCGGCATGGGGATCCTGTCGCTCGCGCGCCATGACGCCGCCGTGGGCGGGACCGGTGTGCTGACGCTCTGGCTGCAACGCGAACGCGGCTGGAACGCCGGGCGCACCCAGATTGCCCTCGACGTGGTGATCCTCGCGCTGGCGATCCCGGTGGTGTCGGCCCAGCAACTCGGCTGGTCGATCCTCAGCGCCGCGGCAATCAGCGGCATCCTGATCGCCTGGCATCGGCCGGGCCGCTACACCGGCTATTGAGCGACGTGGCCGCCCCGGCGCGGAGCCGGGGCAGCCAGAGTATCAGGCAGCCTTCTTGAGGTGCCGGCGGCCGAGCAGCTCGGCGATCTGCACCGCGTTCAGCGCCGCGCCCTTGCGCAGGTTGTCGCTGACGCACCACAGCACCAGGCCGTTCTCGACGGTCGAGTCCTCACGGACGCGGCTGATGTAGGTCGCGAACTCGCCGACGCACTCGATCGGCGTGATATAGCCGCCGTCCTCGCGCTTATCGACCAGCATGACGCCGGGCGCCTCGCGCAGGATGTTCTGCGCTTCCTCGGCGGAGATCTCGTTCTCGAACTCGATGTTGATGGCCTCGGAATGGCCGACGAACACCGGCACGCGCACGCAGGTGGCGACCACCTTGACCTTGGGGTCCAGGATCTTCTTGGTCTCGACCACCATCTTCCACTCTTCCTTGGTCGAGCCGTCGTCCAGGAAGCTGTCGATGTGCGGGATCACGTTGAACGCGATCTGCTTGGTGAACTTCTTCGCCTCGGCCGGGTCGCCGACGAAGATGTTGCGGCTCTGCTCGAACAGCTCGTCCATGCCCGCCTTGCCGGCGCCCGACACCGACTGGTAGGTCGCGACGACCACGCGCTTGATCTTGGCGGCGTCATGCAGCGGCTTCAACGCCACCACCATCTGCGCGGTCGAGCAGTTCGGGTTCGCGATGATGTTCTTCGCGCGATAGCCGTCGATCGCCTCGGGGTTCACCTCCGGCACGATCAGCGGCACGTCCGGGTCCATGCGATACAGCGACGAATTGTCGATCACCGTGCAGCCGGCGGCGGCGAATTTGGGTGCGTAGACCTTGGTGGCTTCGGAGCCGATCGCGAACAGCGCCATATCCCAGCCGGTGGGATCGAAATGCTCGATGTTCTGGATCTTGTACTGCTTGCCGGTCTCGCCAAAGTCGACCGTGTCGCCGACCGACCGCGACGAGGCGAGCACCGCCAGTTCGTCGATCGGAAACTCACGCTCCGCCAGGATGTTGAGCATCTCCCGCCCGACATTCCCGGTCGCGCCTGCGACCACCACCCGATAGCCCATCACTCACTCCACTCGCATTGTCGCCGCGGCGCTAGACCTTCTCCAGCGCCGCGGCAACCAAGCGTTACTTTGCTGCCGCGTTCTGCGGCTTTGGCGCAACAACATTGCGGTCCAGGAACGAAAGGATTGTCTTCCACAGGTGCTCGCTGACCCCCGGCCCGCCGACCCGATGGGTGTTGCCGGGATAGAACATCATCTCGAACGGCGTCGCCGTCCGCTGCATCTCGGCTGCGAACAGCGTCGAGTTGTCCAGGAACACGTTGTCGTCCGCCATGCCGTGGATCAGCAGCAGCGGATCACGAATCTTCGACGCCTCCGTCACCACACCCGAGGAGGCATAGCTCTGCGGATCGGTGCGCGGATCGCCCAGGTACCGCTCCGTGTAGTGCGTGTCGTAAAGCGCCCAGTCGGTGACCGGCGCGCCCGCGACGGCCGCGGCATAGACCCCCGGCGTCTTCTCCAGCATCTTCAGCGACAGATAGCCGCCATAGGACCAGCCATAGGTGGCGATCTTGGCAGGATCCACGAACGGCAGCGTCTTGAGGTAATTGGCGCCAGCCAGCTGGTCCTCGACCTCGACGGTGCCCATCGCGTGATACAGCTGGTTCTCGAACGCCGTGCCCCGGTTGTACGAGCCGCGATTGTCGATCTGGAAGAAGATCCACCCCTGGTCGACCAGATACTGCGGCAACGCGCCCTGCCAGCCACGCGTCACCTGTTGACCGGTGCCGGGGCCGCCATAGTGCTGGAAGAACACGGGGTATTTCTTGCCGGGCTCCAGCGGCGGGGTGATCATCTCCCAATGCAGCGTCGAGCCGTCGGCCGCCTTGATGGTGCCGAACTGCGTCTGGCGATGGCTGGCGGCGAACGGATAATAGGGGTGGTCCGGCCCAATCGCGTTCTCGTTGATCCACGCGATTCGCTTGCCCGTGACGTCCGCCAGATAAACCTGCGCCGGCTGGCTCGGGCTGGAGCGCGTGATCAGGAAGCGGCTCGCCGCCCCGTCCATGGTGGCGCCGTTCCACCAGCCCTTTTCAGTGAGCCGGGTGACGTTGCCCGGCCGCTTGAGATCGAGCGCATACAGATGCTGCTCGAGCACGTCGTCCTTGTTGCCGGTGAAGAACAGCCGGCCCTTCGCCTCATCGAAGCCGACCAGCGACTGGACGACCCAAGGCCCCTTGGTCAGTTGCGTCCACTTGCCCGCCTTCCAGCGGTAGAGATGGCCGAAACCGTCGCGCTCGGAACGCCAGATGAGGCTGCCGTCTTTCATCACGCGATAGGCGTCGGACAGGTTGATCCAGCTGCGCTCGCCGGCCGTCTCGGTGAACAGCACGGTCGACTTGCCGGTGGCGGGGTCGACCCGCAGCATGTCGAGCCGCTTCTGGTCGCGGGTCTGGCGCTGGACCAGCATCGCCGAGCCGTCCGGAAGCCAGTCGACGCGCGCGAGATAGATGTCGGGATCGCTGCCCAGGTCGACCTTCACCTTGCCTGAGCCGTCTGGCTTCATGACATAGAGGTCGACCAACGCGTTGGGCGTGCCTGCTGCGGGGTAGCGCTGGTCATAGACACTGGTGCCGGTGGCGCCGATCGCGGCGCGGCTGAACACCTTCACCGGCGCCTCGTCGAAGCGCTCGACCGCGATGTAGCGTTCGTCGGGCGACCACCAATAGCCGGTGTTGCGGTGCATTTCCTCCTGCGCCACGAACTCGGCCTCGCCGAAGTGGACGGTGCCCGCGCCTTCGGTCGTCACCGCCTGCGCCGCACCGCCGGCGAGCGGCTGCACGAACAGATTCTGGTCGCGCACGAAGCTGACAAAGCGGCCCTTGGGGCTAACCAGCGGGTTGAGCTCGCCCGCCTGGGTCTCGGTCAGGCGGCGGACCTGGCCGTCAAGGGTTGCCAGGAACAGGTCCCCGTCCAGCGGCACCAGGATCGACTGCCCGTCAGGCGCGAAGTCATAGGCCACGATACCGCGCGAGCCCGCAATGCGCGCACGCTCGCGCTGCATCTTCTCGGCCTCGGACAGTTCGGCGCCCGATCCCACCTTTTTGGAATCGACCAGCATCCGCCATTCGCCGGTGGTCGCATCCATCGCCCACAGGTCGAAGCGCTCCTTTTCGTCCGCACGGTTGCGCAGCACCGTCACATAGCGGCCGTCGGGCGAGATCTGCAGGTTGCGCGGCGCGGTGCCGTTGAGGTCGGGGCTGCCGAACACACGCGCGAGCGTCAGCGTCTGCTGCGCGTCCTGCGCTGCCTGCGTCGCCGCCGCCGGCTGTGGCGATCGGGCCAGATCAGCAGCCATGGCAGCGGTTCCGCTCGTCATCATGGCAACGCCCAACACCCATCTCAACATCCCGTCGCGTCTCCGTGGAACACGCCTGCGGACGCAGGCGCCGGCCGCGTTATCGCGGGGCGGACGCCGCGGGTAAAGCACTGGTTCGCCACCCCGAACCGCCGCGCACGCAAAAGGGGCGCGGAAGGCTGTCGCCCTCCACGCCCCCAAAGCGGACCCGATGGGTGCCGGCCGTTACTCGGCGGCAGCAGCCGTCGGGCGCGGGTCGCGACGCTCGGCGATACGCGCCGACTTGCCGGTGCGGCCACGCAGGTAATAGAGCTTCGCACGACGCACCACGCCGCGGCGAACCACTTCGACCGAGTCGATGTTCGGCGAATACAGCGGGAAGACGCGCTCGACGCCCTCACCAAAGCTGATCTTGCGGACCGTGAACGACGAGCCCATGCCCTTGTTCGAGCGCGCGATGCACACGCCCTCGTAGTTCTGGACGCGGGTGCGCTCGCCTTCGACGACCTTCACGCCGACGCGCAGCGTGTCGCCCGCGCGGAATTCCGGAATCTTCTTCGCCTCGTTGAACTTGGCGATCTGCTCGGCTTCGAGCGTCTGGATGAGGTTCATGTCAGTCTTCCTCGTCATGTCGCCGCGCGCCAGAGGGAGGTCGGACCCGAGCGCCCTCATGGCGCTCCCACAGATCCGGCCTCCGTAGCCGTGTATCGACCTCGGCCCTGTGCTTTCGCCAGGCCGCGATCTTCGCATGATCCCCCGATCGCAGCACTTCGGGGATCGTGCGCCCTTCCCATGTCACTGGTCGGGTATATTGCGGGTATTCGAGCAGCCCCGTTTCGAAGCTCTCGTCATCCCCGCTTGAAGCGGCGCCCATTACTCCTGGAAGCAGCCGAATGCAAGCATCGAGCAGGACCAGCGCGCCCATCTCGCCGCCCGACAGCACATAGTCGCCGATCGACACCAGCTCGATGTCGCGCGCCTCGAACAGGCGCTCGTCATAGCCTTCGAAGCGGCCGCACAGCACGGTGACGCCCGGCCCCTGCGCCAGTTCCCGCACCCGCTGCTGGTCGAGCGGGCGTCCGCGCGGGCTCATCGCGATTACGGGGCGATCGTCGGCGACGCTGTCGAGGGCGGCGGCGAGCACGTCGGCACGCATCACCATCCCCGCCCCTCCGCCTGCCGGCGTGTCGTCGACCGAGCGGTGCTTGTCGGCGGCGAAGTCGCGGATCTGCACCGTCTCCAGCGACCAGCGGCCCTCGCGCAGCGCCCGGCCGGCAAGCGAAGTGCCGAGCGGGCCGGGAAACATTTCCGGGTAAAGCGTTAGGACGGTAGCGGTGAAAGACATGCCCGCCCCATTGACCGATGGAGACAGGATGACAAGTTCCGAGACGCGGCCCGACGACTGCATCATCATCGGCGCCGGCCCCGCCGGCCTCACCGCCGCCATCTATCTGGCACGCTTCCACCTTTCGATCCGGCTTTTCGACTGCGGCTCCAGCCGCGCGGCGATGATCCCCTGCACGCGCAATCACGCCGGCTATCCCGAGGGGATCAAGGGCACCGATCTGCTCCGGCTGATGTACGCACAGGCCAAGCGCTACGGTGCCCACCGGGAGCTTGCGGAGGTCACCGGCCTCTCCCGCGAGGAGGACGGGTTCGCCGTCCGGGTCGGCGATCGGATCGCGCGCGCCCGCACCGTGCTGCTGGCGACCGGCGTGGTGAACCACCGGCCCAAGAGCCTGCCGAATGACGTCCACGACGCCGCGCTCGCCCGCGGACTGCTGCGCTACTGCCCGATCTGCGACGGCTATGAGGTGACCGACAAGCGCGTGGGCGTGATCGGTACCGGCGATCACGGCATGCGCGAGGCGCTGTTCCTGCGCGGCTATACCCGGGACGTGACGCTGATCGCGCCGGAAGCCGAGCATGGACTGTACGACGCCTGCGCGGCGAAGCTCGACGCCGCCGGCATCCAGCGTGTGGATGGGCCCTGCGGCGGCTTCGCGATCGAGGGCGACCAGCTGGCGCTCGACACCGCCGGCGGGCGGATGGCGTTCGACAGCGTCTATCCGGCGCTCGGCTCCCGCATCCGCTCGCACCTGGCGGTGGAGGCAGGCGCGCGGGCAAGCGAGGACGGCTGCCTGGAGGTAGATGACCACCAGCGCACTTCCATTCCCGGCCTGTTCGCCGCGGGGGACGTGGTGAAAGGCCTGGACCAGATCAGCCACGCCATGGGCGAAGCCGGCGTCGCGGCCACCACGATCCGCAACACGCTGAGCGAGCAGTCGCCGCTTTGGCGCTAACCCAGGACTTCCAGCTTCTCCGACACAGGGCTGTGGGCACCGCGCACCGCCCGCTCGACTTCGGCCTCGCTCAGGCCGAAGTCGCCGAGCGCATAGCGGTGGCCCGCCAGCCGGCGGTGCCGCCGCTGGTCCAGGTAGCGTTGCATCCGGCTCCGCACTTCTTCCGTCAGCGGCAGGTCGAGCATGCGATAGACCCGCTGCATCTCCCGCTCCCAATCCTCGCCGATCCCATCGAAGCCGACGTCCACTTGCGGCACGTCCGCCGCCGCGCGCGCGGCCCGCATCCGCCGCTCCCGCAACGCCACCTTGCGCACCCACTCCGCCCCGATCCAGTGGCGGTCGACATGGTCGGATTGCACGCGCATCTGGCTGTGTACCAGCGATGCCGAGGACGCGACCACGGCCGATGCCGGTCGGTCGAGGCAGACGAGCCGCGCGTCCGGGAAGGCCTCCAGCAGCGAGTCCAGATCCTGCGCGAACTGGGGGAGCTTGAGCACCCACGGTCGGTGCTCCCGGTCCTCTCGCCCCTTCCCGAGCCAGGCCACCGTCTGCAACAGTCGCTTGAACTCGGCATAGACAGGTCGGGTGTCCATCGCCTCGCTAGCGGCCGCGAAGCTCGGGATGCGCCACTGCGCCTCGAACGCCGCGCCGAAGATCGACACGTTGTGCAGCCCGATCTCCTCGTCAGCCGCCTCCAGGGCGGTCGGATGGATGATGCGGAACTCGGGGTTCAGCCATTCCGCACAGCGCAGGCCGATCCATGCCCGCACCCGCCGGTCGTCGAGCCAGCGGCGCCGCGCGATCGGCACCGGGTTCCAGCTTTCGAAGAAGCGGGTGTGCGCCAACCGGGGATCGCAGGCGAGCAGCCGCTGCATCCGCGTGCTCCCCGAGCGCATCTGCCCCAGCACGATGATCGGCCGGAGAATAGGTTGTTCGAGGATCTCCGGATGCCGCCGCCAGAGCGCATGGACGCGCGCCCGATCGGCAAGGGCTGCGACCAGCTGGCCATAGGCGATCACAGTCCCGAGCGGCGACAGGGCCGCCTCTTCCCGCAGCGCCTGGGTGAGTCGCTCCAGCCGCTCCTCCCAACCGCTGCCGCTTCCCAACTCCTGGAGGCCGGTTCGCGCGCGCGCGGCGGCGATCAGATGATCCGGCTCCAGAACGGGTCGCGAAAGCCAGCCTCGGCTCCATGCCTTTTCCAGCAGCTCGCTCACGCGGGCGTTCCGGCGGTGCTGCGCGGCAGGGGCGACGAGTTCCAAGCGAGAGATCTCCGGCAGCCAAGGTCGAGGGCCCTCGTTGGCGAGCAGGAACAACCCGCCAGCGAGCCACTAGTGCCACACGCCACTCTGACGGGCTTTGCCGCCCAAGGGTAGCCCGCGCTATCCGCGGCGTTGCGCGTGCTGGGTCCGCAGGTAGAGCGACAGGAGGCCGGAGGGCGACTGCATCCGGCGATAGGCGTTCCGCTCGGCCCAGCCACGAAGCGGGGCGTCCAGCCCGCCGGGCGCCGCGGGGGTCGAGCGCACCTCGCCGCCGGTCACGATCGCCGGTGGCGGCGCGCTGCTCAGCACCCGGTCCAGGCTCTCGCGCGTGACCATGTGCATCCGCTGCTCCTCGGCCGGCGTCGCCAGCCCGCGCATGCGGAACAGGAACGGCCCCATGGCGAAGCGGGGGTCGATGTCGAGCTTGCCGCCCGCAAACCGCTCCGGCGACAGGCTGACCGCCTTGCCCGGCATACCGCTGTCGTCCAGATGCTCGCCCAGCCAGTCGCCGTCCGCCACCGCGAACAGGATCGGCGAGCCGCCCCGCAGCGCCGCGATCGACTCGCTGGTCGTCCGCCAAAGCCCCAGAACCAGGGTTGCAGCCAGCACCAGCCGCAGGCTCCTGCGCGGAGCGATCGGCCCATGGATCGCGCCAAAACGCACGAACAGCGGCGGCAGGATCGGAATGACGTATTGGCGGAAGCTCGGCTGCGGCAGCATTGCGGCGATGCAGCCGGCGATGATCAGCCAGTCGAGTGCCACGCCATGGCGATCCCCGCCGTGGCGGAACCGCCGCCAGAGCACCAGCGCGAGCACCACCAGCGCCGGCCCCTGGACCAGGAACCAGGCGAGCCGGCCGAGCGTCGTCGGGAACTCCAGCATGTGCGCCTGCTCGTTGAGCATCCGCCATTGCTGGGGTGCGATCAGCGAATATTCGAAGACGCCGAACAGGAAGCTCTCCGGCGCGATCGCCAGCAGTGCCAGCGTCGGCACCACGCCGACCGCACCGCCCAGCGCATAGGCCGTGGCGCTGCGGAAGCGGTCGCGGCGCCCCTCGTACAGCATCACCGCGAACAGCACGCCCGCCGGCACGATGTAGCTGATCTTGACCGACACGGCCGCGCCGAAGGCGAGCCCCGCCAGGAAGACGCGCCGGTTCGGGCGGATCCGCAGGTGCGTGTCGACCAGCAGCCAGATGCCCAGCGCCTCGAAGAACACCGGCAGCGCGTCGTTGCGTGCGACGCCGCCGGCAAAGATCATCGCGTCGCACAATGCCAGCATGACCGCGGCGGCGAATGCGCGCCGCGGCGTTCCCCCCGCCGCCTTTGCCGCCAGGTAGACGAACACGATCGCCCCGGCGGCGGCGGCCGCATTGGCGAGCCGCAGCGCAAGAAACAGCCAGCCTTCCTCGACAAAGGCGAACGGCGCGAGAAGAAAGGGCTGCAGCGGCGTCTGCAGGTACATGAAATCGCGGAACGGCAGCCCGTACCGCATCAGCTCCACGGCAGCGACATATTGGCTCTCGTCGCGGTTCAGCGGCAGCACCAGTGCAGCGAGCACGAACAGCGTCAGGGCTGCGAGGAGCAGCAACGGAGCAGGCTTGCGAAACATCGCGGGCGGCCTAGCCAGCGGCCGCAGGGGCGGCAAGCGACGAATTATGACAATCTTGCAACAGCTTGCCCGGTCGTCGCGCGTGTCTCAGACCTCGATGAAGGCCGTCGTGACCACCAGTCGCTCGCCATTCCATTCCGGAACCGCGTCGGCCCGCATCGGAACCATGAAGCGCTTGCCCGTCGGACGCTCGATCTCCAGCACGTCGCCCGCGCCGAAATTCTCGACAGCGACCACGGTGCCGAGCGGTTCGTCCGTATCGGAGACCGCAGCCAGCCCGATCAGGTCCGCGTGATAATATTCGCCTTCCTCCAGCGGAGGCAGGCTGTCGCGCGGCACCCACAGCTGGGTACCGCGCAACGCTTCGGCCGCGTCGCGCGAGGAGACCTCGGCAAAGCGGGCGATGGCGCCATTGTTGCCCGGCCGAAGTGACCGGAGCGTCAGGGCCCCGCCGTTCAGCACGGTGTGCGCGCCCAGGTCTTCGGCGAAGACCTTGAGCCGCACCTCGCCTGCGACGCCGTGCGCGCCGATCGCGACGGCGAGCACCACCCGGCGCTCGCCGTCTGCGTCCGGCTCCGCCTCAGGCGTCGGGAGATCCGTCGCCGCCGCCGGGGGCGTCGTCGGCACCCTCCGCGGGATCGGGCGTCGAGACGCCGGTGTTCGCACCGGTGTCCGGGGACGACGAGTCGTCATGGTCGTTGGCGCCGTGCTGTTCGGGGTCGATGGTCATCGTGCCGCTCCTTCTGCCGGCCCGCCCCTTGCAGGCGGGTTCGGCAGAAGAAACGCACGAATGTCCGTTTGGGCTCAGGCCTCGGCGGTCTCGGCCGGAGCCTCGGCAGCGGCAGCCGCCTCGGCCGCCTTGGCCGCACGCTCTTCAGCGCGCTCGGTGGCCTTTTCGCCCGGCTTGCCCTTGTTCGGGTTGTTGCGCGCGGTGCGCTCCTTGACGCCGGCTGCGTCGAGGAAGCGGAGGACGCGGTCGGTCGGCTGCGCACCAACGCTCAGCCAGTGCTTCGCACGCTCGGTGTCGAGCACGACGCGCTTCTCGTCGTCCTTGGCGAGCAGCGGGTTGTAGGTGCCGACCTTCTCGATGAACTTGCCGTCGCGCGGGCTGCGCGCGTCGGCAACCACGATCCGGTAGTAGGGGCGCTTCTTGGAGCCGCCGCGCGACAGACGCATGCTGATTGCCATGAGATTTCCTTCTTCTTTCTACTCGTGGCCGCGGCAATCGCCGGACCGTTGGTTGCTGATTGCTCCTTTCGGAGCGCTCACTTCTTCTTGATCAGATTCTCGAAGCCGGGGGGCAGCTGCATGCCGCCCTTGCCGCCCCCGGGAAGCCCGGGCAGGCCGCCGCTACCGCCGGCCTTGCTCATCATGTCGCCCAGCTCAGCGCCGCCGAGCGCATTGCCCAGGCCGGCCATGCCGCCGCCCGGACCGCCCTTGCCCAGCATCGCCATCATGCCCTTCAGACCGCCCATCTTCTTGAGCTTCTTCATGGCCGTCGACATTTCCTGATGCATCTTCAGGAGCTTGTTGACGTCCTGCACCGTGGTGCCGGAACCCTTGGCGACGCGGATCTTGCGCTTGGCGTTGAGCAGTTCGGGCTTGGCGCGTTCCTTGGGCGTCATCGACGTGATCATCGCGTCCATGCGCAGCAGGATCTTCTCGTCGACCGCACCGGAGGCCATTGCCGCCTGCGCCTTCTTCATGCCCGGGATCATGCCGGCCAACGCACCCAGCCCGCCCATGCGACGCATCTGCTGGAGCTGCGCACGCAGGTCGTTCATGTCGAACTGGCCCTTGGCCATCCGGTTGGCGATGCGCTCGGCATCCTCCGCCTGGATGCTCTCGGCCGCACGTTCGACCAGCGACACCACGTCGCCCATGCCAAGAATGCGGCCGGCGACGCGCTTCGGGTGGAACGGCTCGATCGCGTCGAGCTTTTCGCCGACGCCCGCAAACTTGATCGGCTTGCCGGTGACCGCGCGCATCGACAGCGCCGCACCACCGCGCGCATCGCCGTCCATGCGGGTCAGCACGACGCCCGTCAGCGGCACCTGTTCGGAGAAGCTGGTCGCGACGTTAACCGCGTCCTGGCCGGTCAGCGAGTCGACCACCAGCAGCGTCTCGTTCGGACAGGCGATGTCGGACACCGCCTTCATCTCGTCCATCAGCGCCTGGTCGACGTGCAGGCGGCCCGCAGTGTCGAGCATCAGCACGTCGAAGCCCTGGAGCTTCGCCGCCTGCAGCGCACGCCGTGCAATGTCGACCGGCTGCTGGCCCGCGACGATCGGCAGCGTCGCCACCTCGACCTGCTGGCCCAGCACCGCCAGCTGCTCCTGCGCGGCCGGACGGTTGACGTCGAGCGACGCCATCAGGACCTTCTTGCGCTCGCGGCCCGACAGAAGCTTTGCGAGCTTGGCCGTCGTGGTGGTCTTGCCCGAGCCCTGGAGACCCACCAGCATCACCACCGCCGGCGGCGTGACCGCGATGTCCAGCTCAGCCGTGTCCGGCCCCAGCATGTCGACCAGCGTGTCATGGACGATCTTGACGACCTGCTGCCCCGGCGTGACCGAGCGCAGCACGTCCTGGCCGATCGCAGCCTCGGTCGCCTTGTCGACGAAGGAGCGCGCGACCGGAAGCGCGACGTCGGCCTCCAGCAGCGCCACGCGCACTTCGCGCATGGCGGTACGCACGTCGGCTTCGGTCAGCGCACCACGGCCCCGCAGGCGATCGAAGACGCCTCCCAGCCGGTCGCTCAAGCTATCGAACACGTACCTGCTCCACTTCCATGTCCTCCGTCCGGCGCCCAAGCAAAACACGCCGGCGGACGAAACCTCGTCGGCCGGCGTCGCCCGTGGGCGTTCGCATGGATGCCGTCCCATTGAGGAACGACGGTGGCCCGATAGCGGATTGCGCCGAACTGGGCAAGTCGTGCGCGGAGCCGGCAGGATTTAACCCGATCTACATACCTGTGGCGGACAAGGAGTCATGCGCTCGCGGCTTCCTCTCGGCACGATCTTCGGCACCGATCGTTCAGGCAGGTTGCGTCCTTCCTCGGACGCGCTGCTGCTGGGGATCGGCATCGCCTCGCTGCTGCTCCTGGTCGGGATCGGCAGCACCCTTCTCGCCAGCACGCTCGGGGTCTGGCTGGGGGGCGGACCGCCGCCGCAGCGGCTGCTCGTCGTGGCGCTGCTGCTCAACCTCGCGCTGATGCTGCTCGGCTGGAATCGCCATCAGGCGCAGCGCGCCGCCGCACAGGCGCAGGAGGCCGCCGAAGAACACGCCCGCGCGCTGGCAGCCCCCGACCCGCTGGCGATCCTGCTCAATCGCAAGGACTTCGCCTCCGAAGGTGCCGCGATGATCGAGCGCGCCGGCCGGGCGCGCGGCGCGGTTGCGCTGCTGCTGGTCGACCTCGATCATTTCAAGGCGATCAACGACATGCACGGCCAGCCGGCGGGTGACGTCGTGCTTCGGCACGCGGCGACCGCGCTGATCGAGACGATGCCGCCCGGCAGCCGCATCGCGCGCATGGGGGGCGACTCCTTTGCCTGCGCGCTGTCGATCGCCCCTGCCCAGCCGGCGCAGGTCCAGCGGCTTGCCGAACGCCTGCTGGCCCGGCTCTCGCAGCCGGTCGACGTGGGGGGCGTGCGCTGCCAGGTCACCGCCTCTGTCGGGGTCGCCTGCTCGGGCGCCGACTGCCCTTCGATCAAGGCGCTGATGCGCGCGGCCGACATCGCGCTCTATACCGCCAAGCGGAACGGCCGCGATCGCTTCGCCTGGTTCGATCGCTCGATGGAGCGCGAGCTGCACAGCCGGAACGACCTGGAAGAGGCGCTGCGGATCGCCATCCCCCAGGGTCAGATCCTCCCCTTCTTCGAACAGCAGATGGACCTCGTGACCGGCGACCTCGACGGGTTCGAGGTATTGCCCCGCTGGCAGCACCCGGCGCGTGGTTTGCTGGAAGGTGAGTCGTTCCTGCCGCTCGCGGAGGATACCGGCCTCGTCGCCGACCTGTCCTTGTCGCTGATGCGCCAGGCGTTCGACGCCGCCCGCGATTGGGACCCGTCGCTCTGCCTCACGGTCAATCTCTCGCGCTGCCAGCTGCGGGACGCCTGGCTCGCGCAGAAGATCCTGAAGCTCCTGACCGAAACCGGCTTCCCGGCCCACCGTCTCCAGGTGGAAATCACCGAGAGCGCGCTGTTCGACAACCTGCCGCTGGCGCAATCGATCATCGGCAGCCTGAAGAACCAGGGCGTGCGGGTCGCGTTGGACGATTTCGGCACCGGCTATTCGAGCCTGGCCCATTTGCGCGCGCTGCCGCTCGACCGGATCAAGATCGACGCCAGCCTCGTCCAGTCCATGGCCGACAGTGCGGACGCCACCGCCATCGTCAACGCGATCGCGCGGCTGGGCGAGAGCCTGAACCTGCCCGTGACTGCGCAGGGCGTGCCGAACGATGCCGTCGAGACGCGCCTGCGCGGGATCGGCTGCGCCAAGGCACAGGGGCTGCGCTACGGGCCGCCGCTTTCCACCGCGGGCGTACGCCGGATGCTCGCCGAGCGTCGCCAGCTCGTCGCACGCCCTGCCCCGGACGCGCCTGTTCAACTCCCGCTCGACGTCACCAACCAGCGCCTGGTTGGCTGAGATAGGCCAGCTCCTCCGGGGTCGAGTCGCGGCCGAGCGCGGCATTGCGCGAGGGAAAGCGACCGAAGCGCTCGATCACCTCCGCATGGGCCTGCGCAAACGCCAGGTTCGTCTCAAGCCCCGCCTCGGAAAAGCAGCGCAGGGCGAAGCGCTGCACGCCGCGATCCTCCGAATGCATCAGCGGCATGTAGAGAAAGGCCCGGCGCGGCGGCTCGAACGTCGGCGCATAGCCCGCTGCGATGCCCGACAGCGCCAGTTCCAGCCCGAGCGGGTCGGCCGCGAACGCCGCTGCCGAGCCGCGGTAGAGATTGCGCGAGAATTGGTCGACCAGCAGGATTGCCGCCAGCAACCGCTCGGGCGTGTCGCGCCATCCTTCGGCGTCCGTCGCGACCGCCGCATACCGCAAGGCGCCGAACCGCTCGCGGATGGCCGCATCCAGCGCCTCATCCTTGGCGAAATGCTGCTCCGGCGAGAGCTCGTCGAACCAGAAGTGCAGCACGGCATCCGCCGCGCGTTGGACTTCGCTTGGGTCCGCCCCTAGATCAGCCGCCATGCCGCCCCCTTCTTCCGTGTTGCCCGAGGTGATTTCCCTCGGCTGCCGGCTCAACATCGCCGAAAGCGAAACGATCCGCACGCTGCTAGGGTGCCGGGATGCGGTGGTTGTCAACAGCTGCGCCGTGACCAACGAGGCCGTCGCCGGCACCCGGCGCGCGATCCGCCGCGCACGCCGCGATCGGCCGGACGCGGAACTGATCGTCACCGGTTGCGCCGCGCAGATCGATCCGCAGGGGTTCGCCGCCATGCCGGAGGTCGATCGCGTGGTCGGCAACGCGGACAAGCTGCTGCCCGAGGCATGGACAGGCAGCGAGCCGGTCCGCGTGTCGGACTGGGACGCCGTCCGGCGGGACACGCCGCACCTCGCCCCCGCCTTTGCCGCCCACGTCCGGGCGTTCGTGGAGGTGCAGAACGGCTGCGACCATCGCTGCACCTTCTGCGCCATCCCCTTCGGCCGGGGCCCTGCCCGCTCTGCGCCGGCCGGTGCGGTGGTGGCGCGAGTCGCCGAGGTCGTCGCCGCCGGCCATCGCGAAGTCGTGCTGACCGGCGTGGATCTCACCAGCTACGGCCACGACCTGCCCGGCCAGCCGAGCCTCGGCCATCTGGTCGAGCGCATCCTGACCCATGTGCCGGCGCTGGAGCGGCTCCGCCTGTCGTCGCTCGACTCGATCGAGATCGACGACCGGCTGATGGCGCTGCTGACGGGGGAACCCCGCGTGCTGCCGCACGTCCATCTCTCGCTCCAGGCGGGCAGCGACCTGATCCTCAAGCGGATGAAGCGCCGCCATCTGCGCGCCGATGCCGTCGCAATGGTCGCGCGGCTGAAGGCTAGGCGGCCGGAGATCGCGATCGGGGCGGATCTGATCGCCGGCTTCCCGACGGAGGATGCGGCGATGTTCGCGGATACGCTGGCGCTGCTCGACGATTGCGACATCGTCCATGCGCATATTTTTCCGTTCTCGCCGCGTGCAGGGACGCCGGCTGCGCGCATGCCGCAGGTGAACCCGGCCGTAGCGCGGGAGCGCGCGGCCACGCTGCGCGCGCGTGCGGCCACGCTGCGCGCGCGTGCGGCCGAGCGCCGTACGGAATGGCTGCGCCGGCACGTCGGCACGCGGCAACGAGTTCTGGTGGAACGACCCGGCGACCGCGGACATGCGGAAGCCTTTGCGGAAGTAGGATTGGATCGAACAATGCAGGCAGGCACCATCGCCGACGTGGCAATCACAGCCGTCGAGCAGGACCGGCTGGTGGGAGTGGCGGCATGAGCGCATCGTGGCACGAACGGCTGCTCGGGGGCTTTCGCAAGACCTCCGACCGGCTGATGGGCAATCTCGCCGGCCTCTCGGCCGCGCGACTGGACGAAGAGACGCTCGACGAGATCGAGGAGGCGCTGATCGCCTCCGACCTGGGGCCGGAGACCGCCGCGCGCGTCCGCGCCCGGCTTGCCGAGGGCCAGTATGAGCGCAACATGGAGGAGCTCGGCATCCGCCTGGTGGTGGCCGAGGAGGTCGAGCGCTCGCTCGCCAAGGTCGCGAAGCCCCTGGAGATCGAGGCGTTTCCGCGCCCGCAAGTCATCCTGGTGATCGGCGTCAACGGATCGGGCAAGACCACGACCATCGCCAAGCTCGCCAAGACTCTGGTCGACCAGGATTACGGCGTGATGCTCGCCGCCGGCGACACCTTCCGCGCCGCCGCGATCGGCCAGCTGCGCACCTGGGCCGAGCGGATCGGCGTGCCGATCGTCTCGGGTGCCGAGGGCGGCGACGCCGCGGGCATCGTCTATGAGGCGGTGAAGCAGGCGACCGCCACCGGCATCGACGTGCTGATTGTCGACACCGCCGGGCGCCTCCAGAACAAGCGCGAGCTGATGGACGAGCTCGCCAAGATCCGCCGCGTGCTCGGCCGCCTCAATCCGGAGGCGCCGCACGATGTGGTGCTCGTCCTCGACGCCACCACCGGCCAGAACGCGCTCAACCAGATCGAGGTGTTCAAGGAGACCGCTGGCGTCACCGGCCTTGTCATGACGAAGCTCGACGGCACGGCGCGGGGCGGCGTGCTGGTCGCGGCGGCCGAGCGCTATGGCCTTCCGATCCACGCGATCGGCGTCGGGGAGACTGCCGACGACCTGCGTGGTTTTGACGCCAATGAAGTGGCCCGCATCATCGCCGGCGTCGACCAGGGGAGGAACCTGCGATGAGCACGACAGCTCCCGCAAAGGAGGCGAGCCCCGGGCTGCGCATGGCCCTCGACTACGGGCCGCTGGCCGTGTTCTTCGCCGCCAACCTGCTTGCCGGCCACCTGCATCTGCCGGACATGGTCGACAGCCTGGCGCGCGTGCTGATTGCGACCGCCGCCTTCATGGTCGCAACCTTCGTCGCGATCCTGGTCTCGCACATCCAGACCGGTCGCATCTCGCCGATGCTGTGGATCTCGGGCGCGCTGGTCCTCGTGTTCGGCGGCCTCACCCTCTATTTCCGCGACGACACCTTCATCAAGGTAAAGCCGACGATCGTCTACGCGATGTTCTCGGCCATCCTGGGCTTCGGTCTCGCCACCGGCCGGCCGCTGCTCCAGTCGCTGCTGGAGGGCGCCTATCCGGGCCTCTCGGCCGAGGGCTGGCGCAAGCTGACGATCAACTGGACCGGCTTCTTCGCCGCCATGGCGGTGCTCAACGAACTGGTCTGGCGCAACACCAGCTGGGACTTCTGGGTCGGATTCAAGCTCTGGGGTGCGGTGCCGCTGACGCTGCTGTTCGCGATCGCCAACGTGCCGATGTTGCTGCGCCATGGCCTGACGACAGAAAAGGAAGCGCCGGTTCCGCCGGAGGGTTGAGGCGCGGCGCTGCCCCCTTCCTCCCGAAACACAAAAGGCGCGCCAGCAATGGCGCGCCTTTTTGGTTCATCCGAGCACTTCGCGAACCGCAGCACGGGCGATCGCCTGCATCTGGCGATCCGCGGCCGACTGTCGGCGGGCCGTTGGGACGGCGGCTTCGGGAATGGGGAAACTGGAGGTGTTCTGCGTGGTAAAAAACTTCACTCGGTATCCTAAAGGACGGGGACCGGCCCGGCACCTTCGCGTTCGGCGCGAAGCTTGTCGACGCGCTCCTGGCGCTCCGCCATCGCCACCCAGGCCGCTTCGGCCCGGAGACAACGGTCGCGCACCATGTCCAGCGTCGCCGCCTCTGCATCGGCATGGGCCTGTGCGGCGTGCTCACGATAGCTTAGCTGTGCCATGGACGGGTCTCCCGTAAAGAGCTCGGCGGCGCCGGATGGCGCCGCCGGGTCGCCGTCCGACTTAGTCGGCCGGCTGAAGGTTCACCGCTGCCATCTTGCCGCGGCGATCCTGCTCCAGCTCGTACGAAACGCGCTGGTTCTGGTTGAGGGTGATCATGCCGGCCCGCTCGACCGCCGTGATGTGGACGAAAGCGTCGTCGCCGCCCGTATCCGGCGCGATGAAGCCATAGCCCTTGTCGGCATTGAAGAACTTGACGGTGCCGAGAATGCTCATGGGGTATTCCTTCTTATCGGCGCGCCCGCGTGTCGGGAGCGCTTGCGCTCAAACACAGGGAAAGAAGGAAAAACGAGCCGCAAAGCACCGAAAACCGTCAATATGCGACTGTAGCTGCACCTATATGGCAGAGCCGGGCAAAATTAACAAGGATGGCCCCCCAGATATTTCCTGAAGCGGTCGGGATTTCCCCGCGTCGCAAAAACATAGGGCGGGAAGTTTCCTTCCCGCCCTATGGTTCATGCCTTGGCCGCTTCGTAGCGCTGGTTTGCCACGTCCCAGTCGACGACATTCCACCAGGCCTTCAGATATTCGGGCCGGGCGTTGCGATAGGTGATGTAATAGGCGTGTTCCCACACGTCGTTGCCCAGGATCGGCGTGCCCCTCACCGGCGCCACGTCCATCAGCGGATTGTCCTGGTTCGGGGTCGAGGTGATGGCGAGCTCGCCGTCCTCGCCCACGATCAGCCAGGCCCAGCCGGAACCGAACTGGTTCGCACCAGCGGTGTTGAACTGCTCCTTGAACGCGTCGACCGAGCCGAACTTGGCGTCGATCGCGTCCTTGAGTGCGCCGGTCGGCTGCGAGCCGCCGCCCTTCATCGTCTTCCAGAAGAAGTCGTGGTTCCAATAGCCGCCGCCGTTGTTGCGCAGCTTGGCCGGCGCGCCCGACATGTTGGCCAGGATCTGCTCGATCGTCTTGCCCTCGAGGCTCGGGTCCTCGCCGATCGCCTCGTTCAGCTTGTCCGTATAGGCCTTGTGATGCTTGTCGTGGTGGAGCGTCATCGTTTCCTTGTCGATGGTCGGCTCCAGCGCGTCATAGGCGTAGGGCAGCGGGGGAAGTTCGAAAGCCATGACGGTTCCTCCTTGATGGATTTTGTGGTGTCGAACGCGGGCGCGACCGGATGGCTCCGGTCGTTACGGTCGCGTTCTAGGTAAGCTGCGGCACGCCGTGCGCAACCTCCGATCGGTGCATCCGCAGCTCATCCGCCGCCCTGCCCCAGCAGATTGTGCCGCCGCAGCGCGTGGCGCAACTGGTCGTAGCTCAGCCCCAGCGCCTCGGCCGTGGTGCGCTGGTTGAAGCGGTTCTCGGCAAGCGCGCGCGACAGCAGCTCGCGTTCGAAGCGGTTGACCCGCGTCTTGAAATCGGCGGGCTCGAAGTCCTGCTCCGCCGGCACGTCCGCCGTCGATGGAGGTCCCGGCTCGGACAGGGCGGGCGCGACCGATGCGGGTGCCTGGCCACGCGGACGATAAGGCGATGCGAAGGGATCGATCTCGATGCCGTCGATCGGTCCGGGCCGCTCCCAGCGATAGACGGCGCGCTCCACCACGTTGCGCAGCTCGCGCACGTTCCCGGGCCAGGGATGGCTGGTGAGCGCGTCGAGCGCGGCGGGGCCGAAACCCGGCCACACCTCGCGCCCGATCTCCGCCGCCATGCGGCGCCCGAAGAACTCGGCGAGCACCGGGATGTCGCCGGCGCGCGCGCGCAGCGGCGGCAGCGTCACCACTTCGAACGACAGCCGGTCGAGCAGGTCGGCACGGAAGGTTCCCGCCGCCACCCGATCGGGCAGATGCTCGTTGGTCGCCGCTACGATGCGGACGTCGACATGAATCGGCCGGGAGGAGCCGATCCGCGTCACCTCGCCATATTCCACGGCGCGCAGCAGCCGGTCCTGCGCCGCCATCGACAGCGTCCCCAGTTCGTCCAGGAACAAGGTACCGCGGTCCGCCTCCTCGAACCGACCCGCCCGCGCCTTGGTGGCGCCGGTGAAGGCGCCCGCCTCGTGCCCGAACAGCTCGGCCTCGATCAGCGTCTCCGGCAGCGCCGCGCAGTTCATCACCACCAGCGGCTGGTCCCAGCGGGGCGACAGGCGGTGCAGGCGCTCGGCCACCAGCTCCTTGCCGGTCCCGCGCTCGCCGATCACCAATACCGGTCGATCCAGCGCCGCCGCGCGGCTGGCCCGTTCCAACGTGTCGAGGAAGGCCGTCGACTGGCCGATGACTTGGGTCGTGCGCTCCATGCCGGAAGCTTGGCGCAGTTTCCCAACTGTTAGCAACGGCTTTGTTGCGGGACGACGACGACACTCCCGAGAACGGCGAATTTCTGCGGTTTCTGAAAACTGGCACGGCTCCTGCAATGCAATGGACAAGCCCAGCAATCGGGCAGCACAACAGGTTCAGGGAGCACTATGATGACGACCTACAACGCTACGAGCCTCAGCCGGACCCTCGCCAGCCTGATCGGCGCTTTGGTCCTCAGCACGGTGACGCTGGCGGCAACGACCAGCACCGGCCCGGCCCCGGCTTTCGCAGCATCCGCCGGCCACGCGATCGCGTGACCGACGGCGGGCCGGGGCGGGATGTTGCCCCCTCGCCCTGGCCCAACCGGAACACACACAGGAGTTTGAATCGATGGGTATCTTTTCCCGCACCCGAGACATCATCGCCGCCAACGTCACCGATCTGCTCGACAAGGCGGAAGATCCCTCCAAGATGATCCGCATGATCATCCTTGAGATGGAGGAGACGCTGGTCGAGGTTCGGGCATCCGCCGCGCGCACCATCGCCGATCAGAAGGAGATGCGTCGCCACATCGCCAAGCTGCAGGGTCTGCAGGAGAGCTGGACCGAGAAGGCCGAGCTCGCCCTGTCGAAGAACCGCGAGGATCTGGCCAAGGCCGCGCTGATCGAGCGCAAGAAGGCCGCCGACATGGTCGAGCAGCTTTCCGGCGAGATCCGCGTGCTCGACGACTCGCTGCGCGGCTCGGAAGAAGACATCGCCAAGCTGCAGAACAAGCTGCGCGAGGCGCGTACCCGCCAGAACGCGATCATGACCCGGCTCGAAAGCGCCAACAACCGCAGCCGCCTGCGCGAGATGTATGCCGGCTCCAAGACCAACGAGGCGTTCAGCCGCTTCGAGGTGCTGGAACGCCGCGCCGATCTGGCCGAGGGTCGCGCCGACGCGCTGGGCATGGGCCAGGTGAAGACGCTGGAGGAAGAGATCGCCGAGCTCCAGTCGGCCGAAAAGATCGACGCCGAGCTCGCCGCACTCAAGGCGCGCATGAACAAGGAGGGCTGAGATGGACGACTTCATCTCCATCGCGGTGCCGATCGTCACGCTGTTCATCGGACTGCCGTGGCTGATCCTGCACTACATCACGCGGTGGAAGCAGGCGCCGACCCTGACCGGCGAGGACGAGAAGCTGCTCGACGAGATGCACTTCACGGCCCGCCGGCTGGAGGAACGCCTCCAGACGATCGAACGCATCGTCGCTGCCGACAACCCGGATTTCCGTCCTTCCGCGCCGGACGCTGCGGACCGTGAAATCGACTTTTCCCGGAGGAACTGAGATGACCGCGCAACGCACCAAATTCTACCTCGACAAGCAGAATGCGAAGTGGTCGGGCGTGTGCTCCGGCATCGCGGATTATACCGGTGTCGAGGCCATGTGGATCCGCATCGGCGCCGTCCTGCTGACGCTGGCCGGCGGCTTCCCCTGGACCCTCATCGCCTATGGGATGATCGCCTGGATGGCGCCCAAGAAGCCGGTCGGCCTCTACGACAGCGAGGAGGATGCGAAGTTCTGGCAGGGCGTGCGCTCCAACCCGAAGCGCTCGACCGCGGAGATCCGCTCCACGTTCCGCGACATCGACCGGCGGCTGGCCGACATCGAGATGTTCTACACCAGCCGCAACACGCGCCTGGCCGACGAGATCGACAGCCTGCGCTGAGCCGATCCCCGGGGGGCAAACAGGGAGGAAGTATCATGAGCTGGAGTGGACCGGGTTTCGTCATCGCCCTGATCGCGATTTCGACCTTCGGATTGGTGCTCAACAACTGGATCCGTGCCCGCCACGGCTATCCGGTGGAGAACGAATGGTCGGGCGTCAGCCGCAAGGAGGACCCCGAAGCCGAGCGCAAGATCGCGCTGCTTTCCAGCGAGAACGAGCGCCTGACCGGCAAGATCGGCCGGCTGGAAGAGCGGATCGCCGTGCTCGAGCGCATCGCCACCGACCCCGCTGCCCGCACGGCGCGCGAAATCGACGCGCTGCGCTGAGCCCGGCGAGAGGAGATCTGAGATGAGCCCGGAAAAATACGCATTGCTCCAAGGCCTCTTCCCCCTGATCGTGACCATCGTCGCGGTTGCGGTCACCGGATGGGTCATCACCACCTGGATGCGGATCAAGCATGGCTATCCGCTCGATGGCGCCTGGGGGCAGGCCGTCTATCCGCAGAAGAGCGACGAGACGATCGAGCGGGTTCGCCTGCTGAGCCAGGAGAACGCCCAGCTCCGTGCCGAACTCGGATCGGTGAAGGACCGCCTCGCCACGGTGGAGCGCATCGTCACCGACAGCGGCGCCCTGCTCTCCCGCGAGATCGACCAGCTGCGCGACCGCGCGAACTGAAGGACCGACCATGAGCCCTATTCTGATCCCGATCCTTGCGCTGATGATCCCGATCGTCGCGATCATCGGCAAGACCTTCGTGAAGCCCTGGCTCGACCACCGCGAGCGGGCCTTGGAGGTCGAAGCCAACAAGCTCGCGGAAAAGGCCGCACAATATGCGGCGCAGACGGAGCGGCTGGAGCAGCGGGTGCGCGTGCTGGAACGCATCGTCACCAACCGCGGCCTGGATCTTTCCGACGAGATCGAGCGGCTGCGCGACCAGCCGCCGCTCAACTGACCACCCACGTCCACGCCCCATCGGAGCAGCGACATGACGGACCCGAACCTCACCCTCGTCCTCGCCACCAGCGGCCTCGCCGCCGTGGCCATGGTCACCGCCGCAATGCTTGCGGGCTGGCGCGGCTGGCTGGCGCTCAAGCGGCAGGAACTCGCCCGGGTCGAAAGCGGCGAAGCGCCCAGCTTCGGCCACGCCGGCACCCGCATCGAACTCGCCGACCTCAAGGAGCGCATCCGCAAGCTGGAAGCGATCGCCGCCGGCGTCGATCTCTGATGCAGCCGCGGCGGCCTTTTGCCGGCCGCCGCCAGCTGCTACCGGGCTGCGCATGCAGTCCCTCGACGACATCCTCGATGAATATGGCTTCCTCGATCCGGACGACCGCTATCGCCTGCTGATCGATCTGGGCCGCGCGCTGGAGCCCATGCCCGATGCGCTGAAGACCGACGCGACGCTGGTGCGAGGCTGCTCGGCTTCGGTGTGGGTCTATCCCACCCGGCGCGAGGACGGAACGCTCCACTTCCTGGCGGACAGCAACGCCGCCATCACCAAGGGGATCATCGCGCTGGTCCTCTCGGCGGTGCAGGACCAGAGCCCAGCCGGGATCCTCGCGACCGACGTTTCCGCGGCCCTCGCCCCCTTCGACCTGTCGAAGCAGCTGAGCTCCAACCGGACCCAGGGCATCCCCAACATGATCGCCCTGATCCGCCACGAGGCCGAACGCTACG
>NZ_BSEX01000001.1:241347-302989 GCF_027922045.1 Microbacterium terregens
GCCCGCCTCAGCCGGCTCTCTTTCCCTCCGGCTTCACCGGCAGCGCCGACCACGGCAGCACCGCCCAGTCGGGGCCGTCGCAGGCGCGCATCACGCGGGCAAAGCTCGCGCCAAGCCACAGCCCCTCCGGCGTCAGCCGCCAGGCCGGGAAGTTCCACACGTCCGGATCCGTATAGTCGCATTCCTCCCCATCCGGGTCGACGGGCTGCATCTCCTGTGGATGGTAGCGCTGGAGAAGCTTCACCACCGCGGGGGCAAAGGTCTGCGCGCGATAGCCATACCAGCGGTCGCTATCCTCGGGCGGGGTCGGTGCCGGACCGAACCGCAGCACCGCGTCCAGCTTCAGCTCCCGGCCGGTGTGCGCGTCGAAGCTGTGCCCAGCGGTCCCGAAGTCCGGATGGGCGGCACCCGCGCACGACCAGCTCGTCTGCCAACCATAGCTGACATAGTCGCGTCCCAGCCACGGCTTGCCCTCGACCCCGCCGTCCACCCCCGGTTCGCCGCCGATGTCGGTGCAGCTGAGCCAGCGGCTGACCTCGCGCCATTGGTCTTGCGCAAGGAGCACGTTCATCGCCGCCATCGGTTGCGCGGCATAGCCGCTCTCCAGGCGGAAAAGACGGACGCCGCTCTTCGGCTCGCGGTGCCAGCGGATAGGCTTGCCGTCGACCTGCTCGACGGCCTCGGGCTCCAGCGTCAGCCCGGACAGTTGCAGCCGCTCGTGCAGCGAAAGCTCCGGCGGCAGATCGGCAGGAAGGTCCTTCGCAGTGGTGACGCGCGCGAGCCGAACCGAGAAGCGGCGCTTGGCCGCGGTGGTCAGCGTGCCGACTAGGCCGCCGCCTTCCTCACGCAGTTCCAGGCGATCCTGCGTTGCCCGCGCCTCCAGCGTCAGTGCGTTGCCGCGGCGCTCTCCCTGCAGGGCCAAGTCCAGCCGGCTCGACAGGTAGAAATAGCTGCCCCAGGCGTCCTCCCCCTTGCCGTCCTCCTCCAGGGTGAGAACGACCCTGCTGCGCCCCACCGTCCCCTCGAAACTCCGCGCAGGTTCGCTTTGCGCCGCAGCCGGAGAGACGGCCACGACCAGTGCCGTAAGGGTCAGGAGAATACGCAAGGGCAGATCCGCAAGAGAGGGCACGACCGAGCCGCAGATACTGCCCAGGCGGATTGCACCGTCAAGCGAGCAAGCGGCCGCTAATCGGCGTCGGCGGTATGAGTCTTCTGCTCCGACAGCCCCAGTTCCTGCGCCAGCCCGTCGAGGTCGGCGCCCGGGCTCACCAGCAGCCACTCGCCCGGCCTCGCCCCATCGATCACCGTCACGGCACGCTTGGGACAGACGCCCAAGCAGCGCGTCTCGACGATACCTGCCCGCGCCTTCGGCCCCTTCTTCAGCCCCAGCCGCTTGCGCAGCGCCTTGGTCAGCGGCTGGTCGCCGTCCGGTCCGAAGCCGCCATCGAGCTTGCGCGAGCATTTGCCGCACACCAGCACCGCCCGCGACCAGCGCGCGCGGACCGCGGGCTTCATGCGGGCTTCCACTGCCGCCGTTCCTCGGCGACCCGCAGCACCTCATAGGCCGCCTGGATCGCCTGGAAGCGAACCGCGGCTTCTTTGTCGCCGGGGCGCACGTCGGGGTGGCTGGACTTGGCGAGGCGGCGCCAGGCACTCCGCACGGCCTCGAAGTCGGCATCGACCTCCAGCCCCAGCACTTCTAGCGCGCGCATCTCGTCGCGGGAACGGGTACCGTCCCCGGAGCCACCCCAGGCGTAATGCGAGGCATTGGCATAGCCGTCGGCGGTGCGCTGCTCGCTCGCCTCCCGCCGCTTCGCCTCTTCCTCGTCCAGCCCTTCGAAGTAGTTCCAGTTGCGGTTGTACTCGGCCGCGTGGGTCTCGCAGAAATACCACCGGTCGGGATTGTTGGGAGACTTGGGCGCAGGCCGGTCGCCGGGGGCTTCACAGCCGTGCCGGTCGCAAAGGCGCACGCGCGTAGCCTGGCGCTCGGCTTCGTAACCGCGCCAGCGGGGAAATCCCCAATCGTTGGATCGACTTGAGCGGACCATCGCCTTCCAGATAGCCCCCCTGCCGCGCGGCACAACCCAGCGCCATGGGAAACAAAACGTAATTATTTCCCGCTGCCGCCCCGGCCCGGTCGTGTTTTATATGCTGTGCCGCATGCGTCCCAGACGCTTTTACCCGATCAAGAGAAGGTACCGCGGTGTCCTTGGCCTCTAAATTTGCGACAAGCTGGCGGCAGGACGTGCCGGCCTCGATCGTGGTGGCGCTCGTCGCGCTGCCCCTCTGCCTGGGGGTCGCACTGGCGTCCGGCGCGCCGCTGTTCTCGGGCCTGATCTCGGGCATCGTGGGCGGCATCGTCATCGGCATGTTGAGCAAGTCTCCCCTGTCGGTCAGCGGCCCGGCCGCCGGCCTGACGGTGATCGTGCTCGATGCGATCCAGCGCCTGCCGAGCTATGAGGCGTTCCTGCTGGCCGTGGTGCTGGCAGGCTGTATCCAGCTCGTCTTCTCCGTCTCGCGCGGCGGCATTCTCAGCGAGTTCGTCCCCTCGTCCGTCATCACCGGCATGCTCGCCGCGATCGGCCTGATCCTGATCCTCAAGCAGTTCCCGCACGCGATCGGCTATGACGCCGATCCGGAAGGCAGCTTCTCGTTCTGGCAGGGCGATGGCGAGAACACCTTCTCCGCGATCGGCCGCGTGCTGCGCGAGCAGATCGTGTGGGGCGCGGCGATCATCGCCGCGATCTCGCTGGCGTTCCTGTTCTGGTGGGATCATGCCAAGCCCAAGGAAGGCCCGCTGCGCTTCCTTCCCGGTCCGCTGGTCGTCGTGGTCGGCGCGGTGCTCATCAACGCCCTGTTCGGGATGGTCGCGCCGAACCTTCAGGTCCAGCCGTCGCACCTGGTGAGCGTGCCCGTGGCCGCAGGCCTCGGCGAGTTCATCGGCCTGTTCACGACCCCGGACTTCGGCCAGATCAGCAACGCGGCCGTGTGGAGCACCGCCGTCACGCTCGCGATCGTGGCCAGCCTCGAATCGCTGCTGTCGGTGAAGGCGATCGACGAGATCGACCCCAAGCGCCGCACCACCGACAAGAACCGCGAGCTGTTCGCGCAGGGCAGCGGCAACATCGTCGCCGGCCTGATCGGCGGCCTGCCGGTCACCTCGGTGATCGTCCGCAGCTCGGCCAACGTGGACGCCAACGCTAACAGCCAGCTCTCCACCATCCTGCACGGCTGCTGGCTGCTGCTGAGCGTGCTGCTGATCCCCGCGATCCTCAACCTGATCCCGCTGTCGGCGCTGGCCGCGGTGCTGATCGCCACCGGCTACAAGCTCACCAAGCCGTCGCTGTTCACCAAGCGCTTCAAGCAGGGCTGGACCCAGTTCGTGCCGTTCGTCGTGACGGTCGGCGCGATCCTCTTCACCGATCTGCTGGAAGGCATCGTGATCGGCCTGGTCGTCGGCTTCATCTTCGTGATCGGCCGCAACTTCCGTCCGGCGATCATCTTCGTCCAGGACGGCGACAGCTGCATGATCCGCGCCCGCCGCAACCTCTATTTCATCCACAAGTACGAGCTGCAGAAGGAGCTCGCGAAGGTTCCGGACAACACCCACGTCCTGATCGACCTGTCGGCCACCAGCTACGTCGACATCGACAACATCGACATCATCAACGCGTTCGTCCGCAACGCGCAGTTCCGCAACATCGGCGTGATCGTCCGTGGCGACGTCGGCGAGCAGACGGCGTCCAAGATCCAGGCGCCGCGCAAGGAGGTCGTCTTCGCATGAGAGAGTACAAGCACCTGCTCCTCGCCAACAAGGCATGGGCAGCCGAGCGGCTGGAAGAGCGCCCCGACTATTTCGAGCGCCAGATCGCCGGCCAGCAGCCGGAGTTCCTGTGGATCGGCTGTTCCGACAGCCGGGTCGCGGCCGGACAGCTGACCAACACGCCGCCGGGCGGCATGTTCATCCACCGCAACGTCGCCAATCTGGTGAACGAGGACGACATCAACCTGATGTCCGTGCTCGAATATGCGGTCACCGTGCTCAAGGTCCGGCACATCATCATCTGCGGCCATCACGGCTGCGGCGGCATCAATGCGGCGCTGGAAGGCGGCGCTACCGGCTTCCTCGGCAAGTGGCTGCGCAACGCCGAACAGGTCTATCGGGACCATCAGGACGAAATCGATTCGCTGCCGGAGAGCCAGCGGTCAAACCGCCTTGTGGAGCTCAACGTCCGCGACCAGCTCGTGCGTCTCGCGCGCACCTCCGTCGTTCAGGACGCCTTTGCCGCGGGGCAGACGCTCTACCTCCACGGCTGGGTCTATGACCTGCGCGACGGCCTCATCAAGCCGATGATGGAGATCGATTCGACGACGCCGCTCGGCGAAGTGCCGCGGCCCCAGCCGGTCCTCGTCTGACCCACTTCAACCCCCTCCCGGGTGCAACCCCTCCTGCACCCGGCGCGTCGGTCCGTCCTGCCTATCGTCCCTGGGTATCGTGGCGGACCGGCGCAACCCATCTCGCCCGATCGGGTGCCTTCGCGCACCGTCACGGCAAGGATCCAGCGCTGGGCGGGAACGCGTCAGAGGGTCTGTAAGCCGGGTTCTGTCCACCCGCGCGAGGCGGGATAGGCGACCATTCCTCTAGGACGACGCTTGCGCGCCGCCTCCAGCAACCAACCCGGACGACGGGCCGGAACGAGGCCCATGTGCCGTCCCTATTCGGTCTTGCTCCCGGTGGGGTTTGCCATGCCGTTCCTGTTACCAGGCCCGCGGTGCGCTTTTACCGCACCCTTTCACCGTGACGTGGCCGAAGCCGTCGCCGTTTGCTCTCTGTGGCACTTTCCCTGGGGTCGCCCCCGCCGGGCGTTACCCGGCACCGTCGTTTCCGTGGAGCCCGGACTTTCCTCGCCCCCGTTCTTGCGAACGAGGCCGCGGCCGCCCGACCCTCTGACCCGGCCCGCCTAGCGCAGCTTCGCCGCCGGGGAAAGCCGCTCAGTCGTCGCCCTGCGGCTTGGGCAGCAGGAGCGCCAGCAGCAGCGAGCGGCACTCGCCGTCGATGATCCCGTCCACCATCTCCGGCCGGAAGCGGCGCTGGAAGGCAGTCACCGCCGCGACCGGATCCTCGACGTCGTAGCCGAACCGTTCGAGCGCGAGCAGGAAGCCGGCGTCGCTCCAGTGGGGGTCCATTAGGTTCTGGGTGGGCCGTGGCAGGGCCAGCCGCAGCCGTGCGAGCTTGCCCCACGGAAACAGTTCGCCAGGATCCTGCTTGCGCGCCGGTGCGATGTCCGAGTGGCCGACCACGTTCCCGCGGGTGATGGCGTGGCGCTGCTTGATGTCGGCGACCAGCCGGATCACCGCGTCGATCTGCTCGTCTGGAAACGGGACATAGCCCCATTCATGGCCCGGATTGACGATCTCGATGCCGACGGAGGCGGAATTGATGTCGGTCACCCCCCGCCAGTGCGAGCGGCCGGCGTGCCAGGCCCGCCTTGCCTCGTCCACCATGCGGACGACGGTGCCGTCCTCGGCAACGAGATAGTGGCACGACACCTTCGCCTCTGGATCGGCCAGCCGGGCGATGGCGGAGGCGGCGTCCTGCATGCCGGTATAGTGCAGCACCACCATGGTGACCGGCAGTGAACGATCGTCGAAGTTCGGCGAAGGCCTGTCGATAAACTGCATGCACCCCGTCCCCAAGCTACGCCGAAGCGATGCGTCGCCCGCCGGGCAAAGGCAAGCCGGAGGTCCGGCGGCGCCGCGCGCGGCCGCCGGAGCGTGGCGACCGGGCGATCAGGCGAGCCCGATGATCTGGAACTTGCTCTCCAGGGTCTCGCGGTCGAACGGCTTCATCACATATTCGTCGGCGCCCGCCTCGATCGCGGCGCGGATGTGCGCCATGTCGCCCTCGGTGGTGCAGAACACCACCTTGGGCCGCTGCGGCAGCCCGGCGTCCTTCAAGGCCCGCAGGAAATCCATGCCGCTCATCACCGGCATGTTCCAGTCGAGCAGGATGGCATCCGGAGGCGTTGCGATGCAGCTGGCGAGTGCCTCACGCCCATCGCCCGCTTCGCGAACCTCGAACCGGAGGGCCTCCAGAATGTGGCGTGCGACCTTGCGGATGACCTTCGAATCGTCAACGACCAGACAGCTTTTCATCATTTCCCCCTGAAACCCTGATCGCACGCCCGGCCCGATCTTGCGAGGGCTCACGCAGGCTGAACAATCGCGTCCAGGAGTGCGGCGGGATCGAGCACCAGGATGCGCTCCCCGGCGCGCATGGCCGCCGCCCGCACCACCCCGCGCCAGGCCGCCGGCAGGTCCCCGCCCCCGTCGACCAGTTCGGGCCGGAGCGCGACCGCATCGTGCAAAGCATCGACCAGCAAGGCATAATCATGCCCCTCGACCGTCGCCATCACCGCTTGGTTCGAGGCCATGCTGCTGCGGGCGAGGCCGATCGCACGCGGCGTGTCGATCACCGTCACCACCCAGCTGCGCAGCGCCGCCAGGCCCAGCACCGCGCGGGGAGCCCGCGGGACGGGAGTAATCTCCTTGAGTTCGACGGCATTGCCGGGCCGGTCGGAGGCGATGGCGACCACCTGGTCGGCGATCCGCGCAACCAGGTAGAGCCCCTTCATTGCAGCGCGCCCGCAGTTCGGGTGCAGCTTGCGACCGCCGCGAGCAGCGCGTCCGAATCATAGCGGTAGATGCTGGTGTCGCCGGGTCCTGCCGGATCGGGCAGGTTGCGCAGGCGGATGACCGGGGGTCCGCCCGGGCGCTCGGAAACCAGGGTCGCGCGCGCAGCCGCTTCGGTCATCAGCACGACGGCGGGCGGCTCCCACGATGCGCGACCGAGCGCGACCCGATAGCCGTGTTGTTCCAGCAAAGGCCCGATGAAAGCCGCCAGGGGACCATAGGCCGGTGCCGCGAGCAGGCAGAGCGGCCCGCCGGCCAGCCCGGATGGCGTGGCGGGTTCCAGCTGCGCAAGCAACCAGTCGACGTCGATCAGCTCGATGCGCTGCTTGTCGAGCACCACCGTGCCCGCAATCCGCCCTGCCGTGCCTGCGGCTTCCACCACCTCGGGCAGGTACACGAGATCCGTGGCGTGCCGCGCGGCATAGGCGAGCTCCTGTCGGCCGTTGCTGAGGCGCAGCACGGTCATCTCTGCACCATCGTCGACCGGGGCCACTGCCTCGGCCGCCAGCCACTTTCCGTCCAGCAAGAGCCGCAGGCGCCCGTCCGCGACGTGGACGGCTTCGGATCGGGCCAGCTGGATCCGGTCCACCGCCGCGAGCGGGACCACCCGGCGGGCGCCGTCGAGATCGACGAACACCAGCCCTGGCGGACCACCCCCGTTCGCTGCCGCTTCCTCGGGAGGCTTGTCTTCCAGGCCTTGGCTCGGCGGCGGCGGAAACCGGACGCCGGCTGCGCTGGCGATCCCGGCGCAATCGAGCAACAGCATCGGCTTGCCGCTGTCCGGCAACGTCGTTCCGGCGTAGATGCCCGTGGCCATCACCGGCGGCGACGCCGGCTTCACGACCAGTTCCTGGTGATCGAGCACCGCGTCGACGGCAAGGGCAAAGCAGCCATTCGGCGCGTTGACCACGATCAGCGTCTGCGGCTCCGTACGCGGGGCGGCCAGCTCCAGCAGCGCGGCCAGGTCCACCACCGGCATCCGGCGCGTTCGCACCTCCACCAGCTCGGTCCCGTCCTCCTCCCGGATACGCGCGCGGGGACCAGCAACGATCTCCTCCACGACCTGGCGCGGAAGGGCGAAGCGCTGCTCGCCGACCGCCACCAGGACGGCGGGGATGATCGACAGCATCAACGGCGCCTGAATCTGGATCCGCAGCCCCTCGCCCGGCCGGTTCTCGAGTTCGATCCGGCCGCCGATCTGTTCGACTGCGGACCGTACCACGTCCATGCCGACGCCCCGCCCGGAGATCGGCGTCGCCGCGTCCCGCACCGACAGCCCGGGTTCGAAGATCAATTCGGCACCTGCGGCCGGATCGAGCGCGCGGAGCTCCGCTTCCCGGCGGCTGCCGGAGGCGACGAGCTTTTTTACCAGGCGGTCGACGTCGATCCCGCGTCCGTCGTCGATGACCTCGAGCACGATCTGGTTGCCGGCCTGGCGTGCGGCGATGGTCAACTGCCCCGCCTCGGGCTTGCCGGCGGCCTGCCGCTCTGCTGCGCTTTCAATGCCGTGGTCGATCGCGTTGCGAACCATGTGCACCAGCGGATCGCGCATGACTTCGACCATGTCGCGATCGATCTCGATGTCGCTTCCCTCCAGCTTCAGCGACACCGTCTTGCCGAGCTCTGCCGCGGTATCGCGGACCAGGCGGGGAACCGCTGCGAACAGCGTCTCGATCTTCTGCATGCGGGTGCGCGTCACCGCATCGCGCATCTCGGCGATGGAAAGCGACAGCCGCGCCAGCGCCGCCTCGACGCCAGGATCGACGCTTCCCCGCCGGAGCAGACGTGCCAGTTCGTTGCGGGCGAGCACCATGTCGGACATGCCCGCCATCATCCGGTCGAGCAGGCCCACGCCCAGCCGCACGCTGCGGCCGCCGGTGCGCGGCACGGCCGCAGGAAGCGGCACGACGTCAGGGGCGCCCGGCCCCAGCGCGGCGATCAGCCCCGCTTCGTCGTCTTCCGGCACGGCAGCGCCCCCATCGAGCGCTTCGACGAGCGCCCCGATGCGATCGACCACCGCCAGCACGGCGTTGACCAAGGCGCGATCCGGCGTGCGCGTACCCGCCCGCACGTCCGCCAGCACGTCCTCGGCAGCGTGGCTCAGCCGCAGAAGCCGCGGCAGCCCTAGGAAGCCGCAGCTCCCCTTTACGGTGTGGACGAAGCGGAAAATGGCATCGAGCCGTGCGCGGTCGCCCGGCGAGGCTTCCCAAGCCACGATTTCGCCGGACAACGCCTCCAGCGTCTCGCGCGTCTCTGCGATGAACTCCCGGAGAAGATCGTCCATAAAGTCCCTGTTTCCCCGGATAGGCATGCCTGCCCCCGGGTTAAGAGGGGGTTAGCTCCGCGGGAAGGAGGCGCCGAACAGCAGCACGTCCGCCTCCGGAGGCGAGACCTGGAGCGTGCCGCCGCTCTGCTTCACCAGCGCATGAGCCAGGAACGCCGCCGCCGCGCGCGGCGCCAACAGGTCCCCTTCCCCCGACAGCGCGTCGCGCAGTTCGGGGTCCAGCACGATCCGCGGCCCGTCCGCACGCACGACGATCTCGACGCCACCCGCATTCGTCTCGGCGCCGATGTCGAGCTGGCCGCCGCGGACCAACGCGTCGCCGCCGATCAGCGCCAGGTTCAGCAGCGCCTTGATCGCGGGCTTGGGAAGGGTCGGCTCGGCGACCATCCACCCGAGCTTCACCCGGTGGTTCTCCGAAAACAGCCCCTCGATCGCGGCGCGCGCCTCGCGCGTGTCGACCACGTCGCCGAACCCGCCGGCGGCGCCAAAGGCCAGGCGAAAGAACTTCAGCTTGTTGGCGGAAGCGCGCGCACTTTCTGCCAGCAATTCCAGGCATCGCGCCCGCATCGCCGGGTCCTGCTCGTCGGCCAGCAGCTCCAACCCGTTGTTGAGCGCGCCTACCGGGCTGAGAAGATCGTGGCACAGCCGGGAGCACAAGAGGCTCGCAAAGTCGGTGGCGCTGATCTGCATGGCGGAAATCCGATCGAAATGGGTGTTCGGCGCACCTTCTGACGCTGCCGGACGGTCTCCGCAACCTCAGCCGACAAAGCGTAGCGGGACCGGGACGAACCGTCCGGCGACGGGTCCTTCCGCCACCGCGCGCCAGCAGCCGAGCGTCTCGGCATTGGTGATGATCCACAAGGCGCCGTCGGCGTGCGACGCGGCCGCATCGGCGCTGGAAGGACGCACCGCCCCCCGGGGATGCGAGTGATAGTGGCCCAGCACCGCAGGCCCGCCCCCGCGCGCTGCGCGGTGGGCCGTGAGCAGCGCGGACGGATCGATCTCGAAGGTGGTCGTCGGGTCCGCGGCGACATTGGCGGCGGGCATCAGCGCCGTGACCCGGCCGGGCTCGCCCAGGAGCAGCCCGCACACCTCCCGGTCGGGCGAAACCGCCGCGGCATCGCGGATCGCCTGCGCGATCCCGGTTGCAATCTCCAGCGTCATTCCCATCTAGCTAGAACATGATCCGGGGGGATTCCATCATTGCGGCGCAGGTCGCCGAGGCAGCCGACGGGTGGCGTCTGGACCGTGCACTCGCGCACGCGCTGCCGGACCTGTCGCGCGAGCGGCTGAAGGCGCTGATGACGTCGGGCAAGGTGCTGGCGAGCGACGGTACCGCCGCTTCCGATCCCTCGCGCAAGGCGCGCGCCGGCGACCGGTTCGACATCCACGTCCCTGCGCCCGAACCGGCGGACAATGTGGCCCAGGACATCGCGCTCACCGTCGTGTTCGAGGACGAGCATCTGATCGTGGTCGACAAGCCGGCCGGGCTGGTCGTCCATCCGGCCGCGGGCAATCCGGACGGCACCCTGGTGAATGCGCTGCTCCACCATTGCGCCGGGCAGCTGTCCGGCATCGGCGGCGTCGCCCGGCCCGGCATCGTCCATCGCATCGACAAGGACACCTCGGGGCTGCTCGTCGCGGCCAAGCACGACCAGGCGCACGAGGGGTTGGCACGCCAGTTCAAGGCGCACTCGATCGATCGTCGCTACCAGGCGATCGTGTCCGGGCGCCCGAAGACGGGCAGCGGCACCATCGACGCGCCGCTCGCGCGCTCGTCCACCAATCGCAAGAAGATCGCCATCGTCCAGGGCGGCAAGCGCGCGGTGACGCATTGGTCGCTGGTACGCCCCCTGCGCGAGGCGGCGCTGGTGGAGTGCCGGCTGGAGACGGGGCGGACCCATCAGGTGCGCGTCCACATGGCCTCAATCGGCCACCCCCTGGTAGGCGATCCGGTGTACGGTCGGGCGCGTCCGCAGCACCGCGAAGCCCTGGAAACCCTGGGTTTCCGGCGTCAGGCTCTGCACGCGGCACATCTAGGGTTCATCCACCCTGTACTAAGGCACGCTTTAGCGTTCCATAGCGAAGTTCCGGCAGACATGCAGGAACTGTTGCACCATCTTCACGTATAAGCTGGCGCGCGCTTTTCGAGGAAAGCCTGCGCAAATAAGGGAGAAGCGATCATGGCTAGCGGCAGCAACGTCCCCGCGACGATTCCCGCATTGGGCGGCGAAGCGAGCCTCAACCGCTACCTGTCGGAGATCCGGAAGTTTCCGATCCTGGCGCCCGAGCAGGAATATATGCTTGCCAAGCGGTTCCAGGAGCATGGCGACACCGAGGCTGCGGCGCAGCTGGTGACCAGCCACCTGCGGCTCGTGGCCAAGATCGCGATGGGCTATCGCGGCTATGGCCTGCCCGTGTCCGAGCTCATCTCGGAGGGCAACATCGGCCTGATGCAGGGCGTGAAGAAGTTCGAGCCGGACCGGGGCTTCCGCCTCGCGACCTATGCGATGTGGTGGATTCGCGCCTCGATCCAGGAGTTCATCCTGCGCTCCTGGAGCCTCGTGAAGATGGGCACGACCGCGGCGCAGAAGAAGCTGTTCTTCAACCTGCGGCGCATGAAGTCCAAGCTCGACGCGTTCGAGGACGGCGATCTCAGCCCCGAGCATCTCGCCAAAATCGCGACCGATCTGGGCGTGACGGAGGAAGAGGTCACCTCCATGAACCGCCGCATGGCGATGGGCGGCGACACGTCGCTCAACGTCCCCATGCGCGAGGACGGCGAGAGTCAGTGGCAGGATTGGCTGGCCGATGAGGGCCCGCTGCAGGACGAGCGCGTCGCCGATGCGCAGGAAGCCGATGTCCGCCACGGCATGCTGGTCGAGGCGATGGACGACCTCAACGACCGCGAGAAGCACATCCTGACCGAGCGGCGCCTGACGGACGACCCCAAGACGCTGGAGGAACTCTCCCAGGTCTATGGCGTCAGCCGCGAGCGCGTCCGCCAGATCGAGGTGCGCGCGTTCGAGAAGCTGCAAAAGGCGATGATGCGCCTGGCCGGCGACAAGCGCCTGCTCGCCACCGCCTGAACTTTCGGGACGCGCCATCGGGTGCGTCCCGGCCCGCCCCTAGGGGCGTACGGGCGGTTCCAATCCGTCGCGCTTCGCTCTAGCTGTCGGCCATGGTCGCCGCAGTCCGAACCCGATCGCCCGTCCGCCGCCTGCTGGGCTGGCTCGTCAAGCTCGCGCTGGGCTTCGTCGCCCTCTCCGTGGCCATGACGGTGGTCTACCGCTTCGTGCCCGTTCCCATCACCTGGACGATGCTGGGCGACGTCTTCACGGGCCATGGGGTGACCAAGTCCTGGCGTTCGCTTTCCCGCATCGACCCGGACATGGCGCGCGCGGTCATCGCGGGCGAGGATTCCGGCTTCTGCTCGCACAGCGGCTTCGACTTCGACGCCATCGCCAATGCGGCCAAGCGCAACGCCCGCGGCGGGCGCATCCGCGGCGGATCCACGATCAGCCAGCAGACGGCGAAGAACGTCTTCCTGTGGCAGGGCGGCGGCTATGTCCGCAAAGCGCTGGAGGCGTGGTTCACGCTCTTGATCGAGAACATCTGGGGCAAGCGGCGGATCATGGAGGTGTACCTCAACGTCGCCGAGACCGGCATCGGCACCTATGGTGTCGAGGCGGGTGCGCGCCGCTATTTCAAGCACGGCGCCGACACGCTTTCACCGTCGGAAGCGGCACGCATCGCCGCGGTGCTGCCGTTGCCCAAGAAGCGCGCAGCGATCGCGCCGCACGGCTTTACGCGCCGGCACGGCAACACCATCGCCGCGCGCGTGGGCGTGGTGCGCCGGCAGGAACTGGACGCCTGCCTCCGCTGAGGTCAGGCGTCCGTCGAATTACTTGGTCTCGCCGCTCGCGGCGTCGCTCACCGCGCTGCCGGCCTTGTCGGCCGCATCGCCGACGCTCTTGGCCGCGCCCGCGACCGCTTCGGTCTGGATCGTGTCGTTGTTGCTGGCGCGCAGCAGGAAATAGCCGCCGATCAGGACTGCGATCAGCAGCACGATGGCGAGAAGCGCCGTGCCGCCGCCGCCGCTGCGGCGTTCCACGACCGTGGTGTGCGGTGCAGCGCCCGTGGTGGTGGTGGTCGTCGTATCGATGCGATCGTCGGACATGGCATTCACTCCCTTCCGTTTCGAATGCGGATTAACTCCGCCTTCGAAACGAAAGTTCCCGCGATGCCGCGCGACGACCTGCCCGATCAGAACGGCAGCTTGAAGCCCGGGGGCAGCGGCAGACCGCTGGTGAGCTTGGACATCTCGCCCTGGCTGGCGGCGTCCGCCTTGGCGCGCGCGTCGTTGAGCGCCGCTGCGATCAGGTCTTCCAGCATCTGCTTTTCGCTGGGCTGAAGCAGCGAGTCATCGATGTCGACGCCGAGGATCCGGCCCTTTGCCGAGGCACGGATCTTCACCAGCCCGCCGCCGGACTGACCCTCCACCTCGATCGTGTCGAGGCTGGCCTGCGCCTTTTCGAGTTCGGCCTGCACATTCTGCGCCATGGCCATGATGTCGTTGAGGTCTTTCATCGAGCGATGCTCCCGTCCTTGCGTTTCCAGTGATCGAGTTCGGCGCCCGGAAAGGCTGCCATGGCCGCCACCACCAGGGGCGACGCCAGTATCTCCGCGCGCTCCGCCTCGGCCTGTGCCGCCAGCGTTTCACGCAGCGTCGGGTTCCCCGCCCCCTCCCCGATCAGGATGCTCCAGGTCTGGCCGGTGATCTCCCGAAGCGCCAGGCCCAGGTCGCGCGTGAAGTCGGTCGGCAGCGGCCGCGTGCCCGACATTTCGAGCTCTGGCGGCTCCAGGCGGATCGGGCGGACGTGGTTGCGGACCTGCACCTGCAGGGTGTGGCGGCCGTGCTTTTCCAGCAAGTCCGCGATCGCCTCGACGCTATCGGGCAGCGCGGGCGGCGCCGGCTCCGGCTCCGCGGCGACCGGCGCCAGAGCAGGTGCGGGTGCGGGTGCGCTGGCGCCCTGGGGCACTCCCCCGGCGGGCAGCGCCGGTCCGCGGCCTTCTGCCAGCGCCCGTGCAAGCTCGCCCGGGTCCGGCAGGCTCGACGCATGGATCACGCGCAGCAGCGCCATCTCGCAGGCTTCGATCGGCAGCGCCGCGCGCGCGACCTCGTCATGCCCCTTCAACAGCAACTGCCACAGACGATGCAGCATCGGGAACGACAGCGACTCGGCCCAATGGGCGAGCGCCTCGCGCTCCTCTGCCGATTGCCCGGCGGGCGGCGTCGCCCCGACCTTGGCGAGGGTCACGCCATGCACCGTCTCCAGCAGGGTGCGCAGCACCGCCTGCGGATCGACGCCCAGGTCATATTGGCCGCGCAGCGCCGCGAGCGCCGGCGCCGCCTCGCCTGCCAGCAGCAGCCGGAACAGTTCGCGGATCGCCCCGCGGTCGGACAGGCCCAGCATCGCTCGCACCGCGTCGGCACGCACGCCCTCGCCTTCCATCCCGGCATGAGCGATCGCCTGGTCGAGGATCGAAAGGCCATCGCGGGCCGAGCCTTCCGCCGCACGCGCGATCAGCGCCAGCGCCTCGGGCTCCGCTTCGAAGCCTTCGGCGGCGACCACATGCGCGAAATGCTCAGCGAGCAGCTCGGCGGGGATTCGGCGCAGGTCGAATCGCTGGCAGCGCGACAGCACCGTGACCGGCACCTTGTTCACCTCGGTCGTGGCGAACAGGAACTTCACATGGCCGGGCGGCTCCTCCAGTGTCTTGAGGAGGCCGTTGAAGGCCGCCTTCGACAACATGTGGACTTCGTCGATGATGTAGATCTTGTAACGCGCCGATACCGCCGCGTAGCGCGAGGCCTCGATGATCTCGCGGATGTCGTCGATGCCGGTGTGGCTGGCGGCGTCCATCTCGATCACGTCGATATGGCGCCCCTCTGCGATCGCGCGGCAGGGCTCGCATACCCCACACGGATCGATGGTCGGGCCGCCCTGCCCGTCCGGACCGATGCAGTTGAGCGCCTTGGCGATCAGCCGCGCGGTGGAAGTCTTGCCGACCCCGCGCACCCCGGTGAGCAGGAAGGCATGCGCCAGCCGGTCGCGCTTGATCGCATTCCCCAGCGTGGTGACCATCGCATCCTGGCCAATCAGCTGGGAGAAGGTCTGGGGCCGATACTTGCGTGCCAGCACGCGATAGGCGTCCGCCTTGGCGGTGGGCTGCGGCGTCTCGCCCAGGTCTAGGAAGGAATCGGACATGTCGGCCGATCCTTAGCGGCTCACGCAGCGGCTGTCGAAGCCGCGGGCTGCAAAGAGGCGGCTTGCAACGCCTGCGAGCGATGAGCCAGCGATGGGTTGAGGTGGGAGCCGGAACGACCCGGTACGGAATCGTTGCGGCTGCTTCCTTCCGGACCTGACCGGGTTGGCGACGGCACCGTCCGCCCGACTCCCGCGCGCCATATGGACAAGGGCCGGCCCCGTGGCAAGCCCGGCGTCACTCGGCGGGTAGCGGTGCTCAGACGCCGGGCGGCAGGTCGGTCCCGATCACAGGTGCCGGAGGCTGCGGGAGCGAGACCTCCCGGGCCATCGCGGCGACATCGGCGATGTGGCGCTGCAGGCGCTCCACCATGCGGACAGCCGCGGGATGATATTCGTCCCAGCGCTCGACGGCATCCTCCGCGATCCAGCGCCGCTGGAAAGCGCGAAAGCTCTCCGTCAGTTCGATGCAGTCGATCTTCATCGCCCGGGCGAGCGCAGCGTCCCGGGCATTGCCGCCGGCGATGATCGGATCGAACACCTCGCGGTGGATGAACTGCTGATAGGAGGTCAACAGCCGCCCCATCGCGCTTCGGCGCGTGGCGAGAAAGGCCGCGGAGGGGCGCAGTTGCGGGTCGCGAAGAAGCGGATCGCCTTCTTTGAGCAGCGCCAGCATCCAGCCGTGATGATCCTGCAAGCGTTGCAGCATGCTCGCTCCCCTCGTGCACATTGGCGACGAAGTCCCGCGGAACCCGTGGTTTCTGTCCCGCTCCCGCTCGTTAGCACAAATAGCCGGATCGCGCCCGGGGGGATGCATCCGGCGCGCCCGCTGGATCGATCGCCACTGTGGGGTTGCTCAGACTGGCAAAGCGGGCAAAGGCTCCCCGCCAAAGCAGGGGGACACCATGGCGATTCTTTCCGACCGCTGGATCCGGGAACAGGCGGTCGAGCACCGCATGATCGAGCCGTTCGTCGAGGCGCAGCGGCGCGAGGGCTGCATCAGCTACGGCCTGTCCTCCTATGGCTATGACGCGCGGGTCGCGGACGAGTTCAAGATCTTCACCAACGTCGATTCGGCGACGGTGGACCCCAAGGACTTCGCCGCCAACAGCTTCGTCGACCGGCAGACCGACGTGTGCATCATCCCGCCCAACAGCTTCGCGCTGGCCCGCACGGTCGAATATTTCCGCGTGCCCCGCGACGTGCTGGTGATCTGCCTCGGCAAGTCCACCTATGCGCGCTGCGGCATCATCGTGAACGTGACCCCGCTCGAACCCGAGTGGGAGGGCCATGTCACGCTGGAATTCTCCAACACGACCCCCCTCCCGGCCAAGATCTACGCCAACGAGGGTGCCTGCCAGTTCCTGTTCCTGAAGGGCAACGAACCGTGTGAGACCAGCTACGCCGACCGCGCCGGCAAATATATGGGCCAGCGCGGGGTCACGCTGCCCCGGCTGTAGGGGCGCCTTCCCTCCCGCTTCCCGCTTAGGCCGGTTAGCCGGTCTTGCTCCGAGCACCGGACCGGCCTCGAGCGGAATTCCCGCTCCATGGGCGGCCGACCGGCAGTGAAGCGCAGGACGGCCGAGGCCAGCGAACCCCTGGGGCCCCGTTGGTTGCCCATGCTGTGCCGGGCTGCGGCGTCATGAACGTCACCTCTCTACCCGTCGCCACGGCCGCGTAGCCTGCGGACCGTTGATGATCCGCCGTGAGCCGGTTCGACGCGCACGGCCGACGACTCTGAGCTAGGTCGGGTCAGTCCAGAATCGTGAGAAAACGCTCCGTCGAGAGCGCTCCATCATGTCAGCCCCGCGGTGGCAGCCAAGCCACGCTCCGGACCGTCTGGCGCAGCAGAGGGGCCGTGGCCCGTCCCCAGGAAGACCCGACTTTCCGCAGGGCGCCGCTGCGTCCTTCAGGCACGGTTCCGCACCCCGCGATCAACGCCGCCTCCCTGCCTTACGCGATCGGCTCCGCCTGGCCAGCAGCGCCCCAGACAGCAAAACGCCCGCGCGGGGGTCCGCGCGGGCGCTTTTCGATCGCTTGCTGGTCCGGCGAACCGGATCAGAAGTCGTTGCGGTACTGCTCGTTGCCGACGAACCCAAGCTTGGTCACGTTGGACCGCTTGATGATCGACAAGATGCCGTCGACGACCTCGTAGCGGGCGTTCGCGTCGGGCTGGAAGTGGAGTTCCGGCTCCGGCGACATCGCCGCAGTCTGGTCGAGGTACTGACGCAGCGTCACCTCGTCGACCGTCGCACCGTTCCAGGTGACGACGCCGTCCGCCGTGATCGCGATCTTGTTCTTTTCCGAATCAACCACATCCTGCCTGTTCGGATCCGGCTGAGGCAGATCCACCTTCACCGCATGCGTCTGAATCGGGATGGTGATGATGAACATGATGAGGAGCACGAGCAGGACGTCGATCAACGGCGTCGTGTTCATTTCCATCATCGGCTCGCCGTCATCGCGGCCGCCACTCATTGCCATGTGAGACTACTCCTCGAAAACGCCGGCATCAGAGACGGGGCGTGCCGCCCGGCTCGGGCTCCGAGATGAAGCCGACCTTGGCGAAGCCAGCCGACTGCATCGTGTAGATGGTGCCGCCGATGCAGCGGTACGGGGTGTTCACGTCGCCGCGGATGTGGACCTCGGGAAGCTCGACGCCCGGAGCGTTCGGGCCGCCCTGACGTGCGACCTCGTCCTCGAGCTTCTTGACCGCGCGCTCGCGAAGTTCGCCGCTGCTGACCGGCGTGAGGTTCCAATACACCTCACAGCTGTTGCCGGAGCCGCGTACGGAGAGCGACACGTTTTCAGGCTTGGTCGTCGTCGGCTCGAACTCCACCTTCGGAAGCTGCAGTTCCACCGACTGGACCACCACCGGCACTGCGATCAGGAAGATGATCAGAAGCACCAGCATCACGTCCACGAGCGGCGTGGTATTGATGTCCGAAAGCGGCTTTTCTTCGGAGCCGTCGCCGCCAACACTCATCGCCATAAGGCTATCCTATTCTCGTTTTCGTCACGTCGTCCGCCGGGCCGTGAAGCCCGGCGGCGAGGTAGGTATCCGCTTACGGACGGGTCGGCACGCCACCGGTCTGGCCGGCGGTCGTGGTGCCGGTCACCGGCTTCGCAGCGGTCGCGGCCGGCTTGGCAGCAACGGTCGACTTCGAAGCGAGCGTCGGGCGAACCGCGCCGTTCGAGGCCAGGAAGCCCAGCACGTCGTTCGAGAAGGCCGACAGGTCTTCCGCGATCGACTTGTTGCGGCGCTGCAGCCAGTTGTAGGCGAGCACGGCGGGAACCGCGACGACCAGACCGATGGCGGTCATGATCAGCGCTTCACCGACCGGGCCGGCGACGTCGCCGATGGCGGCCTGGCCAGCGGCACCGATCTTCACCAGCGCGCGGTAGATGCCGACCACGGTACCGAACAGACCGACGAACGGCGAGGTCGCGCCGACGGTCGCGAGGAACGCGAGGCCCGCACCGAGCTTCGAGTTGATCGCGGCTTCCGAACGCGCGAGCGAGCCGTGCAGCCAGTCATGCGCCTCGACCGGATCGGTCAGCTTGGCGTGCTGCTCCTGAGCGGCGAGGCCGTCGTCGACGATCTGGCGATAGGCCGAGTTCTTGTCGAGCTTGGCAGCGCCTTCGCGCAGCGAGTTCGACTGCCAGAAGGTCGCGCGGACGCGCTTCGCCTGGTTGATGATCTTCTGCTGCTCGAACAGCTTGGTGAACAGGATGTAGAACGAGCCGACCGACATGATCACCAGGATGGCGAGCACGGTCCAGGCGATCGCACCGCCCTGCTGCAGAGCTTCCCAGAAGCCGAAGTTCGGAGCGCCGGCGGGAGCCCCGGCAGCAAAGATGTTGGTGAGCATTGTGAGATGTATCCCTTACAGAAGCATGCGCGAATGGTTCTAAGGTGCCCGGCGCACGAGCGCCGGGCCTTGTACGATTATTGGTCTTCGAGCTTCCAGGTCACGCTGAGCGGATAGGTCGAGGCGACCGGATTGCCCGCTGCGTCCTGTGCCGGCGTGAACCGCACGCGGCTCTTGGAGATCCGGCACGTCGTCTGGTCCAGCGCGGAGTTGCCGCTCGAGGACGTGACGACGCAATCGGTCACCCGACCATCGGTGCCCACGGTCAGCTTTGCGCTGACGCGACCTTCGGCGCCCTCGCGAACCGCCGACGGCGGATACGCATCACGGCCGAAGAACTGGCCCGGATTACCCTTCAGACCCGCCTTCTTGCTGATCGCAGGCGGGGCCGGCGGAGCGGGCGGCGCAGGAGGTGCCGGCGGCGCGGCGACCGGAACCGGATTGTACGTCGGCGGCGGCGTCGTCACCGACTGGATCACCACCGGCGGCGGTGTCTGCACGCGCACGATCGGCGGCGGCGTCACCACCGGCGGCGGCGACTGCGGCGGCTGATCCGGCGGCGGCGGCGGCGGCGGCGGAACTTCCTCAGGCGGGGGCGGCGGCTCGACGATGTCGAACGTGTCCAGGTCCTCCACCTGCTTCTTCACGTACTTGTACGCGAGACCAGATATAAATGCGTACCCAATGAGCACGTGCAGCAACGCCACGACGGCGATTGCGACGATGCGCCCAGGACCCGCTTTTTGATCAGCATAGGCCATTCAGCAACAAAACTCCTTAAGCCTCACACCGAGTGGTACGGAGCGCGTTCGCAGCCCGCGACCTTGCATCCGCACCATCGCCGTAGCGCTGCTGGGAACACCGCCGATTCTCTATCGTGGCACTTTCCGCGACGCAAACGCTTTGTCAGACGCAACAAAAGTGCAATCGTCGGTACGAACGCCCGCATCTTGAATCGGCCTAGGTCGATGCTGCAAGATCGCGTAGATGCTGGCAACCATGTTTCGACTTTATCCTGCATCCGCATCGGCGGCACTGCTGCTTTTCGCCCCCCTTTCGCCCGCGGCAACGGCACAGCAAACCGCGCCCGCCGAGCAGCCCGCCGTCGGCTATGCGGAAGTCGCCGATCTGGTGCTTGCGGCGCCGCTGGTCATCGACGCGACGATCACCAGCGCGACCCGCATCAAAGGTGCCGAGGCCGCCGGCGTCGCCGCCAATGCGGCCCGCTTCTATGTCGAGGCAGAGGTCGGCGCGCTGATCCGCGGCTCGGGCGCGATGCCGGCGCGAATCGGCTATCTCGTTGATGTTCCGCTGGATTTCCGAGGACGTGCGCCCAGTCTGAAGAAGACGCGGGTGCTGATCTTCGCCCGCCCGGTCGCCGGCCGGCCCGACCAGGTACAGCTCGTGCAGCTTGATGCGCAGCGGAGCTGGAGCCCGGCGCTCGACGCGCGCGCACGCGGTGTCGTCCGGGAGATCCTGGATCGCAACGCGCCCCCGGCGATCACCGGCATCGGCAACGCCTTCCACGTCGTGGGCACGCTGCCGGGCGAGGGAGAGACGCAGATCTTCCTGAAGACGGAGACCGGCGACCCGGTGTCGCTGCTGGTGCTGCGCCGCCCGAATCAGCCGCCCCGCTGGGCCGTGTCGTTCGGGGACATCGTCAATGAGGGCGCTGGTCCGCCGCAGCGGGACACGCTGGGTTGGTACCGACTCGCCTGCGGGCTCCCGCGCAGCCTGCCCGCCTCCGCCCTGGAGACGCAGGACGAACAGGGCGCGCGAATCGCCGCCGAGGACTATCAGTTCGTGCTGCGCTCGCTCGGCCCCTGCCACGCCGAGTCCGGCGCCGGCGCCTGATCTTGCGCGACGGCGAGGGCCTCAGTCGCCCTCGCCGTCGCGGGCGAGATGGACGAAGTCCCGCTCGAACCGGCGTAGATTGGCGCCTCCGTCCACGAACAGCACCTGCCCGGTCGTCGCCCGCGCACCGGCTAGGAACAGCACCGCATCGGCGATGTCGTCCGGTTCCGGCAAGCGCGCGAGCGGCATGAGGCCGGCGAGTCGCGCCACCTGCTCGGGCGTATAATCCGCGGTCGGCATCGTCAGTCCCGGCGCCACGCCGTTCACGCGGACACCCGGCTTCAGCGCATAGGCAAGCGTGCGGGTGACCTCCGCCAGCGCCTGCTTGGAAATCGTGTAGGCGAGCTGGTCCGCAGGCGGCTGGACGATGCGCTCGTCCAGCATGTTGATGACGCAGGTCCCTTCCGCGGGCGCCTGCGCCGCAACCGCGGCTGCGAGCGCGAACGGTGCCGCGGCGTTCACCGCGAAATGCCGCACCAGCGCATCCATGCCGGGCACCGCTGCGTCCTCGGCCCGGAAGCAGGAGGCGTTGTTGACCAGAAGCGTCACCGGCTGCCCGAAATGCGCCGCCACGCGCGGCACCAGGCCCGCTACCGCCTCCGGATCGGAAAGCTCCGCTGCGAAGCATTGATAGGGCGCGCCCGCAGCCTCGAGGCGGGCAAGAAGATCCGCGTCCGGCTCGCCTTCGCTGCTCGCGTGCAACGCCAGCGCATAGCCCGCCTCCCCAAGCCGGGCCGCGATATGCGCGCCGAGCCGCCGGTAGCTTCCGGTGACCAGTGCCAGCGGGCGGGCAGCGGCAGGCGATGTCACGGGCGGTGACGGACCAGCCGGATCCCGATCGATTCGCCCGCCTCGGCGATGGCGAGCTTCACGATCGATACCTCCACCCGCTGCACGCGCGGATCGGAGATGAACAAGGTGCGTGCGATATGGTCCGCAACCCCTTCGATCAGCGTGAAATGTACGCCCTGCGGCAACGCCTCGCTCGCCGCGTGCTTCAGGTCGAGATAGCTCTTCGACGCCGACAGCGGCGTGTCGGGCGCGAAATGTTCGGGGCAGTCGAGGTCGACCGTCATCGAGATGCGCAGCGGCTGCGGCAGGTGCGTCTCTTCGGAATAGACGCCGGTCAGAACCTGCACTTCGAAGTCGTGTACCTGGAGTTGGAGAAGATCGCGCACCGGTTGCTGTCCCTTATGGTTCGATTCGTCCCCTAGCAGATGAGGAGGCGTCGGGAAGCTGCCCTTCCGGAGAGCACGACCGCCGCCCGCGATTCAGCTTTGCGTCCGCCCGCACGGGGGCTAAACGCGCGCGCCCTCGGCAGTCCCGCCGGGGAGGAGTCGTCTGCTTCCGTGATCCACCTCGTCCCGCTTGCCCAGATCGCCCCGCACCAGGTCGAAGCGTTGCTCGACCGCGCATTCGGGCCGGGTCGCCATGAGCGCACCGCCTATCGCGTGCGTGCCGGGACTCGCGCGATCCCGGAGCTCAGCTTTGCAGCGGTGGCGGAAGACGGCGCGCTACTCGGCACCATCCAGTGCTGGCCGGTTTCGCTCGCCTGCGACGACGGCGAGCGCGTGGCGATGGTGATGGTAGGGCCGGTCGCGGTGGAGCCGGCGGCGCAGCAGGGCGGCATCGGGCGCATGCTGATGCGCCACATGCTCGACGCGGCGGATGCGATGCGCGATCCGCTGCCGCTGATGCTGATCGGCGATCCGGAATATTACGGCCGCTTCTTCGGCTTCGACGCAGCGCACACGAGCCGCTGGCGCCTTCCCGGGCCATTCGAAGCGCGCCGCCTGCTGGCCCGCGGTACAGGAGTTCCGGAGTGCGCGGGCGAGCTTCAGCCACGCCAGGTCGTGCCGGACTGAGGGTTGTGCGGGGTTGCGCCCGCGCGCCCGGGTCGCCATCGAAGGTCGGGTCATGCCCATGCGTCCCCTCCCCGATCTCGCCTCGCTCTCCCTCGCAGAGATTGCCCAGCTGATGGAGGAAGACCGGCTGCCGCCGGTCGAGCGCTGGAATCCGACGCATTGCGGGGACAGCGGTATGACGATCCTGCGCGACGGCCGCTGGCTTCACGAAGGCGCGCCGATCACCCGCGAATCGATGGTGCGGCTTTTCTCCACCATCCTGCGGCGCGAGCCCGACGGCAGCTACGTCTTGGTCACTCCGGTGGAAAAGCTCTCCATCGCGGTGGAGGATGCGCCGTTCGTGGCAAGCGAGCTTCGCGCCGAGGGCGAGGGCACCGAAAGCCGGCTGATCTTCCGCCTGAACACGGGGGACCTGGTGCTGGCCGACGCGGGCCATCCCCTGCGCTTCGAACAGGGCCCGGACGGCGCCCTCCCCTATCTGCAGGTACGCGGCGGCATGGACGCGCGCATGGCGCGGCCGGTCTATTACGAGCTCGTCGAGCGCGCGCTGGCGCGTGAGGGACAGGATCCCGTCCCCGGCGTGTGGAGCGCGGGCAGCTTCTTCCCGCTCGACGCGGCATGACGCTTGCCGAACGGCTGCGTGCCGGCCTCGCGCAGCCGGCGCAGATGCCGCTGCTGACGGGGGATTTCGACGAGGATGAAGTGGCGGCCGTCCGCTGGCGCGAGGCGGCGGTTCTGGTCGCGGTCACCGACCGGGAGGAGCCGGGCATCCTGCTGACCCAGCGGACGGCGACGCTGCGCAACCATGCCGGCCAGATCGCCTTTCCCGGCGGCCGCATCGATCCGGAAGACCCCGACGCCGTCGCCGCCGCGCTGCGCGAGGCCGAGGAAGAAGTGGCGCTGCCGCGCGAGGCCGTCGACGTGGTGGCCAGCCTCGATCGCTATCGCACCGCCACCGGCTTCACCGTCACGCCCGTGGTGGGCGTAGTGGCGCCCGACCTGCCGCTCGCTCCCAACCCGCACGAGGTGGCCGCGGTGTTCGAGGTGCCGCTGGCCTTTCTCCTCGACGCGGCCAACCACGCCAAGGGCCACGCCACCTGGCGCGGCCGGGAACGCCATTATTACGAGATCTGGTTCGAAGGCTGGAGAATATGGGGTGCTACGGCAGCGATGCTGGTGAACTTGTCGCGGAGGCTCGCGTGGACGGCCTGACGCTGCCTGCCGCCGATTGGCAGGACCGGCCCGGGCTCGCCGGCCTCGCGGAGGCGTTGGGCGGCGATCGCGGCGAAGCCCGCTTCGTGGGCGGCGTCGTTCGCGACACGCTGCTCGGCATCGCCGCCGCAGACCTGGACGTCGCCACCGCCCATGATCCCCAGACGGTCCTGGCGCGCCTGAAGGCCGCCGGCATTCGCGCCGTCCCGACGGGGCTTCAGCACGGCACCATCACCGCGGTGCTGGAAAGCGGCCCGGTGGAGGTCACGACCCTTCGCCGCGACGTGGCGACCGACGGACGCCACGCCACCGTCGCCTTCACCGACGACTGGCGCGAGGACGCGGTGCGGCGGGACTTCACCATGAACGCGCTCTATGCGGACATGGTCACCGGCCGGATCACCGACTATTTCGACGGCGTCGCCGATCTGCGCGCGGGTCGCGTGCGCTTCATCGGCGATCCGCTGCGCCGCATCGCCGAGGATCACCTGCGGATCCTGCGCTTCTTCCGCTTCCTCGCGCGCTTCGGCGACACGCCCGATCCGGAGGGTCTCGCCGCCTGTGTCGCGCGCGCCAACGACCTGATGGCGCTGTCCCGGGAACGGGTGGCCGACGAACTGCTCAAGCTGCTGGTGGCGCGCTCGGCCGTGGAGGTCGTCGGATTGATGCAGGCGCAGGGCATCTTCGTGCCCGTCCTGCCGGAGATCGACTCGGCCAGCGTCGCCCGGCTCGCCCGCCTGGCGGCTCGGGAGCAGGCCTGTGGCGTCGCCCCCGACGCGATCCGCCGGCTGGTCGCGCTGATCCCTGCGGAGGCGCTCGAGTCCGTCGGCGCCCGGCTCAAGCTCTCCAACGCGCAGCGCAAGCGGCTGGCGCTGGCGGCAAGTGCCGAGGGCATCAGCTCGCCGCGCGCGCTCGCCTATCGCATCGGAACCGAAGGGGCGATCGACCGCCTGCTGCTGTCGGACGACCCTGAAGCGGCAGGCGCCGTCGCCGACCTCCTCGACTGGGTCCGCCCGCAGTTTCCGCTGACCGGCGGCGCGCTGGTCGCACGCGGCATCGGCAAGGGCCCGGACGTCGCCCGCGCCCTGCGGCGCATCGAGGATCAGTGGATTGCGGAAGGCTTCCCGGACGCCGCGCGCGTCGAGGCGCTAACTGCGGCGGAGCTCGATCAGCGGTTGCGTTCCAGCAGCAGCTGATAGGCACGCTCGGCATCGACCGGGCGGGCATAGAGATAGCCCTGCCCATAGTCGCAGCCGAGCGCGCCCAGCGTCTGCTCCAGCGCCTCGGTCTCGATGCCCTCGGCGGTGGTGCGCATGCCCAGCGTCTGCGCGAGGCTGAGCACCGCGCGTACGATCGCCACCTTGTCCCGGTTCGCGAGCATTCCCGACACGAAGCTGCGGTCGATCTTGAGCAGGTCGATCGGCAGGCTCTGGAGATAGCCCAGGTTGGAATAGCCGGTGCCGAAATCGTCCATGGCGATCGTGGTACCGAGCGCCTTGAGCGCCCGCAGCGTCTCGGCGGTGGGATCCCGGTCACTGACGATCGCGCTTTCGGTCAGCTCGATCGTCAGCCGCCGCGGCGCCAGGTTATGCGCTGCAAGCGTGCGCTCCACCAGCGCGACCACATTGTCCCGCCGCAGCTGGACGGCAGAGAGGTTGACGGCGACCGTAAGCCCGCAGCTCGCCCCGCTCACCCGGTCCCAGCCGGCCAGGGTGCGCATCGCCTCGTCCAGCGTCCAGCGGCCCATGGGCACGATTAGTCCGGCTTCCTCGGCCACGGGAATGAACCGGGCGGGCGGGATGTCTTCCCCCGCCTCCGTCCGCCAGCGCGCCAGTGCCTCGAACGAGACGATCCTGCCGGTCGCAAGGTCGCAGATCGGCTGGTAGTGGAGGTGCAGATTGCCGGAATCGATCGCCCGGCGCAGCTCGGTCTCGATCGAGAATTCGGCACGCATCACGTCCAGCGCCTCGGACCGGTACACCTCCGGAAGACCGGTGCGTTTGGCACGCTTCGCTGCGAACTGCGCGTGGCGGACCATGTCCTCATGATCAGCGGCCAGGCACGCGCCCAGGGCGATCCCGATCGAGCAGCCGATGCGGACCTCGAAATCCGAAAGAGTGAACGGGATCGCCAGGGCGCCACGAATCCGCTCCGCCACCTCGGTGGCGTCATCGCTACGATTGACGCCTGAGAGCAGGATCGCGAACTCGTCCCCACCGGTCCGCGCCAGCACGTCCGGCTGGCGCAACGCCCCTTTCAGGCGGCGGGCGACCGAGATGAGCAGTTCGTCTCCGACGATGCTGCCCAGGCAGGCATTGATGCGGCTGAACCGGTCGAGGTTGAGCGCGAGGACCGCGTATTGTTCGCGCCCGCCCTTCGCCAGCACCTCCTCCAGCCGGTCCTCGAAGCCCGCGCGGTTGGGAAGTCCGGTGAGCGCGTCGATCGCCATCTCGCGCCGCAGGCTGTGCTCCGTCCGCTCCTCGGGGGTGCGGTCGATCAGCGACAGCAGGCAACGACGGGCACGCGCCCCGCTGCGCCGGGTGAGCACTACCCGATAGTAGCGCGCATCAACCGCTTGCCCGAGCGTCCATTCGAACACGTCGCGAAGCGCATCTCCCTCGAGGAACCGGTGGATGCGCGCCCGCATGTCGCTGCAGTCCAGCGCGCCCTTGGGCCCTGCCTCGGCATCGATCTGTCGGAAGCCGCTGTTGATCCGAGAGAGGGTAACCTTGCCGTCACGGAGCGTCGCCACCGCCGCCGGCATCGGCAGGACGTCCAGGAACGGCTCGGTCGCCAGGGATCGGCTCATGTCCTCTCCGGAAGGACCCGGGTTTCCGGCATCCTCGTGTGCGCTAGATCGCCGTTGCGAAAGCAGTACCATCCAGTCCGGATTAGGTCCGGTGCGTTAATGCTGCGTTTCGAACGATCGTCTCAGTCGAAGCGGTTGTCGCGCGGGAAGCCGGTCGGCGGCATGCGCCCCGCAGCACCGCGCGCTGCGCGCCACGGGCTCAGGTCGGCCTCGGTGCGCACCCGGCCGGTCTCGCCACCCATCGTCCAGCTGAGCCCGTCCGCGAAGCGCAGGGTGCGAACGTCGGACAGGCCTCCATCGCGGAAGCGCTGGAGCTGCACGCCCTGCCCGCGCGCGAGTTCGGCCACCTCCGCCAGCGGAAACACCACCAGCTTCCGATTGTCGCCGATCGCCGCGACATAGTCGTCGTCGGGCGCGATCGGTCGGATGACGCGCAAGCGCGCACCCGGGCGCGGCGTCATCACCTGCTTCCCCTTGCGGGTTTCGGCGATCACGTCGGCGATCCGGACGATGAAACCGCGCCCGTCGCTCGCCGCCAGCAGCAAGCGGTCCGACTGCGCCGCCCGCAGGAAGCCCGCGATCTCGGCATCGCCGTCCATGTCCACCATCGCGCGCACCGGCTCGCCGAACCCACGCCCGCCCGGCAGCTTGTCGGCGCCCAGCGTGTAGAAGCGCCCCGCGTCGGTCGCGAGCAGAAGTTTGTCGGTGGTATGGGCGTGGAACGCGAACAGCGGGCCGTCGCCTTCCTTGAACTTCAGCGTCTCGGCCGCCGCCAGGTCGTTGTGTCCCTTGAGCGCACGGATCCAGCCGCGCCGCGACAGCACGACGGTGATCGGCTCGCGCTCGATCATCGCTTCCAGCGGGATTTCGCGTGCGGGCGCGGCCTCTTCCACGCTGGTGCGGCGCTTGCCGAGCGCGGTCTCGGGACCATAGCGATCGCGCAGCTTCGCCATGTCGCGCTTCAGCCGCGTGCGCTGGCGCGCCTCGGAGCCGAGCAGCAGCGTCAGCTCCGCCTTTTCCTTCTCCAGCTCGCCGCGTTCGCGCCGCAGCTCCATCTCCTCGAGCCGGCGCAGCGACCGCAGCCGCATGTTCAGGATCGCCTCGGCCTGGCGGTCGGTGAGCTGGAACTCGGCCATCATCACCGCCTTCGGCTCGTCCTCGGTGCGGATGATCTCGATCACCCGGTCGAGGTTGAGGAAGGCGATGATATAGCCGTCGAGCAGTTCCAGCCGGTCGGCGATCTTGGCCAGGCGATGTTCGGAGCGGCGGCGGAGCACCACGAACTGGTGGTCGACCCAGGCCCGGAGCACCTCGCGCAAACTCATCACCCGCGGCGTGCGCGTCGCGTCGAGCACGTTGAGGTTCAGCGGCACGCGCGTTTCCAGGTCGGTGAGCCGGAACAGCCCGTCCATCAGCGTCGCGGGGTCCACCGTGCGGCTGCGCGGCTCCAGCACAACCCGAATCTCGGCGTCCGATTCGTCGCGAATGTCGCTGAGGATCGGCAGCTTCTTGTCGTTGATGAGCGTCGCGACCTGCTCGATCAGCTTGCCCTTGGCGACGCCGTACGGAATTTCGCTCACGACGATGCGGAAGCCGCCACCCTTCTCGCGCTCCACGTCCCAGCGCGCGCGCACGCGAAAGCCGCCGCGGCCGGTGGCATAGGCCTCGGCGATGGCGGCAGGGGGATCGACGACAATACCGCCGGTCGGAAAATCCGGCCCCTTCACATGACCCAGCACTGCCACGTCGTCCGCCTCCGGCTGGTCGATCAGCATGGCGGCGGCGTCGAACAGCTCGGCGGCATTGTGGGGCGGGATGGACGTCGCCATGCCCACCGCGATGCCGGCGGCGCCATTGGCGAGCAGGTTCGGGAACAGGCCCGGGAACAGCTCGGGCTCCTGCTCCTCGCCATTGTAGGTGGGGCGGAAATCGACCGCGTCCTCGTCCAGGCCCGCCATCAGGTCGATCGCGACCTGGGTCAGCCGCGCCTCGGTGTAGCGATAGGCAGCGGCATTATCGCCGTCGATGTTGCCGAAGTTGCCCTGCCCGTCGACCAGCGGATAGCGGAGCGCGAAGTCCTGCGCGAGCCGGACCATCGCGTCATAGACGGACTGGTCGCCGTGCGGGTGGTACTTACCGATGACGTCGCCGACGACGCGCGCGCACTTCTTGTAGCCCGCCGCCGGATCCAGCCGCAGCAGCCGCATCGCCCAAAGCAGCCGGCGGTGCACCGGCTTCAGCCCGTCGCGAAGATCGGGCAGCGAGCGCGCGGTGATGGTGGAGAGCGCATAGACGAGGTAGCGCTCGGACAGGGCACTGTCGAACGGTGCATCGACGATCGCGTCGAACGGGTCCTTAAAGTCGGTCGCCATCGCCACCGCGGATAGCAGGCGCGCGCCTTGTTCCACAACCGTTCCGTGTACCCGCGCCCGCTTTCGGCAGACCGCGCTCGTCCGCGTCGCGACGCACGCCTGATTGCGACGCCCGGCCCTCTTCGCTATAGGCGCCGCCATCCCGCCCCGGCAGCACGCAAGCGCGCGCGCTTCCGGGGCCGATCGTTTTGGAAGGGTTCCGCACATGGCTCGCCGCCGCCAGATCTACGAGGGCAAGGCCAAGATCCTGTACGAGGGCCCCGAGCCCGGCACGTTGATCCAGTATTTCAAGGACGACGCGACCGCGTTCAATGCCCAGAAGAAGGGCACGATCAACGGCAAGGGCGTGCTCAACAACCGCATCTCCGAGCACATCTTCACGCTGCTCGGCCAGATCGGCGTGCCGACCCACTTCATCCGCCGCCTCAACATGCGCGAGCAGCTGATCCGCCAGGTCGAGATCGTGCCGATCGAGGTCGTGGTGCGCAATGTCGTCGCTGGATCGCTGTCGAAGCGCCTCGGCATCGAGGAAGGGCAGCAGCTGCCCCGCACCATCGTCGAATATTACTACAAGGACGATGCGCTCGGCGACCCGATGGTCACCGACGAGCATATCCTTGCGTTCGGCTGGGCCGCGCAGGACGAGCTGCACGACATGGCCGACATGGCGATTCGCGTGAACGACTTCCTGGCCGGCCTGTTCGCCGGGATCGGCATCCGCCTGGTCGACTTCAAGCTCGAGTTCGGCCGCATTTGGGAAAACGACTTCAGCCGGATCATCCTGGCCGACGAGATCAGCCCCGATGGCTGCCGCCTGTGGGACATGGTCACCAACGAGAAGCTCGACAAGGATCGCTTCCGTCGCGACCTGGGCGGCGAGGTCGAGGCCTATCAGGAGGTCGCACGCCGGCTGGGCCTGCTTCCCGAGGGCGGCGACACCGCCGTGCTCGACATGGAAACCCATCGCAAGAAGCGCGGCCGCTAAGCCCTTTGCGCCCCGGCAGCGCTTGCCTGGCAGGCACGCCGGGGCCATAGGCGCCCGCAACCACACCACTCCAAGCATTGCCCCGAGGTCCCATGAAACTCCGCATCATCGTGACGCTCAAGAACGGGGTGCTCGACCCGCAGGGCAAGGCGATCCAGCACGCGCTGGGCTCGCTCGGCTTTGACGGCGTCGCCGATGCCCGCGTCGGCAAGCTGATCGAGCTGGAGGTCGCCGACGACACCAGCGACGAGGCCGTCGACCAGATGTGCCGCAAGCTGCTCGCCAACACGGTGATCGAGAACTACCGCATCGAGCGCCAGGACGGCGTCGCGTGAAGACCGCAGTCGTCGTCTTCCCCGGCTCGAACTGCGATCGCGACATCGCGGTCGCACTCGAACAGGTGACCGGCCAGGCGCCGGCGATGGTGTGGCACGGCGACACCGATCTGCCGGACGGCATCGGCCTGGTCGCTGTTCCCGGCGGCTTCTCCTATGGCGACTATCTGCGCTCCGGCGCGATCGCCGCGCGATCCCCCGTGATGCGCGCCGTGGTCGAGGCCGCGGGTCGCGGCCTGCCGGTGCTAGGCATCTGCAACGGTTTCCAGATCCTCACCGAAACCGGCCTGCTGCCCGGCGCGCTGATGCGCAACGCCCGGCTGAACTTCGTGTGCCGCGACGCGCCGCTGACCGTCGCCAACGCGACCTCGCGCTTCACCCGCGGCTATAGCGAAGGCGAGACGGTGACGATCCCGGTCGCGCACCACGACGGCAACTATTTCGCCGACGAAGAGACGCTCGACCGCTTGGAGGGCGAGGGCCAGGTCGCGTTCCGCTATGCCGGCGTCGTCAACGGTTCGGCGCGCGATATTGCCGGCGTGCTCAATGCCCAGGGCAACGTGCTCGGCATGATGCCGCACCCCGAGCGCCGCATCGAAGCCGCGCACGGCGGCACCGACGGCCGCCGCCTGTTCGAGGGACTGGTCGAAGCGCTCGCCTGAGCGGGCGCTTCCCCCTCACGCCTTCAGCCGGAACGGCGAGAAGTTCGTTCCCCGGTCGAACACGTCCACGCCCTCGGCCCGCTTGAGCCGGTTAACCACCGCATAGGTGACCGGCGTCAGCACCACTTCCCAGCCGACCTTGAGCGCCCAGTTGGTCGCCATCACCGTCAGAACCTGGCTGGTCGGCCACACGCCCAGGAACGCGGCCGGATAAAAGATCAGGCTGTCCGCCCCCTCCCCCACGATCGTCGAGCCGATGGTGCGCGCCCACAGCATCCGCCCCTCGGTCAGCAGCTTCATCTTCGCCATAACATAGGCGTTGACCAGCTCGCCCACCCAGAACGCCGCGACCGAGGCGAAGACGATCCGCGGCACCTGCCCGAACACCGCCTCATAGGCGCGCTGCCCCTCCCAGCCGGGCGCGGGCGGCAGCGCCACCACCACGGCCGACATCAGCGCCATGAACAGCACCGCGGCAAACCCCGCCCACACGCATCGCCGCGCCCGCGCGAAGCCATAGACCTCGGTCAGCACATCGCCGAGCACATAGGAAATCGGGAAGAACAGGATGCCCGCGCCGAACACGAAGCCGCCGAGCGGCCCCTCCCCGCCAATCGTCGCGACCTTGCCCGCCCCCAGCACGTTCGAGAGCAGCAGGATGGCGACAAAGGCGGCCATCGCGAAGTCGTAGAAGCGGAAACCGGACACGCTGCGCGCGTCCGCGGGTGCCGGCGTCATGCTGCCCCTCTCTCCAGAAACGGGATGGCGCGGTTATGAGGACGGTTCCGCTTCGGCGCAATGCGCGCTAACGGAACGCGTGCGTGCGCCCGTAGCTCAGTTGGATAGAGCACGAGCCTTCTAAGCTTGGGGCCGCTGGTTCGAATCCAGCCGGGCGCACCAACGACTCCCCCTCAGCGCAGCGCGACCGCCTGGCCGGCGAAATCCTCGGCCAGCACCTGCTCGATCGGGCGCGCGATCCCGCGCGTCAGCGCCTGCGGCAGGGTGACGCGAAAGCCGCGCTCCACCAGTCCGTCGATCGCCCAGCGCACGCAATAGTCGGCAGCCACCCCGATCACCACGGCGTCCCCCACACCCCGCGCCCGCAGGTCCCGGAAGAACGCGTCCCGGTCCGCGGACACGCCCTCGCGCATCGGCTCGACGCGAAGACCCGGCTCCTCCCACATGGCGAACACGCCCTTTTCCAGCCGATAGGTCCGGATCGCCGGATCCACCACCTCGGGATCAAGCACATTCTGCCAGCCCGGCGTCTCGCGCACGCAGTGGATCGGGAACTGCTGCGCCTCGGGCAAGCTCGGGTAGGTGTCGGCGAAATGGGTATCGAAGGTGAAGAGCACCGCAGCGATCTCCTCCGGCGCAAGCGAGGCCAGCCACTCGGCCATCGGTGCAGCCAAGGCATCGGCGCCCGCAACGGCCAGGGCGCCGTCCGGGTTCATGAAATCCGCCTGGGTGTCGACCACCACCACGACTTTCTTCACGGCCTTCTCCTCACGTCTGGGTGTCGCGCACGCCGTCGTCCCGCAGCGCCGGCCGGTCAATCCCCGCGCGCCGCGGCTTCGCGGTCGAGCAGCGCGCGTTTGCGGTCCGTGCCCCAGCGATAGCCCGACAGAGCACCGTCGCTGCGAAGCACACGATGGCACGGGATCGCCAGCGCGTGCGCGTTGGCGGCACAGGCACCGGCCACGGCCCGCACCGCCTGGGGTGCGCCGATCCGCTCGGCGATCTCCGCGTAGCTCGCCGTCGCGCCCGCCGGGATCGCGCGCAGTTCCTCCCACACCCGCCGTCGAAAAGCGGTGCCGCGGATGTCGAGCGGCAGGTCGAGCGTGGCGGCAGGGGCCTCCACGAACGCCACCACCTGCGAAACCATCGACGCAAAGTCTTCGCCGCCCGCCTCCAGCCGCGCGTTGGCGAAGCGACGGCGAAGGTCCGTCACCAGCGCATCGGCATCGTCGCCCAGCAGCAGCGCCGCGATTCCCGTGGTGCTCGCGGCGACCAACAGATGGCCGAGACTGGTCGGCGAGACGGCGAAGCGCAGGGTCTCGGCCGCGCCACCCTGGCGATAGGCGCCGGGCTTCATGCCCAGCACCGCCTTCGCCTCGGCATAGAAGCGGCCGCTCGAGCCATAGCCGGCGGCGTGGATCGCCTCGGTCACGGCCGCGCCCGCTTCCAGCGCCGCCCGTACCCGCCCGGCGCGGTGCTCCGCGGCATAGGCGCGGGGCGTGACGCCCGTCACCGCCTTGAACCGGCGCTGAAAGTGGCTCGGGCTCATGCCGGCTTCAGCGGCGAGCGCCTCCAGCGTCGGCATGGTCTCGGCCATCTCGATCCTGCGGCACGCCGCTGCGATCTGATCGAGGCCGGCCATGCGCATGCCGTCCGCATCCGGCCGGCACCGCAGGCAGGCCCGAGCGCCGCTCCGGCGAGCGTCCGCGAGCGTCGCGTGGATCGTCACATTCTCAGGATTGGCGGTGCGCGAGGGGCAGGACGGCCGGCAGTACACGCCCGTCGTCGCCACCGAGTACCAGAACTGCCCGTCCGCGGCCGCATCCCGGGCGACGATACGGGCCCAGCGCGGGTCTTGTGCAACATGCTGCTGTGTCATCGCGACCTCCTGCCCCACGCCTGCCTCAAGCCGCAGCGCGACACACTCCGTTCCTTGCGCTTCAATCCAAGATAGTGGCACCGACCGGGAGCACCATCACGCATCGCCGCGAAAAGGAACATCCACCATGCTGAACGTCGGGCTGATCGGTTTCGGGCTTGCCGGGCGCGCGTTTCATGCGCCGCTGATCGCCGCCACCCCCGCCCTCCGCCTCGCCGCAGTCGTCACGTCGCGCGCGCAGGAAGTGGCAGCGCTGTATCCGGAGGCTCGTGCCGTGGCTTCCGTCGACGCCCTGCTCGCGGACCCTGCGATCGATCTGGTGGTGGTGGCGACGCCCAACGACACCCATGCGCCGCTCGCCCGCGCCGCGCTGGAGGCCGGCAAGCACGTCGTCGTGGACAAGCCCTTTGCCCTCAGCGTCGAGGATGCGCGCGAACTTGCCGCGCTCGCCGTGACGCACGCGCGGATGCTCACCGTCTTCCACAACCGGCGCTGGGACACGGACTTCCGCACGGTCGAGCAGCTGCTGCGCGACGGCACGCTCGGCGAGGTGCAACTCGCAGAACTGCGCTGGGACCGCTTCCGTCCCGCCATCAAGCAGGGCTGGCGCGAGACCCCGCACGCCGGCGCAGGATTGTTGGCCGACCTCGGCCCGCACCTCATCGACCAAGCGATTCGCCTGTTCGGCGTGCCCGAGGCGGTGTCGGCGGACATCGCGATCCAGCGGGAGGCGGCGCAGGTGGACGACTATTTCGAGCTGACGCTCCACTATGGAAGCCGCCGGGTGATCCTGGGCGCCGCCTCTCTGGTCACGGCCCCCCGCCCCCGCTTCGCGCTGCACGGAACGCTCGGCAGCTTCGTGAAACACGGGATCGACCCCCAGGAGCCGGTGCTGCGCGCGGGCGGAACCCCGTCCGATCCGGGCTATGGAGTCGAGCCGGAATCCGCCTGGGGGACGCTTGTCGACGGCGAGGCCGGGGAGCGTCGCCTGCCCAGCGCTGCCGGGACATGGCCCCGCTTCTATGAACAGGCCGCGGCCGCCATCGTCGAGGGCAGCGCTCCGCCCGTCGAGCCGGAGGATGCCATCGCGGGTCTCGAATTGCTCGAACTCGCCCGGCAATCCGCATGCGAAGGACGTCGACTTCGCTTCCCCAGGCGCTGATCCGAATATTTTTATCGCGGCATCCGCAACGTCCCCGATGTCTTGCCACCATTGCAGTTGCTAGCAATCGGGCAAGCAGCAGCCTTACTCCCGAGGCTCATGGTGAATTTATCGGCCATGCACGTCTGCTCGGATGCTTGGCCGCCCTCTATTACCCAATACGGCAACTTACGTTTCGCGGAGAGGATGCGACTCGCCACTGTTAATCACGAATAAATCCTTGCTTTGTATGGCTGTTAAGGCGCTTCGCCGGAGTCGGCACAAACGCGATGCTGATCCGGTACTTTGGCTCCGAAGCCGCAAGGTGTGGCTGGCAACACCCTGGAAAGTTGACGCGCTGCACGGAAAGTCCCAAGTGCGCGCCGATGAACGGAGGAATGAAGATGGCCGAAGACGTTTCCGAATTGAATGCGGTGGAACTCGCGACCGAGCTCACCATCGCCTGGCTCAACAATGCGAACAACCGCGTGTCGGCCGAAGATGTACCGACCTTCCTGCAGACGATGCACGCGACCGTGGTTGGGCTGAGCGGCGGCGCATCTTCGGAACCGGTCGAGACGGCCCCCACGGAAGATTACACGCCCGCCGTCTCGGTGCGGAAGTCGCTCGCGTCGAAGGACCACATCATCTCGATGATCGACGGCAAGCCGTACAAGACCCTGCGCCGCCATCTGGCAGGGCACGGACTGACCCCGGAACAGTATCGCGAGCGCTACAATCTGAAGTCTGACTATCCGATGGTCGCGGAGAATTATTCGCAGAGCCGCCGCGACATGGCCAAGCGCATCGGGCTCGGCCGCAAGCCGCGCACCGGTGGCGACGAGGCGACCGCCGCAGAGGCGCCTGCCGCCCCGAAGCGCCGTGGCCGCAAGCCCAAGGACGCAACCGCGGAATGATCCTTCAGCCCTGGGCGGCCGCGCGCCTGCCCAGGGCCGACAGGCTGCGGAAGGTCACCGACCAGCGCGTGCGCTCCATCGCCGCGATGCCGTGCTCCCACGCGTGCCGCGCTTCGCCGGAAAGATGGTAGATCGATCGCGGCGCAAGCGTACGGCTACGGCGGTCGAAGCCGGTGTCGGTGCGCCGCCGCAGGCGCAGGACGGCCGGCTCACCCAGCGAAATCCCCACGACATGCTCGAACATCGGCCGGTCGCGATGCCAGCCGATCCCCGCCCCCGGATCATAGCGGATGAGCAGCGCCTGCTCGAGCTCGGCCGCCGATATCCCCGCGAACGCCGCCGCGCGCTCCCGCAAAGGCCTCAGGAACGCCGGGATCTCCGCCCCCGGCGCGATCCGCCCCCGATCGAAGTCATAGCTCCAGCCGAACGACGCGGTCAGCCGCTTGCCCGTCCACCCCTGGAAGCGGAACGGCGTCAGCGCGCACGCGTCGATCGCCGCCACGAGCGCCGCTTCCTCAGACGCATCGAGCACCTCTTCGCCATAGGAGAGGCCCGGCAGCAGCGGGGTTCCGAACAGGTCTAGCTGGGCGGCCATCCCGCTCCAGATAGGAAGCCGGCACCTGCCCCGAAAGACGCGCGTGGCGGGGAGACGGGCCGGAAAGCCCGCGTTATAGAAGCCCGCGATGCCCAATCGTGCCTCCGATCCGCTGCTGCTGTTTCGTGCCGGTAACCACCGGCTCGCGCTCCCGGCGCGGGACGTGCGCGAGGTGCTACCGCTGCTTCCGATCGCGCGGCCCCCGACCCTGCCCCGCCCCCTCGCCGGCTTCGTCGACGTCCGGGGCGAGACGCTGCCCGTCCTGGCACCCGCACTTCTGTTCGACGTCGGCACTGCCTTGGGCACCCTGGACCTGTTCTCCCACCTGATCCGGCCGCATGGGCCGGCTGCCACCATGCCGTGCCTGCTCGTTGATCGGGTCGAGGACATGGTCACCCCCGACGCCGACGCCGTCCGTCCGGTGGAGGCCGAGGCGAGCCACAATGGCGCGATCCTGGCCGAGGTGACGCTGCCCGACGGCCCCGCACACCTGCTGTCGCTCGCCCAGCTGCTCAGCGAAGCGGAACGCGAGCGGCTGGCGGCGCTGGCGGCGCAGGCGGAGGCGCGCGGCGCCGACTGGGCGATCGGGTGAGCCTGGCCGCGCAGCGCCACGCGCTGCCGTCTGCGCCGGTCGACGATCCCGCCTTTGCCGCCATCAAGGCGCGGATCGTCGAGCGCACCGGCCACCATTATTACGTCGACAAGGACGACCAGCTGTTCGAGCATGTGGCGCGCCGCATGGCTGCGAACGGCATCGACACGCTGGCGGACTATGCCGCCCGGCTGGCGGACCCGAATGCGGCGGCCGCGGAATGGCGCGCGCTTGAAAGCGCGATCACGATCAACGAGACCTTCTTCTTCCGCTTTGCCGAACAGTTCGACGTGCTGCGCCGCTGCGTCCTGCCGAAGCTGCTGCGGGAGCGGCGGGCGAAGCGCCAGCTGCGCGTCTGGAGCGTCGGCTGCTCGACCGGGGCAGAGGCGCATTCGGTGTCGATCCTGCTGCGCGACCTGCTCGGAGACGCAGTCTCCGACTGGAAGATCGGCATCACCGGCACCGACATCGACGATGCCGCGATCGCCGCGGCGCGCGAGGCGCGCTACACCTCCTGGGCATTGCGCACCCTGGGAGAGGCGGAACGCGAGCGGCTGTTCGATCGCGAAGGCGACCGCTGGCGGCTGAAGGCGCGCTATCGCGGTCTCGCCCGCTTCGAACACGCCAACATGATGGCGCTGCTGGACGACGACGCCCCGCTGCAGTTCAGCGAGTTCGACATCATCCTGTGCCGCAACGTCCTGATCTATTTCCGCAGCGACGTCGCCAAGCAGCTGGTCGGCACGCTGGTGCGCCGGCTCGCGCCGAGCGGGCTGCTGTTCATCGGCCATGCCGAGCCGAACCCGGAGTTCGCGGACGTCGCACGGCCGGTGCTCGTCGACGGTGTCCTTGCGTACGCGCGGCTCGACGGCCCCGCCGAGCTTCCCGCAGCCGCGCCCGCGCCGCCACCGTCGCTCGCATCACTTGCCCCGCCGCCAGCGGCACCGGTCAAGGCCGCGCCGCCTGTCAGTCCCCCGCCGCAGCCTGCCCCGCCGCCGCCTCCAACATCGCCACCGCCCAAGCCCGCCGCAGCCGGAGAAGTGCGCACCGCGCTTTCCCGTGGCGACGCGAGCCAGGCACTCGAACTGGCGGAGCAGGAGGCGCTCGCCACGCCGCGCGACCCGGTCGCTCATTACCTCGCAGCGCTCGGCGCCCTCGCGCTTGGAGATGGGGTTCGTGCAGAGCGGGGATTTCGCAGCGCGCTATATCTCGATAACGGGTTCGCGATGGCGCACTATCTGCTTGGCCGACATCTCCTGGCGCATGGGCGCGATGCCGAGGGCAACCGCGCGCTCCGCAATGCCGCGCGCGCAGCCGCCGGGATGGCGAATGACGTCGAGTTGCCGGAGGGCGACGGCATGACCGCAGGCAGCCTGGTCGCCGCCGTCCGCGCCACCCTCGGGGGTGCCGCATGAGCATGCCGGGAGACCTTCGGGTCGCAGCGCCCTTCCTCGATGCCGAGGCCGTCGCAGCCGTGCTCGCGGAGCGCCAGCGCGCGCTCGCCCCGCCTGAGGCAGCCGACCAGCGCAGCCGCATCCGCGTCCTCACCTGGACCCTGGGCGAGGAAACCTATGCGACCCCGCTCGCGGACCTCTTCGAGGTGGCGGCGATCCCGCGCGTCACCGCGGTTCCGGGCGCGCCTCCCGCCCTGGTGGGGCTGATCGCGTGGCGGGGCGCCGTCCTCAACCTCTTCGATCCGGCCGTGGCGTTGCGCCTGGCCACCCCCGAGGAGCCCGGCCGTGCGATGCTGGTGCTGCGCCATGCGGCGCCGCGCATCGCCCTCCAGGTCTCCGCCATCACCGCCTCCGCCGCCATCGTCGATCCCGGCGCCACGGGCGGTGACACCCTCACGCGCTTCGTCGAAGCGGACGGCGGCCAGCGTCTGGCCGTCGTGAACACTGCGCTGCTGATCCAGCGGCTCCTCGCCCGTCCCCTGCAGGAAGGATAAAGCCTTGTCGGTTTCCACTCGGATCGTTGCCGGGTTCGGCATCATCACGGCCATTCTGGTCGCGCTGGGCCTCTACTCGCTCCAGCAGGTGGGCGTGGTCCGCTCGAACGTCGACCGGATCGTCCAGCGCGACTATGCCGCGATTCTCGATGTCGACTCCATCGCCCGTGCCGAGGCACGGATGCGCGAGGCGCGGCTGATGGCGGTGATGCACGCGATGCGCAGCGGCCGCGGCATTCCGGGTGACATCACCGAATGGCAGTCGCGCGCCAACGAAACGGCAGCCGCGCTCGCGAAGCTGACCGCAACCGCGGAGAAGAACCGCGAAACCGCGGTTAATCAGGGCCGCATCGAGCAATGGCGCCAGCTGTCCGAGGGCGCGCAGGCGGTGCAGGCATCGTTCGATCGCCTGCGCCCCGCGAGCGCACGCCAGCTGGAGATGCTGGAGAACGGCAATATCGAGGGTGCGATCGCGGCGGGCGAAGAGATTGATCGCCACCATGCCGCGCTCGCGCAGAGCCTCGGCCAGGTCCGCACGATCGTCAGCAACACGATCGAGGTCGGGCGGCGCGCGACCCAGGACGTCTATGAAAGCACGCGCACGTCGATCCTGATCGGGCTGCTGATCGCGATCGCGGTCAGCGTCGTGGTCGCCTTCACGATCCGCCGCTCGATCACCGGGCCGCTGAGCGACTTCATGAGCTTCGCCGGCCGCATCGGCGAAGGCGACCTGTCGGGCGAAACACGCATCACCGGCAGCGACGAACTCGGCCAGCTGGGTGCCACCCTCAACACGATGGTGGTGGGCCTGCGCGAGATCGCCCGGCAGAGCCGCGCCGCCACCGAAGACCTGAACGCCGCCGCCACCGAGATCCGCGCTTCCACCCAGGAGCAGGCCGCCTCGGTCGAGGAACAGCTCGCGGCCGTGCAGGAGACCGCGGCCACGGTCGACGAGATCACCCATTCGGGCGCCCAGATCACGCTGCGCGCGCAGGAAGTGATTGCCGCGGCACAGGCGACCGCCCAGACCAGCGACACCGGCCGCACCGCGGTCCACGACACCGCCCGCGCGATGGACGCGATCCGCGAACAGGCGGAGGCGGTCGCCGGCAACATCGTCGCCTTGTCGGAAAAGACGCAGACCATCGGCGACATCATCGCGACCGTGAACGACGTGTCCGAACGCTCCCACCTCCTCGCCCTCAACGCCTCGATCGAGGCGGCGGCGGCCGGCGAGCAGGGCCGCAGCTTCGCGATCGTCGCGTCGGAGATGAAGACGCTGGCCGACCAGGCGAAGTCCGCCACCCGCAACGTTCGCTCGATCCTGGGCGACATTCAGCGCGGCATCAACGCCTCGGTCATGCTGACGGAAGAGGCGGTGAAGCGCGTCGCCTCCGGCAAGGAGCGCACCGACGCCAGCCAGTCGGCGATCAACGAACTGGCGACGCGGGTGCAGGAGAACGTCCACACCTTCCAGCAGATCGTCGCCTCCACCAACCAGCAGCAGATCGGCATCGAGCAGGTGACGATCGCCCTGCAGAACATCCGCCAGGCGAGCCAGCAGACCGCGGCGAGCACCCGCCAGCTCGACCAGGCGGCGGGCGATCTCACCCAGCTGTCGCGGACGCTGGTGGGCCTGACCGAACGCTACCGCGTCTGAGGACGGGCGGGTGGACGAACTCCGCGCAGAACTGCTCGCGGCATTCGCCGCCGAGCTTGCCGAGCACATGGCCGGCATCCGCGAGGCGCTTGCGGATGCCGCCGCCGGTCGCCCGGTCGATCTGCGCGAGTTCAGCCGCCGCACCCACAGCCTGAAGGGGGCGGCGCGTGCGGTCGACCTGCCGGCGACCGAAGCGGCTGCCCATGCGGCCGAGACCATCCTGCTCGCCGCCGAACGCGGGGAACGCGCGCTCGATGCCGCGACGCTCGCCGAGCTGCGCACCCTCGCCGACGCGATCGAGGACGGCGCCCGCAGCGACACCACGCAAGAGGACGCGCCGGAGGCGACCGCCGCGGCATCCCCGACGCAGACGGGCCGCGTGCATGTCGCCGGCCGCCACGTCGAGCGACTCGCCCGTTCGGTCCACGACCTTGCCAACCACATCTCCGAGCAGGATCGCATCGTGGAGATGGTGGAAGTGCTCGGGGCCGAGTTGGCGGACATGCCTGCCACGCAGGACGGGGAGCTTGCCCGCCGCATCGCGCGCCTGGTCGGCAGCACGGAACGGCTGCGCCGCGAAGTCGGCCGCCAGCGCTGGGCACTCGAACGCGCCGCGGCGAACATCGAGCGCGACGCCGAACGCATCCTGCTGCTGCCCGTCGCTACCCTCTTCGAGGGCCATGAGCGCATGGTCCGCGACCTCGCGGCCAGCCAGGGCAAGTTCGCCGAGCTCACCATGGAGCCGATCGAGGCGGAGGCGGATCGCCGCGTCCTCCAGGCGCTGCGCGAGCCGTTGCTCCACCTGCTGCGCAACGCCGTCAGCCATGGGATCGAACCGCCGGCCGTGCGCGCCCGGGCGGGCAAGCCGGAGGGTGGCACGATCAGCGTGCTCCCCACCACCGATCGCGGCCGCCTCAACATCGTCATCCGCGACGACGGCGCCGGGCTCGATCCCAAGGCGATCGAGGCGCGCGCTCGGGAGGCGGGACTGATCGCCGCCGGAGCGCCGACACCCTCCCGACGCGGCCTCTACGCGCTGCTGTTCGAGCAGGGCTTCTCGACCAGCCGGACCGTGGACGAGGTGTCCGGCCGCGGCATCGGCCTTTCCGTCGTGGCGGAGACGGTGCGCCGGCTGCACGGCCGCGTCCGCATCCTGCCCGGCCGGCCGACGGGCACCGAGATCCGCCTGTCGGTGCCGCTCGCCCTCGCCCGCCAGGCGCTGTTGCTGGTGGAGGCCGGCGGCGCGCGGCACGCCCTCCCTGCGGCGAGCGTCGACCGCGTGCTGCGCCTCACCCCCGACGCGTTCGACCGTACCGAGGGCGGTGCGGTGCTGATGCTGGAGGACGAGGCGGTGCCGGTGGCCGAACTGGCCGACCTGCTCGGCCTGCCGCCTTCCGAAGCGCCCGACGGTGCCCGGCCTGCGGTGGTGATCGAGGGCTCGGACCAGCGGCGCGTGCTGCTGGTGGACGCGCTTGATGACGTCCGCTCGCTGGTGGTCGGCGATCCGACGGCGGTTGCCGCCGACGTGCCGTTGATCTGGGGAACGGTGCTGCTGGAGGACGGCATCGCGCTCGTGCTGGAGCCGGAGGCACTGCTCGCCGCCGACGCATCCGGCCCCCGCCGCCGTCCGCGCATCGCGCCTGCGACCCGGCCGGTGCAGCGCACGGTGCTCGTCGTCGACGACTCGATCACCACCCGCACCCTCGAAAAGAGCATCCTGGAGGCGCAGGGCTATCGCGTCCTCATCGCGGTCGACGGCCTCGCCGGGCTGGAGCAGCTGCGCGCCGGGATCGAGCCGATCGACCTGGTGGTGGCAGACGTCGAAATGCCGCGGATGGACGGTTTCGGATTGCTCACGGCAATACGGAACGATCCGGCCCTGCAAGCGCTTCCCGTCGTCATGATGACATCGCGAAACAGCCCGGACGATATCGAGCGTGGACTCCAGCTGGGTGCGAATGCCTATGTGACGAAGCAGGAGTTCGACCAGGGGACGCTGATCTCCGTCGTACAGCAGCTGGTCTGAGCCATGGCAACGCGCCCGATCCGCGTCATGATCGTCGAGGACTCGCTCGTCGTTCGCACGCTGCTCACGCACATCATCGCGGGCGACCCCCGGCTTGAGGTGGTCGCCGCCGTCGCGAGCGCGGAAGAGGCGCTGGCGCAACTGGCGGCGATCCGGCCCGACGTGATCTCGATGGACATTCGCCTCCCCGGCATGGACGGGCTGGAGGCGACGCGCCAGATCATGGCCGATCAGCCGACGCCGATCGTCGTCATCTCCGCGAGCTTCGATCGCACCCAGCTCAATCCCACCATGGATGCGCTGCGTGCCGGCGCGCTTGCCGCCGTGGAAAAGCCGGTCGGCATCGCCGATCCCGAATACCGCACCATCGCCGCCGAGATCCGCACCCAGCTCGTCATCATGAGCCAGGTGGCCGTGGTCCGCCGGCGCATGCGCACGCCGCTTGCCGGCACGCCGACCGCCGGGCGGCCGCGCATTGCGCCGCGGATGCTGTTGTGCGCCGCCTCCACCGGCGGCCCTCAGGCGCTGGCCAAGCTGTTCAACAGCCTTCCCGCCGACCTGTCGCTGCCGGTGCTGCTCGTCCAGCACATGGGCGGCGCCTTCATGGACGGGTTCGCCAGCTGGCTGGACAGCGTCGTGCCGCAGCGGGTCGAACTCGCCCGCGCCGCCGTCCTGCCCCAGCCGGGCACCATCTATGTGGCGCCGGGCGACCGGCACCTGACCCTGATGCCTTCGGGCAAGCTGGGGCTGTCGGAGGCGCCGCCCGTCGGTGGCCAGCGGCCGGCCGCAACCGTGTTGTTCACCAGCGCCGCGGCCGCGCTCGACGGTGCCGCCCTCGCCGTCGTCCTGACCGGCATGGGAGAGGACGGGGCTGCGGGCGTCCGCCAGCTGGTCGACGCCGGAGGTGCCGCGATCGCGGAGCATGAGAGCACGGCGGTCGTGAACGGCATGCCGGCCGCCGCGGTGCGCCAGGGCGCGCTGGCGTTGCCGCTCGATCTGATCGGCCCCCATGTGAAGCGGATCCTGGCGCGCGAGGTCGTCCAGTGAGCGAAGACGCGTCGCCGCACCTGTTGCTGGTCGAGGATTCGGACACCCAGGCGCTGGTCTTCCGGCGGACGCTGGAGGGCTTCGGCTTCACCGTCGACCGGACCCGCACGGCCGAGGACGCACTGGTCAGCCTCAACGAGGCGCTGCCCGACCTGCTGGTGGTCGATTATCGGCTGCCTGGCATGAACGGGGACGAGCTGGTGCGGATCCTGCGCCAGACGGGCCACACCCGCACGCTGCCGATCATCATGCTCACCAGTGACGAGGCGAGCGAGGTGGAGCGCCAGGGGCTCGACAGCGGCGCCAATGCCTATGTGCCCAAGGCGAGCGGCCCGCAGCTTCTGGTCTCGCGCATGCGCTCGCTGTTGCGCCAGCGGCGCTCCGTGCCGGGCAACGGCACGGCGGGCGGCTTCCGCCAGGCGCGGCTGCTGGTCGCGGTGGCGGACCCGATCTATCGAGACTGGCTGCGGGGGCTGCTGACGGGGGACGGCCATGCGGTCAGCATCGCCGGAGACGAGCAGGCGATGCTCTCCGCGGTCGCGCAGGAGGAGTTCGACGGCGTTCTCGTCGGCCCGGCCCCCGAAGGCGAGGACCCGTTCGCCTGGGTCCGTGCGCTGGATCGCCAGCGGCAGGCGGACAGCGCCGGGTTCGAGATCGCGGCGCTGTCCGAGGTCGCCGATCCCGCACAGACGCTTGCCGGCCTCGGTGCCGGTGCCGACGACGTGCTGCCCAGCCGGGACGAGCGCGACATGCTCCTCGTGCGGGTGCGTTCGATCCTCCGTCGCAAGCTCGCCCGTGACGACGAGGCGGCGGGCGCTGCCCGCGAGCGGGAGCGCGAGCTGGCGCTCGCCCATGCGCGCGCCCAGGCGGAGGCGAGCGACGCCCTCGCCGCCGCCAACCGCGAGCTGGAGGCGGCAAACGCGCAGCTGCGCGAGACGCAGGCACAGCTGGTCCAGTCCGCCAAGATGGCGTCGCTGGGCGAGCTCGTCGCCGGCATCGCGCACGAGATCAACAACCCGCTCGCCTTCATCCTCGCCCACCACGCCACCGTGGAGCGGGCGGTTCAGGACGCAACGACCGCCGAGGACGACACCCGCACCAAGCGTCTAGCCAAGGCTGCGGAGCGCCTGGGTTCGATCCGCACCGGGCTGGTGCGCATCCAGGATCTGGTGGTGAAGCTGCGGCGCTTCTCGCGTCTCGATGATGGCGAATGGTCGCTCGTCGACATTCCGGAGGCGATCGATTCGGTGCTGACGCTGCTCCAGCCGAAGATCCCCGCGACCGTCACGATCGAGCGGCGCTATGGCCCCGTCCGCACGCTTGAAAGCTCGCCGGCGCTGGTCAACCAGGTGGTGATGAACATCATCTCGAACGCGGTCGACGCGGTCGATCCCGCCACCGGCCGCATCGTCATTGAGACCTCGACCCGCGACGACCGGTTCTTCATCGCGGTCACCGACAACGGCCCCGGCATCCCGCCGGAGGTACGCGAGCGGGTGTTCGAACCCTTCTTCACCACCAAGGACGTGGGCTCCGGCACGGGCCTGGGCCTGGCGATCGCCTATGGCGTCGTCCGGTCGCATGGTGGCGAGATCACGATCGAATCGGGCGACGAAGGTGGCGCCCGCTTCCTCTTGGCGGTACCCCTGCATCGACAATGACCGATTTCAACGATTCCGAATTGCCCAAGGTTCTGGTCGTCGACGACGAGCAGGAGATCCTCGTCGCGCTGGAGGACCTGCTGGAGGACCGCTACCGGCTGCTCTCCTCCACCTCCCCCGTGGCGGCGCTCGAGATCGTCAAGGCGAACCCGGACCTGGCGGTGATCATCTCCGACCAGCGGATGCCGGAGATGCCGGGCAACGTGTTCCTGGCCCGCGCACGCCCCTTTAGCGACGCCGACGCGATCCTGCTGACCGGCTATGCGGACCTGTCGGCGGTCGTGTCGGCCGTCAACGAAGGTGCCATCAGCGGCTATGCCGCCAAGCCATGGGAGCCGGAGGCGCTGCGGGCGATGGTCGCCGCCGCCGCCGAGCGGCAGAAGCTGCGCGCCGCGCTCCGCTTCGAACAATCCGCCTTCCTGGGCCTGATGCAGGCATCGGCCGACCAGATCTCAGTGCTCGATCGCCACCATCGCCTGATCCGCGGCAACCACGATCGTGTCGAAAACGCGACCGCGGGCGACGTGCGCGACAAGGATGAGGCGGCGCTCGCCAGCGGCAGCTATTCCGAAGAGGATCTGCAGAGCGGGGGCGAGGATGAGGACGAGCGCTGGACCCGCGTCCGCCGGATCCCCTTTGGCGCCAGCGACAGCGACCGCCACCTGCTCAAGATCGAGTCGGACGAGACCGACCGCCGCCTCGCCGCCCGCCGCCTCCACCAGGCCGAAAAGCTCCAGGCGCTCGGGACGCTCGCAGGCGGCATCGCGCATGATTTCAACAATCTGCTCGCCGCCATCCTCGGCAACCTCGAACTCGCCGAGCGCTCGCTGGACAAGCCGGATCGGCTCACCCGCTTCCTCGCCAACGCCCGCTCGGCAGCCGGCCGCGGCTCGGCGATCACCCGACGCCTGCTGAGCTTCAGCCGCCAGCGTGACCTCGCCGCCGAGACCTTCCGCCCGGACGAGGCGATCCGCGATCTGGAGGAACTCGTCGCCCGCACCATGGCGGGTCGCGTCTCCCTGACACTCGACCTCCAGGCGGACGGCGCGATCCACGCCGATCCCGGCCAGTTCGAGCTCGCCATCGTCAACCTGTGCATCAACGCGCGCGATGCCATGGCCAATGGCGGGGAGATCGTCATCTCCAGCGCCCGCGCGCCTGCGCCGCCGGAGCTGGCGCATGCAGGCGACTGCATCCGGATCGCGGTGCGCGACAATGGTGCCGGCATTCCCGAGCACCTGCGCGACCGCGTGTTCGAACCCTTCTTCACCACCAAGCCGCATGGCGAGGGCACGGGCCTCGGCCTGCCAATGGTCCGCGCCATGGCGGAAGCGTCCGGCGGCACGGTGACGATCGACAGCCGCGTCGGCGAGGGCACGACGGTGACCCTGTGGTTCCCCCGCCTGGAGCCGGTGGAGGCTGCCGCAGCGGTTGCCGCTCAGGCGGCAGAGACGCCCTCGCTGCGGGTGCTGGCGGTCGAGGACGACGCCGAAGTCCGCGCCGTGCTCGTCGCGCATCTCACGGGCGCCGGGCACCAGGTGATCGAGGCGGACGGCGCCCAGGCGGCGCTGCACGCGCTCGAGAGCGACACCGCGATCGATCTGCTCGTCACCGACTATGCCATGCCGGACATCTCCGGCCTCGATCTCTACCGGGTGGCGAGCGAGCGGCGACCTGGCCTGCCTGCGATTCTCGTCACGGGATTCGCCGATGTCGAGGACGGCAGCGTTCCGCTCCCGGTCCTTACCAAGCCCTTCACCGGCGACCAGCTGAAGGCGACGATCGCGCGCGTCCTGGCCCCGGCCGACTGAGCGACAAGGCTCCGGAACGCGACGGCCCGGGCAATCCCCGGGGCGGTTGAACTTGCATAAAATGGCACCAAATTAGATACTTGAGAGCGCACGACGGCCCCGACGGGCCGCTGTCCTCACCATCTTCTCTTGGAGGCAGGATGCAGTTTGACGACACCGTTCGCTCGCGCCGCGCAATGCTGGGTTCGATCGCCGCGCTGGGCGCCTTTGCCGTGACGCGCAGCACGCTGGGTGGCACCGATCGCCCCGCGCCCCGCGCGGTGCCGACCCCGGTCCGCCAGCGCATCTTTGCCGAGCCGAAGGCCGCCAGCGTCTCCGCGCCCCGTGGCGTGCAGCCCGAACTGTTCGACCGCGCGATTGCGGCGCTGGACGCGCATGGCGACACCATCCGCCGCCGCGACCGCATCGCGATCGCCGATTTTGATGCGCCGTCCAGCGAGCATCGCTTCCAGTTCATCGATTTGGAGGGGGGGAAGGTCACGCGCCTGCTCGTCTCGCACGGCAGCGGTTCGGACCCCGCGCACTCGGGCAAGCTCCAGCGCTTCTCCAACCAGCCGAATTCGAACGCGACCTGCGAGGGCGCCTTCGTCACCGCCGACTATTATGTCGGCAAGCACGGTCGCTCGCAGCGCGTGATCGGCCTCGATCCGACCAACGACAACGCCCGGGACCGCGCGATCGTGATCCACGGCGCCTGGTACGCCAACCCGGACATGCTCAAGACCCACGGCATGCTCGGCCGCAGCCAGGGCTGCTTCGCGGTGGGCGAGCAGGACCTGCCACAGGTGTTCGCAATGCTGGGCGAAGGCCGGATGATCTACGCCGGCAAGGCGTGATCCGAGGCGAAGCCGCAACGCGCGAAAACGGGTGACGTAGCTTCTCGCCGTCTCGCGCGTTACGCTTCGCATGATGACGCAACACCGCTTCTATTCGATCCACCGGCACGGCCTGATCCGCGTTGGTGCCTGCACCCCGCTCGCCACCGCCGGCGATCCGGCCGCCAATGCCGAGGCGACGATCGCCCTCGCCCGGCAAGGTCATGAGGCCGCCGCCGACCTGCTGGTCTTCCCGGAGCTCAACCTCTCGTCCTACGCGATCGACGACCTGCACCTGCAGGACGCGCTGTGCGAAGCGACAGAAGCGGCACTCGCGCAGGTAGTGGAAGCCAGCACTGACCTGCGCCCGGTGCTGCTGGTCGGCGCGGCGCTGCGCCGCAACGGCCGGCTCTACAATTGCGCCGTCGCCGTTTCTCGCGGCCGCATCCTGGGCGTCGTCCCCAAGAGCTTCCTTCCCAACTACCGCGAATATTACGAAAAGCGCTGGTTCGCCGAGGGCGCGGGCCTCACCGGGCTCGAGATCACCGTCGCCGGCCAGCGCGCGCCGTTCGGCACCGACCTGATCTTCGCGGCCGAGGACCTGCCCGACTTCGTATTCCACGCGGAGATCTGCGAGGATTTCTGGGCGCCCACCCCGCCCTCGACCGCCGGCGCGCTCGCGGGTGCGCTGATCCTGTGCAATCTCTCCGCCTCCAACATCGTCGTCGGCAAGGCGCGCGACCGCGAGATGCTGTGCGCCGCCCAGTCCGCGCGCGCGGTCGGTGCCTATGTCTATTCCGCCGCCGGTCCCGGTGAGAGCACGACCGACCTCTCGTGGGATGGTCAGGGGCTGGTCTATGAACTGGGCGAGCAACTCGCCGCCTCGCACCGCTTCGCCAGTGCGGATGCGACCATCTATGCCGACGTCGATGCCGGCCGCATCCGGCTGGAGCGGATGCGCATGGGCACGTTCAACGACGCCGCCGCCGCCTCCGGCCACCCGGAGACGCGATTCCGCCGCATCGGCTTCGCGCACCAGCCGGACTTCGCCGACGTCGGCCTCAAGCGCCAGGTGCGCCGCTTCCCCTTCGTGCCCAGCAACCCCGTCTCGCTCGACGAGGACTGCTACGAGGCGTTCAACATCCAGGTGGAGGCGCTACGCAAGCGCATCGTCGCGACCGGTGCCAAGCGGCTGGTGATCGGCGTGTCAGGCGGGCTCGATTCCACCCACGCGCTGATCGTCGCGGCAAAGGCGTTCGACCGGCTCGATCGCCCGCGGTCCGACATCCTCGGCTTCACCATGCCGGGCTTCGCCACCAGCGAGGGCACCAAGGCCAATGCCTGGACGCTGATGAACGCGCTCGGCATCACCGGGGACGAGATCGATATCCGCCCGGCCGCGCGCCAGATGCTCGCCGACATGGAGCACCCCTTCGGGCGCGGCGAGCCGGTCTACGACATCGCGTTCGAGAATGTGCAGGCGGGCCTGCGCACCGACTACCTCTTCCGCCTCGCCAATCAGCGTGAGGGCTTCGTGCTCGGCACCGGCGATCTGTCGGAGCTGGCGCTCGGCTGGTGCACCTACGGTGTCGGCGACCAGATGAGCCATTATGCGGTCAACGCCGGCGTGCCCAAGACGCTGATCCAGTATCTCATCCGCTGGGCGATCCAGACCGACCAGTTCGACGCGCCCACCAACGAAGTGCTCGACGCCATCCTCGCAACGGAAATCTCGCCCGAGCTCGTGCCCGCTGGCGACGACGGCCAATTGCAGAGCACCGAAAGCAAGGTCGGCCCCTACGAGCTGCACGACTTCTTCCTGCACCACATCGTCCGGCAGGGGCTGTCCCCTTCCAAGGTCGCGTTCCTCGCCTGGCACGCGTGGAAGGACAGCGAAGGCGGCGCCTGGCCGATCGACTTCCCGCAGGCCAAGCGCAATGCCTATGACCTCGAGACGATCGCCCGCTGGCTCGAATCCTTCCTGTGGCGCTTCTTCCAGACCAGCCAGTTCAAGCGCTCCGCGATCCCCAACGGCCCGAAAGTGTCCGGCGGCGGTGCGCTCAGCCCGCGCGGCGACTGGCGCGCGCCTTCGGACGGTGTCGCGAAACCGTGGGTCGAGGAACTGCGCGCGGCGCTGCCCTGATCCAGCGCTACTCGCCCACAGCAACACCGTACCCCGGCGAAGGCCGGGGCCCAGCTACGGAACGCCCATAAGGTTAGGCGCACCCTCGCCCGTGCCATTCCAACTGGGCCCCGGCCTCCGCCGGGGCACGGGAGATTCCCTCCGGTCAACCCCGCCGCGCCTGCGCCTCCGCATTGCGGCCGTTGAGCGCCCAGCGCAGCATCACCCCCACGCCCCGCGCGCCCGCCCGCACCAGCGGCCCCTCGGCGGGCCGCTCGCGCAGCTGGAGCATCGCGCGCGCCCAGGGCGGCAGCAGGTCGATCGCCGCCCGCATGGTGAGGTCGCCGAACGGCCGCATCGCCAGGTTCGGCGCCGGCTGCGACAGAAGCGCCTGCAGCACCGTGTGCGTGCGCTCGTCGAAGCGCAGCTGCGGCCGTACGTCCATCAGATAGGCATCGATCTCGCGCCGACTGGTCGGCACGTCCGTCGCGCCCAGCCGCCGCGCAACCTCGGCATATTCGGCGAAATACCGGTCCTGCTCGGCGGCCGACAGCGGAGCGCGGTATCGCAGGTATCCGGACAGGAACATCCGCACCTCCGCGACATGGATCCAGGTCAGCAGTTCGGGATCGTTGGCGTCATAGGGCGTGCCGTCCGGCAGCGTGCCGTGCACCCGATCGTGGATCGCGCGCACCCGACCGATCAGCCGCTCCGCCTCGCCGGTCGCGCCATAGGTGGTGCCGGCGATGAACTGCGCCGTCCGCTTCAACCGCCCCAGCATGTCGCGCTGGAAGTTCGAATGATCCCACACGCCGGCCAGCGCCAGCGGGTGGAGCATCTGCAACATCAGCGCAGCGGTTCCCCCGATCATCATCGAGGTGAAGTCGCCGTGCACGCGCCAGCACACGGAAGCAGGCCCGAACAGCCCGTCGTCCCCGGGCGGGCGGCTGAGGTCGATCGCCCCGTCCCCCGCGCCTGTCAGCGCCCGCACCTGCTTCGCGATCGTCTGGCGTACCGTGTCCATGTCTTTCCCAACGCGCCAGCCGGTGCCGCGTGCCCGTCTAGATAGAGTGTCCCCGGCAGTTCCGCAGCCCGGACCGGTTGCGCCGTCCCGCGGTTTCGCTATCCCCGCTCCATCCCCGTTTCAAATCGCGAGAACCCCCATGAAGACACGCGCCGCCGTCGCTTTCGAAGCGAAGAAGCCGCTGGAGATCGTTGAGCTCGATCTCGAAGGCCCCAAGCCCGGTGAGGTGCTGGTCGAGATCATGGCCACCGGCATCTGCCACACCGACGCCTACACCCTCGACGGCTTCGACTCCGAAGGCATCTTCCCGTCCGTGCTCGGCCATGAAGGCGCCGGCATCGTGCGCGAAGTGGGCGCGGGCGTCACCAGCGTGAAGCCGGGCGACCACGTCATCCCGCTCTACACGCCCGAATGCCGCCAGTGTAAGTCGTGCCTGTCGGGCAAGACCAACCTGTGCACCGCGATCCGCGCCACCCAGGGCAAGGGGCTGATGCCGGACGGCACCACGCGCTTCTCCTACAAGGGCCAGCCGATCTTCCACTACATGGGCTGCTCGACCTTCTCGAACTTCACCGTGCTGCCCGAGATCGCGGTGGCGAAGATCCGTGAAGACGCGCCCTTCCAGACCAGCTGCTACATCGGCTGCGGCGTGACGACCGGCGTGGGCGCGGTGGTCAACACCGCCAAGGTGCAGGTCGGCGACAACATCGTCGTCTTCGGCCTCGGCGGCATCGGCCTCAACGTGCTCCAGGGTGCCAAGCTCGCCGGCGCCAACAGGATCATCGGCGTCGACATCAACCCGGACCGCGAGAGCTGGGGCCGCCAGTTCGGCATGACCGACTTCGTCGACGGCCGCGGAAAGAGCCGCGAGGACGTGATCGCCGAGATCCTGGCGCTCACCGACGGCGGCGCGGACTACACCTTCGACTGCACCGGCAACACCGAGGTGATGCGCACCGCGCTGGAGGCGTGCCACCGCGGCTGGGGCACCTCGATCATCATCGGCGTGGCCGAAGCTGGCAAGGAAATCAGCACCCGCCCCTTCCAGCTGGTGACCGGCCGCAACTGGCGCGGCACCGCTTTCGGCGGCGCCAAGGGCCGCACCGACGTGCCGAAGATCGTCGACTGGTACATGGACGGCAAGATCGCGATCGACCCGATGATCACCCACGTGCTGACGCTGGAGGAGATCAACAAGGGCTTCGACCTGATGCACGCCGGCGAGAGCATCCGCAGCGTGGTGGTGTACTGATGTTCAGCCACGTCATGGTCGGCGCCGACGACATCGCGGCGTCCAAGGCGTTCTACGACGCCGCCCTCGGCGCCCTCGGCATCCCGGCCGGCGTGGTCGATGAATGGGGGCGCGTCGTCTATATGCATGGCGGCGGCCGCTTCCTGGTGACGCGGCCGATCAATGGCGAGCCTGCCAGCCCGGCCAACGGCAGCACGATCGGCTTCGCCGCCGCGTCGCCCGAGGCAGCGGACGCCTGGCACGCGGCCGGCCTGGCAAATGGCGGCACCGCGATCGAGAACCCGCCCGGCATCCGCCACGGGACCGCGGGCCGGACTCTCTACCTCGCCTATCTGCGCGACCCGGCCGGCAACAAGCTCTGCGCGTCGCACCGCATCGCGTGATCGAAAGACGCACCGTGGCTCTCGAAACCGTCTCCACCAGCACCTCGCACGGCGGCATCCAGGGCGTGTATCGCCACGCCTCCACCGCGACGGGCACGCCGATGACCTTCTCCGTGTTCGTGCCCGCCCACGACCCTGGCGAGCGGCTGCCGGTGCTCTGGTATCTGTCCGGCCTCACCTGCACCCACGCCAATGTGACGGAAAAGGGCGAGTTCCGCGCTGCCTGCGCCGAGCACCGCGTGATCTTCATCGCGCCGGACACCTCGCCGCGCGGCGAAGGCGTACCGGATGCGGAGGGCTATGACTTCGGCCAGGGCGCAGGCTTCTACCTCGATGCGACGCAGGCGCCCTGGTCGACGCACTTCCACATGCGCACCTACATCGAGGACGAGCTGCCCGCGTTGATCGCGGCCGAGTTCCCGATGGCGGACATGGCGCGCCAGTCGATCACCGGCCATTCGATGGGCGGGCACGGTGCGCTCACCATCGGCTTGCGCAATCCGGACCGCTTCCACAGCGTCTCGGCCTTTGCGCCGATCGCGTCGGCGATGCAGTGCTCGTGGGGCGAAAAGGCGCTGACTGGCTATCTCGGCACCAACCTGGCCGCGTGGCGGGTCCACGATGCCTGCGCGCTCATCGCCGATGGCGCGCGCCTGCCCGAGCTGCTGGTCGACCAGGGCGATGCCGACGGGTTCCTGGACCAGCTCAAGCCGGAGCTGCTGCGCGACGCGTGCGCCGCGGCCGGCATCCCGCTCACCCTGCGCATGCAGCCGGGCTACGATCACAGCTACTATTTCATCTCCACCTTCATGCCCGACCATGTCGCCTGGCACGCGAAGCGCCTGCACGGCTGATCGCCTCTCCCTCCCCCGTGCTCCTGCGCAGGCAGGAGCCCAGGGCCAAGAACGCTACAGACGTGGTTCTGCTTGGCCCTAGGCTCCTGCCTGCGCAGGAGCACCAAGACGCACGGCATCGCGCCAAGCCGCTTTACTCGGCGGCTCCGCACCGCAACAATGCGCGCAGCGCCCCTCGTTCCTCGGGCGCCGCACCCAAGGATCTGCCGATGCGCCTGCGCCCTGCCCTGCTTGCTGCCCCGATGTTGTTCGCCGCCCTCACTGCGCAGGTGGCGCCGCCCGCCCCCAAGGACGTCGACACCCGGGCCGAGGCGAGTACCGGCGACATTCCCGCCAACTTCACCATGCCGAAGACCGCCTACGACTATGATCGTCGCGAGATCATGGTGCCGATGCGCGACGGGACGAAGCTGCACACCGTCATCATCGTGCCAAAGGGCGCGACCAACGCGCCGATCCTCTTGACCCGCACTCCCTACAACGCCTCCGGCCGCGCCTCGCGCACCGACAGCCCCAACATGCTGTCGGCATTGCCGCAGGGTGATGAGGTGTTCGTCAACGACGGCTACATCCGCGTTTTCCAGGACATCCGCGGCAAGTTCGGCTCGGAGGGCGACTATGTCGTCACGCGGCCCGTGATCGGTCCGCTCAACCGCACCAAGGTCGATCACGTCACCGACGCCTACGACACGATCGACTGGCTGGTGAACAAGGCGAACCTGCCCGAATCCAACGGCCGCGTCGGCATGCTCGGCTCCTCCTACGAGGGCTTCACGGTGGTAATGGCGCTGCTCGGGCCGCACCCGGCGCTGAAGGTCGCAGCACCGCAGAGCCCGATGATCGACGGCTGGATGGGCGACGACTGGTTCCACTATGGCGCCTTCCGCCAGGCGAATATCGGCTGGATCGGCTCGCAGAGCGGCTTCAAGGGCGCGGGCAAGCAGCCCCCCTCGACCGGCCTCGACGATTACGAGACCTTCCGCCGCATCGGCTCGGCCGGCGCCTGGGCCAAGCAGTCCGGCTTCGACCAGCTGCCCTTCTGGCGCCGCATGTCGGAGCACCCGGCGTATGACGCGGAGTGGCAGGGCCAGGCGCTCGACAAGATGGTCGCCGCCAACCCCTCCAACGTGCCGACACTCTGGATCCAGGGCCTGTGGGACCAGGAGGACATGTACGGCGCGATCATGAGCTGGGAGGCGCTCAAGGCCGTGGGCAAGGCCGGCAACAACCACCTCGTCATGGGCCCGTGGCGGCACAGCCAAGTCAACTACGACGGCTCCTCGCTCGGCCCGCTCAAGTGGGACGGCGACACCGCGCTCCAGTTCCGCCGCGACGTGCTGCTGCCCTTCTTCAACCGCTATCTGCGCGACAACGCGCCTGCGTACGAAGCGCCGCCGGTGCTGATCTACAACACCGGTGCGAACCACTGGGACCGGCTCGCCACCTGGCCGCTCGCCTGTGAAAAGGACTGCGCACGTCCGCTGACGCCGCTGTACCTCCAGGGCAACTACAGCCTGTCGTTCGGCAAGCCCGCGGGCGGCGCCGACAGCTATGTCTCCGACCCGGCCAAGCCCGTGCCGTACCTCGCACGGCCGGTGTCGTTCGCGGACTCCGCGCGCTGGAAGGAGTGGCTGGTGAGCGACCAGCGCTCGGTCGACGGCCGCCCGGACGTGCTGACCTACCAGACCGAGGTGCTGACCGCGCCGACGCGCGTCTCCGGCGCGCCGATCGCGGACCTGTTCGCCCGCACCACCGGCACCGACGGCGATTTCGTGGTGAAGCTGATCGACGTCTATCCGGACGAGGTCGCCTCCGACCCGAAGATGGGCGGCTATCAGCTGCCGATCGCGCTCGACATCTTCCGCGGCCGCTATCGCGACAGCTTCGAAAAGCCGACGCCGATCCCAGCCAACAAGGTCCAGCGCTACCGCTTCCGCCTGCCGACCGTGAACCACGTGTTCCAGCCGGGCCACCGCATCATGGTGCAGATCCAGTCGACGCTGTTCCCGCTCTACGACCGCAACCCGCAGAAGTATGTGCCCAACATCTTCTTCGCCAAGCCCGCCGACTATCAGAAGGCGACGGTGACGATCGAGCACAACACAGGCGCACCGACCGCCGTGTGGCTGCCGGTGGTCGCTACCGATCAGCCGCAGGTGCAGAGCCCGCGCTGACCGATCGGGGCGGTGCCGCGGTGCCGCCCCGTCCCTTTCTTACGTTTTGTGTCTGCCGGATCGAAGCGCGACTGCAGGCGTTGCGGGAGCAACAGGGATAAGACCAAGGCGCGTCGCCGGCCGGCGCAATGAAAAGGGTGGCATGCGCGCACGGCGGGGCGAGATCTTTTGCGCGACGGCAACAACGCTGCTGATCGCCGGCTGCAACCGCCACCAGTCCGCCCTGGCGCCGTTCGGGGCCGAAGCCGAGCAGGTCCGCCACCTCACGCTGGTGCTGGTGATCGGGGCGGTCGTCATCCTGGTGGCCCTTGCCGGTCTCTGGCTGGCCGCGGTGCGCGCACCCGAAGGGCGCCTCAGCCACAAGGGCGGCATGCGCCTGGTGCTGGTGCTCGGCGCGCTGGTGCCGACACTCGTCCTGTTCGCTCTGCTACTCTACGCCCTGCCGATGATGCGCCCGCGGCCGGTTGCCCCTGCCGACCTCCGCATCACCGTCACGGGGGAGCAATTCTGGTGGCGGGTCGCCTACCAGCCTCCAGGGGCTCCGCCGGTCAACGCCGCCAACGAGGTGCGCATCCCGGTCGGCCGCACCGTGGCCTTTCAGTTGAAGGCGTCCGACGTGATCCACAGCTTCTGGATTCCCGGCCTCGCGGGCAAGATGGACATGATCCCCGGCCGCACCAATGAGCTGGTGGTGCGCGCCGATACTCCCGGCCGCTACCGCGGCGCCTGTACCGAATTCTGCGGCCTGTCCCACGCCCGCATGGCGTTCGACGTCGTCGCGATGGAGCCGGCAGCCTTCGATCGCTGGCTCGCCCTCCAGCGCAGGCCCGCCACCCCTCCTGCGGACACACGCGGCCAGGCGTTGTTCGCCGACAATGGCTGCGCAGGCTGCCACGCCATCCGCGGCACCGGCGCGCTCGGCACGATCGGCCCCGATCTCACCCACTTCGGCAGCCGCCTGCGCGTCGCTGCCGGCACGCTGCCGATGGAGACCGAGGCGATCGCCCGCTTCATCCGCAAGCCCGACGAGGCAAAACCCGGCGCGCGCATGCCCGCCTTTCCCCACCTGCCGCCCGACGACGCCCGGCAGATCGCAAGCTATCTGCAGGGCCTGCAATGACCGCCGACGCACAGAACGATCCCGCTGTCCGCCGCGCCCAGGAGGAACGGCTGCGCGCCGTGTGGGAGCCGCCCAAGGGCTGGTTCTTCCGCTGGACCGACTGCAACAACAACCGCGTCGGCAACTGGTACGTCCTCACCGCCTTCGCCTTCATGCTGTTCGCGGGCGTGCTGGCGCTCATCATGCGCACCCAGCTGGCGGCGCCCGACAACGACCTGGTCTCGGCCTCGACCTTCAACCAGCTGTTCACGCTGCACGGGTCGATGATGATGTTCCTGTTCGCCGTGCCGATGTTCGAGGCGGTGTCGATCATCCTGCTGCCCAGCCTGCTCGGCGCGCGCGACCTGCCGTTCCCCCGGCTTTCGGCGTTCGGCTATTGGAGCTTCCTGATCGGCGGCGTGTTCGTCAGCGGATCGATCTTCTTCAACGCGGCACCCGACGGCGGGTGGTTCATGTATCCGCCGCTCACCACCCGCAAGGACCTGTCCGGCCTCGGCGCGGACATCTGGATGCTGGGTCTCTCGTTCATCGAGGTGTCGTCCGTCGCCGCCGCCGTCGAGCTGATCGTCGGCGTGCTGAAATGCCGCCCGCCCGGCATGCGCCTCAACCTGATGCCGCTCTACGCCTGGTACATCCTGGTCGTGGCGGTGATGATCCTGTTCGCCTTCCCGCCGCTGATCGCGGGCGACGTGCTGTTCGAAATGGAGCGGCTGCTCGACTGGCCGTTCTTCGATGCGGCCCGCGGCGGCGATCCGCTGCTCTGGCAGCACCTGTTCTGGATCTTCGGCCATCCGGAGGTCTACATCATCTTCCTGCCCTCGATCGCGCTGTTCGCGATGCTGGTGCCGACCTTCGCGCGCCGGCATCTCCTGGGCTATCCGTGGATCGTGCTGGCGGCGGTGGGCACCGCGTTCCTGAGCTTCGGCCTGTGGGTGCACCACATGTTCGCGACCGGGCTGCCCAAGATCAGCCTCGCCTTCTTCTCCGCCGCCTCGCAGGCGGTGGTAATCCCAACGGGCGTCCAGATCTTCTGCTTCCTGGCGACGCTGTGGGCCGGCCGCGTCGTGTGGTCGACGCCGCTCCTCTATGCCACCGGCAGCCTCGCCATCTTCGTGATCGGCGGCCTGACGGGCGTCATGGTCGCCGTGGTGCCGTTCGACTGGCAGGCGCACGACACCTATTTCGTCGTCGCGCACCTCCATTATGTGCTGATCGGCGGCACGCTGCTGCCGCTGGTCGCGGGCCTCTACTATTACTGGCCGCTGGTGACGGGAAAGAAGCTGTCGGACCGACTGGGGCGCATCGCCTTCTGGATCATGTTCGTCGGCGCCAACCTCACCTTCTTCCCGATGCACTTCTCCGGCCTGATGGGCATGCCGCGCCGCGTGTTCACCTATCCGGCCGAGCTCGGCATCGGCGGCCTCAACCTCGCCTCCACGGCCGGCGCCTATCTGTTCGCCGCAGGCGTGGCGTTGGTGGTGATCGACCTTGCGCTCTCCCCCACCCGGCCCAAGGCACGGCGCAATCCGTGGGATGCGGGCACACTCGAATGGCTGACGCTGCCTGAAAGCGAGAACTGGGGCGTGCGTTCGATCCCGCTGATCGAAAGCCGCTACCCCATCTGGGACCAGCCAGGCTTCGTGCGGAACGTGGACGAAGGCCGCTACTTCCTGCCCGATGCGGAGGAAGGCCGGCGCGAGACGATCGTCACCACCGTCCTCGACGCGCGCCCGCTCCAGGTCGTCCGCCTCGGCACGCCGAGCGTCAAGCCGATGCTGACCGCCATCGCGCTCGGCGGCGTGTTCATCCTCACGACCTACCATCTCTATTGGCTGGCGCTCCTCTCCGGCCTCGCGACCCTGGCGCTGGTGCTCGCCTGGCTGTGGACTGGCACCGCGGAGATTCCGGAGAAGCCGTGCAAGCCCATCGGCCACGGGCTGGAGCTTCCGCTCTACCTCTCCGGGCCCTCTTCCTCCGGCTGGTGGGCCATGTTCATCACCATGATGGCGGATGCGACCGCCTTCTCCGGGCTGGTGTTCGGCTATTACTTCTACTGGACCGTGCATCCGGAGTTCCCGCCGTCCGGCACCGGCCTCGACGGGCCCGGCATCGCCTGGCCGATGGTGGCGCTGGGGCTGACGCTCGCCAGCTGGGCTGCGACCGTTGCCGCGCGCGAGGTTCATGCCCGCGGCCGGGTCGCGCTCGCCCGGATGTTGCTGGTCGCCGCACCGCTCGCCTCGCTCAGCGGACTGGCCGCGGGGCTCGCCGGTCCTTGGCTTACCGGCCTCGACCCGACGCTCCACGTCTACCCGGCGATCGTCTGGACGCTGGCCATCTGGACCACGGCCCATAACGGCGTCGGCGCGATCATGCAGGTCTACACGCTGGCGCGCAGCCTGGCGGGCAGGATGACGCCCACCCATGATGCGGACCTGCGCAACATCACCGTCTTCCAGCACTTCCTCGCGCTCACCGCGATCGTCACCTATCTGACGATCGCCTGGTTCCCGGAGGTCGCATGAAGCGGGGGTTGCGCGATCGCGTCCGGGCGCTGCGGGTCACGCTATGGACGCTGATCATCCCGCCGACCTTGTGGGCGGCGCACTTCCTCTTCTCCTATCTCTGGGCGGCGGTGCGCTGTGCGAAGCTCGGCAGCTTCGCCGACTCGCCCGCCGCCTTTGCGATCGGCACCGTCCTCGCGCTGGTGCTGATCGCGCTGGCCGGCATCCTCGCCCACATCCAGTCCCGCATCCCCGGAGACCCGCCGCCGCATGAATCGGGGACCGACGTCGATCGCATCCGCTTCCTTGCCAAGGCGACACTGCTGCTGTCGGGCCTGAGCTTTGCCGGCGTGGTGTTCACCGCCATGCCCGTGCTCTTCCTCCAGGATTGCCGGTGAAGCGCGGCAGCCTCCTCGCCGGCGCAGCGCTGCTGGCGCTCGGCTGGCTGGTGTCGGCGCTCGGGCTCGGCATGGTCGGGCACATGGCTGGGCACATGATCGCCGTCGCGATCGCCGCGCCCCTGCTCGCCTGGAGCATGGTCGGCACGCGCTATGATCTCGCCCTTCGCGCGCCGCGGCTGGTCCATCCGCTCGCCATGTCGCTGGTCGAACTGGGCGTCGTCTGGGGCTGGCACCTGCCGGCGATGCGGGCGCTTGCCGACACGCAACTGGCTTGGCTGGCGGTCGAGCAGCTGAGCTTCCTCGCCGCCGGCGTCCTGCTGTGGGCGGCGGTGCTCGGCGCCGGGGACGATCGGCGCGTCGGCGGCATCGGGGCACTCCTGCTCACCTCGATGCACATGACGCTGTTGGGCGCGCTGATCGGCCTGGCGCCCCGCCCGCTTTACCCGATGATGGCGATGCACGGCGGTTTTGCCGGCCTCGGCCCGGTCGAGGACCAGCAGCTCGGCGGCGTCGTGATGCTGGTGATCGGCGGCGCCAGCTACTTGCTGGGCGCGCTGGCGATGCTGGCCGGACTGATCCGGCAGGAGGCACGGGCATGACCCTTCGCATCACCTGGCGCCGTGCAATCGTGGCGCTACTTGGCCTGGCGGCGGCAGGGATGCTCTTCGCCTGGTCCGGCGTGTTCAACGTCGCCGCGTCGAGCGGCCATTGGGCGATCACGGACTGGTTCCTGCACTGGACCATGCGCAATTCGGTGCGCACCCACGCCGCGTTCGCCGGTGAGAAGGCACCACGCGACGACCTGGGGCTCGTCAGCGCGGCGGGCCACTTCAAGAACAGCTGCGCCGTCTGCCACGGCGCGCCCGGTGTGCCGCCGTCGCCGGTGATGCGGGCTGCCACCCCGCATGCGCCCAACCTTTCGATCAACGCGCGCGAATGGGATGACCGCCAGCTGTTCTGGATCGTCCAGCACGGCGTGAAGTTCACGGGCATGCCGGCCTGGGCTGCCAAGGACCGCCCGGACGAGATCCGCCGCATGGTCGCCTTCGTCCGCCGCCTGCCGCGGATGACGCCCGCGCAATACCGGTCGCTGACGGAGGAGGCGCCTGCCGCGCCCCTGGCCGGCGTCTCCGATGCGACGCTTCGCACCTGCACCGGCTGCCACGGGGCAGACGGACGCGGGCGCGGCGCCGACGACGTTCCGGTCCTCGGCGGCCAGCAGCCCGGCTATCTGCTCGCGGCGCTGCGCGGCTATGCGAGCGGAGACCGCCAGAGTGCGGTGATGCGGGAAGTCGCGGTCATGCTTTCCGACGCGGAGATGCAGGCGCTGGCACGCCATTTCGCCGCCATGCCGGGACTGCGTCCCCTATCCGCCGGCGAAGGCACCGCCGCGGCCGCCCGCCTGGTTTCGCGCGGGCTCCCTGAAGAGGAGCTTCCGGCCTGCCGTTCCTGTCACAAGCCAGGAGGACGCGCACCGGTGATCGAAGGCCAGAAGGCGGGCTATATCGCCGACCGCCTGCGCCATTGGCAGGGCGAGGAAGTCGAGGTCGACGCCCGCCAGTCGCAGGCGACGATGCCGGTGATCGCGCGCCGCATCCCCAAGGAGATGATCGAGCCGCTCGCCGCCTATCTCGAGCACGGCGTGGCGCGGCAAACCGACTGACGCCCAGGCCTCCACAGTGCTCCTGCGAAAGCAGGAGCCCAGGGTTCCGCACGCCGACGCTTGTTGTTCTGCTTGGCCCTGGATTCCTGCCTGCGCAGGAATACGG
>NZ_BSEX01000001.1:303023-332855 GCF_027922045.1 Microbacterium terregens
CCTCCGCGAGATCCGCGGGGTTCAGGCGGATGAGATAGTCGAACGCCGACAGCGCCGCCTTCGAACCCTCGCCCATCGCGATCACGATCTGCTTGTACGGCACCGTGGTCGCATCTCCGGCCGCAAAGATGCCGGCTTGTGAGGTCTCGCCGCGATGGTCGATCTCGATCTCGCCGCGCGGGGTCAGGCCGACTGCACCCTTCAGCCACTCCGTGTTCGGCACCAGCCCGATCTGCACGAAGATGCCTTCGAGCGCGATCTCATGCGCCGTGCCGTGGTTGCGGTCCTTGTACGTCAGGCCCACGACCTTCTCGCCGTCGCCCTTCACCTCGGTGGTGAGCGCGGAGGTGATGATCTTCACGTTCGGCAGGCTGGCCAGCTTACGCTGCAGCACCGCGTCGGCGCGCAGGTCCGAGTCATATTCGATCAGCGTCACGTGCGCGACGATACCGGCCAAATCGATCGCCGCCTCGACACCCGAGTTGCCGCCGCCGATCACCGCCACGCGCTTGCCCTTGAACAGCGGACCGTCGCAGTGCGGGCAATAGGCCACGCCCTTGTTCTTGTACGCGTCCTCGCCCGGCACGTTCATCTGGCGCCAGCGGGCACCCGTCGACAGGATCACGGTACGCGCCTTCAGCGACGCGCCATTCTCCAGCCGCACCTCGTGGAGGCCACCGGCCTGGGCCGCAGGGATCAGCTTGTCGGCACGCTGCAGGTTCATGACGTCGACGTCATACTCCTTCACATGCTGCTCCAGGTGCGCGGCGAGCTTCGGCCCCTCGGTATGCGGCACCGAGATGAAGTTCTCGATCGCCATGGTGTCGAGCACCTGGCCACCGAAGCGCTCCGCCAGCACGCCGGTGCGGATGCCCTTGCGCGCGGCATAGATGGCCGCCGCCGCACCGGCCGGGCCGCCGCCCACCACCAGCACGTCGAACGCATCCTTGGCCTTGAGTTTCTCGGCCGCACGCGCGGAGGCGCCGCTGTCGATCTTGGCGACGATCTGCTCCAGCTCCATGCGGCCCTGGCCGAACACTTCGCCGTTCAGGTAGACGGTCGGCACCGCCATCACCTTGCGCGCCTCGACCTCTTCCTTGAACAGCGAGCCGTCGATCGAGACGTTGCTGATGCGCGGGTTGAGCACGCTCATCAGATTGAGCGCCTGCACCACGTCCGGGCAGTTCTGGCACGACAGCGAGAAATAGGTCTCGAAGGCGAAGTCACCGTCCAGGTTCTTGATCTGCTCGATCAGGTCCTGCGCCGCCTTCGACGGGTGGCCGCCGACCTGGAGCAGGGCCAGCACCAGCGAGGTGAACTCATGGCCCATCGGGATGCCCGCAAAGCGGACGCCGATGTCGGTGCCGGTGCGGCGGATCTGGAAGCTGGGCTTGCGCGCGTCGTCGCCTTGGACGACCTCGATCTTGTCGGAAAGGGCTGCGATTTCGTTCAGCAGCTCACCCAGCTCGCGCGACTTGGCGTCGGTGCCGAGCGAAGCGACGAGCTCGATCGGCTCGCGAATGTTGACCAGATAGGCCTTGAGCTGCTGCGTCAGATTGGCGTCGAGCATGGGGAAACTCCGGAAACTTGATACAAAACGGCCCGGGGCGAACGGATTCACCCCGGGCCGCCTGGTTACCCAAGGGGGGCTGGGCTGGTTAGATCTTGCCGACCAAGTCGAGCGACGGGGCGAGCGTGGTTTCACCCTCTTCCCACTTCGCCGGGCAGACTTCGCCCGGGTGCGCTGCGACATACTGCGCGGCCTTGATCTTGCGCAGCAGCTCGACGGCGTTGCGGCCGACGCCTTCCGAGGTAATCTCGACGAACTGGATCACACCCTCCGGATCGACCACGAAGGTCGCACGGTCGGCCAAGCCGGCACCGTCGCGCATCACGCCGAAGTTGTTGGTGATCACGCCGGCCGGGTCACCCAGCATGGTGAAGTCGATCTTGCCGATGGCCGGCGACGTGTCGTGCCATGCCTTGTGGCTGAAATGCGTGTCGGTCGAGACGCTGTAGATCTCGACGCCCAGCTTCTGGAACTCGGCATAGTTGTCGGCCAGGTCTTCCAGCTCGGTCGGGCAGACAAAGGTGAAGTCGGCCGGATAGAAGAAGAACACCGCCCACTTGCCCGCTACGTCGCGGTCGCTGACCTCCAGGAACTTGCCCTGCTTGTAGGCCTGCGTCGTGAACGGCTTCAGCGAGCTACCAATGATTCCCATTCCAAAAACTCCATGCTGCGGATGCGAATGAAATAGGGAGGCGTAGCGCGCGAGGGAAGTGATGAAATCCTATCGGGTTGATCGATTTCGTCGATGACGCATGATCGGGCTACAGGGGGTGCTCCCCGCCCCTCACGGTCACTGGTCCGCGTGATCCGCAACGCCCGCACCAGCCAGGCCGTGGCTCTGCCGCGCCTCACGCTGTGCGCGGTGCAGATAGTCCGGCGCAAACAGCGACGCTTCCTGCAGCGCAGCGAAGTTGGGGATGCGCAACACACGGCCCGACAGGCTGATCAGCCCCGACGCACGCAACTGCTGAAGCGTCCGGTTGATGTGGACCGAGGTCAATCCGGTCGCATCGGCGAGATCGGTCTGCGTGAGCGGCAGATCATAGCATTCGCCGTTCGACAGGCCGACGTCGCGCAGCCGCAGCGCCAGCTCGCACAACAGGCTGCCCAGGCGTTCCATGGCATTGCGCTGGCCCAAGTTGGTGGTCCATTCGCGCTGCACCGAAAGATGGACCAGCATCTGCCACCACAGGGCCTTGCCGATGCGGGGATGGTCGCGCGTCAGGCGTTGGATCGCCTCGCCCGGGATCTCCATATAGCGGACGTCGGTCAACGCGCCGATGGAGTGATCCATCCGCCTCAGCACCAGGTTGTTGAGATCGCAGCTGTCGCCCGGAAGCAGGAAGCCCACGATTTGTCGGCGCCCGTCCTCCAGCGTCTTGAACTGGCACGCCCAGCCCGAGACGATCAGGAACACCGCCCGCGGCACCGCCCCCTCGGCGATGATGTCCCGGCGGGCGTGTGCCAGTCGGATCGGCAGCGCGAGCATCTGCTGGAGTGCCGCTTCGTCTTCGGGCGTCAGGCGTGCATAGTTGCCGAGGCGGCGGATCAACATCATTCCACCGCTGTGATGTCCGTCGTGCACCCATGCTCCCCTTGCTACGGGGAAGCGGCTTACCGGCGGTCCGTGAAGCGGTAACTCATCTATGTTATTCGTCTTGGCGGAGTTGCGGAACCGCACGGCTCCCTTGCCGCGCCCGCCGACCTGCCCTCGCCTGCGGGTGCGTCAGCAAGCTCTTGCGGGGCTATCGAGCCCGATCTTCCAGGAGCCAGGCGAAGGCATGGCGGAGGTGCTGGGCACCATGCCCCTCGAACACGGCGCCATGCGCAACGACCACCCGCTCCGGATCGAGGTCGATGAGCCCGCGGATCTTTGTCGCCGCCTCGTCGCCGTTCCAGCGGATCAGCACGCGCAGATAGCGTGCGGTGGTCCCGTCGGTCGCACCCGCTGCCGCCATCGCCGCGCGGGTAAAGGGCGGCAGCTTCTCCGGCTGGAGGTTCTCGATCAGGTCGACCAGCAACAGCGTGCGGCTGGCCTCGTGGAAGAAATAGGCCTCGCGAAAGCCCGCTGCGCCGGGAACGATCCCCTGCTCCAGTTCGGCGGCCCACGGCTCCTCCGCCGCGTCCTGCAGGTCGCAGTCGATGCGCACACCCGAATTGCGCACCTGGCGCCGGTCGCGAAGCCCCGGCACGCCCCAGGTGGTCGCGTCCGGATAGGCTTCCTGCCAGGCTTTGAGGAAAGTCCAGTGCGCGATGTTCGGCGCGACCAGGTGCCGGATCGGCCCGATCGCCTCCAGCGCCTTGGCGAGCGCCGGCGTGTAGCGGATCGGCGAGTGGAGCCAAAGCTCGCCGTTCCCCAGCCGCACCACCGTCATGCGAACCGGCAGGGTGATGCCCATCGGTGCGATCGGCGCGCCATCGACGATCCAGACATCTTCGGCGAGCAGCTTGGGCGTGTCGAGCGGCGGATAGGCGACCTCGCGGTCCCCATGCTCGTGCGCCGAGAGGCGGCGATAGGCGAGCCCGACGGCAGCAGCGCCCAGAGCGATGCCCGCGCCGATCTTCCAGGCGCGTCCGGATCGGCGGGCCGCAGCGGCCCCGCTCGCATCGGCGGCGGCATGGGTAGTGCGTTCAGCGTTCATCTGCCTGTCTCCCGGCTCGTCGCCGGTTCAGCGCGACGGCGCCCGTGAAGTTCCGCCGCCGGCCGCAATGCAGCCGGCGGACGGTTCAGGCGGCGGCCGCCTCTTCCCCGACCCCTTCGATCAGCACCAGCACGTCGTCGATCAGCTTGGCCATGGCGAGCCGCGCCCGGTCCGCATCCCCCGCGACGATCGCCTCATAGACGGCGGCATGGTCCGCGATACTGGCGGAACGGCCCGCGATCCGGTTGGTGAAGCGGATCGACGTCCGCAGCGCCGTCGCCACCACGTCCCGGAACTGGATGTAGAAAGGATTCTCGGAAGCCCGCAGCACCGCCACGTGAAAGGCGATGTCGGCGTCCAGCGTCTCGTCGCGTCCCTGTTCGGCAGCGCGCATCCGGTCGAGCCCCGCGAGAATCGCGGCATGCTGTTCCGGCCCCGCACGCCGGGCCGCAAGCGCCGCCGCTGCCGGCTCGACCGCGACGCGCAGTTCGTTGAAGTGGCGCAGGAGGTTGATCGACAGCTTGCGCTCCAGCAGCCAGCGCAGCACGTCCGTGTCGAACAGGTTCCAGGATTCCTGCGGCAGCACGAACGTGCCCTGCTTCGGGCGTGCGCCCAGCAGCCCCTTGGCCGCCAGCATCTTCACCGCCTCCCGCGTTACCGAGCGGCTGACGCCATGCTCCCTGACGATATCCGCTTCGTTCGGAAACGGCCGGTCGTTGTAGTAGCCGACGACGATCGCCCGCCCCAGCACCTCCTGAAGACCGTAGGTAAGATTACGCCCTAACTCCTGCTGCACGTCGGCACACCCCTCCGGTGTTGCAGGCGTTTTCCGCCTGCTTGCTTGTTGCGTACGCCTGCCCCTCGCACCCTTCAAGCCAATTATCGTACAATTGGCTTGCAGTGCCTCCCTCAGGCGCTACACATGCGGGGATGCCATTCGCAGAAGGTGGCCGCAAGATGAGGAGAGAGCGATGCGCCAAGCGTGGATGTTGCTTGCGGCGGTGGCCGTGGCAGGCTTGACGACCCATACAGCCCAGGCGGGCGAGGCAAAGCGCTCGACCTTCGGCCGGACAAGCGATGGCAAGCCGGTTCCGGCGGTCACCCTCACCAACAGCCACGGCGTCTCGGCGACGGTGATCGCCTGGGGCGCCAGCCTTCAGTCGCTCAAGATGCCCGACCGCGACGGCCGCATCGAGGACGTCACGCTCGGCTATCCGGACATGGCCGGGTATCTCAAGCAACCCGAGTTCTTCGGTGCCACGGTCGGCCGCGTCGCCAACCGCATCGCGCAGGGCCGCTTCACCCTCGATGGAAAGACCTATCAGACGCCGGTCAACGACGGCCCCAATGCACTGCACGGCGGCACGCGCGGGTTCGACAAGGTCGTGTGGGACGTGGTCTCGGTGAAGTCGGGCAGCACGCCTTCGGTCACGCTGCGCTACGTCAGCCGGGACGGCGACCAGGGTTATCCCGGCACCCTCACCGTCGACGCGACCTATTCGCTCGACGAGAACAACGCCCTCACCATCGACTATCGCGCCACCACCGATCGGCCGACCGTCGTGAACCTCTCCAACCACGCCTATTGGAACCTCTCGGGCGAGGGTTCGAGCGCGGGGGCGATGAACCACATCCTGGAAATTCCCGCCCAGCGGTTCACGCCGGTGGACGAGACGCTGATCCCGACCGGCGAGCTGCGTCCGGTCGCAGGCACCGTGTTCGACTTCCGCACGCCGCACCAGATCGGTGAGCGGGTGCGCGACGCCCGCGACATCCAGATGGTCTACGGCCGCGGCTACGACCATAATTGGGTGATCGGGGACCGCGTCACCCAGGACCAGCACCTGATGGCGCGGGTCCACGATCCGCTGTCGGGCCGCGGGTTCGAGCTCTGGTCCAACCAGCCCGGCCTGCAATTCTATTCCGGCAACTTCATCAACGGCACTGTCACCGGCAAGGCGCAGCGCATCTACCGCGGCGGCGACGCGCTCGTGCTGGAGCCGCAGCTGTTTCCGGACACGGTGAACCAGCCCGCCTTCGGGTCTGCGCGGCTCGATCCCGGCCAGACCTATCGCAACACCATGACCTATCGCTTCTCCACGGGGCAGGTCACCCCGCCCCAGCAGCGCTAATCCCAGGAGCCCCGAACATGACTCGTTTCCTGCTGCTCGCCGGCGCCGCCTTTGCCACGATCACGGCTTCGCTTCCGGCCGACGCACGCGACCTCTGGACCCCGACCCAGGCCAAGAGCTGGTACGGCAAGCAGCCGTGGATGGTGGGCGCCAACTACACCAACCGCGGCGCGATCAACCAGTTCGAGATGTGGCAGCCGGAAACCTTCAACCCCCAGCAGATCGATCAGGAACTCGGCTGGGCCCAGGACATGGGCATGAACGTCATGCGCGTCTACCTCCACAACATGCTGTGGGAGAATGACGCGGCGGGCCTCAAGCAGCGGATGGACCAGTTCCTCCAGATCGCCGACAAGCACAAGATCCGCGTCCTGTTCGTGCTGTTCGACAGCTGCTGGGATCCCAACCCGGTGGCAGGGCCGCAGCGCCCGCCGATCCCCGGCGTCCACAACTCCGGCTGGATGCAGGCGCCGGGCGCCGCGCGGCTCGCGGACGCCAGCCAGTACGACAAGCTCGAAGGCTATGTGAAGGACGTCGTCGGCACCTTCGCCAACGACAAGCGCGTGCTCGGCTGGGACGTGTGGAACGAACCCAACAACGAAGGCGGCGGCGGCGGCTCCTACAAGCCTACCCCGAACAAGACCGCGCTGGTCGCGGGGCTGCTGGGCCGCGTGTTCGACTGGGCGCGCAGCGTCGATCCGATCCAGCCGCTCACCAGCGGCGTGTGGATCGGCGAGCATTGGGACAAGGCCGAGACGCTGGACGCTGTCGAGCGCATCCAGCTCAGCCAGTCCGACATCAACAGCTTCCACGATTATAACTGGCCGGAACAGTGGGAAACCCGCGCAAAGCAGGTGTTGAGCTATGGCCGCCCCGTCTTCTGCACCGAATATATGGCGCGCGGGAACGGATCGACGTTCGACGGGTCGCTGCCGCTCGGCAAGAAGTACGACATCGCGATGTTCAACTGGGGCTTTGTCGACGGAAAGACCCAGACCCGCATGCCATGGGACAGCTGGAAGAAGCCCTACACCTATGAGGAGCCGACCGTCTGGTTCCACGAGGTGCTGCGTGCGGACGGCACCCCCTATCGCAAGGCCGAGGTCGACCTGATCAAGCGCCTCACCACCGAAGCGAACGGCACCCGCCGCCGCTGACTCTCGAAGGGCCGGGTCCGCACACGCGGCCCGGCCTTTTCGTTATTCCTCTCGCCCGGCCTCCATTCCTGCACCGCATCGGGACTCCCCGCCTGATCGACCGCAGAACATGGTTTACACCAGCTTCGTCTTGTTTGACCCTCTCGCCAATGTCCGTCGTGTGGGAGAGCCCGATGCGCCGACTGCCGTCCTTCGCCGCTGCCCTTTCGCTGCTCGCGCTCGCAGGCTGTGACCGGACCGATCCAGGCACCGAAAACGTCGCGGCGCTGGATGCCGAGCTGACCGGGGACAATCAGGAGGCCGCCGCACTCGGCAATCGCATCCTCGTGGATCCCAGGCGTCTCGCCGGCACCAACCAAGGAAACGCAAAGGCGGGGGCCGGGCCCCGCCCCGGTACGTCGGCGAACCCCGCCACGGAGCGGTTGCTGGCGGCGCCCCCGGCCAAGCGTGCCGGCGCCTGCCCCGAATGCGACGCCGCGCGCCGCGCCGTCACCCTCGCTGCAGCGTCCCGGCGCGAGGGGACGGCGCCGGTCGAGTGCACGCGCAGCCTCACCTACGCGACCGACTGGGCAAAGCGGCTGCCGCCGGACCTGCCCCTCCACCCGCAGGCGACGCTCACCGAGGCAGCGGGTAGCCAGGTTCCCGGCTGTCAGTTCCGCGTGGTCAGCTTCACCGTCGATGCGCCGCTCGGGCAGCTCGTCGACTGGTACTACACCCGCGCGACCCGCGCCGGCTATGCGAGCGGCCACCAGCTCGACGGCAACGAACATGTGCTCGCCGGCAGTCGCGGGCGCGACGGCGGCGTCTATGTGCTGTTCCTCGCCCCCGACGGCCCTCGCACCAACATCGACATGGTGCTGAACAAGGGCGTTTGAAGCGTTCCCCGCGCCACGCGCCTGTTCAGTCGCGCGCCAATGCGCTAGGCGCAGCCGATCATGGGCAATCTTTTACTCGTCATGCTCGGCGGCGCGGTCGGCGCCGGGCTGCGCCATCTGTTCGGGCGCGCCGCGCTCGTCCTCTTCGGCCCCGGCTGGCCCTGGGGGACGCTCGGCGTCAACCTGCTCGGCGGCTTCGCCATGGGCCTGCTCGTTGCGGTGCTCGCGCGCGGGGCGCTGGGCGGTGAGGCCGGGCGACTTCTGCTCGGCGTTGGCGTGCTCGGCGGCTTCACCACCTTTTCGGCCTTTTCGCTCGATGCGGCGCTGATGATCCAGCGCGGCGAGCTCGTCTCGGCCCTCGCCTATGTCGCCGCTTCGGTCGCCGGCGCGATCCTCGCGCTGTTCGCCGGCCTCTCCCTCGGAAGGATCGCCGCATGAGCGACACGCCCAACGCCGTTCGCCAGTTCACCGTCGGCGCCGACGACGATGGCGTCCGCCTCGATCGCTGGTTCAAGCGGCACCTGCCGGACGTGAGCTTCAACACCGTGTCGCGCTGGGCGCGCACCGGCCAGCTGCGTGTCGACGGCGCCCGCGCGACGCCCGGCGACCGCGTGACCGAGGGCCAGCAGATCCGCGTCCCCCCGCCCGAGCCGGAAAAGGCCCCGCGCCCGAAGGCACAGCGCCCGCCGCTCGCACCCGAGCAGGTGGAACTCGCCCAGTCGATGGTCATCCACCGCGACGCGCAGGCGATCGTGCTCAACAAGCCGCCGGGTCTCGCAACGCAGGGCGGCACCAAGACGCACGACCATGTCGACGGCTTGCTCGACGCGCTTCAGTTCGACGCGGAAGGCCGGCCCAAGCTCGTCCACCGGCTCGACAAGGACACGTCGGGCGCGCTGCTGCTCGCCCGCACGTCGCGTGCCGCCGCCTTCTTCTCGAAGCATTTCTCCGGCCGCTCGGCGCGCAAGACCTATTGGGCGCTGGTCATCGGCGTGCCCGACATCGACGACGGCATGATCGACCTGCCGCTCGCCAAGCAGCCCGGCAGCGGTGGCGAGAAGATGCACGTGGACGAGGAAGCGGGCCAGCCCTCTCGCTCGCGCTACCGCGTGATCGAGCGCGTGGGCAACCGCGCCGCCTGGGTGGAGCTTCAGCCCTATACGGGTCGCACCCACCAGCTGCGCGTGCACATGGCCGCGATCGGCCATCCGATCGTCGGCGACGGCAAGTACGGTGGCGCCGCGGCGTTCCTGACCGGGGGCGTCAGCCGCAAGATGCACCTCCACGCCCGCCGCATCCGCATCGATCATCCCGATGGCGGCAAGATCGACGTGACGGCGGAGCTGCCGCAGCACTTTGCCGAGAGCATCGAGCTGCTGGGCTTCGACATGGCACTCGGCAATGCGCTGGCGGAGGACACGCCCCCGCCCCCCAGCCGCGCCGTGGAAAAGGCCAAGGCCAAGGCGCATGCCAAGACCGTCCGCAAGGAGCGCCGCGGCGAACGGCGCAGCCGGGGACGCGGATGACCCGACTCGCGGTATTCGACTGCGACGGCACGCTGGTCGACAGCCAGGCGAACATCTGCCGCGCGATGGAGCTGGCCTTCGGTTCCGCGCAGCTGCCGCTGCCGGATCGCGCCGCGATCCGCCGCATCGTCGGTCTGAGCCTGGTCGAAGCCGTCGCCCGACTCGCCCCAGACGTGGAGCCGGCGCTGCACGCGTCCGTCGCGGAGGACTATAAGCGCCACTTCCGCGCGATGCGGACCGGCGGCGGCCTCGCCGACGAGCCGCTGTTCAACGGCGTCACCGAGGCGATCGAACGGCTCCTCGCAGACGGCTGGCTGCTGGGCGTCGCCACCGGAAAGTCCGATCGCGGGCTCGCACTGATCCTCGAGCATCATGGCCTTTCCGACCATTTCGTCACCCTCCAGACGGCCGACCGCCACCCGTCTAAGCCACATCCTTCCATGCTGGAGCGGGCGATGGCGGAGGCGGGTGCCGATCCGGAGAACACCGTGATGATCGGCGACACCAGCTTCGACATCGCCATGGCCGCCGCCGCCGGGGTGCACCCCATCGGCGTCGCCTGGGGCTATCACACCGTCGCCGAGCTCACCGCCGCCGGCGCGCGCCACGTCCTCGACCATGCCTCGGCACTTCCGGCGCTGGCCGAGACGCTGTGCCCCCTGCCCGTCGCGGTGCGCGCATGAGCGCCGATCCCGCCCGCAATCGCTGGCTGGTGCTGGTGCTGGTCCGCATCGTCGCCTCGGCCGGCGCGGTCCTGGGGCTCATGCTGCTGACGCGCGCGACCGAATGGCCGCCCAAGCTGCTGGGTGTCGCGATCGTGCTGTGCGCGCTGTACGTGATGGCGGTGGTGCCCCGCGCCCTGGCACACCGCTGGAGGACTCCGCCCAAGCCATGAAGCGCTTCTGGAAAGCCGTCACGATCGAGCCCATCGACGCCGGCCTCGGCATTGCCCTCGATGGGCGCCCCGTCCGCACTCCCGGTCGCGTGCCGCTGGCGCTCCCCACCCCCGCGCTGGCGCAGGCGGTGGCGGACGAATGGAGCGCAGTCGAGGACCGGCTCGATCCGCGCGCCATGCCGCTCACCGGCCTCGCCAACGCCGCGATCGACCGGGTCGCCCCCGATCCTGCCGCCTTCGCAGCCGGCCTGGCGGCCTATGGCGAGAGCGACCTGCTCTGCTACCGCGCCGAGGATCCGGAGCCGCTGGTCGCGCGCCAGCAAGCCGCGTGGGACCCCGTGCTCGCCTGGGCCCGCCAGCGCTACGACGTGACCTTCGCGATCACCGCCGGCGTGATGCACGTCGTCCAGCCCCCCGCCACCGTCGCGCGACTCGCCGAGGCTACGGCCGCTCGCGACGCCTTCGCGCTCGCCGGCCTCTCGCCGATCGTCACCATCACCGGCTCGCTGGTGCTGGCACTTGCGCTTGCCGAACGCGCCTTCGATGCCGAGACGGTGTGGAACGCCGCCCATGTCGACGAGGACTGGCAGGTCGAACGCTGGGGCGAGGACCCGCTCGCGACCGAAGCGCGCCTGATCCGCCGCCGGGACTATGACGCCGCCGTCCAGTTCCTGGACGCGCTTCGGTAGGACGATCGCCCCCTACGTATTCCCGCGCAGGCGGGGATCCACGGCCAAGCAGAGCAACGAGCACTTGCGCGGGAGCACCGTCGCCAGCCCCAAGGCGACGCCCCTCAATCCTCCTGGATCAGGCTCCGGTGGCGCGTGTCCCGCATGCGCAGGTACACGATCAGCGACACGCCGATCATCGCCGTCACATACCAGTAGAAGCCGCGCTCCCACCCGGCGTCCTTGAAGCTCAGCGCCACATATTCCGCCGTCCCGCCGAACAGCGTGTTGGCGAGCGCATAAGGCAGCGCCACGCCCAGCGCGCGGATGTGCGAGGGGAACAGCTCCGCCTTCACCACCGCGTTGATCGAGGTATAGCCGGTGACGATGATCAGCGCCGCCATCACCAGGAGGCCGGCGGTGAACACGTCCTTGGTCTGCTCCAGCGCGCTAAAGATCGGATAGGTGAACAAGACGCCCGCGACGCCGAAGGCGACCATCAGCGGCTTGCGCCCGATCCGGTCCGAAAGCCCGCCGGCGATCGGCTGTAGGCACATGAACACGAACAGGGTGACGCCGTTGATCTGGCTCGCCGCCTCCTTGGAGAAGCCGGACGTGTTCACCAGGAACTTCTGCATGTAGATGGAATAGGCATAGAAGGCGAGCGTACCGCCGGCCGTCAGCAGCATCACCAGCGCCGTCTCACGCGGATGATGGCGCACCAGCTGGAGGAAGCCGGACTTGGGTGCTCCCGTCGCCTTGGCGTTCTTATAGCTCTCCGTCTCGGCAAGACCACGGCGCAGGCGAAACACCACCAGCGCCAGCATCGCCCCGATCACGAACGGGATGCGCCAGCCCCACTGCTCCAGGTCGCGCGTATCCATCACCGCCTGGAGGACCAGCAGCACCAGGATCGCGAGCAGCTGGCCCGAGATCAGCGTGACATATTGGAAGCTGGAGAAGAACCCGCGCCGGTCCTGCCCTGCCATTTCCGAGAGATAGGTGGCGCTCGCGCCATATTCGCCGCCCACCGACAGGCCCTGCATCAGCCGGGCCAGCACCAGCAGCGCCGGCGCCGCGATGCCGATCGTCTCATATCCAGGCGTGCAGGCGATGATCAGCGAGCCCAGACACATCAGCGTGACCGACAGCGTCAGCCCCGCCTTGCGGCCCTGCCGGTCGGCATAGATGCCCATCACCCAGGCGCCGATCGGCCGCATCACGAAACCGACCGCGAACACCGCCGCCGCGCTCAGCAGCTGCGCCGTCTGGTCCTCGCTCGGAAAGAAGTGCGGCGCGAAATAAAGGGTGAAGGCCGAATAGACGTACCAGTCGAACCACTCGACCATGTTGCCGGTCGATCCGCCGATGATCGACTTGAGGCGCGATCCGACACCGGAGCCGGCGGCGGCCGGCGCAGGCGAGCTTGCGGAGGACATAGGCGGTGGCTTCCGTGGTCTGATGGCAGGCATCGTCCGCGAGGACGGCACCAGAACGCCGGCGCCGAAGCGGACGTTCCGCTCAGGCCATCAGCTTGCGGATGAACCCGATGACGCCGGTCTGGCGCGAGCGCTTCAGGCGCTCGGCCGCAAGGATCGTCTGCACCTTGCGGAAGCAGGCCTCGACGTCGTCGTTGACCAGGACATAGTCATAGCCGTCCCAGTGGCTCACCTCGGCTGCCGCGCGCGCCATGCGGGCGTCGATGATCTCGAGCGCGTCGGTGTTGCGGTTGAGCAGCCGCTGGCGCAGCTCCGCCATCGACGGCGGCAGGATGAACACGCGCACCACGTCGCCGCCGGCGATCTGGAACAGCTGCTGCGCGCCCTGCCAGTCGATGTCGAACAGCACGTCCTTGCCGGCCGCCAGCATCGCCTCGACCGGTGCCCGCGGCGTGCCATAGCGCTGGCCGAACACATGCGCCCATTCCAGGAACTCATGCTCGGTCGCCATCCGCCGGAATTCTTCCAGGTCGACGAAGTGATAGTCCTTGCCCTCGACCTCGCCCGGCCGCGGCGCGCGGGTCGTGGCCGACACCGACATCGACAATCCCGGCTCGTCGGCGAGCAGCTTGCGCGCGATGGTGGACTTTCCCGCGCCGGAGGGCGAGGAGAGGACAAACAACACGCCACGGCGCTTGAAGCCGTGCGGATCGGACTCTGGCGGCAGTTCCATGCGCGCTAGTGGCGCGAGGAGGAGCGATACGTCAAGGCATGGCGACCACCTTCCCTACCCGTACTCCGTCCCATTCTGCCCGCTGGTGGTGGGCGACGCTGGCCATCGTCGCGCTCGCAGCGCTGGTGCTGCTGGCGATGGGCCGCACCCCTATCTGCACCTGCGGCACGGTGAAGCTCTGGCACGGTACCGTCCAATCGGCGGAAAACAGCCAGCACCTCGCCGACTGGTACAGCCTCAGCCACGTCGTGCACGGGCTGATCTTCTATGGTCTCGGCTGGCTGGTCCTGCGCCGCAAGCCATGGCAGCTGCGCCTGGCGTTCGCGACCCTTGTCGAGGCGGCGTGGGAGATATTGGAGAACTCGCCGATCATCATCGATCGCTATCGCGCGGTCACGATCGCGCTCGGCTATGAAGGCGACAGCGTCGTCAATTCGGTCGCCGACATCGGCTGGATGGTGGTGGGATTCGCCGTTGCGCGTCGGTTGCCGCCCTGGGCCACCATTGCTCTGGGGATCGCGCTGGAGCTCGTCGCCCTCGCCGCGATCCGCGACAACCTGACGCTCAACGTCTGGATGCTGCTCGCGCCCAACGACGCGGTTCGCAGCTGGCAGGCGGGGGCCTGAACCCCCGCCCCGGCCTTTAGTAGCCTCGACGCGCCTTGCGCCGGTCATACGCCTTCTTCGCGGCATAGCCACCGCCGAGCACCAGGCCGAGCGGCCCCATGCGCCGTAGCGCGCCGCCAACCATATAGCCGAACGCCGCACCCTTCACGCCGCCGCTGCCGTCCCGCCGGTCGAGTTCGCGGCCCACCAGCGCCCCTACGATACGGCCGATCATGCCGTCTTCTCCCGCTGGAACAACTGTTCGCGCAGCTGCTCGGCGCCGCGCAGCACCGCCCAGCCCACCGCATAGGTGACCACCACCGGCACCACCAGCTTCAGCACATTCGCCGTCACCGCACCGATGATCGCGCCGTCCGCGGCGCCATCGTCACCGCTCATGCTGTCGATCGCGCCGCCGATCAGCGCGCCTACCGTCGTCGTACCCATGCAAACCTCGCTTTCGTGTCGAGAGGTAAGCGCGGGAACGGCGCGAGGGTTCCAGAGGGGGTTTACTGCTCGGGATCACCCCCCTTCCCGTTCGGCTCGAGTAGGGATCGAGCTTGTCGAGAGCCCGTATCGAGAGAGCCGCGCGCGCTGCCCTCTCGATATGCCGTCTCGACAAGCTCGACGGCTACTCGAGGCAAACGGGGTTGAGGAAATGCAGGTCCTGCCCGGCCCTTACCGCCCGACCATCGTCTCCGGCTTCACATACTGGTCGAACGTCGCCTCATCGACCAACCCCAGCGCCAGCCCGCTTTCCTTCAGCGTCAGCCCCTTCTCGTGCGCGTTCTTGGCGATCTTGGCCGCGTCGTCGTACCCGATCACCGGTGCCAGCGCGGTCACCAGCATCAGAGAGCGGCCGACCAGATCGGCGATCTGCTGCTCGTTCGCCACCGTCCCGTCGACGCAGCGCTCGGCGAAGCTCGTCATGCCGGTGGCGAGCAGGTGGATCGAACGCAGCACGTTCGCGCCGATCAGCGGCATGAACACGTTCAGCTCGAAATGCCCCTGCATGCCGCCGACGGTCACCGCCTGGTGATTGCCGATCACCTGCGCCGCCACCATCGTCAGCGACTCGGCCTGGGTCGGGTTCACCTTGCCCGGCATGATCGAACTGCCCGGCTCGTTGGCCGGCAGCGACAGCTCGCCCAGCCCCGAACGCGGGCCAGAGCCCAGGAAGCGGATGTCGTTGGCGATCTTGTTGAGCGCCACTGCCAGCGTGTTGAGCGCGCCCGAGAAGAACACCAGCCCGTCCTTGGCCGCCAGCTGCTCGAACTTGTTGGGCGCGCTTTCGAACTGCGTGCCGGCGATGTCGCTGATCGCCGCCGTCATGTCCTCGGCCCAGCCCTCGGGCGCATTGAGCCCGGTGCCGACCGCCGTGCCGCCGATCGCGAGCTTGCGGATGTTGCCGTTGAGTGCACCCTCGATCCGCGCCTTGCAACTCACCAGCTGCGCCGCATAGCCCGAAAACTCCTGCCCCAGCGTCAACGGCGTCGCGTCCTGGGTGTGGGTGCGACCGATCTTGACGATATGATCCCACGCCTCGGCCTTGGCAGCGAGCGAGGCGGTCAGCCGGTCGAGCGCCGGCAGCAGCGCGTCGCGCGTGGCGATCGCGGTGGCGACGTGCAGCGCGGTCGGGAAGCTGTCGTTCGAAGACTGGCTCATGTTGACATGATCGTTCGGGTGGACCGGCGACTTGCCGCCGCGAGCGCCGCTCAGCACCTCATTGGCGCGGCCGGCGATCACCTCGTTGACGTTCATGTTGGTCTGGGTGCCGCTGCCGGTCTGCCAGATCACCAGCGGGAACTGGTCGTCGAGCTTGCCGGCGACGATCTCCTGCGCTGCCGCCTCGATCGCGTCGACCACCTTGGCGTCCAGGCCGTGCTTGCGGTTCACCCGCGCCGCCGCCTGCTTCACGATCGCCTGGGCATGGACGATGCCGATCGGCATGCGCTCGGTCGATCCGAACGGGAAGTTCTCGATCGATCGCTGGGTCTGGGCGCCCCAATAGGCGGTTGCGGGGACCTCGATCGCGCCGATCGAGTCGGTTTCGGTGCGCGTGCTGTCGGTGCTCATGGTCCGACAACGCCGGGAGCGGCCGGCTTGTTGCACCGGCCGCGCACCGACGGCTTACTTCTTGCGCTTGAAGTCCACGGCGACGACGTTCGACCCGTCCTCGACCGGCTTCGCCTGCGGGCCGTCGTTCTCGGCCGGATCATGCGGTTCGGGTCCGCCGTCGGGGCCCTCGGCCGCCTGGAAGCGCAGCTCGAAATTGACCGCCGGGTCGTGGAAACCGGTGATCGCGGAGAACGGAATGATCAGCGTCGACGGGATCTGGTTGAAGCTCAGCCCCACCGAGAAGCGCGACGCATCCACCGTCAGGTCCCAGAAGCGGTGCTGGATGACGATCGTCATCTCGTCCGGGAAGCGCTCGACCAGCCGCTTGGGGATGTCGACCCCGGCTGCCTGCGTCTTGAAGGTGATGTAGAAATGATGGTCGCCCGGCAGGCCGCCATTGGAGGCGACTTGCCCCAGCACGCGGCCGACGACGGCGCGCAGGGCATCCTGCACGATCTCGTCATAGGGGATCAGGCTGTCGGGCACTTGAGCGTTCATGCGCCTTGGGTAGCGGGGTTTCGGGTGCGGTCAAGATTCGTTGCGTTGCTTGCGCGACGGGCGGCGCTATGGGGACGATCATGCGCACTGGCACCATCACCCGCTCGACCAGCGAAACCTCGATCGAGGTGACCGTCAACCTGGACGGCACCGGCGTCTATGACGTGCAGACCGGGGTCGGCTTCTTCGATCACATGCTCGAGCAGCTCTCGCGGCATTCGCTGATCGACCTGACCGTCCGCACGAGGGGCGACCTGCACATCGATGCGCACCACACCGTCGAGGACACCGGCATCGCCATCGGCCAGGCGTTCGCCCAGGCACTCGGCGACAAGCGCGGCATCCGCCGCTACGGCGAGGCGCTGTCGCCAATGGACGAGACGCTGACCCGAGTCGCGCTCGACATCTCCGGCCGCCCCTGGCTGGTCTGGAAGTCGCGCTTCACCCAGGCGCAGCTCGGCACCATGGATACCGAGATGTTCGAGCATTTCTGTCACAGCTTCGCACAGGCGGCGGGCATCACGCTCCACGTCGAGACGCTCTACGGCACCAACAACCACCACATCGCCGAGAGCATCTTCAAGGGGCTGGCACGCGCGCTTCGCACCGCGACCGAGATCGACCCGCGCAAGGCCGATGCCGTGCCGTCGACCAAGGGTGTCCTGTGACCCCCGCCCGCCCCAACCAGCCGCTGGTCCTCGCGCTGCTCACCTATGTGAAGCCGATCGAGGAGATCGACGCGCTGCGCCCGCGCCACCTGGAGTGGATCAGCGCGCGCATCGACGCGGGCGAGGTGCTGCTCGCCGGCCGCCGTGCCTCGGCGACGGGCGGCGTGATGCTGTACCGCGGTGAGGCCGAGGCCGTGGAGGCGATCGCCCGCACCGATCCGTACCTCATCGAGGGCGCGGCCACGCTCGAACTCGTCGGCTTCACCGCCGCCATCGCCAGCGCCGAGGTCGGCGCTCTGCTCGCATGACCCTCGCGCTGATCGATTATGGCGCGGGTAACCTCCACTCGGTCGCCAACGCGCTCAAAGCCGCCGGCGTCGCCGACATGGCGATCACCGCCGATGCGGAGGTGGTGCGCCGCGCCGACCGCATCGTCCTGCCCGGCGTCGGCGCCTTTCGCGCCTGCATCGACGGGCTCGCCGCCGTGCCCGGCATGATTGAGGCAATGGAGGAGCGCGCGCTGCACGGCGGTGTGCCGTTCCTGGGCGTGTGCGTCGGCATGCAGCTGATGGCGACCGAGGGCGAGGAGTTCGGCACCCACGCCGGCCTCGGCTGGCTGCCCGGGACCGTGCGCAAGCTGGAGGCAAGCCGGCAAGCGCGCGTGCCGCACATGGGCTGGAACGACGTGGTCCCCTTGGGCGACCACCCGATCGTCCAGCCGGGCGAGGCCTATTTCCTGCACAGCTATGCCTTTGAAGGCGACGGCGTCGTCGCCACCACCACCCACGGGCAGCCGGTGACCGCGGCGATCGGCCGCGACAATCTGCTCGGCGTCCAGTTCCACCCCGAAAAGAGCCAGCGCTACGGCATCGCGCTGCTGGAGAGATTCCTCGCATGGCAACCGTGACCGACCGGCTGATCGTCTTCCCCGCGATCGATCTCAAGCGCGGCCAGGTCGTCCGGCTGGCCGAAGGCGACATGGACCGCGCCACCATCTACGGCGACGATCCCGCCGCCCAGGCCCGCGCCTTTGCCGAGGCCGGCGCCGACCATCTCCATGTCGTCGACCTCGACGGCGCCTTTGCCGGGGACTCGGTCAACGGCGAGGCGGTCGCGAGCGCGGTCCGCGCCTTCCCCGGCCGCGTGCAGCTGGGCGGCGGCATCCGCACCCGCGCCGCGATCGATAGTTGGCTCGAACTCGGCGTCGCCCGCGTGGTGATCGGCACGGCCGCGCTCGAGAACCCGGATCTGGTCCGCGACGCCGCCCGCGCGCTGCCCGGCCGCATTGTCGTGGCAGTGGATGCGCGGGACGGACTCGTCGCGACCCGCGGCTGGGCCGACGTGTCCACCGTCACCGTCGCCGACCTCGCCCGCCGGTTCGAGGATGCAGGCGTCGCCGCCCTGCTCTTTACCGATGTCGGCCGCGACGGCCTGCTCAAGGGCTGCAACGTCGCCGCCACCGCCGCGCTCGCGGCCGAGGCCGGCATCCCGGTGATCGCCAGCGGCGGCGTCGCGGGCATCGACGACATTCACCAGCTGCGCGGCAAGCCCGGCATCGAGGGCGTGATCACCGGCCGCGCGCTCTACGACGGCCGCCTCGACCTCGCCGAGGCGCTGCGGGTCGCCGCATGACCGTCCGCGTCCGTATCATCCCCTGCCTGGACGTCCACGCCGGGCGCGTGGTCAAGGGCGTCAACTTCGTCGACCTGCGCGACGCCGGCGACCCGGTCGAGCAGGCACGCGCCTATGACCTCGCCGGCGCCGACGAGCTGTGCTTCCTCGACATCGGGGCGAGCCACGAGGGCCGCGACACCATCGTCGACGTGGTCCGCCGCACCGCCGAGGTCTGCTTCATGCCGCTCACGGTCGGCGGCGGCGTCCGCTCCGCCGGCGACGCCCGCGCGCTGTTGCTGGCGGGCGCGGACAAGGTCGCGGTCAATTCCGCCGCCGTCGCCCGGCCGGAAGTGGTGGCCGAGATCGCCGATCGCTTCGGCAGCCAATGCGTCACCGCCTCGATCGACGCGCGTCAGGTCGAGCCCGGCCGCTGGGAAGTCTTCACCCACGGCGGCCGCCGCGCGACCGGCATCGACGCGCTGGAGCATGCCGCCCGCCTGGCCGGCTTCGGCGCGGGCGAGCTGCTCGTGACCTCGATGGACCGCGACGGCACCCGCGACGGCTACGACCTCGCCCTCACCCGCGCGATCGCGGACGCGAGCGACGTGCCGGTGGTGGCGTCCGGCGGCGTCGGCAAGCTGGACGACCTGGTGGCCGGCGTGGTCGAGGGTCACGCCAGCGCCGTGCTCGCCGCCTCGATCTTCCACTTCGGCGAAGCCAGCATCGCCGACGCGCGCGCCGCGCTTGCCGCTGCCGGCGTTGCCGTGCGCGGGACGCACTAGTCCCGCTTCGAGCGCGCATACCCCGATGCGGCCGCCCGCGAGTCCCGCAACGTGCCCCACTTCCGTATCCCCGCGCAGGCGGGGATCCAGGGTCCAGCAGAGCAACGGCTGTCAGCGCGCGGTACCCTGGGCTCCTGCCTGCGCAGGAGCACGGCAGATGTGCCGCGAACGGTACATCGCACCCCAGCGAAGGCCGGGATACGGGAAGGAGGCCGGAAGCACTTCAGCTCCGCCCTGCTCTACTTTACACAACGCCCATGCGCTTCGCCCCGCTCCTCCTCCTCATGCCCCTGCCCGCCCTTGCCGCCCACACGGGCGTCGCAGCAGAGCGCACCGGCTTCGCCCCCTCCGACGTGGCGCTGTTCCTCGTCGCCGCCGCCGGCCTCTGGATCGCGCGCCGCGCCCTGCGCGCGCGTCGCAGGCCGCCGCGGGATTGACTTGGGCGCGGCGCACGGGAAAGCGGGCGCGATGGCAGACACCGACCCGCTCGACCAGCTCCAGGCCGTGATCCGCACCCGTCTGGGCGGCGATCCTGCGACCTCCTATGTCGCCAAGCTCCACAGCCGCGGCCGCGCCAAGATCGCCCAGAAGGTCGGCGAGGAAGCGGTGGAGACCGTGATCGCCGCGATTGCCGATGATCGCCAAGGGCTGGTGTCCGAGTCCGCCGATCTCCTCTTCCACCTGCTGGTGCTGCTCGCCGACGCCGGCCTGTCGCTCGACGACGTGCGCGCCGAACTCCACCGGCGCGAGGGCTTGTCGGGCATTGCCGAAAAGGCCGCCCGCCCCCGCTGACGCGCAAAGGACCTTCCATGCCGATGGACGCCACGCTTCCCTACGACGACAGCAACATCTTCGCGCGGATCCTGCGCGGCGAGATCCCGGCCAAGCGGGTCTATGAGGACGATTTCGCCCTCGCCTTTCGAGACATATCCCCGCAGGCGCCGACCCATGTGCTGGTGATCCCCAAGGGCGCCTATGTCTCGTGGGACGATTTCAGCGCCCGTGCGCCCGATGCCGAGATCGCCGGCTTCGTCCGCGCGGTCGGCCATGTCGCGCGCGAGCATGGGCTGGTGGCGCCGGGCTACCGCCTGCTCGCCAATGTCGGCGGTGATGCGGGGCAAGAAGTGCCGCACCTGCACGTCCATCTGTTCGGCGGCCAGCCGCTCGGGCCGATGCTGGCGCGCTGAGCGAGGCACCGCGCCGCCGCAGGGATTCGCTTTGCGCGCGCTTGATTTAGCTTTACGCTCCACACTTTCGCGGCTGCGAAACGAACCGGTTCAGGGGAAAACCGCATGATCTTCGGGCGCGTCAAACCACTCGACGCCATTCTAGCGACTGCCGAGAAAAAGTCGCTCCATCGCTCGCTCGGCGCGCTGCAGCTCACGCTGCTCGGCGTCGGCGCCATCATCGGCACGGGTATCTTCGTGCTCACCGCAGAGGCCGCGCAAAAGGCCGGCCCGGGCATGATGATCTCCTTCGTCATCGCAGGCGCCGTCTGTGCCGTTGCCGCACTCTGCTATTCCGAGCTCGCCTCGATGGTGCCGGTCTCCGGCTCCGCCTACACCTACACCTATGCGGTGATGGGCGAATTGCTCGCCTGGATGGTCGGCTGGGCGCTGATCCTCGAATATGCGGTGGCGGCTTCGGCCGTGTCGGTCGGCTGGTCCGGCTATTTCGTCGGCCAGCTGGGGGGCTGGTTCGGCATCACCCTGCCGCAAGAGATCATCGCCGGCCCCTATGCCGGCGGCATCATCAACCTGCCCGCGGTCGTGATCGCGCTGCTGATCACCGCCCTCTTGGTCGTCGGCACCAGCGAAAGCGCCAAGGTCAATGCGGTGCTGGTCGCGATCAAGGTGACGGCGCTCACCGCCTTCATCATCCTCTCGCTTCCTGTCATGCAGATGGAGAACTTCGAGCCGTTCATGCCGCAGGGCTGGGGCGATGGCTCGGGCGCAGGCGTGATCGGCGCCGCCGCCTCGATCTTCTTCGCCTATGTGGGCTTCGACGCGGTTTCCACCGCGGCCGAGGAGACCAAGAACCCGCAGCGCAACGTGCCGATCGGCCTGATCGGAAGCCTGGCCATCTGCACCGTCTTCTACATGCTGGTGGCCGCCGGCGCGATCGGCTCGCCGATCGGTTCGCAGCCCGTGACCGCCGCCGACGGCAGCTGGCTGGCGCCCGGCTCGACCGAGCTCGCCGCCCGCTGCGCCGCGATCAGCGCCGCCGCGGCCGAGCCGCTGTCCTGCTCCAAGGAAGCCCTCGCCCACGTCCTGCGCCAGATCGGCTACCTCAACGTCGGCAACCTGATCGGTCTCGCCGCCTTCCTGGCGCTGCCGTCGGTGATCCTGGTCATGATCTATGGCCAGACGCGCATGTTCTTCGTGATGGCGCGCGACGGCCTCCTTCCGGAGAAGCTGTCGACCATCCACCCGAAGTGGAAGACGCCGCACGTCATCACCATCATCACCGGCCTGGGCGTCACCTTTGCGGCGGCGTTCCTGCCGGTCGGCAAGCTCGCCGACATCGCCAATGCCGGCACGCTGTTCGCCTTCTTCATGGTGGCGATCGCGGTGATGCGCCTGCGCAAGACCGAGCCGACCCGCCGCCGCCCGTTCCGGGCTCCGCTGCTCTTCGTGGTGGCGCCGCTCACCATGATCGGCTGCGTGGTGCTCTACTGGTTCCTGCCGCCGGACGCGAAGCTGGTGCTGCCGGGCTGGGGTGCGATCGGCCTGGTGCTCTACTTCGCCTATGGCTTCCGCAAGAGCCACCTGGGCCGCGGGCTCGTCGATGTGCCCGAGCACACCGCCTATGAGGAGGTCGATCCTCCCGTCCCCGGCACCCGCTGAGGCCAGAAACAAGAAGGGCCGGAGGATCGCTCCTCCGGCCCTTTTCGTTTGTCCGGCATCCCTCATTCTGACAAACTCGGGGCCAAGTTTCGCTCCCCAACTCCGCAACCGACGCAATCGTTGCGCCGGCGCTGCGCCTAGAGATTGTTGATGCAGCGAGTGTCGCGGACTACGAACTAGGCCTCGCCGCGTATGGATTGCCGGCTAACATATTTGAGAGACCGGCTCGGTGAGCAGTTTACGTAAATGAGGTTTCACAAGATGCTTCGAGGTGTGTCGCCTTCGGCCTTCGTGATCATCGCCCTACTAACAGCTGCATCGATCAGCATATTGATGCAGTATCTCTGCCCTGAGGCGATACCGATTTTCTTTATTGCAGCTGTATGTTTTGCGCACGTGCTTCGTGTTGACTTACGGCAAGGGCTTCCAGAGTTTCTATCAAGCAGTGCTTACAAAGATCTGGCACTATTCAGCTTGTTCACATTCGCATCCCTACACATTCATACGGCCGAGGTACTGTGGGGACTGAGCAAGGCCGCTGCCTTTTCCGCCCACTCGGCGGGTTACAAACTGGGCCATGCTATACACGGTTTGGCCTGACTCAGTTGAAACCGGACCGGACTCGATGATGCGAGCCGGGCGCGGGAAGCCTGAGAAGGGAATGGATGAGGTAGGTAGGGCCCGCAGGAGTGCACCTGCGGGCTACAGCAGTGTACCGTAGTACGCCTTGACTGCCATGTTAGGCGTGAGCCCCACCCCTCAGCCGAGCTTGTCGGCGATCAGCTTCTTGAGGTCGACGTTCGGGCGCGCACCGTAATGGGAGATGATCTCCGCCGCGCAGATCGCGCCCATGCGGAGCGAGTCCGTGACGCTGCGGCCCTGTGCCTGGCCATGGAGGAAGCCCGCGGCGAACAGGTCGCCCGCACCGGTCGTGTCGACCACCGCCGCAACCGGCTCGGCCGGCACCGCGACCCGCTCGCCGTCCACGATCGCGATCGCGCCGCGCTCGCTGCGCGTCACCACCAGCGTCGGCACCTGCGGCGCGACCTTGGCGACGGCATTCTCGAAGTCGTCGCCCTGCGCAAGCGCCAGCAGTTCGTTCTCGTTCGCGAACAGGATGTCGATCATGCCCTCGGCCAGCAGCGTGCGGAAATCGTCGCCGTGGCGCGAGATGCAGAACACGTCCGACAGGGTGAAGGCGACCTTGCGGCCGGCCCCACGCGCAACCTCGATCGCCGCGCGCATCGCCTGGCGCGGCTCCTCCGGATCCCAAAGATAGCCCTCCAGGTACAGAATCGCCGCATCCGCGATCATCTGCCGGTCGAGCGCCGCCTCGGGCAGGAACTGCGAGGCGCCCAGGAAGGTGTTCATCGTGCGCTGGCCGTCCGGCGTCACGAAGATCAGGCAGCGCGCCGTGGTCGGATCGCCCGCCCGCGCCGCGGTGTCGAAGCGGATGCCGACCGCCTGCACGTCATGCGCGAACACCTTGCCGAGCTGGTCGTCGGCGACCTGGCCGATGAAGCCGCACTTGCCGCCCAGCGCCGCGATCCCCGCGACGGTGTTCGCCGCCGACCCGCCCGAAACCTCGCGGCCCGGCCCCATCTTGGCATAGAGCGCGTCGGCCTCGGCCGGCGAGAACACCAGCTGCATCGAGCCTTTGTTCATGCCTTCTGCTTCCAGGAACGAATCTTCGGCCTGGGCGAGAATGTCGACGATCGCGTTGCCGATCGCGACAACGTCGTAGGTGGGTTCGGTCAAGTGAGTCTCCAATGCGGGATCCGCAAACGCCCTCGCGGTAAAGAGCTGCGTGCGTGCGTGCAACCGCGTTGACGCCGGCGCACGCGCCCCCCATTCCCCCGCCATGATCCGCGCCCTCCTCCTCTCCGTCGCCCAGCTCGGCGACCGGCGCATCCTGGCGGTGCTGGCGAAATCGCTCGCGGTGACGCTGCTGCTGTTCCTGGTCGTGGCGGCGCTGCTCGCGTTCGGCGCCCGCGCGCTGGTGCGGGACGGCCTCCACTGGGGAACTGGCGTCGGCGATCTCGCGGCCGCGGCGGCGGCGATCGCGACCATCGGTCTGGGCTGGCTGCTGTTCCGCGCCGTCGCCATCGCGGTGACCGGCATCTTCGCGGACGACGTGGTCGCCGCGGTCGAGGCGCGCCACTATCCCGCCGCCCTCGCCAGCGCGCGGCCGGTGCCGTTCGCGCGCGGTGCCGCGATGGGGATCGGCTCGGCCGGCCGGGTGATCGGCGTCAACCTGCTGCTCGCGCCGCTCTACCTCCTGCTGCTGGCGACCGGCGTCGGCACGGCCGTCGCCTTCTTCCTGGTCAACGGGTGGCTGCTCGGCCGCGACCTCGGCGACATGGTCGCCGCACGGCACCTCCCCGCGCCGTCGATGCGCGCATGGCGGCGCACCACCGCCGGCGGACGCCTGCTGCTGGGGTTCGCCGGCACCGGGCTGCTCCTGATCCCGTTCGTCAACTTCGTCGCGCCGGTGCTCGGCGCGGCCATGGCGACCCATTGGTTCCACGAAAGGCGAGGCAAATGAAGCGTTGGGCAGGACTGGCAGTGCTGGGCATGGGGCTGGGCGGCTGCGCGACGGGGCCCAGCGTTGGCCCCGGCAACCTCCCCCCGCCCCCGCCGAGCGCCAGCTACAGCGCCGTGGGACTGGAGCGAATCCTGGGCCAGCCGGCCAATGCGCTCACAAAGTTGTTCGGAAAGCCCGATGCCGAACTGACGGAGGGGGCCGGCCGCAAGATGCAGTTCGGCTCCGACATCTGCGTGCTCGACGCCTATCTCTACGCGCCCAAGGGCGGCGGCACGCCGGTCGTCACCTATGTCGACGCCCGCCAGCGCAACGGCGCCCCGATCGACCGAGCCAGCTGCGTCGCAGCCCTCGTCCGCCGCGAAGGCGGGCGGTAGGCGTCCGCCATAACGCCCACCTCGTATCCCCGCGCACGCGAGACCTCTGCGAACCCTTAACAGTGCTCCTGCGAAGGCAGGAGCCCAGGGTTCCAAGCACCGCAAGCCGTTGACCTGCTTGGCCCTGGATTTCTGCCTGCGCAGGAATACGGGTGTGACAAGGACAGACCGTCGCTCAGTCCGCGCCCCACTCCGCCCGGACATCCGCGTCCGCTTCCCCGGCCAGCCGCGCACCACGCTCGCCGGCAAAGCGCTCCGGATCCAGTCGCCCCAGCGCCCAAACCGCAGCCCCCCGCACCACCGGCGCCGGATCGTCCAGCAGCCGCGCGACCGGCGCCGCCAAGGCCGGATCGCCGCTGTTCCCCGCCGCCACCAGCACGTTGCGCACCATCCGGTCGCGTCCGATCCGCTTGATCGGCGATCCCGCGAACACCTGCCGGAAGCTTGGGTCGTCCAGTGCCATCAACTCGGCAAGCCGCGGCGCCGCCAGTTCGGCGCGGGGCACGAACGCCTTATTGGCCGCTGCCGTCGCCGCGAACTTGTTCCACGGGCACACCGCCAGGCAATCGTCGCAGCCATAGATGCGGTTGCCGATGCCGGGCCTCAGCGCCGCCGGAATCGGCCCGGCATGCTCGATCGTCAGGTAGCTCACGCACCGCCGTGCATCGAGCTGGTAGGGCGCGGGAAAGGCGTCGGTCGGGCACGCCCGCTGGCACGCGTCGCACGATCCGCAGCTTCCCCCCGGACGTGCGTCGGGTGCCAGCTCGAGCGTGGTATAGATCGCCCCCAGGAACAGCCAGCTGCCGTACTCCCGGCTCAAGAGGTTGGTGTGCTTGCCCTGCCAGCCGAGCCCCGCCGCCTCGGCGAGCGGCTTCTCCATCACCGGCGCGGTATCGACGAACACCTTGAGGTCGCATCCCGCTTCGTTCGCGAGCCAGCGGCCGAGCGCCTTCAGCGCCTTCTTCACCACGTCGTGGTAGTCGGCGCCCTGCGCATAGACCGAGATGCGCCCGCGGTCCCCCACCCCGGCGAGCGCCAGCGGGTCCCGCGCCGGCGCATAGCTCATGCCGAGCGCGATCACCGATCGCACCTCCGGCCACAATCCCTGGGGCGAGCCGCGGTGGTGGGCGCGCTCCTCCATCCAGATCATGCTGCCGTGCCGGCCCGCCTCCAGCCACTCCCGCAGCCGGGCGGCCGTCTGCGGCGCGGCATCCGCGCGCGCAAAGCCGCAGGCCGCAAAGCCGAGCTCCGCCGCCTTCTCTTGGATGCGCGATTCCAGGGACTTGTGCTGGTCCACGCCGCCCCGCTACCACGATGACGCGGCGCGCAGCACCCCTTGCGTGCGCCACGCGTTACGTCAGTGTGCAACAAGGGCAGCGCGTGGGGGGATGACCTCGCCCGGCCGTACGGAGGTTGGATGGAGTCGAACGCTGCTGCCACGGGCCTGGCGCTGACTGCGAGTGGATTGGTCAAGCGCTTCGGCGGACGCCGCGTCGTCGACGGCATCGATCTTCAGGTCCCGACCGGCGCCGTCTACGGCGTGCTCGGCCCCAATGGTGCTGGCAAGACGACGACGCTGCGCATGCTGCTCGGCATCATCGAGCCCGATGCCGGCCAACGTTGCCTGCTTGGGCACGACGCGCCGCGCGATGCCTCCGACCGCGTCGGCTATCTGCCCGAGGAGCGCGGGCTCTACCCGGGCATGAAGGCGCGCGAGGCGATCGCCTTCATGGGGGCGTTGCGCGGGCTCGACTGGGCGACGGGTCGCAAGCGTGCGGCCGTGATGATGGAGCGCGCGGGCCTGGGCGACTCGGTCGACAGCAAGATCCGCAAGCTGTCCAAGGGCATGGCCCAGTTCGTGCAGCTGCTCGGCTCCGTCGTGCACGAGCCCGAGTTCCTGGTCCTCGACGAGCCCTTTTCCGGCCTCGACCCGGTCAACCAGGAGCGGCTCGAAGGGCTGGTCATGGCCGAGCGAGACCGCGGCGCCACCATTCTCTTCTCCACCCACGTAATGGCGCATGCCGAGCGGCTGTGCGACCGCCTGGCGATCATCGCCGGCGGCAAGCGCCGGTTCGAAGGCACCGTGGCGGAGGCGCGCGGCACCCTACCGATGCGCGCCCATTATGTGCCCCACCACCCGGGCGACGGCATCGCCGCGCTGCTGCCGCCGGACGCGCGGCGCGATCGCCAGGGCGACGGCTGGACCTTCTCGGTCCCCGACGAGGGCGTGGAGCAGACGCTCAGCCGCCTCATCGCCGGCGGCTTCGGCATCGCCGGCCTCTCGATCGAACGCCCGGGGCTCCACGACGCGTTCGTGCGCATCGTCGGCAAGGCTGCGGCCGAAGGAACTCCCGCATGAGCAATCTTGGCCGCATGCTGCGCCAGACGCTGACGGTCGCCCGCCGCGACTTTATTGCGACCGTGCTGACCCCCACCTTCCTGATCTTCCTGCTCGCCCCCATGCTGTTCGCCAGCTTCGGCGCGCTCGGCAGCCTCGGCGCACGCGCAGTCGGCGAGAGCGGCGAGGATCGCGAGCGGCTCTATGCCATCGCCGCCCCGGCCGACGGCGTCCGCTTCCTGGCGGCCGATCGCCTCGCCCGCGGCTTTCTCTCGCAGGAGACGCTGCCGCCCGCGCTGGAGGTGGTGACCCCCGACCTCGACCCCGCGGCGCAGGCGCGCAAGCTCCTCGCCCAGCAGGATCGTGACGTGCCGGCGGTGCTCTATGGCCCGCCGGAGCAACCGCACATCGTCCATGGCAATGCCGTTTCGCGCGGCTCCAAATATCTCGCCATGCTGTCCGAACAGGTCGCGCGCGACGGCCGCGCCGGCCTCACCGGCCCGATCAGCCAGCCGCGCTTCGAGCAGGTGGCGCGCGAGACCAGCACGATCGGCGGCAAGAACACCGCGGCCGGCTTTGCCGTGATCGCGCTGTTCGCCGTCACGCTGATCCTCGCCAGCCAGGCGGTCGGCACCATGGCGGAGGAACGCTCCAACAAGGTGATCGAGGTGCTCGCCGCCGCCGTGCCGCTGGAGGCGGTGTTCCTCGGCAAGCTGATCGGCATGTTCGGCGTCGCGGTGTTGTTCGTGCTGTTCTGGGGTACGCTGATCGGCAACGTCGGCGCCCTCCTGCCGAGCAGCGAGGCGGCAACGCTTGCGGGCCTCGCGCCGGCGGTCGGGCTGCCGACGTTCGCGCTGCTGTTCGCCGCCTATTTTGCCGCGGCCTATCTGCTGCTCGGCGCGGTGTTCCTCGGCATCGGTGCCCAGGCATCCACCCCGCGCGAGATCCAGATGCTCTCGCTGCCGCTGACCCTGTTCCAGATGGGCATGTTTGCGCTGTCCCTCACCGCCGCGGGCAAGCCGCACAGCTGGGTCGCCACCTTTGCGGAGGTGTTTCCCTTCAGCTCGCCCTTCGCCATGGCCGCACGCGCCGCAAACCGGCCGGAGATCTGGCCGCACCTGCTGGCGATCGGCTGGCAGGTCCTCTGGGTGGCGCTGACGATCACGATCGGCGCACGGCTGTTCCGCCGCGGTGTGCTGCAATCGGCAGGCCCCAAGTTCCGCTGGGCCGCGCTGCTCGGCCGCTAAGTAGTTGGGGCGGCTGGAAACCGCACGGCCGCCGCCCCATCTTCCCGGCTGATGACACAGCCTCCTCTCGATCGCCGCGGCCTGCTGGGTCTGCTCGGCCTCGGCGGCACCGCGCTTGCGGTCGGCCTTCCCGCCTCGCCGGGGAACGCGGCCCCCGCGCCGTTCAAGCTCAGCGACGCGCAGTGGCGGGCCCGCCTCACGCCCGCGCAATATCATGTGCTGCGCGAGGAAGGAACGGAGCGCGCCTATACGAGCCCGCTCAACAAGGAGAAGCGCGCGGGCGTCTTCGCCTGCGCCGGTTGCGGTCAGCCGCTCTTCACCTCCGCCACCAAGTTCGAGAGCGGCACCGGCTGGCCCAGCTTCTGGGCGCCGCTACGGGGCGCGGTCATGACGCGGTCGGACCGCTCGCTGTGGATGGCGCGCACCGAGGTGCGCTGCGCGCGGTGCGCCGGCCATCTCGGCCATGTCTTCGATGATGGTCCCAAGCCGACGGGCAAGCGCTACTGCATGAACGGCGTCGCGATGGTGTTCCGCCCGAAGGCGTAGTGCCGTCGGCCTGG
>NZ_BSEX01000001.1:332887-426218 GCF_027922045.1 Microbacterium terregens
TTTTGCAGGCGATCAGTCGACCAGTGCAGTGATGCCCTTGCCGAGGTTGTTGCCGCCGCTGGCGATCTCGACGGTGCCCAGCGTTTCGGTCTGCGGAGCGCGGCCCGAATAGATGAAGCCGTTGGTCGAATAGGACGAGGTGCCCAGGCCACCGACGGGGCCGAACCACACGCGCACTTCGCTCCAGTCGCCGGCGGCCGACACGTCCACGGCGCGCACGTCGCGCTCGATGCCGCCGCGGCGCGACCAGTTGGCGTGGGTCAGCAGGACCTCGCGGTCGTTCACCACCCGGGACACCATCGCGACATGACCCATCCGCATGCGGCGGCTGGCTTCAAACGACAGGACAGCGCCTTCCTTGGGGGTGTTGCCACGCGCATACTTGCCGGCTGCCTGGTTCCACCAGGTGTTGGCGTTGCCGTGGATCTCGATGCCGGAAATCTCGCGGGCATAGGGTGCGCACTGCCAGAAGCGTGCCTGTGCCGGAACCGTGGTCAGCAGGCAAAACGATACCGCCAGCGCGCAACGCGCTGCAAAAGCCCGGAAATTCATGGACCCCCCAAAGGTCGTTGAAGCTCGTGTCAGCGTGTGAAGCAGGAATTCTTCGCGCGCGAAAGATCATGCACCTCGTCGATGGAACCTTTTCCGACGAAGCGTGTTTAGCCGTCGGTGGTTGCCCGGCAGAAGCTGTGCCGCGGCGCCGTCTCTCCTGCGCGACGCCTGATTTCACGGCCTTTTTCCGCGTACCTGCCACATCGAAGTTGTCGATGCCGGTTCGTTCGATGCGGCGAATCGCCGCCGTTCCCGCCCGCGCCATCCCGTCTAGAAGAGGCCGATGCGACCCTGGTTCTTCGCCGCGCTGCTGCTTGCCGGCTGCAACAACAGCCCCCTTCCCGAGGAGGATTTCCGCCCCGCGGCTGAGCAGACGACCGCACCACTCTCGCCCGGCACCAGGCCAGTCCGGATCGGCGAACAAGGGCCGAGCTTCGCCGCCTGCGGCATCGGCGGCGAAGTGATCGCGCCGTCCATCCCCGTCCGCGCGGCGCCGTTCGAGGAGGCAGCGACCACCGACGCGATCGAGAAAGGACGCACGCTCTTCGTCTGCACCCGCTCGATCGACCAGCGCTGGCTGGGCGTGGTGGTGCCGCCGGCCGCGGCACCCGAGGAAGGGTGCGGCGTCACCACCCCCGTGGCCGGTCGCCGCCCCTACGAAGGTGCGTGCCTCTCCGGCTGGGTTCCTGCCGCCGCCATCCGGGCCCGCGCCCGCTAAGCCCCTCCGCTCGGTTCGTCGCAACCTTTGTTGCACTGCAACAGATTTCATGGTCCGTTCGTTGGCGCGCGCCGGATCGGTTCAGCATGCTGTTAACCGCCGCCCGGCAGAATGACGGATGATGGAGCACGTTCGGGAGCGAGATCGATGGGCGCAAGGATGAAGCCGGCCGAAGGCGCGATGACCCTGGCCGAGATGAAAGAGTTCGCAGGCTTCAGCGCGGCGACCCAGCGCTACATCCGCCGCTCGCTCGATATCGGCCTCGATCGCCAGGATGCGATGGAGCGCTGGTCGCGCGACGTCGTCGAGGCGGCCAGCATCCGCGCCCAGGCCCGGCTCTACGATCGCCTGCCCGAGATCCGCGCGCTCGTTCCGGACGACAGCGGCCTTGAGGCCGTCGAACCCTTCATGGCCCCGCTCCTGGTCGTGACCGCGTTCGATCTCGGCCAGGGCCGCCTCACCTCCTTCTCCGCCTATCGCTTCCTCTACGAGCGCCTGCTGGGTGCAGAGACGCGGCCATGGCTCCCGTCCGCCTTCTGCGCGTCGGCCGCACTTCCACACCTTCACCCCGAGCTGCGACGCAAGCTGCTCCAGTCGATCAGCGAAGCCGCCGCCACCGCCTCGGGCTGGTCGCTGCGTCAGCCGGCCTTCTTTCCGGCCTGGGTGGAAAAGGTCGATCAGCGCTCCCTGCCGAACTGAGCAGCCCGCTCACACCGCGGGAAGGTCGGAGACCCTGAGGCCCAGCCATTCGGCCAGCCGCTGCAGCTCGGCGCGCAGCGCCGCGGGCGTAACGGCCGGTGCGTTCGGCTCGACGCTCGCCTGCTGCACGATCAGCGTCCCGCTCCTGCGATCCGCCTTCAGGTCGACGCGCGCGACCAGCGCACCGTCGAGCAGGAACGGCAGGACGTAATAGCCATGCTCGCGCTTGTGCGCAGGCGTGTAGATCTCAAGGCGATAGCGGAAGTCGAACAGGCGCTCGGTCCGGTCGCGGTTCCATACGAGCGGATCGAACGGAGACAGCAGCGCCGGCCCATTCGCCCGCCGGCCCGCCCGCGCGTCGCGATGGAGATAGGCCTGCTGGCGCCATCCACGCACCCGCACCGGTACGATCGTCCCCTCCTCGACGAGATCGGCGATCGGCTGCGGGGCGTCCGCAGCGGGGATTCGGTAGTAGTCGCGCAGATCCCCTGCGGTCACGATACCGAGCGCTCGTGCCGATCGCGCCAGCAGTTCGCGCCGGGCCTCCGCACCGGGCGGCGTCGGCTGGTCGAGGGTGGCACGTGGCAGCACGCGCTCCGGCAGGTCGTAGACGCGCTCGAAATTGCCGCGCCGATGCGTCGCCGCGACCAGGCCCGCCCAGAACAGCCATTCAAGAGCATGCTTGCCGTCGCTCCACACCCACATGCCCTTGGCCCGCGCCTTGCCGGCCAGGTCGGAGGCCGCGAGCGGTCCTTCGCTGGCGATGCGGGCGAGCAGCGCCTCGGCTTCGGCCCGCCGAGCGCCCGCGAACGGCTCCAGCTGGCGCCAGATCCCCCTGCCGGCACGCGCCCGCGCCATCCGCCAGCGCAGCAGCGGCTGGCAGTCGATCGGCAGCAGCGACGCCTCGTGTCCCCAATATTCGAAGAAGCGCTTGGGGCGCTCCGCCATGATCCCGTCGAGCAGCGCCCGATCGTAGCCGCCCAGGCGCGAGAACAGGGGCAGATAGTGCGCGCGGGCCAGGACGTTGACGCTGTCGATCTGAAGCAACCCGAGCTTCGCGATCGTCCGGCGCACCCGTGCCGAGCCGACGTCGCCGTCCCGTTCGCGCGCGTTGAACCCCTGCGCGGTGAGCGCGATCCGCCGGGCTTCTGCGACCGAGAGCTCCACGGTCAGAACCGGCCTCCCGCCTTCGTCAGGGGACTAGGCTTCACCGGCACGCCCGCCACCCCATCGCCCCCCGCCGTGCCTGGTCGAGGTGAAGGTGATCGCGGTGCGCGGCGTTATAGTCGGGCGACAGCACGGTCGAGAACAGGTCGCAGGCGCCGTCCCGCACCTCGCGCAGAAAGGCGGCGCGCTCCCCCTCGCCCTTCCAGTCGCCGATCACCGTAACCCGCTTGCCGTTCGCGAGCACGAAGCCGGCGACGTCCAGCGCATTGGCGGCGGCATGCTCGCTCCAGTCCCCGCTCGATCGGCCGTACATGCGCCGGCAGTTGTAGCTTCCGAAATGCTCGATGCGCACGACCGAGCTGTCGAAGTGGCGACGCGCGGCGGGCTGGACCACCTGCCACTCCCACATCGCAAGCGCCGCCGCGACCGGGCAGGACGTGCCCACGTCGCGGGGCGCAAAGCGGATCGCGCGCGCGCCTCCCGCGGTCAGCCGCACGCCATCGGCATAGCCGCACTGCCCTGACACCAGCGGCGCGAGCGGCAGATAGTGCACGCCCGCCTGCTCCAGCAGCTGCCGGCACTTGGGGAAATCGTCTGCAAGCCCGGCCAGCTTGCGCCCGGTGAACATCCCCACCGGCTCGCTCAGGTCGAGCGGCCGCCACGGCAGGTCCTGCGGCCGATTGCGGACCAGCGCATAGAGCGCAAAGCCGATCGCGAGCAGCACCAGCCCCCACAGGACCGCCCGAGTCACCTGCCGCATGCGGTTCATCGGCGCTGCGCTTTGTCCAGCGGCTCGGCAGTGACCGGATAGCCGAGATCGTCGGGGATGCAGAGCTGGTCGACGCCGTCGCGCCGCTCGATCCAGGGGGTAATGGAGCGCACCGGATAGGCCGCCGCATGCGCCGCCGCCGCCGCGAAGCTCCCAAGCGTCGCCAGCCGCTCGAGCACCCGCCGCGTGGGGAAGATCAGGTGCGCGCGGCCAGCCTCCGCATCTGCCAGCACCTGCGCGGCGCTCGCCCAGAAGGCGCGCGCCGTCTCGGTCCCGTCTTCCACCGGTGTCGGCGCATCCTCGGGCGCCGCTGCCAGGAAGAAGTGCGTGTCAAACAGCCGCGCGACCAGCCGCTCCGGCTGCCAGCGCGCAAAGGGCACCAGCCGCTCCGGCGCGATGCGGTGGCGCCCCAGCACCGCCGACAGCGGCTCGCCCGCATGCAGCCGCGCCCGCATCGCCTGGAGATCGCCCGCGCCCGGCTGCGGCGCCAGCCCCACCGCCAGCCCGACCTCCTCGATCGTCTCGCGGATCGCTGCCGCCTTGGGCGCCAGCGCGGCATCCCCAAGCTCGCTCGCCAGCGCGACGTCGCCCGGGTCGATGCGGCCACCGGGGAAGACCAGCGCACCGCCAGCGAACGCCATCTGCGCCGCCCGCTCCACCATCAGCAGCTCGGGCGCGCCCGGCGCGTCGCGCATCACGATCAGCGTCGCGGCGGGGATCGGCTGGGGCAGGTCGGGCATGATGGGCAGCGTCTTCTTGAGGGCGCCGGCGCGGCCGCTCCGCCTATCCACGGGAGCGATGGGCGAGGCAAGCGCCTCCGGGATGGAAGCATTCCGCGTGTCCTCACAGAGGGCCCGCGCAGGGACCGAACCATAACGGTGCGGCCATCTTGCCTGTTCCGGCCAGCCTGCGACCACCTGTACCCATGGATGCGATGTTCGAGCGGGTGGAGGAATTGGCAGAGCGGGTGCGGCACACCGTCACCCCGCTCGCCGACCTGTCGGGTGGCTATGCGCTGCTGGACTTTCCGGATTATTCCAACGTGGGCGACAGCCTGATCTGGCTGGGGGAACTCGCCTTCTTCGATCGCGCGGCCGCGCAGCCGCCCGGCTATGTGAGCACCATCCACGGCTTCGATCTCGGCGCCCTGCTCCGCCGGGTTCCGGACGGGCCGGTGTTCCTGAGCGGGGGCGGCAACTTCGGGGACCTCTGGCCCCGTTTTCAGCAGTTCCGCCGCATGCTTCTGGCGGCCCTGCCCGGCCGGCCCATCGTCCAGCTGCCCCAGACGATCCACTTCGCCGATCCCGAACAGGTACGCCTGACGCGGGAGGCGATCGCCGCCCACGGCAACTTCACCCTCCTGGTACGCGATCGCGCCAGCCTTGCCTTTGCGGAGGCCGAACTCGGCTGCCCGGCGGCGCTCTGCCCGGACATGGCCTTTTGCCTCGGCAGCCTTTCGCGCCCGGTGCTTCCGGTCCACGACATCGTCTACCTCTTGCGTACCGACCAGGAGCGCAGCGCCGGGCGCGGCGTCCCGGAACTGCCGCGCGACAGCCTGCTCGCCGACTGGATCCACGGCACGCGCGCGCCCAGCCGCTGGGATCGCGCCGTCGCGCGGCTCGGCCGCACCGCACGGATGCTTGCCGGTGGCGAGCCCGACTATCGCCGCTTCCGCGCCCGCGCGCGCTCGGAGCTGGAGCGCGGCCGCGCCCTGCTCGGCTCGGGCGACGCGGTCGTCACCGATCGGCTGCACGGCCATATCCTCAGCGTGCTGATGGGCATCCCCCACGCCGTGCTCGACAACAGCTATGGCAAGGTCCGCGGCTTCGCCGAGCTATGGACCGGCGACCTTCCCGGCGTCGCGGTGTGCGAGACGCTGGACGACGCCACCGCCCACGCGCTCGCGACCCTGCGGGAGATCGCCTGACGGCGGGCGGCTCCCCACCGCCCGCCCCACCCGCGCCTACGCCCGGCGCCGCCGCCTTCTTCCCGACGCGCCGGGTGCCGGCAGGCTGTCGTTTCCGCCACCGCCATGCGCCCGCACCGGCACAGGTCCCAGATAGCTCGGTGGCACCGGCACGGTGCTCAGCACCAGCTTCTGGAGCACGACATTGTCGTCGATCCGCCAGACCCGCACGACGTGCCGGCCCGGAGCGATCGTCCCGAGGTCCGCGGACAGCCGGACCGCATTGTCGCGCACCGCCTGCGCCCAGCGCTCCTTGCCCGGCGTATCCTCGGGACCGCCAGTCGCCTCCAGCCGCGCCTGCAGCACCTGCACGGCCCCGCCGTCCAGCGACACGCCGATGCGGACACCACTGCCGCCGCTCGTGTCGAGCGTAGGCGCAAGGAAGAGCGTCACCTGCGCCGGCCCGCCCTTCTCCACCGTCACGTCATATTCCAGGCTGATGCCATCCCCAGGCGTGGTCGCTGGCAGACCCTGGGGAAGCGCGATCACGGCACCCGCCGTACGGCCCAGGTTCGGGATCACCGTCCACCGCATCGCCTTCCCGTCACGCGCACGGCTGAACGCCGGCGCCTCGATCGCGATCACGCCTTCGGGCGCTCCCTTCGGTGCCACGAAGCGCGGCTGCGGCCGGCGCCGGTCGTTGGGCGTGTCGGCAGCGACCCGCGTGATGCTCGGCATGGTCTGCTGCGTGGGATCGTTCCAGATCACATAGCTCATGTGGATCTGGGCCATCATGCCGTCCCACTTGCCGCCATTGATGCTGTGGTAGCGCTGGGTGAGCGCACCGTCGCGGCGGAAGCTCGCCTCGACCTGGTCGGCGAAGTAGTTTGCCCGCGCGTCGTTCTTGGACGCCAGCAGCTTGTTCCACGCCGCGGCATAATAGAGGCGATAGAGGTTCGCCATCGCCGCGATCGGGAACTCGACGATCTGGTAATAGGCGTCCAGTTGCTCCGCGCCCAGTCGCGATCGCGTGTCGAGCATGCGCGCTTCCAGCGCATCCCACTCGGCGACGATCGTGCCGAACTCGCCGCCGTCCAGCCCTTGCGGGGTGATGCCTCCCAGCGGGAAGCTGTCTGGATCGATCAGCTCGGGCTTCCGACGCGCGGCATATTTGCTGTAGCGGGTGAGCATGTCGCCGATCGCCGGCCCATGCGTCACGCCGAACGTCGCGGTCGCCCAGTCCTCCGGATAGGCAGCGAGGGCCGCGGGCGTCATCGCCTCCGGGTCCCACGCCATGTCCAGGAAGAAGCTCAGCGGATATTCCATCGGCTTGATGTCGCCGACGTTGACGATCCACATCGTCCGCACGTCGCGCCGATAGGCGAGATCCATCTGCTGCCAGACCTTTTCGATCTGGCTGGTGTTGATCCACTTGTAGTTCCGCGGACCGCCTACATAGTCATAATGGTAATAGATGCCGTAGCCGCCGCGCCGCGGCGCTGCGCCCGCATCGGGAAGCCTGCGGATCTGTCCCCAATTGTCGTCGGAGAACAGCAGGGTGACGTCGTCCGGCACCTTCATGCCGTGGTCGTAATAGTCCTGCACCTCCTTGTAGAGCGCCCACACTTGCGGCGTCTCGCTGGCGGGCTTGCCCGTCACCTCGGCGATGATCGCACGCTGGTCCGTCACGACCCGCTCCAGCAGCGGGATGGCAGTCCCCTCGCCCATCGCCTCGTCGCCGTCGCCGCGCATGCCGACCGTCACGACCGATTCATAGCCGCGGCCGTCGCCCTTCGACATCATCCGCTCGATGCCGCCCCGCCAGAAGCGACGCAGGTTCTCGGTGTTCTTGGTGTAATCCCAGGCGCCGCCGGTGACGCCCTGCTCCTTGTTGCGGTGCCATTCGTCATGCGCGCGCAGCATCGGCTCGTGGTGGGAATTGCCCATCACCACGCCCATCGCATCGGCCAGCACCATGTTCTGGGGATCATCGGCCGCAAACGCCCGCGGCGCCCACATGGCGGGCCACAGGTAATTGCCCTTCATGCGCAGCAGCAACTCGAAGACGTGCGCGTACATCTTCGAATTGACGCCGCCGAACTTCTTGGCCGCCCAGCCGCTGAGTGCCGGTGCCTCGTCGTTGATGAAGAAGCCGCGATAGCGCACCTTGGGCTGGTCGCGCCGCGAGCCTGCCGGGATCGAAACCTCGCGCCGCCGCTGCACCGGCACGTCGGCGAACCAGTGCCAGGGCGACACGCCGATCCGCTCGCACAGGTCATAGGTCCCGAACGCCGCCCCCCGCCGGTCGGAGCCGATGACGACCAGCGCGCGCGGCACACCCGGCAGCGGATCGTCGACCACGATCTGGCGAAACGCCTCCCACTCACCGCGCAGGTCCGCCGCGTCGATCTTGCCCGCGGCCGCAAGCGCGTCGAGCATCGGGCTCTGGCCGAGCACCCCGATCAGCACCGCCGGGCCGCGCAGGCCAGCCATGTCGCCTTCGATCAGCCGCGCGCGATTGCCGCTCACCCGCTCCAGGTCGGCAGCGAAGCTTTTGGCGGCGTGGCCGACGGCGGAGTCCGCCTGGGCATCGATCACCACCGCGGCCGGCACCCCGCCCGCGATCAGCGGAAACGCCCCCCTCCCCGCGGGGGCGCTCTGCGCCTCGGCCTGCTCCGCTCCGGGCAGCGAGCCCAATGCCAGGGCCCCGACGCAGGCGGCGCCGCCCATCAGGTTTCGCCGAGTCACCATCCCTGCACGCACCACAGCATCTCTCCCTCAAGCCACGGCGCGACCTTCTCACCGGCGTCGCATCCGCATTTGGTATCGCTATCATGGCCCTTGTTCGAAGAGAAGCCGCTCGCGCTCCCCCGTGTGGCCTGCTGTGGCTTGGGGCGGAGCGAAGCTTCGGCTAAGGCTCAACCATGGACTTCGACCAGCTCCTCATCCGCTTCTTCGGCTCGGCCGACATCGCCGCCCTCTCGCCGGGTCAGATCGCCGACGGCGCCGATCGGCTGCGGCTCGAATTCGGTCTGGAAAAGGACAGCGGTCGCCGCTTCGCGCTGTGGTGCCTGATGTACATGCTGGGAATCGCGCCCGACCTCGACGCCTTCGAGGATGAGGCGGACCGCGAAGCCGCACGCGACTTCATGGACGCGGTCGACCAGGAAGCCGAAGAGGACTAAGCTTCCGCGTCTGGCGAAAGGCCGACTTCCGTCCGCCGCGCCGACGCCTGCTGACAGCCAGCCCCAGTCCCATCGACGCCTGTTCTTGGCTTCGAAGCGTCGCCATCTCGTTTTCGGCAGATGGCGCGCGGCTTCGCCGTGGAAGTTCATGCCGCTGGTATTACAGCGCGGCGCTCCGTCTGCCGCAAAGTCGGACCACAGCTTCAGAACCAGCCCCCTTTGGTCTCACCGCCGCTCTCATTTCACCGGAAAACTTGCTCGGTACATGTAGGACCGCTTCGATTAGTTGCGTCCGCAAGCAACCAACGTCGGCGCCCTCCCGCCATCCCTTTCTGCCCCAGCAGGAGGAGCCCTCCCGTTTCTCAAGCACCGGGCCCGTAAAAGAACTGCCTAGTACAATAATACCAATCGTCACGATCGGTATTGTCTAGATGAAACCTTTGTGACAGCATCGTAACACTGGTGCTCGGGGGCACGATTCACAGCCGGCAGGACGCGGCGCGCAGAACGCGTGCCGGGGAACTGATCGCACGTGCGGCATGCACGTGCGGCCGACGACCAGGACTGAAACGGGGGAAGACAATGCTGTTCAAGGGATTGCTGGCCACAAGTTGCTGCGTGGCCGCGCTGGTTTCCATGCCTGCTTCCGCGCAGGTCCTTGCCGACACCACCGACGCCGCGACGCAGGACGCGCCGGTCTCGATCGGCGATCCGGTCGCCTCCGCCAAGCTGGCCGCGGACAGTGCCCGCGACGACACTGCCAGCAGTGACGAGAGCGGCAACGTGATCGTCACCGGCACGCGCATCCAGCGCCCGAACAACCACTCGGCAGCCCCGATCGTCACCACCACTGCGGCCGAGATCGCAGCCCAGGGTGCGACCACGATCGAGGAAGTGCTCAACCGCCTGCCGCAGGTGCAGGTGAACTCCGAGCAGAACTTCAGCGACTCCGAAGGGCGCCAGCGCATCAAGCTGCGCAGCCTCGGCTATGAGCGCACCCTGACCCTGATCGACGGCATGCGTGTCGGCCTCGCCAACACGATCGACGTCGGCATCATCCCGACCGCGCTGGTCGAGCGCATCGACGTGCTCACCGGCGGCGCCTCGTCGGTCTACGGCTCGGATGCGGTGTCGGGCGTCGTCAACTTCATCCTCAAGAAGAACTTCGAAGGCGTCCGCCTCGACGCCAACTACAGCTTCTTCAACCACCACAACCGCGCCAATGCCGTGACGGACGCGGCCGAGCGCGCCGGCTTCAACGGCGTGACCGGCATGACCAACGACGGCGGCCGCGCAGAGATCAACCTTTCGGCCGGCGCCAACCTGTTCGACAACCGCGTCAACATCACCGGCTTCGTCGACTATCGCCAGTCGGAACTGGTACGGCTGCGCGACCGCTCGTTCAGCCAGTGCGAAGTGGTGATGCCGACCAACGACGCGCAGCTCTCCTGCTCGCGCGCCAGCTTCACGCCGGCCGGTACGATCATCCCGCAGGCGGGCCCGAACGCCGGCCAGATCCTGGTCAACAACCCGAACGGCAACGGCACCTTCATCCCGATCAACAGCGGTCCGGCCGGCAGCTCGGCCAACCCCTATGACGACTGGGCCTTTCAGCGTCCATTTGACCGCATCAATGCCGGCGGCTTCCTCACGGCGCAGATCACCGACCACGTCGAGCTCTACAGCACCGTGCTCTACTATCGGGACAAGTCGTACAACACGCAGCTCAACCGCACCTTCAACTTCGGTGCCTATGGCACCGATCCGTTCCGGGTGAACTGCGACAATCCCTTCCTGTCGGGCTCGCAGGCACAGGTGCTGTGCGGCGAGAACGCTGGCGTCGCGGGCCAGTATGCGCCCATCGACGTGCGCTACCGCTTCGACGGGCTGCCGCTGGTGGAGCAGGAGTTCACCAACGAAGGCTATCGCATCGTCGCGGGCCTGCGCGGGCGCGTGTTTGACGACGTCTGGTCCTATGACGTGGCCGGCATGATCTCGCGCGCGAAGCTCAAGACGATCGACGTACCCTTCGCGCAATATGCGAACATCAATCGCTCGCTCGACGTCGTGAACGTGAACGGCACCCCGACCTGCCGCTCGGTGGTCGACGGCAGCGATCCCAGCTGCGTCCCCTTCAACGCGTTCGCGCCGTTCAACACCGACATGGCGACCAACGAGTATCTCTTCGGCGGCGCGACCGGCGGCATCCTGACGCGCGTCCCGCGCCTCCTGCAGTTCGTCGGCACCGTCACCGGCGACCTCGGCAAGTACGGCGTCACCTCGCCGTTTGCCGAACAGGGCATCGCGATCGCGATCGGCGCCGAATACCGCGAGGAGATGGAACGCACGACCGTCAACGAGATCTTCCAGCAGAACAACGGCTACGGCGAGAACCAGCGCGTCACCCAGAACATCCTGGAGGGCAACGTCGAAATTCAGGCGCCGCTGGTCGAGCACCAGTCCTGGACCGAGCTGCTCCAGCTCAACGCCGGCTATCGCCAGTCGAAGTACAACCGCCTCGACGGCAGCTTCGGCACCTGGAAGGTCGAAGGCATCTGGTCGCCGATCAGCGACATCACGCTGCGCGCGTCCTACAACAAGTCGCAGGCAGCGCCGGGCGTGGGCGCGGCAGCGGGTGCGGCCAACGTCTTCTGGAACCAGGGCTTCTACGCGGATCCGTGCGCGCCGCGCGTCAATCCGGCGAACCCGAACGGCCCGCGTCTGGCACCGTCCGCGACGATCGAGCAGTGCCGCAACACCGGTCTTGCCGACAATCTCTACGGCAGCGCGACGCTGATCTGCCCGGACGATCGCTGCACCGTGCGGGAGGGTGGCTTCAATCTGACGCCGGAGACCGCCTACACCACGACCTTTGGTGTGGTGCTGCGCCCGCGCTTCCTGCCGGGCCTCACGGTGTCGATCGATCGCTGGCTGATTGACCTCAAGGATCAGCTCGATTTCCTGCAGCCGCAGAACCTGCTCGCCGAGTGCCTCACCACCGGCAACGACTATTTCTGCCGCGGCGTCGTGCGCAATCCGGACGGCACGCTGTCGAGCTCGCCGGCCACCAGCCCGTCGACCGGCTGGGTCGCGCGCGGTGCGGCGAACGGCTACCGGTCGCAGTCGCATGGCTGGGATTTCCAGGGGCAGTATGACCTGAGCCTGGGGAATGCCGGGCGGCTGGACCTGAGCTTCAACGGCACGCTGATGACGCTCGTCGGCTCGCAGTCGTCGCCGACCGTCGAACCGCGCGATTGCACCGGCTATTGGGGCAATCTGTGCGGCGAGAGCATGCCGAAGTGGGCGCACCAGTTCCGCACCACCTGGACGTCGCCGGATCGCACCGCCAGCGTCTCGCTGAACTGGCGTCATCGCGGTGCCATGCCGCTCGACGTCTATGCGCCCGCCGACACCGGCATTCCGGAGCAGCCGGCGAGCGCGCGTCGCGACCAGTATCCGGGCATCGACGCCTACAACTGGTTCGACCTGGCGTTCAGCTTCGACATCAGCAAGCAGATGACGCTCCGCCTCGCCGCCAACAACATCTTCGACAAGGATCCGCCGATCGTGCCCGACAGCCGCTCGCGGATCGGCCTGCTGCGTGGCAACACGATCATGGGCTACGACCTGCTCGGTCGCCAGCTCGTCGCCGGTGTCTCCGTGCGGATGTAACCCAGACGACGGCCGCCCCCCGGAAGATGGCTTCCGGGGGGCGCTCGCCCAGGATCGCGCACCCGCCGCGCGACCCGGCCCCTCTCCCCTCGATCGCACGGCAGCAGCGCTCCGGCCGGAACCCGCAGCGCCAGTCCGCCAGTCGCGAAAAGCGCTCGACCTGGGCCGGTCCGACGCATGGCCGCCAACCGTTCTCGCGAAGAAAACCCAACGCCCGCTGCGGGAAGTGGAATGGTGCGGGATCAGCCTCCCCACCGGAGAGGACAATGGCGGGACCCACACGGGCCACTCACGCCAAGGCACCGCCCTCAGTCGCCGTCGCTATCCTGCTGGAAAACCCTCTAGGAGGATGGTGCCGCTTACAGGACTCGAACCTGTGACCCCCGCATTACGAATGCGATGCTCTACCAACTGAGCTAAAGCGGCACATGGGGCGCACAGCGCCTCGTGGGAAGCGCGCGCTTACCAGCGGGTGGCGGCGCTGGCAAGCGCCGCTTGCGCTGTTTTCGCACATTGCCGGCCGCCGCCGCCCGCCGGGGATTGTTTCATTCATCCTTTACCATGAACCGTCACAATGCACCCGGGCAGCGACGCCCGTGAGGATCGACTATGGACAGGGCGCGCGGGCCGGACGACCAGCCCGAACGAGAGGAGTTCGACCGCGATGGCGTCGGACAGGGGCCGGAACCGCAGCGCGTGATCGGCGGCGACGAGCGGCGGATGCATGTCCGCGCGTACAACCACTGGATTTCGCTGCTCAAGGGCCGCACCTATCCGACCATCGACGAGCTGGATCTCGCAGGAGCCGGCGATTTCGGCCCGCACGGCGTGCTGCTCGACTTCTCGCACGACGATGCCGAGCCGCGCATCCGCTTCATCGGCCATGCCGTGCGCGAGGAGTGCGGCGTCACCTCCGGCATCCTCAGGATCGCGGACGTACCGCAGGGCTCACTGCTGGCGCGCCTCACCGAGCAATATCCGCAGATCCTGGCCAGCCGCGCGCCGATCGGGTTCGAGGCCGAGTTCGTGTCGCAACGCGGCTACCCCACCCTCTATCGCGGCATCCTGATGCCCTTCTCGTCCGACCAGCGCCGGATCAACTTCATCTATGGCGTGATCAACTGGAAGGAGGTCGCCGACGCGCGCATCCAGGCGCAGCTGGCAGCGGAGATGGCGGACTCCCGCAGCACCGATGCGCCGCCCCCCGCCCCCGTCGCACCCGCCTGGGCCGACGGGCCGAGCGCAGGGCTGGACGCGCCGGTAGCCGACCTTCGATCCGCGAGCGACGTGCTGCGCGCCGCTCCCGCGCTCGGATCGGTCGATCTGGATGCAGGGACGGAGGAGTTCGTCCTGCTGCTCGGGCGTGCGACGCTGGACGGCCGCGTCGAGATCGTCGGCGCCGTCGACGGCAGCGACGGTCTCACGCAGGAGGCGATCCGCCGCCTGCGGCGGGACTGACGCAGCGCAGCAATCCGTTCGCACCTGCGACAAGGGTTGAGCCGGTCGAAGCCGGGGCGCATATCCCTGCCATGACCGAAGAGGATAAGGTGCCGCAGGCAATTGCGGCGAGGTTGTTCGATGGTGCGCTTCCGAGCGAACTCGAAGGACTCGGAACCGAGGAACGGGAGGCGGCGGTACGGCTGGTGGCGGATGCCGCCCGCGCCCGCCCGCCCGGCTCCGCCTCCATCGCCATCGACAGTGTCACCACCGACGGGCGCCGCCGCATGCGGCTTGCCGTGGTCAACGACGACATGCCCTTCCTGGTCGATTCGATCGCGGCCGCGATCACGGGCCACAATCTTCTCATCGAACGCATCATCCACCCCGTGCTCCCGGTCGTGCGCGACGGAGCCGGCTCCATTGTCGACATCGCCGACGGCGGCGCGCGCGAATCGATGGTCTATATCGAGATGGACCGCGTCGACGCCCGGCTCCGCCGCGAACTGAGCGACGAGATCGAGCGCAACCTGGCGGACGTCCGCGCCGCAGTCGCCGATTGGCAGCCGATGCAGCAGGCGATGCGCGACGATGCGGCGCAGACGCCCGATCCGGAGACCCGCGCGCTGCTCGAATGGTTCCTGGACCGCAACTTCACGCTGCTGGGGCATCTGCGCTGGTCGGCGGGCGAGAGCGACCGCGACTGCCTGGGCATCGCCCGTCGCCCCATCCACAGCCAGATGCTGGCCGAAAGCTCCCGCCAGCGCGCGATCGCCTGGTTCGAAGCAGGCCACTCGCTGCTGCTGCTCAAATCGAACGCGCTCTCGACCGTCCACCGCCGCGCACCCCTCGACCTGGTCGTGCTGCCGATCCGCGAAGGCGGCCAGGTCGTCGGCCTGTCGATCCACGCCGGGCTCTGGACGAGCGCTGCGCTGCATGCCGCCCCCGCCGACGTGCCGGTGCTGCGCCGCAACCTCGCCGCGCTCCAGGCGCAGTTCGGTTTCGACCCCACCGGCCACGCCGGCAAGTCGCTCGCCCATGCGCTGACCGCCCTGCCCCATGATCTCACCACCGCCTTCCCGCCGGAGGCGCTGGAGACGCTGGCGCTCACCGCCATGTCGATCGCGGACCGGCCGCGCTCGCGGGTGGTGCTGATCCGCAGCCCGCTCGGACGCCACCTGTTCGCGTTCGTCTGGCTGCAGCGCGACGATCTCTCGACCGGCCGGCGCAGCGCCATCGGCGACATGCTGTGCGAGGCGGCGCACGCCCGGCTGCTCAGCTGGACGATCGCCGTCGAGGGCGACGCCGCGCTGATCCGCTACATGCTCGACCTGCGCGGCGAGGGGCAGATGCCCGACGGCGCGGAGCTCGACCGGCGCGTCGAACGGATGGTCCGCGGCTGGAGCCCGGCGATCGAGGCAGCGCTCGGCGAGATCGCGCCCTCAGGCGCCGCCGCCCGCCTGGCGCTGCGCTATGCCGGCGCGTTCCCGGTCAACTACCGCAACGTCAACACGGCCGAGGAAGCGGCGCACGACGTGCTGCGCCTCGGAAGCCTCAGCGACACCGGCAGCCGCTCGGTCCGCATCCTGACGGCGCCCGACGGAACGCTGCGGATCAAGCTCTACCGCCAGGGCGGCGCGCTTTCGCTGTCGGATGCGGTGCCGGTGTTCGAGAACTTCGGTTTCCGCGTGGTGGAGGAAATCCCCACCCGCCTCAGCGACGAGGCGCAGTCCTTCATCCACGACTTCGCGGTCGAGCTGCCAGGCGCCACCGGTGCGCCGCAGTTCGACGTGGGCGTGGCGGAGGAAGCGATCGCCGCCGTGCTGGAGAACCGGGCCGAGAACGACGGCTTCAACCGGCTGATCGTCGAAGCCGGGCTTGCCCCCGCCTCTGTCGTGCTGTTCCGCGCCTGGTTCCGCTATCTGCGCCAGGCGGGGCTCACCTATCCGCTCGGCACGGTCGTCGACGCGCTCCGCCGCGCGCCGAAGGTGGCGCGTGCGCTGGTCGAGCGCTTCGCGGCGATCCACGATCCGGCGAACGCGGACGCAGCGCGGGCCGAGGAAGCGGACGCCGCGATCGAGCGCGGGCTCGACGCCGTCTCTGCCATCGACGACGACCGCATCCTGCGCGCGATGCGTGCGCTAATCGGCGCGACGCTGCGCACCAACGCCTTTGCCCCGGCCGCGGCCGAAGCGCTGGCGTTCAAGCTCGACAGCGCCAAGGTGCCGGGCCTGCCCAAGCCGCTGCCCTGGCGGGAGATCTTCGTCTATTCGCCGCGCGTGGAGGGCATCCACCTCCGCGCGGGTCCGGTCGCCCGCGGTGGTCTGCGCTGGTCGGACCGGCGCGATGACTTCCGCACCGAGATCCTGGGCCTGATGAAGGCGCAGCGGGTCAAGAACGCGGTGATCGTGCCGACCGGCGCCAAGGGCGGCTTCTACCCCAAGCAGCTCCCTTCTCCCTCGGATCGCGACGCCTGGCTGGCGGAGGGGACGGAGAGCTACCGCATCTTCATCCGCACGCTGCTGTCGATCACCGACAACCTGGTCGAGAACCGCGTCGTTCATCCTGAGGGCGTGACGATCCTCGACGGCGAGGACCCGTATTTCGTGGTCGCCGCTGACAAGGGCACCGCCACCTTCTCCGACGTCGCCAATGCGCTGGCCATGGAGCGCGGCTTCTGGCTGGGCGATGCCTTCGCCAGCGGCGGCAGCCACGGCTATGACCACAAGGCGATGGGCATCACCGCGCGCGGCGGCTGGGTGTCGGTCCAGCGCCACTTCTTGGAAATGGGCGTCGACGTGCAGGCCGATCCGGTCACCGTCGTCGGCTGCGGCGACATGTCGGGCGACGTGTTCGGCAACGGCATGCTCCTGTCCAAGTCGATCAAGCTGCAGGCCGCGTTCGACCACCGCCACATCTTCCTCGATCCGAACCCGGATGCCGCCAAGAGCTGGGAGGAGCGCCAGCGGCTGTTCAACCTCCCCCGCTCCAGCTGGGATGATTACGACAAGGGCCTGATCTCGGAAGGCGGCGGCGTCTTCCCGCGCACCGCCAAGACGATCCCGCTGTCCGAGCCCGTGCGCCGCATGCTGGGCATCGAGGACACCGAGCTCGACCCGACCGCGCTGATCTCCGCGATCCTGCGCGCGCCCGCCGACCTGCTGTGGTTCGGCGGCATCGGCACCTATGTGAAGGCAGGGCATGAGGCGCATTCGGACGTCGGCGATCCCGCCAACGATCGCATCCGCGTCAATGCGGAGGCGCTGCGCGTAAAGGTCGTCGGCGAAGGCGCGAACCTGGGCGTGACGCAAGCCGCGCGCATCGCCTTTGCGGCCAAGGGCGGCCGCATCAACACCGACTTCATCGACAATTCGGCCGGCGTCGACTGCTCGGACAATGAGGTCAACATCAAGATCGCACTGAATCGCGAAATGACGGAAGGGCGGCTCGGGTTCGAGGATCGCAACGCGCTGCTGGCCGAAATGACGGATGACGTCGCGCGGCTGGTGCTGGAGGACAATCGCCTCCAGACGCTCGCCCTCTCCTTCATGGAAGGCGATGGCGCCGTCGCAGTGCCGAGCTATGTCCGCGTGATCGAGATGCTCGAAAGCGCCGGCCGGCTCGACCGCGCGGTGGAGGGCCTCGCCCCCAACGACGAGCTGCTGCGGCGCGCCCAGGAGGGCCAAGGCTTCACCCGCCCGGAACTGGCGGTGCTGCTCGCCTCGGCCAAGCTCGCGCTCCAGGACGCGATCGAGGCGAACCGGCTCGGCCACACGCCCGAACTGCTGCCGGACCTGCAGGCCGCGTTCCCGCGCGCCATGCAGGCACGCTTCGGCGATGCGATCGAACAGCACCGCCTGCGTGGGGAGATCGTCGCCACCAAGCTCGCGAACCGCATCGTCAACCGGCTGGGCGTGCTCCACCCGACCGAACTGGTCGAGGAGGAAGGCGCCGCCGTCGGCGATCTGGCCGCGATGTTCGTCGTCGCCGAACGGCTGTTCGACCTCCCCACCCTCTGGGCGCAGATCGAGCAGGCCGACATCGGCGAGGACGCGCGCCTCGCGCTGATCGGCCATGCCGCCGCCGCCACCCGCGTGCAAATCGCCGACCTGCTGCGCGCCTGCCGCCCGGGCACGCGCCCGGCCGAGGCCATCGCGCGGCTGAAGCCGGCGATCGACCGCCTGGACGCGCAGGCGGATTCGCTCCTGCTGAGCGAGGCCCGCGCCCAGAGCGAGCGGATGCGCGAGCGCCTTGCCGCGGCCGGCGCTCCCGACGCGCTGAGCGCCCGCGTCGTCCGCCTGTTCGACCTGGACGGCGCCATCGGCCTGGCCGACCTGGGGGCAGAGCGCGGCGTGGACGAAGTCGTACTCGCCCATGCGTTCACGCACCTGGGCGAAGCGCTGGGGCTCGACTGGGCGCAGGCTGCCACGGCGCGCATCACCAGCGGCGATCCGTGGGAGCGGCTGCTGATCGCCGGCCTCTCGCGCGACTTCCAGCAGCTGCGGCTCGACTTCCTCGCCCGGATCGACGGCACCGATCCGCAGGCGGCGGTCGATGCGTGGATGGCGGAAAACCAGCCCCGCGTCGCGCAGTTCACTGCGCTGGTGGCCCGCGCCCGGCTGGCGCCCACCCCGACGCTGGCGATCCTCGCGCAGATCGCCGGGCAGGCGCGCGTCCTGCTGGGGCGTTGATTCAAGGCCGCGGCGGCCCTTCGGGGTCGCCGCGGTCCTCGCGCCCGAGGCGTTCTTCACTTCCTTGTTGCAATTGAGAATTGTTCGCGTATTCGAAGGGCACATCCTTTCGAACAGCGATCCGCATGCCTCCAGCAGCCGCCGTCCCCTCCCCGTCCGTGCCCCGCAAGAAGAGCCGCAAGGCCTTCTGGCTGCGTCAGTTGCACACCTGGCATTGGATGAGCTCGGCGCTCAGCCTGATCGGCCTGCTCCTGTTCGCCATCACGGGCTTCACGCTCAACCACGCCGCCGATATCGAGGGGACGCCCACCGTCGCCTCCGGCCAAGCGACGCTGCCGGCCGATCTGCTGCCGCTCGTCCGCCCCGATGATCGCCCTGACGGCAAGCGCCCGCTTCCCGCCCCGGTCGCCGCCTGGATCGCCCGGACGCTGCCGCTGACGCCGCATGGCGAGGCGGAATGGTCCGCCGGCGAAGTGTACCTCGGCCTCCCCCGCCCCGGTGGCGACGGCTGGGTCGCGATCGATCGCGAGACGGGCGCCGTCACCAGCGAGCGCACGGATCGCGGCTGGATCGCCTACCTCAACGACCTCCACAAGGGCCGCAACGCCGGCACCGCCTGGAGCTGGTTCATCGACATCTTCGTCGGCGCCTGCGTCATCTTCTCCGTGACCGGCCTGTTCCTGCTCCAGCTCCACTCGGCCAAGCGCCGCAGCACCTGGCCGCTGGTCGGCCTCGGGCTGGTGATCCCGGCCCTGATCGCCGTCTTCCTGATCCACTGAGACCCCCTGGGGAGCCTTGCCCATGCACGTCCGCCACCATCTCGTGCTCACCGGCCTGCCGCTGGTCGCCGCCGCCGCTGGCATCGCGGCGCCCGCCCAGGCGCAGACGCTCGACCTGTCGATCACCATCCCGCGCCTGTCGGTCGCCGAATATCACAAGCCCTATGTGGCGGTGTGGCTGGAGAAGGAGGGCGGCGGCGCCCGCACCCTGGCGGTCTGGTACGACCATGACATGAAGAATGGCGAGGGCACCAAGTGGCTGCGCGACGTGCGCCAGTGGTGGCGCGCCTCCGGCCGCAGCATGTCCTTCCCCGCCGATGGCGTGACCGGTGCCACCCGTGCGCCCGGCACCCACAAGCTCAGCTTCACCGCCGGCAAGGGCCCGCTCGGCCAGCTCGGCCCGGGCAAATACACGCTGGTGGTCGAGGCGGCGCGCGAAGTCGGCGGCCGCGAGCTGCTGCGCCTGCCCTTCGCCTGGCCGCCCGCCGGCGGCGGCACCGCTCGCGCCGCGGGGACCAGCGAATTGGGCGCGGTGACGCTCACCGTCCGCCACTGACACTTTTGGGAGGAACCGGAATCATGTTTCGCAATCGCCTGCTTGCCGCCGCCACGGCCGTCGCCGTGCTGCTTCCCGCCGCTGCGGGCGCACACCGCCAGTGGATGCTGCCGTCGACCACCATCGTGTCGGGTGACGACGCTTGGGTGACGGTCGACGCCGCCATTTCGAACGACCTCTTCTATTTCGAGCATTTCCCGATGCGCACGCCGCCTGCCGTCACGCAGCCGGATGGCAGCGCGGGCAAGATCGAGAACTGGAACACCAGCCGCTACCGCAGCACCTTCGACGTCCATCTGACGCAGAAGGGCACGTACAAGATCGCCGCCGTGTCGGACGGGGTGATGGGCAGCTACAAGCTCAACGGCCAGGAACAGCGGCTGCCGCGCGGCCTCACCGCCGACAAGCTCGCCGCCGCCATCCCCGCGGGCGCGACCGACGTGCGCACCACTGCCAGCACCAGCCGCAACGAGATCTTCGTGACCTCGGGCGCGCCCACCACCACCGTGTTCAAGACCACCGGCAAGGGCCTCGAGCTGGTGCCGGTGACGCACCCCAACGATCTCGTCTCGGGCGAGGCGGCGACCTTCCAGTTCCTGCTCGACGGCAAGCCCGCCGCCGGCCTTCCCGTCACGGCGATCCCGGGCGGCATCCGCTACCGCGACGCGCTCAAGCAGATGGACCTCAAGACCGGCACCGATGGCAAGGTCAGCATCACCTGGCCGGAGCCGGGCATGTACTGGCTGAACGTCTCCACCGGCGGCGGCCGCGGCGAAGCAAGCGCCGCGCAAGGGGCGGCTCCCAAGGCTGCACCGCCCGCCCGTCGCGCCGCCTATATCGCGACGCTCGAGGTGCTGGCGCCCTGACGCGCGCACGCATCGCCATCCCCTCGCTTCCGGGTCCGGCCGCCTTTGCGCGCCGCGACCCGGCCGCCGGCATCACGGCCGTTGCCGGCGAGACGATGGGCACGAGTTGGTCGGCCAAGATCGTCGGCGGCGACCCGCAGGCGGCACGCGCGATCGCCGGCCGGGTGCTCGGTCAGGTCATCGCCGACATGAGCCACTGGGAGCCGGGCTCCGCGCTCTCCCGGCTCAACCGCGCACCGATCGGTAGCTGGCAACGCCTGCCCCCGGCGCTCGCCACCGTCCTCGCCAGCGCCTGGCGGGTGGCGGAGGCAAGCGATGGCGCGTTCGATCCGACCATCGGCGCCCTGGTGGACCTCTGGGGCTTCGGCCCCTCCGGACCGCGCACGTCCCCTCCCCCAGCCGAGGCGATCGAGGTGGCGCATGCGGCTGCCGGCCTCGGCGCGTTCGAGCTCGATCCGCTGCTGCTGCGCGCCCGCCGCTTGCGGGACGCGCGTCTCGACCTCTCCAGCATCGCCAAGGGCTATGCCGTCGACGCGCTTGCAGATGCCTTGGAGGCAGCCGGGCACCGCGACCTGCTGGTCGAGATCGGCGGCGAGTTCGTCGGCCGCGGCCTGCGCCCGGACGGCCAGCCCTGGTGGGTGGAGGTGGAGCCGCTGCCGGAAAGCAGCCTCCAGCCGCTGCGCATTGCGGCGCACGATGTCGCCATCGCCACCTCCGGCGACTATCGCCGCAGCTTTACCGCCGGCAGCCGCCGCTATGCCCATACGCTCGATCCGCGCACCGGCCGCCCGATCGTGCACGGCACCGCCTCGGTGACGGTGCTCGCCGCCGACTGCATGCACGCGGACGCCTGGGCGACGGTGCTGACCGTCCTGCCGCCCGAGGAAGCGCGCAGCTGGGCAACCGAGCACTCCCTCGCCGCCCGCATCATCGTACGGACCGAGCGGGATCTGGAGGAATGGCTCTCGCCCGCGCTTCAGGCGATGCTCGGCTAAGCCCGGTTCGTCAGCGCCGCTGGACCCGCATCGCCCAGCCGACCGCGATCACCGGCACCGCCAGCGCGATCCACGACAGCACGTCGCGCACGCCATCGCCGGTCAGCGCGCTCACCAGCCCCACTACTGACAGGAGCGCGATCAGCGTCGGCAGCGCAAAGGTAGACCGGATCATTCCGCCGGCACCCACTCCCCGCCGCTCTCCACCTCGCGCACCCGCGCCCGCAGCGGCGTGCGCCGCTTGCCGAGCCACAGGTATAGCCCCGATCCCAGGATCAGGATCGTGAAGAGGTCCAGCACCGCCCACAGGATCTTGAGCGGCAGCGCGCCATAGTCGCCGAAGTGCAGCGGCTGCGGCAGCAGCAGTGCCTGGCCATACCAGGGCAACGGCCGCACGTCCGTCAGCCGGCCGGTCTCCGCATCGATCAGCGCCGGCGTCAGCAGCCGCTCGGTGAGCGGCGTGTCGCCCTGCAGGAACACGGCATAATGATGCCGGCTGCTGAAGCTGCCGCCCGGGAAGGCGATGAACTGCGGGTTGCTGCCCGGCCGCGCCCGCCGCGCCTCCGCCATCGCCCGGTCGAGCGAGCCGTAGCGCGTCACCGGCAGCGCCGGCCGCCCCGCATAGGCCCGCGTCATCTCAGCAAGCTCGTTCGCTTGCCACATCTGCATGATCGGCGTCGCCAGCGCGTTGATGACGCCGGTCAGCCCCACCACCAGCATCCAGGCGAGCGCCACGATGCCGAGCAGATTGTGCGTATCCAGCCACTTGAGCCGCCGGCTGCGCGACGTCCGCAGCGTCCCGAAGTCGAGTTTGCGCATGAACGGCGCATAAAGGACCACGCCCGACACGATCGAGGCGACGAAGACGACGCCCATCGCCCCCAGGAACAGCATCCCCGGCAGCCCCAGGAACATGTCGGTGTGCAGCTGGAGCAGGAAGTGCATCACGCCCTCTTCCGACGCGATTTCCGCAAGCTCCCCGGTCGTCCGGTTGTAGATCTGCATCGTCATCTCGGCCGCGGGCGCATCGGGCCGCGGGCCGGTGGTGATGGTCATCTGCGGCCGATCGTTGTCGAAGGCCATGAACAGCGGCACTTCGCCCGGGCGCGCGGCCAGCGCCTTGGCCAGCATGGTGTCGAGCGGCAGCAGCCCCGGCCCCTCGCCCGACGAACCCTGCCCCGTCATGCCCGCGGCCACGTCGTCGCCGCTCAGCCGGTCGATCTCGTCATGGAAGATCAGCGGCAGGCCGGTCACGCACAGCATCAGCAGGAATGCCGTGCAGACGATGCTGGTCCATTTGTGCACCAGGTACCAGGCGCGGACGGTCGCCCGCGTCACGGTCGCAGCTCCGAATAGTCTCTCGCCGGCATGGCGCGGGCATAGGGCAGGCAGAAGTTGCGAACAAGTCGCAACTGGTGTTCAGACCTCGGCCCAACGCCGCAGCAGGTTGTGATAGACGCCGGTCAGCTCGATCACCGAGCGATCGGCGTGCCCCAGTTCGCCGGCGAGCCGCTGCACCGACTGGTCGAGCTCGAACAGGATCCGGCGCTCGCCGTCGTCGCGCACCATCGACTGCATCCAGAAGAAGGACGCGACCCGCCGCCCCCGCGTGACCGGCTCCACGCGGTGCAGGCTGGAGGCGGGATAGAGGATCATGTGCCCGGCCGGCAGCTTGACGCTCTGCACGCCGAACTGCCCCTCGATCACCAGCTCGCCGCCGTCGTACGCATCCGGATCTTCCAGGAACAGCGTCGCGGAAAGATCGCTGCGGATGCGGAAGTCCGTCCCGCGCTGAATGCGCACGGCGTTGTCAACATGCGCGCCGAAGGTCTGGCCGACGCCATAGCGGTTGAACAGCGGCGGAAACACCCTGGCCGGCAGCGCCGCCGCCACGAACAGCGGCGTGCGACCCAGCGCGTCCAGGATCATGCCTCCCGCTTCCTTCGCCGCCGCCGACGCCTCCGGCAGCTGCTCGTTGCGCTTGGCGAGCGCGGACTGATGGCCGGAGGTGACGTTGCCGTCGACCCATTCGGCCGCGTCGATGATCGCCCGCAGTCGCCGGACGGCAGCGGCCTCGAGCACCTCGGGAATGGCGATCAGCATCGGTGGCGTCCTTGTTCCCAAGGTCGCGGCGCAGAGGCCGCGGCCCTGTCCTGGCTTACATGCGGTAGCTGAGCGTCAGCACCGCCGACCGCGCTTCACCCGGCGTCGCCCAGCCCACGCCTGTCGACGCGTTGCTGCGCACGCGCGTGTAATATTCCGTGTCGCCCACGTTCTTCACGTTCAGCTGCGCGGAGAAGTTCGGCGTGAAGTCGTACGCCAGATAGGCATTGTGCACGAGGTAGTCGTCGACCTTGTACAGCACGGTGGCCGGGGTCGGCGTGCTGTTGCTGAGGTAGAAGCTGCCCTGGTAGGTCAGCCCATAGCCCAGCTGCAGCCCGAACGGCAGGCGATAGGTGGTGAACAGGCTGCCGGAATGCTCGGGCGTGTTGGGGAGCGGATTGCCCCGCTGCGGGTCGATCGTGCCGGGAGGCGAGTTGCGGGCGATGCTGCGCAGCACCTCGCTGTCCAGATAGGTGTAGTTGGCCGTGATCGTCCACGCAGGCGTGATCCGCCCGACCGCGCCCAGCGCGATCCCGTCGACGCGGGACTTGCCGTCCAGCTGCTGCTCCGGAATGATCGGATCACCCGTGGCCACCTTGTACTGGTCACGCTCGTTGCGGAACACCGCCGCGGTCAGCAGCAGCCGCCCGTCCGACAGCTCCGCCTTGGCGCCGATCTCGTAGTTCTTGGCGCTTTCCGGCTTCACGTTGCAGGTGGCTTCGGTGCACGAGCCGTTGACCGAGGTCTTCGACGGCGTCTCCGAATTGCCATAGGCGGCATAGAGGCTGACGGCCTCGACCGGCTTGTAGACCGCGCCGATGCGATACGAGAACAAATTGTCCTTGTTGTCGAGGCGCGGGCCCGGCGTGACCGTGCCCAGCGGCACCGCACCGGTGCTCGTCGCCTGCACGACGTCGCTGCGGTTCCAGCCCTTGTTGTGCTCGTAGCGGACGCCGCCGTTGATCTCGAAATGATCCGAGAACTTGATCGCGTCGAAGAAGTAGGCGGCGTAGTTCTCCAGGACGCCGGTCTGGCGCGCGCTGGGGATGAAGTTCACCGGCCCGTCGTAGACGTTGTTGCCATAGGTGAAGCCGGCGGGCCCGGTCACCACGTCGTTGGGATTGCCGATCGACATCAGCGGCAGGCTGGTGAATGGCGTCGATCCGTCCGGATTGCGCAGCGAATTGCCGCTCGACAGGAAGAACTTCTCCCAGCTCGCCGCCGCACCCAGGGTGATGGTGTGCTCGATGCCCCCGGTGTCCACCACCGCGCGCAGGTCGGTCTGGTTGAACGCCAGCTGGTTGCGGGTGTCGCGCGTGTTTCCACGCGGGCCCGACGGCAGGTAGAAGCCCGCCGGGGTGGTCGCCGGGCACGCAGCGCCCGTCGCCAGCAAGCCGGAGGCCAGGCAGAACGTCCCCAGCGGCGGATCGACCAGCGTGAACTGGCGCACGTCCTGCCAGCGGGTCAGGTTGCGGATGCTCACCCGGTCGCTGAACTCGTGCTCGAAGGTCGCGGTGAACTGGTCGACGTTGCTTTCCTGCGTGTCGATGTTGCGGAAGCCGTAATAGCTGCTGCGGTCGACGCCGGGCAGCGGCCCGTCGTTCGTCGCGTTGATGTAGTAGGGGACGCCGTACTGCGGGATGTTCTCGTCCTCCTGATGGAGGTATTGGAAGGTCAGCCGCGTCGGCCCCTCGATCCCGATCGTCACCGACGGCGCCAGGCCCCAGCGGCGGTAGTTCTCCACGTCGCGGCCGGGGACGTCGTTCTTGTGCGCCATCGCGTTCAGCCGCACCGCCACCAGGTCGCTGACCCGGACGTTGGTGTCCACGGTGCCGCGATAATAGTCGTCCGTGCCGATGCCGCCGGTCACCACCGTGCGGTCGATCGCCAGTGGGCGCTTGGTCACCAGGTTGATCGATCCGCCGACCGAACCCGATCCGGCATAGACCGAGTTCGCGCCGTTCACGACCTCCAGCTGTTCCAGGTTGAACGAGTCCGTGCGGGTATATTGCGCGCTGTCGCGCACGCCGTCCTGGGTGATGTCGCTGTTGGCCGAATAGCCGCGCAGGTTGATCGCGTCGCCAAAACCGGCACCGCCCTCGCCCGCGCCAAAGGTGATGCCCGGCACCGTCGTCAGCACGTCGCGCAGCGTCAGCAGGTTCTGCTGCTCGATGGTCTCGTTGGTGATCACCGTCACGGTCTGCGGCATGTCGCGGACCTTGCGGGTGTTCTTCGGGCTCTCCTGGCGCGGCGAATAGACTTCGCCGGTCACCACCACCTCGTCGGTGCGCAGGATCTGGTCGTCCGGCTCGGTCACGCCATGCTTCGCGACGGGATCCGCGGGAGCGGCGGCAGCCGGGCTGGAGGCGATGAAGCCGACGCAGGAAAGCGCCAGGAAGGTGGCGCCGGGTGTCCGGGCAGCGATGCGCTGTTTCAAGAAGTTTCCCCCCAATGCAGTTGCAGCACTGCTATTGCGAGGAGTTTGCAGAGTCAACGCTATTGCGACTGACTATCAGCTTTGTATCAAGATGTCGCTGAGCAGCCAGGAGCGCAGCGCACTGGCGAGGTTGGGCGGATCGTTAGACTGGATGCGGGCGGCGTCGATGGCCGCGATCAGCGCGTTGAGCGGCAGCGCACGCGCCGCCGCGGCTCGCTCCAGCGTCTGCCAGAACAGCGGCTCCAGGCTGATGGAGGTCTGGTGCCCGGCGATCGTCACCGATCGCTTCACCGGCCCGGCGAAGCCGCCCGCCGGCGGCTCCACATCCTTCACGGCGTGTCGAACAGGGCGGCGAGTTGGTCGATCATCGTGCCGGCCAGTTGCTCGGCATCCATGATCGTCACTGCGCGCGAATACCAGCGCGTCACGTCATGGCCGATGCCGATCGCCACCAGCTCGACGGGCGAGCGCCCCTCGATCCAGCCGATCACCTGCCGCAGGTGCTTTTCTAGATAGCTGCCCGAGTTCACCGACAGCGTGGAATCGTCCACCGGCGCGCCGTCGGAAATGACCATCAGCACCTTGCGGTCCTCCGGCCGGGCGATCAGCCGCCCGTGCGCCCACAGCAGCGCCTCGCCGTCGATATTCTCCTTGAGCAGCCCCTCCCGCATCATCAGGCCCAGCGCCTTCTTGGCGCGGCGCCACGGCTCGTCGGCCTGCTTGTAGACGATGTGGCGAATGTCGTTCAGGCGTCCCGGCTGCGGCGGGCGCCCTGCCGCCAGCCACGCCTCGCGCGACTGGCCGCCCTTCCAGGCACGCGTCGTGAAGCCCAGCACCTCGACCTTGACGCCCACCCGCTCCAGCGTGCGCGCGAGGATATCGGCGCTGATCGCCGCGATCGAGATCGGCCGCCCGCGCATCGATCCCGAATTGTCGATCAGCAGCGTGACGACCGTGTCGCGGAACTCCGCCTCGCGCTCGATCTTGTACGACAGCGACTGGCCGGGGTTGATGACCACGCGCGCCAGCCGCGCCGCGTCGAGCATCCCCTCTTCCTGGTCGAAGTCCCAGCTGCGCGACTGCTGCGCCATCAGCCGGCGTTGCAGCCGGTTGGCGAGCTTGGTCACGACGCCCTGCAGCTGGATCAGCTGCTGGTCCAGATAGGCGCGCAGCCGATCGAGCTCGTCGGAATCGCACAGCTCGGTCGCGGCCACCACCTCGTCGAACGCGGTCGTGAACGCCTTATAGTCGAACTGCGCGGGCTGGTCGGACCAGTTGCGGTTCGGGCGCACCGGCATCATGCCCTCGCCCTCGTCGCCGAGCTCGCCCTCGCCATCCTCGGCGGCGTCGTCGTACCGTTCCTCGCCCTCGCCGCCCGGGTCCTGCTCGCGCCGGTCCTCCCCGCGCGCCTCTACCTCGCCCTCGCCGCCGGGCTGCTCCTCGGCCTCGCCGTCGTCGCCCTCGTCCTGCGACTGATCCTCGGTGCTCTCGTCTTCCTCGCCGCCTTCCTCGCTGTCCTCGGGCTCCACCTCGCCCTGCACCAACTCCAGGCCCTCGAGCATGCGCGTGGTCGCACGCGCGAACGCCGCCTGGTCGCCCACCGTCGCCGCCAGCGCGTCGAGCGCCTCACCGGCCCGCTCCTCGATCCAGTCGTGCACCAGCGCCATGCCGGGAGCCACCGACGCCGGCGGCAGCTTGCCCGTCAACCGCTCGCGCACCATCAGGCCGACCGCGGTCGACAGCGGCACCTCGGCGCGAGTGCGCGCCCGCGCGAGTGGGTCGGACCGCAGTCGCATCGCCAGCGCCTGATCCAGGTTGTCGGCGATGCCGGCATAGCCCTCGGATCCCAGCGCTTCGACGCGCGCGGTCTCCGCCGCATCGAACACCGCGCGCGCGACCGCATCGGCCGGGGCATTGCGCGCATGCAGCGCATGGTCGTGCAGCCGCATGCGGAGCGCAAAGCCATCGGCAAAGCCGCGCGCCTCCGCCACCTGCTCGGGCGGCAGCGCGCGTGCGGGCATCGGCACCTTGATGTGCCGCCCGGATGCCGCGGGCGCATCGGCGGTGAAGCCAAGCTCCACCTCCGCATCGCCCGAAAGCGCGCGTGCCGTGCCCCGCAGTGCGTCGCGGAACTGGTCGAGAAGCGTGTCCGTCGCCATTACCAAAGCGTCTCGCATCCGAACGCCGCAAACTGCGGGTCCTTTGTGATCACAATCAGGCCCTCCGTCAGGCCCTGCGCCGCGATCAGCCGGTCGAACGGATCGCGATGCTCGCTCTCCATCAACCCGGCCGTGCGGCAATGGTCGTGCCGCAGCGGCAGGTGCGTCATGCCGTCCGCCGCCACGGCGTCCTCAAACTGCCGAAGCGGCTCGGCCATTGCCGCCAGGCGACTCTGACGTACCTTCAGCGCGATCTCGAATGCGGAGATCGGGCTCACGAACACGCGCGCCGCCCGGCTTGCGATCGCGTCCTCAGCCGCTTGCGAGAGCTTCGGGTCCTGAAGCCACCACCAGATCAGCGCATGCGTGTCGAGCAGATAGGCCAAGCGTCAGAGATCCGCCAACGTGCCCGCAAAGCGGTCGAGCTCGGCATCGCTGTATTCGGGCTCGAACCAGATGTCGCTGGCTACGTCCTTGCGCAGGTGCGCGAACCGGCCGGGGCGGCGCGGCTCCTGCTTGGGAGGCGCCACCGGCACCAGCTTGGCATAGGGCACGCCCGCCTTGGCGAGCACGATCTCCTCGCCCGCATGCGCACGGTCGATCAGCCGGGAGAAGTGGGTCTTCGCCTCGTGGACATTGTAGATCTTGTGCGGGTCGGCCTCGGCCATCGCGCGCCTCCACGTGGGTGGACCAATGAGTTAGTCCACCCCCACCCCGGGTTCAACCCTTCTTCGCCACGCTTTCCGGCAGGTCCTTGCCGAACACGCGCTGGTAATATTCCGCCACCAGCCCGCGCTCCGCTTCGTCGCACTTGTTGAGGAACGACAGGCGGAAGGCGAAGCCCACGTCCTTGAAGATCAGCGCGTTCTGCGCCCAGGTGATGACGGTGCGCGGGCTCATCACGGTCGAAATGTCGCCGTTGATGAAGCCGCGGCGGGTGAGCTCGGCCACCCGGACCATCTTCTGCACCGTCTCCTTGCCGCCGGCCTGGTCGTACTCGCCCGACTTGGCGAGCACGATGTTCGCCTCGGTCTCGGCCGGCAGGTAGTTGAGCGTCACCACGATGTTCCAGCGGTCCATCTGGCCCTGGTTGATCTGCTGCGTGCCGTGATACAGCCCGCTGGTGTCGCCCAGGCCCACCGTGTTGGCGGTCGCGAACAGGCGGAAATACGGGTTCGGGCGGATGACGCGGTTCTGGTCGAGCAGCGTCAGCTTGCCCTCGGTCTCCAGCACGCGCTGGATCACGAACATCACGTCCGGGCGGCCGGCGTCATATTCGTCGAACACCAGCGCCGTGGGGGTCTGCAGCGCCCAGGGCAGCAGGCCCTCGCGGAATTCAGTGACCTGCTGACCGTCCTTCAGCACGATCGCGTCGCGGCCGATCAGGTCGATGCGGCTGATGTGCGCGTCCAGGTTGATGCGGATCGACGGCCAGTTCAGCCGCGCCGCCACCTGCTCGATGTGGGTCGACTTGCCGGTGCCGTGATAGCCCTGCACCATCACGCGGCGGTTGTAGGCAAAGCCCGCCAGGATCGCGAGCGTCGTGTCCGGATCGAACACATAGGCCGGATCGGCGTCCGGCACGCGTTCGTCGGCGATGCTGAAGGCGGGCACCTTCATGTCGGTGTCGATGCCGAACACCTCGCGCACCTCCACGGTGCGGTCCGGTGCGTCGAGGACGGTGGTTTCGCTGCGGTCGAGCTGGAGGTCGGAGGTGCTGGTCATGAAAGCCTTTCGTGCCCTTCGCCGGGGCTTGGGCCCGCTTTAGGACGAACGCGGGGCCTTACTCAACGGCCACCTTGTCCGGCAGGGCGAAGAGAGTGACGAACCGCTCCGCGACCGCACGGTTCCCTTCGACGCGCAGCATTCCCGCCTTCTCGGCTGCAGCCAGCGGCATGCCACCGTAGATCACCGGCAGGAAGGCGGACGGCGTGCCCGCCAGCACCGCCTCCACGCCGTCGATCGGCCCGCGCGCCACCTTCAGCTCCCCCTGCTCCAGCCGCGCCTCGAACGTCTCCTCGCCCGTACGAATGCCGACCGTCGCCTGCCACTCGCCCACCCGCTCGGGCACCAGCAGCATACGCAGCGACAGCAGCAGCGACACGGGCGAGAACGGCAGGCTCGGGTCGTGCGCCGGGGAGCGCAGCGCCCAGCGCGCCAGCGCCAGGATCACCGGCTCGCTCTCCCGTCCCCAGGCGGTCAACTCATAGACCTGCACGTTGGCGGGCGACGGCAGCTTGGTGCGCCGGACGATCCCCGATCGCTCCAGCGAAGCGAGTCGCTGCGTCAGCACATTGGCGCTCAGCCCCGGCAACCCGCTGCGCAGCTCGCCGAACCGCCGCGCCGCCAGCAACAGCTCGCGCATGATCAACAGCGCCCAGCGTTCGCCGACGAACTCCATCCCCAACGCCGCGCCACAGGCGTCGTCGTACCACCGCTTTTCCGCATTGGTTATTTTTAGTGACTCCATAGTTGTCAAAGATAAGTGCGGCAGGCATGCTGGTCAAACAACGAGTCGGAGAGGATGCAGCATGCCCCGCGCGATCTTCGTGAACCTGCCGGTCGCCGACGTGGCCAGGGCCACCGCCTTCTACGAAGCGATCGGCTTCGAAAAGAACCCGACCTTCTGCAACGAACAGGCCTCGGCCATGGTCTGGTCGGACAGCATCTACGTCATGCTGCTCGACCATGGCTTCTACCGGACCTTCACGAACAAGGAGATCATCGAGGCGCGCACGCACAGCGGCGCCCTGCTCGCCCTCTCCTTCGACAGCCGGGCGGAGGTCGACGCGATCACCCGGGCCGCGATCGCCGCCGGAGGCAAGGAGATGCACGAGCCCGAGGATCTCGGCTTCATGTACAGCCGCGCCTTCGACGATCCCGACGGCCATGGCTGGGGCCCGTTCGCCATGGACATGGCGGCCGCAACCGCCACCCACGCCCAGCCGGCAGAGGCGTGACATGTCCTTCCAGGCCTATCTCGACACGATCGAGCGCAACACCGGCAAGACGCCTGCGGACTTCCGCGCGCTCGCGGCGTCCCGCGGCCTCACCCGCGAAGGCGGCATCGCGCCGGGGGTGAAGGCAACCGAGGTCACCGACTGGCTGAAGGCCGATTTCGGTCTGGGTCACGGCCACGCGATGGCGATCTACGCCCTGCTGAAGGGCATGAAGAAGGAGGGAGACGCATGACCCCGCCCGTGATCACCGCCTATGACTGGGTCCCCGATTTCGCGCGCGGCTTGGTGCGCGACCTGCCAGTGCGCTGGGCGCTGGAGGAGACCGGGCGGCCCTACACCGTTCGATACCTGCCGCAGGAAAGCCAGAAGGATCCCGCCCACCGCGCGCTCCAGCCGTTCGGGCAGGTGCCGACCTATGAGGACGGCGATCTGGTGCTGTTCGAATCCGGCGCGATCGTGCTGCACATTGCTGAGAGCGGCAGCGGCCTGCTCCCCGCCGAACCCGCGGCGCGCGCCCGCGCGATCCAGTGGATGTTCGCCGCGCTCAACAGCGTCGAGCTGCCGATCGCCGACTTCGGCATGGCCTCGCTGTTCGAGCGCGACATGCCCTGGGCGAAGGACCGGCTGCCGGTGGTGCGCGCCCGTGTGCAGGACCGGCTCGAAGACCTCGCCGCACGGCTGGGGAAGTCCACCTGGCTCGACAGCGATTTCTCCGCCGGGGACCTGATGATGGTCTGCACGCTTCGCCAGTTGCGCGGCAGCGGCTTGGTCGAGGCGCATCCGGCGCTCGCCGCCTATGTCGAGCGCGGGGAGGCGCGGCCCGCGTTCGGACGCGCGCTCGACGCGCAGCGGAAGGGCTTCACCGGGCATCCGCCGGAATCTGCGGCGATGCTCGCGATGCAGGGAGAGGACGCATGACCTTCATCCAGGGCTTCGTCACCGCGGTGCCTACCGCCAATCGCGACGTCTATCGCGACCACGCGGCCCAGGCGCTACCCCTGTTCAAGGAGTTCGGCGCGCGCCGGATGGTCGAGGCCTGGGGCGACGACGTGCCCGACGGCACGGTCACCGACTTCCGGGGCGCAGTGCAGGCAAAGGACGGCGAGACCGTCGTATTCAGCTGGATCGAATATGCCGATCAGGCCGCCTATGATGCCGCGCTTCAGGCCATGATGGACGACCCGCGCATGGAGGACATGGCCGAAATGCCGTTCGACGGCAGCCGCATGATCTTCGCCGGTTTCGACCCGCTGGTCGACGAGGGTCCCGGCGGCACCACCGGCTATGTCGACGGCTTCCTGATCCCTGTGGCACCCGACCAGAAGGACGCCTTCTTCGACCTGGCGCGCCGGGCGGCGCCGGTCTTCCTCGAACATGGCGCCACTCGCGTGGTGGAGGCCTGGGGCGACGACCTGCCCGACGGCAAGGTCACCGACTTCAACCGCGCGACCAAGGTCACGGACGGCGAAAAGGTGGTGTTCGCCTGGATCGAATGGCCGTCGAAGGAGGTGCGCGACGCCGGCCAGGCCAAGGTGATGGCCGATGCCCGCATGCAGGACCCCGGCACCGTGCCGTTCGACGGCAAGCGCATGATCTTCGGCGGCTTCCTCCCCATCCTCGACCAATAGGAGCATCCCATGCGCAATCCGCACGGCTTTCCGATCTGGTACGAACTGCTCACCCCCGATCCCGATGCCGCGACCAGCTTCTATGAAGCGGTGATCGGCTGGAGCGTGGGTGCGCCCATGTCCGATGCGATGGACTATCGCCTGATCGACACCGGCCAGGGACAGGTCGGCGGCATGATGCGCCTGGCGCCCGAGTTGGAAGCCGGCGGCGCCCGTCCCGGCTGGCTGTTCTACGTCGGGGTGGACGACGTCGATGCGACCGTCGCCAGAATCCAGGCGCTCGGCGGCAGCGTCCACGTCGCGCCGCAGACGATGGAGGGCGTCGGCCGCTTCTCCCTGGTGGCCGACCCGCAGGGCATCCCCTTCTACGTGATGCGCGGCGAAATGGACGAGGCGAGCCATGCCTGGGAGGCGAACGGCCCGGGCAAGTGCGGCTGGAACGAGCTGACCACGCCCGACCAAGCCGGCGCCCTCGCCTTCTATGCCGAGGTGTTCGGCTGGGCCTATCCCGATCGCATGCCGATGGGCGACATGGGCGACTATGTCTTCGTCGAGGCGGGCGGCGAGACGATCGGCGCGATCATGCAGCGCCCTGCCGATGCCCCGCCCGGCGGGTGGCAATTCTACTTCCGCGCCGCCGACATCGACGCGGCCGCGGCCGCAGTGGTGGCGTCCGGCGGCACCGTCGACATGGGGCCGATGGACGTGCCCGGCGACGAGCGCATCATCGTCGCCACCGATCCCCATGGTGCCCAGTTCGGCGTCGTCGCCGCGGCCAAGGCTACGCCATGAGCACCCCGGCGAAGGTCGTCGCCTGCCTCTGGTACGACGGCTGCGCGGAGGAGGCCGCCCGCTTCTACGTCGACAGCTTCGACGACAGCCGCATCACCGACATCCACCGTGCCACCACCGACTGGCCGGCGGGCAAGGCGGGCGACGTGCTGACGGTCGGCTTCACCATCGCCGGCAACGCCTTTCTCGCGCTCAACGGCGGGCCGGGCGTCGCCTTTACCGACGCGATCTCCTTCCAGCTGATGACCGAGGATCAGGCCCAGACCGATCGCTATTGGGACGCCATCACCCAGGGCGGCGGCACGGAGATCGCCTGCAGCTGGTGCCGCGACCGCTGGGGTGTGCGCTGGCAGATCGTCCCGCGTGCCCTGGTCGACGGCCTAGCCGATCCCGATCCGGCGGCCGCCGCCCGCGTGATGCAGGCGATGATGGGCATGGTGAAGATCGACATCGCCGCGATCGAAGCGGCGCGACGCGGAGACGCCGTATGAATCACGAACTCGTCATCGAGCGCCTCCTCGACGCGCCCGTCACCGCCATCTGGCAGGCATGGCGCGAGCATCTGGAGGAATGGTGGTGTCCGCTGCCGTGGCGCACCGAGCTCCACGTCCTGGAACTTCAAGCCGGCGGCCGCTTCGCGACGACGATGATCAGCCCGGAGGGCGAGCGTCACGACGACGAAAGCGTGATCCTGGAAGCCATCCCTCAGCAGCGCGTCGTGTTCACCAACGCGTTCGCCCCCGGCTGGCGCCCCCAGGCGGGCGTGCCCTTCCCCTTCGTCGGGCTGTTCGAGTTCACGCCCGAAGGCACGGGCACCCGCTACCGCGCGGCCGCCCGCCACTGGACGGCAGAGGACTGCGAGACGCACCGCGCGATGGGCTTCGAGGACGGCTGGCTTGCCGTCGCGGCGCAACTGGAGGCGGTCGCCCGCCGGCTTGCCGGATTGCCGGCAAAGCCATGAGCCGCGCCGTCAGGCGAACGCCGCCGATCCCTTGAGCTGCTGATAGGCGGCGATGACCTTCTGCAGCGCCCCTTCATGGCTGCGGTCGCCGCCGTTCCGGTCCGGATGATACTGCCGCACCAGCTCGCTGTAGCGCTTGCGCAGCGCCGTGCGGTCGGCATCGACCTCCAACCCCATGACCTTCAGTGCGGATCGGTCGCCCGGCGTCAGCGGCCGCCCGTCCTTGCGCTCGGCACGGACGTTGGCCTTGAACTTCGCCCCGATCGCGTCGAGCGGATCGGCGAAGTCCGCCCAGCGCGGGCCGCGATCGCCGCCTGCGCTCGCAAAGGCACGCGTCTCCCGCTCCCAGCCGGCATAGGGCCGCTGGGCGTCGTGGATCTCCTCCACGGTCATGCCGGCGAAGTAGTTATAGCCGGCGTTGAACTGGCGGACATGGTCCAGGCAGAACCAGCGATAGCCGGATGGGCGGTCGCTACCCTGCGGCGCACCCTCCAGCGGCGGTGCGCGAAACTCGCCCGCCTCGACGCACCCCGGTGCCTCACAGGCTCGCCCGCTTTCCACCCGACCATGGAACCGCGTGTTCGGCCGGTCCTTCCCGATCTTCTCGCGTGCCACGCGACTCCCTCATGCAAACCAACTATATAGGCGCGATGCAGACCACCGCCACCGGCCCCATCGCCTCCGAAATCACCGCTCGCCTCACGCAGGCGCTTGCCCCGACGCATCTCGAAGTCATCAACGACAGCGGGCGCCATGCCGGCCACAGCGGCGACAACGGCACCGGCGAATCCCACTTCACCGTCGTCGTCGAAAGCGGGGCCTTTGCGGGCCGCTCGCGCGTTGAGCGCCAGCGGATGGTGAACCAGGCCCTGTCCGACCTGCTCATAGACCGCGTCCACGCGCTGGCAATCCGGGCCCGCGCTCCAGGAGAGTAGCGCCGATGTCGTACAATCTTTGGTACTGGCCTGAGATCCAGGGTCGCGGCGAGTTCGTGCGCCTGGCGCTGGAAGCGGCCGGTATCGAATATTGTGACTGCGCCCGCGAACGCGGCACCCAGGCGCTGGTCGAGGACATGGCCCGCTACACCCAGCGCCCGCCCTTCGCCCCGCCCTATCTCGAGCTCCAGGGTTTCGTGATCGGGCAGACCGCGAACATCCTGCTTTATCTGGGCGAGCGTCACGACCTGGCGCCCTCGCGCCTTTCCGACCGGCTCTGGCTCCACCAGCTCCAGCTCACGATCGCAGACATGGTGGCGGAGGTGCACAACATCCACCATCCCGTCGCCATGGGCGAATATTACGAGGACCAGAAGGCGGAGGCGCTCCGCGCCGCCGAGCAGTTCCGGGCCGAGCGCATCCCGAAGTTCCTGGCGCATTTCGACGGCGCGGCACAGGCGAACCCCGGCGAATGGCTGATCGACCATCGCTGGACCTATGCCGACACCTCGCTGTTCCAGCTGATCGAGGGGCTGCGCTACATGTTCCCGCGGCGCATGGCGGCGATCGAGCATGACTATCCCGCGCTGCTCAAGATCCATGGCCTCGTCCGCTCCCTGCCGGGCGTCGCCGCCTATCTTGCGAGCGATCGACGCCTGTCGTTCAACGAGGACGGCATCTTCCGCCACTATCCCGAACTCGATGGCGCGTGATCCCGGCCGGGCCCGGCCGAGTTGCGCCGGTCGCACACCCCAAGTAAAGCCGCGCCGCTCATGACCGATCCGCTCATTCTCGCCGTCCCCAAGGGGCGCATCCTCGAAGAGGCGCTGCCGCTGCTGGCGGCCGTCGGCATCGTGCCGGAACCCGCCTTTTCCGACGAAGGCAGCCGCGCGCTGCGCTTCCGCACCAACACGCCCGCCGTGGACCTGATCCGCGTGCGCGCGTTCGACGTCGCGACCTTCGTCGCGCACGGCGCCGCCCAGCTCGGCATCGTCGGCTCCGACGTGCTTGCCGAGTTCGAATATTCGGAGCTCTACGCGCCGGTCGATCTCGGCATCGGCCATTGCCGCATCTCGGTCGCCGAACCCGCCGGCATGGCCGAGCACGATGATCCGCGCGGCTGGAGCCATGTCCGCGTCGCCACCAAATATCCGCACGTCACCCGCCAGCACTTCGCCCGCCGCGGCGTGCAGGCGGAGTGCGTGAAGCTCAACGGCGCGATGGAGCTCGCCCCGGTGCTCGGCCTCGCGCCGCGCATCGTCGACCTCGTCTCCTCGGGCCGTACGCTCAAGGAAAACGGCTTGGTCGAGGTCGAGGTGATCGCCGAGGTCAGCTCGCGCCTCGTCGCCAACCGCGCCGCCTTCAAGACCCGGCCCGACGTGGTGCCGCTGGTGGACGCGTTCCGCCGTGCGGTGATGGAGAAGACCGCATGCTGAGGCTCGACTTCACCGATCTCGATTTCGAGCGCGGCTTCGCCGAGCTCGTCGACGCCCGCCGTGAGGCCGACGCCGATGTCGCCCGGGACGTGCGCGCGATCCTCGCCGCCGTGCGCGACGAGGGCGACGCCGCGCTCGCCGCCTTCACCCGCCGCTTCGACCGCCACGATCCGGAAGAGACCGGCTGGCGCATCGAGCAGGCCGATTGCATCGCCGCGCTCGAAGGGCTCGCCCCCGATCTGCGCGCCGCGCTCGAACTCGCCCACGACCGCATCGTCGCCTACCATTCGAAGCAGCGCCCCGCCGACAGCGACCAAGTCGATGACGCAGGCGTCCGCCTCGGTGCCCGGTGGCGCGCGGTCCAGGCCGCCGGCGTCTATGTGCCGGGCGGGCGCGCCGCCTACCCGTCCTCGGTCCTCATGAACGCCGTCCCCGCCAAGGTCGCGGGCGTCGAGCGGCTGGTGATGGTGACGCCCACCCCCGATGGCGTGGTGAACCCGCTCGTCCTCGCCGCCGCCGCGCTTGCGGGCGTGGACGAGGTATGGCGCATCGGCGGCGCGCAGGCGATCGCCGCGCTCGCCTATGGCACCGAACGCATCAAGCCGGTCGACGTCGTCACCGGTCCGGGCAATGCCTGGGTCGCGGAGGCCAAGCGCCAGCTCTACGGCGTCGTCGGCATCGACATGGTCGCCGGTCCGTCCGAGATCGTCGTGGTGGCAGACGGCGCCAACGATCCGGAGTGGATCGCTGCCGACCTGCTCAGCCAGGCCGAGCACGATCCCACCAGCCAGTCGATCCTGTTCACCGACGACGCGCTCTTCGCCGATGCCGTGGCCGAGGCGGTCGATCGCCAGATCGCCACCCTCGCCACCAAGGCCGTCGCCCGCGACAGCTGGGACGCGAACGGCGCGATCGTGCTGGTCGAACGCCTCGACCAGGCGATGCCGCTGGTCGATCGCCTCGCGCCCGAGCATCTCGAGCTTGCCGTCGACAATCCCGAGCCGCTGTTCGACCGTGTGCGCAACGCCGGCTCCGTCTTCCTCGGTCGCCACACGCCCGAGGCGGTCGGCGACTATGTGGCGGGTCCCAACCACGTGCTGCCCACCGGCCGCCGCGCACGCTTCGCCTCCGGCCTGTCGGTACTCGATTACATGAAGCGCACCAGCTTCTTAGGGTTGGATGCTGCGGCACTTGGGCGTATCGGCCCGGCCGCAGTCACGCTGGCCGAGGCGGAGGGGCTTCCCGCCCACGCCCGCTCGGTCGCGATCCGCCTTTCCTGAACTTTCTCGCCGGCGCGCGCATTCTCCTTGCGCCCCGGCCAATGGACGACCTGATCATGACCACGCCCAATCCTCGCCCCCGTGCGCTCCGCCAGGCCCGCGCCGCCGCTCGCCTCGCTGCCGTCCAGGCGCTCTACCAGCAGGAGATGGAGGGCACGCCGATCCCGACGCTGCTGCACGAGTTCCACCAGCACCGCCTGGGCGCGACCATCGAGGGCGTCGAATATGCCGAGGCGGACATCGCCTTCTTCGACGACGTGGTGCGCGGCGTGGACGCCCGCCGCGAGGAGATCGATCGCGCCATCACCGCCAAGCTTTCCGAAGGCTGGTCGCTCGACCGCCTCGACAAGCCGATGCGCCAGATCCTGCGCGCCGGCACCTATGAACTGATCGCCCGCGTCGACGTGCCCGCCGCCGCCGTCATCAGCGAATATATCGACGTCGCGGACGCCTTTTACGACCGCCGCGAAAAGGGCTTCGTCAACGGCCTGCTGGACGGCGTCGCCAAGACCGTGCGCGGCAGCTCGCCGGCTGCAACGGAAGCACCGGAGGCGTGACGCGCTGCCCCGTCCGGGGCACAACCGCCGCATGACCGAGGCCCAGTTCCTGGAGGCGCTGCGCGCGCTGCCGCTCCACCCCGCCGCGCGCGGGCTGACGGACGACGCGGCAGTGCTGCCCGCCGGGACCACGCCCGCCACCGTCCTCACCAGCGACCTGCTGGTGGAGGGCGTGCATTTCCTGCCCGACGATCCCGCCGACACCGTCGCCTGGAAGCTGCTGGCCACCAACCTCTCCGACCTCGCCGCCAAGGGCGCGACGCCGGTCGGCGTGCTGCTCGGCTACCCGCTCGGCGACGATGCTTGGGACCGCGCGTTCCTCGCCGGGCTCGGCGTGGCGCTCGCCACGTTCGACTGCCCGCTGCTCGGCGGCGACACCGTACGCCAGCCCGCCGGCAGCCCGCGCTTCCTGTCGCTCACCGCGATCGGCCACAGCGACGTAACGCCGGCCCGAGACGGTGCGCGCGCAAGCGACGCGCTCTGGGTCACCGGCACCATCGGCGACGCCGGTGCCGGCCTCGCCATCGCCCGTGGCGCCGAGGGACCGCCGGCGCTGCTCGACCACTACCGCCGCCCCACCCCGCGCCTGGCCGAGGGCCACGCGCTGTCGCCGGTGGTGCACGCCATGATGGACGTGTCGGACGGCCTGCTGCTCGACGCCAGCCGCATGGCCGCCGCCAGCGGCTTGGGTGTCACGATCGACCTCGCCCACGTTCCCCGCTCCGCCAATCTCGTCCGCTATGACGGCGACTCGCACGCTGCCCGCCTCGCCGCCGCCACCGCCGGCGACGACTACGAGCTGCTGTTCGCGCTTCCGGCCGGTGTCACGCCGCCGGTACCCGCCACCCAGGTGGGGCGCTTCCACGCCGAGCCCGGCCTCGTCCTCACCGACAACGCCGCCCCCATACCGCTCCCAACGCGGCTCGGCTTTCAACACCACGGCGGATAGGCGAGGCCTGCCCCCGCCCCCCCGTACCCCGGCGAAGGCCGGGGCCCAGTTGCGACGCACTCGGTAAGGGTTCGCACCTTCGCTCCCGTCCCCCAACTGGGCCCCGGCCTTCGCCGGGGTACAGGGTTGCCTACGGATCGGCTGCCCCATCACGGCGGCTAGAGCGAGAACCGTTCGTGCTGAGTAGGGGCTGAGCTTGTCGAAGCCCCGTATCGAAGCACCTGCGCCGGTCCTTCGATACGCCATTTCGACTTCGCTCAATGGCACCTCAGGACGAACGGGCATGCGCAGCGTCGTCACCGCCCCGCGGGGTCGGACATCCCCGTTCGTTTCGAGGAGCCGTCGAGCTTGTCGAGACGGCGTCTCGAGAAACCGGCCGCGGCTCTCTCGACACGGGCTCTCGACAGAGCTCGATCCCTGCTCGAGACAAACGGAAGGAGAAGCGCGCGGAAGGAGAGGCGCGTGAGGTCGGCGGCGCTGTTCCCTCACCCGAACGCCCTTGTGCTCCCGCCGCATCGGCATATGCTCGCGCCGATGGGTTAGACCCGACGCACGAACGCCGGGCCACCTCGGACAGGAGGGGCAAATGACGATCGTCTATTTCGCCATGGCATGCGGCGTCCTCGCCGTTCTCTACGGAGTCTTCACCGGCATGCAGGTGCTGCGCGCCTCCCCCGGCGACGCGCGGATGCAGGCGATCGCCGCCGCGATCCAGGAGGGCGCCGGCGCCTATCTCGGGCGCCAGTATCGCGCGGTCGCCGTCGTCGGCGTGCTTGTCGCCATCCTCCTCATCCCCACCGTCAGCCTGCTCTCCGCGGGCGGCTTCGTCCTCGGCGCGGTGCTGTCGGGCGCAGCCGGCTATGTCGGCATGACCATCTCCGTACGCGCCAACGTCCGCACCGCAGAAGCATCGCGCCGCTCGCTCCAGGCCGGCCTCACCCTCGCCTTTCGATCGGGCGCCATCACCGGCATGCTCGTCGCAGGGCTCGGCCTGCTCGCGATCGCCGGCCTCTTCTGGTATCTCGTCTCCATCGCCGGCCATGCGCCCAACGATCGCGAAGTGGTCGAGGCGCTCACCGCACTCGCGTTCGGTGCCTCGCTCATCTCCATCTTCGCGCGGCTGGGCGGCGGCATCTTCACCAAGGCCGCAGACGTCGGCGCCGACCTGGTCGGCAAGGTCGAGGCCGGCATCCCCGAGGACGATCCCCGCAACCCCGCCGTGATCGCCGACAACGTCGGCGACAACGTCGGCGACTGCGCCGGCATGGCCGCCGACCTGTTCGAAACCTATGTCGTCACCTTGGGTCTCACCATGGTGTCGATCGCGCTGCTCGTGCAGGCCTCCTCCGCCGAGCTGCTCGCGCTGATGGCGCTGCCGCTGGTGGTGGGCGGCGCCTGCATCCTCGCCTCGATCGCCGGCACCTATATGGTCCGGCTCGGCCGCACCGGCTCGATCATGGGCGCGCTCTACAAGGGGCTGTGGACCACGATCGTGCTCGCGGTCCCGCTCATCTATCTCGCCTGCCGCTGGACGCTCGGCGACCTCGACCAGGTGATCGGCGGCGCCGGCTTCCTGGACCCGCTCGACGATGCGCTGACGGTTGAGGGCGCGCTCGGCACCGCCGCCACCGCGTCCACCCACTTCACCGGCATGGACCTGTTCTGGTGCATGATGATCGGCCTGGGCGTCACCGCGCTGCTGGTGTGGATCACCGAATATTACACCGGCACCCGCTATCGCCCGGTCCGCTCGATCGCGCGTGCATCCGCCACCGGCCACGGCACCAACGTCATTCAGGGCCTCGCCATCGGGCTGGAGTCCACCGCCCTCCCCACGCTGGTGATCGTCGTCGCGGTGATCGCGTCCTATCAGCTTGCCGGCATCATCGGCGTCGCCTTTGCCGCCACCGCGCTGCTGGCGCTCGCCGGCATGGTGGTGGCGCTCGACGCCTATGGACCCGTCACCGACAATGCCGGCGGCATCGCCGAAATGGCCGGGCTCCCCGACGACGTCCGCCAGCGCACCGATGCGCTCGACGCGGTCGGCAACACCACCAAGGCGGTGACGAAGGGCTATGCGATCGGCTCCGCAGCGCTTGCCGCCCTCGTCCTGTTCGGCGCTTACACCACCGACCTCAACCGCTTCTTCCCCGAACTCGCCGTCGATTTCTCGCTATCGAACCCGTACGTGATCGTCGGGCTGCTATTGGGCGCGCTTCTCCCCTACCTGTTCGGCGCGTTCGGCATGACCGCGGTCGGCCGCGCCGCCGGATCGGTGGTGGAGGACGTCCGCCGCCAGTTCCGCGACGATCCCGGCATCATGGCCGGCACCAGCCGCCCCAACTATGCCCACACCGTCGACATCGTCACCCGCGCCGCAATCCGCGAGATGATCGTCCCCTCGCTGCTCCCCGTGCTTTCCCCGATCCTCGTCTACTTCGTCATCGCCGCGGTCGCGGGCCAGGCGCAGGGCTTCGCGGCCCTCGGCGCAATGCTGCTCGGCGTCATCGTCTCCGGCCTGTTCGTCGCCATCTCGATGACCTCGGGCGGCGGCGCCTGGGACAATGCCAAGAAATACATCGAGGACGGCAACTACGGCGGCAAGGGATCGGAAGCGCACATGGCCGCCGTCACCGGCGACACGGTGGGCGATCCCTACAAGGACACCGCCGGCCCGGCCGTGAACCCGATGATCAAGATCACCAACATCGTCGCCCTGCTGCTGCTCGCCGCCCTCGCCGGCACCTGATCGGGCCTTCGGCCCCGCCTTCCGTGGACTTTGGGCAACAGCCTCCCCATATCGGGCGCGTCGGATGTGCGGCGGCCCGTGCGGGAACCGCGTCCGCCTTTCCTTTTGGCGGCGCCCGGAGTAAGGCACCGCGACTTTTCAGCCCTGCGAGGATTTTTTGGCAAAAGAAGAACTTCTGGAAATGCGCGGTCAGGTGGTGGAGCTTCTGCCCAACGCCATGTTCCGCGTCCGGCTTGAGAACGACCATGAGATTCTCGGCCACACTGCCGGCAAGATGCGCAAGAACCGCATCCGCGTGCTGGTCGGCGACGAGGTGCTCGTCGAGCTGACCCCGTACGACCTGACCAAGGGTCGTATCACCTACCGCTTCAAATAAGACCCGAGCCAATGCGGCTCGTCCTCGCCTCCACCTCCCCGCGCCGCCGCGAGTTGCTGGCGCGACTCGGCGTCGTGCCCGATCGCATCGCCGGCCCGGAACTCGACGAGACCCCGCGCCCCGGCGAACTGCCGCGCCCCTACGCGCTGCGGCTGGCCGAGGAAAAGGCGCGCGCCGTCGATCGCGCGCCGGACGAGATCGTCGTCGCTGGCGACACCACCATCGGCGTCGGCCGCCGCATCCTCAACAAGCCCGCCGACGAGGCCGACCACCGCGCCATGCTCGCCCTGCTCTCCGGGCGCCGCCACCATTGCCTGTCCGCGGTGTGCGTGATCGGGCTCGACGGCAAGGCCCGCGTGCGCGTCACCGACACCGTCGTCGCCTTCAAGCGGCTCACCGACGTCGAGATCGACTGGTATCTTCGCTCGGGCGAGGGTGAGGGCAAGGCGGGCGGCTACGCTATCCAGGGCCGCGCCGAAAGCTTCGTGCGCTTCCTGTCGGGCAGCCATTCCGGCGTTGTTGGCCTGCCGCTGTTCGACACCCGCGCGCTGCTGGAAACCAGCGGCTACCGCTTCGCCTGACCCCATGCGCTGGGTCGTCGAGCGCGGGATCGGCGAAACCCGCGCCGCGCTGCTCGACGGCGACAGCATCCTTGAAGCGTGCATCGAGCCCGACGATAGCCTCCGTGCCGGCACGGTGCTGGCGGCACGCCTCGCCAAGCGACTGACCCAGCGCAACGAAGGCGTCGTCGTGTGGGACTGCGGCGAGGCGATGCTCGCTCCCCTGCCCCGCGCAACGCCTGAGGGCGCCACGCTCCTCATCGAGATCACCCGCCCGCCGCTCCCCGAGCCCGGTAAGCCCAAACGCGCCCGCGCGCGTCCGGCACTCGAAGGCGCGACGCCCGGCCCCGGCCCCGACCTGCTCCAACGCCTTCCCGACGCGCAGCTGCTCGGCCGCTTCGACGCCGACCTGCTCGAGGACGCCGGCTGGTCGACGCTGCTGGAGGAAGCCGTCACCGGCCGGGTGGCATTCGCCACCGGCAGCCTCACCCTCTCGCTCACCCCGGCGATGACGCTGATCGACGTGGACGGCGAGCAGGCGCCCGCCACCCTCGCCGTCGCCGGAGCCGCCGCCGCCGCCCGCGCCATCCGCCGCCTCGACATTGGCGGCTCGATCGGCATCGACCTGCCGGACGCCGGCGACAAGGCCGCGCGCCAGGCCGCCGCCGCGGCGATCGACGCCGCCCTGCCACAGCCGTTCGAGCGCACCGCCGTCAACGGCTTCGGCTTCGTCCAAATCGTCCGCCGCCGCGCCCGCGTGTCGATCCCGGAGCTCCACGCCCACGATCCCGTCGCCGCCCACGCCCGCGCGCTGCTGCGCGTCGCCGAACGCACCGGCGGCGCGGGCGAGCGCACGCTCACCGCGCACCCAGCGCTCATCGCCCATCTCGCTGCCCGTCCTGAGTGGCTGGCGGAGCTTGCAAGCCGCATCGGCGCGCCCGTCGCCTTGCGGGAGGACCCCGCCCTCGCCATATCCGCCGGCCATGTCCAAGCGCGCTTCCCGTGACGTCTGCGCGCTGTGCGGAGCCCCTGTGGCCGCGCAGCACGCCCCCTTCTGCAGCCAGGGCTGTCGCGACCGCGACCTGCTCAACTGGCTCGGCGAAGGCTATCGCCTGCCGGGCACCCAGGCCCCGGCAGAAAGAATTTCGCACAGCGGGCTGGACAGCCAAGAATCCGCCGACTAACAGGCGCGCTCTGTCCGGTTTAGGACGGAATGCCCGGGTAGCTCAGTTGGTAGAGCATGCGACTGAAAATCGCAGTGTCGGCGGTTCGACCCCGTCCCCGGGCACCACTTCCCACATCGCGATCCTTGCCCCAGGGCTGACGCCGTGGGGTGCGGACCTGCCCGGTCATTGCGCCCGCCGCCAGGATTGAGTCTGGCACAGCTTCCAGACGCAGCCGGTCAGCGCCAGCGTTCCATCCGCCTGCACTGCCAGGAAGGACTTGTAGGTGCGGCCGCTGCGCGGATCGTACACCTGCCCCTTCCACCGCGCCTTGTCCGGGACAAAGCCGGTCAGGATCCGCAGGCTGCTCGTCGAGCGGTTCCGCAGCCTGGGATCCGGATTGTTGACGTCGGTCTTCGGCGCCTTCGGATCGGGCTTCAGGACCTTCACGATCGCGCCGCACAGCGCCGGCCCGCAGGGGGCGATTTCCACGATCGCCTGATTGCCCTCCGTCAGCCAGCGGCCGGTCGGACTGGTCGGGGCGGCCGCTGCCGCTGTCGCCAGCGGCAGGGTCACAGCAGCGGCGGCGATGGCGAAGCGCGCGATCATGCCGCTGCGCCTTCGCACACGAGCGTCGCACCGCGCAGTTCATAACCCGCGATCAGCGCGTTCCAGCCGATGTCCGGCGTGCGTGCCAGCCGGATGCCGGGGACACGCAGCAGCCGATCGAGGAAGATCGCCGCCTCCTGCAGCGCGACCTGGGCTCCGGGGCAGCGATGCGCGCCGTCGCCAAAGGCAAGCCCCGCGCGTCCGACCCGCTCGGCCGGGCTCCGGTCCGGATCGAGCCGATGCGGGCAGCTTCCGACGGCCGCAGCGTCGCCATTCGCACCCCGCACGTCCAGCGCGACGACCTCGCTCTCGGCCGCGGTCCTGCGGAACAACATGCCGACGACGGGTTCCAGGCGCAGGATTTCCTCCAGGATCGCGATCCGCGAGCCCTCGTCGCCAGCCAGGAAGCGGTCCCGCAGCGCATCGTCCTCCAGCAGGTGCCAGCCGGCCATGGTCAGGAATTCGCGCGTGGTGATCATGCCCGCCGCACCATAGGTCAGGCATTCGGTCAGGATCTCGCGCTCCGAATAGCCCTCGTCCAGCAGGTGCGAGATCACGTCGTCGCGCCGCTGCAGCCGCCGTGCCGCAACCGCAGGCCGGACGTCGCGCAGCAGGAAATTCAGCGCGCGCAGCTGCCCGCGTGCGAAGCCGAGCACCGTCGCCAGCCACGATCCCCCCTGCGGCATGCCGGTCACCAGCGCGCCCAGCCGCTTCGCCATCCCCGCGCGGTCGCTGTCGGTCAGGCCCACGATTTCCGCCGCGATCGTCACCGCCATCTCCAGCCCGAGCGTGTCCAGATCGCCCCGCCCTGTCGCCCTGAGGCGCGCGACCAGTTCGTCGCTCGTGCGCTCCATCAGCGCGCGATAGGCGGTGGTGACCACCCGCGGCGCAAAGAAGCGCGCGGTCGCGCCGCGCTGCCGCCGGTGCTCCGCCCCGTGCTGGTAGAGGATCGGGACGCGGGTGAGCGACACCTTGTTCACCAGGTCCGCCAGGAACCCCGCCTGCCGCGCTTCGGGATTGCGCAGCAGCCCGCGGGCTTCCGCGAAATCGCGCACGACGCGCATCTGCACGCCGCCCTGCCCGCTCTGCCCAGCCAGCGCGACAGCCGCCGACTTGCGGTCGTCCCGCGCCGACACGGGGCAGAAACCGGAGATCGCTTGATCGGTCATCTCGATACGCCTACTTATGATACATGGTGGATCATAAAGTGGCGACCCCGCCCGGCAAGTCAAGGGACACGGCACACGCCGACCCCCGCATCGCCAAGTCGCGTCGCGCGCTGCACGCCGCGCTGCTCGCCCTCGTCGCGGAAACGCCGTTCGAGGAGGTGACCGTGGCCGCGATCACCAAGCGGGCCGGCGTCGGCTACGCGACCTTCTTTCGCCACTATCCCTCGACGGAGGCATTGCTGGGGGACATCGCCGATCAGTGGATCGGTGAGCTTCTCGCCCGCGTCGCGCCGCTGGTGATCGCACAGGATACGCACGGTGCCGCTCTGGCGCTGGCGAGTTTCGTCGAGGCGCGCCGCCCGCTGTGCCGCGCCCTGCTCGTCGGCGCGGGAGAGGTCATGCGACGCGACATCACTGCGCGCGCCATCGCCGCTGCCGGCGGTGTCGAGACGCCCGTCCAGCCATGGCTGCCCCGTGATCTGGGCATCGCCCACGGCGTCGCCGCAACGCTCGCGATCCTGCGATGGTGGCTGGAAGCGGATCGCCAGGAGGACGCAGCGGCGGTCGCGGACATCATCGACCGGCTCGTGTTCGCCCCCCTCGCCCAAGCGGCCGACGCCTGACATTTGCGATCGACGATGATGGCTTTCTGATCCCGGCACCGCTCACGCGACACGGCCAAGCGCCCCGGTGACACGCTGGAGCAGCCCTGATCCGGTCGCCTTGCGCTCGGCACGGCTCTCCCTCGACACGAACAGAGACGCGAACCGGGGATTGCGCCACGATGCAGCGTCCGCCTATCGGCGCCCCTGTCGGGATCGGCCGGCCGCGAACATCGCTGCGGGCCGGCACGCCGATACGCCGCGCTACGTCTTCAGCAACCCGCACGACCCGGAAGAAGCGGCGCGACCTTCTCGCCCCTAGCCGGGCGCGGTCACGGGAGCGGGAACTTCACGGCGCGCCGTTAGAACCCCTACCCTCTCGTCGAAGGCAAGGTCGTTCCCCATCCGCTTCCCGCAGCAGGATCTCACCGTCGCTCACCACCTTGGAGACCATCGCGACATGGCCCGTCCGCATGCGACGGCTGGCTTCGAACGAACCAACCGCGCCTTCCCTGGAGGTGTGACAATCAAACGGATCGTCCCGGCGAGCACCCATCGATCGGCTCGGAAAGCGCCATCGGACACCAGCGTCGTGTCAGACGCGTCCTGAAATCCCGAATCGCGTGCGCCGGCGATTCTGCGACGCAGGCGGCCAGCACAGCGCGCCTGCCTCTCCGCCCGGCTTTCATGCGGAGGCCGGACCCCGCTGGAGCGCCGCGCAATCCTACGCGTCGAACGGAGCCCGACGAAGCTACATCGAGCCGCCGCTGTGTTCTCCGAAAGACGTTCGCACCTGCGGAACTTTTAGCGTGCTTCCGCCGTGCCCAACGCCGCTGAATACAGCAAGGGCGCCAATCTTGCTCGTAAGGATCCAAGATCGACGCCCGTTGCACTGCACAAATAACCTGCCCGCGGCCTAGTGTTTTCCCCGCCCGCAGCCGATGCTCAGAGAATAGCGAACAACACCAGGGACCAGATCACGGCACCAACCACAGCTGAGATAAGGAAGCTCAGTGCCAACGATGCAGGCATCGTGTCTTCAAGCTGTTCGAACGGCACCTTCATCGTCATCCTCTCCTCGGCGGGCTGCCCCGCTCTCCGACTCCACGATAGTTCCTTTCGCAGTCTCAACGGTCAAGCAAAAGATTCTGTTCCGAAACCACGACGAACGGAGTTCAGGCCAATCGTTTAATGTTCTCGAAAGCTTTGCCACAAACTCTGGTCCAGCGGCTCCAGAAGATATTGCAGCAGGGTCCGGCGTCGGAGCGGGATCAGGATTTCGACGGGCAGTCCCGGCTTGATCTCCCGCCCGCGCGCATGGCGACGCATGACGGCCAGGCCCGCCTCCGGCACCACCACCTCGCCCGTGTAGTAATGGGTGCCGGTGCGCTGGTCCTCGAAACTGTCGGCGGACAAGCGGCTGATCGTGCCGAGGATCGGCGGCAGCGCCCGCGCATGGAGTGCCGGGATACGCACTTCCGCCTCCTGCCCCACGAACAGGTCGTCAGCATCGTCGGGCGCGATCCGCGCCTGGATCACCAGCGCCACCCGCTCGGGCACGATCTCCATCAGCCGCTCGCCCGCGCCGATCACCCCGCCCACCGTGTGCACCGTCAGCCCCACGATCTGGCCCGACGCCGGCGCCCGGATCAGCGTGTTCGCCAGCGCCTCCCGCGCCGCGCTCAGCTTGGGCATCAGGTCGTTCAGCGTGAACTCGGTCGTGCGGAGCAAGTCCGTCAGCTGCTGCCGGTCATCGGAGGTGAGCGATCGGCTCTGCAACTGCTTCTCGCCGATCTGCTCGCGCACTTCAGCGTCGTTCGCACGCAGCCGCCCCGCCTCGCCCTCCAGGGCGGCAGCACTGCGTTCCAGCGCGCGGATGCGGTTCTCGCTCGCAAAGCCCTTCACCGCCAGCGCCCGCATCCCGCGCAGTTCGTCCTCCAGCAGCCGCTGCTGCGCGTCGATCGCGCGCAACTGCTCGCGGATGCCGATGCTGCGCGACACCAGCTGCGCGCCCTGCTGCGCCACCACTACCCGCTGGTCGGTGAGCGCCGTCTCGCTCGCGGCAAGCTCGCGACGCTGCAAGGCCATCGCCCGCTCCGCCTCGATGCGGTCGTCGCCTTCCAGGCGCGCAAAGCCCGGCGGCGGCTCCAGCGGCGCGCCGGTCAGCTGCGCCGTCAGCCGCGCACGCTGCGCCTGCAACGCGATCACCTGCGCGGTGAGTGAGCGCTCCAGGGCGCGCGTCTCGCTGCCGGCAAGTTCGATCAGCACCTGCCCCCGCGCCACCCGCTGGCCTTCGCGCACCAGCAGCGCGGCTACGATGCCGCCCTGCTGGTGCTGCACCGCCTGGCGGTTTCCCGCCACTGCCACCGCGCCGCCCGCATAGGCGGCCGCATCCAGCCGCACGAACGCCGCCCAGCCCAGGAAGACGCCAAAGAACAGCAGCACCAGCAGCCAGCCGATCCGCCCCTCCCGCTCCACACCATCGCCGGCAGTCTCGCCCGCTTCGGCCACGCCGACCACGCCGGCTACGCTTGCGGCGGGCACGCGTCGTGGCGCCAGCGCACCTCGGATTCCTCCCACCGGGCTCCGGCTCATGCGCTCCCCCCCGCGTCGTCCGCGATGGCACGGCCGCCCGAAAGCTGGCGGACCACGGCCTCGCGCGTGTCGAACATCTCCAGCCGGCCGTCGCGCAGCACCACCAGCTTGTCGCTCGCCGCCAGGATGCCGGTGCGGTGCGCGACCACGATGATGGTGACGCCGGCGCGCTTCTGCTCGGCAAGCGCCGCGGAGAGCTGCGCCTCGCCCTGCGCATCCAGGCTGGCGTTGGGCTCGTCCAGCACCAGCACGCGGGGTCGTCCGAACAGCGCGCGCGCCAGCGCGATCCGCTGTGCCTGCCCCACCGACAGCCCGGCCCCGTTCCATCCAAGCCTTGTGTCATAGGCCTGGGGCAGCCGCAGGATGAAGTCGTGTGCTCCGCACTGGCGGGCGGCGCGGATCACCTCCGCGTCCAGCGTTGCCCCCTCGCTTCCTTCCGCGCTCCGGAACCGGGCGATGTTCTGCTTGATCGTGCCCCCGAACAGCGTTGGCTCCTGCGGGACATAGCCGATCGCCGCCGCCAGTTGCTCCGCCGGCCAGTCGGCGAGCGCGGCGCCGTCGATCCGCACCGCTCCGGCCGCTGCGGGCTGCGCCCCGACCAGGGCGCGCACCAGCGTCGACTTGCCGGCACCGCTTGGCCCGATCACCCCCACCATCTCCCCCGCGGCGATGCGCAGGTCGATGCCGTGCAGCACCAGGCGCGCGCCTTCGGGATCGGCGACGGACAGGCGCTCGGCCGCCACGTCGCCGCGCACCTCCGGCAGCCGCGTCTGCCCACCGGCGGGACCGGCGGCGTCGAACAGCCCCAGCAGCGCGCCATAGGCGGTCCGCGCCTGGATCATGTTGCGCCAGGCGGCGGTGATCCCCTCGATCGGCGCCAGCGCCCGCGCGATGAGCAGCGAGGCGGCAAAGATCGTCCCGCCGGAAATCCGCTGCTCGATGGCCAGCAACGCGCCCAGCCCCAGGGCCAGCGACTGCATCGCGATCCGCACCGTCCGCGCGAGGGTAAGGTAGCGCGCCCCGACAAAGGCCGCGCGCATCTGCAGCGCCTGTGCGAGTTGCCGGTCGCGCAGGTGCAGCCGCACCAGCCCCGGCTGCATGCCCAGCGCCCGCACCACGCCTGCCGCCGCCAGGCTCGCGTCCACCCGCTGATAGCCATGCTGCTGCGCGGCGGAGGCATCCTGGATCAGCGCCTTGGTGCCGCGTTCGTTCAAAAAGGTGAGCAGCAGTAGGATCGCCGAACACGCCACCGCCATTACCCCCAGCGCCGGGTGGAGCAGGAAGCACACCAGCATGTAGATCGGGGACCAGGGCGCATCGAACAGCGCGATCATGCCAAGGCCGGTGATCGTCTGGCGCAGCGTGTCGAACTCGCGCAGCAGGACGCCCCCCTGCCCTTGCGCGTTCGGCGCCTGCAGCAGCGTTCCGATCAATGCGGGCCCCAGCAGCCGGTCGAGCCGCGCGCTGGCGCGGATCAGCAGGCGGGTGCGCAACAGGTCCAGCACCCCCAGCGTCGCCACCGCTGCCAGGAAGATCAGCGTCAGCATGCCCAGGGTCATCACGCCGCGCGTCGGCACCACCCGGTCATAGACCTGCAGCATGTAGAGCGACGGCGCGAGGTAGAGCAGGTTCAGCAGCGCGCTGAACAACGCCGCATGGACCAGGTGGGCACGGCAGGCGGCAAGCGCTTCGCCCAGCACCGGGTTGCGCCGCACGCGGTGCGGAGGGCGGCTGCGCTGCATCAGCCGGCCCCGAAGGCCGCAAGCGCAAGCCCAACGCGGGGCGGTTGCCCCCGCGGCGCCGCCGCCCGGATCGGCAGGCCCACGAGCCCGCTCGGCCCGATCGAACGCCGCGCCACCGCGATCAGGCAGCCATAGAGCGCAAAGATCGGCGCCACCGTCTTGATCGAGAGGAACGAGTAGCTGATCGGCATGCACAGCGCGACATAGATGGCGGTCGCGTTGACAAAGGCGCGCAGCTCGGCGGTGCGCTCGCGCGCCATCAGCACCACCAGCAGCCAGAAGGCGAGGAAGCCGAACAGCGACTGCGACTGGATCAGATAGGCCCAGCCGGCATCCGCATTGGCGTAAATGTTGGCGCTCGACTGGCCCCCGAACACGTCCGCCACTTCCAGCCGGCCCAGATAGTCGACTCCCTTGCGCAACCGCCCCGCGAAGGTGTCGCCACCGCGCGGCAGCAGTTCTGCCGCCCGCAGCGCGAACAGCGTCGCGACCAGCACGGGCAGGTAGACCAGCGGCCACAGCCGCGGCCCCCAGCGGCCGAACGGCACGCCCAGGAGGATGCCGAACGCGCACACCAGCGCGAACCGCCCGTCGCATGCCACCACCAGGAACAGGTCGCTGAGCACCAAGGTCGCGCGCGTGCCCCAGCCGATCCGCCCCCACAGCGTCACCAGCACGATCAGCACCACGATCGTCCAGTTCCCCAGCGATACCGGCTCCAGGAACACGGAAGTCGCCCGGTTCAGCCCGGAGCTTGCGAACAGGTTGCGCCCGCTCGGACGCTCCACGTTCAGGAACAGCCCCTCCCCCTCGCCCGACCAGAAGGTCTCCGCTTCGATCCCGCGCGTGTTGACGTAATAGGCGGTGACGTTGAACGTCGCCGCGAAGCTCTTCGGCGACGCCAACTCCCAGGCCGCGATCACGCTGATCAGCAGTTGCGCCGCCAGCAGCCAGCGCACCAGTTCGCGCCGGCCCAGGCACGTACCGAGCAGCGCAAAGGCGGGGATCAGCACCGCATCGCCCAGGAACTTGAGCTCCAAGGACTGGCGCACCACCGACAGCAGCAGCCACGCCAGGCACGCCGCGATCAGCAGCACCGTCCAGCGCCGCCAGCCGCCGCGGCGCCGCAGCAGCCCGGTCGCCAGGGCAAGCCCCATCACCAGCCCCTGCACCGCCGTCACGACGCTGCCGTTGATGGCGACGACGTGCGCGTTCACCCAGGCAAGCGCGATGTTGAACAGCAGCGCCAGCCACAGCGTCGCCAGGGCGAACCGCCGCAGCCGCGGCGCATGGGCGGGCGCGTTCGCACCCTCCGCAGGGTCCTCCCGGCTTGTCGCCGATGCCGCCTCGGCCGCCACTGCGCTAGAACAGCCGCTCGCGGACGAACATCACGTCGCCGTCCTCGATCGGCGCGTCCAGGTCGGCGATCTCGCTCTGCTGCCCCCGCCGGGTCAGGCGGATGCGGTTCTGCGTGCCCGCGTCATTGGGCCCGCCACCCTGCGACAGGGCCTGGCGAAAGGTCATGCCCGCCCGGATCGGAAAGCTGCCGGGCGCGCGCACCTGTCCATAGATGTAGAAATGCTCGGCTGCCGGAACGAACAGCAGGTCGCCCGGCTGCAACACCGGATCCCCGGCCCCGCCGCGGGCCAGTGCCTCGATCGGGAAGCGCTGCGGGGCGGCGTCGCCCCGGCGCAGCAACACCGTCTCGCTCCCCTCGCGCTGCCCGCCCGCCGTCGCCAGCACCCGTGACAGCGGCTGCGCGCCCTGCAGCGGGTAGATGCCGGGCCGCACCACCGCGCCCAGCAGCGTCACGCTGCGGCTGACATAGCTCGTCACCTCCACGTTCACGCGCGGGTCGCGCAGATAGCCTCCCTGTACCAGGCCGGCGCGGATCTTCTCGGCCAGTCCGACCGGGGTCTCCCCTGCCGCGGTGACGCTCCCCATCAAGGGCAGCGAGACGCTGCCGTCCTGCTTGATCCGCAGCCGCAGCGGCATGTCGGGCTGGCCATAGATGGTGACCTCCAGCTGGTCGTCGGGCCCCAGACGATAGTCGCCGGCCGCCCCCGGCACGGCGTCCGCAGGCGCCGGTCCACCGCCCCCCTGCATCGGCGCCTGCGCCTGCACGCTGCCCGTCCCGGCGAGCATCCCTGCCGCCAGCGCGGCGGCGATCCGTCGGGCCCATATCCCCTTGCCCATGGCCTTCCCCTTTCTTCAGAACGCCAGCCCCAGGACCAGCATGCCCCGGGTGCTGCGATAGGTGCCGTACAGCGCGTCGGTGGTGCGGCGGGCGTGCACCGCCTCCAGCCCGATCCGGAACCGCTCGACCGGGGACCAGCCGAGCGCGGCCCGCGCCTCCGCCGTGCGGTCGAAGCTGCGCGCGCCGGTGCTCGCCAGGTCCACCGCGCGAAAGCGTCGTCGCTCGATCCTGCCGGCGAGCTCGAAATCCACCGCGCGCCCGATCCGATAGCGGCCGACCAGTTCGCCTCGGTCGGCCAGGTAATAGCCGGCAGCAACGTCCCCGCTCGCATCCACGTCGCGCCCGGCCGACGCGCGCAGGCGCAGCCGCGGCACGGGGGTCCAGGCGAGTGAGGCCCCGCCGACCAGGCCTGAAAAGTCGCGCGCGGCCGCATTCCGGCTGTCGGCCGCGACATAGCCGAGCACCCCGCTTGCGATCAGCGCGGCGCCGCGCGCGGTGACGCGCCCGGTGGCGCTTCGCACCCGCGTGGCGTCCGGCCGTCCATCGGCAAGCGGCCGGTTCGGGAAATCGAGCGCCTCGGACGAGAGGGCCAGCGCCAGCCCCAGCCGCCCCCCACGATTGACGGCGATGCCGGCCGAGACGCGCTCCGCCTCCAGGTCGCTCCGCAGCCGCACCGCCGCACTGTTGTCGATCACCCGGCGCCGATAGCCGATCTCCGGGTGCAGCCCGGCTCCCAGCGTGCAGCCGCCGTCCAGCGTTAGCGTCCGGCTCTCCCGCGTGTTGCGCACCGGCGCGCCCAGGTCGCTGAGGTCGGTCTGGCCGCGCCCGTAGCGGAAGGAGGCCTCGCCGTCGCAGCGCGCGCCGACCTGCCAGTCGACACCCCCGGTCGCGTCGATCCGCTCGCGCTTCAGGAAGCGGTTCTCGCGATAGAAGTCATAGCCGGCGGCCCCGCGCAGGAACAGGCGCTGGCGGCTCACGCGCTGCGCCACGTCGACCACGGCCGACAGGGTCGTGCGGACGTCGTCCTTGCTGCGGTCCGGCGCCACCGGCTGGTCGCGGTCCAGCCGCAGGATGTTGTCGTCGTAGACCACGCGCGCCTCCATGCCGAGGCGCGCCCGGTTGGCGATGTCCTCGGCCAGATCGTCGAGCGAGACCGGCGCCGCGATGGTGGTGATGGTGCCTGCGGCAAGCACAGCGATCCCCACCACTCCCATGCCGCCCCCCTGTTCCCCGAACCTGACGCCTGCCTACTCTTCTGTTTGGCGCCGTGCGCTGCCGGATCGGACCGGTTCGGAGGGGATGCCGCGGGCGCCGCGCCGCGCCATGCCCCTGCACGGAGGCGCGGTGTCCGACCATTTCGGCTCTAGTCCCGTTCCCGTTCTGTGCCCGGGGACGATAGACAAGCCGCATTCCCGGCGGAGGACGGCTTGGACATTTCGCTCATCATCTGCACGCGCAACCGCGCTGCCCAGCTCGGCGGCTGTCTTGAGGCGGTGGCCGGCCTGCGCTTTTCCGGCAGCTGGGAACTGGTGATGGTGGACAATGGCTCCACCGACGCGACCCAGGCCACGATCGAGGCGTTCGCCGCCCGCGTCCCATTCCCCGTCCGCATCGCCCACCAGCCGGTTCCCGGCCTCAGCAATGCGCGCAACGCCGGGCTGGCGGTTGCAGCCGGCCGGCTGATCGCCTTCACCGACGATGATTGCTACGCCGATCCGGCGCTGCTCACCCGCACCGTCGCCGCCTTTGCGCGGCCGGAGCTCGGCTATGTCAGCGGCCGCATCCTGCTCCACGATCCCGCCGACTTCCCCGCCACCGTCAACGAATCGACCGAGCCGCGCTCCTTCCCGCCGGGCCGCTACCTGCCGCCCGGCGCGATCCGCGGCGCCAATCTCGGCTTCCGCCGCGCCGCGCTCGACGCGATCGGCGGCTTCGATCCCTTGTTCGGCAGTGGCGCCCGGTTTCCGGCAGAGGACATCGACGCCGCCTGCCGGTGCAGCCTGCGCGGCTGGGCCGGGGCCTATGACCCCAGCATCGTCGTCTCGCACCACCATGGCCGCAAGGCGGGGGACGTGCGCGGGCTGTTCCAGGCCTATGACTATGGCCGCGGCGCCTACCACGCCAAGCTGCTGCTCCACGATCGCGCGCCGCGCGCGGCCTTGCGCGGCTGGGCGGGTCTGCCGCGGCGCATGCGGGCGCGTCCGTCCACCCTCTGGTGGGAGCTCGCCGGGGCGGCCCGCTACGCGCGCAGCTACTTCGCTCCCTCTGCGGGGCAGGCGCAGTGACCTCGGCGACCGCAACGGCCCTTCCCCCGCCGCGCGTCCTGGTGCGGGTGATCAGCCTGCCCGGCTCGGTCGAGCGACGCGCGCGCATGGCGGAGCAGCTGGATGCCACGGGTCTCGACTGGCGCTTCTTTGACGGCTGGCGCACGCCGCCGCCGGAGCTTCCCTATGATCCCGCCCGCGCCCGCATCGCCCGCGGCCGCGTGCTCACGCCGGGCGAGCTCGGCTGCTTCGCCAGCCACTGGGCGCTCTGGGCGGACTTCCTGTTCAACAGCGATGCCGATCTGCTGCTGGCGCTGGAGGACGACCTCCTGCTCGATCCCGTCTTCTTCCAGCGGCTCGACGTTGCGGTGGAGGCGATGGGGCCGATCGACTATCTCCGCCTCTATGCCAAGGTGCCGGCCGGCATCCGCAACGAGGCGCATTTCCTCCACCGCCACATCGCCCGCTTCTCGGGCAAGGCCTATGGCACCCAGGCCTATCTGCTCACCCGCCGCGGCGCCGCACGCTTCCGCCGCTCGATCCGCCGCGTCGAGCGTCCGATCGATGACGAGATGGACCGTTTCTGGGCGCACGGCATGGCGATCCGCGCGGTCTTTCCCTTCCCGGTCATGGAGGTCCAGTACGGCTCCACGATCGAGGACACGCGACGGGTGCTCGAGCCGCTCACCGCTGCCGAGCGTGCGCGCTCGTTCCTGGTTCGCGGCGTCGAAAAGGCGCGCCGGATCGGCGCCGCCACGTTGCGCGGGGGCTGAGCGCGTGCAGCATTCCCTTGCCACCGGCACACCGCCGGGAGCCTCCTCCTGAACACCGCCAGCCTGCCCGGCACTCGTACCGCTACGCGCGCGGGCCCGCTCGCGCGCCTGCGCCGGGCGGCTCCCTGGGCGGCGGCGGAGAGCCTGTTCTCCGCGGTCGCGACCCTTGCCTCCACGCTGGTGGTGGCGCGGCTGCTCACCCCGTCCGACTTCGGCCTGGCCTCGGTCGCCTTCGCCGTGGTCGCGATCGTCCAGCTGCTCGCCTTCGCCGGCGTTCCCCAGGCGATGCTCCGCACGCCGCAGCTGTTGCCGCGCCTGAGCGACCAGCTCTTCTGGGTGCTGCTCGGCCTCGGTGCCCTGGCGACCCTGGTCTGCTGGCTGATCGCCGCCCCCATCGCCCGCTTCTACGGGGCGCCGCTGCTGCTGTGGCTGATCGGCGTGCAGGCGCTCGACTGCCTGCTCCAGGCGCTGGTGCAGTTCCCGACCGCCCTGCTCACCCGCAAGATGCGCACCCGCAGCCTTGCCCTGCGCATGCTGTGGTTCAAGCTCGTCAGCATCGCCGGGACGCTCGCCGCCGCCGCCGCCGGCCTCGGCCCGTGGAGCCTGGTCGCCGGCAGCCTGCTCGGCAGCGCCGCCAGCGTCCTCCTCCTGTGGCGCACCCAGCCACGCCGCCCCCGCTGGCGCCGCCTCGACGCGGGCCTCTTGCCGCTGCTGCGCATGGGCTGGCTGATCATGGCGGAGACGGCGCTGACCGCGCTTTCGGTACGCGGGTTCCTGCTCCTGTTCGGCAAGTTCCACGGGCTGCACGACCTCGGCCTGCTCAACTTCGCGATGCGGCTGGTGGACGAGCTGGGGGCGATGATCACCGCCTCGGTCGGCCGCGTCTCGCTGAGCTTCTTTGCGACCGCGCACCGTGCAGGCCACGACCTCGCCCGCATCTTCGTGGTCGGCACCCACGCGATCACCCTGGCGGTGCTGCCGCTGTTCTTTGGACTCGCCGCTGTCGCGGGCGATGCCGTCCCGCTCGTCTTCGGCGCGCGGTGGCAGGCAGCGGTGCCGGCGGTACAGCTGCTCGCCGTCTTCTGGGGCCTGCGCATGACGCGGCTGCTGAGCCCTGGCCTCATGCGCACCCTCGACGTGCAGGGCCCGCTGGTGATGAACGCCGCGATCAGCTTCGGCTTCGCGATGGCGGCCGTGCTGCTCACCCGCGAGCTCGGCTTCGTCGGCGCCGTCGCCGCGTTCAGCGCGCGGATGCTGGTGACGATCCCCGCCGGTGCCGGCGTGCTCGCGCGCGTCGCCGCGCTGCCCGTCTCGCGCCAGTTCGCGGCGGTCGCCCGGCCGCTCACGCTCGCCACGATCATGGCGGGCCTCGTGCTGGCCGGCCGCAGCCTCGCGAGCGACTGGCCCCTCGCGCCCCGCCTCGCCGCGCTCACCGCCGGCGGCGCGCTCCTCTACGCCCTGCTCGTCTGGACCTTCGACCGCCGCGCCCTCACCCGCCTCACCGCGCTACGCGGCTGAGGATGCGGTGTTCGGCTCAGATCTACGACGCCCTAGTTGCCGCCCGTCGCCACCGTCTGGGTCGCCGGCACCGCCGTATCGGGTGTCGCGACCTGCGGCACCGCCGGCGCGACGCTGGTCGGCGCATTCGCCCGGTCCGCCAGCGCGTAGAAGGCCTCGCCCTCCATCTCCAGCAGCCGCACCCGGCCCTGGTTCATCGGCTCCAGCGAATGAACGAACGAGCGCGGCTTCTTCATCAGCTTGGGGTTCTCGACCACCGTCAGCCCGGCGCGGCGCGCCGCTTCCGCCACGAAGTGCACGCAGTTGCGGCGGTTGAGGCTGTAGCGATGGTCGCCCTTCTCGCCCCACTCCTCCACCAGCGCGAGGACCGCGGCATATTGCGCGTCGGTCAGCATCACCGAGAAGTGGACGTCGCTGTTCTCGATGTACTTCTGCTTGGTCTCGTCGATCCGCCCGGGCACGGTCCCCATCAGGATGGCGGGTGTGATCGCCTTGGCAGTGAAGCCATAGCTCAGCTGTACGGGCTCCCCACCGGCATCGGGCGTCCCCTCCAGCACGAAAAAGGCGTGCGGGAACTCGTTGCCGAACTCATGCGACCAGAAGCTGATGGTGACGCCGGCGCTGGCAGGCGCCGTGAGCCCCAGCGACAACAGCGCGGCCCCCAGGAGGGCCAGGAACGCACGGGGCGTCGGGACGCGGAACCAGGATGCCATGGGCCACACGCTACCGCGCCCGGCGCGCGGGATAAAGCTCCCCCGCACCGGGCGTCGGCTGGTTCCGGTTCGGACTGGCTCAGCCCTGATTGTCTTCGGCGCGTTTGCGCTCCGCCTCTTCGTCATACCCCGACGAGGGGGCAGGCAGGCTGCTGCTGTGGATCGGCTGGGTCGACGCGGGCGGGTCGGACGCGTCCATCGACTCGTCCAGCGCCCGGTCCAGCCGCGCATCCTTGCTCTCCGGATTGCGCTGCAGCCGCTCGTTGATCGACTCGTCATGGCCCGCGTCGCGGCGCGTCTCGCCCGGATCCTCCGGCGCCACCGACATGGTCTCCATGGCCGCCGGGTCGATCGAGTCCTTGTCTCCGCTCATCACTCTCTCCTCGAAAACCTTCGAGTCAAAAAACGAGCGGCGGCCCGGCTCGTTCCGGTGCCGCCACGACATCGCAAAAGGGGCCCGGCGATCGCTCGCCGAGCCCCCGAAAGGCTTCTGCCCTGTGCCGGTCGCTTAGTCGCGGCTGCCCAGGAACGAGAGCAGGAACTGGAACATGTTCACGAAGTCGAGGTAGAGCGACAGCGCGCCCATGATCACGACCTTGCCCATCATGTCCGTGCCCGCGACATAGGCGTACATGCTCTTGATGCGCTGCGTGTCATAGGCGGTGAGGCCTGCGAACAGCAGCACGCCGACCGCGCTGATCACCATGTTGACCGCCGGCGACTGGAACCACAGGTTCAGCAGCGACGCCACGATGATGCCGACCACGCCCATGATCAGGAAGGTGCCGAAACCCGACAGGTCCTTCTTGGTGGTGTAGCCCCACAGGCTCAGCGACAGGAACGCAACCGCGGTCGCAAAGAAGGTGATCGCGATCGACGCACCCGTATAGGCCAGGAAGATCGTCGACATCGACAGGCCCATGATCGCCGCGAACGCCCAGAACAGCGCCTGCGTCGCGCCATAGGACAGGCGCTGGATGCCGAAGCTCAGCACCATCACGAACGCCAGCGGCGAGAACATGATCAGGTACTTGAGCGGGCCCGGCGACAGGAACACGGCAGCGGCCGGCGAGCTGGTGCCGCCCCACGAAAACAGCAGCGCGACGATGCCCGTCAGCAGAACGCCCGACGCCATGTAGTTGTACACGGAAAGCATATAGGACCGCAGCCCCGCATCATACGCCTGCGCGCGCGATGCGGCCGTTGCGAACGGCGCGGCGGTCGTTCGGGGATCCGACCAGTTGGCCATCTCGAAAAAACTCCTCTTCACCGGCATGATGCCGGTCATGCTTTCATATGCCCCCGGACCGTCCGAATTCAAGCGGGGGCCGGGCTGGCCCTCCGGCGCCGGCCGGCGTAGCAACAGTTTGTAATGCACCGCCTGTTCGTCGCCCTGCGCCCCCCGCCCGAGATTCGCCGGCAATTGCTGGCGCTGATGGAGGGTGTCGAGAATGCGCGTTGGCAGGACGAGGAGCAGCTTCACCTGACGCTGCGCTTCATCGGCAACGTCGAGCGCCCGGTGGCGGAGGACATCGCCACCGCGCTCAACGGCGTTCGCGCGCCTGCCATGACGCTGCGCCTCCACGGCGTCGGCTGCTTCGATCGCAAGGGCCGCACCACCGCGCTGTGGGCCGGGGTACATCCGCACGACGCGGTCGCCGCACTCCACCGCAAGGTCGACCAGGCGCTCGCCCGCGTGGGGCTGCCGCACGAGGGTCGGGCCTTTCACCCCCACATCACCCTGGCGCGCCTGAATGCGGCGACCGGCCCGGCCGATGCCTTTCTCGCGCGGCACGCAGGGCTTGCGAGCGAACCCTTTTCGCTCACCCACATGCTGCTGTTCGAAAGCACCCTCACCCGCGACGGCGCCAGCTATGAGGCGATCGCGCGCTACCCGCTCGACTGAACGTTCAGGATCGTCCGGGCGCCCACCCCGGCGGCGCCAGCTCGAAGCCGTCGAAGCGGAACGCCGGCGCGACGACGCAACTGACCAGCGTCCATCCCGCCTCGGCTTCCGCCGCCTGCCACCAGCCTGCCGGGATCCGCAGCTGCGGCTGCTCGCCCGCCAGCACGTCCCCGCCCAGCGTCCGCCGCTCGACCGCCGCCCCGTCGCTCTCCGCCTGCGACAGCAGCAGCGGCGCGCCCGCATGCCACAGCCACAGCTCGTCCGCATCGACGCGGTGCCAGTGCGAGCGCTCGCCCTTCGCCAGCAGGAACAGGATCGCGGTCGCCGCCCCGCGCGTGTCTTCCGGCTCCGGCGCCCGCCAAGTCTCGCGGTACCAGCCGCCCTCCGGATGCGGGGTCAGCTCCAGCGTTGCGACCAGTTCAGCCGCCTCCGCGTCTAGGGAATGGAGAGCAGGCATGGGCGACGTCCCCTTGTACGAAACCTGAACCGGAACCTGAACGTTAGACATCGTTTCGTTCATGAAACTGCCACGTAGAACCTGCGTTTATAGGGTCAGCAATTCGCTAATGGGGATTTTCTGATGCGTAACATGGTTCTCGCGCTCACCGCGCTGTCGCTGGCTCTTCCTGTCGCCGCGGTGGTTCCGACCGACCAGGCTTCGGCGCAGTCGCACAAGCGCTACAAGTATCGCGAGTGGAAGGGCCGTGACGGCCGCCGCTATTGCCGCAAGCCCGATGGCACCACCGGCCTGGTGGTCGGCGGCGTTGCCGGCGCGCTGGTCGGCCGCACCATCGACACCCGCGGTGACCGCACCGTCGGCACGCTGCTCGGCGCGGCAGCCGGCGCGGTGGCCGGTCGCGAGATCGAGCGCAGCGGCAGCAAGTGCCGCTAAGCCTCGGCTGACCTACGCTACGGACGGGCGGCGGAACGACGGGTTCCGCCGCCCGTTTTCGTTCGCCTACCCCATTTCAGCAGGAGCAGCAGATGATCCGCAGCGGTTCGGCACGCTATGAAGGCCTCGGCAAGGACGGCAAGGCCGCCGTCTCCACCCAGTCGGGCGTTCTTTCCGACCAGCCCTATGGCTTCGGCACCCGCTTCGGCGACGAGCCCGGCACCAATCCCGAAGAGCTGATCGCCGCCGCCCATGCCAGCTGCTTCACCATGGCGCTGAGCTTCGCGCTGGCAAAAGCCGGCTTCAGCGACGGCACGCTGGAGACGACCGCCAAGGTGACGCTCGACAAGGAAGGCGACGGATTCGCCGTCACCCGATCGGACCTCACGCTCAAGGCGCGCGTGCCCGGCATCGCCCAGGACCAGTTCGAACAGATCGCGCAGGAAGCCAAGGCCGGCTGCCCGATCTCGAAGCTGCTCAAGGCCGAAATCACGCTGGAACACAGCCTGGAGGCATAAGCCGCAGCGCCGCGCCCCTTGCCACGACGGCCGGGGCGCGGCTGCCGACGCTCTCCTCACGCTTGACAACCCACAGGCGTGGGGTGAGCCTTCACCCATGCTTAGTCCGGTGTTGCTCCTGCTGGCGCAAGCCGCCGCCCCGCCCCCACCTGCGGGCGACGTCATCGTCGTCGGCCGCCGCGCCGAACAGGAGCTGGCGCGTTGCCTGGCCCGCAACTGCCCGCCCGCCGAAGAGGTCGATGCGTCGCTGGAGGCCAGCGTGGAGCAGTTCGCCGACGGCCGCTACACCGATGCCCGCCGCACCCTGCAAACGGCCATCCGGCGCAACCGGAACCATGCGGCCGAGCTGCCCGGCCCGGTATCGAGCCTCTATGCCACTCTCGCGACGGTCGCGGAGCATGAGGGCGACACCGATCTGTGGCGGACCGCGGCCCGAAACAACGTGCTCGTGTTGCGCCGCCATCTGGGCGAGACCAACCTCGCCACCTTGCGCGAGGAGCTGAGCTTTGCCGACTCGCTGGTCGGGCTCGGTGCCCCGGGGGCTGCGAATTCCGCCTATCGCACCATTCAGCAGCGTGCGGCCGGGAGCGGCCATCCAGGCATCGCCGCCGGCGCCGCGTTCCGGCGCGCTTGGCTTGCGCTGCTGCGCGACCGGTTCAAGGAGGCACAGCGTTTCGCCGACGAGGCGGTCAGCCTGGCCGGTACGGACAATCGCTTGATGGTCGACCTGCGCGAGGTCCTGCGGACGCGGATCGCCATCCGCAAGGGGGACGAGGGGGCGATCGAAGCCCTTGCGGCGCGGCTGCGCCAGTCCGCCGACGTGCAGCCGCAGCTGCTTTTCGCCCCGCCGCTCGCGAACAATAATCCGCCGGCGCCGCCCTTCGGTGTCCACCTCAATCCATGGCACGATTCGCGCATCCGCTTCGCGGACGTCGGATATTGGATCCGCGCCAACGGGCAGACGGCAGAGGTCGAGGTGCTGCGTACCTCCGGTCTCGACCAGTGGGAGCCCGGCATTCTCCGGCAGGTGCGAGAGCGGCGCTACGTCCCGCTCGAGGTCGAGCCCGGGCACCCCGGCATCTACCGGATCGACCGCTTCACCGTCCGCGGCGCGATGGACGTGCCGACCGGAAGCCATCTTCGGCAGCGCATGGGCGACCTCACCGTGCATGTGGTGGACCTGACCGAGACGGATGCGATGCGCGAGGCGCGTCGCCGGCAGACCGCAGCGGCCTCCGCGGTAAAGGGCAGCTGAGGCCCGCGCCCCGCGCTAGTGACGGGCGGGACCAGAGCCGCTAGCCACCGGCAATGCTGCGCGTGCTGACCCTTTCGACGCTGTTCCCGGACGCGAGCCGCCCCAACTTCGGCGTGTTCGTCGAGAAGCAGACGCTGGGCCTCGCCGCGCGTCCGGACGTGGACCTGCGCGTGGTCGCGCCGGTGGGCCTCCCGGCCTTCCCGCTCTCCCGCCTCGCCCGCTACGCACCGCTCGCCGGGCTCCCCCGCCAGGAACAATGGAAGGGGCTGGAGGTGCACCGCCCCCGCTTCCCCAACCTGCCCGGCACCGCCGGCCGCTGGCACGCCGCCCTGCTCGCACGCACCCTCACCCCCGTGCTCACCCGCACCCGCAGCGACTTTCCCTTCGACGTCATCGACGCGGAGTTCTTCTTCCCCGATGGTCCGGCTGCGGTCGCGCTCGGCCGTCGCTTCGGCGTGCCCGTTTCGATCAAGGCGCGCGGCGCCGACATCCACCATTGGGGCACCGCCCCGGCCACGGCCGCCCAAGTCCAGGCCGCCGGCCGCTGCGCCGACGGCCTGCTCGCCGTGTCGCAGGCGATGGCGAACGACATGGTCGCGCTGGGAATGCCGCGCCCGACGGTCCATTCGACCGGCATCGACCGCAGCCGGTTCGGAACCCTCCCCCGCACCGCCGCAAAGGCGCGGCTCGGCGTCACCGGGCCGCTGGTCGTCTCGCTCGGCGCGCTGATCCCCCGCAAGGGCCACGCGATCGTTGCCGACGCTGTCGCCAGCCTGCCCGGCGTTACCCTGTGGATCGTCGGCGAAGGCCCCGAACGCCCGCGGCTGGAGGCGCAGATCGCCGGGAGCGACGCGGGTGGCCGCATCCGCCTGCTTGGCGCCGTTCCGCATGAGGAGATGGCGACGGTCCTCGCCGCCGCCGACGTGATGGCGCTCGCCTCCAGCTCGGAGGGGCTCGCCAATGCCTGGGTGGAGGCGCTCGCCAGCGGCACGCCGATCGTGATCCCCGATGCTGGCGGCGCGCGCGAAGTGGTGACGAGCCCCGCCGCCGGCCGCATCGTCGCCCGCACCCCCGCCGCCTTCGCCGAAGCGATCGCGGCGCTGCTCGCGAACCCGCCTGCGGCCGACGCCGTGCAGGCGACCGCCGCCCGCTTTAGCTGGGAAGCGAACCGCGACGCGCTCTTCGCGCACCTGCAGGCATTGGTGGCTAAAAAGCGCGCTCAGTCGAGCGGGTAGAGCGCCGCCGCGATCCAGCGCAGCTCGGCGCGCAGCACGCCCCAGGCGCGCGCCGCCGCCCGGCTGTCCATCGGCTCGACGCCGATGCCTTTGGCTTCGAGCGCAGCCACCAGCGCCGGAGAGGGGCGCAGCATCCGGCTGCCGGTCCCCAGGATGAGGAACTCCGGCAGCGGATCGAGCGCCAGCACCGGGGCCAGCGCCTCGAGGGTCAGTTCCGCCAGCGCAGGCGGCGTCCAGCCGTCGGCCCGCTCCGGCGTGATCAGCAGGCCCTCGTAGACACCGTCGTCCACGCGAAAGCCGCGGCCGACGATCCCGGAGATCAGCGGCCCCTCGGCCCCGCCTGCCTTGTCGAGCCGCATCAGGGCTGCGCGCGCTCGGCGGCGGTCGGCTCGGACGAACCGACCTTGGTGCCTGCCTTCAGCTTCAGCGTGATCAGCAGCGACGACGACACGTAGATCGACGAATAGGTACCCACGATCACGCCCAGGATCATCGCCGAGGTGAAGCCGCGCAGCACATGGCCGCCGAAGATCAGGAGCGAGCCGAGCGCCAGCAGGATGGTCAGCGAGGTCATCACCGTGCGCGGCAGCGTTTCGTTGACCGACAGGTCGATCAGCTGCGGCATGTCCATCTTGCGGAACTTGCGCATGTTCTCGCGGATACGGTCGTCGATCACCATCTTGTCGTTGATCGAATAGCCGATGATGGTCAGCACCGCCGCCACGATGTTCAGGTCGAACGGCATCTGCGTCAGCGCAAAGAAGCCCAATGTCATCAGCACGTCGTGCAGGATCGCGACCGCGGTCGACACGCCGAACTGCCATTCGTAGCGGAACCAGCTGAACACCGCGATGCCGGCCACCGCCAGCAGCACGGCGAGCACGCCGTTGCGGATCAGCTCGTCCGAAACCTTGCCCGAAACCGTGGTGTAGTTGGAAAAGGTCGCGCCGGGGAACTTGGCCGCCAACCCTGCCTTCACCTTCTCCACCACCGCGTCGGCCGCACCCGGGGGCGCGTCGTCCGCCAGCGGCAGGCGGATCGAGATGCTGTTCGCATCGCTGCCCAGCTGCTGGAGTGCGGCCTCGCCGACGCCCAGCTCGTCCACCGCGCTGCGCACCTGGTCGAGCGGCGGGACGGTGACGAACTTCTCCTCGATCGCGACGCCGCCGACGAAATCGACGCCGAAGTTCAGGCCGCGCGCGAACACCAGCCCGACTGCCGCGATCGTCAGCAGCGCCGTGATCGCAAAGGCGATGTGGCGGATGCGGACGAACTGGATGTTCGTGTTGTCGGGGACGATTTTCAAAAGGCGCATGGGGGGCGTCCTAGATGTGGATCTCGGTCGGCCGGTTCTTGCGAACCCAACCCGACACGAGCATGCGCGTGAAGGTGACAGCGGTGAACACCGAGGTCGCGATGCCGAGCAGCAGCACCACGGCAAAGCCGCGGATCGGGCCGGAGCCCAGCAGCAGCATGATGAGGCCCGCGATCGCGTGCGTCACGTTCGCCTCAAAGATGGTGCGGCTCGCTTCCTTGTAGCCCAGCTCCAGCGACTGGATCACGCTGCGGCCACGCCGCCGCTCTTCGCGGATGCGCTCGTTGATCAGCACGTTGGCGTCCACCGCGGTACCGATCGTCAGCACGAAGCCGGCGATGCCCGGCAGCGTCAGCGTCGCGTTCAGCATGCCCATCACGGCCAGGATCACCAGCACGTTGATGACGACCGCGGTGGTCGCATAGATGCCGAACCGGCCATAGGTCAGGATCATGAACGCGATCACGGCGACCGCCGCGATCACCGAGGCGAGGATGCCGGCACGGATCGAGTCGTCGCCCAGTTCCGGGCTGACCGTGCTTTCCTGCACCACCGTCAGGTCGACCGGCAGCTTGCCCGAGCGCAGCGCGATCGCGAGCTGATTGGCGCCGTCGACGGTGAAGCCACCGGCAATGGAGGCGCGGCCGCCCAAGATCGGTTCGTTGATGTTGGGTGCCGAGATCACCTGGTTGTCGACGATGATCGCGAACGGCTTGTTCACGTTCTCGCGCGTGACGGTCGCGAAGCGACGGCCGCCGACGCTGTCGAAGGTGATGTCGACGTTGGGCTGGCCGTTCTGGTCATAGGACTGGCGCGCGTCGGCGAGCTGGTCACCCGAGATGATCGTGTTGCGCTTGACCGCGATCGGCTGGCCCGTGCCCTGATAGCGCAGGATCTGGCTGCCGACCGGCGCGTCACCGCGCAGCACCGCCGCCGGATCAGCGGTGGTGTCGACCAGCTTGAACTCCAGCCGCGCGGTCTTGCCCAGCAGGTCCTTCAGCGCCTTGGGATCGTCCAGGCCCGGCACCTGCACGACGATGCGGTTCGAACCCTGGCGAATGATCGTCGGCTCGCGCGTGCCGAGCTCGTCGATGCGGCGGCGGACCACGTCGGTCGCGTCGTCCATCGCCCGGTCGACGGCCTGGGTGAGGCCCGCGTCGGTCTGGGTCAGCACGAAGCGGGTCTGGTCGACCACCTCGATGTCCCATTCGCGCTGGCCCGTCAGGCCCGCGCCGCCGCCGGTGATCGACAGCAGCTTCTCGCGCGCCGCGTCCACCTGCGCGACGTCGCGCACCATGAACGACAGGCGCCCGCCGCGCGTGGAGATGTCGCCGATCTGGACGCGCGGGGCGCGCCGCATCTCGGTCGAGACCTGTTCCCGCATCTGCTCCAGCCGCGTGGTCGCGACGTCGGAGGTCTTGGCCTCCAGCAGGATGTAGCTGCCGCCGGCCAGGTCGAGACCCAGGTTGATCGTCGGCGTCGGCACCCAGCCCGGCAGCTGGGCGCGCGTGCGCTCCGGCAGCAGGCTCGGCACCGCGAGCAGCACCATGATGAGGACCCCGAGCCAGATGGCCCGGACCTTCCAGCGCGGGAAATCGAGCATCAGTCGTTCGCGGGCTTGGCGCCGGCCGGCGCCGTCACCTCGGCGATGGTCGCCTTGACGACGCGCACGCGGGTGTTGGGCGCGATCTCGACCTCGACCACCGCGTCCTCGACGCGCGTCACGCGACCCAGCAGGCCGCCTGCCGTCACGACCTGGTCGCCCTTCTTCACGTTCGCGATCGCCGTCTGCAGCGTCTTCATCCGCTTCTGCTGCGGGCGAATCATCAGGAAGTAGAAGACCACGAAGATCAGGATCAGCGGCGCGATCGATACGAACGACGCAAGGGCACCGCCCTGGGCGGCCGATCCGGCGGACTGGGCAAAAGCTTTGGGAACGAGCATGGGTGCTTGGAAACCTGATGAAAAAAGGCCGCGGACGCCGGGCCGTTCAAGGGGCGCGCGCTATCATGCGCGTGCCTCTGTGGCAACCGGCCGTCCTTAGCGCTTGCAAGCGGCGCGCGACGCGCATAGAGGGCAGCGCTCGGTCGGGGCGTAGCGCAGCCTGGTAGCGCATCACACTGGGGGTGTGGGGGTCGCAGGTTCGAATCCTGTCGCCCCGACCAACAAGATCAAGCGGCGGGTCGAGTCTCTCCCCACCGCCGGCAGGTATCCCGCCCCACCCGCGACTCCACAGCATCGACGATCCATGGGGGCGCGCCGGCCCGCTGCCCGCGGGCGCGGCGATGCGCCCCTCAGCGTCGCCGGGAAACCTTTTGCAGGGCGCGCGACAGCGTATCGATCGAATAGGGCTTGTGCACGAGCTCGAAGCCGTGCGTCCCGTTCTGCGCCAGCACCTCGCTGTACCCGCTGGTCAGCACGACCGGCAGCGCGGGGTAGAGGCGGGCGATCTCCTGGCCAAGCTCGATGCCGGACATGCCCGGCATCATCACGTCGGAGAAGACGACGTCGAAGCGGCCGGCCTCGGCAGCCAGTTCCGCCAGCGCCTTGCGCCCGTCCATCGCCCACACAGTCTCATAGCCGAGCTCCGCCAGCGCCTGTGTCGCGAACATGCCGACCTCGGCATTGTCCTCGACCACCAGCACACAGGCCCCCTCCCCGAGCGGCAGGGAATTGTCGCCGGCTGCGGCCGCGACGCCCGCCGTTCCTTCGACCCGCGGCAGATACAGGGTGAAGGTCGCCCCCTCTCCTTCCTCGCTCGTGACGATGATGCCGCCGCCGGACTGCTTGGTGAATCCGAACACCTGGCTCAGCCCCAGTCCCGTTCCCTCGCCCACCCCCTTGGTGGTGAAGAACGGCTCGAAGATACGGTCGATGTTGTCGGCCGGGATGCCGGGCCCGCTGTCGGTCAGCGAGACGGCCACGAACTCCCCCGGCGTCGCAGGATGTGCCCGGATGGCCGGCATCTCGGACGTGGTGCAAACCGACAGGATCAGCTCGCCCTCGCCCTTCATCGCGTCGCGCGCGTTGACGGCCATGTTGACGATCGCGGTGTCGAACTGGCTGCGGTCGGCGTCGATGTAGCAGGGTTCGGACGGCAGCCTCAGCGACACCTTCACCCGCGACCCCGTCAGCGTGCGCACCATGTCGCTGACGGTCCGCACGCTTTCGGAAACGTCGAAGACTTCGGGCTTCAGCGACTGGCGGCGCGCGAACGCGAGCAGCTGGTTGGTGAGCTTGGTCGCGCGGTCCGCGGTGTCGGAGATCGCGTCGATGTAGCGCTGGCGCCGATCGTCGGAGAGGCCGGGGCGACGCAGCAGGTCGACCGACCCGCGGATGACGGTCAGCAGGTTGTTGAAGTCGTGCGCGACCCCGCCGGTAAGCTGCCCGATCGCCTCGACCTTTTGCGACTGGCGCAAGGCGTCCTCGGCCTCCACAAGGTCCGCCGTCCGCTGCGCGACCCGCTGCTCGAGCGTTTCGGTAAGCGCGCGCAGGTCCGCAAGCGCACGGTCGCGCTCCGCCTCGATGGTGCGCCGCTCCTGGACGTCGATCAGGACGCCCGGAAAGCTCAGCGGCGTCCCGTCGGGCCCATGCTCGACCCGCCCGTTCGCCTCGATCCAATAGTAGCGGCCATCGCACCGTCGCACGCGATACTGGTGGGCGTAGGAACCGCCGCGTGCGATCACCTCGCCGATCGCCTCCTCCAGGCTCCGCCGGTCGTCCGGGTGAACGGTGGCCGTGATCTGCGCCAGCGGAATGCCCTTGCGGCCGAGCGCCGGGTCTAGGCCAAAGGTGCGCGCGAACGCGTCGTCGACGGTGAACTGGTCGCTCGGCAGATCCCAGTGCCAGGTGCCGATGATGGCGCCGGCCTCCAGGGCGAGCTGCACCCGCTCCGCATTTTCCCGCGCACTCGCCTCGCTGACCCGCAGACGCTCCTCCGCCTCCCGCCGGGCGGTCACGTCGTTGAAGATGATCGCGATCTGGCGGTCGGCAGGGTCGCCGACCCGTACCGCGCGCACGTCGAACCAGCGCTGGAACGCCTCGGCATAATTTTCGAAGTTCGTCGGCTCGCCGGTCTTGGCCACATGGCCGTAGATCTGGAACCAGAACGGCTCCAGGTCCGGTGCATATTCGGTCACCCACTTGCCGCGCAGGTCCACGCCGGCCTGGCGCGCGAAGGCGGGATTCGCCTCGACGAAGCGATAGTTGATCGGCTCTTCATTCTCGTCGAACTTGACCTCGACGATGGCAAACGCCGCCTCCACCGTGTCGAAGATCGTCTGGAACCGCTCCTGCGCCTGGCGGAGGGCAATGCCGGCGAGGTGCTCCTCGGTGCGATCCCGCAGGATCTTCACGAAGCCGACATGCTGCCCGGCCCGATCGCGCAGCGGAGACAGCTCGCCGCTCGCCCAGAATCGCGCGCCGCCCTTTCGCACATGCCAGCGCTCGTCGATCGCCCGGCCTTCTTCCAGGGCGCACTGCATCTCGCGATCCGGCACCCCGGCTGCGCGATCCTCCTCGATGAAGAACAGGGATGCGCTCTGCCCCACCGCCTCGCGTTCCGACCAGCCGAGCACACGCTCCGCGCCGTAGCTCCACTCCACGATCGTGCCGTCGAGGTCCATGGCGATGATCGCGAAATCCTGGGCGCTGTCCACGATCGCCCCCTGGCGCGCTTCGGACGTCGCTGCGCGCTCGGTGGCAAGCCGTTGCTCCAGCTGCACCATGACCTGGCGGGCGAGAACGCGGATCGCGCGCTCCTGCACTCCGGTGAGGGTACGGGGCCGAACGTCGAGCACGGACAGGGTGCCGATCGGCAGCCCTTCGGGCGACTTCAGGATCGCCCCCGCATAGAAGCGCAGGTGCGGCGCTCCCGTGACCAGCGGGTTGCAGGCAAAGCGCGGGTCCGCGGCCGCGTCGGGAACAAGAAGGAAATCCTCCTCCAGGATCGCCTGGGCACAAAAGGATGTGTCCAGCGGCATCTCCCGCACGCCCAGGCCGACCTCGGCCTTGAAGAACTGGCGGCCGTCCCCGATCAGGTTCACGATCGCGATCGGCGCCTCGCAGATCGCGGCGGCCAGTTCGGCGATCTCGTCGAACGCCTCCTCGGGGGGCGTGTCCACGATCTTATATTGTGCAAGCGCAGCCAGCCGCTGCCCCTCGCGTCCGGGGAGATCCGTCATCGTATTCCATGCTCAGGCATTGATCGCGCCTTTAGCACCGACGACCGCCGTCCCGCCACGGTCGCGTGCCAGTCGCGGGACGCGAATGCCCCCTGCCTGACCTGGCATGATACAGCTCTGCGCTGCCGCACGGCTGCTGCGCGGCAGGACGTCGGGGAGGAACGCCACGGCTGACGCAAACTCACGACAGCGGGGAAATCTCCCGGTCGAAACTGATCGTGGTGCGCATCTCCGGCGTATCGGGTCCGATCGACATCGGACACACGACGCCGGGCATCACCGCCACGTCGAACAATTCGGTGATGAAGCCATCCAGCTTGATCCATTCGACGATGTCGCCGGAGGCGAGGTTGACGATCAGCACGCCGCACCAAGCCTCGGCATCGCGGCTCGCCAGTGCGGCATCGAGCGCGAGGCCGGCGAAGGTGCCGTTGCGCGGCTTCGACACGGTCACCAGGGCATGGCCGTTGTGGAGCGACATGCCCCGCAGGAAGCCCGGGCAGAAGGCGATGTCGGCCCGCTCGCCGCTCGCCGGCTCGATACGGATCAGATGCCCGCGGCCCGAATCCAGCGCCAGCACATGATCGCCCCGAACCCTGGGGCTATGCGGCATGGACAGCTGATCGGTGACGATGCGGTCGGTCGCGACCTCGATCAGCACGCCGCCTTCGTGGCGGCGCTCGCGCCATCCGGTCAGGCTGTCGCTGCGGCTGACCGCCGTCACATAGCGCGGCGTGCCGCCGTCCATCGCCATTCCGTTCAGATGGCAACGGTCCTCGGGCGCGAGCTTGGAAATGAAGTCCGGCTTCCAGATCGGTCGGAAGCTGTGGTTCAGGTCCAGCGTCGCCAGGCAGCTGTACTTGGTATTGACGAAGATCACGCGCCCGGCCGCGTCCGTGCCGACCTCGTGCACATCGACGTCGCCGGTCGTCTGGGCGTTGCGCGGGATCAGCGCCATGTCGAAATGCTGGTTCGCCGTCTCGCCGGGCCGAAGCATGTTCTCGAGCCGCCAGATCTGGTGCGACGTGCCGAGATACAGCCTGCCGGGCTGGTAGCAGACCCCCATCGCGCGGGAGAAGTTCTGCTGGTTGAACGAGACGGTGCCCGCCGGGGTCACGCCCACCAGGAACAACTGCCCCGTCTGGTAGGAGGTGAAGGCGATGCTCGTGCGGTTGGCGCGCAGCCAGTCGGACAGCCCGCGCGACACCGTCAGGTTGGTGTTCGTCGGCTTGGGCGTACCCGGCGTCGCCGGCGACGTTCCGTTGCCTGCCGCGGCCATGGGTGCGGGCGCGTTACTCATGATCCGGGCCTCTTGATGGGACGACGGGGCGATCGGGCTCGCAGCCAATGCCGCGAGCCCGCGCCTCGGGTTGGTATCTCAGGGTGTCGTACCGATCAGAACTTGATCCGGATACCGGCACGGCCGCCGCCGCCCTGATAGTCGTCGCCATATTCGCCATGGGCTTCCAGGAAGCCGGTGACGCCGCTCGCGGTCACGATGTTGAAGCCCAGCGTGCCCTGGCCATAGGTGCCCAGGGCATCGCTCCCCAGCACGAGCGTCTGTGCGCCGCTCGTGAACCGCAGGCCGTCGTCGCCCTTGAACTCGTGCACCGCGGCACCGCCAACGTAGAACACCAGCTTGGAAGACTCGCCAATGTCGGTCGCCCCTCCGATCTTCACCCCTGCCTTGCCACGCAGGCCCTCGAAATCGTCGAAGTCGAAGCGTCCGCCCAGCGTGCCATAGCCGTCGATGTCGCTCTTGGTGTACGCGATGCTCACGGCGGGCTCGGCAAAGAAGGTGTCGGAGCCCAGGCGAGCACCCGCCTCCAGCTTGCCGCCCCAGGTATTCGCCTTGGTCTTCACGTTGAAGTTGGCGAGGTTGCCGCGCGCCTCGATCCACGACCGGTCGTATCTCGCCAGGCCGTTGATGAAGAGGCCGCCCGCCTGGAACGCGCCATAGATGGCGCCGTTCAGCGTATCGATGTCGAACCGGTCGCCCGAGCCGGCGAAGTTCATCGCCGACGAGAGATAGCCGGTCGACACGCCGAACACGGCGCCGCCATTCTCGCTGGAGCCGCCGCCGATATCGAAGCCGATCTGGCCACCGAACGCATCCTGGCGATAGCCCAGGTTCACATCATCCTGCACCAGGCCGTTGAAGGCGAAGTCGCGCCTTTCCTTGCGCTTGTTGACCTCGCCGAACATCTGCAGCCACAGCCGGCCGGTCGTGTCGGTGGCAGGGCTGCCCCAGCCCGCATCCCGACCTGCCGCCAGATGGGCGGTCACCGCATCTCCGGACCGGTTCCACACCGAGGCGAGCCCCTCGCCGAGCTTGGCCTGGCGGTACACCGTCGCGCTGGGCGCGCTGACGAGGCGATACGCCAGCGCCGTCGGATCATAGGTGATGCCGTACTGGATGAGGCCGATGTCGCGCGATGCCGGGTCCAGCGTGAAGGCCGTCGCCGACGAGGCGGCGGAGGTCTGGACGATGGTGGTCGCCGGGATCAGGATCGCCTGGCCGTCGCTCGCCTGCAGAGTGACCGAGGTGGAGCCGCTCGCACTCCCCACCACAAGCCGATCGACGGCGGCGGTCGTGGTCCCAAATCGAAGGTCGAGCCCCAGGGTCGCGTCGCCGGTGCCGGTGTAGGCGGTGCCGGCGAGCGTCAGGACGTCGCCCGTCCGGCCGTTGCGCAGGTCGATGAGGCCGCTGTTCGACAGCGTCTCCAGATTGGTGATCGCAACCGTCCGCGTCGCAGCGGCGCCCCCCAGCCGGATCGTGCCGCTGTTGTTCAGCACGTCGACCCCGGCCCCGAAATCGCTGTCGCCGATCAGGGTAAGAGTGCCGGCGTTGGTCAGCCGGTCGGCATTCTCCGTCAATTGCAGCCGGCCGGTCAGCGCTCCGTTGTTCGCGATCGTCGCCGCGCCGCCGGACGCCTGGATCGCATAGCCGCTGCCGCCGGTGATCGCGCCGTCGTTGGTGATGGTCGTCCCGTTCAGCGACGTGACGGTGATGGCGTTCGTGCCGCCCTGCACCGATCCGCCGGCCGCGATCGTCAGCCGCGCCAGGCCATCGCGCGCCGGGTCACCCATCGGGTCGCCGCCGCCGCCGCCGGCACCGCCCGCGATCAGACGCCCAGATCCGCCTGCACTCTCCCTTCGCCGGGATCGCCGACGCGCTTCGCCTGGTGATCGGATCCTTTGCTGCACACGCCCCCAGCGGCGTCCGGCTGGTCGTGAAGGAACATCCGCTCGACAATGGCGTGCGGGACTGGCGGCAGGAGGCGGCAGACATGGCTGCTCTTTTCGGAGTGGCCGACCGCGTGGACTATCTCGCCTGGGGCGACATCGTACCCATCACGCGCCGCGCCCAGGGCGTGGTCACCATCAACAGCACCAGCGGCACCTTTGCGCTGGCGGCCGGCGTGCCGGTGGTCGTACTCGGCCATGCGGTCTACGACATTCCGAGCATCACCTTCCAAGGGGGGCTCGACGCCTTCTGGCAGAACCCGCTGGCGCCGGACGCAGAGACCTTCGCCGCGTTCCGCCGCGTGCTGGTCGAGCGATGCCTGATCCCAGGAGGGTTCTTCTCGGAAGAAGCGCTGAGCAAGGCAGTTCGTCACGCCATCGCCCGTTTCGAGGGCAGGCCGATGCTGCCCGAATAGCGCGGGGATGCACCAGCTACTCGGCAGGGCCGCACCGTGCAGGTCCCACCGGGTGTGGCGGTACGAATCGCGTGGCCGTTCCCTTGCGGCCGTGCAGCCACATCCCCCCGGCCACGCGACTCGCCTCCGCTGGGCTAGCGTCCGGACCCCTCCCGTCCGTTCGCCAGCCGGGAGATCAGGATCGCCGCGCGCTTGGCCTGGCGGCGGATGCTCGCCAGGTCGACCGTCTCGCCGGGCGCATGGTCGCCGCTGCTGTCCGTGCCCAGCCCCGCCAGGCTGTCGACGTCGTTGGCCACGAATGAGATGTCGCCCGCCCCGCGCTTGAGCGGATCGAGCGGCGGCATCTCCGGCAGCTTCAGGTCGCGGTTGACCGCATTGAGCGCCGCCAGCAGCGCCGTGTTGCCTGCCGTCGGGGCCATCGCCGGATAGCCCTCGCCGAACGCGATCTTGGCATCGGTGCCCGGCGCATGGGACGCGACGATCGCCTCCATCTTGCCGCGCACCCGCGCCGTCTGTTCCTCGCTCAGCGTGCGGAAGTCGCCGGTCGCGACTGCCGTCCGCGCGATGATGTTGGTCTTGCCGACGGCCGCCGCATTGCCGCTCTCGTCGATGCTGGCCGTCGCTCCGCCGGCGATCACGCCCGGGTTGAAGGTCAGGTTCGGCTCCGGCAATTGCTCGCGGAACGCCGCCAGGATGCGCACCAGCTCGTGGATCGCCCCGTCACCCAGCTCGGGCGTGAAGATCAGCGAGGAATGGCCGGTCTGGCCCGTGGCGGTAATCCGCCAGTCGGTGACCGAACGCCTGGCGATCGAGCCCATGTCGCGCCCGTCCTCCGTCACCAGCCCCTCGAAATCGAGCGCCACGTCGGCGCGCTTGCCCGCCCCGATCAGGTCCGCGCGGGAGATGCGATGCGGGCTGCCGGCATCCTCCTCGTCGCCGGTCAGCACGATCTCGATGTTGGCGTCCTTCAGCGTGCCCGCCGCCTGCATCGCGCGCAGCGCCGCCACGATCACGACCATGCCGCCCTTGTCGTCGCCCGCGCCCGGCCCTTCGGCCTCGTCGCCCTTGCGCACGAACTTCTGGAAGGGCGAGCTCGGCTCGAACACGGTGTCCAGGTGGCCGATCAGCAGGATGCGCTTGCCGCCCGGCTTGCCGGCATGCACCGCCACCAGATGGCCGGCGCGCTGCACCGCCGCCATCGGTTTCCACTGGACGGTGAAGCCCAGCGGCTCCAGCTCGGCGCGCATCATCGCGCCGACCTTAGTCACCCCTTCCAGGTTGAGCGTGCCGCTGTTCTGGTCCACCAGCCGGCCGAGCAGCGCCACCGAGCGCTCATATTCGGCGTCGACGGTCTGCCCCATCACCGTCTCGGCACGCGACAGCCCCTGGGCGAGCGCCGGCGCCGACACCGCCAGGAACAGCGCGCCGCCAAGCGCCATCGCCCGCATCCGCATCACAGCTTCGCACCCCCCATCTTGTAGGTCAGCTGCGCATAGAAGCTGCGGCCGACCGAATCGAACCATGAAATGTCGTAGTAGGGATAGGCGCCATAGGTCGGGTCCTTGATCGGATCCTGGTCGAACAGGTTGTTGATCGTGCCCGACAGGCGCAGCCGGTCGGTGAAGCTGTACTGCGCCGACAGATTGAACAGGTAGCTCGCCTTGATGTACGCGTCCTGGTCGTAGTTGGGGAGCTTGCCCAGCCGCTGGCCGGTCAGCGTCGTCGAGAAGCGCTCGAGATCCCAGGTCAGGCTCGCCGTGCCCTTGTCGCGCGGGATGTCATAGTCGCTGTCATAGTCGAGCTTGCTGATCTTCGGATCGCCCGGATATTGGCGGATCGTGTGGTTGAACACATAGGTGTAGTTCACCCGCAGCGAGAAATTGCCCGCCTGTGCGGTCGGCACGCGGATGTGCGCCGCCACGTCGATGCCGTCCGTGGTCTCCTCCGCGACGTTGATCGGGTTGATATAGACGCCCTGCAGCTGGCCATCGAGCGCGCCGCCCGAATAGCGCTCGACCCGCGCCAGCGCGTCGAGGCAGGTCGGCGAATTGCCGTCCACTGGCGACCCGGCTGCGGTCTGGCCGATCCGGCAGTCCGCCTCGTCTCGCAGCAGATTGTCGATGCTCATGTCGAGCACCTGGTTCTTCATCGCGACCCGGAAATAGTCCACCGACATGTCGAACCAGCGCCGCGGCTGCCACATCACCCCGGCGTTGAGCGACTTGGAGGTTTCCGGCTTCAGGTTGCGATTGCCCGAACGGTGGGAGACGATGCCCTCGTCGGCATAGTCGCAGTCGGAGATCTCCTCCGGCTGGTCCGGGTCGGTCCGGCACAGATAATAATCGGTCGCCGACGGGTGGGTGTTGCCGGGTCCCCGGAACACATAGTTGAGGTCCGGCGCGCGGAAGCCGGTGCCATAGGCGCTGCGCAGCACCAGCGTGCTCGTCGGCCGCACCACCGCCCCCAGGTTGTAGGTGAACTTGCCGAAACCGTTGCCCGCAAAGGAATAATGGTCGTAGCGGCCGGCCAGGTCGAGCTCCACGAACGACAGCACCGGCAGCCGCAGCTCGCCGCCCGTGCCCCAGTGGCTGCGCTTGCCCCGGCCATCGGAATCCACCAGCCCGACATAATATTGGGTCAGCGCCAGCGGGTCCGGCCGCAGGTTGTAGCCCTGGCTCCCCGCCTCCGCGGTGAACGCGAAGCCCGCGGCGCCGCCCGGCAGGCGGAACAGCTCGGTCGTGTTCACCGTCGTCGCCACGTTCGTCACCCACGACTTGGGCCGATAGATCGAGTTTGCGGTGATCGAGCGATATTCGCCCGGCGTCAGCGGCGTGTAGAGCCGCGTCGGATCGGCATCGAACTCGGCATAGCCCGTCTCCGGGTCGACGCCCACCTGCGGGCCCAGGAAGAAGGCGTTGGCCTTGTCGATCACCACCTGCGGGAACGACACGCGCGACTGGTATTCGGCGTGGTTGACGCTGAACTCATAGCCCCACTTGTTGTCGGCGAACCGGCCCTTGATGCCCGGCGTCACGTTGAAGGTGGTGGAGCGGTTGCGCGTCATGCCGGCGTTCAGCCCGCCCATCTCCTCGGGCGTGAACTGCCGCGTCCAATTGTCCAGCTGCAGCCCGCTATAGGTCTGGTCGGGGCTCAGGTGGTTCGGGTTGAAGAAGGTGCCCTCCTCATTCCCGTCCGGCGCCACATAATACCAGTCGAGCACGTCGCGAAACAGGCTGAGCTTGGAATAGCTCGCCTGAAAATCCAGGAACAGCTCGGCCTGGTCGTTGAGCGTGTAGCCCATCGATCCATAGGCGCTGATCGAGCGGCGCTTGGACTGGATCGTGCCATAGCCGATCGAGGTATCGCTGCCGCAGAAATAGCCGTCGCCGTCGATCGTGTCCCGGCCCGGTCGCATGGCGTAGTAGGTGCTGCCGCCGTTCAGCCCCGACAGCCGGTCGCACGTCGCCTTGCCCGGATCGATGTAGTAGAGATATTCGTCGGCGCGCAGGAAGGTGCGGCGAGCGAGCGGCCCGGTCGGGTCGTCCTGCGTCGAATCCTGGATCTTGCGATCGTACGCCCACAACGGCTTCTGATCGAGCGCTTCGATCCCCAACACGCCGTGGAAGCCCCCCGTCTCCCAGCCGGTGGTCACGCTCAGCCGGTGCGAAGACCCGCCGCCATGCTCGGTCGTCCCATAGCGATAGTCGATCCGCGTCCCGTCCGGCTTGGATTTCAGCTGGAAGTTCACCACGCCCGAGATCGCGTCCGAACCATAGATGGCCGACGCGCTGCCGCTCAGGATCTCGACCCGCTCGATCAGCCCCACGGGGATGTTCGAGATGTCGGTGAAGTTGCTGTTGCCGTTGAACGGCAGCGGGAAGTCGGCGATGCGGCGGCCGTTCACCAGCACCAGTGTGTGGTTCGGCCCCAGCCCGCGCAGGTCGACCTGCTGCGCGCCGGGCGTGAAGTCCGCGCCGGACGCGCTTTGCTGGCTCTGGGTCTCGCCGCCGTTCTGCGTGATCGCACGCAGCACGTCCGGCACGCTCTGGTAGCCGTTACGCAGGATGTCCTCGGCGGTGATCGTCGTCACCGGCGCCGGCCCGTCCCCCGACACGCGCGGGATGCGCGATCCCAGCACGACGACTTCCCCCTCGGGCGCCGTGTCGTCGGTCGCCGCCGGAAGGCTCTGCTCGCTCGTCATCGTCTGCGCCGACGCCATCCCCGGCAGCGCCCAGGCGCTTGCCCCCGCGAGCGCGATCGCGATCCCCTTACGTGTACGCATCATTTGACCCCCCGTATTCCCGAAGACATATTGGCAGCAGAACCAGTCAAAATGGAACAATAAAAATGCAATATGTTCGGCAGGGGCGAACGAATTGAAAAGTGGGGCTTGGCGGGCATGGTCCCGAATCGCATGCGCGCTGCTGGCACTGCTGCTGCCGGCGTCCGCCTGGGCGGCACCCGGCGGCTACAGCTATTATGAAATCGGCGACCGGTCGGCGAAGACACCCGCGGCCACCGCGCCGGCGCTGATGCTGGTCGGCGGCGGCGACTGGGACTATCGCGCCTTCCGCTGGTTCGCCGAGCGTGCCGGCCACGGCCACATCGTCGTGCTGCGCGCCTCGGGAGAGGGCGAGGCCGGCGAGGAGATCTTCAACCAGGTCGGCGGCGTCGCCTCGGTCCAGACGCTCGTCTTCCGCAGCCGCGTCGCCGCAAGCGACGCGCGCGTGCTCGACATCCTCGCGCGCGCCGACGGCATCTTCATCGCAGGCGGCGATCAGGCCAACTACGTCCGCTTCTGGAAAGGCACCCCCGTCGCCCGCGCGCTCGACGCCCATGTCCGCAAGGGCCGCCCGATCGGCGGCACCAGCGCCGGCCTCGCGATCCTGGGCGGCACCGCCTACGGCGCGATGGACGGGGGCAGCATCGACAGCCAGGAAGCGCTCGCCGATCCCGCCGGCCCTGCCGTCACGCTGGTGACGGGCTTCCTCCACATGCCGCGCCTCGCCCATGTCGTCACCGACACCCACTTCGCCCGCCGCGACCGGCTCGGCCGCCTGTTCGCCTTCGTCGCCAAGGCGCGGCAGAAGGACCCGAAGGCCGTCGGCCTAGGCGTGGACGAGGGCGCCGCGCTTTGCGTGGAGGCGGACGGCACCGCCCGCCTGCTGTCGCCGCCCGGCGGCCATGGCTGGCTGGTCCAGCCGACCACCCGCCCCACCCTCCAGCCGGGCCAGCCGCTCGACTGGGCTGGCGTCCGCGTGACCGGCATCGGCCCCGACAGCGTGCTCGACCTCGACACGCTGCAGGTCACCGCCCCCGCCTTCGACGGCATCGCCAGCGTCGAGCGCGGCGTGCTGCGCGACGCCCCCGGCCCGCGCTGACCATGCGGCCCGAGGAAATCGACCCGCAGCTCCTGGCGCTCCTGCGCGAGGACGCCCGGCGCAACGTCTCCGAACTGGCGGCGGCGCTCGGCGTCTCGCGCACCGCCGTCTACAGCAGCATCGAGCGGCTGGAGCGGGAGGGCACGATCCTCGGCTACACCGTGCGCCTGGGCGAGGATTACGACCGCCGCCTGATCCGCGCCCATGTCATGATCAAGCTGTTCCCCAAGGCGACCCACGCCACCCAGGACCGGCTCGTCACCATGCCGGAGGTCGCCGGCCTCTACGCGATCTCGGGCGAATACGACCTGATCGCCATCGTCGAGGCGCCCCACGTCAACCGCCTCAACGACCTGCTCGACGCCATCGGCGAACTGGAGGGCGTCGAGCGCACCACCTCCTCCGTCATCCTCGCCACCAAGCTCCAGCGTTGATTCACGCCGCGTCCGCCCCCCGCGCCTCCTCCACGATCCAGTCGCAGAACCGCTCCAGCGCCGGGTTCTCCACCCCGTCCGGCCGCACCAGATAATAGGCGTCGTCGCTGGTGAGCGGGATCGACAGCGGGCACACCAGGCTGCCGCTTTCCAGTTCCGGCCCGATCAGGAAGCTCGGCACCAGCGCCGCCCCCGCCCCCGCCGCCGCCGCCTGCGCCAGCATCAGGAAATGCTCGAAGCTCGGCCCCGATGGCACCGGCGGCGCCTCCACCCCCGCCACCCGCAGCCACTGGTCCCACGCCCCCCGGCGTGACGTCTGGAACAGCAGCGGCTTGCCCAGGAAGTCCGCCGCCTCGCGGATCGGGTTCTTCTCCAGCCATGCGGGCGCGCACACCGGGATCGCCGCCTCGCGGAACAGCAGCTCGTGCGCCATCCCCGGCCACTCCGGCCGCCCGAAGTCGATCGCGGCGTCGAACCGCTCCTCCACCATCTCCAGCGGATAGGTCCGCGCCGCCAGGTTCACCACCAGCTCCGGATGGCGCGCGGTCAGCCGCGGCAGCCGCGGTGCCAGCCAGCGCATGCCGAAGCTCGGCAGCGTGGCGATGTCGAGCGTGTTGGTCGGCCGCCCGCCCGCAACCCGCGCCGTCGCTCGCCGGATGCGCTCCAGCGCCGGCGCGATCTCCGCGGCATAGGCGCGGCCTTGCGCGTTCAGCGTCACCCGTCGCCCCGCCCGGTCGAACAGCGGCGCCTGCACCCAGTCCTCCAGCAGCGCCACCTGCCGGCTGACCGCGCTCTGGGTCAGCCCCACCGCCTCCCCTGCGCGCGAGAAGCCCCCCAGCCGCGCCGCCGCCGCGAAGCTATTCAGCGCGGCCATCGGTGGCAGCAAGCGGCGCCCTTCATTCCCATCGCTCATCAGCAAATGACTCCTTTGCGTTTGCGCTAGCACGGCTCCGGCGTAGAGGTGAACGCTTGGCTGGAGCGAGGAACGTTCATGCGCATTGAGAATGATAGCGTGCTGGCGCGGCTGGTCCGCAACGTGCTGGGCGATCGTACCGAGGCGGCGTTCGACGCCCTCGTAATCCCCGCCGAACTGGCCGAGGTCACCGGCGATCGCGTGCCGCGCGCCGTCTTCGCCATGGCGCTCGCGACATTGCTGTTCGACGACCTGCTCGCCCGCGTGCCGAGCGGCGCCCGCTATGTCGCCGACCGGCGCGCCGGCGGGCACATCCTGTTCGACCATGGTGCGCTGCGCACCATCCGCTTCCCGCAAGGCCCGACCGGCGCGCTTCCCGCCGGCCAGGACGCCTTCGCCCGCATCCTCGAGCCGCTCGGCTATGCGGTCGCCAGCCTCTATCCGCTGCCCGCGCTCAAGATGACCGGCCACGCCTTTTGCCACCGGGACCTGCCCGAGGCGATCCCGCAGTACTTCGTAAGCGAGTTGCACGTCGAGCGCTTCGACGAAGCCTTTGCCGAGGCGGCCGCCCGCGTGTTCGGCACCTCCATCGATCCGCTCACCCCTGCCGATGTCGCCGTGCTCGACGGCTTCGCCCGCGATGGCGCGGTCGCCTATGGCGATGCCGAGCCCGCACTCCCGCGCATCGCCGCTGCCTTCGATCGCCAGCACGGGGACGTCGCCGTCGCGGACTATGAAGCGCTGCTCGCCCAGTCCGGCGAGGCCGCGTGGATCGCGACCGAGGGCAATGCCTTCAACCACGCGACCGACCGCGTCGCCGATGTCGAGGCGCTGTCCGATACTCTCCGCGACGGCGGCTGGCCGATCAAGGAGCGCGTCGAGATCTCGGCGAGCGGCCGCGTCCGCCAGACCGCCTTCCGCGCCGATCCCGTCGAGCGCCTGTTCGTCGACGCCGATGGCCAGCAGGTCCGCCGCACCGTGCCGGGCTCCTTCTACGAGTTCATCACCCGTCACGCGAAGGACGACGGCAGCCTCGACCTCGCCTTCGACAGCGCCAACGCGACCGGCATCTTCGCCATGACCCGGGCCGCATGAACGACGCGCTCACCCGGGCACTTCGCGACGCGGTCGGCCCCGCCCACCTGCTGACCGACCCGGGCGACCTCGCCGGCTATGCGAGCGACGGCCGCGGCGTCACCGGCCGGCCGCTCGGCGTGGTGCGTCCGGCCTCTGCGCAGGAGGTCGCGGCCGTGCTGCGCGCCGCCCATGCCGCCGGCGTGCGCGTGGTGCCGCAGGGCGCCCGCACGGGTCTGGTCGCGGCCGGCATCCCGGGGGCGGACGCGGACCTGCTCGTCCTCAACCTCGATCGGCTCGCCCGCGCCCCCGCGATCGATCCCGTCAACCGCACCGCCGAGGTGGACGCCGGCGTGCGCCTCTCCGCGCTCAACGCCGCCGCCCTGCCGCATGGCCTGAGCTTCCCGATCGATCTCGGCGCGGACCCGTCGATCGGCGGCATGATCGGCGCCAACACCGGCGGCGCGCGGCTGCTGCGCTACGGCGACGTCCGCCGCAACCTGCTCGCGCTCGAGGTAGTGACGTCGGAAGCCGAGCCCCGCGTACTCCAGCTCGGCGCGCCCTTGTGGAAGAACAACACCGGCATCGACCTGAAGCAGCTGCTCGTCGGCAGCTCGGGCGCGCTCGGCGTCGTCACCCGCGCCACGCTCGCGCTCTCGCCACTCGCCCCTACCCGCGTCACCGCCATGCTCGCGCTCGATCGCGACGAGACCGCCGTCCACCTCCTGCTCGCACTCGAAGCCAGCTTCGGCACGCTGCTCACCGCGTTCGAAGGCATTTCCGCCCCCGCGCTCGACGCTGCCCTCACCCATGTCCCGCGCCTGCGCGATCCGTTCGCCGGGCAGCGCCCCGCCTATGCCGTGCTGGTCGAGCTCTCCGCCGGTGCCGCCTTCGACGTCGAGTGGCTGGAGGAGCGCCTCGGCGACACCCTTGCCCCCTGGATGGAGCGCGGTGCCGTCCTCGACGCGATGCTCGATCGCCGCGACGATCTCTGGGCGATCCGCCATGCCGTGCCGGAGGGGCTGCGCGCCTCGGGCAAGGTCGTCGCCTGCGACATCGCGCTCCGGCGCGGCGACGTCATGCGCTTCCGCCGTGACGTGGCCGCACGGGTGGAAGCGATCGCGCCCCAGCTGCGCCTCCACGACTTCGGCCATGTCGGCGACGGCGGGCTGCACTTCAACCTGGTGTGGCCGCCCGAAGCCGGCCCGTTCGACCCTGCCGTGGCGGAGGCCGCCCGCGCCACCGTCTTCCGCGCGGTGGTCGGGGAATATGGCGGCAGCTTCAGCGCCGAACACGGCATCGGGCCCTCCAACGCCGTCTGGTACACCGAACTGGTGCCCGAACCGGTGCGCAGTCTTTCCGGCGCCGTCCAGCGCCTCCTCGCCCCCGTGCCCGTCGGCCGGGTGGACTTCCAAGATCCCGTTCAAGGAGACAGGGCATGACCGACCACCTCATGGGCGTCTATAATCGCGCACCGCTCAGCGTCGCGCGCGGCCAGGGCGCCTGGCTGTGGGATACCGAGGGTCGCCAGTATCTCGACTGCGTCGCCGGCATCGCCACCAACGCGCTCGGCCATTGCCATCCCAAGCTCGTCGCCGCGCTCACCGAGCAGGCGAACACGCTCTGGCACGTCTCCAACATCTTTCGCGTGCCCGGCCAGGAAGCGCTCGCCGAGCGGCTGACCGCCGCCACCTTTGCCGACGTGGTGTTCTTCGCCAGCACCGGCACCGAAAGCGTCGAATGCGCGCTCAAGACCGCGCGCCGCTATCACTATGCCAAGGGCGCGCCGGAGCGGATCGACGTCATCGGCTTTGCCGGCTCCTTCCACGGCCGCACCTATGGCGCCATCAACGCCGCCGGAAACCCGTCCTACACCGAAGGCTTCGGCCCGCGCCTGCCGGGATATGTCCAGCTCACTCTCGACGACGCGGCGGGCCTGGCCGAAGCGATCGCCCGCCCCACCACCGCCGCCGTGATCGTGGAGCCCGTGCAGGGCGAAGGCGGCGCCCGCGCGCTCACCGGCGAATGGCTGACCGAGCTGCGCCGCCAGTGCACCGCCCGCGGCGTGCTGCTCATCTATGACGAGGTGCAGAGCGGCATGGGCCGCACCGGCCGCCTGTTCGCGCACCAGTGGTTCGAGGGCGCCGAGCCCGACATCATGTGCGTCGCCAAGGCGCTGGGCGGCGGCTATCCCGTCGCTGCCTGCCTCGCCACCGCAGACGCCGCCAGCGGCATGGTCGCCGGGGTCCACGGCACCACCTTCGGCGGCAGCCCGCTCGCCATGGCCGTGGCGCTCGCCGCATTCGACGAGATTTCCAATCCCGACACCCTCGCCCACGCCCGCGACGTGGCGGAGGACCTGCGCCGCCAGCTGATCGAGCTCGCCGCCCGCTACCCGGACGTGATCCAGGACGTGCGCGGCAAGGGCCTGCTGATCGGCCTGCGCATGATCCCCAACAACCGCGAGTTCATGGGGATTGCGCGCGACCACGGCCTGCTGGTCGCCGGCGGCGGCGAGAATTGCGTGCGCCTGCTGCCGCCGCTCACTCTCAGCCATGAAGAGGCGGCGGAGGCGGTGACCCGGCTCGCGCTCGCCTGCGAGACCGTCCGTGCACAGGTGGCACAGGCGGCCTGATGCTGGTGGTACGACCCGCCGGACCGGCGGATTTGATTGCGTTGAAGGAGCTCGCGGTCCTGTCCGGCCGCGGCTTCACCAGCCTGCCCGAGAATGACGACGTGCTCGCCGAACGACTGGCGCTGGCGGAAGAGAGCTTCGCCGGCACCGTCGCCCCGGCCGAGGCCTGGTACACGCTGATGCTGGAGGAAAGCGACACGGGCGAGGTGCTCGGCGTCGCCGGCGTGCGTGCGGCGGTGGGGCTCACCCGCCCGCACTTCTCCTTCCGCATCGTGACCCTCGCGCAATATTCGCCCGCGGCCCGCACCCGCTTCGATCACCAGGCGCTGGTGCTGGTCAACGAATGCGGCGGCTGGACCGAGGTCGGCTCGCTGTTCGTCCACCCGCGGCTGCGCGGCGACGGCGCCGGCAGCCTGCTTGCGCGCGCCCGCTACATGCTGATCGGCGCAGAGCCGATCCGCTTCTCGCACACGGTGATGGCGGAGCTGCGCGGCTGGTTCGACGCCGACGACACCTCGCCCTTCTGGGAGGGGGTCTCGAGCAAATTCTACCGCCTGCCCTTCGAACAGGCAGACCATATGGTCACCGCCACCGACGGCCAGTTCATCCTGGACCTGGCGCCTCGCCACCCCATCTATGTCGAGTTGATCGACCGCGCCGCCTCCGACGCCATCGGCCGCGTCCACCGCGACGGCGAAGCGGCGCTGGCGCTGCTGGAGCGCGAAGGCTTCGAGCGGTCCGGCCTGGTCGACATCTTCGACGGCGGCCCGACCGTCACCTGCGCACGCGACACGCTGGCGACGGTGCGCAGCGGCCGGACCTGCCGCGTGAAGTTGGGCGACGTCGGCAGCGCACCCGCAGCGCTGCTCTCGACCGCCACGATTGCCGATTTCCGCGCCACCCGCGCGGCCGCTCGCGTCGATGGCGACACGCTGGCGATCGCCCCTGCCACTGCCGACGCGCTCCGCCTGCGCGAAGGCGACCTGATCCGGATGAGTGCCTGATGACCCTGTTCCGCTCGATCGACCCCGCCTCCGGCGCCACCGTCTGGGAAGGCGCCGCCGCCACGCCCGCGGAATGCGAGGCCGCCGTCGCCCGCGCCCGCGCCGCGCTCCCCGCTTGGCGCAACGCGGCCCTCGAAGACCGCATCGCCGTCGTCCGCCGCTACGCCGAGGTGCTGGAGGCGGGACGCGAGGCGTTCGCCGCCCTCCTCTCCCGCGAGACCGGCAAGCTGCTGTGGGAAACCCGCGCGGAGGTCGGCTCGATGATCGGCAAGGTCGCCGTCTCCATCGCCGCCCAGGCGGAGCGAGCGGGTGAACGCGCGAGCGAAACCGCCTTCGGCCGCGCCGTGCTGCGCCACCGCGCCCATGGCGTCATGGCGGTGCTCGGGCCGTACAACTTCCCCGGCCACCTTCCCAACGGCCACATCGTCCCCGCGCTGCTCGCCAGCAACACGATCGTGTTCAAGCCGTCGGAGGTCACCCCCGCGGTCGGCGCGCACATGGTCGCGCTGTGGGAGAAGGCCGGGCTACCAGCCGGCGTCCTCACCTGCGTCCAGGGCGCGCGCGAGACCGGCGAGGCACTGGTCGCCTGTGACATCGACGGGCTCTTGTTCACCGGCTCGGCCGGGGCCGGCGCCGCGCTCAAGCGCGCGACCATCGACCGCCCGCACCTCATCCTCGCGCTCGAACTCGGCGGCAACAACCCGCTGATCGTCTGGGACTCGCCCGAGGAAGCCGCCTCGATCATCATCCACTCCGCCTTTGTCACCACTGGCCAGCGCTGCTCCTGCGCCCGCCGACTGATCGTGCCGCAGGGCGCGATGGGCGACGCCATCGTCGACGCGCTCGACGCGCTCACCGCCCGCATCCGCATCGCCGCCTGGGACGAGGAAGGCGACGCTTTCATGGGCCCGCTGGTCTCCGCCGCCGCCGCCGCGGGCGCGCACGCCGCGGTCGATCGCCTCGTCGCCACCGGCGCGCGCACGATCCGCCCGTTCGAACGCGTGGCGGGGCGCAGCGAATCCTTCGTCACCCCCTCGATCCTCGACGTGACCGGCGTCGCCGTGCCCGACAGCGAGGTCTTCGCCCCCGTCCTCCAGGTCACCCGCGTCGCTGATTTCCAGGCGGCGATCGCAACCGCCAACGCCACCGCCTTCGGCCTCTCCGCCGGCCTCGTCAGCAGCGACCCCGGCCAGTGGCAGGCGTTCCTCGACGCTTCGCGCGCGGGCATCGTCAACCGCAACCGGCCCACCACCGGCGCTGCCGCCAACATGCCGTTCGGCGGCCTCGGCGCCTCGGGCAACCACCGCCCCAGCGCCTATTACGCCGCCGACTATTGCGCCTACCCGATCGGCAGCTTCGAAGCGGACACCGTCCAGCCGCTCCCCGTCCCCGGCGCCTGACTCCCCAGCCTCACGGGCGGTTCGACAAAAGGAACCGCCCGCGACTTGGCATCCCTCGCCTTGCCTGTACGATGCCCGCGACAAGTTCAGGAGCGAATCCGGGCGCGTACAGGCAAGTTCGTGGAAGTTGAGAACCGATCCCAACATCCACAATAAACAACTTAGTTTCGCATCAGAGTTCCGGCAGCGCCGCTGTTCTTCTCCGGATGCAACGCTGACCTGTCCTGCCCGGACGAAAGCTTGATCGCACGTCCAAAACAGGGAGAGGGATGCCATGACGACAACAAGGAACACCCGTTGGGCACGCGCCATCGGCCGCACGTACCTGCGACCGGCCGTGATGGCGCTCGCCGCCGCCTGCCTGCTCGCGGCGCCGGCCCAGGCGCAGGAGGACCGGATGACCCCGATCCCCATCCCGGCCCAGCCCGACGCCATCCCGCTCAAGACCGGCCCACTGCCCGGCGACAAGGCCAAGGAATCCTGGCACAGCCAGTACAACAGCGTCTTCGCCCGCAACGTGACGGAGGCGACGCTCACCCCCTTCCTGCCCGATCCGGCAAAGGCGACCGGTGCTGCCGTGATCGTGACCCCGGGCGGGGGCTTCCGCACCCTGTCGATGGAGAACGAGGGCTGGGACGTCGCCCGCGCGCTCGCCGCCCAGGGTGTCGCCGCCTTCGTCCTGAAGTATCGCCTGAACCAAACGCCGGCGGACATGCCCGCCTTCGAACGCTCGATGGCGGAGATGTTCTCGGCCACCGCCGCGCGCCCGCCGCGGCCGAACCCGGCGGACGCGATGGCCGCCCTCGCCCCGCAGATCGCCGATGCCCGCGCCGCCTTCGCGATGATCCGCCAGCGTGCGCCCGAATGGCGCATCGACCGCGACCGCGTCGGCATGGTCGGCTTTTCCGCCGGTGCGATGCTCACGCTCGCCACCACGCTTTCGGCGCAGGACACCAAGCCCGCGTTCATCGGCCTCATCTACGGCCCGCTGTCGGAAGTGAGCGTCCCCGCCGACGCACCGCCGATGTTCGTGGCGCTCGCCGCCGACGATCCCTTCTTCGCCAACAGCGGCTTCGGCCTGATCGAAAGCTGGAGGGCCGCCAAGCGCCCCGTCGAGTTCCACCTCTATGAACAGGGGGGCCACGGCTTCGGCATGTATCAGAAGAGCACCACCAGCACCGGCTGGTTCTCCGCCTTCTCCAGCTGGCTCGGCATGCACGGCATGCTCAAGCCGCGCGGCTGATGCCCCGCCGGGATCGGAGCGCCCCTCCGGTCCCGGCGCCTTTCTAGCCTCCTGCAGTGAACCGCGCCCGCGCTGAACGGTTGACGCTCGCCAGCCACTGACGAGCCGAACGTGATCGACCCCATCCGCGAGCCGCTCGAGGCCGATACCCAGGTCCACGCCCCCCCGCCGCCCGCCGGCATGATGAAGCTGGTCGGCGCCGGTGTGGTGACGGGCGCCGCGGACGACGATCCCTCCGCCATCGGCACCTATGCCAGTGCCGGCGCGCGCTTCGGCCTGGGCTTCCTCTGGATCGCCCCGGTCCTGCTGCCGATGATGTACGTCGTCACCTATCTGTCGGCAAAGATCGGCCAGGTGTACGGCAAGGGGCTGTTCGCCTGCATCCGCGACCAGTTCCCCCGCTGGGTGCTCTACCCGATGGTGACGCTCGCCTTCCTGGGCAACATCATCGAGGCGGCAGCGGACCTGGGCGGCATCGGCGCCGCGCTCAACCTGCTCGTGCCCATCCCCGTGCCGCTGATCGTGCTGGGCGCGGCCGTCATCATCTTCGCCGTCCAGTATTTCGGCTCCTATACGCTCATCCGCCGGGTGTTCCGCTGGCTGGCACTGATCCTCTTCGCCTATGTCGCCGCCGCGATCCTGGCGCGGCCCGATCCGCTGGAGATCCTGCGCGCGACCTTCCTGCCCAGCATCACGTTCAGCGCCGAATTCCTCGCGCTGGTGGTCGCCTGCATCGGCACCTCGCTCTCCGCCTATGTCTACACCTGGCAGTCGAACCAGGAGGTGGAGGAGCAGATCGCGATCGGCCGACGCCGCCTGTGGCAGCGCAAGGGCGCGACCCGGCGCGAGATGAAGCGGACCAGCCGCGACGTGCTGATCGGCATGATCTTCTCCAACCTGATCCTCTACTTCATCATCATGTCGACCGGCCTTACCCTCCATCCCGCCGGCCAGACCGAGATCGACAGCGCCGCCCAGGCCGCCGCCGCGCTGGAGCCGCTCGCGGGCGAGGGCGCGAAATATCTCTTCGCCGCCGGCGTCGTCGGCGTCGGCTTCCTGGCGGTGCCGATCATGACGACGGGCGCCGCCTATGACGTGGTGCAGGGCATCGGGCGCGAGGGCAGCCTCCACGACGCGCCCAGCCACAACAAGCTCTTCTACGCGATCATCGGCATCGTCACGGCCCTTGCCGTGGCGATGAACTTCCTCGGCCTCAATCCGATGAAGATGCTGGTCTGGTCGGGCATCGTCCAGGGCTTCTCCGTGCCCCCGCTCCTGCTGCTGATGATGCTGCTCACCAACAGCCGCAAGGTCTTGGGCGCGCGCACCAACGGCCGCTGGACCAACTTCCTCGGCTGGGCGACGACGCTCGTCACCTTCCTGTGCACGGTGACGCTGGAGGTGACCTGGTTCGCGTGAAGCCCGGTCAGGCCGCGACGGCCTCCGGCGCCGCGTCCACGAACGGCGCCACCACCGCCAGCGCGCGCTCCACATAAAGTGCCTTCTCGCCCACCGGCGCGACATAGTGGATCGCCGCCTCGGCATTGGCCCGCGACGCCCCGCGCGCGATCATCCAGGCGGCGAGATATTGCGAGGCGAGGCACCCGCCCGCCGTCGCGACGTTGCCGTGCGCGACGAACGGCGCGTCGATCACTCGCACCCCGGCCTCGATCACCCAGGGCTTGGTGGTGAGGTCGGTGCACGCCGGCAGGTCGCCGACAAGCCCCAGCTTGGCGAGCAGCAGCGTGCCCGAACATTGCGCGCCGATCAGCTGGCGGGCCGGGTCGAGCCGGATCCGGCCGAGCAGGTCGGCGTCGGCGGCGATCTCGCGCGTCCGGATGCCGCTGCCGATCAGCACCGCATCGGCTTCGGCCGCGAACGCCAGCGGCTTCTGGCGCTGGATGGTGACCCCGTTCATGGACGTGACCTGCTCGGTCGGGCAGGTGATGTGCGCTGCCCAGCCCTGCGCCTTCATCCGGTTCAGGATCGCGGCCGCGACGAACGAATCCAGTTCGTTGAACCCGTCGAACGTCAGAACCGCAATCTGCATGGCCGCCTCCCTGGCGATGGGTGGAAGCACGGCCTAGCGCATCTCGACCGGCGTGTCTTTCGCCGCCCGTCGCTACTGCGCCCCCTCGGGCGTCGCACCGGCCGGGAGCACCCAGTTGCGGTCCGCCGCCGCATCGATCACCAGCGTGACCTGGCGGATGATCGGCAAGCCGATGTTCGCCAGATTGCCCAGGAAGGACACGTCCGGGTTCTCCAGCGTCACCGGGCCGATCTTGATCGTCCCCCGCACCCGGCCGCCATAGACGGGGCCTTCGGTGTTGATCGACTTGAACCTGCCGACGATCTTCGCCGGCTCGAACAACGGCACCTTGTCCATCATCGACACCGGCAGGCTCAGCGCGGCGTTGTAGCCGGTGTCGAAATGCGCCGGCAACGTGCTGCCATCGGGCAGGACGATCGCCACCGTGGGGATGCCCTCCACATAGTCCGTCGGCGCTCCCGCCGAAGCCGGCGTATTGGTACGCGGCACCAGAAGCGCGCGATCGTTGGCGAGGTCCAGGTACAACAGGCTCCGGGTGAACATCTCGGACGAGAGGATCCCCATCGCGTCGTTGCGATCATAGGCGAATGCTGCCGCCTCGATCGCCCCCACCTTCAGCCCGCCGACCGTGGCATCCGGGATCGAGACCTCGGGCAGCAGCTCCGTCTTGCCCGTCGTCCCATCGAGCGCTTGGACCTGGCCGATCTTCTTCATCCGAAGGCGCTTGGCCAGATTCTGCTCGATTGTGGCGCCGTCCGAGCCCGTATCGAAGACCATTGGGATCAGGTCCCCATCGGCGACCCGCATCATGACGAGGACGCGGTCCGGCGACTGATAGAGGGTGATCTCGCCCGTTTCCGGCAATCCCGGCGTCGCGGCATCCTCACGGGCCCAGGCGCCGGCCGGGGCCATGAGCAAGGACATCGCGGACAGCAGGACCCGTCCCAACGCATTTGACGCTCGCAACATGGCATCCCCTCCGTGCGGCCCCACCGCTCCGATGCGGAACGTGTACCGGGCCGCCACCATTGACTACAGATGTAGTTGATTCGTCAAGCTCCCCTGCACTCTCCCTTTGAGGGCAAACCGCCGATCCAGATCGAGCCGACGAGCTTTCCTAATTCGAACCCATATGGTTCACCGTCCTGCTTGCACAGGAGGATGTGATGACCATCGAAACGTTGATCGACGAAGTGATCGCGCGCGAGGGCGGGTTCGTGGACCATTCGGCGGACCGCGGCGGGCCGACCCGCTGGGGGCTGACGGAGGCGGTGGCACGCCGCAACGGCTATGATGGGCCGATGCGCACGCTGCCGCGCAGTGTCGCCGCCGACCTCTACCGCCGCCTCTATTGGGAGCGCCCGCGCTTCGCCGACGTCGCCGCCCGCGCGCCCGACCTCGCCGCCGAGCTCTTCGACACCGGCATCAACATGGGGCCGAAGGTGGCGACGGGCTTCCTCCAGCGCGCGCTGAACGCGCTCAACCGCGGCGCTACCGACTATGCCGACCTGCGCGTGGACGGCGCGATCGGCCCGGCGACACTGGCCGCGCTCGACGCCTTCCTCGCCGGCCGCGGGACCCTCGGCGAAGCGGTGCTGGTGAAGGCCTGCGACGCGCTCCAGGGCGCCCGCTACCTCGACCTCGCCGAGCAGCGCCCGGCCAACGAGGCCTTTCTCTACGGCTGGCTCGCCAACCGGCTCGGCTGATCGCGCCCTTCGACTTCCACCGTCCGACACCTCGAACAAAGGACAGGCACATGAGCATCATCGACGGCGTGATCGGCCCGATCGCGGGGCTGCTCGACCGCATCATTCCCGACGCCAAGGCGCGCGACGCAGCCAAGCTCGAACTGCTGAAGCTGGAGAACCTGCGCGAGCTGGAGGCGACCCGCATCCAGCTCTCCGCCATCGTCGCGGAGGCGCAGTCCGACGATCCCTGGACCAGCCGCGCCCGGCCTAGGGTCAGGACTCGTTGATCACAGCCAGAAGATGACGGTGGCAGCGAGGGCGATT
>NZ_BSEX01000002.1 GCF_027922045.1 Microbacterium terregens
AGCGCCACCCGACAAATTGGCGAACCTCCGGCGATCGCTTGGCTTTGCGCGCCGGTGGCTCCGCGAGCCCAATCCCGAAGGTTCGCCAAAGGCCACACTTCGCGGCATGAACCTATGGGTTCCCGAATACACCACTCTCCGCGTTGCAACGTTTCTGTCTAACCAGCCGTCGGCTTTGGTCCGACCGTGGCTGCATCGTGCGGAAACAGTCCCCGCTCTCACCAAATAGGGCTGTAGGGGACTGTTTCTGCTCGGGCCGTGAGGCCGATCTGGCGGGGAGCGTGGACCTGTGTCGCGACGTAGGACCGGCGCGGGGCCGCGCTCCTCGTGGGGGCGCCCGGATAGCCCTTTAATTATATAGTTTCATATCTCCGCGTTTCGGTTAGCATCGGCTCCGCAACGCGAGGCATTTGAGGTCGCTCGGGTCAGGTTTGGTAGTTCGCCAAACGAAAAGGGCGAGACGTTGGAAGCGTCCCGCCCTTCGGATGGTTCGGTTGGTCACTGACAGTGGTTTGTCAGCAAAGGTGCCTCGCATCTGGAAGGAAACGCGAGGCGTGGCGAAGATAGTTATAGCCCCGGATGGGGTCAAG
>NZ_BSEX01000003.1:0-158974 GCF_027922045.1 Microbacterium terregens
CTTGCGGAGCCTGAATCAGATCGCGACGCTCACATCAATGGGTCCTGACCCTAGCTTCCTCTACGTCATGTACGCGCTGCTGCTGTGGTCGATCCCGATGGGCATCCTCTCGGCCTTCCGCCCCGACCTCGCCGAAGCGGTCGCCCGCGGCATGACCGCGTACCTGCGCGGCATTCCGGAAGAACTCTACGCCCTCTTCGGCACCGGCTACCTGGGCTACACCGCCGCCCGCGCCTGGGGAAAAGCCAAGGGGGTGGAACGCTGACCCCGCCCACTCCCGTACCCCGGCGAAGGCCGGGATACGCGGGCAGCGCCTTCCCTTCTTCGTACCCCGGCGAAGGCCGGGGCCCAGGGTACCACGCGCCACCGCTGCGGCTCTTTCGCCTCTCCCGGCCATACCCGCGAGACCCGTTCTTGGCCTAACCTTAGCCTAACCTTCCGCACCGCAGCACGACCAAAGCGCCCCCGAAACGATCTCCACTCGGCCCCGATTGCAACCCCGCCACCCACCCCCCACATGCCGCCCATGAGCAACGACATGGTGTGGCACGGCACCACAATCCTCTCCGTGCGCAAGAACGGCCGCGTCGTCATCGCAGGCGATGGCCAGGTATCCCAGGGCCCGACGGTGATGAAGCCCAACGCCCGCAAGGTGCGCCCGCTGGGCGACGGCAGCGTGATCGCGGGCTTCGCCGGCGCGACCGCCGACGCCTTCACCCTGTTCGAACGGCTCGAGGCCAAGCTCGAGCGGCACCAGGGCCAGTTGCTGCGCGCGGCGGTCGAGCTCGCCAAGGACTGGCGCACGGACAAGTTCCTGCGCAACCTGGAGGCGATGCTGATCGTCGCCGACAAGGAGGTGACCCTGGTGGTGACGGGCAATGGCGACGTGCTGGAGCCGGAAGGCGGCATCGCCGCGATCGGCTCGGGCGGCAACTTCGCCCTCGCCGCCGCCCGCGCGCTCGACGAGTATGAGCAGGATGCCGAAACGGTCTGCCGCAAGGCGATGAAGATCGCCGGCGAGCTGTGCGTCTACACCAACGACCGGCTGACCGTCGAAAGCCTGCCGACGGCGTAACCCTTCTCCCCTCCCTGCAAGGGAGGGGCCGGGGGTGGGTGCGAGCCAAAGGCGAGCCCCGCCCTCACCGACACCGCACCGGCAGAGGCTTCGCGTCCTGCCCGGCGCACCAACCCACCCCCTCCCTTCAAGGAGGGGAAACGAAGCGAACCCATGAACGACAATCTCACCCCCAAGGCGATCGTCGCCGCGCTCGACGCGCACATCATCGGGCAAAAGGATGCCAAGCGCGCCGTCGCCGTCGCGATGCGCAACCGCTGGCGCCGCCAGCAGCTCGCACCCGAGCTGCGCGACGAGGTTTCCCCGAAGAACATCCTGATGATCGGCCCGACCGGCTGCGGCAAGACCGAGATCAGCCGCCGCCTGGCCAAGCTCGCCGACGCGCCCTTCGTGAAGGTCGAGGCGACCAAGTTCACCGAGGTCGGCTATGTCGGCCGCGACGTCGAGCAGATCGCCCGCGACCTCGTCGAGGAAGCGATCCGGCTGGAAAAGGAACGCCGCCGCCTCGCCGTCAAGGACAAGGCGGAGGAAGCCGCCATGGCGCGCCTGCTCGACGCCCTCACCGGCAAGGGCGCCAGCGAGGCGACCCGCGAGGCATTTCGCCAGCGCATGGCCGACGGCCATCTCAACGACAAGGAGATCGAGATCGAGCTGGAGGCGCAGCCCTCCATGCCGTTCGAGATCCCCGGCGGCGCGCCGCAGATGATCAACCTGTCCGAGATGATGGGCAAGGCGTTCGGCGGCGGCCAGATGAAGCGCCGCAAGTTGACCGTCCCCGCCGCCTGGGAAAAGCTGGTCGAGGAAGAGGCCGACAAGCGCCTCGACCAGGACGAGGTCAGCCGCACCGCGCTGGCGGACGCGGAAGCCAACGGCATCGTCTTCCTGGACGAGATCGACAAGATCGCGGTCTCGGACGTGCGCGGCGGCTCGGTCAGCCGCGAGGGCGTCCAGCGCGACCTCCTGCCGCTGATCGAGGGCACCACGGTCGCCACCAAGTACGGGCCGATGAAGACCGACCACATCCTCTTCATCGCCTCGGGCGCGTTCCATGTCGCCAAGCCCAGCGACCTGCTGCCCGAACTCCAGGGCCGCCTGCCGATCCGGGTGGAGCTGAAGGGCCTCACCGAAGACGACTTCGTGGCGATCCTGTCGGACACAACGGCATCGCTGCCGCAGCAGTACAAGGCGCTGATCGGCACCGAGGGCGTGACCGTCGACTTCACCCCCGACGCGATCCGCGCGATCGCCCGCATCGCCGCCGAAGTGAACGGCGAGGTCGAGAACATCGGCGCCCGCCGCCTGCAGACGGTGATGGAGAAGCTGCTGGAGGAAGTGAGCTTCGACGCAGAGGATCGCCGCGGCGAGACGCTGGTGGTCGACGCCGCCTATGTCGACAAGCAGCTCGCCGGCGTCGCCCGCAACACCGACCTCAGCCGCTACGTGCTGTAAGCGGGGCGCCGGTCCGCCTCCCCGGCGGACCGGCGCTCAGCGGTCCTTCTTATACTCGACGAACGGGCCGAAGCGGCAATAGGCGGACGGGATGCCGCCCCCGCCGCGCTGCACCAGCCGGAAGCGGTCGTTGCGGCAGATGCGCGAGCCATAGAGCTCCGCCACCACGACCTGGTCGCCGCGGAAGCCCGGGCAGTTGGGCGCCACCACGTTGCGGTACAGCGTGCCCCGGCTGGGGCGGTAGAGCAGCGAGTCGCCCACCAGCTGCGGCCCTCCCGCAAAGGTCGGGTCGATGCAGTCGAGCGTGCGTCCAGGCGTATAGCCTTCCAGCGCCTCGGCCAGTTCCCTGTCGCTCGCGGCCTGGCGCTTCGCCTCGTCCGCGGCGGTGGCGCAGCCTCCCAGCAGCGCGGTCGCTGCCAGCATCAACGTCCAACGGGTCATGCCCTGTCTCCTCTCCGCCCGGGCGCGAGTCTCCGGCGCGCTATCCGCGGAAGCTGTCCTTGGCCTGCCGGCGCTCGGCAAGCTCCTCGGGCGAGGACGCACGCAGGAAGGGATTGGTTGCACGCTCCAGGCCGATGGTGGTCGGCACCGTCGGCGCGCCCGCCGCACGCAACCGGTCGACCTCCACCATCCGACCCGCGACGGCGGCGTTGTCCGGTTCCGCTGCCAGCGCATAGCGGCCGTTGGACTGGGTATATTCGTGCCCGCAGAACACCTGCGTGGCGTCCGGCAGCGCCTCGAACCGGCGCATGGCGGCATACATCTGCGCCGCCGTCCCCTCGAACAACCGCCCGGCCCCCATCGCGAACAGCATGTCGCCGCTGAACAGCAGCGCATCCTCGGCAAAATGGAAAGCGATGTGCCCCGAGGTATGCGCCGGCACCTCCAGCACCGTCGCAACATGGTCGCCGATCCGCAGCGTGTCGCCTTCCTTCAGGCCATGGTCGAGCGTCGGGATCTTGGCCGCCTCCGCCGCCGGGGCGAACACCGGCACGCCGGTCGCGTCTTTCAGCCCGGCGTTCCCGCCCGTATGGTCGCCATGCCAGTGGGTGTTCCAGATCGCCGTGAGCGTCCACCCACGCTCGGCGAGCGCTTCCAGCACCGGCGGCGCCTCCGCCGGGTCGACCACCACCGTCTCGCCAGAGGCGGGATCGTGGAGCAGCCAGACATAATTGTCCGACAGCGCCGGCAGCCGGAGGACTTCGATCGGAGACGCCGCAGCCATCACCAGCGGCCCGTGTTCGGCATCGACGCCCAGGGCTCGGCCGGCGGCAGCGGATCGCCCGCCTGCAGCAGCTCGATCGAGATGTTGTCCGGGGTGCGGATGAAGGCCATGTTGCCGTCCCGCGGCGGGCGGTTGATCGTCACGCCGGAGTCCATCAGCCGCTGGCACGTCTCGTAGATGTTCTCCACCCGGTAAGCGAGGTGGCCGAAGTTGCGTCCCTCGCCATATTCCTCGGGATCCCAGTTGTAGGTCAGCTCCACCTCTGCCTCGGCGCGCTTGCCCGGGCCGTTGCTGTCCTCGTCGGCGGCGAGGAAGATCAGCGTGAAGCGGCCCTGCTCGTTCTCAATGCGGCGGGTTTCGGTGAGCCCCAGCACGTTGAAGAAGCGGATCGTCGCCTCCGGATCGGTCACGCGGATCATGGTGTGCAGATACTTCATTGGCAGGAGCTTCCCGTTCGTCATCAGCAGTTGTGCATCGTGCCGCCGGCACGATAGGCTTCGGCTATATGGGGGAGGAACCCGCAATGGAAACCGGCAGGACCAAAGACCGCGGCACGGCGCTGCTCGTCGCAGCGGCAATCCTGGCATTGGGCATGATCCTGGGCGGCTATCTGCTCGGCAACGGGCTGGTGCGCGCGCACCATGCCGACCGATCGGTGACGGTCCGCGGCCTCGCCGAGCGCAACGTCACCGCCGACCTGGCGGTGTGGACGCTCAACTATTCCAAGCAGGGCCTCGACCTCGCCGAGGTGCAGGCGGACATCGACCGCGACACCCAGAGCATCCGCCGCTTCTTCGCGAGCCTGGGCTTCCCCGCCGAGGCACTCGCCCCCGCGGGCGCCGGCGTCAGCCAATCCTACATGAACGGCGTGCAGACGGTGACGGTCAGCCAGCGGCTGCAACTGCGCACGACCGACATCGCCCGCGCCCGCCGCGCGGTCGCCCGCCAGTTCGATCTCGTGCGCCAGGGCGTCGTCCTCCAGGAAGGCTCGGGCATCAGCTACAGCTTCACCAAGCTCAACGACATCAAGCCGGCGATGGTGGCCGAGGCGACCCGCGACGCCCGCGCCGCTGCCGAGCAGTTCGCCAAGGACAGCGACACCGGCGTCGGCGGCATCAAGAGCGCGACCCAGGGCTATTTCTCGGTCGAGGCGCGCGACGGCGAGCAGGCAGGCTATGGCGTCGCCGACACGCCCTTCAAGAAGGTGCGCGTCGTCACCACGGTCGACTTCTACCTCGACTGAGCGCCGCCACCCAGGGCCGCCAGGGCATCGGCCGCCGCCTGGGCGGGGCCGGTGCCGGGCGCGACCCGCACCGCGGCTTCCCAGGCGCTGCGCGCGGCCGCTTCATTGCCCTCCACCGCGGCGATGTTGCCCGCCTCCAGCTGGACCGAAGCGTCGTCCGGCGAGAGCGCCAGCGCCCGGCCGATGTCCTTGCGCGCGCGCAGCAGGTCGCCGGTCCGGCGCGCGAGCGTCGCCGACAGCAGCCAGGCGAGCGGGTCGTCGCCGGCCAGCGCCAGCGCACGATCGAGATCGGCCCGCGCCTCCCCCTGCCGGCCGGCCGCGACCAGCGTGCGTGCGCGGTCGAGATGCGCCTCCCCCAGGTCCAGGCCGCTGAGCGTGCCGCCGATCAGCGCGGCGTCGAGCGCCGCCTGCGCCTTGGCCGGGTCGCCCGCCGCCAGCCAGGCATTGCCGGCCTGCGCCCAGAAGCTGCCCGAGCGCAGATCCTTGGCCACATCCGCCGCACGCGCCGCGCCCTCGAAGGCGGCCGCCGCCGCGTCCCAGCGCTGCTGCGTGGTATGGGCGATCCCCAGGCATTGCTGGGCGAGGAAGCCGCCGCCCGCCTGCTGCCACGCCGTGGCCCCACGCACGGCTGCGGCGGGATCGCGCCGCGCCTGGTCGATGCACTCGGCATAGCGATCGCCACGCCGGGGGGTCGGCGGGCCCGCGGCCGGAGCGGGTGCGGTCTGGGCGAGGAGCAGCAGCGGGAGGAGCATCAGGCGGGGGTCACATCTTCGATGGCGCGCAGGATCAGGGCGATGTCCTGCGGGCGGGACAGGCGGTGGTCGCCATCCTTGACGAGCAGCGTCTGCACGTCGGCTGAACGCAACAGGCTGGCGAGGTGCACGGTGCGCTCGAACGGCACGTCCTTGTCCTGCTGGCCCTGGATCAGCCGCACCGGCACGTCGACGGGCACGATGCCGTGCATCAGCCGGTTCGCCTCCCCCGAGCTCCAGAAGGCGCGGGTGGTGACGGTCGGCTGGTCCGAATAAGGCGAGGGCTTCTCCAGCCGCCCTTGCGTCAGCATCGTCATCTTCTCCTCAGGGGTGAAGCCCCAGTCGGTGAAGTCCGGCGCGGGCGCGATGCCGACCAGCCCGACGACGCGCTCCGGCCGGTCGCGCGCGGCGAGCAGCATGATCCACCCGCCCATCGACGATCCGACCAGCACCACCGGGCCTTCCACCGCATAGTCGATGATGGCGAGCGCATCGTCGCGCCACAGCGCCAGCGTCTGCTCCTCGAACGCGCCGGGACTCTGCCCGCAGCCGCCATAGTCGAAGCGGACGAACGCCCGCCCCTCCGTCTTCGCCCAGGCCTCGATCGCCAGCGCCTTGCTGCCGGTCATGTCGGACGCATAGCCCGGCAGGAACACGATCGTGGGCCCCTTCCCGGCCGTGTGGTGAAAGGCGAGCGGACGCTCACCGGCAGGAGCAGCTTCAGTCATGATGCACCGCGGAAGTTGAGGAAGTTGAGGCTCGAAATAGGATCGCCTCGGCCGTGTCCGGAAGCGCGCAACGCGGCGGCCGGGGAGCGGCGGAAGAGGCGAAGGAATGCCATCGCCACCCCATGCCACGGCGGGAGGGTTGTAGGACAGCCCTTGTGCATGGGGGAGTGCGAGCGGGAGACGCTGAGCGCGCGCAAGCGTGCGTGTTCGACCCGTCCCATTTGGACGGTCAGGCTCCGCCACCCGGATACAACCCTCCCGTACCGGCCTTCACCGGGATGACGAAGAAAACCGGACGGCAGCTGACGCCCGCTTGTTTCTCGCTGGCCTCCGCCAAAAGTAGCTGATGTTGACGCCGCTATAGAAGCGCGTCGGAGCGGCGGTAACACGAAACTGCCTTGCGGAGCGGCCGTTCCGCATCCCACCTACCATCCGCCTGCAAAGCCATCGGACATCTAGCGACAATGCGCACCAAGCGGGACATGACCACGAGCGAGCGGCGGCAGACGGGGCGCGGTTGCGGATGTTCGCGCTTCATGTCACGCTTGATCAATGGCACGCTTGCGGCTCCTGCTCCCCCTGCTCGCTGTGACACTTGGCAGTTGTTCTTACGTTTACGATTTGAAGGCCGTCGTCATTGGGGGACGGCTTGCCTTCGTTGTCGATCCCAAGTCGCGAAACGTTGCATCGTGCCTCAATGCGATCGACGTGATCGCATCGGGTGAAGTAAAAGCAAAGGCAGCGCCCGGCGATGATGTAAGCCGCGTCAGATACGGCACGTTCTGGCATGAAAGGCTTGATTACGGCTGCGCCGACAAGTTTCCGATCTTTTACGGGCAGCGGTTCAAGGGCAAGCGCGGCCCATCAGGCCAAGCGATCAAGGTTGTTGCTGCGAAGCCGCTCAGGATTGGCATCGTGTACGAAGTGTCAACTACCACCGGGACAGGGGGGTATGGTGGTGGAGCCTTCAAGATAATGCCTGATCATACCGTGTCGAATCTGCCCCGGACACCAATGGTCGATTCCGATGACGCGGTGAACTCTGCGATAGCGAACGGGAGCTAACCACTCGCGGTCATGAAATCACACGGCCGTGCTAGCGTTCAGTCCGCCTCCGCCGCCTCCAGCGCAGGGTTCACGAAGATCTGCTCGATCGAAAGCTCGAACAGGTCTGCGATGCGGAAGGCGAGCGGGAGCGAGGGATCGTAGCGGCCGGTCTCGATCGCGTTGACGCTCTGGCGGGAAACCTCCAGCCGATCGGCCAGGTCGCCCTGGCTCCAGCCGCGCTCGGCGCGCAGCACGCGCAGCCGGTTCTTCATGCCGGCTGGCCCGCAAAACGGTCGCGCAGGCAGAGAAAGGCCTGCGCCGCGAACCAGCCCATCGCCCACACGGGGAAGATCCACAGCCGCGGCATCGGATCGATCGCACCGCTGCCCGACAGGAAATTATAGACCGTGCCGACGGCCAGCAGCACCCCGGTGCCGAACAACATGCAAGTCACCAGACGCTGGCGCAGATACTCGTCGCGTTCCTCGACCAGGTAGCGGCCGATGATCGCAACCACGGCGATGATCGGCAGCGCCGGAACGACGGACAGCGCGATCAGAACGCCGCCCTGCAAATGATAGTGGTTGTCGATGCTGTTCGCGCCGAACAGCGCGACGACATAGGCGGCGAACGCCCAGAGCATCCGGCGGTTGTAGCGCTTCATGGCTGGCGTGGACGCATTCATGGCAAGGCTCCCTTCCTGTTTGTAAAGGAAGCATGACAGGGGCCTCGGCGCCTGTCAATGGAGCTTGTCATTCCGACAAGGCAGCTTTTCAGATCCTGCCCAGCCAAGCCACCATGTCCGCGGCCAGCAGGCTGAGCGTGTCGTCGCGCGCGCCCATGATGACGATGCGGTCACCGGGCCTGGCCTCCGCCACCAGATGTGCGGCGGCGGCCACGCGGTCCGGGATGTGGCGGGCGTCGATGCCTGCAACGGCCAGGTCGGCGACGATGTCGGCGCTGGTCACCTCGCGCGCGACGGTGCCGCCCTGGTAGACCGGGTCGGGCAGCACGAGGCGGTCGCCGGGCGCGAGCTTGGAGAGGAACATCGCCACCAGCTCGCGGCGCATGACCTTCAGCGGGCCATAGCCGTGGGGCTGGAACAGCAGCAGCAGCCGGCCGGGGAAGTCGTGCAGCGTGTCGAGCGTGGCGCCGATCTTGTCCGGGTTGTGGCCGAAGTCGTCGAGCACCGCGACGCCGTTCGCCTCCCCCACCAGCTCGAACCGGCGCTTGAGGCCGGCGAAGCCCTCGATCGCGGCGGCGGCTTCGTCGCGGTCGAGACCGGCGGCCACCGCCGCACCGATCGCGGCGAGCGCGTTGGCGACGTTGTGGCGGCCGGGCACGCCCAGCCGCACGCGGCGGCGGCTACCGCCAGCGACCAGGTCGAAAGCAATGCCGAACGGCTCGGGCACCAGCGCCTCGGCCGAAAGGTCTGCCGGGGCCTCGACCGCGAAGGTCAGCAGCTTCGCACTTGGGATCGCGGCGGCGAGCGCAGCCGACTCGGCATCACCGACGTTCACCACCGCCCTCTGCGCACGCTCGGCAAAGCCGCCGAACAGCGTGCGCAGCTCCTCCAGCGTCTTGTGATCGAGGCTAACGTTGTTGAGCACCGCCACGCGCGGGCGGTAGAAGGCGATCGAGCCGTCGCTCTCGTCCACCTCGCTCACGAACGCCTCACCGCTCCCGACCAGCGCGCTGGCAAAGGGCGTGTCGGAGGTCGAAAAATTCTTCATTACCGCGCCGTTCATCACCGTGGGTTCACGGCCGGTGGCGTGGAGGATCCAGGCGATCATGCCCGTCACGGTCGACTTGCCGCTGGTGCCGGCAACGCCGATGCCGAGCGGGCTGGCGTTGAACAGTTCGGCGAGCAGTTGCGGCCGGGTCATGCGCGGGGCGCCGACACGGTCGGTGGCGACCATGTCGGCGACCGTCGCCTCGACGGCGGCGGAGGCGACCACGGTCTGCTCGGCCGAGGTGATGCCGCTGCCATCCTGCGGGAACAGCGCGATCCCCTGCCGGCGCAGTGCCGCGAACTTGGGGCCGAGCGCCGGATTGTCGAGCGCCCGGTCGGAGCCTGCGACCGTGGCGCCGCGCCGCGCGAGGATGGTCGCGAGCGGGAGCATGCCGCTGCCGCCGATGCCGACGAGGAAGAAGGATTTGCCGTGTTCCATTTCCCCGCGCTATCGGCGGGGCGGCCGGGGGGCAAGCCGCTGGCGCGTCGCCGGCGGGCAGGCCGGCCTATGCGAAAGGCAGTTCATGCGCATCGGTATCGTCGCCCCCGCCCGTGCGATCACGCCGGAGGCGGCCGCGCGGGTGCAGGCGTTCGCGGCGATCACCTTCCCCCAGGTCGACGTGGTGGTGCATCCGCAATGCTTCCTGGAGGCCGGGCATTTCGCCGGCACCGATGCCGAGCGGGCGGCGGCGTTCCTGGAGTTCGCCAACGATCCCGGCTTCGACGCGATCTGGTTCGCGCGCGGCGGCTATGGGTCGAACCGAATCCTGGGCACGGTGCTGCCGCAGCTCAACCGCGCGGCGGCGGCCAAGACCTACCTCGGCTATTCCGACATGGGGTTCCTGCTGGGCGCGCTCTATGCGCGGCGGATCGGCCGGCAGGTGCATGGGCCGATGCCGATCGACGTGGGCCGCTCCGATGGCGGCGCCTCGGTCGGACGGGCGCTCGCGTGGCTGGTGAATCGCGACGCCCATGTGCTGGAGCCGAACCTGGACGGGCGCCCGGCGGCGGCGTTCAACCTCGCCATCCTGGAGGCGCTGGTGGGCACGCCCTGGCTGCCCGACCTCACCGACCATGTCCTCTATGTCGAGGAAGTGTCGGAGGCGATCTACCGCATCGACCGGATGATGTTCACCGTGGGCAACGCCACCCAGCTGCACGGGCTCGCCGGCATCCGGCTGGGCCAGGTGACGGACGTGCCGGAGAACGGCGAGTTCGGCGAAACGCTGGACGAGATCATGGCGCGCTGGGCGCGGGTGCTGGGCGTACCGTACCTGGGACGCGCGGCGATCGGCCATGCGGCGGGCAACATGGTGGTGCCGTTCGGGGCGGCTTGAAGGTGGAGGCGGGATGCGCGCGGCGCACCCCGCCATCCCGTTATGCCGCGTTCTTGAGCGACTCCATGTCGATCACGAAGCGGTACTTCACGTCGCTCTTCACCATCCGCTCATAGGCGGTGTTGATGTCCTGGATGTCGATCATCTCGATGTCGGCGGTCAGGCCGTGCTCGGCGCAGAAGTCGAGCATCTCCTGCGTCTCGGCGATGCCGCCGATCAGCGAGCCGGCGAGCGAACGGCGGCGGAACACGAGGTTGCCGACCGACGGCGAGGGATGCGGCTCCTCCGGCACGCCCACCAGCGTCATGGTGCCGTCACGCTTCAGCAGCGTCAGGAACTGGTCGAGGTTGTGGCTGGCCGCGACGGTGTTCAGGATGAAGTCGAAGCTGCCGGCGTGCTCGGCCATGGCATCGGCGTCCTTGGACACGATCAGGTCCCGGGCGCCCAGGCGCTTGGCGTCTTCGCGCTTGTTGGGCGAGGTGCTGAACACATAGACGTCGGCGCCCATCGCCGCGGCGATCTTGACGCCCATGTGGCCGAGGCCGCCGAGGCCGACGATGCCAACCTTCTGGCCCGGGCCGACCTTCCAGTGCTTGAGCGGCGAATAGGTGGTGATGCCCGCGCACAGCAGCGGCGCGACCGCCGCCAGGTCGCCGGCCTCGTGGCCGACCTTCAGCACGAAGCCCTCGTCGACGACGATATGGTCGGAATAGCCGCCAAAGGTGTGGCCGCCCAGCACCGGATCCGGGCCGTTGTAGGTGCCGACGAAGCCGGTGGTCTCGCAATATTGCTCCTCGCCCTCGCGGCAGGAGTGGCACTCGCCGCAGCTGTCGACCATGCAGCCGACGCCGGCGATGTCGCCGACCTGAAATTTGGTGACGTCGCTGCCCACGGCGGTCACGCGGCCGACGATCTCATGGCCCGGAACGCACGGGTAGAGCGTGCCTTCCCACTCGCCGCGGGCGGTGTGGAGGTCGGAGTGGCAGACGCCGCAGAACAGGATGTCGATCGCCACGTCGCGCGGGCCCGGATCGCGGCGTTCGAAGCTGAACGGGGCCAGCGGGGACTCGGGGCTCTGCGCGGCAAAGGCATTGGCGTTGCTGGGCATGGAGGTTCCTTGCAGTTCGTGAAATTCGGGTGCGGGAAGGTCGCACCGCGCCCATATGGGACGCGCGCGGCCGTGTTCCACCCGCATAGGTGACCAACGCGCGCGACTTGTCTAAAGGACCCCTGCCACGACATTGACCGTGGTTCCTCCAATCAGCCGAGAAGTGATCCCCATGTCCGCACTGTTCCGCATCACGCTGCCCGACGGTTCCGTCCGCGAGGTAGCGCCGGGGACTACCCCCGCGGACATCGCGCAGGCGATCGGGCCGGGGCTGCGCAAGGCGGCGATCGCCGCGCGCGTCGACGGCGAGGTGCGCGACCTGCAGCGCCCGTTCGAAGGCGACGCGAACCTCGCGCTGCTGACGAGCAAGGACGAGGCCGACGCGCTGGAGCTCGCCCGCCACGACTATGCCCATGTGCTGGCCGAGGCGGTGCAGAATCTGTTCCCGGGCACGCAGATCACCTTCGGCCCCGCGACCGACGACGGCTTCTACTACGACTTCGCGCCCAAGGATCGCCCCTTCACCGAGGAGGACCTGCCCGCGATCGAGGAGGAGATGCGCCGCGTCATCGCCAAGAACGAGCCGCTGATCCGCGAGGTGTGGACCCGCGAGGCGCTGATCGCGCGCTGGCGCGAGAAGGGCGAGACGTTCAAGGCCGAATGGGCCGCCGAGCTCCCCGATGGCGAGGAGCTGACCGTCTATCGCGCCGGCAAGGCCGAGGACGCCTGGCTCGACATGTGCCGCGGACCGCACCTGGAATCGACCGGCAAGCTCGATCCGCAGGCGTTCAAACTCACCCGGGTCTCGGGCGCCTATTGGCGCGGCGACCAGAAGAACGCGATGCTGAGCCGCATCTACGGCACCGGCTGGCTCAACAAGAAGCAGCTCCAGGAGCACCTCACCCGGCTGGAGGAAGCCGCCAAGCGCGACCATCGCAAGATCGGCGCGGAGATGGACCTGTTCCACCTCCAGTCGGAAGCGCAGGGCTCCGTCTTCTGGCACCCCAAGGGCTACATCATGTGGCGCCAGCTGGAGGCGTACATGCGCCGCCGGCTGGATGCGGCCGGCTATGACGAGGTCAAGACGCCGCAGCTGATGGACGCGCGCCAGTGGGAGCAGTCCGGCCACTGGGGCAAGTATCGCGAGAACATGTTCGTCGTCCCCGACGAGGTGCCCAACACCGAGGACGAGGGCGCGGTGATCTCCGGCGACGCCGACCTGATGGCGTTGAAGCCGATGAACTGCCCGGCGCACGTGCTGATCTTCCGCCAGGGGATCAAGTCGTACCGCGACCTGCCCATCCGCATGGCCGAGTTCGGCTGCTGCCACCGCAACGAGCCGCACGGCGCGCTGCACGGCATCATGCGCGTGCGCCAGTTCACCCAGGACGACGCGCACATCTTCGTGCGTGAGGACCAGCTGGTCGACGAGGTCCGCAAGTTCTGCGAGCTGCTCGACAGCGTCTATCGCGACCTGGGCTTCGAGGATTACGCCGTGAAGCTGGCGCTGCGCCCGGAGAAGCGCTTCGGCAGTGACGCGATGTGGGATCTGGCCGAGGACGAGCTGCGGCGCGCAGTGCTCGAGTCGGGCCTGTCGGACCAGATCAAGGCGAACTTCGAGGAGCTCGAGGGCGAAGGCGCCTTCTACGCGCCCAAGCTCGAATTCCACCTGACGGACGCGATCGGGCGCACTTGGCAGGTCGGCACCATCCAGTCGGACCGCGTGCTGCCCGAGCGACTCGACGCGAGCTATGTGGGCGAGGACGGCAACCGCCATCGCCCCGTCATGCTCCACCGCGCGATCCTGGGCACGTTCGAGCGCTTCCTGGGCATCCTGATCGAGCATCACGCCGGCCGCTTCCCGCTGTGGCTGGCGCCGGTGCAGGCGGTGGTCGCGACCATCGTGTCGGACGCCGACGACTATGCGCAGCAGGTGGTGGAGAAGCTCAAGGCCGCCGGCTTGCGAGTCGAGACCGACCTTCGCAACGAGAAGATCAACTACAAGGTGCGCGAGCATTCGCTGGCCAAGGTCCCCAACCTGCTGGTGGTGGGCAAGCGCGAGGCCGAGGAAGGCACCGTCGCGCTCCGCCGCCTGGGCAGCCAGGGGCAGCAGATGCTGACGCTGGACGAGGCGGTGGCGATGCTGACGGCTGAGGCGGTCGCCCCCGATCTGCGCCGCAACTGACCGCGACGCCGCGCCGAACGGCGCTGCCAGGGTTCTTTCGCGCGGGATTCGGCTCCTTTTGGAGCGAGTTCCGCGCGACTGAACTTTTCATGGGCGCCTGCGTCCACTACATAGAGACTCGAAACAACCTCAAGGAGCTACACCTATCCGTCCGCCCATGATGCGCCGTCCCATGGCGCCCCCGCCGATGAACGGCCCGCGTTTCAACGAATTCATCCAGTCGCCCAAGGTTCGCGTGATCGACCAGGACGGCGAGAATCTGGGTGTGATGTACACGCGGGAGGCGATCGAGCAGGCCGCGGAGGTCGGGCTCGACCTGGTCGAGGTGTCGCCCAACGCGGACCCGCCCGTCGCCAAGTTCCTGGACGTCGGCAAGTTCAAGTACGAGGCGCAGAAGAAGGCGAACATCGCCCGCAAGACCCAGAAGACGCAGGAGATCAAGGAGATCAAAATGCGTCCGAACATCGACGATCATGACTATGATACGAAGATGAAGAAGATCCACGACTTCCTGGGCGAAGGCGACAAGGTCAAGGTCACGCTGCGCTTCCGCGGCCGCGAGCTCTCGCATGGCCAGCTCGGCATGCAGCTGCTCCAGCGCGTGCAGCAGGACGTGATCGAGATCGGCAAGGTCGAAGCCTATCCGCGCATGGAAGGCCGCCAGATGCTGATGGTGCTCGCACCGAAGTAAGCACGGGCCTTCCGGCAAGAACGACCAAGCGGGCGGCGGTTTCGTCGCCCGTTTTCGTTTGTGCGGGGTGGGCGCCGGCACGTCCCTCCCCGTCATCCTGACGGAAGTCAGGATTCATCGCCGCTACCGCTGGAGCCGCAGGCGTCGCGCGTCTGGATGCTGACCTGCGTCAGCATGACGGAGGATCGATGGCGTGCGCCCAAGCCAACCGTGCTCCTGCGCAGGCAGGAGCCCAGGGCTGCAGGCGTCACCTCTACCCGAAGGGACGGCGGGAAACGCCCACTTGCGGAAATTCAATCAGCCATCCAAGGGCTGGAAAGCGGATCACCACGAACGCTCCCCGAAGCTTCGCAATCAATCGAAAACAAGTTCTGCTGCGGGCGCTGACCGCACGGATACAGGAGCAATGCGCTGGACCGTTCGATAAATGCGCTCCACGCACTCCGCCCCCACGTCTCGGCGGCTACATCTATATGTAATCGTGCGAATCTTGGCACTCCCCCAGTTGTAATCCACTACAACATCGATCGCTTCGGCATTTTCCGCGTTGCCCGGACGGATCGAAATCACTAAGTTCAGAAATTCACCTTCGCCATCTACATAGAAGTAAGCGATACGACTGAAGAATATTCGCCTCCAAAGTTGATTGTTAAGCAACATCAACTCTGACTTGTATCGAGAGGCGTGTTCCTCCGAGGGCGAAAAAGTGATCTCGATGATGGGAGTTGCGGGCTGCGTCTCTACTAAGGCCGGAGGAGATGCGGCGTCCTGCATGGGCTGATTTTCCGTCTGCTTACAGTCGATGTCAACGGCAAATAACCACCAACTTCTGACGTTTGCCGCGGCGAAATCGCACCTAGGAAGCAGGCAGGCAGCCAACGCCCGTTCTGGTCTTAGGGTAGCCGCGACGGCAATCCCGCAAGCGCACGTTGCCCCTCGAACCGCCGGCTCCCATCCTCTCTCGACTATCCGCGATAGTGGGGCGACAGGTCATGAAGGCAACCGCCATGTTGGTGCTGTTCTGGGGAGGCTATGCTGCCTGGAACGGCCTGTTTGCGCAGGTTGCGTGGCGGGGAATGCTCCGGCCGCTTCTCGTACTTGGTGCCGCCATGCTGCTGGGTTTCGCCGCGATCTGGGTTCGCATCGAAAGGGCGATGGCCGCGCCAGCGTACAACCACAGCGGCGATATGGGACATGGCATGGCGATGCTGGCCGCCAGCGCAGTGCTGCTGGTGCCAGTGGCAGTCGCAGCCATCGTTTTTCCGATCGGCCGCCTCTGGGTCAGGTAAGGCCAGCATCTACCTGGTTCCGTTGATCAGCCGACGAACAGCAATGGTGACCGCTGGACACCCGCGGCGGTCGCTTCGACCGTCGACGACCTGAACGAGCTTGGTGATGCCTTCAATGGGGTACGGGCTCGGCTAAGAATGTCGCCGTACTAAGCACGGACGTTTTCGGCAGAGCGCGACAACGGGCGGCGATTTCGTCGCGGTTTTCGCTTGTGGTGGGCGCGTACGGGTACCTCCTCCGCCATCCCGGCGAAGGTATAGCCTGCACCCGCCAACCGTGCTCCTGCGCAGGCAGGAGCCCAGAGCCACAGGCGCACAGGTCGAAGGAGTACCGCACCAGCGTCACGGAACCGTCATTCCCGCAGCGCATCCACGCGTGAAGGGGGACGGAGATGGTGCGCTTTTTCACAACTGTTGCCGCATGCGTGGTTGTCGCATGCGCCGCGCCGGCCGCGGCTGAAGAGATCAAGGGCCAGGCGATCATTGCCGGCGTGCCGAGCATCATCGCACTCGACATCGACGACGACCTCGCGACGCTTCGGCATCGACCTGCCGACAACTCCGCAGGCTGGAGCCGCTATGTCGTTCATGGACCGCGTCAGGCACTGGCGCTGCTCGCGGACGAGCGACTGGCATTTCTCTGGCCCGCCCTCGAACGCATGGGCGGCGACGATATGTCGAAGCTGCGGGATCAGAGCCTCGAGAGAACGCGCCGGGGCTGGCAAGAAGGTCGACTGACCGCTCCCAACGACGAGATGGCGAACGTTGGCCTGAGCCGCCGTGCGCGTGCCCTGGGACAATATGTCGATGCCCTGATGGACGCCGGCCAGTGGGAAGCCGCGCTCGAACTGCTCACGTCGGAGCGGAAGCGAGAACGGGGCACCAGCACTCTGGATCACCTCGAACTCCAGGCCATCATACGAGACACCGCGCAAGTCCTTGAAGGTCTGAAACAGACCGAGCGGGAGCTGGATGTATGGCGTCAGGGCATCCAGCTGCTTGGCGACAGCCCCTTCAGCTTGAACCTGCGTCTTTCGTTGGCGGCGCGGCTGGCGGAGACCGGATACTATGCGGAATCGCTCGAGTTGTCGGAAGCGGCGCGCGCCACGTTCCTCAAGACTGCTCCTGCAAATCAGGTCCCGAACGCCCTGCCGCAGTTCGACTGGATTCGCGCATGTGCCCTCAAGGGACTCGGGCGTGCCGATGAGGCCGGTGCGATCATGGCCGGAGTGGCGGACGCCGAACAGGTCGAAAGCCGTCGGATACACCTCCCGCGCATTCGAGATCACGAACAGCGCGCCTATCAGTGCCTACGCGATCCGCAGGGATTGGCTGGCGTGTGGTCACGGGATCTGACGCAGGGTCCGCCGATCGGGTCCGAGACGTTCCTGCTTGCCCAAGCCTCTGCCGAGACTGACGTCCTGCACCGTCCGACGGTGGATGCCGCACACGCCATGTTCACGGCAGCGCCACCGCTCAGGATGCTTCCGGACCGCTATTCGGCAGCGCAGCGCGCATGGCGCTAACGCTTCCGGAGCGGTGATCCGACAGGAAGGTTCTCCTGCCGCCGCTTCGGTCTTGGCGCAGCGGCATCGGGAGAGCCCTTGCGTCTGCCGCGGGAGCCACGGGCGTCACGCTCCACCACCCTGGGCTCCTGCCTGCGCAGGAGCACGAGCGTTCGTCGCTACGCCGCCGCCTGCTCCGCCGATCCCCCCGCCGCCTCCAGCAGCCGCGCCTCCAGCGCGCGGATGCGGGCGGAGGCGGTGATGCGGTCGCCGGTCAGGTCCGTCAGGTAGAAGGTGTCGACGGCGCGCTCGCCGAAGGTGGCGACGTGCGCGGAATGGATCGTCACCTTCGACTGGAACAGCGCGTGCGCCAGGTGGTGGAGCAGCGCGGGGCGGTCGCGGGCGTTGACCTCCACCACGGTGAAGCGGTTCGACGCCTGGTTGTCGATCAGCACGTTGGGGGTGATCGAAAAGGCGCCGGCCCGCGGGTGCGGCAGCGGCTTGGCGGACAGGCGCTCGGTCAGACGGGCGCGGTTGGCCAGCGCGTCCGCGATGCCGGTGCGCAGCCGTTCCAGCTGGCCTTCGTCGTCGAAGCGCCCCCCTTGCGGGTTCTGGACCAGGAAATTGTCGAGCGCCATGCCGGCGCGCGTCGTGTGGATGCGCGCGTCGATGATGTTGCCGCCCGCCGCATGGATGGCACCGGCGATTCGGTAGAACAGGCCGGGATGGTCGGCCGCGTGCACCGTCACCAGCGTCGCATCGCGCTCCGGGTCGGCAACCGTATCGATCGCGAGCGGTGCGTCCCCTGCCCCGTCGATCAGCCGCGCGTTGCGGACCAGCACGTCGCTCGGCTCCGCCACCCAATAGGCTTCGGGCAACTGGCCGATGAAGCTCGCCAGCCGCTCCGCGTCCCAGCCGAGCGCCTGCTGCAGCGCCTCCTGCTTGGCGGCGATGCGCTCGCCGCGCCCGCGCTGCTTGTGGCCCAGCCGCAGCACCTCCTCGGCCGAGTCGAACAGGGTGGCGAGCAGCTGGCGCTTCCACCCGTTCCAGATGCCCGGCCCCACCGCGCGGATGTCGACCACCGTCAGGATCAGCAGCATGCGCAGCCGCTGCGGGCTCTGCACCACCTCCGCGAAATCGAGGATGGTCTTGAAGTCGGACAGGTCGCGCTTGAACGCGGTCGCCGACATCAGCAGGTGGTGGCGGACCAGCCAGGCGACGGTCTCCGTCTCCGCCGCGGTCAGGCCGAAGCGCGGGCACAGCCGCTCGGCGACCGCCGCGCCCAGGATTGAATGGTCGCCGTCGCGGCCCTTGGCGATGTCGTGCAGGAACACCGCCACATAGAGCGCGCGCCGCTGGACCACGCCCGGAAACAGCGCCGACGACAGCGGATGGTCCTGGATCAGCTCGCCGCGCTCGATCTGGTTGAGCAGGCCGATCGCGCGGATGGTGTGCTCGTCCACCGTATAATGGTGGTACATGTCGAACTGCATCTGCGCGACGACCCGGCCGAAGTCCGGCACCAGCCGCCCGAGCACCCCCGCCTCGCTCATCCAGCGCAGCACCTTTTCCGGGGTCCGCGGCGAGGTCAGCACGTCCAAAAACAGGGCGTTGGCGCGCGGATCGCGGCGATGGTCGGTGATCAGGTGCGCGTCGCGCGCGGCCGCCCGCATCGCCAGCGGATGCACCTCCACCGCGTGCAGGTCCGCCAGCGCGAAGATCTCCACCAGCCGCACCGGGTCCTCGGCAAAGAAGCGGTCGTGCGGCAGTGCCAGGCGACCGCGATCGAGCACGAAGCCCTTGAGCCGGCTCGGCCGGCGGCGCAGCTGCGGCAGGCCGAAGCGGCGCCCGCGCCCGGCGAACTTCTCGTCCAGATGCGCCAGGAACAGCCCGCTCAAATAGCCGACGCGCTTCGCCTGCAGGAAGTAGAACTGCATGAACCGCTCGACCTTGGGCTTGCCCGGCCGGTCGGCGTAGCGCATCCGCTCCGCGATCTGGCGCTGCACGTCGAAGGTCAGCCGCTCCTCGGCGCGGCCGGCGATCAGGTGCAGGTGGCAGCGCACCGCCCAGAGGAAGTTCTCGGCGCGCTGGAACTGGCGATATTCCTGCGGCGTGAACAGGCCGCGGTCCACCAGCTCGGCCGCGCGGCGCACGCCATAGGCGAACTTGCCGATCCAGAAGAGCGCGTGGAGGTCCCTGAGGCCGCCCTTGCCTTCCTTCACATTGGGTTCGACGACGTAGCGGCTGTCGCCCATCTTGAGGTGGCGTGCTTCCCGCTCGGCGAGCTTCTCGGCGACGAACTGGCGGGCGCCGTCGGCCTGCACCTCGCTCATGAAGCGGGCGGCGGCCTCGTCGTACAGCGCGGAATCGCCCCACAGGAACCGCCCCTCCAGCAGGGCGGTGCGCACGGTATGGTCGGCGCGCGCCTGGCGGATCATCTCGTCCAACGAGCGGGACGAATGGCCGACCTTCAGCCCGATGTCCCACAGCGCATAGAGCACCGACTCGATCACCTGCTCGCACCAAGCCGGCTGCTTCCAGGGCGTGAGGAAGCCAATATCGACGTCCGAGAAAGGCGCCATCTCGCCCCGGCCATAGCCGCCGACCGCGATCATGGTCATCCGCTCGGCCGCGGTCGGGTTGGGATTGGGATGGAGGCGCGTAACGATGAAGTCGAGCAGCAGCCGCAGGATCCCGTCCGTCAGGTAGGCGCCGGCGGCCGCGGTCTGGAGGCCCTGGGTGGGCTTCTCCTCGAACCGACGCGCGATCTCCGCACGGCCGCGGTCGAGCGCATCGCGCAGCAGCGCGCTGGCCGCGCGCCGCAAGGACGCCGTATCGGGCGCCTGCAACTCGGCAAGCTGCTCCGCCACCGCCCCGCGATCGATGATCGCGCGGCGGTTGGCGAGATGCTCGAAGCGCGGGAGGTTCAGCGCACTGGGCGCGCCTGGGCTCATGACCGCGTCGCCGCGTGCGCCGCCGGTCGCGTCAGGCGTCCGGCTTCTTGGCGACACCCACCAGCGCCGGGCGCAGCAGCCGGTCCTTGATCATGTAGCCGGTCTGGATTTCCTGCACGATCGTGCCCGGCTCCGCATCGTTGCTGGGGATCTCCAGCATCGCCTGGTGGCGGTTGGGGTCGAGCGCCTCGCCCTGGGCGACGATGCGCGAGATACCGTGGCGGGCGAACACGCTGTCGAGTTCGCGGCCGGTCGCTTCCAGGCCGGTGATCAGGCCCTTCATCTTCTCGTCCTCGCGCAGCTCGGCCGGGATCGCCGACAGCGCGCGCGACAGATTGTCGGCGACGGAGAGGATGTCGCGGGCAAAGCCCGTCGCGGCATAGGCGCGCGCATCCGCCACTTCCTTTTCGGCGCGGCGGCGCACGTTCTGGATGTCGGCCCGGGCATAGAGCAGCTGCGCCTTGGTCTCGGCGAGTTCCGCCTCCAGTTCGCCTGCGCGGTCGTGCTCGGCAACCTCCGGCGCCTCCTGTGCGGTCTCCTCGCGCAGGTCTTCGGGGGTCGCGTTCGGGGTGTTCTCTTCCTGGGTCATTCTCTTCTCTCGAGCATCAGGCCAGCAGACGCGTGAGCGTTGCGGCAGTGAAGTCCACCATGGGCACGACTCGCGCGTAGTTCAACCGCACAGGGCCGATCACCCCGACGACACCGACCACGCGGCCATCGAGCGCGCGCACGGGCTTGGCGATCACCGACGAGCCCGACAGCGCGAACAGCTTGTTTTCCGAACCGATGAAGATGCGCGCGGCATCGCCTTCGCTCGCCGAGGCCAACAGGCGGGCGATCTCCTCCTTGCCCTCCAGCTCGTCGAGCAGCTGGCGCACGCGGTCGAGGTCGGCGGCGGCGGACGGATCGAGCAGCCGCGCCTGGCCGCGCACGATCAGCACCGGGCGGCGGTCGCCATCCTCGCTCCACAGCGCCAGGCCGCGCGACACCAGCGTACGCGCCGCCTCGTCGAGGGCGGCCCGCTCCGCCTGGATCTCCTGCTCGATGCCGGTGCGCGCCTCGGCCAGTGTTTGGCCGCCCAGACGCGCGGTGAGATAGTTGGACGCCTCCACCAGCGCCGATGCGGTCATGCCGGGCGGCAGCTCGACCACGCGGTTCTCGATCGACCCGTCCGAGCCGACCAGCACCGCGAGCGCGCGGTCGTGGCCCAGCGGCGCGAAGCTGAACTGGCGCATCACCACGTCGCGCTTGGGCACCATCACCATGCCCGCGCACGCCGACAGGCCGGAAAGCGTGGCGGTGGTACCGGCCAGCGCCTCCTCGATCGAACCGGCGATGCTCGCCTGCGCCTCAATCGCGGCGCGCTCCTGCGCGGAGGGCTCCATCACGTGCATCATGCCGTCGACGAACAGGCGCAGCCCCTGGTCGGTCGGCATGCGCCCGGCGCTGGTATGGGGCGCTGCGAGCAGCCCCGCCTCCTCCAGGTCCTGCATGACGTTGCGGATCGACGCCGGCGACAGGTTCAGCCCGGACATCCGGGCGATGGTGCGCGAGCCGACGGGCATGCCGGACTCGAGGTAGGACTCCACCACCTGGCGGAACACGTCGCGCGCGCGGTCGGTCAGCTCGGTGATCGGCGGGTTCATGGGTGTCATGTAGGGGCTGCCGTGCGCCTGCTCCAGAAGTGAAATGCGATGCGGGTTCCGCTGGCGAGCGCGCCGAACCGTAACCGCAACTTGTGCTCCTGCGCAGGCAGGAGCCCAGAGCCACAAGCGCGGCACTTAGGTAACCCTGGGCTCCTGCCTGCGCAGGAGCACGGACCTGGTCCGCCTTCCCTTCTTCGTACCCCGGCGAAGGCCGGGGCCCAGTTGGAAGGTTTGTGGAAGGGACAGTGCGCCCTCACCCATGACACCGCAACTGGGCCCCGGCCTTCGCCGGGGTACCCTATGTGGGGATTGGCGGTTCCCCGTAGAGGGGAAACCCTCAGCGCCCGACCGGCCGCTCGCCGAGGAACGCTGCGATCGGCAGCAGCTCGGGTGCGGTGCGCAGCGCCGTACGGGTGTCTCGGTCATCCTCGCCGACACAACCGAGATACTGGTGGAGGTGCCGCGTGCCCCCCGCCCCGCCGGACCAGGTCACGTCCACGGAGGACATGTCGGTCGCATGATTGGGGCACAGCGGCGACCCCGGCTCGACCCGCCGCTCGACCTCCGCCGGGCGGAACGCAGCCAGCCGATCGGCAAAGGCGCGATATTGGGCCGGCGTCAGCGTGAAATCGCGCGCGCCGGTCACGGCGGTGAACTGCTCGCCCTCGAAGGTGCCGGTGCCATCGGGCCGCACCGTGACGCTGTACACCGGGCAGGTGCCGAAGCAGCGATCGGTGGCAAATCGGATCGTCTCGCCCGCGGTCGCAGCCTCGCTGCCTGCAGACGCCGTGCCGCCGCCGTTTGGCGTGCACGCCGCCAGCGCCAGTGCCGCGCCTGCCATCATCGTCAACCGGATCAAGCCTCGTCTCCCTGTTTCGTCGGACTGGCGGAACGCCCGTCGGCGGTCTAGGTGCCGCCAACGATCTTGCAGGAGACTGAACCCATGCGCCCATCCGGCCGCGCCCCCGACGAGATGCGCGCCATCTCGATCCAGCCCAACTTCACCCGTCACGCCGAAGGTTCGGTGCTGATCGGCTTTGGCGAAACCAAGGTGCTGGTCACCGCCTCCGTCGAAGAGCGCGTGCCGCCGTTCCTGCGCGGCAAGGGCGAAGGCTGGGTGACGGCCGAATACGGCATGCTGCCGCGCGCCACCCACACCCGCGGCAGCCGTGAGGCGGCCAAGGGCAAGCAGTCCGGCCGCACCCAGGAAATCCAGCGGCTGATCGGCCGCTCCTTGCGCGCCGTCTGCGACCTCAAGGCGCTGGGCGAGCGCCAGATCACGATCGACTGCGACGTGATCCAGGCCGACGGCGGCACCCGCACCGCCTCCATCTCCGGCGCCTGGGTGGCGCTGCGGCTGGCGGTCGACGGGCTGATGGCAGCGGGCAAGCTCACCGCCGATCCGATCACCCGCCAGGTCGCCGCCGTCAGCTGCGGCATCTACGAAGGCACGCCGGTGCTCGACCTCGATTACCCCGAGGACTCGGCCGCCGACGCCGACGCGAACTTCGTGCTGACCAGCGACGGCAACATCGCCGAGGTCCAGGCAACGGCAGAGGGCGCCTGCTATGACGAGGAAGCGCTGCTCCGCCTGCTCCGCCTCGCCCGCATCGGCTGCGGCGAGATCTTCGCCGCCCAGCTCAAGGCCGCCGGTCGGTGAGCGGCGAAGGCCCCGAGCCCCAGGCGATCCGCAAGCTCGCCCCCGGCAAGCTGGTGATCGCCAGCCACAACCCCGGCAAGGTGCGCGAGATCGCCGAGCTGCTCGGCCCCTATGGCATCGAGCCGATCTCGGCGGGTGCGCTCGACCTGCCCGAGCCCGAGGAGACCGGCACGACCTTTGTCGCCAATGCCGAGCTGAAGGCGCGCCAGGCGGCCGACCTGTCGGGCATGCCGGCGCTGGCCGACGACAGCGGGCTGTGCGTCGATGCGCTGGGTGGCGAGCCCGGCATCTTTTCCGCGCGATGGGGCGGCGAGGCCAAGGACTTCGACCTCGCCATGCGGCTGGTCGAGGAGCGGCTGGCCGCGCTCGGCCCGGACGTCAGCCGCGACGCGCACTTCGTCTGCGCGCTGGCGCTCGCCTGGCCGGACGGCCATGTCGAATGGTTCGAGGGCCGGGTCGACGGCACGCTGGTGTGGCCGCCGCGCGGGAAACTCGGCTTCGGCTATGACCCCATGTTCATCGCCAACGGCATGGACCAGAGCTTCGGCGAGATCGACCCGCAGGAAAAGCACGCGATCAGCCACCGCGCCGACGCCTTCCGCCAGCTCGTGGCCGCGGTTCTCTGATCCGGCAGCGGGCGGCGGGCGCCTCGGCACCCGCCGCCCGGCTCAGTCGAGCGCCGAGATCGACTGCTCCATTTCGGGACGAACGCACGGACCGGCAAAGTCTCCCTCAGCATAAGTGCCGACGAACACCCGTATTTTCCCCGACCCCGCCGGACCCGAACGCCCCTTTACTGTGCGAGCGGCTCGCAATATTGACGAAATCCCGGCGGGTACGCGCAAGGCGTGCCGACATCCGAGTCCCGGATGTTGGGGGCGATCGGGGGAGGCGTCCAGTGCAGCATATGAGCGCATGGATGAGCGCTTTCGACAAGGAGCGGAAGCGACAGGGGGCCGTCGACGAGAGCGGCGCGCTGGCCCTGCACGGCCATCCCGAGTTGAAGCGGATCGTCGACCTGACCGCCGCCCATTACGGCACCGCCTTCGCGGCCGTCTCCATCATCCACAAGCGCACGCAGGTCCTGCTCGCCGAGCATGGGCTGAACACCCGCGAGACGAGCCGCGACACCGCGATCTGCGCGACCACGATCCACACGCCCGGTGAGCCGCTGATCGTGCCCGACACGCGGGCGGATCCCCGCTTCGTCCATTATGAGACCGTGCAGGCCGAGCCCTTCCTGCGCTTCTATGCCGGGGTGCCGGTGCTCGACGGCAACGGCCATGCGCTAGGCGCGCTATGCGTCGCCGACAGCACGCCCCGCACCACGCCCTTCGACCCGACCCTGCTCACGATCATGGCGCGCGAGGCGGAGCGGCACCTGCAATAGCGCTGCCGCGCGGAAGAACGGTCAGCGGTACAAAATCAGCGCGGGCGGAACGGCGACCGGCTCGTCGGCCTTCGCGATCTGGCAGGCCGCCAGCACCGTCGCGTGGAGTGCGGCGACCGGCACCGGCTTGTTGACGCAGCCGATCACCAGGGGGTGCGGCGCGTCTGCGGGGCAGTTGCCGCTCACATAGACGACCGGGATGCCTTGCTGTGCGAGTCGCGTCGCGACCTCGACGCCGCTGTCGCCGTTGGCCAGGCGCACGTCGCACAGCGCCAGGTCGATCGGGTGGGCGCCGGCGAGATCGAGCGCGGACGGAAGCGTATCCGCCACACCGACCACCCGGTGCCCGCGGGAGATCAGCGCGTCCTCCATCATCATCGCGATCAGCGCTTCGTCTTCGACGATCAGCAGATTGAACATCGGAACGTCTTCAGCTCCTGTTGGCAGTCGAGATGCGGATCGTGAGGCCGTCCGCCCCGGGTTCGACGACGCCGTTCAACTGCCGCAGCAGCGCCCGCGCGAGTCGCCCGGAAAGGGCATCGGTCTCCGGGCGCACGCCCGCCAGCGTCACGTCCATCCCGGTCCCGCCCGCCTGCTCCGCGATTTCCACCGACGCGGGCTGATCCGGCGCGCCGCCTTCCGCAAAGGCCGTGTGAACGAGAAGCGCCAGGGCCACGCCCTGCTCGATCGGCAGCTTCGCACCGGCCCCGTCCTTCACGGTCAGGGGTCCGTCGATCGAACCACCGCCGGCCGCCGTCAAAAGGTCGGCAACGGCGACGGTGCTCGGATCGTCCGAGGCATAGAGCGGGCGATGGGCCGACGCGATCACCTCGATTCGGTCGGCAGCCCGCAGCAGCGCGTCGGAGAAGGCGCGATCCTCCGCGGAGGTCACTTCCAGGCGCACCACGCTGACGGCGAGCTGCAAGGCATTGCGCACCCGGTGGTTGAGCTCGCCCAGCAGCTTGTCCCGCTGCTCGATCCCTGCCCGCAGCTCCTGCTCGACCATCAGCCGGTATGTCGCGAGCGCCACGAAATGACACAGCGTGTGGAGGAAGCTGAGCTCGTCGTCGGTGAAGCGATCGGCCCATTTCCGCCCGAAGCCGAGCGTGCCGATCAACCGGTCCCCGTGCAGGAGCGGCGTGCACGCATAGGCGTCCAGGCCCACGTCGCGGACGAACGCGACCAGCGGATCCTGGGACTGCTGGACGCCCGTCACATGGAACCGCTGCCGGTCGCGGGCGGCGCACCCGCAGACGGCCTGCCCCAGATCCAGCTCGGCGCCCGCGGCCGCCTGTTCCGGCGTCAATCCGCCATGCGCCTCCAGCACCAGCCGCTCGCCTTCCAAGCGGTAGTTGAAGAACACGTCCAGCCGCAGCTCCGACTGGATCAGGCCGAACAGTTCGTCGACCATGCGGGCAGGATCCTCTGCCCCCAGCAGCCCCTCTGCCGCTTCGGCGACCAGGGCCAGGCGCCGCTGGGGAAGCTCGGGATCGACGATCTGGCCACCCAACGGGATTTCGACGTGCTGCTGAAGCGCCATGCCCGCGGTTTGAACCATGCGAGCGCCAGCGGCAATGGCTTCGGTCTTTACCTATGTTGTAGCGCCGCGTCCCCGGGACGAGGGCTAATAGACGCGTACGCCGACCAGATTGCCCGGCGGATCGTAGCGGCACACCAGATAATCGTCGCGCTTGCTGCTCGCGAGCGCGCAGCCGTATCGAAGCGTCCGGCGAGACACCAACTGGCCGTAGTGCGCCACGTCCTGCCAGCGGCCGGTGCGCGAGAAGTTCGGCACCGGCTGGTGGAGATAGTCGCGCTTCTCGCCGCGCCAGTGGCCGATCATCTCCTCATAACGATAGGCGCCGCGCGTGCCGGTCCACAGATTCTCGCCGATGCGGTTCGCCGCCTGCGACTCCGGCGAATGTTCGAAGCGCCCGGTCCGCGCCAGCGTCTGCGCATAGGCCCGCGCCCCTTCGGCAAGCTGGTCCGACCAGACCAGCGGCGGCAGGCCGACCTCGGCGCGCGCCGCGTCATGCCCCTGCTGCATCGCCTGGCGCAGCAGCGTCGCCCCGCGCGGCGCCGTGCCCTTGAACGTGCGCGCCTCGACCACGCGGTCTGCCCCTTCCGGGGACGAACAGGCGGCCAGCATCGCCAGCATCGCCCACAGGATGTTTTGCCTCGCTCGCATGCGCACCATATGGGGCGGCGATGTTCCCGGAACAAACCTCCTCGGGCGCCCCGCTGGCGCTCTATGTCCACTGGCCGTTCTGCGTGTCGAAATGCCCCTATTGCGACTTCAACAGCCATGTGCGCGAGGCGGTGGACCAGCAGGCGTGGCGCGACGCGCTGCTCGCCGACCTCGCCTATGAGGCGGAACGCCTGCCCCGCCGGCGGCTCGCCTCGATCTTCTTCGGCGGCGGCACGCCCTCGCTGATGCCGCCGGCCACCGTGGCCGCCATCATCGAGGCGGCGACGAACGCCTGGCCTGCCGAGCCCGGCATCGAGATCACGCTGGAGGCGAACCCCTCGTCGGTGGAGGCGGCACGCTTCGCGGACCTGGCCGCGGCCGGCGTCAACCGGGTCTCCCTGGGGCTTCAAGCGCTGGACGACCAAGCGCTCGCGTTTCTCGGGCGCGCGCATGGCGTGGACGAGGGCCTGGCCGCGCTCGCCACCGCGCAACGCCATTTCGGCCGGGTGAGCTTCGACCTCATCTATGCCCGACCGGGCCAGAGCCTTGCCGCATGGGAGGCGGAGCTGGACCGCGCACTCGGCTTCGGCACCGAGCATCTGTCGCTCTACCAGCTGACGATCGAGCCGGGCACGCGCTTCGCCACCCTCGCGGCCAAGGGCGCGCTGACCTTGCCCGACGAGGACTTGGCGGCGGACCTGTGGGAGACGACCCAGGCGCGCACCGCTGCCGCCGGGCTGCCGCTCTACGAGGTGTCGAACCACGCGCGCCCCGGGGCGGAGAGCCGCCACAACCTCACCTACTGGCGCTATCGCGACTATGCGGGCGTCGGCCCCGGCGCGCACGGGCGGCGCGAGGGCATCGCGACCTTCCGCCGCAAGAAGCCGGAGAACTGGCTGTCCGCGGTCGCGCGCAACGGCCACGGCGCCGAGAGCGAAGTCGCGCTCGCCCCGGCGGAGCGCGTGACGGAGGCGCTGGTGATGGGGCTGCGGATGCGCGAGGGCATCGACCTGGCCCGCGTCGCGGCGCTGGGCGGCACGACGATCGACCAGGTGGTCGACCTGGCAGCGGTCGATCGCCTCGCAGCCCAGGGGCTGGTGGCCCACGACGGCGACCGGCTGGCGCTCACCCCCGCGGGCATGCCGCTGCTCGACGCGGTGCTACGGGAAGTGGCGCGAGGCTAAGCAACGCGCGACCTCTGGACGCCCCCCGCGTGCTCCTGCGAAGGCAGGAGCCCAGGGCCCCGGGCGCTACCAGCGCTTGCTCTGCCGGCCCCTCAACCTCGCCTGCGCGAGACCTCTGCGAAACAGACCGCTGTCCATTGGTCACACCCGTATTCCTGCGCAGGCAGGAATCCAGGCCAAGCAGAGCGACGATTTTCGTCGCTTGAAATCCTGGGCTCCTGCCTTCGCAGGAGCACTGGCAGAAGTCTTGCCGAAGTCCGGCCCGCGGAACTGGGGCCTGCTCCCGTACCGGCGAAGGCCGGGGCCCAGGTGGGAAGGTGGTCGCGAAGTTCGGGACCCTTTCCAGCTGCCCCGCAACTGGGCCCCGACCTGCGCCGGGGTACCCAGGTTTCGCAGGCCTACTCGAACGAACGCGGTGCCGGAGAGACCGTGGCGGTGGTGCCGCCCCGCACTTCCTGCACCTCCAGCGCGCGCTCGGCGATCCCGTCGCGGCCGAAGCGGAAGGCACCGTCCAGACCGGCAAAGCCACCGCTGTCGGTCAGTTTCGCTTCGGGGAAGCGGTCGCCCACCTTCCACTCGCGCGCGATGCGGATGGTGAGCAGCACCGAGTCGTAGCCCAGGCTCGACAGCCGGTACGGCGCGTTGCCGAAGCGCGCCCGGTACTTGGTGGCGTACTGGCGATAGAGCCCGTCGGAGACGCTGGCGAACCAGGCGCCGTTGAGCGCCGCGTTGCTCCCCACCGCGGAATCGGTGTTCCACAGCTCCGTGCCCAGCACCCGCACCGTCGCCGCTTCACGCCGCAGCAGCGGCACGGCGGTGGCGGCCGTTCCCGCCGCATCGGCGATCAGCACCGCCTGATAGGGCGAGTTCTTGGGCAGGCGCGTGACCGCGGCGGCAATGCCGCCATTGCCGCGGTTGTAGGTCTGGAGCGACACGACCTGGCCGCCCGCGGTTTCGACCGCGCGCAGGAAGGCGGTGGAGGCGCGCTGGCCATAGACCCCGGTCGGCACCAGCCCCGCAAAGCTGGTGATGCCGGTCTGCTTGGCATAGTCGACGACGCGGCTGATCGACTGCGAGGGCGAATAGCCCATCACATAGGCGCCGTTGCCCGCGACGCTGATGTCGTTGGAATAGCTCAGCACCGGTACGCCCGCGCGCTTCGCGATCGGCGCCACCGCGCGCACGTCCTCGGACAAGAGCGGGCCCAGGATCAGGCGATTGCCCTCCGCAAGCGCGCGCTGCGCCGCCGCCGCCGCGCCGGTCGCGGTGTCATAGGTGGTGATCCGCACCTGCTCGCTGCGCGAATCGAGCAGCGCGAGCTGGGTGGCGTTGGCCAGGCTCTGGCCCACGCCGGCATTGGGGCCCGAAAGCGGCACCAGCAGCGCGACGCGGTGGCGCTGCTTGTCCTCCGGGATGCCCGGCTGGACGGTTTCCGGCCCGGTGCCCGGGGTCGGCTGCTCCTTGGGCGGCGGCGGCGCGCGGTCTGGCACCCCCCGCGGCACCAGTGTCTGGCACCCTGCCAGGAACAATGCTCCCGCGACTGCCGCGGTGCGGATCAGCCGACGCGTCCATTGCGGTACGGTTGCCGCCTCTGCCATGACATTCCCCTGATGAACGCACCACTATCCCCCGGCCTCTACATCGTCGCGACCCCGATCGGCAATCTCGGCGACCTTTCCCCCCGCGCGGCGGCGGTCCTGTCCTCTGCCGACGTGATCGCGGTGGAGGACAGCCGCGTCACCGCGGGGCTGCTCCGCCACATCGGCACCAAGCGGCCGATGGTGCCCTATCACGACCATAACGCCGAAGGCGTCCGCCCCGGCCTGGTCGCGCGCATGGGGCACGAGGCGGTGGCCCTGGTGTCCGACGCGGGCACGCCGCTGATCTCCGATCCCGGCTACAAGCTGGTGCGCGACGCCCGCGCCGCAGGGCATCTGGTGGTGACGGTGCCGGGGCCGTGCGCCGCCATCTCCGCGCTGACGCTCGCAGGGCTGCCGACCGACCGCTTCTTCTACCTGGGCTTCCTGCCGCCCAAGCAGCACGCTCGAGCCGAGGCGATCGCCGAGATCGCGGCGGTGCGTGCGACGCTCGTGCTCTACGAAAGCGGCCCCCGCCTCGCCGCGACGCTGGCCGCCCTCGCCGAAGGGCTCGGCGACCGCGAAGCCGCGGTCGCGCGCGAGATCACCAAGAAGTTCGAGGAGTGCGTGACCGGCACGCTCTCCCAGCTCGCCGAACGCTATGCCGAGGCCCCGCCCAAGGGCGAGATCGTGATCGTCGTGGCACCCCCCGGCGAGGCACCCCCGGCCGACGCGGACACCGCCGATGCAGCGCTCCTCGAAGCCCTCGCCCGCCTCCCCGTCTCCAAGGCGGCGGGTGAGGTCGCGAAGAAACTCGGGCTCGACCGCAAGCTACTCTACGCGCGGGCGATGGAACTGAAGGGCCAATGAGGGACCGCCGCGCGGCCGAGGCGCAGGGCCGCGCGGGCGAGCGCTGGGCCGCCTGGTACCTGCGGCTCAAGGGCTGGCGCATCCTCGACCGGCGCGTGCGGACGCGCGCCGGCGAGGTGGACCTGGTCGCGCGACGCGGATCGGTGGTGGCGTTCGTGGAGGTGAAGGCGCGCGGGAGCGCAGCGGCGCTGGACCTCGCCATTGACGAGCGGCGGTTGCAGCGCGTCGCGGCGGCGGCGGAGATGCTGATGCCCCGCTATGCCGGGCCGAACGACGACATCCGCATCGACGTGGTGCTGGTCGCGCGCGGGGTGCCGGTGCGGCATATCGAGAACGCGTGGATCGGCTGAGCGGGGATCAGGGTACCATCCTCTCCCCTCCCCGTTCGTCTCGAGTAGGGATCGAGCTTGTCGAGAGCCCGTATCGAGAGAGCCACAACGGCCGACCTCTCGATACGCCGTCTCGACAAGCTCGACGGCTACTCGAGGCGAACGGGTCTCGGGAGGATACCGCTCGAGACGAACGGGCTTAGGGGAGAGCGCGAACAGTTCGGACCGGATCCGCCCCGTCCACCCGTGACAATCCCCGCCCCCGCGCCTACCTCCCGCGGGCAACAAGGAGTTCCCGCATGCCGCTGACCGTCGCCGTCCAGATGGATCCGCTCCATTCGATCAACATCGCAGGCGACTCGAGCTTCGCGCTGATGCTGGCGGCACAGGCGCGCGGGCACCGGCTGTTCCACTATGCGGCCGAGGACCTGAACTACCAGGCCGGCCGCGTCTGGACCCGTGCGCACCCGGTGACGGTGCAGCGCGTCGAGGGCAACCACTTCAGCTTCGGCGATCCCGTGAAGCTCGACCTCGGCGACCAGGCGGACGTGGTGCTGATGCGCCAGGACCCGCCCTTCGACCTCGGCTACATCACCGCCACCCACCTGCTCGAGCGGATCGCAGATCGCACGCTGGTGGTGAACGACCCCGCGCAGGTCCGCAACGCGCCCGAAAAGCTGTTCGTGCTCGACTATGCGCATTTCATGCCGCCGACGCTGATCACGCGATCGGTCGAGGAAGCGCGCATCTTCCTCGCCGAACATCGCTCGATCGTGGTCAAGCCGCTTCACGGCAACGGCGGCAAGGCGATCTTCAAGATCGACGAAGACGGGCAGAACCTCTCCTCGCTGATCGAGGTGTTCAACACCGCCTATCGCGAGCCGCACATGGTGCAGGCGTTCCTTCCGGAGATTGCGCAAGGCGACAAGCGCATCGTGCTGGTCGACGGCGCGGTGGCGGGCGCGATCAACCGCATGCCGGGCGAGGGCGAGATCCGCTCGAATCTGGCGGTCGGCGGCTCCGCGGCGAAGACCGAGCTCACCGATCGCGAGCGCGAGATCTGCGCCGAACTCGGCCCGGAGCTCAAGCGGCGCGGGCTGCTGTTCGTCGGCATCGACGTGATCGGCGGCAAGTGGCTGACCGAGATCAACGTCACCTCCCCCACCGGCATCGTCGCGATCGACCGCTTCAACGGCACCGACACCGGCGCGATGATCTGGGACGCGATCGAGCGGCGGGTAGCGGAACGCGGCTGAGCTTGGCCCCCGCCCCGCATCTAGCGCGTTAGCCTCGTCATGACCGACTTCATCCTCGATGCGATCGCCTGGGGCGGCTACCTCGGTATCGCCCTCTTGATGGCGCTCGAAAACGTCGTGCCGCCGGTTCCGTCGGAAGTGATCATGGGGCTGGGCGGCATGGCCGTCGCGCGCGGCACCATGTCGATGGCGCCGCTGGTGCTGTGGGGCACGGTCGGATCGGTTGCGGGCAACTACTTCTGGTACGCGCTCGGCCGGCACTTCGGCTACCTCGGCCTCAAGCCCTTCGTCGACCGCTGGGGCCGCTGGCTGACGCTGGAGTGGGAGGATGTGGAGAAGCTTCAGCGCTTCTTTTACTCGCGCGGCGCCTGGGTGGTGTTCGTGTTCCGCTTCCTGCCCACCTTCCGCACCATGGTGTCGCTGCCCGCCGGCATGGCCTGCATGCCGCACTGGCGCTTCATCCTGGCGACCTTCACCGGCAGCGCGATCTGGAACGCGGTGCTCGCCTGGGCCGGGCTCTACTTCGGCTCCAACTTCCGCGAGCTGGAGCAATATGTCGGCCCGGTGACCATCGCCCTCTCCGTCATCATCGTGGTCGGCTACGTCTATCGCGTCGTCACCTGGAAGCCGCGGGCGGAGCGCTAGTCCTCACTTCGCATGAGCACGGGCGCCCGCGATCACGCCCGCGGGTGGGCGTTGCGATAGACGTCGAGCAGATGCGCCGCATCGACCGCGGTATAGACCTGGGTCGAACTGAGGCTCGCGTGCCCCAGCAGTTCCTGCAGCGCGCGCAGGTCCGCGCCCCGGCCGAGCAGATGGGTGGCGAAGCTGTGCCGCAGCGCATGCGGCGTCGTGCGGTCGCCCAACCCCAGCCGCACCCGCGCCGCCCGCACCGATCGGCGCACGACGCCGGCCGCCAGCGGGCCCCCTTTGGCGCCGCGGAACAGCTCGGCATCGCGCGCCGTGCCCCAGGGGTTGAGCCGTACATAGGCGTCGATCGCGTCGCGCACCGGCGGCAGCAGCGGCACCATCCGCGTCTTGGCACGCTTGCCGGTCACCGCGATCGCCTCGCCCAGCGGCAGCACCGCCCCGGTCAGCCCAAGCGCCTCGCCGATGCGCAGGCCCGCACCGTACAGCAGCAGCAGCACCGCCCAGTCGCGCGCCGCGATCCAGGGCTCGGCCGCGTCCTCCGACACGTCCTCCGCCAGGGCGATCGCCTCGTCGGGCGAGATCGGGCGCGGCACGCCCTTTTTCACGCGCGGGCCCTTCACCCGCGGCAGCGACGCGCCCTCCCCGCCCACCCAGGCGAGAAAGCCGCGCACCGCCGACAGCTCGCGCGCGGCCGAGGCGTTGCCGAGTCCCTCCGCCCGGCGGTGCGCCAGGAACGCACGCAGGTCGGTCGCGGAGAGCGCCTTCAGCTCCGCCTCGCCGACCGGCCCGCCCAGGTGGCCGCGCAGGAACGCCAGCAGCCGCTCGGCCGTGGCCTGGTACGCGCGCACCGTATGCGCGGAGCGGCGGCGATCCCGCGCAAGGTGGCGGCCGTAGCGCAGCGGCAGCGGCTCGGTGCCCGTCTCTTCCCCCACTTCCACCCGCCAACCCTCAAGAAAAATAACCGAAAATCAACTCCGCCGCGCTAGCCGTGGCGAATGCCGGAGCGTTTGTACAATGCTGCGCGCGAAATCGCGATGTCGCCGGCGGAGCTCCAGACGCTGCTTGCCGCAGCGCCGGATGCCGCGTTCGAAATGGTCGCAAAGATCGCGCGCGAGCTGATCGCTGCCCCCATCGCCGCGGTGAACCTGATCGAGGGTGACCGGTTCTGGGTGAAGGCAGGCTTTGGCATGCCGAAACAGCCGCTGCCACGCGCGGAAGCGTTCTGCGACGTGACGGTCGACAGCGATGCCCCGCTGGTGGTGGACGACGCGACGACCGACCCGCGCTTCCGCAGCCTAGCGGTGGTGACTGCGGCCGATCCGGTTCGCTTCTATGCCGGCGTGCCGCTGCACGTCACCGACCGCGCGCGCCAGGTGACGGAGGCGGTCGGCACGCTGTGCGTCATGGACGTGACGCCGCGCTCGCTGCCGCCCGGCGCGCTCGCCGTCCTGCGCCAGCTGGGCGACATCCTCGAAAAGGTGATCGAGGCCGAGGTCGCCACCGCAGCCGCCGTCGCGGTCGCCCGGACCGCCGCCGAACAAAGCCGCCAGTTGCAGCGGCAGGACCTGACCTTCCGCCAGGCGGAACGCCTCGCCCGCATCGGCTCCTGGTGGTTTTCGCTCCAAACCGACGAGACCCTGTGGTCGGAGGGCATGTACCGCATCTACGAACTGCCCCCGAAGACCGCGCTCTCGGTGGACGAGGCGATCGGCTTCTTCAGCGGCATCAGCCGACCGGACCTGGCGGCGCTGGTCGAGAAGACGACGCAAACGGGCGAGCCGTTCACGCTGGAACTGGATTTCGTCACCGCCAAGGGCAACCAACGGCGCGTCCGATCGATCGCGCACGTCGAGTTCGAGGAGGGTCGCGCCACCGGCGTCAGCGGGGTAATGCAGGACATCACCGAGCATTGGCTGCTGGAGGAAAAGCTCCGCCGCTCTGCCGACACCGATTCCCTGACCGGCATCGCCAACCGGAGCGCGTTCAACCGTGCCCTGTCCGAAGCGATCGAGCGCGCGCGCAGCACCCAGGCGCCGTTTGCCCTGATGCTGATCGACCTGGACGAGTTCAAGGGGATTAACGACACCCATGGCCATGTCGTGGGCGACGACATGCTGCGCGCGGTCGGCGCGCGCCTGCGCGATCCGATGCTCGCCGGCAGCCTTGCCGCACGGCTCGGCGGCGACGAGTTCGCGCTGATCGTGACCGATCCGACCCTCCATGCGGACCTGCCGGGTGTCGCCGGGCGGCTGCTGGAACAGCTTCGCCAGCCGGTGGAGACCGCGGCGGGCGTGCTGCCGATCTCCGCCACCATTGGCTATGCCCGGTTCGAGGACTGCCCCGAAACCGCCCGCGGCTTCATCCATTGCGCCGACAAGGCACTCTACGAGGCCAAGCGCGAGCGGCGCGGCTCCGCCCGCGGCTATCGCACCTTCGGCCGCCGCAGCAGCGACGAGCCGGCGGGCTGACGCACGGGCGATTCCCAATCGCGGGCAGCGTCCCTATCTAGGGGCCCTCCATGACTTCCTCCCGCGTCCGTGTCCTTGTCCTCAACGCCGCCCTCGGCCCCCTCGACTATCGCGTGCCGCATGGCATGACGGTCGAGCCGGGCTCGATCGTGATCGCGCCGCTCGGCCCCCGCCAGCTGCTGGGGGTGGTGTGGGAGCCGGAGCGGCTGCCCTGCGAGGAAGTGGGCGACAACCGCCTGCGCCCGCTGCTGGGCGTGGTCGACGCGCCGCCGATCCCGGCCCCCTTGCGCCGGCTGATCGAGTGGACCGCCGACTATTATCTCGCCGCCCCCGCCTCGGTGTTGCGCATGGCGCTGTCCTCGACCTCCGCGCTGGAGGGCGCGAAGCTCGCCACCGAATATCGGGCCACCGGCCAGGTGCCGGACCGGCTCACCCCGCAGCGCGAGCAGGCGCTGGAGCGGATCGGCGACCGCCAGGGGCTGGTGCGCGAGCTCGCCACCATGGCCGACGTGTCGGAGGCGGTGGTGCGCGGCCTCGTGAAGGCCGGCGCGATCGAGGCGGTGAGCGTCGACATCGACGCCCCCTATCCGATCCCCGACCCCGCCCATGGCGTGCCGGTGCTTTCCGAACAGCAGGCCGAGGTCGCCGGCGTGCTGTGCGACGCGGTCGCGGACCAGCCGTTCCAGCCCTTCCTGCTCGATGGCGTCACCGGCTCCGGCAAGACCGAGGTCTATTTCGAGGCGATCGCCGCTGCGATCGCACGTGGCCAGCAGAGCCTGGTGCTGCTTCCCGAGATCGCGCTCACCGAGCCGTTCCTCAAGCGCTTCCACGCCCGCTTCGGCTGCGAGCCCGTGGCGTGGCATTCGGACCTGCGCTCCACCCAGCGCCGCCGCGCCTGGCGGGCGATCGCCACCGGTCAGGCGCTGGTGACGGTGGGCGCACGCTCGGCGCTGTTCCTGCCCTATGCCAACCTCGGCCTGATCGTCGTCGACGAGGCGCACGAGACCAGCTTTAAGCAGGAGGAGGGCGTCCACTATCACGCACGCGACGTGGCCGTGATGCGCGGCCTGTTCGAACGCTGCCCGGTGGTGCTCGCCTCTGCGACGCCCGCGATCGAGACTCGCCACCAGGTCGCACTCGGTCGCTACACCGAGCTCAAGCTCCCCGGCCGCTACGGCAAGGCGGAGCTGCCGGCGATCGAGCCGATCGACCTGATCGCCGAGCCGCCGATCCGCGGCCGCTGGATCGCGCCCAAGCTGGTCAACGCGATCGACGAGACGCTGGCCCGCGGCGAGCAGGCGCTCTTGTTCCTCAACCGCCGCGGCTATGCGCCGCTCACCCTGTGCCGGTCCTGCGGGCATCGCTTCCAATGCCCCAACTGCACCGCCTGGATGGTCGAGCACCGGCTGATCCATCGATTGTCCTGCCACCATTGCGGGCACATGATCCCGACGCCGCGCAAATGCCCGGAGTGCGATGCGGAAGATGCGCTGGTCGCCTGCGGCCCCGGCGTCGAGCGCATCGCCGACGAGGCCGCCGCGCTGTTCCCCGAAGCGCGCATCGCCATCGTCACCTCCGACACGCTCTGGTCCCCCGCCAAGGCGGCCGAGTTCGTCAACCGGATGGAGGCGGGTGAGATCGACCTCGTCGTCGGCACCCAGCTGGTGACCAAGGGCTATCACTTCCCCAACCTGACGCTGGTCGGGGTGATCGACGCGGACCTGGGGCTCGCCGGCGGCGACCTGCGCGCGGCCGAGCGCACGTTCCAGCAGATCATGCAGGTCGCCGGACGCGCCGGGCGCGGCGAGAAGCCGGGGCATGTCTTCATCCAGACGACCGCCCCCGACGCGGCGGTGATGCGCGCGCTGGTCTCGGGCGACGCCGAGAGCTTCTACGCCGCCGAAACCGAGGCGCGGCAGGAGGCGGAGGTGCCGCCCTTCGGCCGCTACGCGGCGATCATCGTCTCGTCGGAGGACAAGGACGCCGCCAACGACGCCGCTCGCCGCATCGGCCGCGCCGCGCCCGAGGTGGAGGGAATGCACGTCTTCGGCCCCGCCCCTGCGCCGCTCGCGATGCTGCGCGGCCGCCACCGCTTCCGCCTGCTGGTCCATGCCCGCCGCCAGCTCGACGTGCAGGACGTGATCCGCGACTGGCTGGGCAGCGTCGAATGGTCGAGCAAGGTTCGCGTGGCGGTGGACGTGGACCCCTATAACTTCCTCTAGGGGCGCCCCTGCCCCGTCGTCACGATGACGATCAGGTCGCAGGCCTATCAGCCAACGAGCTCCCCTCCCTAAAAGGGAGGGGCTGGGGGTGGGTACGAGCGCAAGCGAGCCTCAGCGTTCGAGACAAAAGCGACGGCCGAGGCATCGAGCCTCGTCCGCCACTGAACCCACCCCCGCCCCCTCCCTTGCAGGGAGGGGAGTCAAGGTTGGCAATTCATCGAACCCGCGACGTCTGGCACTTGATCTCAACGCTATCGTCCGTGAACTCACGACCCAGCACGATGACGACCGGTGCACCGCGGCATCCCCCACCACCCCGCTTGAACCCCGCCGCGCTTTGACCGAAACAGGCGCCGGTTTTCTGGGGGCATGCTGCGTGGCGCGACTGCTGTTGATGCTGGGATTTCTGGTCGCGTGGGCAGTCCCCGCGCAGGCCGACGATATTTCCGCCGCCGGCCGGGGCGTGGTCCGCGTCGTCACTATCGCGCTGGTGGACGATGAGGTCGTCGGCTTCGGCCACGGCAGCGGCTTTGCCGTCGGCCCCGACCGGATCGTCACCAACGCGCATGTGGTCGAGCTCGCCGGCCGCTACGAGGGCAATGTCGTGATCGGCGTCGTGCCCTCGGAAGGCGACAAGTCCTACCAGGGCCGGCTGATCGCGATCGACCAGGAACGCGACTTGGCGCTGATCGAGGTGCAGGGCCTGAAGCTGCCGCCGCTGGCGCTCTACAACGGCCCGATCGGCGAGGGCGAGGCGACGGTCGCGCTCGGCTACCCCGGCAACGTCGATCTCGCGACCGCGCAGTCCGCCTCCGACTATATCCTGCCCTTGTCGCCGGTGCGCTCGGAGGGTGTGTTCTCCGGCCTCCGCCGCCTCGGCACCACTGGCGTGCTGCTCCACACCGCCAGCATCGCGCGCGGCAATTCGGGCGGCCCGCTGCTCGATCGCTGCGGCCGCGTGCTGGGCGTCAACTCGGCGCTGACCCGCGGCGACGACGGCGACGCGAGCTTCGGCTTCGCGATCGCCGGCAGCGAACTCGCCGGCTTTTTGCGCGAGGCGGGGCAGTCGGCAACGCTGGTCGGCACCAACTGCATCAGCATGGAGGAACTGCTGGCGCAGGATCGCGCCGCCGCCGCCGATGCCGCACAGCAGGACGCCGCCCGCGCCCGCACCGCCGCCGAGCGCGCCGCTGCCGACCGCGCGCTCGCGGTCGAAGGCGCACGCGAACGCAACGAGGCCACGCGCGAGAACTTCATGGCCGGCGCCGCGGTGCTGCTCGTCCTGGCGGGGCTCGCGGCCGGGGGCGCCGGGCTGATGGCGACGCGCGGCAAGCGGCGCGAGGCGATCTGGGCCGGGGCCGGCGGCGGCGTGCTGCTGCTGGGCGCGGTCGTGCTGTTCCTGGTGCGCCCGTCCTTCGACCCGGACTCGGTGCCGGAGGCGAGCAGGCCCGCCGGGGCGACCGCCGGCATGACCGGCAAGCTCCTATGCACGCTGGTGCCGGAGCGCAGCCGCGTCACCGTCTCCGCGACGCCGGAGGTGGCGATGGACTGGCAGGCGAACGGCTGCATGAACGGCCGCACCCAATATGCCGAGGCACCCAACAGCGGCTGGGAGCGCATCCTGGTCCCGGACGACGAGCAGACCGTCTCCGTGCTCCGCTACGAGCCGGCGACCGGCACCTACATCAACACGCGCTACCTGCTTTCTGCCGATCGCATGGCGGAGGCACGGCGGCTGCGCGAGGGCGTCACGCTGAAGCAGTGCGCCGGCGAGAGCGCGGGCCGCGCCAATCTGGCGACGCAACAGGCGGCGATCCGCGGCGCGCTGCCGCCGCTGCCGAACGAACGCCTGGTCTATCAATGCCATCCGGCACGGGGGACGAATTGATGCTGCGCAACCTGACGCTCACCACCACCCTGCTCCTCGCGAGCGTCGCGCTTCCCGCACAGGATGCGCCGCCGCTCGCGATTCCTGTCGCCGCCGCACCCTCGCTCGGGACCACCAACGCCGGCCGGCTGCTGGTGTTCGCCGCGGCGGCGGAGCCGGGCGCCAAGCCCGAGGAGGCGATCGACGTCTCCCCCTTCTCCCCCAACGCCACCTATGTCGCGGCGCGCGAGGTGAGCGACCTCCGCCCCGGCACCCCCGCGCTGGTGGATACCAGCACCGACGCCTATCCTGCCGCCTTCGCCACCCTGCCGCCGGGCACCTATCGCGTGCAGGCGCTGCTCGATCGCGACCATAGCTACAACTACAGCGGCCGCGATGGCGGCGACCTCTTGTCCCCGGTGGTGACGGTGACGCTGCCCGGCCCCGTGCCGACGCTGCTGCTCGACCATGTCGAGCCCGCAGCCGACGACACGGCGATGCTCGCCCGCCTCCCCGCCGAACGCCGCAAGCCGCTGGAGGCGGCGCTCGCCCGGGTTGAGCCGGTCGAGGTGCACAGCCCGCTCCTCACCCGCTTCTGGGGCCGGCCGACCAGCATCCGGGGCTGGGTGGCGCTGCCGCCCGGCTATGCCGAGGGCAAGACGACCTACCCCACCGTCTATTCGGACGGCGGCTTCGGCAGCACGCTGGCGTCCGCGCGGATGAGCGCTGCGAGCATGACGGCGATGATGGCCAAGGGCGACGCGCCGCCGATGATCTGGGTCTATCTCGACCACCATATCGCCACCGGCACCCACGAGTTCGCCGATTCGGTGAACAACGGCCCCGTCGGCCAGGCGCTGGTCGAGGAAGTTATCCCGGCGCTCGAGCAGCGCTACTGGATGGATGCGCGGCCGAGCGGCCGGTTCCTGACCGGGCACAGCTCCGGCGGCTGGTCGACGCTGTGGCTGCAGGTCGCCTACCCGAAGACGTTCGGCGGCAGCTGGCCGACCGCGCCGGACCCGGCCGACTTCCACGACTTCACCAACGTGAACCTCTACGAAGACGCCAATTTCTATGCCGGCGCCGATGGCAAGGACCATCCGCTGGTGCGCAAGGACGGCAAGGTCGTCGCCACCCTGCGCCAGTTTGGACGGCTGGAGCAGGTGCTCGGCCCCTATGGCGGCCAGTTCGCGAGCTTCGAATGGGTGTTCTCGCCCAAGGGCGCGGACGGGCGGCCGCTGCCGGTGTTCGACCGCGCGACCGGCGCGATCGACAAGCAGGTCGTCGCCTATTGGCGCGACCATTATGACGTGGCGCACATCGTCGCGCGCGACTGGCAGACGCTGAAGCCGGACCTGGACGGCAAGATCCACCTGACGGTGGGCACCGCCGACACCTTCTATCTCGACGGCCCCGCCCGTCGGCTGAAGGCGGTGCTCGACGGGCTGGGTGCGAAGTCCAGCTTCCGCTTCGTGCCCGGCAAGGACCACGGCAATCTCTACGAGGCGGACGGCGACCGCGCCGCCCTCACCAAGCAGATCGCCCGCGAGATGTACGCCGTCGCAAGGCCAGACCGTGCCCAGCGCTGAGGACAGCATCCGCTTCCACGCAGGCGAACTCGACTCCGCGGACGTCCAGGCGCTGCTCGCGGCCCATCTCGCCGGGATGCACGCACAATCGCCGCCGGAATCCGTCCACGCCCTCCCTCTGGAGGGGTTGCGGCGAGCGGACGTGACCTTCTTCTCCGCGCGCGACGCGGACGGGCAGCTGCTCGGCGTCGGCGCGCTGCGCGAACTCGACGCCCGCCATGGCGAGATCAAGTCGATGCGCACGGTTGATGAAGCCCGCAACTGCGGCGTCGGCGCTGCGGTGCTCGGCCACCTCCTCCGCGTCGCACGCGAGCGCGGCTACACGCGGGTGAGCCTGGAGACCGGGACGCCCGAGGGCTTCGCGCCCGCGCGCCGGCTCTACGAACGGTACGGCTTCACGCTTTGCCCGCCGTTCGCCGACTATCGCGAGGACCCGTTCAGCTGCTGCATGACGCTGCAGCTGGACGGGCCCGCCGCCTGACTCACCCGCCGTTGGCGCGGAACAGCTCCAGCGTGCGCTCCCGCGCCAGCTTGGCCGCCTCCGGGGAATAGTCGTCGCGCCGGTCGGAGTTGAAGCCGTGGCCGGCGTCATAGATGTAGAGGGTCGCGTTCGCCGGCTCGGCCGCGGCCAGCGCCTCGACGCCCTCGATCGGGATGCCGTGGTCGTGGCGGCCGAAGTGGGCGATCGTCGGCACCTGGGGCGCTTCCTTCGAGTCGGGCACCAGCCGGCCGTAATAGCTCGACACCGCCGCCAACCCTTCGACCCGCGCCGCCGCCAGCCACGCGACCGACCCGCCGTAGCAATAGCCGACGGCGAACACCGGGCCCTTGGCCTTCAGTGCGTCGACGCATACCTGCACGTCCGCGACCGAAGTCTCGATCGGATGGATGTCGCGCGACAGCTCAATGCCGCGCTGCAGCCCCTCCCCGCCATAGGCTGCCTCGAAACCGGGGGCCTCCCGGTCGAACAGCGCGGGTGCCAGCACCTCATAGCCGTCCGCGGCAAAGCCGTCGCACAGGTCGCGGATATGGTCGGTGATGCCGAAGATCTCCTGCACCAGCACCAGCCCGCCGCGCCGCTCGCCCTGGGGCTCGGCGTGATAGACCCCGATCTCGGCGCCGTCCGCCATCGTCATCCGGATCATGCTGCCATTCATCTGTCATTTCCTCTGGCTAGGGATCGCCCCGCAGGCTTTTCTTGTCAGGCGGGGCCGGATCGGTCCACCGCTGCCGTTTCTTTGAGCATCCGCGCAACGGAAACGGGCGCGTGACTTGCATCCTGAGCCCCCCTTTGCTAACCGCGCGCCAGCCATTCAGGGGGGCGTTTATCCGGCACTGCCCTGTTCCCCATGGCATAAGCGCCTTCTTGGACAAGTTGGGATAGGGATCGCGTGGAGACTTCCGGCGGCAATATAAGCGGTGGCATCCAGGCGAGCCTGGCAGGCCGCTACGCGACCGCGCTCTTCGAACTGGCGCGCGACGACCAGTCGATCGCGACGGTCGAACAGAGCCTGGGCGGTGTGCGCCAGGCGCTGAACGAATCGGACGAATTCCGCGCGCTGGTCGCGAGCCCGCTGGTGGCGCGCGACGCCGCGACCAAGGCGATCGAGGCGGTGGCGGATTCGATCGGTGTCGATCCCACCACCAAGCGCTTCCTGGGCGTGCTCGCCCAGAACCGCCGCCTGAAGGAGCTGCCCGCGGTGATCCGCGCGTTCCGGGCGCTGGCGGCGAACCATCGTGGCGAGGTGACCGCAGAGGTTGCTTCCGCCCACACGCTTACCGACGATCAGGTCGATGCGCTGAAGCAGCAGCTTCGTGCCCGCGTCGGCCGCGACGTCTCCGTCGACCTGAAGGTCGACCCCTCACTCCTGGGCGGGCTGGTCGTGAAGATCGGCAGCCTGATGATCGACAGCTCGATCAAGACCCGTCTGAACACTCTCGCGCACGCGATGAAAGGCTGAACATGGATATCCGCGCCGCAGAAATCTCCAAGGTCATCCGCGACCAGATCGCGTCGTTCGGCACCGAGGCCCAGGTCTCCGAGACCGGCACCGTGCTGTCGGTCGGCGACGGCATCGCGCGCATCTACGGCCTGGACAACGTCCAGGCGGGTGAGATGGTCGAGTTCGCCAACGGCATCCAGGGCATGGCGCTCAACCTCGAAGCCGACAACGTCGGCGTCGTGATCTTCGGCTCGGACGCCGAAATCCGCGAGGGCGACACCGTCCGCCGCACCGGCACCATCGTGGACGTGCCGGTCGGCAAGGGCCTGCTCGGCCGCGTGGTCGACGGCCTCGGCAACCCGATCGACGGCAAGGGCCCGATCGTCGCCGAGAAGCGCAGCCGCGTCGAGGTGAAGGCACCGGGCATCATCCCGCGCCAGTCGGTCAGCGAGCCGATGCAGTCGGGCCTCAAGGCCATCGACGCGCTCGTGCCGGTCGGCCGTGGCCAGCGCGAGCTGATCATCGGTGACCGCCAGACCGGCAAGTCGGCCGTCGCCATCGACACCTTCATCAACCAGAAGGAAGTCAACAAGGGCACCGACGAGTCGAAGAAGCTCTACTGCGTCTATGTCGCAGTGGGCCAGAAGCGCTCGACCGTCGCGCAGCTCGTCCGCACGCTCGAAGAGAATGGCGCGATGGAATATTCCATCGTGATCGCCGCGACCGCGTCCGAGCCGGCCCCGCTCCAGTTCCTGGCCCCCTACACGGGCGCTGCGATGGGCGAGTATTTCCGCGACAACGGCATGCACGCGCTGATCGTGTTCGACGATCTGTCGAAGCAGGCGGTCGCCTACCGCCAGATGTCGCTGCTGCTGCGCCGCCCGCCGGGCCGCGAAGCCTATCCGGGCGACGTGTTCTACCTGCACAGCCGCCTGCTCGAGCGCGCCGCCAAGATGTCGGACGCGATGGGCGGCGGTTCGCTGACCGCGCTGCCGATCATCGAGACGCAGGCGGGCGACGTGTCGGCCTACATCCCGACCAACGTGATCTCGATCACCGATGGCCAGATCTTCCTTGAAACCGACCTGTTCTTCGCGGGCATCCGCCCGGCGATCAACGTCGGCCTGTCGGTCAGCCGCGTCGGCTCGGCCGCGCAGACCAAGGCGATGAAGAAGGTCGCGGGCTCGATCAAGCTGGAGCTGGCGCAGTATCGCGAGATGGCTGCGTTCGCGCAGTTCGGCTCGGACCTCGACGCCTCCACCCAGAAGCTGCTCAACCGCGGCGCGCGCCTGACGGAGCTGCTCAAGCAGGCCCAGTTCTCGCCGATGCCGTTCGAGGAGCAGGTCGCGTCGATCTTCGCCGGTACCCAGGGCTATCTCGACTCGGTTCCGGTCGGCGACGTCGTCCGCTTCGAGCAGGCGATGCTGTCGGACCTGCGCGCCAACCACTCGGGCGTGCTTGCCAAGATCCGCGACACCAAGGATCTGGGCGACGAGGCGAAGTCGGGCCTGAAGGCAGCGCTCGACAGCTTCGCCAAGACGTTCGCCTGATCCGATTGCGTGCTCCTGCGAAAGCAGGAGCCCAGAGCCGCAGGCGGCTCGCTGAACAACCCTGGGCTCCTGCCTAGCGCAGGAGCACGAGAAGGCAGAAGATGGCGTCACTCAAGGCCCTCAAGGTTCGGATCAACTCGGTCAAATCGACCCAGAAGATCACCAAGGCGATGAAGATGGTCGCCGCCGCCAAGCTGCGCCGTGCGCAGGAGGCGGCGGAGGCCGGCCGCCCCTATGCCGAGCGGCTCGAGGCGGTGGTGTCGAGCCTCGCCTCGCGCGTCGCGATCGGTGAGGGCAGCCCCAAGCTGCTCGCCGGGACCGGCCGCGACCAGGTGCACCTGTTCGTCGTCGCCACCTCCGACAAGGGGCTGGCCGGCGCGTTCAACAGCAACATCGCCCGCCTCGCCCGTCGCCGCGCGCTGGAGCTCCAGGCCGAGGGCAAGACGGTCAAGTTCTACACCATCGGCCGCAAGGGTCGTGCGGTGCTCGCCCGCCAGTTCCGCGACGGCTTCGTCCACGCGATCGAGCCGGGCGATCTCGGCAAGCTCGGTTTCGCCGACGCGCGCGGCTATGCCGACGACCTGATCGCCCGCTACGAGGCCGGCGAGTTCGACGTCGCCCACCTGTTCTACGCGACGTTCAAGTCGGTGCTGACGCAGGAGCCGACCGAGCAGCAGCTGATCCCCGTGGCGATCCCCGCCGCGACGGAAGCGGCCGGCGCCGCCGACGCGGTGGTCGAGTATGAGCCGGACGAGGAACACATCCTCGCCGATCTGCTCCCCTCGAACGTTGCGGTGCAGCTGTTCCGCGCGATGCGCGAGAATGCCGCGTCCGAGCAGGGCTCCAAGATGACCGCGATGGACAACGCCACGCGCAACGCAGGTGACCTGATCAAGCGCCTGTCGATCCAGTACAACCGTGCCCGCCAAGCCGCGATCACGACCGAGCTGGTCGAGATCATTTCCGGCGCGGAAGCGCTCTAAGTTCCGAAGGCAAGGAAGAAACAATGGCCACCGCCGCAGAGACTTTCGCCCCCGTGGCGACCACCAACAACGTCGGCCGCATCAGCCAGGTGATCGGCGCGGTCGTCGACGTGAGCTTCGACGGCGCGCTGCCGGCGATCCTCTCCGCACTGGAGACGAACAACAACGGCAACCGTCTGGTGCTCGAAGTCGCCCAGCACCTGGGTGAGAACACCGTCCGCACGATCGCGATGGACGCGACCGACGGCCTGACCCGCGGCCAGACCGTGACCGACACCGGCTCGCAGATCCGCGTGCCCGTCGGCCCCAAGACGCTCGGCCGCATCCTGAACGTCATCGGCGAGCCGATCGACGAGCGTGGCCCGGTCAATGCCGAAGTCACCGCCCCGATCCACGCGAAGGCGCCCGAGTTCGTCGAGCAGTCGACCGAGAGCGCGATCCTGGTCACCGGCATCAAGGTCATCGACCTGCTCGCCCCGTACGCAAAGGGCGGCAAGATCGGCCTGTTCGGCGGCGCCGGCGTCGGCAAGACCGTGCTCATCCAGGAGCTGATCAACAACATCGCCAAGGGCCATGGCGGCACCTCGGTGTTCGCAGGCGTCGGCGAGCGTACCCGTGAGGGCAACGATCTCTACCACGAGTTCCTGGACGCAGGCGTCATCGCCAAGGATGCGGACGGCAACCCGACGTCCGAGGGTTCGAAGGTCGCCCTGGTCTATGGCCAGATGAACGAGCCGCCGGGCGCCCGCGCCCGCGTCGCGCTGTCGGGCCTGACCATCGCGGAATATTTCCGCGACCAGGAAGGCCAGGACGTGCTGTTCTTCGTCGACAACATCTTCCGCTTCACCCAGGCGGGCGCGGAAGTGTCGGCACTGCTGGGCCGCATTCCGTCGGCGGTGGGCTATCAGCCGACCCTGTCGACCGACATGGGCGCCCTCCAGGAGCGCATCACCTCGACCAACAAGGGCTCGATCACCTCGGTGCAGGCCGTGTACGTCCCCGCGGACGATCTTACCGACCCGGCACCGGCGACCTCGTTCGCCCACTTGGACGCGACGACCGTGCTCAACCGCGCGATCTCCGAGCTCGGCATCTATCCGGCAGTGGATCCGCTGGACTCGACCAGCCGCGTGCTCGAGCCGCGCGTCGTCGGCCAGGAGCATTACGAGACCGCCCGCGCCGTCCAGGCGATCCTGCAGAAGTACAAGTCGCTGCAGGACATCATCGCGATCCTGGGCATGGACGAGCTGTCGGAAGAGGATAAGCTGACGGTCGCCCGCGCCCGCAAGATCCAGCGCTTCCTGTCGCAGCCGTTCCACGTCGCAGAGGTGTTCACCGGCATCCCGGGCGCGTTCGTGCAGATCGAGGACACGATCCGCTCGTTCAAGGCGGTCGTGAACGGCGAGTACGACCATCTGCCGGAAGCCGCCTTCTACATGGTCGGCGGCATCGACGACGTGGTCGCCAAGGCCGCGAAGATGGCGCAGGACGCGTAAAGCAACCCACCCCTCCCCTTAAGGGGAGGGGCCGGGGGTGGGGCATGTCTCACCGAGACCTGCACCCGTGGCCCCCACCCCAACCCCTCCCCTGAAGGGTAGGGGCTTAGGATGAAAAGATGCTGCACTTCGAACTCGTCACCCCCGAAAAGCTCGTCCGCTCGGAGGAGGTCCACATGGTGGTGGTGCCCGGCACCGAGGGCGACTTCGGCGTGCTGGAGGGGCATGCCCCCTTCATGTCGACGATCCGCGAGGGTGCGCTCCAGATCTTCCGCACCGCCGGTGGCGAGCCGGAGACGCTGGCCATCCACGGCGGCTTTGCCGAGGTCAACGACCGCGGCCTGACCGTGCTGGCCGAGCGCGCCGGCTGATTGATCGCTTCCCGAAGGTCCGATAGCGGCCCGCCCTGCCCCGGTTCTTCCGGCGGCGCGGCGGGCCGGTTTCGTTTCGGGCCGCCCGCCCGAACCGGCATTAGGCAATTGTCAAAGCTTGCGCGTTATCCTGACGGTACCGGGAAATCCCCGAGGTTGAGGACGTAGCAAGTGAGTGCATTCGGTCGACGCAATCATCTCGGCGCTCCTGCCGGGCGCCCGCAGTTCGGCGTCGCCCGCCCCATGCAGGGGGAAAGCACCCTCGCCCGTCCCGCCGACACCGATGGCACCGGCCAGTTCCCGCCCATCGCCGACATCCCCCTGCCCGGCAGCGAATCGACCCCGCTTGCCGCGCCGCCCATCGACATGCCGAGCGTCCACGCCGACGCCATGCAGCGGCTGGCCGACCGGCAGGCCGCGTCGGGTGAGGCCGGTACCAGCCGGGTCGAGGGCTTCGAAAGCTCGATCCACCGCATCAAGGAACAGGTGCTCCCGCGCCTGCTGGAGCGCGTCGACCCGGAAGCGGCCGCGACCCTCAGCAAGGACGAGCTGGCCGAGGAATTCCGCCCGATCATCGGCGAGGTGCTCGCCGAGCTGAAGCTCACCCTCAACCGGCGCGAGCAGTTCGCGCTGGAAAAGGTGCTGGTCGACGAGCTGCTGGGTCTCGGCCCGCTCGAGGAACTGCTGGCTGATCCCGCGATCAGCGACATCATGGTCAACGGCCCCGACCAGACCTTTGTCGAGCGCAAGGGCAAGCTGGAGCTCGCCAACATCGCCTTCCGCGATGAGGAGCATCTGTTCCAGATCGCGCAGCGCATCTGCAACTCGGTCGGCCGCCGGGTCGACCAGACCACGCCGCTTGCCGACGCCCGCCTGAAGGACGGCAGCCGCGTCAACGTGATCGTGCCGCCGCTCTCCCTCAAGGGCACGGCGATCTCGATCCGCAAGTTCTCCGCCAAGCCGATCACGCTCGACATGATGGCGGGCTTCGGCTCGATGAGCCCGAAGATGGCGACCGCGCTCAAGATCGCGGGCGCCAGCCGCTTCAACATCGTCATTTCGGGCGGCACCGGCTCGGGCAAGACGACGATGCTCAACGCGCTGTCGAAGATGATCGACCCGGGCGAGCGCGTGCTGACGATCGAGGACGCGGCCGAGCTTCGCCTGCAGCAGCCGCACTGGCTGCCGCTCGAAACCCGCCCGCCCAACCTGGAGGGCCAGGGCGAGATCACGATCCGCGACCTGGTGAAGAACGCGCTGCGCATGCGTCCGGACCGCATCATCCTGGGCGAAATCCGCGGCGCCGAGTGTTTCGACCTGCTCGCCGCCATGAACACCGGCCACGACGGCTCGATGGCGACGCTCCACTCCAACAGCCCACGCGAATGCCTGGCGCGTATGGAGAACATGGTGATGATGTCGGACATCAAGGTGCCCAAGGAAGCGATCAGCCGCCAGATCGCCGACTCGGTCGACCTGATCGTCCAGGTGAAGCGCCTGCGCGACGGCTCCCGCCGCGTCACCAACATCACCGAGGTGATCGGCATGGAAGGCCCGGTGATCGTCACGCAGGAGCTGTTCAAGTTCGAATATCTGGACGAGTCCGCCGACGGCAAGATCATCGGCGAGTATCGCTCCATGGGCCTGCGCCCCTACACGCTCGACAAGGCCAAGCAGTACGGGTTCGACCAGGCGCTGCTGGAGGCCTGCCTCTAGGCGGCGGGCTGGCGCGACTCGCGGAGGCTTCCTAGGCTGCCGCGATGCGCATCGCGCTCGCCCTCCTGGCCGCGGCTCTGGCCGTGTCCCCCGTTCCCGCCGCCCAGGCGCCCCGTACGGCCGTGGAGACGCTGGCGAAGGATAGCGCCGAACGCTGGGTGCCGTTCGAACTCACCCCTGCCAACCACATCCGCTTCGCAATGAAGATCGAGGGGCGACCGGCGAGCGCTGTGCTCGACACCGGCGTTACCCATTCGATCCTGGACACCGGCTTCGCCCGCACCGCCCGGCTGAAGACGGAGGCGCGGGGCACCGCCGCCGCGATCGGCGGCGACCTGCCGCTCAGCTGGGCAAAGGTCGAGCGACTGTCGCTGGGCGGGCTGCGCAGCACCGAGCGGCCGATGGCGCTCCTCGACCTTTCGCAAGTGCAGACCGGCGACGGCCGCCCGGTGGATGCGCTGATCGGCGCCGACCTGCTCGGCCCCCATGCGCTCGACATCGATTTCGCGAGCCGCCGCTTCCGCCTGCTGCCGAGCGGCGCCGCGCCCTTCCCCGGCGCCCGCGCGCCGCTGTCGCGCGGTCCCGACGGGCTCTACGTAACCCAGGCCCGGCTCGGGCGCGCGTCGCTTCGCCCGGTGATGATCGACACCGGCGACGGCACCAGCGTCAGCGTCACGCGCGCCCAGTGGCGGACCGCCCGCCTGCCCCAGCGCCCGCTCACCTCCACCATCTCCTATGGCCTCGCCGGCCCGGTCGAGGCGGGCCTCACCGTTACCGACGCGCTGCGACTGGGCGACGCCCCCACGACCGAAGTCGAGCTACGGATCGAGGGCAGGGACTTCGCCGACCGCACCGGCATCCCCAGCCGCATCGGCGTCGGTTTCCTTCAGCGCTTCCGCGTCCTGCTGGACCCAGGTGCCGGCCACCTCGTTCTGGCCCCGGTCGAGGGCACCGCCGCCGGCCCGCCCCGCTCCACCAGCGGCCTCCTGCTCGGCTATGCGAACAACCGGCTGAGCGTCCTCCACGTCATGCGCGGCAGCCCCGCGGCCAAGGCCGGCTGGCGCCAGGGCGAGCAGATCTGCCAGGTCGACGGCGCCCCCGTCCGCGAGACCACCGCCGGCGCCGCCGATCTCGCCTGGGCCGCCGATACCCCCGGCCGCAAGCTCCGCCTGGGCCTCTGCGACGGCACCGACCGCACCCTCACGCTGGCGAAGTTCTACTAGGTGAGCGCAAGCGGCCCGCGGGCGCCCACTCTCGTCGTCCCGGCGAAGGTCGGGATCCATCGCGCCCCAGGCACACCCGCCGAGGTGACCCCGCCCTGTCCCTGAGGTGACGAAAGAAAACGACTGCCCGCTGAAGGGGCCTAATTGCGGACGTTCAGATCTATTCTCGTGATACCTCGCAGCGGCCCTCCATCACTCTAGAGCCGAACTGCGACAGCCAGTTGCAGCCGTCTCCGGCTCATGTCAGATTTCGTCATGGAACGCAGAACACTTGCAGCGGCCGTGCTGTTTTTGACTCTCCCTGCGGAGACATCAGGTCGAAGTCAGGTGCCGGCGCAAGGTCAGACAACTGAACTCGTTCAGGGCATGCTCGTGATGCATTGGGAGCACCCGCATTTCGTCCGGAGAGATGCAGGGGGCGAGCAAGTCTATGAGCCCGACCTCAGTCGTGTCAGGTGGAAGGAGAAGTACCTTCCTCCATTAACGCCGGATTCAGCGCTTCTGACCCCGCTCTTTTGCGTGTCAGCGCGAGGCTATGTGGATAAGGATAGGTTAGGCCAGACCGGTCGCACAACCTTCGTCTTTACGGAGATCACCTCTACGCTCCCGGTCGACGGTGAAGGCGAATGCGCCCGGCAGCCGGGTAAACTCTAGCGGCCGTTCCACCCGCCTCGGCCGTGGCGCCAAGCGCCGCCCGCAAGCGCACCGGCGGCTTTTCACCCACCTTCGGACGTCCCGTTCTCAAGGCGGTGCCAAGCGTCTCACCGCCTCAAGAACGCCCCGCCGCCCCTTCACATGCCGCCAAGGCAACCGCCGCGAGCTGGTCCGCGTAGGGCGCATCCGAAGGCTCCGCCCAGATGCGCAGGTCGGCGATCAGGGACGGGTGCGCGCAGAGTGCGGCTGCCTCCAGCATCGGGATCACCACCGACTCCCCGCGCAGACCCCGCTGCACGAGCTGAAGTGCCAGTTGCACATCGCGCAGCGCGATCCCCAGCACCGCTTCCCCGCGCACCACCTCGTCCGCATCTTCCACCGCGCGCAGCAGGGCCTTGCGCACTTCCGAACCGTCGACTGCCTCCTTAGCAAGCAGGAAGGTCGCCCAATCTCGGTTCGACGGGTCTCCGTCCTGCGTCATCGCGATCAGCTGGCGCAGGTTCGCATCGGCCCACTCGCTTCCGGAGAGCGGCACCTCCTCGGCGACGATGGCCTTGAGGAAGTCCGATTCGGGCTCATATCGGGTGCTCACCCCGTGAGCGCGAGCGCGCCCAGGATCACCGCGCACAGGATCGCGGCCATCTGAATGCCGGGCCAGGGCATCACCCCCACCCGGTCCAGGTCGGCGCGGCGCGCGCGTCGCGCGTCGGCGACCCCACTCGCCACCGCCACTGCCGCCAGCGCGGCCGCTCCGCTCCAAAGTCCCACTTGCATCCGCCGCGCTTAGCCGCACAACATCGCCGCGTCACCTTTTTGGAAGGTCGTTCCGATGCGCCCGATGCTGCCGATCCTCGCCCTTGCCGCCGCGGCGGTTCCCCTGGCGGCGACCGCCGTCGCCCGTCCCGAGACGCCCAAGCAGGCACTCACCGCCGCGATCGCCGCGCCCACGCGCACTCCCGCCAACGTCGCGCGCGACAAGTATCGCCACCCGGCCGAGACGCTCGCCTTCTTCGGCGTGAAGCCTTCCGACACGGTGGTGGAGGTCTGGCCGGGCGGCGGCTGGTACACCGATATCCTCGCTCCCTATCTGGCGCGCACCGGCACCTATTACGCCGCCGCCCCGCTGCCGAACGGCGCCAAGGGCGTGCAGGCGCTCCAGGCGAAGGACGCCGCACGCTATGCCAAGGTGCGGATCGCGGGCTTCCCGGCGAAGCCCGGCGACGCGACCGTGCCCGACGGCAGCGCCGACGTGGTGCTCACCTTCCGCAACGTCCACAACTGGCGCTTCGGCGGCGCGGACCAGGCGCAGGCGATGTTCGACGCCATGTTCCGCATGCTGAAGCCCGGCGGCACGCTGGGCGTGGTCGAGCACCGCCTGCCCGAGGCGCGCGACGCCGCCGCCGAGGAGAAGAGCGGCTACATGAAGGAAAGCTCGGTGATCGGCTTCGCCACCAAGGCCGGGTTCAAGCTCGCCGGCCGGTCCGAGGTGAACGCCAACCCGCGCGACACCGCCGATTGGCCGCAGGGGGTGTGGACGCTGCCGCCGAGCTATCGGCTGGGCGACACCGACCGCGCCAAATTTGCCGCGATCGGCGAGAGCGACCGCATGACGCTGCGCTTCGTCAAGCCGCGGTAACCCTCAGAGCTGCACAAGCGCACATACTGCCGTACCCCCGCGCAGGCAGGGGTCCAGGGCCAAGCAGAACAACCGCTGGGCGGTGGTCGGGACCCTGGGCTCCTGCCTTCGCAGGAGCACGACGAAGCCCTGGGGCGGCGGACGGCTGACGCGCCGTTCTTGCCCCGGGAAACCGGCTCACTTGGCCAGCTTGTCGACCTTTTCCTGCAAGCGGGCGAGCTCTGCGCGCAGCGCCTGCATCTCGCCTTCGCCGCCCTCGTTCGCGGTAGGCGCCGGGACGCTGCTGTCGTTGGCGGCGCCGGTCTTGAACGCCGCGGTCGCCGCCTCGAACATCGCCATGTTGCGCTTCGCGATCTCGGCGAAGGGCGTGTTGGCGAACGGCGAATTGGCGAACGCGCCCTCCACCGCCGACTTGAACTGCTCCTGGTTGCGGCGGAAGCTGTCCATCGACGCTTCCAGATAGCCGGGCACCATCGCCTGCATCGAATCGCCGTACAGCGCGATCAGCTGGCGCAGGAAGCTCACCGGCAGCATCGTCTGCCCGCGGCTTTCCTCCTCCATGATAATCTGCGTCAGCACATTGTGGGTGATGTCGTCGTCCGACTTGGCGTCGACCACCTTGAAGTCGCGACCCTCGCGGGTCATCGCCGCGAGATGGTCCAGCGTGATGTAGGACGAAGTCTCGGTGTTGTAGAGACGCCGGTTGGCGTATTTCTTGATGATGACGGGCCCGCCATCCGACACAGTCTTTTTCATGCAGAACCCCTGAAATGTCTGACTCGACAATATCACCCTTTTCTGCCGCGCTGCAACGCGGGCCGCGTCCGCTGCCGCTCTTCCTGGAGATGCTGCAGTCGGAGACGGCGGATGCCCCCGATCGCCGCGCCGCAGCACTGGCCGGCCTCCGCGCGTTCCAGCAGGCGCCGCGCCCCCCGCGACCGCCCGCGCCGGCGGTGCTGGCACGGTACGGACGGGCGACGCTGCACGATTATGGCCAGGGTGCCGGGCCCGGCCGGCCGGTGGTGTTCGTCCCCTCGCTCATCAACCCGCCCTTCGTGCTCGATCTCGCGCCGGACAATTCGCTGCTGCGCTGGCTGGCGGGCCAGGGCATGCGCCCGCTGCTGGTCGACTGGGGTACGCCCGCGCCCGCCGATCGCGACCAGGACGTCGACGCGCACGTGACCGGCCTGCTGCTGCCGCTGCTCGATGCGCTGCCCGAGCCGCCGGTGCTGGTCGGCTATTGCCTGGGCGGCACGCTTGCGCTCGCGGCCGCAACACTCCGGCCGGTCGCGGGGATCGCGCTGATCGCCGCACCCTGGCACTTCGCCGGCTTCGGCACCGGCGCGCGCGCGCGCATCGCCGCGCTGTGGCAGGCGGCCGAGCCGACCTGCGCGGCGCTGGGGCTGGTGCCGATGGAGGTGCTGCAATCCGGCTTCTGGCGGCTCGACCCCGCCCGCACCGTCGCCAAGTTCGAGGCGTTCGGCACCCTCGATCCCGGCAGCGCGAAAGCGCAGGCCTTTGTCGCGCTCGAAGATTGGGCCAATTCGGGGGCACCGCTCACCTATGCGGCCGGGCGCCAGTTGTTCGAGGGCTTCTTTGGCGACGACTTGCCGGGCAGCGGCCGCTGGCAGCCTGGCGGCCGCACGGTCGCCCCCGGCGCACTCGCCTGCCCGGCGATCGACTTCGTGGCGCAGGGCGACCGCATCGTGCCGGCACCAAGCGCCGCCGGCCTGCCCGACCACCACCCCGTCGCCGCGGGCCATGTCGGCATGGTGGTGGGCAGCCGCGCGCCCGCGTTGCTCTGGCAGCCACTCGCCGACTGGATTAGCCGGGTCCCCGCGCCTAGATAGGCGCAAAGCGCCGCACGAGGGCGGCCGCACCTGAGAGGACTCTGCCGCATGACCGAGATCGTGATCGCCGCCGCCAAGCGAACCCCGGTCGGCAGCTTCCTCGGCGCCTTTGCCACCACCCCCGCCCACGAACTCGGCCGCCAGGCGATCGAGGCCGCGCTCGCGCAGGCCGGCGTCGCGCCGGAAGACGTGTCGGAGGTGATCCTGGGCCAGGTGCTCACCGCCGCACAGGGGCAGAACCCCGCGCGCCAGGCATCGATGGCCGCCGGCATTCCCAAGGAAGTGCCCGCCTGGGGCGTGAACCAGGTCTGCGGATCGGGCCTGCGCACGGTTGCGCTTGCCTATCAGGCGATCCTGACCGGCGACGCCTCGATCGTGGTCGCGGGCGGCCAGGAGAGCATGTCGCTGTCGGCGCACGCCCAGGCGCTGCGTGCCGGCTCCAAGATGGGCGACGTCGCGCTGGTCGACACCATGATCAAGGACGGCCTGACCGACGTCTTCAACGGCTATCACATGGGCATCACCGCCGAGAATCTGGCCGCGCAGTACGAGGTCAGCCGCCAGGACCAGGACACGTTCGCCGTCCGCTCGCAGAACCTCGCCGAACAGGCGCGCAGCGAGGGCCGCTTCAAGGACGAGATCGCGCCGGTGACGGTCAAGGGCCGCAAGGGTGACACGATCGTCGCCGACGACGAATATATCCGCGCCGGCGCCACGCTGGACGCGGTGTCCGGCCTGCGCCCGGCGTTCAAGAAGGACGGCACCGTCACCGCCGGCAACGCCAGCGGCATCAACGACGGCGCCGCCGCCCTGGTGGTGATGTCCGCCGACGAGGCGAAGCGCCGCGGCATCACCCCGCTCGCGACGATTCGCAGCTGGGCCTCCGCCGGCGTCGATCCGTCGATCATGGGCATCGGCCCCGTCCCCGCCTCACGCCGCGCGCTCGAAAAGGCGGGCTGGACCGTCGACGACCTCGACCTGATCGAGGCGAACGAGGCGTTCGCGGCGCAGGCGCTCGCGGTCGGCAAGGACATGGGCTGGGACGCGGACAAGGTGAACGTCAACGGCGGCGCCATCGCGATCGGCCACCCGATCGGCGCCTCGGGCGCGCGCGTGCTCACCACGCTCCTCTACGCGATGCAGGCTCGTGACGCGAAAAAGGGACTTGCCACCCTGTGCATCGGCGGCGGCATGGGCATCGCGATGTGCGTCGAGCGGCCGTAAGGCCGCGCGCGGGTCTGGCCTAGCGCCAGACCCGGTCGAACCGACGGCCAAGGCCGGTCAGCAGTTCATATTGCGACCGGCCGGATGCCGCCGCGGCGCGCTCCAGCGCATAGTCGATCGTCAGCCAGTCACCCTCGGCGACGTCGGCGGCCGACACATCGACGATCAGCAAGTCCATCGAAACCCGCCCGCGTACCGAGCAGGCGATGTCGCCGGCGAACACCGTCCCCGTGTCGGAGAACCCGCGGCCGTATCCGTCGGCATAGCCGATGTTGAGCACCGCCAGCTCCTGGTCGGCCGGCGCCACATAGGTCGCGTTGTAGCCCGCCGCCTCGCCGGCCCGCATGCGCCGCCGCTGGAGCACCTGCGCCTCCGGAAAAACCACCTGCCGGATCACGCCCTCTGCCGCCGGGCACGGAATGCCGCCATAGAGCGCCAGGCCCGGCCGGGTCAGGTCGAAGCGATAGTCGCCGCCCAGGAAAATGCCCGCGCTGTTGGCAAGGCTATAGCGCCTGGCAGGCACCCGCGCCGCGGCTGCGGCGAAGCGCACACGCTGCGCCGCGTTCAGCGGATGGTCTTCGTCCGCGCAGGCGAGGTGGCTGACCAGCGTCTCGATCTCCAGGCCCTCGAACACCGCGTCCGGCGCATCCCAGCGCACGCCCAGCCGGTTCATGCCGGTATCCACCATCACGTCACACGGGCCGCCACCGCTGTCGCGCCAGCGCGCGATCTGGCGCTCCGTGTTGAGCACCGGGCGCACATGCGGCCAGCGGCGCGCCCCGGCGAGATCCTCCTCGCGCAGGCCGTGGAGCACCGACACCGCGGGCGCGACGTCGGCGATCGCCTCCGCCTCGGCCCAGGTGGCGACAAAGAAGTCGCGACACCCGGCTTCGCTCAGCCGGCGGACCACTTCGCGCGAACCCAGGCCATAGCCGTCGGCCTTCACGGCGGCACCGCAAGCGGCCGCGCCGCTACGCTCGGCAAGCGCCTGCCAGTTGTGGACGAGCGCGGCGCCATCGAGCCGCAGGCGAAGAGGGGCATCGGTCACGCGACGCGGCCTAGCGCCTGGGCCGGCGGGCGTCGAGGGCAGCCCGCCCGACCTGCTTGCGTTTAGGCAAAGCAGCGTTGCGGCGGCTGCGCTTGCGCTGCAGTGCAGCATCACCCATTTGCGCGACGATGGCTTCCTCCCCTCCTGCTTCCACGCGCGGTGTCGCGCTGGTGCACCTCGCCCTCGCCACCGGCGGCTTCGCGATCGGCACGACCGAATTCGCGGCCATGAGCCTGGTGCCGCTGTTCGCCCCCGGCCTCGGCATCACCGAGCCGGTCGCCGGCCACGTCATCAGCGCCTATGCGCTGGGCGTGGTGGTTGGCGCGCCACTCGTCGCCGTGCTCGGCGCGCGCATGTCGCGCTTCGCGCTGCTGATCGCGCTGATGGGCTCGTTCGCGCTGTTCAACGGGCTGAGCGCACTGGCGCCCACCTACGGCTGGATGCTGGTCTTCCGCTTCCTGAGCGGCCTGCCGCACGGCGCCTATTTTGGCGCGGCCTCGCTGGTCGCGGCCTCGCTGGTACCGGTGGAGAAGCGCACCCAGGCAGTCGGGCGCGTGATGCTGGGGCTGACGGTCGCCACCATCCTGGGCGTGCCGGCCGCCAATGCGCTCGGGCAGACGGTCGGCTGGCGCTGGGGCTTCGGCGTGGTCGCGGTGCTGGCGCTCGGCACCGTCGCGCTGCTGGTGGCGCTTGCCCCGCGCGACAAGGCGGATCGCACCGCGAGCCCGCTTGCCGAACTGCGTGCGCTTGCCCGCCCGCAAGTGTGGCTGACGCTCGGCATCGGCGCCGTCGGTTTCGGCGGCATGTTCTGCGTCTACACCTATGTCGCCTCCACCCTGCTGGAGGTGACGCGCGTCTCCGCGGCGACCGTGCCGGTGGTGCTGGCGGTGTTCGGCACCGGCATGACCGCGGGCAACCTGATCGTCCCGCGCTTCGCCGATCGCGCGCTGATGCCGACGGTCGCCTTCACGCTCTTGTGGAGCGCGGCGATGCTGGCGCTCTACACTTTTGCCGCGGCATCCTTGTGGACGATCATCCCGTGCGTGTTCCTGATCGGCCTGGGCGGTGCGCTCGGGACCGTGCTGCAGACCCGGCTGATGGACGTGGCGGGCGAGGCGCAGAGCCTGGCCGCCGCCCTCAACCACTCCGCGCTCAACCTCGCCAACGCGATTGGGCCCTGGGTGGGTGGCATGGCGATCGCCGCCGGCTGGGGCTGGGAGTCGACCGGCGCGATCGGCGCGGTGCTGGCGCTCGCCGGCCTGCCGATTTGGGCGGTCTCGGTGGCGCTGGAGCGCAAGCGCACGGCGGTGTTGCAGCCGGCCTAAGCGTACTCCCGCGCAGGCGGGACCTCTGCGAAACCACGGACCGTGCTCCTGCGAAGGCAGGAGCCCAGGGTTCCAGGCACCGCAAGTCGTTGGTCTGCTTGGCCCTGGATTCCTGCCTGCGCAGGAATACGGGTGTGACCAAAGAACGGCGGCCGCTGTCTCGCAAGTCAGGCGCAGGCGGGAGTCCAAGGCCACAGACGCCATCGCCTGCGGCTCCTGGGCTCCCGCCTTCGCGGGAGCACGGTTCCGAGCGGCGACGTCAGTCCAGGTTCGGCCGCAGCCAGCGCTCCGCCTGCTCCACGCTCACCCCTCGGCGCCGGGCATAGTCTTCCAGCTGGTCCCGCCCGATCCGCGCCACGCCGAAATACTGGCTGTCCGGGTGGCCGAAATAGAAGCCCGACACCGCCGCCGTCGGCAGCATCGCGAAGCTCTCGGTCAGCACCAGCCCGGCGCGCTCGCCCGCGCCCAGCATGTCGAACAGCATGGGCTTTAGGCTATGCTCCGGGCAGGCGGGATAGCCCGGCGCCGGGCGAATGCCGCGATACTGCTCGCGCACCAGCGCCTCGTTGGTCAGCTGTTCGTCGGGCGCATAGCCCCACAGGGTCGTGCGGACATGCTGGTGCAGCCGCTCGGCGAACGCCTCGGCCAGGCGATCCGCCAGGGCCTTGAGCAGGATGTCGTTGTAATCGTCATGCGCCGCCTTGAAGCGGGCGATGTGCGCGTCGATGCCGTGGATGCCGACCGCGAAGCCGCCAAACCAGTCGCCGGCCGGATCGATGAAATCGGCCAGGCACATGTTCGCCCGCCCCTCGCGCTTGGCGATCTGTTGGCGCAGCATCGGAAGCCGCACGCTCGCCTCGTTGGTCGGATCGAGATCCGGCGTGTGCAGGTCGGCCGGGAAGTGCGCGCCGTCCGGGCTAACCTGGTCGTCGCTGTGGCGGGTGCGCACCACGATGTCGTCGCCGTCGCGATGGCACGGCCACAGCCCCGCCACGCCACGCGCCGTCAGCCACTTTTCGGCGATGATCGTGTCGAGCATCTTCTGCGCGTCTTCGTACAGGCCGCGCGCGCTCTCCCCCACGATCTCGTCGTCCAGAATCGCCGGGAAGTTGCCCGCCAGTTCCCAGGCGCGGAAGAACGGCGTCCAGTCGATATAGCCGCGCAGGTCGGTGAGGTCCCAGTCGTCAAACTGGTGGATGCCGGGCTGCGCAGGAGCCGCCGGCTTCTGCGCGAAGTCGGCGACGAAGCCGGCCGCGCGCGCATCGGCGATCGGCAGCAGCGCGCTCTGCCCCTTGCCCTCGCGCGCGGCGCGTACCGCGGCATAATCGGCGGCGACCTTCTCGACATAGTCGTTGCGCTGGGTGTCGCTCACCAGCGTCGTCGCCACGCCCACCGCGCGGCTGGCGTCGAGCACATGCACCACCGGCCCATCATAGGCCGGCGCGATGCGCAGCGCGGTATGCACCTTCGACGTGGTCGCGCCACCGATCAGCAGCGGCATCACCATCTTGGCGCGCTTCATCTCCTCGGCCACCGTCACCATCTCGTCGAGCGAGGGGGTGATGAGGCCCGACAGGCCGATCATGTCGGCGTCATTCTCGTTCGCCGCTTCCAGGATCTTGGACCAGGGCACCATCACGCCCAGGTCGACCACCTCGAAGCCGTTGCACTGGAGCACGACGCCGACGATGTTCTTGCCGATGTCGTGGACGTCGCCCTTGACGGTCGCCATCACGACCTTGCCCTTGCCCTTGGAGCCGGGCTCCTTGGCGGCCTCGATGAACGGCAGCAGGTGCGCCACCGCCTTCTTCATCACGCGGGCGGACTTCACCACCTGCGGCAGGAACATCTTGCCCGATCCGAACAGGTCGCCGACGACGTTCATGCCGTCCATCAAAGGACCCTCGATCACCTCGATCGGCCGCGCGAACAGCTGGCGCGCCTCTTCGGTGTCGTCGACGACATGCGCGTCGATGCCCTTGACCAAGGCATGTTCCAGCCGCTTGGCGACCCCCCAGCTGCGCCACTCGGCCGCCTGCTTCTCCGCCACGGCATCGGTGCCACGGAAGCGCTCGGCGAGCGCCACCAGCCGCTCGCCCGCATCCGGATCGCGATTGAGGATCACGTCCTCGCAGGCCGTGCGCAGCTCGGGCTCGATCTGGTCATAGACCTCGAGCTGGCCGGCGTTGACGATCGCCATGTCCATGCCCGCGGGGATCGCGTGGTACAGGAACACCGAGTGCATCGCTTTCCGGACCGGCTCGTTGCCGCGAAACGAGAAGCTGAGGTTCGACAAGCCGCCCGAGATATGGACGTGTGGGCAGCGCGCCTTGATCTCGCGGCACGCCTCGATGAAGTCGACGCCGTAGTTGTTGTGCTCCTCGATCCCCGTCGCCACCGCGAACACATTGGGGTCGAAGATGATGTCCTCAGGGGGAAAGCCGATGCCGACCAGCAGCTTGTACGCGCGCTCGCAGATCTCGACCTTGCGCGCCTGGGTGTCGGCCTGGCCGACCTCGTCGAACGCCATCACCACGACCGCGGCGCCATAGGCCATGCACTTGCGGGCGTGCTCGAGGAAGAGCTCCTCGCCTTCCTTCATGCTGATCGAGTTGACGATCGGCTTGCCGGACACGCACTTCAGCCCCGCCTCGATCACGTCCCACTTGGAGCTGTCGACCATCACCGGGATGCGGGCGATGTCGGGCTCTGCCTGGATCAGCTTCAGGAAGGTCGTCATGGCGTGGTGCGCGTCGAGCAGCCCCTCGTCCATGTTGACGTCCAGCACCTGCGCGCCCGCCTCCACCTGCTGGAGCGCGACCTCGATCGCGGCGGCATAGTCGCCGTTCATGATCAGCTTCTTGAAGCGCGCGGAGCCGGTAACGTTGGTGCGCTCGCCGATGTTGACGAAGCTGGTGGAGGACTGAGTCATGGTCTTCTTCTCTCGATCCTCCCCCACAGGGGGAGGGGGACCGCCGAAGGCGGTGGAGGGGTAGTTGCAACAAACGGACCGGTATGCGCGTGGGGGGACACCCCTCCACCAGCTTCGCTGGTCCCCCTCCCCCTCCGGGGGAGGATTTCAGACCTCACGCCGCCATGGTGAACGGCTCGAGCCCGGCAAGCCGCGTTCGCACTTCCGGCGTCGGGATCTTGCGCGGCGGCAGTTCGCGCACCGCCTCGGCAATCGCCTGGATGTGCGCCGGGGTCGATCCGCAGCAACCGCCCAGCACGTTGACCTGGCGGTTCTCCGCCCAGTCGCGCACCAGCCCCGCGGTCGTCTCCGGCGCCTCGTCATAGGCGCCGAGCTCGTTGGGAAGCCCGGCATTGGGATAGACCATGATCAGCGTGTCGCAGATCTGCGACAGCGTCTTCACATGCGGCCGCAGCTGCTCGGCGCCGAACGAGCAGTTGAGCCCGATGGTCAGCGGTCGCGCATGGCGCACCGCATGCCAGAACGCCTCGACCGTGTGCCCCGACAGGTTGCGCCCGGACAGGTCGGTCAGCGTCATCGACAGCATGATCGGCAGGTCGCGGCCCAGCGCGTTGCCCGCCTCGATCGCCGCCATGATCCCGGCCTTGGCGTTCAGCGTATCGAACACCGTCTCGATCAGCACGAAGTCCGCGCCGCCCTCGACCAGCGCATCGATCTGCTCGCGGTACACGTCCTTCAGATAATCGAAGTCGATCTCGCGGAAGCCGGGGTCGTTGACGTCGGGGCTCAGCGACAGCGTCTTGTTGGTCGGCCCGATCGCGCCGGCGACGAAGCGCGGGCGGCCATCCTTTGCCTGGAACTCGTCGGCGATGCGGCGGGCGAGCTTCGCGCTCTCGACGTTGATCTCGCGCACCAGATGCTCGGCGCCATAGTCGGCCTGGCTGATCCGGTTGGCGGAGAAGGTGTTGGTCTCGGCGATGTCGGCTCCGGCCTCGAAGTAGGCGCGATGGATCGATTCCGGCACCTCGGGCTTGGTCAGCGCGAGGATGTCGTTGTTGCCCTTCTGGTCGTGCGAGAGGCCAAGCGTGCCGGCATAGTCGGCCTCCGACAGCTTCCAGTTCTGGATCTCGGTCCCGAACGCGCCATCGGTGATCAGCACGCGCTTGGCGGCCTCGGCCAGCAGGGTTTCGCGGGGAGTCATGCCTTCAACCTTCTCTCGTCGCCCTGAACCTGGTTCGGGGTCCATCAATCCGCACGTGTCGCCGCCGCCTGCTGCACGATGGATGCCGAAACAACTTCGGCATGCCGTGCGAAGCGGCGAAGCGCCTCAAGCCGCCACCGCGCCCGCCGCCTTGTTCGGCCGCAACCCCAGCAGGTGGCAGATCGCATAGCTCAGCTCGGCGCGGTTGAGCGTGTAGAAGTGGAAGTGGCGCACGTCGCCCGCATAGAGCCGGCGGCACATCTCCGCCGCGATCGTCGCCGCCACCAGCTGGCGCGAGGCGGGATGGTCGTCCAGCCCCTCGAACAGCCGGTCCATCCAGTCGGGGATCGCCGCCCCGCACATGCCCGCGAACTTGCGCGTCTGCGCGACGTTCGAAACGGGCAGGATGCCCGGCACGATCTCGGCCGAAATGCCCGCCGCGGTCGCCGCGTCGCGGAAGCGGAAAAACGCCTCGGGCGTGAAGAAGAACTGGGTGATCGCCCGCGTCGCGCCCGCATCCAGCTTGCGCTTCAGATTGTCCAGGTCCTCCACCTTGGTGCCCGAATCCGGATGGCACTCGGGATAGGCGGCGACCGAGATCTCGAACGGGTGCAGCTTCTTGAGGCCCGCCACCAGCTCGGCGGCATTGGCGTAGCCTTGCGCATGCGCTTGGAACTTCTGGCCCGCCACCGGCGGATCGCCGCGAAGTGCCACGATGTGGCGCACGCCCGCGGCCCAATATTCTTCGGCCACCTGGTCGATCTCGTCGCGGCTCGCCTCGACGCAGGTCAGGTGCGCGGCCGCGGCCAGGCTGGTCTCGCGCTGGATGCGCGCGACGGTGGCATGGGTGCGCTCGCGCGTCGATCCGCCCGCGCCATAGGTGACGGACACGAAGCGCGGGCCGAGCGGCTCCAGCGTACGCACCGCCTCCCACAGCGTCTCTTCCATCTTCGCCGACTTGGGCGGGAAGAACTCGAACGACACCGCAGCGTCGCCCGCCATGTCCGCGAACAGCGGCGCATCGAGCGCGCGGCGCGCTTCCTCGAGCTGGTTCACCGAAATCGTCATGCCGCCTGCTTCTCCACCCGGGTGGCGCCAACCTTACGCGCCAGCCACAGCTTCACCGTCAGTTCGCCGCCTTCCAGCGTCTCCGTCTGCACGGGCGCGAGCCCGGCCGCGGCGAACCAGCCGAGCATCTGCTCGTCCGAAAATCCAAGTCGCGCATGCGCGTCGCGCGTGCGCAGGTCCTCGCGCTCGTGCGGCGCGAAATCGACGATCAGCAACCGCCCTCCGTTCGCCAGCACGCGCGCGGCTTCGGCGATCACGGCGCCGGGGTGCTGCGCGAAATGCAGCACATGGTGCAGGATCGCGGCGTCCGCATCCTCGTCCGACAGCGGCAGCCGGTAGAAATCGGCCTGGCGCAGCTCCGCCTTGTCGAGCCCGCGCTCGGAGAGCTTGGCACGGGCCAGCCGCAGCATTTCCGAGCTGCGGTCGACGCCCAGCGCATGCGCCGCCTGGGGCGCGAACAGCTCCAGCATCCGGCCGGTACCCGTACCGATATCCACCAGCGTTCCGATCGGCTGCGCGCCCAGCGCCCGCGCACACGCCGCCTCCACCTCGCTCTCGGCGACGTGGAGCGATCGGATCGCGTCCCACTCGCCGGCATGCGCCTCGAACCAGGCGGCCGCCGCCTGCGCGCGGTCGGCGCGTACCGCCGCGAGCCGCGCCGTGTCGGCCAGCGTCCAGGGATCGCCCTCACCCGTCCAGGCATCGATCGCGGCGAGCACGGGCGCGATCCGCGCCTCGTCGCCCAGCGCCACGAACACCCAGCTGCCTTCCTTGCGCCGCTCCGCAAGCCCTGCGTCGACCAGGATCTTCACGTGGCGCGACACGCGCGGCTGGCTCTGCCCCAGCACCTGCGCCAGCTCGCCCACCGACAGCTCCATCGAGCGCAGCAGCGCCACGATGCGCAGCCGGGTCGCGTCCGCAAGCGCGCGAAAGATGTCGAGGGCGGGAGCCATGCCCGGTGATATAAAGATTTCTTTATATGGGGTCAACGCCGCGCCACGGCTTGCACGCGCCCGTTGCGGCAGGGAAACAACCCTGCCCCCGGTGCGTTCGCGCCGCGGATGATTTCAGGGTCAAGGAAAGAGGAACCCCCGATGAAGAAGGCCATTCTGCTTCCGATCGCCGCCGCCGCGTTCGCCCTCTCCGCCTGCAGCGACAAGGCGCAGAACGAGACCAGCCAGGCAGCCGATTCCATCGCGGCCGACGCCAACGCCACGATGGGCGAAGCCGTCGACGACGTGGCGGCCGCCAGCGATCGCGCCTTTGACGCGGCGGAGAACGGCATCGACCGCGCCGGCGCCGCGATCGGCAACGCTGCCGACGATGCGGGTCGCGCGATCGACCGCGGTACGCGCGAGACCGGCGAGCATCTGGAGCATGCCGGCAACGACCTCCAGCACTGACGCGATGCGGTTCCTCGTCCTCCTGCTCGCCCCGCTGGCGCTCGCCGGCTGCGGCGGGCCGGAGGACGCGGCGCCCGGCGCGATCCGCCCGGACGAGGCGCGCGCCCTCAACGAAGCGGCCGAGATGCTTGGCCCCAACAGCGTGAGCGCCGCGGCGCTCGCCGCCGACAATCAGATGGACAGGCCATGACCCCTCGCCCCCTCGGCCCCACCGACCTCGAGACCCCGCCGCTGGTGCTGGGCGGCAACGTTTTCGGCTGGACCGCCGACAAGGACACGAGCTTCCGCGTCCTCGACGCCTTTGTGGAGCGCGGCGGGCGGATGATCGACACCGCCGACGTCTATTCCGCCTGGGTCGACGGCCACCGGGGCGGCGAGTCCGAGGCGGTGATCGGCGAGTGGCTGCGCGCCACCGGCAAGCGCGACCAGGTGCTGCTCGCGACCAAGGTCGGCATGCTGCCGGGCGAAGGCGGGGAAAAGCTCGCGCCGGCGCGGATCGCCGCTGCCGTCGAAGCCTCGCTCCAGCGGCTCGGCACCGATCGCATCGACGTCTATTTCGCCCACCAGGACGACGAGGCGGTTCCCCAGGAGGACTATCTCGCCGCCTTTGCCCGGCTGGTCGAGGCCGGCAAGGTCCGTGTGATCGGCGCGTCCAACTTCCACGCGATGCGGCTGAAGTCGGCGATCGACATCGCCGTGCGCGAGGCGCTGCCGCTGATCCACGTGTTCCAGCCCGAATACAACCTCGTCAGCCGCCACCGCTTCGAGGGCGAGCTTCAGAACCTGTGCATCGAGCACAACATCGCGGTGACGCCCTATTACGGCCTCGCCTCGGGCTTCCTCACCGGCAAGTATCGCAGTCGCGACGACCTGTCGAAGAGCGTGCGCGGCGGCGGCATGGCCGAGCTGCTGGAGGGCAAGGGCGCCGCGGTGCTGGCCGCGATGGACGCGATCGCCGCGGAGACCGGCGCCACCCTCGCCCAGATCGCGCTCGCCTGGCTCGCCGCCCAGCCCGGCGTCACCGCCCCGATTGCCAGCGCGACCAGCGTCGAGCAGGTCGAGGAACTGACCGGCTCCTGGGACCTGGACCTCAGCAAGGACCAACTCGAGCGCCTCACCAACGCCGGCGCCTGACGACCGCTCCCCGTAGCCCACCGCATCCCCGTTTAGGCGAACAGCTGCGAAACCCCTGACCGTGCTCCTGCGAAGGCAGGAGCCCAGGGCCCCAAGCACCGCCAGTCGTTGGTCTACTTGGCCCTGGATTCCTGCCTGCGCAGGAATACGGGTGCGACCAATAGGACAGCGCCCCCTGTTTCGCAGTATCCCCGCGCAGGCAGGAATCCAGAGCTCAGCAGAACGACGGCAGCGCCCAGGAGCCTTGCCGCCGACGACGGCGGAGCGGGACTGATCGGAAGATTCCAGGTCATGGACCTGCCAGTGAACGCTTCTAGATCGAGCGCTGAACCGCAGAGCGGAGGGTCTCTCCGCCACCGCGATGGAGAGAGATGGAATCGGTGCTATCCTGCCCGAATGAAGAATGCCCTCCGCTCCGTCGTCACACATCCTCGTACCGCGGCGACCCTATTCAGCGCCCTCATGATCGCGCAGTCCTGCCCTGCAGCCGCGACTTCCTGCGACAGGACAGCCATCGCCGCGATGTCGAATGAGGAGGCGGCCGAGACGATCCTCGACGGCAGCGTGCGGGTCGGATTCGGTTTCGTACGCGAAAGCGAAAGCGGGCCAGACATGCGACGGCAGGAGGTGGACATCGTGCTACCGCTGAAAGGGCGGCCCGGGATCGTCCTTTTGGAACCCGAATCGATCAACCGGACGACTAAAGAGGACGGTTTTTTTCGCTGGCTTCCGTATGGCCCGAACGAGTTTCGTCTGTTCGCCCTAGCTTCCTCGACCGGTGGCGCCGCAGTGCCGAAGTGCCTTGCGGCAATCATCACCTCGAAGCCCGCGCCGGCCCTCTACAAGGCCATCGTCGCCGCGTCGAGAAGGCAGAAGTGAACCTAGAGGACGGCACCCGCGGGTCCGCCAGTCTACCGCTATCCGGTTTCTGCCGCGTCTTCAGCATCCTGGCGGAGAGCGTCGCCGCCGCTAAGTTCGGACTGCCGTCGGGCATGCACGGCCTCGGTGGAGCAAGCGCCGCACGGTACTAGGCGTCGCGCTTTCCTCCCCTATAATGGCGGAATGGCCAGCCTATCCGATCCAAGCTCACCATCTTCGTCCGCCGGCGCGTCGGAGCCGTTGATCACCGGCCCCGTTCCGCCGGAGCTCCAAGAGAGCGTGGCACGTCACCAGGCCCACCTTCTGGCGCTGGTGGAGAGCCTGCGCGCCGCCGGCGTGGGGGAAGAGATCATCGAGGCAAGCGTCGCGCAGCTTCTCGACAGCTACCGTAGCGAGCTCACGGCGGCGATTCGCGCCCTGGTCCGGGAGCGGTCCGGTGACTGAGCCGAAGCTGGCAGACGACGAAGGCCGGCTCGCCGCACTCGGACGGTTGCAGATCCTCGAGACGCCGCCCGAGCAGCCGTTCGAGAAGATCGTCACCCTGGTGCGGACGGTCCTTGCCGTCCCGATCGCCACCGTCTCCCTCGTCGATAGGGATCGCCAGTGGTTCAAGGCGCAGCGCGGCCTGGAGGTTCAGGAAACGGCTCGCTCCATCTCGATCTGCACGTACACGATCCAGCAGGCCGAGCCTCTCATCATCGAGGACACGCATCTCGACGCGCGCTTCGCGGGAAATCCGCTCGTGCAAGGGGGGCCGCGCATCCGCAGCTACGCGGGTGTCCCGCTCCGGACGCCGGAGGGCTATAATGTGGGCTCGCTGTGCGCGATGGACACGAAGCCGCGCCGTTTCAGCCCTGCCGACATCGCGATCCTGAGCAATTTCGCCAACATCGTCAGCGACGAGATGGAGTTGCGCCTGATTGCGAGCACGGACTTCCTGACCGGCGCGTTGAGCCGTCGGGGGTTCGAAGAACAACTCGGCCGCGAGATCGCCCGGCACAGGCGGTATCATCGGCCGAGTTCGCTCGCGATCCTGGACATCGATCACTTCAAGACGATCAACGACAGCTTCGGACATCCTGCGGGCGATGACGTTCTGCGACAGATGGGCCAGCTGATCGCCAAGGTGCTTCGCCCGGCCGACGTCTACGGGCGTCTGGGCGGGGAAGAGTTCGGCGTGCTCCTGCCCGAGACCGGCGCGGCAGACGCCTTCGTGGCGGCGGAACGGCTGCGCGAAGCCATCCAGAACCACCGTTTCGAGATGCCGGGCGGGCACCGCATCTCGGTGACCGCCAGCGTTGGCGTCGCGGAATGTGGCGAGATGGAGGAGCCCAAGGCCTGGCTCTCCCGCGCGGACAAGCATCTGTACGAGGCAAAGACGAGCGGTCGAAACTGCACCCGCATGGCGCCGTCGGACGCATCCGCACGCGCCTGATTGCTTCGGCCGCGATGGGCGCCGGTCCCGGCACTCCCCGTCTTCCGAATACGCCCCGACCCGGAAAGCCAGAGGAACGCCCGGCGCTTTCGGCTCTTGGGCAGAGACTTTCCGCGGCGACCGGCGGCGCTTTTCTCCTCCACTGCGACGGTCGGAAGTTGGGTGGATTGCAGACTGTCCGCTTTCAGGCGGCAGTAGGAATCGCTGCCTTCCCGAAAACGATGGTGTTTCGGGCATCGCTGGTCGCCCGCTACACCATGATCTTGCCGAATATGAGCGATTCTCGTATCATGCACCGGTCGCGAAAAACGGTTGCGTGCGGTTGATGTAATATCTCTGCGCGGTGCCGCGTACACGTCTTCCCGTGCGGTCGCATGGTTGACCAGCGTCTCCAAACTAACCGCCAGCATCGAACGATGCTGCGATCAGTGGAGCGCACCATGCTAAAGAATATAACCATCATCGGTGCCGGCCTCGGCGGACTCATGCTCGGCCGTGTACTTCATCGGCATGGCATCAAGGTCACGATCTACGAGGGCGAGGCCTCGTCTTCTGCCCGGAAACAGGGCGGGCTGCTCGACATCCACGCCGACAGCGGTCAGCGCGCGATCAGGGCCGCTGGGCTGTACGGTGATTTCCTGCTCCTCGTCCGCCCGGGCGAGGACGCCAAGCGCGTCATGGACAAGGATGGGAACATCCTGTTCGATTATCCCGGCGCCTCGTCGTCTCGGCCGGAGGTCGATCGAGGGGCGCTTCGTGCCATGCTGATCGACTCGCTTCCCGAAGGCACGATCCGGTGGAACCACAAGGTCGCGAGCGTGACGCCGCTTGAAGATGGCCGGCACGCGATTGCTTTCGCCGATGGCACCCATGCCACGGCCGATCTACTCGTCGGCGCGGATGGCGCCTGGTCGAAGGTCCGGCCGCTCTTGATCGATGCCAAGCCCACTTACTCGGGCACCTGTTTTGTCGAGGTAGGGCTTGGCGCCAGCGATAGCCGCCACGCGGCAAGCATCGCAGCGATCGGCACCGGCACGCTGATGGCGGTGGCGCCCGGCCGGGGCATCCTGGTCCACCGCAACGCCGACGGCAGCGTTGCAGGTTATGCCGCGCTGAACGAGCCGGAGGGCTGGATTGGAGCAATCGATTTTACCGACGTTCATGCCGGTCTAGCCGTGATCGCGGAGCGGTTCTCGGGCTGGGCACGGCACCTCACCCGCTTCATCACCGACAGCGTCGCCAAACCGACACCCCGTCCAATCTACGCGCTTCCTCCCGGTATCCGATGGGCCCGGCGATATGGCGTGACCTTGGTCGGCGACGCGGCACATCTCATGTCGCCGTTCGCCGGCGAAGGTGCCAACCTTGCGATGTATGACGGCGCGCACCTCGGACAATCAATCGCCGCAAGTCCTGACGATCTCGGCACCGCTCTCACCACCTACGAGACTGCTCTGTTTCTTAGGAGCGGCGAGATCGCGCACATGTCTGCTCGCAACCAAGAGCTGTTCTTCGGCGCTGCCGCCCCCGCAAGCGTGGCCGATCTGTTCAGGCACTTGGCGGGACCGGGTCATAACAGGCGAGCTACGTCGTTCCCGACTTCGGACGCGGGTTGGGAAAGCGTCTAGCCGCTCGCGCTGCGAGCTGCGGGCGTACATGCATTCCCGGTATCTGTTCCCGACTGCTCTCCTGAGGCTGCCGCGCGGAGATGGAGAGAATGGGAAAGGGGGCGCTGAACGGACGGTGGCTTTCGGCGACGTGGATTGAGGCCCTGAACGTCTGGGTATGGGCGTTTCCTGCCGTAGCCGTTCGGGGGTACCGGCACGGCCTCCCTCGACGTACGGGCCCTTGAACCCGGGCTATCTGCGGCGCCTGCGAGAGCACGGCGTACAACGCCTTCGCCTCGGATGTCTGGACGGAAGGCAGACGTGGTCCGTCCACGCCGCCGCTAGTCGAGGAGGAAGAACAGCACCGCAAGCACGAGAGCGAAACCCGCTATCATGCGCTCGAAGGGGAGCGACACACCCTGTCGCCTCCTCGTCGACGGGGGTGCGCCGCCGCCGTTGCGCCGCTGCATGTCTTGCCGGTGCATCCGGGCGATGAAGATTCCGGGATCACCGTGCGGCTCCCTCCGGCCCGGCGACCCGTAGAGCAGAGGCACCTCCGTCAGGAGGTCCTTCTCCAGACCCTTTGCCGCGTCGCTCCGCCTCTTCAGATCCGCAGCGAAATCATCCGGGTTCTCGAACGATCCGTTCATGAGGACCACCTAGCTCCCCACGCTCAGACCAGCACCGGCTCCGGCAGCGCCTCGAACGCCGGCTTGGCCAGCAGATAGCCCTGCACCAGCTCGATGCCGAGCGCGCGCACCGCGTCCAGCTCACCGCGCGTCTCGATCCCTTCCGCGATCACCGTCACGCCCAACCTGCGGCACAGCCCCACCATCGCGTCGACGATCATCCGGCGCGGCTCGCTCGCGTCCACGCCGCGCAGCAGCGCCATGTCGAGCTTGATGACGTCCGGCTGGAACCGCGCAAGCAGCCCGAGCCCGGCATAGCCCGCGCCGAAATCGTCCAGCGCGGTCGTGAACCCCATCTCGCGATAGGTTTCGACGATATCCAGCACATGCGCCGGATCGGCCATCCGCTCGTTCTCGGTGAACTCGAACATCAGCCGGTCGGTTGGAAGCCCGGTCGCCTGCGCCGTCCGCAGCGTCAGCTGGATGCAGGCCTTGGGCGAATAGACGGCGTTCGGCAGGAAGTTGATCGACAGCCGCGCCCCCGTCTCCAGCAACCCGGCCGCCACCGCGCTCTCGATCGCTGCCACCCGGCACTGCTGGTCGAAGGCATAGCGGTTTTCCGGCGTCACCCGCGCCAGCACGGTCGCAGCGGCCTCTCCCTCGGCACCGCGCACCAGCGCCTCATAGGCCCAGGGCCGCCCCGTGCGCAGGTCGACGATCGGCTGGAAGGCCATGGAGATGGGAAAGTCGAGCGCCCGCCCGTCGCGGCAGGCACCGCATCCGCGGGAAGGGGTATCGGTCATGCAATCCCCAATAGCGTCAAAATGTTAGCAACTTGTGTCGGTCAGTCCCCGGCGAAGGCGAACGGCGTCACCCCGCCCTCGCGCTCGTGGACCAGCAGCGCGTGTCCGACGGGCGGTGCCGAACGCTGGCCGCAGTCCCGCCGCGTGCAGGCGCGACAGCCGAGACCGATCCCCACCGCCTCGCCGCCAAGATCGGTGCCCCGCGCCGCCGCCCAGCCGCGCGCCTGGTCCGCCCCCAGCAGCAGCGCGATCGTGAAGCGCACGCGCACTCCGGCCACCTCGCCCACCGCCGGGTGGACGACATGCGCCCAGCTGAACCACCGGCTGCCGTCCTCCAGTTCCACCAGCTGGGTCACCGCCGCATCGGTCCGGGCGAACGCCTCGAACGCGCTCCACAGCGGGCAGAGCCCGGCGGCGTCCGCCACCGGCGATCCGCTCATCCCGGCAAAGCGCTTCGACACCTGCCCCGCCCGGTCGATCCGCAGCAGGCAGAAGGCAAGCCCCCGCGCGCCCACCCGCCCGAGTGTCGTCAACCGATGCGCCACCTGCTCGAACGACGTGCCGAACCGCCGCGCCAGCAGCGGCACGTCATAGCCGGTCGCTTCGCACGCGCGCAGGAACCGCGCATAGGGCATGGTCACGGCCGCCGCGAAATAGCCCAGCAGGTGGCGGCGGTAGAGCCGCTCCGCCGCCCGGTCGGTGAAGCCCGCGCCGCGCACCAGCGCCTCTACCGGCACCCGCGCCTCGCTCTGCCCGATCTGCCGCGCGAGCAGCTGCAAGCGCTGCGCCGGGCCCAGCAGCTCCGACAGCTGCAACTGGCGCGCATGGAGGTCCAGACGATAGAGCCGGTCCGGCAGCACCTCGGCCGGCAGCACCCGCACCGAAAGCTGGTGGCGCACCCGCAGCCGCTCGGCGAGCGCGGCACCAAGGTCCGCTGCCGACTGGCGCAGCTCGTCCGCCACGCCCTCGGCGAGTTCGTCGAGTTCGGCGAAATGGTTGCGCCAGCGCTCCACCTCGCGCCGCACCAGCACCTGCGGGTCGTCGGCCGCGGGCGCAGCCCCGGCGGCCCCCGCCGCCCCGCCCAGCCGGTCGAACACGCGCGCGAACGCCTCCGCCCCGCCGGGCGCACTCGCCAGCCACTCGGCGACGTCGTGGCGGTCGATCTCCAGGTCCGCGAACATCGGATCGGCCAGCCGCCGTCGCAGCGCATCGACCCCGCCCGCCGGCTCGCCGCTGGTCAGCGTGCGCGGATCGAAGTCGAAGCGCTCGGCCAGCCGCACCAGCAACGCCGCCGACAAGGGACGCTGGTTGCGCTCCACGAGGTTGAGGTAGCTGGGCGAAATGCCGAGCAGTTCGGCCATCGCCGCCTGGGTGAGCCCCGCCTGCCGCCGCACCCGCCGAACCGCATGTCCCGCCAGCAGCTTGCGCTCCGCCATCCCGCTCTCCCCGGCATCTTCTGTGAAGTCTTTACAGCATCACTGCTGCCGGGGCGAGCACTTCCACTCCGTGACCCCTTTTGCAGCGCGCGCGTGCTTCTGAAAGGCGCGGCCGTGGGGCAAATGGGTCCGGCAACTTCGGGGTGCAGCTGTAAAGGACGTGACAAGGTCGTGTCGCCGACGCAGCGGATCTTGCCGTCCGGCACTCCGATCACCGTCTCGGCAGGGCCTAGAGCCCCGCCCACCCGTTCCTGGGGAGGAAAGGTGCCCGCCGGAGTCTCTCCGGCGGGCATTTTCGTGTGTGAGGCGCGCAGCATGGGAGCGGCGGAGAGACGCGGAAGGCCAGCCCGGACCCCCGCCGTATCCCTGCGCAGGCAGGGATCCAGGGCCAAGCAGAGCAAGCCAGGCCGCACTTCGGCAACCCTGGACTCCCGCCTTCGCGGGAGCACGACAAACGAGGAAGGCGAGCGGCCTCCGGTCCCCCCACCATCGGCGGGAGGAGCCGCGCAACCGCAGCCCCTCCCCCGAAGGATCAGCCGTCGACCATGCCCCCGGCCGCCAGCACCGCCAGCGTCACCAGCTCGCTCGCGGTCGACGTCATCGGCGCGATCTGCACCGGCTTCTCCATGCCGATCAGCATCGGCCCGATCATGTCGTCGCCGCCCAGCTCGCGCAGCAGCTTGGCCGAGATGTTGGCCGACTGCAGGCCCGGCATGATCAGCACGTTGGCCGGGCCCGACAGGCGCGCGAACGGATAGTTCGCCAGCTGGCGCGGGTTGAGCGCCACGTCGGGCGTCATCTCGCCCTCATATTCGAAGCTCACCTCGCGCTTGTCGAGCACGCCGACGGCCCCGCGCAGCTGCTCCAGCCACTTGCCCTCGGGGTTGCCGAAGTTGGCGTAGCTCAGGAACGCGACCCGCGGCTCGTGGCCCATGCGACGCGCGACCTGCGCGGTCGCCTCGGCGATGTCGGCCAGTTCCTCGGAGTTCGGGCGCTCATTGACCGTGGTGTCGGCGATGAACACCGTGTGGCTCTGCCCCACCAGCACATGGATGCCGAACGGCGTGCGGCCTTCCTTGGGATCGATCACGCGGCGCAGTTCGCGGATCGTCTGCGCATAGGTGCGCGTGACGCCCGTGATCATCGCATCGCCCTCGCCCAGCTGCAGCAGCAGCGCGCCAAAGATGTTGCGATCCTGGTTCACCATCCGCTCGCAATCGCGACGCAGATAGCCGCGGCGCTGGAGGCGCGCGTAGAGGAAGTCGACCATCTGCGGCACCAGCGGCGAATGGCGGCTGTTGTGAACCTCGTAGGTCTCCGGGTCCGTGACGCCCAGCGCGCGCAGGCGATCGTACACGTCGTCGCGACCCACCAGCACCGGCGTGCCATAGCCGCCCTCGCGGAAGTTGATCGCGGCGCGCAGCACCACCTCTTCCTCGCCCTCGGCGAAGATGACGCGCTTCGGGTGCGCCTTGGCGCCCTCATAGGCGAGGCTGAGCACCGAGGTGGTCGGGTTGAGCCGGCCGCGCAGCGTGTGGCGATAGGCGTCCATGTCGAGGATCGGCTTGGTCGCCACGCCCGAATCCATCGCCGCCTGGGCGACGGCGGCGGGCACCAGCTCCATCAGCCGCGGGTCGAACGGCGCCGGGATGATATATTCCGGGCCGAAGCTGTGCTTCACGCCATAGGCGGCCGCCACTTCCTCCGGCACCTGCTGGCGCGCGAGCTTGGCGATCGCCTGTGCGGCGGCGACCTTCATCGCATCGTTGATCGTGGTCGCGCGCACGTCGAGCGCGCCGCGGAAGATGAACGGGAAGCCCAGCACGTTGTTAACCTGGTTCGGATAGTCCGAACGACCGGTGGCGATGATCACGTCCGGGCGCGCGGCCTTCGCCTCCGGCGGGGTGATCTCCGGATCGGGGTTCGCCATTGCGAACACGATCGGGTTCGGCGCCATCTTCTTGAGGAGCTCGGCCGGAAGTGCGTTCGCCGCAGACAGGCCCATGAACACGTCGGCACCGTCCAGTGCCTCGGCGAGCGTGCGCTTGTCGGTGGCGACGGCATGTGCCGACTTCCACTGGTTCATGCCGGCTTCGCGCCCCTGGTAGAGCACGCCGTCCAGGTCGACCATCAGCAAGTTCTCCTGCCGGACGCCCATCACCTTCACCAGGTCCGCGCAGGCGAGTGCCGCGGCACCCGCGCCGTTCATCACCACCTTGGTCTCGGCGATGTTGCGCTTGGTCAGGTACAGCGCGTTGATCAGGCCCGCTGCGGCGATGATGGCGGTGCCGTGCTGGTCGTCGTGGAACACCGGAATGTTCATCCGCTCGCGCAGCGTCTGCTCGATGATGAAGCATTCCGGGGACTTGATGTCCTCCAGGTTGATGCCGCCGAAGGTCGGCTCCATCAGCTCGACCGCGTCGATGAAGCGGTCCACGTCCTCGGTCTTCAGCTCGATGTCGATCGAATCGACGTCGGCGAAGCGCTTGAACAGCACCGACTTGCCTTCCATCACCGGCTTGGACGCGAGCGCGCCCAGGTTGCCAAGACCCAGGATGGCAGTGCCGTTGGAGATCACCGCAACCAGGTTGCCCTTGGCGGTATAGTCATAGGCGGTGGCAGGGTCGGCCGCGATCGCGCGCACCGGAACCGCGACGCCCGGCGAATAGGCAAGCGCCAGGTCGCGCTGCGTCGACATCGGCTTCGACGCGATAATCTCGATCTTTCCCGGCCGTCCCTCCGAGTGGAACAGCAGCGCCTCGCGCTCGGAGAATTGGACGTTCGATTCTTCTGCCATCTGCAACCTTCCCGCACTGATGGCTCTGCCCTTAGGACGCATCCTCGCCTCCGTCACCCCACCGCAGCCCGGGCATGACGCCGGTCGCTTCTTCGGCTACCCACGCGCGCATGCCTGCCGTTCCAGCACCCACCCCGATGATGGCGCAATATCTCGCGCTCAAAGCCGAAGCAGCCGACTGCCTGCTGTTCTACCGCATGGGCGACTTTTTTGAACTGTTTCACGACGACGCCAAAATCGCCGCGGCCGTGCTCGACATCGCGCTCACCGCACGCGGCGAGCATGAGGGCGCGAAAATCCCGATGTGCGGCGTGCCGATCCACGCCGCCGAGGGCTATCTGGCGCGGCTGATCAAGGCCGGCCACCGCGTCGCCATCGCCGAGCAGGTGGAGACGCCCGAGGAAGCCAAGAAGCGCGGCGGCTCCAAGGCGCTCGTCGCCCGCGCGATCGTGCGCGTGGTCACCGCCGGCACGCTGACCGAAGAAGCGCTGCTCGACGCGCGCGCCGCCAACTGGTGCGTGGCGGTCGGCGAAGCCGGCGGCGAGGTCGCGATCGCCGCGGCCGATGTCTCCACCGGCCGCTTCGAGCTGATCGAGACCGACGCCCATGCGCTCGCCGCCACCATCGCGCGGCTTGCCCCCGCCGAGGTGGTCGCCTCCGAGGCCTCCGCCTTTGCCGAGATCGCGACCAGTCTGCGCCCCCGCATCGACTTCGACAGCGCCGCCGGCGAGGCGCGGCTGAAGGCGCTGTTCGGCGTCGCCACGCTCGACGGCTTCGGCAGCTTCGGCCGCGCCGGCCTGGCTGCGGCGGGCGGGCTCGTCGCCTATCTCGAGCATACCGCGCGCGGCAGCCTGCCCTTCCTCCGCCCGCCTTTGGTGTCGCGCAACGACCAGTGCATGGCGGTCGACGCCGCCACCCGCGAGAGCCTGGAGCTCACCCGCACCACCTCGGGCAGCCGCAGCGGTAGCCTGCTCGACGCGGTCGACCGCACCGTCACGGGTGCCGGCGCACGCCTGCTGGGTGCCGACATCGCCGCACCCTTGATGGACCGTGCCGCAATCGAGGCGCGGCTCGACGCCGTCACCCGCTTCCACGACGATCCCGGCCTGCGCGACGGCGTGCGTTCCGCCCTGCGCGCGCTTCCCGACGTCGGCCGCGCGCTCGGCCGCATTGCCGCCGGCCGCGGCTCCCCGCGCGACCTGGGCCAGCTACGCGACGGCCTCGACGGCGCGCGCACGCTGGGCGACCGCCTCGAACAGCTCGCCGACGCACCGCCGCTGCTCGGCCAGCTGGTGCCGGCTCTCCGCGGCCACGGCGCGCTGGTCGAGCTGCTCAGCCGCGCGCTCGTCCCCTCGCCCCCGATCGACGCCGCCAACGGCGGCTATATTGCCGAGGGCTATGACGCCGCGCTTGACGATCTCCGCGCCACCGGCGCCGGTGGCCGCCGCGCCATCGCCGCGCTGGAGGCGGAGTTCCGCACCCGCACCGGCGTCAACGCGCTCAAGATCCGCCACAACGGCGTGCTCGGCTATCATATCGAGGTGCCGGCCCGCGCCGCCGACGCGCTGATGAAGGCCGACAGCGGCTTCACCCATCGCCAGACGCTCGCCGGCTGCGTCCGCTTCAACGCGCCCGAACTGCACGAGGTCGCGCTCAAGGTCACCCAGGCCGGCGCCCATGCGCTCGCCGCCGAGGCCGCGCATCTGGAGGAACTGACCGGCCAGGTGCTTGGAAACCGCGAGGCCATCGCCGCCACCGCCGATGCCCTCGCGCGCATCGACGTCGCCGCCGGCCTCGCCGAACGCGCGGCCGAGGGCGGCTGGGCACGCCCCGACCTGGTCGACCACGCCTGCCTGGAGATCGAGGGCGGCCGCCACCCGGTGGTCGAAGCCGCCGTCGCCAAGGCCGGCGGGCGCTTCGTCGCCAACGACTGCCGCCTGTCGGAGGACAATCGCCTGTGGCTGGTGACCGGCCCCAACATGGGCGGCAAGTCGACCTTCCTGCGCCAGAACGCGCTGATCGCGGTGCTTGCCCAGGCCGGCAGCTACGTCCCCGCCACCCGCGCCACGCTCGGCCTGGTCGATCGGCTGTTCAGCCGCGTCGGCGCCTCGGACAATCTCGCGCGCGGCCGCTCCACCTTCATGGTCGAGATGGTCGAGACCGCCGCCATCCTGGCGCAGGCGACCCCGCGCAGCTTCGTGATCCTGGACGAGGTCGGCCGCGGCACCTCCACCTACGACGGCCTCGCCATCGCCTGGGCAGTGGTGGAGGCGATCCATGAGGACAACCGCTGCCGCTGCCTGTTCGCGACCCATTATCACGAGCTCACCCGGCTGGCGGAGCGCTGCGAGGCACTGAGCCTGCACCACGTGCGTGCGCGCGAGTGGAAGGGCGACCTCGTCCTCCTCCACGAGCTGGGCGAGGGTCCGGCCGACCGCAGCTACGGCCTGGCGGTGGCCCGGCTCGCGGGGCTCCCGCCCGCTACGGTCGCGCGCGCGAAAGCGGTGCTCGCGAAGCTCGAGGCCGGCCGCCAGAAGACCGGCGGCCTCGCCGCCGGCCTCGACGACCTGCCGCTGTTCGCCGCCTTCCAGCCGGCCGAGGAGGAAAAGCCCGATGCCGTGCGCACCGAACTGGCGGGGCTAGACCTCGATGCCCTCACCCCGCGCGCCGCGCTCGACGCCCTCTACCGGCTGAAGGAACTCGCCCGCGCCTAGCGGGCGGTCAGGGCCGCCCCAGCGCCGCGATCGCGCGCGGCCGCAGCCGGTCCACCGCCGCCGCATGGATGCCGGGCGCGGTCGCCAGCACGCCGAACGCCTGGGCGCGCGGCGTGTTGAAGCGCAGCGGCTTGCCGAGCGAGTCGGTCACCGTCGCGCCGGCCTCGCGCAGCAGCAGCACGGCCGCCGCCACGTCCCATTCATTGCCCCAGCGAAAGGTCGCGAGCAGGTCCGCCTCGCCCGCCGCCACCATCGCCATGCGCAGCGCGATCGAGTTGGGCTTGGCCACCGCCACCAGGTCGCGGTCCGCCTTGGGCAGCGCGTCCACCGGCGTGCGCGCGCCCGCGATCCGGGCGATGTCGCTCGCCGTCAGCCGGACGCCGTTGCGCCACGCCCCCTCGCCCGCCGCCGCGCGCCAGCGCTCGTGCCGCGCCGGGGCGTCGAGCACGCCCAGCACCGGCTGCCCGTCCTCCACCAGCGCCACCGACACCGACCAGCCCGGCCGACCGCGGATATAGTCGCGGGTCCCGTCGATCGGATCGACGATCCACACCCGCCGCTTGGCCAGCCGCACGGGATCGTCGGCCGATTCCTCCGACAGCCAGCCGGCGTCCGGCAGCAGCGCGCTCAGCCGCTCGCGCAGCAGCGCGTCCACCGCCAGGTCGATCTCGCACACCGGGTTGCCCGGCGTCTTTTCCCAGCGCTCGAAGTCGGTCGCCGCGCGCCCATGCGCCAGCGTCGCCGCTTCGGCAGCGATCGCCGCCAGTTCGTCGAGCAGCGTGTCAGCCACCCGCCACCGTCATTCCGTCGATCCGGATCGTCGGCACGTTCACGCCATAGCGGAACTCCAGGTCGCTCGCCGGCACCAGGCCTGCGAACATCTGGCGCAGATTGCCCGCGATGGTGATCTCCGCGACCGGCCGGGTGATTTCGCCCTTCTCGATCAGGAAGCCGGCGGCGCCGCGGCTATAGTCGCCCGTCACGCCGTTCACGCCATGCCCGATCAGCTCGGTCACCAGCACGCCGTGCTCGATCTCGCCGATGAGCGCCTCGCGGGTGATGCGCCCCGCTTCCATGTAGAGGTTGCTGGTGCCCACGCCCGGCCCGCCGCCGATGCCGCGGGTGGCATGGCCGGTCGGCTCCAGCCCCAGCTGCCGGGCCGAGGCGCTGTCCAGCAGCCAGCTTTGCAGCACGCCCCCCTCGACGATCGCGAGCGGCGAGACCGGCAGACCCTCGCCGTCGAACGGCCGCGAGCGAAGCCCGCGCGGCCGGTGCGGATCATCGCGGATGGTGACGCCCGGCCCGAATACCGCCGTGCCGAGCGCCTCGCGCAGGAAGCTGGTGCCGCGGGCCACGCCCGGCCCCGCGATCGCGCCGGTCAGGTGGCCGAGCAGGCTCGACCCCACCCGCGGATCGAACACCACCGGCATCGCACCCGACGCGATCCGCGCCGGATCGAGCCGCGCCACCGCGCGCTCGCCCGCCAGCCGCCCGATCGCCTCGGGCGCCTCCAGCGATGCACGATGGCGCGCGCTGTGGTGCGCATAGTCGCGCTGCATGCCCGATCCGGTGCCCGCCAGCACGCTTGCCGAGACGCCGTGGCTGGTGACGGCGTAGCTGCCGGCAAAGCCGTGGCTGGTGGCCAGCGCCACCACCGCGCGGCTGGCACTCGCACTGCCGCCCTCGGAATTGGTGACGCCAGCCACGCCGCGCGCCGCATCCTCGGCCGCCAGCGCCTGCGCCTTCAGCGCCTCGGGCGCGACCTCGCCGCCGTCGTCCAGGTCGAGCAGCGGGGCCGTGCCCTTCATCAGCCGATCGGCCGGCGCCAGCCCGGCCCAGGCGTCCTCGGGCGCCAGCCGCGCCATCGCCACCGCCCGCTCGGCCACCGCATCCAGCGCCGCGTCCGACAGGTCGGAGGTGGCGACGCTTGCCGAACGCTTGCCGACGAAGACTCGCAGGCCCAGCTCGCCGCCCTCGGACCGGCCAACGTCCTCCAGGGCGCCCAGGCGCACGGAGACGGAAAGCGCCGTGTCGGCGATCAGGATGGCGTCGGCGGCATCGGCGCCGCGGGCGCGGGCTCGGTCGATCGCCTGCGCGGCGCGGGCCTGCGCCTGTTCGGGGGTCAGCATGGCCGCGACTTAGGGAGCCGGGGCCCCAAGGTCAAAGCCCGCGGCGGCAATTCAGGCCGCCGTCCCCACCACCAGGCAGGCGAGGAACATCAGCAGCCCCGCGTCGCGATTGCTGCGGAACCGCGCCAGCGTGTTGTGCCCGTCCTGCGGCGACAGCGTCGCCACCTGCCACAGCAGGTGCAGCGCCATCGGCAGCAGCGCGACAAGCGCGAGCGGCGTCGGGAACACCTGCCAGAAGGCGCCCGCCCAGCACAGCAGCGACACCAGGTACAGCAGCGCGACCCCGGGCCGAACCTTGGCCCCCATCGCCCGTGCCGACGAACGCACGCCCACCAGCGCATCGTCCTCCACGTCCTGCAGCGCATAGATGGTGTCGTAGCCGATCACCCAGGTGATCGATCCCGCATAGAGCAGCAGCATCGGCACGATGCTGCCGTGCGTCACCTCCACCCAGCCGACCGGCGCTGCCCAGCTGAACACGATCCCCAGCCACGCCTGCGGCCACCAGGTGATCCGCTTCATGAAGGGATAGGCCGCGACCAGCACGATGCTGGAGACGGCGACGATCGCGGCCGCCAGCCGCAGCTGCACCAGCACCAGCAGCCCGACCGCGCACAGGATCAGCAGCCAGGCCCAGGCCGCCTTCAGCGACACCGCCCCGCTCGCGAGCGGCCGGCTGCGCGTGCGCGCCACCTGCCGGTCGAGGTCGCGGTCGACGATGTCGTTGTAGACGCAGCCCGCGCCGCGCATCGCGATGCTGCCGAGCAGGAACCACGCGATCATGTCCCAGCGCGCGATCCCCTGGCCCGCCAGCGCGATCGCCCAGGCGCCGGGCCAGAACAACAGCCACCAGCCGATCGGCCGGTCGAAGCGCGCCAGCAGCGCGAACGGCCGCAGCCCCGCCGGCAGCCGCCCGACGAGCCCGCGATGCTCGCTGTCGGGAACGATCTCGGTCGCCGCCGTCATCGCGTGCCGCCCCTCGCCTGGGGAACGTGGGGGAAGGAGCTTCGGTGCCGGCGCGGCTGCAACGGGGGAATCGGGGATGTCATGCGGCCTGCTGCCACAGATGGACGGAGCTTGGACAGCCCGTGTGCGTGGTCGCCCGGGAAACTCCCGCGCGCTTCCCGCGTTGCCCGAGCTCACCGACTACATTATTTACTGTTTACGTGCTTGAAGGCCCTGGACGGCGCCACAAAGCGAGCGCCGAATCCCAGGAGACGCAAGATCAGGTCGAACAAGCTGCTCCCCTTCAAGGGGTTCTGGCGTGCGGTCTCCGCCAGCCTGACCGCCCGCGTTCTGATGGTGGGCATGCTGCTGATCGGCCTCCTCGCGCTGGTCGGCTTCGTGGCGTTCGGCCGGGTCGTCGATCTGACGCTGGTGCGGCTCGGGTCGGGCTTTGCCGAGCGGCAGGTACTCTATGATCGGGCACGCGGCCTCGGCACGTTGCAGCGGGATGTCGCGCTTGCCGAAACCAACGCGCGTTCGGAAGCGCTCATCGGCTGGCTGCGCGACGAGGGCAATGCCGCAAAACGCCGCGCCGCCATCGCCGAGCTGCGCCGCGTCGTCCAGCTGTCGGCGGGCGGCACCTTCTTCGTGGGCTCCGCCGCCTCGCGCCAATATTTCTACGAGGAGCCCGGCAGCCGCTATTCGGCGGACCGCCCGCGCCTCACCGTGCAGCCGGGCAACAACCGCGACCGCTGGTTCTTCGAGGCGCTGTCCCGCCCGCGCGACTGCCACCTGAACGTCGACGCGGACGATCTCGCCAAGCGCACGCGCGTGTTCGTCAACTGCGTGATCCGCTTCGAGGGCAAGGCACTGGGCGTCACCGGGACCGCCGTCGACCTTTCCTCCTTCGTGCACGAGGCGCTGGCCGACACCCAGGCCGGCGTCTCCACCTTCTTCGTCGACCACGATGGAGCGGTGCAGGCGCATCGCGATCCGAGCAAGGTCGACCGCTATTCCGACCCCAACCGCAAGCATCCGCCCACCGTCTTCGCGATGCTGAGCAACGCCGACGATCGCGCCCGGCTGCACGCGATGATGGCGGACGTCGCCTCGGGCCGCGCGTCCGCGCGATCCAGCTTCCTGGAGATGGGCGGCGAACGCGTGCTGGTCGGCGTCGGTTATCTGAACGGGCTCGACTGGTACAATGTGACGGTCATGGACACCGATGCCATGGTGGACCGCCGCCTGTTCGGTCCGCTCGCCGCGCTGATCGTGCTGATGCTGGTGATCGGCGGCGCGCTCGCCGTCGTCCTGTTCAAGCGCGTGGTGCTCGATCCGCTCACCCAGCTCGAGATGAGCGTGATCGAGGCGGAACGCGGCAACTTCCAACCTGCCGAGCAGCTCGACTCCGATCGCAACGACGAGATCGGGCGCCTGTCGCGCCGGTTCGCGGCGATGGCGCGCGCAGTCGCCGAACACACCCGCTCGCTCGAAGCGCGGGTGCGCGAGCGGACGATCGAGCTGGAACGGCTCGCCAACCGCGATTCGGCAACCGGCGTCGCCAACCGCCGCGGCTTCGTGGCGGCGTTCGATGCGGTGCAGCGCCAGCGCGGCGCGAGCTCGGTCGGGCTGCTGCTGATCGACGTCGATCGTTTCAAGCAGATCAACGACCGCTTCGGCCATGTCGCGGGCGATGCCGTGGTGGCGGAGATCGCGCACCGCATCCAGGCCGCGCTCCGCCCCACGGACCTGTGCGGCCGCTGGGGAGGCGACGAATTCATCGTGCTCTTGCCCGGCCTTGGCGCCGATCCGCTGGAAACCGTCTCGGACCGGCTGGTCGCGGCCGTCTGCGCGGCGCCCGTCGTGCTGGGGGATGGCGCGCGCGTCCCGATCACGCTCAGCGTCGGCGCCTATTGCGTGACGCCCGGCGACACGATCGACACCGCGACCGATCGCGCGGACGCCGCCATGTACCAGGCGAAGAAGGAGGGGCGCGACCGCGTCATCGTCGCCGACGATTGCCCGGTGACGTGACGAAGCCGCCCGCTTCGCCTAACACCCGGTCCATGCCCGCAACCCCCGCCTGGCCGCCGCAGTCCACCCCGCGCCTGTTCCTGGAAGCGACGATCGCACCCGATGCCGCGATCCGCATCGACGGGCCGCAGGCGCATTACCTGCTGTCGGTGCTGCGCGCGAAGCCGGGCGACCCGGTCAAGCTGTTCGACGACCGGACCGGCGAGTGGCTCGCGACCGTCGCCCATGCCGGCAAGCGCGACCTCACCCTCCAGGTCACCGACCAGCTTCGCCCGCGCGAGCCGGTGCCGGACCTGTGGCTCTGCGCCGCGCCCTTGAAGAAGGGCCGCATCGACTGGACGGTGGAAAAGGCGTGCGAGCTGGGCGCCGCCCGCATCGTACCGGTGCTCACCCGCCGCACCGTGGTCGACCGGCTCAACCTGGACCGGCTGCGCGCCCATGCGATCGAGGCGGCCGAGCAGTGCGACCGCACCGCCCTTCCCGAGCTGGCCGAGCCGGTGAAGCTCGCCGCGCTGCTGCGCGACTGGCCGGCCGAGCGCGCGCTGTTCTTCGCCGACGAGACCGGCGGCGCCCCGGCGTCCACGACCATGGCGCAGCACCGCGGCCCCGGCGCCGTGCTGATCGGGCCGGAGGGCGGCTTCGACGTCGAAGAGCGCGAGGCGATCCGCGCCCTGCCCCAGGCCTACGGCGTCACGCTCGGCCCACGCATCCTGCGCGCGGAGACGGCGGCGGCCGCCGCAATCAGCGTCTGGATGGCCAGCGCCGGCGACTGGTAACGTACGGCATCAAAACGGCGCTGGCGCCGCACCGCGGCACCGCCTATGGGCGCAGCCCATGAGCACCAAGACCGTTTCGGACACCAGCGCAGCGGTCATCGAGACCCGCGACCAGCTGATCGGCTATTTCGCAGGCGGCGAGAAGCCCGCGGAACGCTGGCGCATCGGCACGGAGCACGAGAAGTTCGTGTTCCGCACCAGCGACCACCGTGCCCCCAGCTATGACGAGCCCGGCGGCATCCGCGACCTGCTGATGGCGCTGACCGAGTTCGGCTGGACGCCGATCGAGGAGAACGGCAAGGTCATCGCGCTCGCCGGCAAGGACGGCACCGTCAGCCTGGAGCCCGCCGGCCAGCTCGAACTCTCCGGCGCCCCGCTCGAAAACCTCCACCAGACCTGCGGCGAGACCGGCCGGCATCTCACCCAGGTAAAGGCCGTCGGCGAGAAGCTGGGCCTGGGCTTCCTGGGTCTCGGCATGTGGCCGGACAAGCCCCGCGCCGAGCTGCCGATCATGCCCAAGGGCCGCTACGCGATCATGCTCAACCACATGCCGCGCGTCGGCAGCATGGGTCTCGACATGATGCTGCGCACCTGCACCATCCAGGTGAACCTCGACTATGCTTCCGAAGCGGACATGGTGCAGAAGTTCCGGGTCGGCCTGGCGCTCCAGCCGCTCGCGACCGCGCTGTTCGCCAACTCGCCCTTCACCGAAGGCAAGCCCAACGGCATGCTTTCCTACCGCAGCCACATCTGGTCGGACACCGATCCCCACCGCACCGGCATGCTGCCGTTCGTGTTCGAGGACGGCTTCGGCTACGAACGCTACGCCGACTACGCCCTCGATGTGCCGATGTACTTCGTCTACCGCGACGGCAAGTATATCGACGCCGCCGGCCTCTCCTTCCGCGACTTCCTGAAGGGCGAGCTCTCGGTCCTCCCCGGCGAGCTGCCGACGATGGACGACTGGGCCGACCATCTCTCCACCGCCTTCCCGGAAGTGCGGCTCAAGACCTTCCTGGAGATGCGCGGCGCCGACGGCGGCCCCTGGGGCCGGATCTGCGCGCTGCCCGCACTTTGGGTGGGCCTCCTCTACGACCAGGGCGCGCTCGACGCCGCCTGGGACCTCGTCAAGGACTGGAGCCTGGAGACCCGCCAGGCGCTGCGCGACTCCGTGCCGCGCCTCGGCCTCGACGCGCCGCTGGGCGACAAGGGCACGCTGCGCGACATCGCCCGGCAGGTGCTCGACATCGCCGGCGCCGGCCTCAAGGCGCGCGGCCGCCTGGATGCCGCCGGCGACGACGAGACCGGCTTCCTCACCCCCTTGCGCGACGTGGTGCGCGACGGCCGGGTGCCCGCACAGCAGCTCCTCGACCGCTACGGCAGCAGCTGGGACGGCGACGTCACGCGCGTCTACGACGAACTGACGTTCTGAGACGGCACACCCGTAGAAGCACCACCGTGCTCCTGCGCAGGCAGGAGCCCAGAGCCACGAAGCACAGCGCCTGTTACCCTGGGCTCCTGCCTGCGCAGGAGCACGGCACCGCTAGCCGGCCACCCACCGAAAGAACCGCGGCACCACCCCATGCCGCCCCACCCAGTCGTAGTACGCACGATAGCCCGGATCGGCGAGCAGGTGCCGCTCCTCGGTGCGCGCACGCCAGTAATAGACGCCGCTCACCAGCCCCAGGATCGCGGTGTTGCGGAACGCGTCCAGCCAGTTGCCGGTCGTCACCAGCATCGGCCAGCTCACCAGCCACCAGAACAGGTTCTTCGACAGATAGGCCGGATGGCGGCTCCAGGCGTACGGCCCGTTGGTGATGATCCCGCGGTTGGTGAGGTTGGAGAAGCGCAGGCCGAACGCCACCGTCGCCCAGGCATAGACAAAGGTCAGCGCCACCAGCGCCGCGCCGATCGCCGCCAGGATCACTGGATGGCCCGCGAACCACTGCGTCCACTCCGCGCCGCCTGGATGATAGTCGAGCGGGCCGCCGTCGCCCATCAGCACGAACGGCGGATAGCAGATCAGCGCCGCGACCCAGCCGGCCGCATAGGGATTGGCCGAGCGGATGTGCGTGTCGATCGGCCGCAGCGCGAGGATATAGCCGCAGGTCGCGAACGCCACGTCCACCAGGAACATGAAGGTGATCAGCCACTGCGCCAGCGCGACGGGATCGTGCAGCACCGTGGCCGTGTCGGCGGCGACGAACTCGCGGAAGCCGCCCGGCACGATCCCCAGCATGAACGCCAGGAAGAACGCCTTCACCGCCCAGGCGCGCAGATGGTCGAAGATCGCCTCGCGCTCGATCGGCTCGTCCAGGTGCATCAGCCAGGCGCCGAACGCCCAGCAGCCGTCGCGCGGCGCCACCAGGTGGCGGTCGATCCACAGGACATAGGGGATCGACAGCACGAACAGCACCGGCGCCGCATAGCCGAAGCACCACATGGCAAAGGCGAAGCCGCCGTCCCAATAGAAGCGGCCGGTCGCATAGAGCAGCGCGATCCCCACCCAGGTCGCCCACAGCCCCGCCAGCTTGGTGACGCTGACGTCCAGCGTCGCCCGCCACGGCCGCGGGTGCGCCCAGTCGATGCCGGTCGATGGATTGCGATGCACCTTGTCCACCAGCACCGACCAGGCGAGCATCGGCAGCCCGCAGGCGACGAGGTTCACCAGCGCCGCATAGGGCCCGTCCATGCCATAGTGGCGCGCGATCGCGACCCAGGCGAGCAGCCCCGCCATGCCCGCGAGGCCGGTACCCGTGCTCACCGCCGATCGCGGGCGCGGATCGGCGGCGGGCGCGGTGTCGGCAGCGGGCACGAGCGTGGAAGCCATGCCCGACCCTAGCCGCCGCACCCGGCGGATCGAAGCCGGAATCGTGTCCCGCCTTGCGACAGGCTGGACGCCCGCTGCGATATGTCGTTACACCGCCCCATCCCACCTCGACGAAAGGCCGTCATGTTTCGCACCCCTGCGTTCGCCGCCCTGTTGCTCGCTTCTGCCGTTCCCGCCCATGCGCAGCTGAACCCCGCCGGCAACACCCTGCCGCAGCCGGTGCCCTTCACCGACACCATCCCCGCCCCGCGCGACGTCGACTATCCTGGCACCCTCCTGCTGGAGGTCGACGCGACCGACATCCAGCGCGGCATCTTCAACGTGAAGGAGACGATTCCCATCGCCGAGGCGGGCCACATGGTGCTGCTGTTCCCGAAGTGGCTGCCGGGCGCGCACAGCCCGCGCGGTGAGATCGAGAAGCTCGCCGGCCTGGTGATCCGCGCCAATGGCAAGGTGGTGCCCTGGACCCGCGATCCCGAAGATGTGTTCGCCTTCCACATCGACGTGCCCGCCGGTGCCAGGAAGCTCGACGTCAGCTTCCAGTTCCTGTCGGCGACCGCCGGTGACCAGGGCCGCATCGTCATGGCGCCCTCGATGCTGAACCTCCAGTGGAACTCGGTCAGCCTCTACCCGGCCGGCTATTTCACCCGCCGCATCCCGATCCAGGCGACTGCCAAATATCCGGCCGGCTGGACCGCGGCGGCAGGCCTGCCCGCGACCAGCAACGGCTCGATCTATTCCTACCAGCGCACCAGCTACGAAACGCTGGTCGACTCCCCCACCTTTGCCGGCAAATATTACCGCCAGTGGGCGCTGTCGCCGCGCGTCGACCTCAACGTCTTCGCCGACACCCCCGAAGAGCTCAACGCCACCCCCGAGCAGATCGACGCGCACAAGAAGCTCGTCGAGCAGGCGACCCGCGTGTTCGGCGCCCAGCACTACGACAAGTACGAATTCCTGCTGGCGATCACCGACACCATGGGCGGCATCGGCTTGGAGCATCACCGCAGCTCCGAAAACGGCGTGAAGCCGGGCTATTTCACCAAGTGGAACGAGGGTGCCGGCAGCCGCAACCTCCTGCCGCACGAATACAGCCACAGCTGGGACGGCAAGTTCCGCCGTGGTGCGGACCTGTGGACGCCGGACTATCGCACGCCCATGCGCAACTCGCTGCTGTGGGTCTATGAAGGCCAGACCCAGTTCTGGGGCTATGTGCTCCAGGCACGCTCGGGCATCGTCACCAAGCAGGATACGCTGGACGCCTATGCCGCGATCGCAGCCAGCCTCGACAACCGCCGTGCGCGCGAATGGCGCCCGCTGGTCGACACCACCAACGACCCCATCATCTCTGCGCGCCGGCCCAAGGGCTGGACCAGCTGGCAGCGGTCGGAGGATTATTACAACGAAGGCCTGTTGATCTGGATGGACGTGGATTCCGTCCTGCGCCAGCAGTCGGGCGGCACCAAGAGCATCGACGATTTCGCCCGCGCCTTCTTCGGCGTGCGCGACGGCGACTGGGGCGTGCTCACCTACACGTTCGAGGATGTGGTCCAGACGCTGAACGGCATCCAGCCCTATGACTGGGCCGGCTTCCTCAACAGCCGCGTCAACAACGTCTCTGAGCGCGCGCCGCTCGGCGGCTTCACCAACAACGGCTACCGCCTGGTCTACACCGAACAGCCGACGCCGTACTTCGTCAACAACGACCGCACCCGCGACCAGGCCGATCTCAGCTATTCGCTGGGGCTCGTCACGGGCAAGTCGGGCTCGGTCAACTCGGTCAGCTGGGGCAGCCCGGCGTTCGACGCGGGGATGACCGTGGACAGCAGCATCGTCGCGGTGAACGGCGAGAGCTACAGCGCCGATCGCCTGAAGGCGGCCGTGACCGCGTCCAAGGGCAATCGCACGCCCATCCGCCTGCTGGTCAAGAACGGCGACAAGCTGCGCGAGGTGGCAATCGACTATCACGATGGCCTGCGCTATCCGCGGCTGGAAAAGACCGGACAGGGTGAGACGGGCCTCGATCGCCTGCTCGCCGCCAAGTAAAAGGGACGACACAACATGCGGATCGACATGGTGCCGGTGGGCAAGAACCCGCCGGAAGACCTCAACGTCATCATCGAGGTGCCGACCGGCGGCGAGCCGGTGAAGTATGAGTTCGACAAGGCGTCCGGTGCGCTGTTCGTCGATCGCATCCTCCACACCCCGATGCGCTATCCGGCGAACTATGGCTTCGTGCCGCACACGCTGTCGCCGGACGGCGATCCGCTCGACGCGCTAGTCGTGTCGCGCACGCCGTTCATCCCGGGCTGCGTCGTGCGCGCGCGCCCGATCGCGGTCCTGAACCTGGAAGACGAAGCCGGCGGCGACGAGAAGCTCGTCTGCGTGCCGGTCGACTCCACCTTCCCCTATTACACCAAGGTCGGTGGCCGCGCCGATCTGCCGGAGATCGTGTTCCAGCAGATCGAGCACTTCTTCACCCACTACAAGGACCTGGAGAAGCAGAAGTGGGTGCGCGTCGGCACCTGGGGCGACGCCGACGAGGCGGCGCGCATCACCCTGGAGGCGATCGAGCGCTACAACGCCGCCAAGGAACGCGGCGAGGAACCGCTCGACCACGACGTGCCCGGCCGCGACTAAGCGCCAGCCACGCAAGATCCGGACCCCGTCGGCACCCAGGTGCCGGCGGGGTTCGTCGTTTCAGCCCTTGTTCTTGCGCTTCGGCTTCGGCGCCCGCGCCCCGGCCGCCAGCGCGAGCCCGGCCCACTCCCGCATCGCGTCCGCATCGTCATAGACGTCGTCGGGCGCGCGCCGGTAGTTCATCGATCCCGTCGTGCCGTCGCCCTTGGCATAGGTGAAGCGCGCACAACCAGCCGCGTCCCAGGCCGCGTCGCTCTCGGCATCCGCCTTGAACCAGAGCCCGTCGTCGCCGGCGATCGCAAAGATGGTGCCGTCGCAATAGAGCGTCGCCCCGCCCATCATCCGCCGCGACGTGACGGTGCCGACCGGCGCCAGCGCCTCGGCCACCCATTCGATCAGCCCTGCGTCGACGCCCATGCGATCCTCACCAGGTTCGAGATTCGAAAAAAGCGGACTCTCGGGCGCACCGCAATGCCGGCTGCGGACCTGGGAGGCCGGGCCGGAAGGGGCTCCGTAGCATCCCTTGACAGCCGCATGGCCCTACCTACGCTATCCGATCCGAGGTTGTGAGGTCGACATGGTTTCGGGCATCCTATTGTTGCCGTTCCTTCTGCTGGTCTCACAAGAAGCATCGGCCCAATCCACGACAGCGCCGTCAGAAGACTCCGGGAGGGAGGACATCGTGGTGGAGGGAGGATTCGATCCCGACGAGCCCGATCCGTCCAATTTGCGGCGCAAGATGGTTACCGGATCCCGGATTCCCCAGCGCAGCCTCCAGAACAATCCGCACATCGCCAGTGCGACGAGCTTGGGAGGGCTGACGTCGGATTCGGGCATGGACGCCTGGCAGTCCATCGGCACCAAACGATGGAAGACGTGCAAGGCTGAAGGCGCGTTGATCCGCAAGCGGATCGCCTGTGCCCTGATTCGCGTGGAAAAGGCGATGACCGCGATGCACGCCGCCGAAGCTGGGCAAATCGCCTCATCGCTTGCGAGCGACCCCAATCTCACGGTCGAGGAGCAATACGTCGTTCACGCGTACCTGTATCGCATTGCTGATCTGCAATCCGATGCTGCCGCAAAGCGCCGGTCTTTGGCCGCCATGTTCGACACGGGCATGATGTCGGAAGCGGAAGAACGGGCAGCAGTGGGAACGCTCGCGTCCTGGGCCTTGAAGGAAGGCGACAGCGAGGCCGCGGTAAGGTGGTACCGTGAACTGGCGAGCAGGGACGTCAACGACACCCAGAGCCGTATCAACGCTGGCATCCTGCTTGGCCGGATGGGGAAGGCCGAGGAAAGCAGAGCACAGTTCCAGGCGGCGATCAGCGCTGCACGGAGAGAGGGTAAGCCGGTTCCCGCGGCATGGATCGAACGCGCGAACTAGGCCGTAGGCTGGCCAGGCGCGGAGCCGACCTGGTCGGTCACTCCCCGGCCAGCCGGGACAGCGCCTCCCCAGAAACCCGATAGATGCGCCACGGCATCGGCTCGGCGCCCAAGCTGCGGTAGAAGCCGGCGGCGGCGGCGTTGGTGTCGCTCACCGCCCATTCGACCCGCGTGCACCCGCGCGCGACGCCGACCGCCGCGACATGGGCGAGCAGCGCCCGCCCCGCGCCGGAGCCGCGCGCTTCGGGCGCGACGTACAGGTCCTCCAGGTACAGCCCGTTCCAGCCGCTCCAGGTCGAGTGCTTGTGAAAGAACAGCGCGGCGCCCACCGCCTGTCCGTCCTGCTCCGCGATCGCCGCTTCGACCCCGCGCTCCTCGAGCGCCCGGCCCAGCAGCGCCTCGGTCGCGACCAGCTTGTCCTCGGCGTCCTCGTGGCGCGCGAGATCGCGCACGAAGCCGAAGATCAGCCCCGCATCGTCGGGAGTGGCGGTTCGGATCGCGATCATGCGCCTGCCTCGCTCTGGGAAACCGGGGCGGCGCCGCGCACCGCCACCAGGCAGCCGCCGACGATCAGCAACGCACCCGCGACCGTGAACGGCGACACCCGCTCGTCGAACACGAGGTAGCCGAGCAGCGCCGCCCAGACAAAGGCGGTGTATTCGACCGGTGCCAGCACCTGCGCCTCCGCCCGGCCATAGGACCAGGCGAGCAGCAGCGCGGAGATCGACCCCAGGATCGCCGATCCGACGATCGGCACCAGCTGGTCGCTCGCCGGCCAGGTCGCCAGCCACGGTGCTCCCAGCGCCAGCAGCACGCCGATCACCAGGCTGGTGAACAGCGTCACCTCCAGCGGATCGGCGAGCTGTGCCTGCTGCCGCAGCAGGATCAGGCTATAGGCGTAGAGGACGGAGGCGAGCACGATCGCGAGCGCACCCAGCACCACATCGGCCGAGGCCCCCGCCTGCGCCTGCCCCAGCGGGATCACCAGCACGCCCACGGCCGCCACCACCGATCCCAGGATCGCCGCGCGCCGGATCCGCTCGCCCAGCAGCGCCGCCGCCAGGAACAGCGCGATCAGCGGCGACAGGAAGGTGAGCGCCACCCCCTGCGCCATCGGCACCCGCACCAGCCCCCAGAAGAACAGCAGCACCGACAGCCCCGCCGCCAACCCGCGCACGACATGCAGCCTGAGCGCCTTGCGCGCCGGCCAGCGCTGTCGGCGCGCCAGGAACACCGTGCCGGTCAGCAGCACCCCCGCGACCGATCGCCACAGGACGGCGCTGTACGCACCGCTCGCGATGCTCAGCCCCTTCATCAGGGCATCCATGCACGAATAGATGGCGATGCCCGCCGATGCCGCCGCAAAGGCGACGGCGGGCGGGGTGTTGGTCCGGGTCATGGCCGCGTCGATGCGGGGAAACGCCCGCCGCGTCCAGCCCGCGCGCCTACTCCGCCGCCTGCTCCAGCGCCGCGGCCCGCGCCTCGATCTCGGCGGCCTTGGCCTCCACCAGCCGGACGATGTGGTCGACCATGTCGGCATCCTCGACATGATGGTCGGTGACGCCCGACAGATAGACCATGTGGCGGCCGTTGCCGCCGCCGGTGATGCCGATGTCGGTCTCGCGCGCCTCGCCCGGACCGTTGACCACGCAGCCGAGCACCGACAGCGACATCGGCGTGCGGATGTGCTGCAGCCGCTCCTCCAGCTTCTGCACGGTGCGGATCACGTCGAAGCCCTGGCGCGCGCACGACGGGCACGACACGACGCGCACGCCGCGGTTGCGGATGCCCAGCGCCTTCAGGATCTCGAACCCGACGCGCACCTCCTCCTCGGGCTCGGCCGACAGCGACACGCGGATGGTGTCGCCGATGCCGAACCACAGCAGCGATCCGATGCCGATCGACGACTTGACCGTGCCGCCGATCAGCCCGCCCGCCTCGGTGATCCCCAGGTGCAGCGGGCAGTCGGTCGCCTCCGCCAGCCCCTGATAGGCCGCGACCGCCAGGAACACGTCCGACGCCTTCACCGCGACCTTGTATTCGTGGAAGTCGTGGTCCTGAAGCAGCTTGATATGGTCGAGCGCGCTTTCCACCAGCGCTTCGGGACAAGGCTCGCCGTATTTCTCCAGCAGGTCCTTCTCCAGGCTGCCGGCGTTGACGCCGATGCGGATCGCGCAGCCGTTGGCCTTGGCCGCGCGCACCACTTCCGCCACGCGCTCGGACGAGCCGATGTTGCCCGGGTTGATGCGCAGGCACGCCGCACCCGCGTCGGCCGCTTCCAGCGCGCGCTTGTAGTGGAAATGGATGTCCGCGACGATCGGCACCCGCGAGGCGCGCACGATCTGCTTGAGCGCCGCCGTCGATTCCACGTCCGGGCAGGACACGCGGATGATGTCGACGCCCGCTTCCTCGCAGCGGCGGATCTGGTCCACGGTCGCGCGCACGTCCGGCGTCGGCGTGTTGGTCATCGTCTGCACCGTCACCGGGGCATCGCCGCCGACGGGCACGTTGCCGACCATGATCTGGCGGCTCGGACGGCGGACGATATCGCGCCAGGGGCGGACGGACATGGGGATGTTCTCGCAGAGGCTGTCGGGGCTCCGCCCCATATAGACGCGCAGTGTGGCAGGCGGAAGGCGCGCCGGACGCGGTGGCATGGACCGCCCCTTCTGCTACACCGCGCGCTCCTTCTGGAGCCGCACGATGCGCCTAGCCCTGTTGATCGGAGCCCTGTTGATGTCCTCTCCCGCCGCCGCCGAGCAGAAGCCCACCTGGACGCTGGTGATCCACGGCGGCGCCGGCGTGATCGAGCGCGCCCGCATGACGCCGGAGCGCGAGGCCGCGGCCCGCGCCGGCCTCGATGCCGCGCTCGCCGCCGGCGAAGCGGTGCTCGCCAAGGGCGGCAGCGCGGTCGATGCGGTGGAAGCGGCGATCCACGTGCTGGAGGACGATCCCAGCTTCAACGCCGGCCGCGGCGCCGTCTTCACCTATGAAGGCACCAACGAGCTCGACGCCGCGATCATGGACGGCTCGACCCGTGCCGCCGGCGCCGTCGCGGGCGTGACGCGCACCCGCCACCCGGTCAGCCTCGCCCGCGCGGTCATGGACAAGAGCCCGCACGTCCTCCTCGCCGGCAAGGGCGCCGACATCTTCTCGACCGAGCAGGGCCTCGAACAGGTCGATCCCAGCTGGTTCGCGACCGACGAGCGCCGCCGCCAGCTGGATGAACTGAAGGCCAAGAAGCTCGGCTGGTTCGACGTGGACATGAAGTACGGCACCGTCGGCGCCGTCGCGCGCGACCAGGCCGGCCATGTCGCCGCCGCCACCTCGACGGGCGGCGTCACCGGCAAGCGCTGGGGCCGCGTCGGCGATTCGCCGCTGATCGGTGCCGGCACCTATGCCGACGACCGCGCCTGCGCCGTCTCCGCCACCGGTGCCGGCGAGTTCTTCATCCGCGAGGGCGTCGCGCACGAGATCTGCGCGCGCATCCGCTTCAAGTGCGAAAGCCTGCAAGCCGCCGCCGACACGGTGATGGCGGAAACGCTGGCGCTGGGCGGCACCGGCGGCGTCATCGTCACCGGCCCGAATGGCGAGGCGACGTGGAGCTTCAACACGCCCGGCATGTACCGCGGCAAGGTCACGTCCGGCACGAAGCGCCTGGTCGCGATCTACGGCGACGAGGGCTGATCGCCCGCCCCGGCCGCCCTTGCCGCGGCGGCCGGGACGCCCACATGAAGCGGCATGGAAGCGTTCCGCAGCACCCCGGCTGAGCGCGCCCGCGGCGCCGTCGCGGCCGTGGCCGTGTCGCTGGGCCTCGGCGCCGCCCTGGTCGCGGGGCTTTCCGTCGACGTGCGCCAGCTTGCCGAGCGCGCCCCCAGCGTCTTCGGCATCCTCCCCGCCCCCGAACCCGAGCCGACCCCGCCCGTCCGCTCCCGGCCCAAGCGTGAGGTCCACAAGGCGCCCAAGCGCGCCACCGCGCCCCGGCCGGAGGGTGCCGCCTCCCCCGCCAACCTGCGCGGCAAGGCGACCGAGATCGTCGCCCCGCCGGTGCCGATCGTCCTCCAGCCGCCGCCGCTGGTCACCACTGAGATCGCCGGCACCGGCAGCCAGGCGAACACCGGCGCCGCCCCGATCAGGGGCCCCGGCACCGGCAGCGGCGGCGTGGGGAACGGCACCGGCAGCGGCGCGGGCGGGGATGGCGACGGCGGCGGCGGTGGTGGCGCAGGCGAGACCCCGCCCCGCTGGCGCCGCGGCCAGCTGCGCGATTCCGACTATCCCTCCGCCCTCACCCAAGCCGGGATCGGCGGCACGGTGGGCGTCCGCTACGTGGTCGAGACCGACGGCCGCGTCGGCCGCTGCGACGTCACCGATTCCAGCGGCAGCGCCCAGCTCGACGCGCTCACCTGCCGCCTGATCCAGCAGCGCTTCCGCTTCGATCCCTCCCGCGATGCCGAGGGCCGGCCGGTTGCCTCGACCATCGTCGAGAACCACGAATGGATCCCGGAGCCCGGCGAGGGATCGGACGAACGCTGACGGTTCGGCAAAACCGCCGAGTCCCACCCTCCCCCAGCCCTCGCGTTTCGCCTAAGGGACCGGCCATGATTCGCCGCCTCCTCTTCGCGCTCGCCCTCGTCTTCGTCGCCTCGCCCGCCCAGGCCTATTGGGAATATGGGCATGAGAGCGTCGCCGCGATCGCCTATCGCAACGTCTCCCCCGCCACCCGCGCGAAGATCGACGCGCTGCTGCGCCAGCAGAAGCTGCTGGAGACGCCTACCTGCCCCGCCCGCACCGTCGAGGAAGCGAGCGTCTGGGCCGATTGCGTGAAGCCGCTGGGCGAGCGGTTCAGCTACGCCTTTTCCTGGCACTATCAGAACGTCGACGTGTGCAAGCCGTTCGATCTCAAGTCGGCCTGCAAGGACGGCAATTGCGTCTCGGCACAGATCACCCGCGACATGAAGCTGCTCCAGGACCCCAAGGTCCCCGTCCGCGAGCGGGTGCAGGCGCTGGTGTTCCTGATCCACTTCGTCGGCGACCTGCACATGCCGCTTCATGCCGGCGACCGCGGCGACCTGGGCGGCAACCGCGTGAAGGCCCGCTACGGCATCTACGGGCCGGATCGCTTCAACCTCCACAGCGTCTGGGACGGCCCGCTCACCGAGCGCGCGGTCTCCACTCCGCCGTCGATCTTCCGCACCTACACCGCCCAGGAGCGCTCGATGCTCGCCGGCGGCAGCGTCGAGGACTGGAGCCGCCAGAGCTGGGAGATCAGCCGCGACTATGCCTATGCCAGCGCCTTCGGCGGCGACGCCTGCGGGCCGGTGCCGGAAGGCCGGGTGACGCTCGACCAGGCGACCATCGACCGGCTGCTGCCGGTCGCCAAGCTGCAGGTCGAGCGCGGCGGCCTGCGCCTCGCGCGGCTGCTGGACGAGGCGCTCGGCTGAACCCCGCATCCGGATCCCGTTCCCCGAACGCGCGTTCTTCTCTCGATGGCGACTGCCGCACCGGCGGAACGGCTGGCCGCTGTGGACCTCGTCGGCTTCACCTTCCGTTCAGGCGGGGGGACGCCTTTGAAAGGCCCGTTTCACGGGGCTCTTCGGGCGGCGCAGGGAGCGCCGACCGGTCCTTAAAGGGAGGATGAAGATGCGTATCCGTTCCATGATTCTCTTGGCCGCCGGCGCTGCGTCGCTCGCCGCCTGTTCCAAGGACCCGCCTGTCGCCACCACCCCGCCGCCGCCGCCGGGCGCGGTTTCGGGTAGCGTCGCTGCCGATCGCGACGGCGACGGCATCATCGACGGCTATTACACCTCGGACGGCATCTATCACCCGCTCGCGCCGCCGGCGCCGCCGCCCCCGCCGCCGCCGCCGCCCACCCCGCGGGGAGAACGCGGCTGATCCGTCTCGACCGGGGGATGCGGCACTGCCGCATCCCCGCCCTTCTGCTTCTGATCGCCACCGCCGGGACCGGGCTCGCCCCGACCGGGGACGCGCGCGCCTATGCGCAGGCAAAGAAATCCGCGCCCGCCAGGAAATCTGCCGCAAGGAAGCCGGCACCCAAAAAGGCGACGGCAAAGCCCGCGTCCAGCGAGCCGGAGGCGACCCCCGCCACCCGCGCCGTCGCGGTGCAGATCCGCGAGCAGGCCGGCGGCAAGGTCAAGGGCTTCTACGCCGATCGCGGCTTCTGGCCGATCTGGGCGGCGAGCGGCCGGCTGGGCCCTGAGGCCGACGCCTTTGTCGACATGATCGAGACCGCCGACCTCGATGGGCTGCGCCCCAACAGCTACGGCCCGGATGCGCTGCGCAAGGCCGTCGCTGCGGCGCGCAGCGGCGATCCCGTCGCCGTCGCCCAGGCCGAACTCGCGCTCTCGCGTGCGCTTGCCGACTATGTGGCGGACGTCCGCCGCCCGCGCGACACGGGCATGACCTACCTCGACGACGAGGTGAAGCCGCGCAAGCTCAAGGCCGAGAATGTGCTGCGCGCCGCCGTGCTCACCAAGTCGTTCGCAAGCTACATCCGCGACATGGGCTGGATGAGCCCGCACTACCTGCGCCTGCGCACGCTGCTGGCGACCCCGGGCCTGGCCCCGGACGACCGCGCGCGCCTGCGCATCAACCTCGATCGCGCGCGCCTGCTGCCCGGCGCCTGGACGCGCCACATCGTCGTCGATGCCGCCTCGGCACGCCTCTATTTCTATCAGGGCGGCAAGCAGGTCGGCACCATGCGCGTCGTCGTCGGCACGCCGCAGACTCAGACGCCGATGCTCGCCGGCATGGTCCGCTACGCGATCCTCAACCCCTATTGGAACGTGCCGACCGACCTCGTCCAAAAGAAGATCGCACCCAAGGTGCTCGCCGGCCAATCGCTCACCGCCATGCGCTTCGAGGCGCTGTCCGACTGGAGCGAGAACGCGACCAAGCTCGATCCCAAGGCGATCGACTGGCACGCCGTTGCCGCCGGCCAGCAGGAAGTGCGCGTGCGCCAGCTGCCCGGCCCGGCCAACTCGATGGGCCGCGTCAAGTTCATGTTCCCGAACGACCTCGGCATCTACCTGCACGACACCAACGAAAAGGCGCTGATGAAGAAGCCCGCCCGGCACTTCAGCAACGGCTGCGTGCGGCTGGAGGATGCGCCGACACTGGGGAAGTGGCTGCTCGGCAAGCCGATCACCACCGTCGCGAAGAAGCCGGAACAGGCCGCCCCCCTGCCCCAGGCGGTGCCCGTCTACCTCACCTATTTCACCGCCACCGCCGCCCCCAAGGGCGTCGCCTTCCTCCCCGACGTCTACGGCCGCGACACCCGCAGCTGACGATTAGGGGGACGGGCACGTCCGGCGCCGTCCGTTAGGACCGTGGCAACTTCCGCCTGCCACCCTCCCACCATGAGCAATCGCTTCCCGCATCTGCGGCAGGGGCAGGCCGCCCCGAGCTCGTTCGGCTCGCGCCGCGCCTCGACCCGTCGCCTGGGCTATCCGGCGATCGTCGCCGGCGGCTGCGCGCTGGTATTCGCCGCGACCTGGATCGCGACCCCGAACGTCCAGCAATGGTGGGCGGAGACCTCCCGATCCGAACCGTCCGCAGCGGTGGAGGCAGTGCAGGACCCTGCAGCGGCCGAGCGCTCCGTCTACTTCAGCGGCTGCAGCGAAGCGCGCGCCGCAGGCGCCGCGCCCATGCACCGCGGCTCCCCCGGCTATCGCCCGGAGATGGACGGGGACGGAGACGGGGTCGCCTGTGAAAACTACAGCGGATTCCGCCGCAGCGGAGGCGGCTACAGGCTCCCCCGCCTTCGCCGCCGCCACTGATCCGCAAGCCCCGCTTTCAGAAACGGAACGCCGCCCCACAGCCCCGCAAGTCTTCGTTGACGCTTTCTCCGTACAGCACGTCCGCTCTTGAAGGCGCGATGGGCAGAACGGGAGCGCGGCTTGCGGCGCAGCGGCGATATCGGACGAGTTCGGGAAACAAGGGGTGCGTGCGCTCGCGCACTCGGCTCCAGGCCAACGCTCCTGCTGCTCGCGATCCTTGCGGCCGCGGCGTTGCTGCGCCTCGGCACGGCCGATCATTCCCTGTGGTATGACGAGCTCGCCTCTATCGCGTTCGCCCGCCAACCCGTCCATCGCCTGTGGAGCGCGTGGATGGTGCGGGAAACCAATCCACCGTTGTTCTACTCGCTTCTGGCGGGAAGCATGGCCCTGTTCGGGGACAGCGACATTGCGCTCCGGCTGCTGCCGATCGCCATCGGCCTCGCCGGGATCTGGGCGGCGTTTCTGCTCGGCCGCACCCTGGGTGGCCCACGCGCGGCGCTGCTGGCCGCGATGCTGCTCGCGCTCTCGGCCCAGCATGTCGATTTCAGCCAGCAGGTCCGGGCCTATGGCCTGGCGCACACGGCAGTGCTCTTCGCGTGCCTCGGCATGGTGCTCTACCTTCGGCGCCGCTCCACCGCGGGGCTGGTCCTCTACGCGGCAGCTACGCTGACGGCCCTGTACGCGCATACCACGCTCGCGCTCTTCGCCGCGCTTGCGGCCGTCACGATGCTCTGGCTGCTCCGGGGCGACCGTCGCGCGCATCTGCGCTGGCTCGTGGCGAACGGCGGCGTGCTCGCGCTGTGGAGCTGGTGGGCGGCGATCACGCTTCGCCAGCTCGCCATGCCGGTCACCAACATCGCCTGGATCGCGGCCCCCTCCTTCCGCGAAGCAATCGACATGACGGCAGTCGCGTATCTGCCGATGTACCTGCGCGCAGCGGGTCCGGTCGGCACCGCACTGCTCGTCGGGCTCTTCGCAGGGCTGGGCGCCTGGGTCGTGCGGGCACGCCGGCCCGACCTCACGCTCCTCGCGGTGCTGGTCGCCGGAGCACCGCTGCTGCTGTTCGCCATCAGCCAGCGCGTGCCGATCTTCCTGCCGCGCACCTTGAGCTGGGCAAGCGGCCCGGCGCTGGTCCTGCTCGCGGTCGCGGTCGTCCAGATCCGGTCGCGCCTGGTCGCCGCAGCGACCGTGGCGGCATTGCTCGCCTCCAGCGCGATCGGGCTCGCGGCTTGGCTGCCGGACCGGGAGCGCGATCAATGGCGCCAGACGGCTGCCGCAGTCGAGCGCCTGCATCCCCTGCCGGTGTTCGCAGGCGACGATGCCGTGGCGCTGGCGATGCTGAAATACCGCGCCTCGCCGGCTTCGGGCTTCACCCCCATCGTGGTCCAGGCACCGTGGCAGGAGCGCTGGGCGGCTGGCCTCTACTCCGGCCCGCATCTCGCACCGGCGGCAGCACGGCGGCTGATCCGGATGCGCGGCTGTGCGGTCGCGATCGGCTGGGGGCCGATGTATCCGCCGATCCCGGAGGGCGCCGCCACGCGACGCATCGGCCCGCGCGATCGCCAGCCGGAGGTGCTGCTCGTGGAGTTCCCCGGCAGCCGTGGATGTTCCCGCTGACCCCCTGGGGGCGGTGCAGCGCCGGGCTTAGCCCAGCGCCGACTTCAGCTTGGCGAAGAAGCCCTGGCTCTCGGGGCATTCCTCGCCCGTCTCGGTCTCGCGGAATGCTTCCAGCAGTTCGCGCTGCTTGGCCGACAGCCGCGTCGGCGTCTCCACCTCGACGCGCACCACCAGGTCGCCGAAGCCGCGGCCCTGCAGCACCGGCATGCCGGCCCCGCGCTGGCGCAGCTCGCGGCCCGACTGGATGCCGGCCGGGATGCGGATCGTGCGCACGTCGCCGTCGAGGCCCGGGATCTCGATCTCGCCGCCCAGCGCCGCGGTCGTGAAGCTGATCGGTGCGCGCGCGTAGAGCGTCGTGCCCTCGCGCTCGAACAGCGGGTGCCGCTTCACGTGCATGAAGATGTAGAGGTCGCCCGCCGGCGCCCCGCGTGCGCCCGCCTCGCCCTCGCCGGTCAGGCGGATGCGCGTGCCCTCGTCCACGCCCGGCGGCACGTTGACCGACAGCGTCTTGGTCTGCTCGACCCGTCCCTCGCCGTGGCAGGCCGGGCACGGATCGCTGATCACCTGGCCGGCGCCGTGGCAGGTCGGGCAGGCGCGCTCGACCACGAAGAAGCCCTGCTGCGCGCGCACCTTGCCGTGGCCGGCGCAGGTGGTGCAGGTCTTGGCGCTCGTCCCCGGCTTGGCACCCGTGCCGCCGCAGGGCGAGCAGGCGCTGGACACGTCGACCGTGATCTCGGTCGCCTTGCCATGGAACGCCTCGTCGAGCGTGATCTCCATGTCGTAGCGCAGGTCCGCGCCCCGGCGCGGTCCCGCACGCCCGCCGCCGCGGCCGCCCATGAACTCGCCGAACACGCTTTCGAAAATGTCGGAAAAGCCGCCGAAGTCCTGCGGGCCGGCGCCGCCGCCCCCGCCCTGGCGGAACGCGGCATGGCCATAGCGGTCGTAGGCCGCGCGCTTCTGCGGGTCCTTCAGCACCTCATAGGCTTCGGACACGGCCTTGAACTTGGCCTCCGAATCCTTGCACCCGGCATTGCGGTCCGGATGGTACTGCATCGCGAGCTTGCGATAGGCGGACTTGAGCGTCGCGCCATCGGCGGTGCGCTCGCATCCGAGCAGTTCGTAATAGTCGACTTCGGTGCTCATGCCGCTTCCATCTGCCGCCGCTCGCAGCACCCGGGGGTGTGCATCGCGTCGGCCGTCCCCCGGGCGCAGGCCGCGGTCCAGGGCCACCCGCGGCGCCGTGTGTTGCTCTCGTCCCCAGCTCGCACCGGGTCCGAATCAAACGCCGGGTCGCCCCCTGCCCCTCCGCTCCCGAAGGACCGGCGGAAGCGGAGACGACCCGGCAGCGTCTTACTTCTTGCTGTCGTCGACTTCGGAGAATTCCGCGTCGACCACATCGTCGTCCTGAGCGGCAGCACCGCCCTCGGCACCCGGCGAAGCCTCGGCCTGCTGCTGCTTCTCATAGATCGCCTGGCCCAGCTTCATCGCCACCTGGGCGAGCTCCTGCGCCTTGGTGGTCATCTGGTCGGCGTCGCCGCTTTCCACTGCCGCCTTGGTCTCGGCGATCTTGCCCTCGATCTCGCTCTTCAGGCTCGCGTCGACCTTGTCGCCATTGTCGGCCAGCTGGCGCTCGGTGGTGTGGATCAGGCTCTCGGCGTTGTTCTTCGCCTCGGCCGCCGCACGGCGCTTCTTGTCCTCTTCGGCGAACTGCTCGGCATCACGCACCATCTGGTCGATGTCGTTGTCCGAGAGACCGCCAGAGGCCTGGATGCGGATCTGCTGCTCCTTGCCCGTGCCCTTGTCCTTGGCAGAGACGTTGACGATGCCGTTCGCGTCGATGTCGAAGGTGACCTCGATCTGCGGCACGCCGCGGGGCGCCGGCGGAATGCCGACCAGGTCGAACTGGCCCAGCATCTTGTTGTCCGCCGCCATCTCGCGCTCGCCCTGGAACACGCGGATGGTGACCGCCTGCTGGTTGTCGTCCGCCGTCGAATAGACCTGCGACTTCTTGGTCGGGATCGTCGTGTTGCGGTCGATCATCTTGGTCATGATGCCGCCCAGCGTCTCGATGCCCAGCGACAGCGGGGTCACGTCGAGCAGCAGCACGTCCTTGACGTCGCCCTGCAGCACGCCGGCCTGGATCGCAGCACCGATCGCCACGACCTCGTCCGGGTTCACGCCCGTGTGCGGCTCCTTGCCGAAGAAGTCCTTCACGACCTGGCGCACCTTGGGCATGCGGGTCATGCCGCCGACCATCACGACCTCGTCGATCGCGCTCGCCTTCACGCCCGCGTCGGCCATCGCCTTGCGGCACGGCTCCAGCGTGCGCTGGATGAGATCATCGACCAGCCGCTCCAGGTCGGCGCGGTTGATCGTCTTCACCAGGTGCTTCGGCCCGTTCTGGTCCGCGGTGATGAAGGGCAGGTTGACCTCGGTCGACTGTGCCGAGGACAGCTCGATCTTCGCCTTCTCGGCCGCTTCCTTCAACCGCTGCAGCGCCAGCTTGTCCTTGGTGAGGTCGATGCCCTCGGCCTTCTTGAACTCGTCCGCCAGGAACTGCACGACCTTCGAATCGAAGTCCTCGCCGCCCAGGAAGGTGTCGCCGTTGGTGGCCTTCACCTCGAACACGCCGTCGCCGATCTCCAGGATCGAGATGTCGAACGTGCCGCCGCCAAGGTCATAGACCGCGATGGTCTTGTTGTTGTCCTTGTCCAGGCCATAAGCCAGCGCAGCCGCAGTCGGCTCGTTGATGATGCGCAGCACTTCCAGGCCGGCGATCTTGCCCGCGTCCTTGGTCGCCTGGCGCTGGGCGTCGTTGAAGTACGCCGGCACCGTGATCACGGCCTGCGTCACGGTCTCGCCCAGATAGCTCTCGGCGGTTTCCTTCATCTTCTGGAGCGTGAAGGCGCTGATCTGCGAAGGCGAATATTCCTCGCCGCCCGCCTTCACCCACGCGTCGCCGTTGGGGCCGCGTGCGATGCTGTAGGGCACCAGCTCGGTGTCCTTCTTGGTGACGGGATCGTCGAAGCGGCGGCCGATCAGGCGCTTCACCGCAAAGATCGTGTTGTCGGGGTTGGTGACCGCCTGGCGCTTGGCCGGCTGGCCGATCAGTCGCTCCCCGTCCTTGGCGAACGCGACGATCGACGGCGTGGTGCGCGCACCTTCCGCATTCTCGATCACCTTGGGGCTGCCGCCTTCCATCACTGCGACGCAGCTGTTGGTGGTGCCCAGATCGATCCCGATTACTTTAGCCATATTCCCTCGTAGGCCCCCGGCTCGTGTCAAACCATCGAAACACGCCCCCGTGACTGGGCGACGCGTCGTTACGCTGGGGCATATAGGTGGGGTTCCGCTTGCCGCAAGATTGCGTGGAACCTATCCGTTTCGCGAGAGTGAACCGGCCGCGCCCGCCGCCCGGCCCAAGGGGGAAACCACCATGTCCGCCACCACCGCCGCCGCCCTCGCCCGCCCCGGCCGCCTGGGCCTCCGGGCGCTCCGGCTGCCGGCCTTCCCCCGGCCGGTCCTCCCCCTCCTCGCGCTCCCCCTGCTCGCCGCCTGCGGCACCGCCGCCGAAGCGCCCGCCGAGCCCCAGGTGCAAAAGGCCTGGGTCCGCCTCCCCGCCGTCCCCGGCCGCCCGGCGGCCGGCTATCTGACGCTGGTCGGCGGCACCAGGGACGCGACGCTGGTCGCCGTCACCACGCCCGCCGCCGCCCGCACCGAGCTGCACGAGACCATGAAGATGGACGCCCCCGGCGCGCCCGACCACGCCGGCCACGAGGCGATGGCAGGCATGTCCGGCGCTACCACCATGCGCCCCGTCAAGGCGCTCCCCCTCCCCGCCGGCCAGACGGTAAAGCTAGCCCCCGGCGGCCGCCACCTGATGCTGTTCGACGTGGACGCGAAGGTGACGCCCGGCGCAAGCGTGCCGCTGCGGCTGGCGTTCGCGGACGGGCGGACGCTGGAGACGCAGGCGAAGGCGGTCGCGGCCGGGGATGCAGGGGTGGAGTAGTGCCTTTTGCGCTGCTGCTGGTTTACAACGAGATGGCCGTCACGGGACGACGAGTCGATAGCAGTTGACAGTTAAACCACAGATAGCTTGGCCCCGTTGACCAAGCAGATAAATGATACAGCCTCGCCAGGGTATACTCAAACCGGACAAAGTATTTGATCCTCTGCGCACATCCAAATGAGCGCGTCTACCGACCAGATTAGAAGGAGTAGCGGTAATCCATTTCCAGGGCATCCAGTACAACTTGATCCGCAATGTCGAAGGCGGTGTTCAGAGTGCTGGTGTGCCGCTGGTCACCAAGCCCATGCAAACAGGCAAGTTCCTGGACGAGGCCACGAGGCTGTTCCATTAATTCTAGGTCGACCGGCCCCATCGCGAACCGAAGCAGTGGATGCTCTTTAGACCGAACCCCAGCCTCCACGGCAACCCCGTTTAGAATGAGCACCGCCAAGCCTTGGATTTCGACCTCCGTCACGACTGGATCAGAGAAATTCGCCGTCTTCAGTGCAGACCGAAACACCTGGGCAGTTGCCTGGGCGACGTTAGTGCCCATTGAAACGACCTTTGAACAGTTGCCCGTGACTATGGCCCTAATGATCTCGCTATGGTAGTTTAGTTCAGGCCATGCATCGAGCCCCTCCATGAGGGTGGATAGTTCCGGTTCACTCCCAATATAGATCAGACGGCCAAGTCTATACCTCAACTTCGAGACCACTCGCTTTCTTTGAAAACCAGAGGTCTTTTTTCCGGCGTTCAGCAGCACGCGCGTTTCCGAAATCATGCTTTCCGCCAGGCGCTTCGCGTCTCCGAGAATGGTGTCGGTGTTTACATTCCTCGCCTTGAATCTTAGCCACGACCAAAGCCCGAGTGCACGGACCTTCTGAAAGGTAGTAACCTCCCTAGTAGCAGTGGCATAGTCAGGAACTGGAAGCCGAAACCCTTCGGAGAAGAGCGCGTCTTCTACTTCACTGGCTTGAGATATGCCGAGAATAATAACCTTCTTGATATCGCCAATGAGCTTCATCCAGGCGGTGGAGTGCGCCCCTGGGGAGAAGTCGTCAGCACCCTCTAACCACTGCTGGCATGGGACGACCATAGTTTTTGGAGAAGAGAAGTCGTGCACCTCTAGCCCGATACTGCCCAGGCGAGCTCGCAATTTGTCAATGGATAACCTCACATGCTCGATCTCTCCAATAAGGGTGATGTCGTCAACATAACGAACATAAGTCACAGGAAGTGACTTGGAGATATCGTCGATCGGGGTGAGAACTAGATTTGCCAGTAAATGTGAAAACATCGGTCCGGTGATCAGTTTCCCGTCCGCACTCCGTTTTCCATAATTTTCTATTAACTTGAAGCCAAGATCTACGAGGCGTTCCGGCATATCGACATCGTTACAAAAGGTTAGCCACCTCTCCGCAGCGAGCTCCGTTGAAATAGATGAATAAAACTTCTTGATATCGATGTATGCGACGACCCCATTGGGCAAAGATGAGCAGGCACTAGCGATTTTCTCCTGCCTTTCTCTGAGACCTATCATATGTGGCTCGAAGTAGCCCGACCGATCTTCCTTTTCAGTGGGTCGGTAACTATAGCATCGGTCGGAGGCCACTCCCTTCCAACGTGAAGCACATTCGGCCAACAGGGCGGCCTCGGCAAGCGCTTCGCCTGCACCGGGCACGAACAGTTCGCGATGCTCTATCTCACCCGGTCGCTCAGCTTGCTTAAAATGAAAAGTTCTGAGATAGTTTCCGGTCGGATTGGCCATTACGACCTGACAAGCGTTATTCTCAATCCAATCGTTCTTACGGGAAGCTTGATTATCGGTACAATACCTCAACGCAAGATACGCAAATACATCGCGAGCTCGGTACTGATTCACCCCTTTTGAGGCTAGGCTTTCTGCCCGGCGGCTCATAAGCTACCCTTCACCAATTCGACAGGCATGACGCAAAGGCGCACGATCACTGACTTTTCCATTTTCATTGGCGGAGCAAAAGCAAAACTTGTTTCCTCATTACCGGAACCACCAAGGACCGACTTGGCAAAGGCAGGAAGCTTCGACAACACCTTTTCCATCAGGAACGGGAATAAACCAAGTTTAGCCGCGCTCATCTGCGGCTCAATCCAGACAGCGGCGTTCATTTTGCCAGAAGAATACTTGAATAGCTCTGATATCTGGGGCTGCGCCTCTTTCTTCTTTTTGCTCTGCTCCAAAAAACCGTTGAAATTCGAGATCAATAACAAGGTTTGGAGACTGTTTTGCTTAGCAAGCACGATCTTCTCTACAAGAGAAGCGTTACTTACTTCACAAAGCACGTCCCAAGAAAAACATGACCACTTTACGAAAATAGCTTGCTCCGCAGCCGCTCGTGAAACTTGATGCATGAGCTCGTCTGCGTAGCTTCGAGCGGGTGCCGAAATTTCTCCTTGAAGCAGCTCGACATAAAGCGGCTGCCTTGGGAGAACGCCTTGGGCCCTTAGCTCAGCAATGCTGCTTATAATCGCGAGCGCTGCCGCACCTGCGCCGGACGGCACATCAATAAAGCAGAGGGTCCCGCCGGAGAAAAACTGAAGCAGCGTATTGGAGGTAGTGGCTACCTCTCCCTTCGGATCGAGCAGCGCTAACTGAGCGCGAGCAACAGAACCATCAAATTGATGCGCGTAGTGCTCATCGGTGGCCTCCTGGGAGAGCCCCCCTACGGGAGCAGGATCGGGTCGCGCTCCAGCAGCCGTTTCCAACAACGAATGCTTTTTCAGTGAGTCTAGATAAGCCGCCTTCAAGGCAGGTGGGATGAGCAGACGTGATCCGTCGCTAAGCGTCTTTGGTATTTCGACCATATGCCCCCTCCAGAGCGGGGATAGGCCTCGACTATCCGAGAACGCAACATTGTTTTGAGAACGCCTAAGCGGTCGTGCTCCACTTTTGCCTACCGCCGTGAGCTTACAGACGAAGGTGAGGCGGCAAGTTGCAGACTTTGTCGTGCCTTCCAGGCTCACGTCGCGGCCGCGAAATCAGAGAGCGGGGACGCTGTGGTCAACTATTATCGGCATTCGCGACGAACACACGACAGCCGGTACGACCCAAGCAGCCCGCTCGAAAGAAGGCTCGGTTCAGCACCTGACCGGATGCTCGGCACTTTGTGCGATAACCAATCGCTTTCGGTGAATTGTTTAAAGATTGAATGGTAGAGACGAAAGGCGGTGGAGCAGGAGGGAGCCGAAGCACCTTCTCCCTACGCGAAGGGCAGGTCTCACCGGCGTGCCTTCGCACGCCCCCCCGCACCCTCGCAACCGCCACCTCGCCTTCCTATCTCCCGCATCTGGCATCCCGCACAGAACGGAAGTAGAACGCCCTCCATGAGTCTGACCCACATCTCCGTCCGCGGCGCGCGGGAACACAACCTCAAGGGCGTCGACATCGACATCCCGCGCGATACGCTCACGGTGATCACCGGCCTGTCGGGATCGGGCAAGTCCTCCCTCGCCTTCGACACCATCTATGCAGAGGGGCAGCGCCGCTACGTGGAGTCGCTCTCCGCCTATGCGCGCCAGTTCCTGGAGATGATGCAGAAGCCCGATGTCGAGCATATCGAGGGGCTCTCCCCCGCGATCTCGATCGAGCAGAAGACGACCAGCCGCAATCCCCGCTCCACGGTCGCGACCGTCACGGAGATCTACGACTACATGCGCCTGTTGTGGGCGCGGATCGGCATCCCCTATTCGCCCGCGACCGGCCTGCCGATCGCGGCGCAGACCGTCAGCCAGATGGTCGATCGCGTGCTGGCGCTGCCTGACGGCACCCGCCTGCTGCTGCTCGCCCCCGTCGTGCGCGGGCGCAAGGGCGAGTATCGCAAGGAGCTCGCCGAGTGGCAGAAGGCCGGCTTCCAGCGCGTCCGCATCGACGGCGAAGTCCACCTGATCGAGGACGCGCCCGCGCTCGACAAGAAGTACAAGCACGACATCGAGGTGGTGGTCGATCGCCTGGTGACCGGCGGCGACATCGCCACGCGGCTGGCCGACAGCTTCGAGACCGCGCTGAAACTCGCCGACGGCCTCGCCTATGTCGACCTGGTCGACGCGGTCGTGCCGCCGATGCCCCCCGTTGGGTTCGAGCGGAGTTCGAGCGAAGCCGAGAACGCAGTCGAGAACGGCGTGCGAGAGGCGCGCCAGGAGTTTGCGACCGCCTCGACCCCGACCAAGGGGATGAAGGGCGCCGGCATCCCGGCCAACCGCATCGTCTTTTCCGAACGCTTCGCCTGCCCCGTCTCCGGCTTCACCATTGCCGAGATCGAGCCGCGGCTGTTCTCGTTCAACGCGCCCCAGGGCGCCTGCCCGGCCTGCGACGGCCTGGGCGAAAAGCTCGAGTTCGACGCCGACCTGGTGGTCCCCAACCATGATCTCACGATCAAGAAGGGCGCGATCGTCCCCTGGGCCAAGTCCAACCCGCCCTCGCCCTATTACATGCAGGTGCTGGGCAGCCTCGCGCGCGAGTTCGGCTTCAGCCTCGACACGCCGTGGAAGGACCTGCCCGGCGAGGTGCAGCTGGTCATCCTCCACGGCACCGGCGGCAAGCCCGTCACCCTCACCTTCGTCGACGGCAAGAAGTCGTACGACGTGAAGAAGCCGTTCGAGGGCGTGATCGGCAACCTCAATCGCCGCATGCTCCAGACCGAGAGCGCCTGGATGCGCGAGGAGCTGTCCAAATACCAGGCCAGCCACCCCTGCGAGACCTGCGGCGGCGCCCGTTTGAAGCCCGAGGCGCTGGCGGTGAAGGTCGCGGGCGAGGACATCGCCCACGCCACCCATCTCTCGGTGGTGGACGCGCTCGCCTGGTTCCAGGCGCTCCCCGCCCAGCTCAACGACCAGCACCGCGCCATCTCGGCCGCGATCCTGAAAGAGATCGACGAGCGCCTCGGCTTCCTCAACAACGTCGGGCTCGACTATCTCAACCTCGACCGCACCTCCGGCACGCTGTCGGGCGGCGAGAGCCAGCGCATCCGCCTCGCCTCGCAGATCGGCTCGGGCCTCTCGGGCGTTCTCTACGTCCTCGACGAGCCCTCGATCGGCCTGCACCAGCGCGACAACGACATGCTGCTCGCCACCCTCCGCCGTCTCCGCGACCTCGGCAACACCGTGCTGGTGGTCGAGCATGACGAGGATGCGATCCGCACCGCCGACTATGTGATCGACATGGGGCCGGGCGCCGGCGTCCGCGGCGGCGAAGTCGTGGCCCAAGGCACGCTGCCCGAAGTGCTCGCCACCCAAGGCTCCGTCACCGCCGACTATCTCAACGGCACCCGCGAAGTCCCGCTGCCGGCCACCCGCCGCAAGGGCACCGGCAAGAAGCTCACCGTCCACAACGCCACCGCCAACAACCTGACCGGCGTCACCGCCTCGATCCCGCTCGGCACCTTCACCTGCATCACCGGCGTCTCGGGCTCGGGCAAGTCGAGCTTCACCATCGACACGCTCTTCGCCGCCGCCGCCCGCCAGCTGAACGGCGCGCGCGTCCTCGCGGGCAAGCACGACAAGATCACCGGCCTCCAGCACCTCGACAAGGTCATCGACATCGACCAGTCGCCGATCGGCCGCACGCCCCGTTCGAACCCGGCCACCTACACCGGCGCCTTCACCCAGATCCGCGACTGGTTCGCCGGCCTCCCCGAAGCGCAGGCGCGCGGCTACAAGCCCGGCCGCTTCAGCTTCAACGTCAAGGGCGGCCGCTGCGAGGCATGCCAGGGCGACGGCGTGCTTAAGATCGAGATGCACTTCCTCCCCGACGTCTATGTCGAGTGCGACGTCTGCCACGGCGCCCGCTACAACCGCGAGACGCTGGAGGTGAAGTTCAAGGGCAAGTCCATCGCCGACGTGCTCGACATGACGGTCGAGGACGCGCACGAGTTCTTCAAGGCGGTGCCCCCGATCCGCGACCGCATGGCGATGCTCGCCGAAGTCGGCCTGGGCTACGTCAAGGTCGGCCAGCAGGCGACGACGCTGTCGGGCGGCGAGGCGCAGCGCGTCAAGCTCGCCAAGGAGCTCGCCCGCCGTGCCACCGGCAACACCCTCTACATCCTCGACGAGCCCACCACCGGCCTCCATTTCGAGGACGTGCGCAAGCTCCTGGAAGTGCTCCACGCGCTGGTCGAGCAGGGCAACACCGTGGTCGTGATCGAGCACAACCTGGACGTCATCAAGACCGCCGACTGGATCCTGGACCTGGGTCCGGAGGGCGGCGTCAAGGGCGGCGAGATCGTCGCCGAAGGCACGCCCGAACAGGTCGCCAAGGAACCGCGCAGCTACACGGGCAAGTATCTCGCGCCGTTGCTGAAGCCGAGGAAGGTGGCGCAGGCGGCGGAGTAGCGCCACGCGGCGGCTTCGAACAGGAGACGGAATGAGCAGCGCCTACCGCCCCGAATTCGAAGCCGCCCTCCGCCTTCTTGCGCGCGTCAGCGAAGCGATGCGTGCACAGGGCTTCGAAGCGCCGGTGCTGGTCGGCGGCGGGGCCGTCGAGATCTATTCGAACAGCGCCGTCACCACCGGCGACTTCGATCTCGTCACCGCCCGGCAGGAGGCGTTCGAGGCGGCGCTGGTGGAGGCTGGCTTCGTTCGTCCCTCCGGCCCCGGCGTTGCGACCCGCGGCTGGATCCATCCTGAGCTGCGGCTGGGCTTCGAAGTCGTCTCTTCCACTCTGCTCGGGGGCCTGGCCGATCGTGAACGGCTGCTGCTGGTCGACATCGCGCCCGAAGGCACCGTAGCCGTGCTCTCGGTGGAGGACATGATCGCCGACCGCATGGGCCAGTACGCCAGCGGCAGCGCGCCGGACATGCTGGAACAGTCCCGCAAGCTCCTGTCCCTTCACAGCGACGCCGACCGCGCCTACCTTGATCGCCGTATCCGCGAGGAGACCGCCGGTGACTATGGGATCGAAGACCTCTAGGCGCATCACCCTCGAAGCGCTCGGTGCCGACATCGAGCGCCGCCGCACCGAAAGCGGCGTGACCGACCTTCCCCGCAACAGCGGCGAACGGCGGACGGAAAGCAAGCGCGCGCTGCTGGCGGCGATCGACACGATTGGCGGGAAGTGGTGAGTAGCGGCAGCGGGCCCTTCTAGCCGCGGAGTGGCGTCAAGAGACGCAAGATCGTTGCGAGCCTGTTGGGCAACGTTGGCAAGGGGCGAATGCGGCCTAAAGGGCCAAGTCTGTTTTAAAATGCGCCACAACAGTACAGCAATCCCACTTTACCGCTTCAGACGGTTGCTGCCATCATCGGTATAGATATGACACGGTGGAGAGGTGCCGGTGGCGGAGGACGAGAAGTCAGTTAGCCGAAAGATTTACTTTTTTCGGATTGAGCACTTTCAAGACCTAAAGCAGAAAATTGCCGGAGCGATTCAGAGGATTGAAAATCTTCCGTTCAACGATAATGGCCGATATCTCCTCGATCCCAAAAGCGGTGCGCGGCTCTGCGCGTTTCCCGATACCTTAGACTACCCAATCCGCCTGAGGTTTGGCCGAACCCGCCGTGACGATCTACCCGAAGTTGAACGGAATGGGCGACTTGAGTCTCTTGAACTCGCAGAAGATGCCGGCTTGATTGATCTTGGACACCTAATTATTTTTGAGGACGGACACGTAGCGGCCGAATGGAACCCCGACGGGCCGAAGCTCCAGCGCCTATCCAGTTATCTATTTGAAAGAGGCGGGCTGGCTGACAGCATCAAGTTTCGCAATCTTTTTGAACGTGATATTGTAGAGGTCGTTGCCCTCCTCAACAACGTGCGTGTGCTTGATATAAGCATCCCTGCAGATGCGGTACAACTGGCGAGAGAAGCCGATAAGGGCTTGGGGGACGCCATCGTCGCGGCGGAGAAGCTCGGCGGCACACAGAAGGTGGGACTCAGCTTAGCCTCACAAGGAGGTTCGACCAAGCTCCGTGAGCTAGCTCTAAAGCTTGCCAAGTTCATCCAAATGCATCCCACAGAACGCAAGCGCTTCAACACACTTCGTGCCACTGGTTACAACGAAACCGGAGGTGGTAGCCGATACATTGATATACTTGAGGATAAGCTTGTTAGCGTAGAAGTGTTTCCAAAGCGTAGCGCACGATCACGTAGCATCAACAGCGATGAGGCATATCGGCTTATACATCGCAGCTATATCGAAATGAAACCCAAGCTTGCAAGCGCAGCCTCAGGAACCGATTTGTGAGATATTACTTTCGGTTCCGCACTGCCGTAGATTTGGCAACCGCAATCCTCGCGAGCGGACTGGTTTATGCAAGACCTGAGACTATTCAGGTATTCCGCGAGCTTACGTCTGGGGGCCGGGAGACGTTTGGCTTAGCGATGTTCAGCACTGCGGCATCGCTATTGGGGTTCGTATTGACCGCCAGCACGTTTCTTACTGCGATCCTCCAGGATTCTCGCTTCGACATCATCCGCAATGCGAAATCGTTCAAAGAACTTCCGGAGCTAGTTGCCTCTACTTTATGGCGCCTCTTCGCGCTGATGGGCGGCGGTCTCTCTTTGGTCTTTGTGGATCCGGCTTTCTCACGCTTCGCCGAGGCCGCAACTGGCTTTCTGACAACTTGGTCCTTCAGCGCTCTCGCGGCCTTAGTATGGGTCGTCACCAAGATCTACGCTCTTCCGCCTCATAAGTCGTGATTTGCACCTACTTCCAAACCGTGATCTCTCTCTAGAGGATAGCATCGTCACTGCTATGGTAGCCGCGAAGCGGGCGCGTGTGCGTGGCGACCTAGGGACAACTTCACCCTTGCACCTCTGCCCCCCACACCCCACATCCAACCTCAGGCGCCGACCCGTTCCGCATCCGGAACTTTCGCGCCGCTTCCGCCTTATTCCCCCATGCCCTGCCGCACGCCGGCGGGACGCGAGAATGGCGGCTGCCGTCCATCCGGACGGCGTCTCTTTGGAACAACAACAGGAACATCATGAACTTCATTCAATCGATTCAGCAGACCCAGATTACCTCGCCGTCGAACCAGGCTTTCGCGGCCTTCGTGCCGCTCCATCGCCGCCTCTTCCCGGTCGACCAGTGCCCGCGCGACATCGCGCGCCGCGCGGTCCGCGAAGTGCTCGGCTGAGCATCTGAACTGCATGCGCCGCGGCAAAGCCGCGGCGTCGGTCGGCGCCCATAGCGCCGCCGTCCGGCTCCCGCCCTGGCGAGCCTCGCGCGCAGCTTTCGCTGCGCTCTCGGAGGGCGGAGCTCTGAACTGCATGCGCCGCGGCAAAGCCGCGGCGTCGGTCGGCGCCCGTAGCGCCGCCGTCCGGGCGTGCTGTCGACGCTCGTCGTAGCTTGCGCTACGCCTCGCACAGCACGCTGTCCTACAACCCCCGACTTGCGATAGATGGCCGGTCCGCCTGTTGAAGGAGGACGCCCATGCACCGCCCCCAGCCGTCGCGCACGCCGCTCCCCATGCTGTCGCGCACCGCCCGCGACGCCATCGACCTCGACGATCCCGTTACCCGCGCCTGGTCGGACCACCTCGACGCCGGCCGCATCGGCACCCGCGTGCCGCCGCAGCCCGGCGCCCGCGAAGCCGGCGAGCGCACCGCCGCCCTGTTCCGCCGGCTTGGCCAGGCCGCCCGATGAGCGCCGCCGACACGCCCGAGGCGATCCTCGACACCCCTGAAGCGACCCCGCGCTTCCGCCACGATGGCTGGACGCCCGAACGCCAGCGCCGCTTCCTCGAATGCGTGGCCGAAGGGCACACGGTCGAGAACGCCTGCCGCATCGTCGACCTGTCCGTCGCCTCCGCCTATGCGCTTCGCCGCCGCGCGGCCGGCGCCGGCTTCGCGCTCGGCTGGCACGCCGCGAACCTGCTCGCCCGCGAACGCGTCGCCGATACGCTGCTCGCCCGCGCCCTCTATGGCCAGACCGAAACCGGCACCCGCCCGGACGGCGGCACCTGGACGCGCCACCGCTACGACAACGGCCTCGCCACCCGCCTGCTCGCCCGGCTCGATGCCCAGGCCGACGCGCCAGCCTCCGGCCCGGCCCACCACGCCGCCCGCATCGTCGCGCAGGAGTTCGACGGCTTCCTCGATCTGCTCGGCCGCGACGCCGACCCCGCGCGCGCCGCGCTGTTCCTCGCCAACCGCGCCGAACAGGCGGCGGACGTCGAGCCGGTCGTCGCCCTCGCCCGCGCCGATCGCTTCCTCCAGGCGGGCGCCGGCCTCGCGAGCGAGGTCGACGTCTCCGACTGCGATCCCGCCCACCGCGCCGAATGGACCGCCGACCAGTGGCGCCGCGCCGAGGCCGCCGGGCTGCTGCGCGTCGCCATCCCCGAGCCCGAAGTTGCGCCACCCCCGCCCGAGCCTCAACTTCCTCAACTTCCGCCCGAGCCGGAGCCCGCAGCGCTCGACCCTGAAGCCGTGGAACCGGTGTGGTGGTGCGACCTCCGCGAGCAATGGCGCACCCGCTTCCCGCCGCCGCCCGGCTTCGATGGCGACTGCTTCGGCCGCTTCGGCGACCCGGACTATGAACGCGAACTCGACATGGAGGAGGTGGAGCAACTGCGCATCCATGAGCAGGAGAAGTTCGCGTCCGATCACGCCGCGCGCGACGCCTGGTTCGGCGCCCTCCTCGACGGCAGCGGCCCGCCCCCTCCGCCGCGTGCCGCCACGCCCGAGCCGCCGCTTCCCGAGCCACCCGCCCGCGATCCCGTCCCGCGCACGCCCTGGAACCCCGCCGCCTGGCCGATGACCATCCCGATCCTGAGCGACGACGATTACCTCAGCGAGGAAGACATCGCCGCGATCGCGGAGCTCGACGCGATGGCAGCGCGCGATACGCCGGCGGCCCGCGATGCCCCGCCGGCGCCCGACGACGCGCCACCTCCGCACGACGGGCGGGATGAACCAGCCCGGCCCCCGCTCGTTACCTCCGGTGAACCTCATCACGGGACGAGAGCATGAGCATCTTCGGCAAGATCAAGACGGCCATCTTCGGCAAGGACGGCGGCCCCTTCGGCGACAACTATTTCGGCCAGAAGGATCGCGCGGAGGCGGCGGCCAAGAACGGCACCGTCACCCAGACCAAGACCGTCGCCGTCCACATCCCCGATCCGGTGCCCGGCGCTGCCACCCCGCCGCAGACCACCGCGGCCGAGCCGACCAGCGGCCAGCCGGTCGATGTCGAGGCGGCGCTGAAGGCGCGCGAGGCCGCGCACCCCGGCCTCAACTGGCGCACCTCGATCGTCGATCTGATGAAGCTGCTCGATCTCGATCCCAGCCTCGACAACCGCAAGGAGCTCGCGACCGAGCTCGGCTACACCGGCGCCAAGGACGGCTCGGCCGAAATGAACATCTGGCTGCACAAGGCGGTGATGCGCGAGCTCGCGAACAACGGCGGCACCGTGCCCGCCGACCTGCGCGACTGACCCGGCCGGCTCCCCTTCACGGGGGAGCCGCCCCTGACGAAGGAGACCGACCATGGATGCCAGGAAACTCAGCTTCGGCCTCGGCGTGTTCAGCCTCGCGCTGGGCGCGGCCGAGTTGCTCGGTGCGCGGCGCATCGCCCGCACCCTCGACGCAGACGGCCATGAAGGGCTGGTCCGCGCGTTCGGCGCGCGCGAAGTCGCCGCCGGCGTCGGCCTGCTCCAGGCGCCCGCCCATTCGGCTCGCATGTGGAACCGGGTCGTCGGCGACGCGATGGACCTGACCGCGCTTAGCCTCGCGGCGGCCAAGAGCCCGCGCAACCGCGCGATCTGGGGCGCCGTCGCCTTTGTGGTGGGCGCGACCGCGCTGGACACCATCACCGCGCTCGGGCTGGAGGCGAACGGCAGCAAGACGCTCCCCGCCCGCCTCGGCCGCGGCGGCACGGCCGGCACCGACGACACCAGCACCGCCGGCGCCTGAAACCGGGCTCCCGCGCCCCGGGGCTCCTGCTAGAGCGGGAGCCGGGGCGCCGGGCGCCCCGACCCGCCCCGGCTTCAACCGGAACCCCGCTCCCGCCCCGGCGGTTGGAGCGCGCAGAACGAACTCAGGAAGGATCTTCATGGCCCAGGCCCCCGCTACTCGTCGCCGCACCGCAGCCGCTCCCGCCCGCTCCCGGCTGATGACGGCCGGCATCGGCCTGCTGGGCGTGGCGCTCGGGCTTGGCGGCTGGCTGCTCGCGCGCCAGCAGCGCGATGCCCGCGCCGGCGATGTCGGCACCGGCGAGCATGTCCCGGTCGATCTCGCCCTCGACAAGCCGCATCCCGGCCCCAAGGACCGCGCGCCGGAGGCGTTCCGCCCCGATCCGACCGCGCCGGTCCCCGCCGGCGAGCGTGATGCGCTGCGGCCCGCGACCGGCCCCGCGCCGTCGCTCGTGCAGGATCGTGGCAGCATGCGGAGCCAGACCGGCAGCAGCAACGCCTGACGCCCCGGGGCTTGCCGCACTGCGGTACCGCCTCCGCTTGGAGGCGGTACCGCTCCCATACAGGGCCGATCGTTACGGGTCCGGCGGGTCGCTTCGGGTAATGCTGCGCCACGGCAGCCGCGTGTTTTGTTATCTCCTTACGCTTGACGGGGCGTATCCCATGCGCGAAGCAACCCGCGCTATGAAACGCTCCCTGCTCCCCACTGCCGCTGCGGCCCTCGCGCTTTCTCTTCTCGCGGGCTGCGAACAGAAGACCGAGACCGTCGACGCCCGTGCGCCGGACCCGATGGCCTCCCAGCTCGCCAACGCCGCCCCGGTGGAACTTCCCCCGGCGGTGAAGGCGACCAGCACCTTCCGCTGCAAGGACAACACGCTTGTCTACGTCGACTTCTTCGCCGGCGACAGGCTGGCCAACCTGCGCACCCAGAAGGGCGGCACCGCCGTCGCGCTCAAGGCCGAAAAGGCCGGCGATCCGCTCAAGGCCGATGGCTACAGCCTGACCGGCGATGCCAAGTCGATCACCCTCACCCAGCCGGGCAAGCCGGCACAGAGCTGCAAGGCCTGATCCAACTTTCTCCGAGTCGGTTCAAAGGGTCGGTGGCATGTGCCGCCGGCCCTTTTCCTTTGGGTCTCCGACCGGCTAGACTTTTCCGATGGCCCCGTCCGTGCCCCTCGATCCCCAGACGGTGCTGCGCGCCTACGCCATGGGGGTCTTCCCCATGGCCGACCATCGCGATGCCGACTCGGTCTTCTGGGTCGAGCCGCGGCGCCGTGGCATCCTGCCGCTCGACGGCTTCCACTGCTCCCGCTCACTCCGGAAAACGCTCGCCGCCGATCGCTTCCGCGTCACCGTCGACCAAGCCTTTGGCGAGATCCTGCAGCTCTGCGCCGAAACCGCCCCGGACCGCCTCGAAACCTGGATCAGCGGCCCGATCGAAGACGTATTCCTGCGCCTCCACGCGCTGGGCTTCGCCCATTCGGTCGAATGCTGGGACGGCGACCGCCTCGTCGGCGGCCTCTACGGCCTCGCACTCGGCCGCGCCTTCTTCGGCGAAAGCATGGTCAGCCGCGCCACCGACGCATCCAAGGTCGCGCTCGCCTGGCTCGTCGCCCGCCTCCGCGTCGGCGGCTTCACGCTTCTGGACTGCCAGTTTCAGACCGACCACCTTGCCACCCTGGGCGTCGTGGAGGTCGATCGAGCAGATTACTCGGTGCTGTTGGCCGCCGCGCTCGACTCGGAAGCAGCCGGTTCCGACGGTGCCGCGCCCGCCGAATCGCCGCCCGACTTCTTCGCGCTCGACCGGCTGTTACCTGTGCTCGGCACGGACACCGTGTCCGGCCCGGTTTCAGGGAAGCGCATCGTGCAGCTCTTGGGCCACACGTCGTAGATCGGGTGCTGCACCACGTTCAGCGCGGGCCGCTCCTTGAACAACCAGCCCGAGAAGGTGCGCCGCCACCGGCCGTCCGGGCCGCGGACGTCGAGCTGCACGAACGCGCCGGTATATTGCTCCTGCTCCCAGGGCGCCGTGCGCTCGCAGGCGCGCAGACGGACCACGGCATCGCCGATCCGCCGTGCCTCGCCCGGCTTCATGGTCAGCTCGCGGGTCTCCCCGTTCCGCTTGTTCAGGAAGCCGATCACCGCGACCCGCTCCGCCATCGGCGTCGCGCCAGGCACCGCAACCGCGTCGCCGCTCGCCACGCTCACGACATCCGCTGCGGGCGCCGCGCCGTCAGCCGCGTCGAAAGCAACCGCCTCCGGATCGGGAGCACCGTCCCCCCGCTCGGCGCTTGGGCGCAGGTAAAGCCAGGCTCCGACAGCGACCAGCACCGCCAGTACCAGCCCGATCAGGGCCAGGCGGCGATTCACGCGTCGGGGCTCCACGCCTCGTAATCACCTGTTGCGCGAATGCGCTGGCCGCCCTGGTCCAGCGCGCCCGGCGGCCGCCATGCAAGCGGGGTGCCGGTGTGATTGCCTTCCGGCGGCTTTTCCCAGGTACGGACCGGCGGAAGCGCCTCGCTCGGCAGGCCATCGATCTGGTGGTGCAGCCAGCTGAACCACTCGGGCGGCACGAGGCTCGCGTCGTTGTTGCCCGCATAGATCACCCAGCGGCGCGGCTGGCCGTTCGTGTCGGAGCCGCCCTCGTAATAGACGTTGCCGAGCGAATCGGTGCCCACCTTCTTCCTGCCGCGCAGTGCAAGCGTGGTGCCGATGGTGGCGCCTTCCCACCAGGTGAAGATCGATTTGAGCATGCCCATGCGCTGCCGCTTACCTCTGCCCGCGCCTGCCAGCAACCAGCTTCGAACGTCCCGGCGGGCGAAAGCGGGCGATCCTGCCACCTTTACTTGGCCGCGACGTCCTTCCAGCGCACCTTGTCCCCCTCGGCGATGCCGAGTTCGGCGGCGCGACCGCCGCGGATCTCCAGCACCGCGCTGACAGGCTCGCGCGACGATACCGGCGCTTCGGAAAAGGGGATGGTGTTCTCGGCAAGCGTCGCCACCGTGCCGTCCGCACGGATGAACAGAATGTCGAGCGGCGAAGGCGTGTTCTTCATCCAGAAGCTTGCCGCGCGCGGCGCTCCGCCGCCGGCCGGATAGGGCGCGAACAACATGCCACCGTCCTGCGGGATGTTGGTGCGGTACATCAGGCCGTCCGCCTGCTCCTTGGCCGTACGGGCAACTTCCACGTCGAACCGGTGCGCCCCGCCGGCACTTTCGATAGTGACCTCGGTCCGGGGCAACACGCTCGTCGCATTGCTCCCCTCATTGCCGTTGCTCGTGCACGCACCGCACAGCGCCATCGCCGCTGCAACCAGCGCCGCCCGCACACCCTTGCTGATCACGCTTCTGCCCTCTCGACAACCACGGCGAGCAACCCGCGCTCGCCTTCCACCACCCGTGCGCGCATCGGCTGGTCGGGCTCGAGTTCCTCGATACCACCGCGCCGCAGGGTTTCCATATGGACGAACACATCGGCGCCGTCGCTTGCACGCAACAGGAAGCCATAGCCCTTGAGCCGGTTGAACCATTTGACGGCGACGGGCTCGAACGCTCCGGCCGAAGCGATCAGGTCGACGCGCTCGCTTCGCCCACTGGCGCGCGGCCGCTGTTCCTCCACGGCTTGGGACAGGTCGATCGAGAGCACTTCGCGTGCCTGCATGCCGCGCTGCCGCCACGTGGCCAGACATTCGACCCGTGCGCCTTCCGGCAAGGTCCGCCTTCCGTGCGGCTGAAGCACGGAGAAGTGCACCAGCACGTCCCCATGTTCCGGATCGTCCGCGACGATGAAGCCGAAGCCGCGTGTCACGTCGAACCATTTGACGACGCCGGACACGGCAACGGCCGCATCGGCAACGCCGGCTCCCCTCTCTTGATCTTCGCGCGTCTCGCCTTCGCGGTCGAGCGGTGCGCGCTGCGGTTCCGCACGCATCTATATTGTTCCCCCGGCTCGAAGGCCTATCACAGCTCCCAGCCGGATGGCGACGTTTTGTTTCGGTTTTCCTCGTCCAGAAGAAATCCCGTGTCCTCTCCCGGCGTGAGGCGCACGATCCGCCATGCGATCGCCGGCGCGTGCCCGGCCCGAACCATCGCCGCCACCTGCTTCCGCACGAGGTCCGGCTGCGCAGGAGAAGGCGAAAACGGCCCTATTTTCCGACGTTTGGCGAAGCGCAGTGCGCTCTCCGCCGCCTCATCGGCGCTGGCCCCCGCGACTTCCTCGATGTCGTCGGCCTCGACCCCCGCGTGCCGGAGGGCCTCTTCGACGCGGCGCGCGCCCAGCCCCCGCCGCCCCATTACGGCAGCCTTGTTCTCCGCAAAAACGCGATCATCGACGTAGCGCAGCTCGGCCATGCGTTCCGCCAGCGAATCGACCGCCGGCGCTTCTGCACCTTCCCAGCCGCGCTCGCGCAGCTTACGGGCAAGATACTGGCGCAGCCGTGCGCGGGTGGTCGCGTACCGCTCGACATAGCGCAACGCCAACCGCTCGAGCGCCGCTGCGTCGAGCGGCTTAGGCGAGGCGGTGGGGCGGCGGGCGTAGGACATGCGCCATGTTTGTGCCACACTGGGCAGTGATTTTGAACGGGATTGCCGTGACGCTAGGCCGTCGCGCGTTCGCGCGCTGGATGGCGGGCCGTCGCCGCAGGGAGGACGCTTTTTGACGATGAACACCGATATGGAAGCAACGGCACCGGGTGGCACGCCCACGGTCGATACGCTGCCGCGCCGCTTTGCCGACTTCGATACGCTGGGTGAGGCGCTGGATTACGCAGCCTCCGGCGTTCGGGGGCTGAACTTTCATGATGCGCGCGGTACCCTGATCCGTGCCTACCCCTATTCCGAGCTCCGCGAAGACGCGCTGACCCAGGCGCGCCGCCTGATCGCCGCCGGCGTTCGCCCAGAGGACCGCATCGCGCTGGTCGCCGAGACCGGCGCCGAGTTTGCGAGCCTGTTCTTCGGCGTGGTCTATGCAGGCGCCTGGCCGGTTCCGCTGCCGCTGCCCACCTCCTTCGGTGGCCGCGAGGCCTATGTCGAGCAGTTGCGCGTCCAGCTTTCGAGCTGCGACCCCAAGATGCTGATCTTCCCGCCCGAGCTTGCGCAGATGGCCGGTGAAGCCGCGCGCATCGCCGGCGTCGAAGGGATCGACTGGTCCGAGTTCGCGACCCGCGAGGCGCCCGAAGCCGAGCTGCCGACCGCCAAGGGCGACGACATCGCCTATCTGCAATATTCGAGCGGCTCGACGCGCTTCCCGCACGGCGTCGCCATCACGCACCATGCGCTGCTCAACAACCTGGCCGCGCACAGCCACGGCATGAAGCTGGTCGGCACCGACCGCTGTGTTTCGTGGCTGCCCTGGTACCACGACATGGGCCTGGTCGGCTGCTTCCTGTCCCCGGTCGCGAACCAGGTGTCGACCGACTATCTCAAGACCGAGGACTTTGCGCGGCGCCCGCTCGCCTGGCTCGACCTCATCAGCCGCAACACGGGCACCACTCTCTCCTACTCGCCGACCTTCGGCTACGACATCTGCGCGCGCCGCATGTCGTCGCAGACCAAGGCGTCGGATCGCTTCGACCTGTCTCGCTGGCGCGTGGCAGGCAACGGCGCCGACATGATCCGCCCGGACGTGATGCAGAGCTTCGTCGATGCGTTCGGCGACGCAGGCTTCCAGGCCTCCGCCTTCCTGCCCAGCTACGGCCTTGCGGAGGCGACGCTGGCGGTCTCGATCATGCCGCCGGGCGAAGGCATCCAGGTCGAGCTGGTCGAGGAGACCGAGCTGTCGGGTGGGGACCGCCACGGCGATCGCCCGCAGCGATTCCGCGCGATCGTCAACTGCGGCAAGCCGGTGCGCGACATGACCGTCGAGATCCGCGAGGAGGACGGCACCCCGCTGCCCGAGCGCGCGATCGGCAAGGTCTGGTGCAAGGGCCCGTCGGTCATGGTCGGCTATTTCCGCGATGAGGCCGCGACCGAGGCGTGCATGGCCGATGGTTGGCTCGACACCGGCGACATGGGCTACATGTCGGACGGCTATGTCTACATCGTGGGCCGGGCCAAGGACATGATCATCGTCAACGGCCGCAACCATTGGCCGCAGGACATCGAATGGGCGGTCGAACAGCTGCCCGGTTTCAAGGCCGGCGACATCGCCGCCTTTGCGATCACCACTCCCGGAGGCGAGGAGACGCCCGCGGTGCTGGTGCAGTGTCGCGCGTCGGACGATGCCGAGCGCCAGCGCCTGCGCGAGGAAATCCGCGAGCGCGTCCGCGCCGTCACCGGCATGAACTGCGTGATCGAACTGGTGCCGCCGCGCACGCTGCCGCGCACCAGCTCGGGCAAGCTCAGCCGCGCAAAAGCACGTAACTTGTACCTGAACGGCGAGATCAAGCCCTACGACATCGCCGCCTGAGTTTCCGGCTGCCGCTTAGCGGGAGTCGGCGCCCCGTGCATCCCGGCTCGTTTTTGCATGCCGAGGGCCCTTGCCCCCGGCGGAAACGGCGGATACAGGGCGGGGCAATAGGAGTGTAGCTCAGTTGGTAGAGCATCGGTCTCCAAAACCGAGGGCCGTGGGTTCGAGTCCCTCCACTCCTGCCAGCACCTGCCGTCGCCTCGTCTGAGGCGGCGGCAAGGTCTCCCTTCAGCAGCATGATGCGAGCACGCTCGCCCGACCACCGCTGCTTTGCCGCCTCAGGCGGGCGCACTACCCCTCGACCGCTTGCCTGCCCTGTGCGGGCCGCCTAGGAAACCCGCGCCTGGCGCGACCGCGACGGGTTTCCGGCACGCCTTCCGGCATGTCGCCTGCCTTTTTCCAGGACCTGTCGATGTTTCGCGCGCTCTACGACTGGACGCTCCGCCTCGCCAACCATCGCCACGCCGTCCGCAGCCTGGCGGTGGTGTCGTTTTGCGAGAGTTCCTTCTTCCCCATCCCGCCCGACGTGGTGCTCGTCCCGGTGGTGCTGCAGCATCGCGAGCGCGCCTATCGGATCGCCGCCATCTGCACGATCGCGTCCGTGCTCGGCGGCGCGTTTGGCTATGCGATCGGCTACTTCCTGTGGGACAGCCTGGGCCAGTGGTTGATCCACCTCTACGGGCTTGAGGACAAGGCACACGAGTTCCAGGCCTGGTACGCGCAGTGGGGCGCGGCGATCATCCTGATCAAGGGCCTGACCCCGATCCCGTTCAAGCTGGTGACGATCGCCAGCGGCCTGGCCAAGTTCAACTTTGCCGCCTTCATGGCCGCGGCGCTGGTCACCCGAGCCTTTCGCTTCTTCCTCATCGCCTTCCTGCTCAAGCGCTATGGCGCTCCCGTGCAGGCGTTCATCGAGCGGCGGCTGAACCTGATCGGCATCGCCGTGCTGGTGGCACTGGTCGGCGGCTTCCTCGCGGTAGGGCTCCTCTGACAGCAGGGAAGAGGCCCCTGCCGGCCCTTCCCATCCATCGCTTGCACCGTGCAGGCTTCGTCGCTAGATACCAGACCCAATCCGACAGCGTGGATGGCCTGCGCCGGTTCCTTCGGAAAGGAACCGGGCAGCGGACCCTTGCCCCGCGGTCGGTGACGCACAAGACTTTCAGGTGAAACAGTGGCGAAGACATCTCCGGCAGAGTTCATCCGCCAGGTCCAGACCGAGACCAAGAAGGTCACGTGGCCGACGCGCCGCGAAACGGTCATGACGGCGGTCATGGTGGTCATCATGGCAACGCTGCTGGGCGTCTTCTTCTTCGCGGTGGACTCGGCGTTCGACGCGATCGTGAAGATGCTGCTGAGCCTGGCCGCCTAAAGGATACTGCATGTCGCGCTGGTACATCATCCACGCCTATTCGGGTTTCGAGAACAAGGTTCGCGACCAGATCCTGGCCGACGCCACCCGCCTCGGGCTCGACCGGCTGGTCGAATCGGTCGAGGTGCCGGTGGAGACCGTGACGGAGGTTCGTCGCGGCAAGAAGGTGCAGTCGGAGCGCAAGTTCTTTCCGGGCTACGTCCTCGCCAAGCTCGACATGAACGACGACGTCTATCACCTGGTGAAGAACACGCCGAAGGTGACGGGCTTCCTGGGTTCGTCGGGCAAGCCGCAGCCGATCAGCGAGGCCGAGGCCGCGCGCATCCTGAACACCAAGCAGGAAGCGGCCGCTGCTCCCAAGCAGAAGATCAAGGTCGATTTCGAGATCGGCGATTCGGTGAAGGTGCTCGACGGTCCGTTCGCGAGCTTCAACGGGCTGGTCGAGGAACTCGACTTCGACAAGTCGAAGGTCAAGGTGTCGGTGTCGATCTTCGGTCGCGCCACCCCTGTGGAACTGGACTTCGAGCAGGTCGAGCGCAGCAAGTAAGCTTCGCACGATCGCACAAGGCGGTCGCGTCTTCACCGTAAAAACAAGAAAGGCCGGAGCTTCATGCTCCGGCCTTTCTTTTACGTCACCAGCCTGTGCTCAACGGAACTGCGCCTAGACGACGCTGGTGGCCGCGAGCCACGCCTCCGCCTTGTCGAGCGCCCATTGGTCGTCGACGTCGATCCAGTCGAGGTCGCTGCAGTCGGTCACCCGTGCCTCGCCATCATGGGCAAGGGCGCGCATCCCTTCCGTCAGCGAGGGCGCCGCGAGCGTCCGTAGCGAGGCGAACAGCCCCGCCCCAACCGCAAACACGCCCGTGTCGAAGCAGTCGTAGGGATGCAGCCCCTTGCCGATCGCGACGATGTGCTCGCCCGCCGTCTGCACGCGCGTCACGTCGTCCAGGTCAATCCAATCGCTGTCGAGCCGCCGGTCGATTCCCAAGCGAGCGCCGGTGGTCGCCTCGCCCGTCTCCGCCATCCGTCGATAGAGGGCCGGGTCGACAAGATGATCGCACATGGCGAGCAAGGCAGGCGCCCCGGCGACATGGCCTTCTGCCGCCAATACGGACACGCCATTGGGCTGGCGATAATCCTCGACCCGCACCGTCTCGACGGCGAGCGGCCAGGCCCGCTCGCCGAGATGAGATTCGATCTGCTCGGCACCATAGCCGAGCACGACCACGACGCGCGCCATGCCTGCCTCCGCCAGCCCCGCAATCGCGTGATCCACCAGGGGGCGTCCCCCGACAGTACACAAGGGCTTGAACGGCGCTGCGGAACGCAGCCGGCTTCCTTCACCGGCTGCCAGCAGGATGGCGGTATCGATCACCTCAATGGGCCGCGACGAACGCTTCCACCGCCTGCTGGGCGAGGTCGTCGGTCATCTGCGTGCGCGGATGCTTGCAGAAATAGGCGGAGGCGCCGTCGATCGGACCGGCAAGGCCCCGGTCCTTCGCCAGCTTGGCGCAGCGGATCATGTCGATCGCAACGCCGGCGCTGTTCGGGCTGTCCTCGACCGAAAGGCGCAGTTCGAGGTTCATCGGCACGCCGCCGAACATCGAGCCTTCCATGCGCAGGAAGCAGATCTTGTTGTCGTTCTGCCAGGGCACATAGTCGGACGGGCCGATGTGGACGTTGTCCTCCTCGAGCCGCTCGGCCGCGACCGATTGCACCGCCTCGGTCTTGGAGATCTTCTTGGATTCCAGGCGGCGATGGTTCGACATGTTGAGGAAGTCGGTGTTGCCGCCGGTGTTGAGCTGATAGGTCCGCTCCAGCTTCACGCCGCGCTTGGCGAACAGGTCGGTCAGCACGCGGTGCACGATGGTCGCGCCGAGCTGCGCCTTGATGTCGTCGCCGACGATCGGCACGCCCGCATCCTCGAACCGCTTCGCCCATTCCGGGTTGCTGGCGATGAAGACCGGGATGTTGTTCACGAAGGCGACGCCCGCTTCGATCGCGCATTCCGCGTAGAATTCGGTGGCAGCCTGCGAGCCCACCGGCAGATAGTTCATCAGCACGTCGGTGTTGGTCGCGCGGAGCGCTGCGACGACCTCTTCCTTCGTCGGTTCCTTCGCGTCGGCGAGGAGGAAGGTGCGGTCGTCCTTGTACTCGGACATGTGCTCGGCGACGCCGTCCAGCACCTTGCCCATCTGAACGATCGCGCCGGTCGGCTCGACTTCGGCACAGAAGATGGCGGTGCAGTTCGGCTTGGCGAAGATCGCTTCCGCCACATCCTTGCCGACCTTGCGCTGGTCGACGTCCCAGGCGGCCACGACCTTGATGTCGCTCGGCCGGTAGCCGCCAAGGTCCCAATGCATCAGGCCCGTCCGCTCGTTGGCGCCGTCGCGATAGTGGGAAAGTCCCTGAACGAGGGAGCTGGCGCAGTTACCGACGCCGACGACTGCGATGTTGATGCTCGGCATTACTTCTTCACGTCCTTCGACTGGATGATTGGAATAGAGGAAAAGGCGCGCTCCACCGGAGACGCGCTGCGGGCTAGTCGGGCCTCGACGCTGCGATGCCAAATCAACCCGATGATCAGAACAAGGGTGAGCGGTCCGATCTCGAACCACCAGAACAGCCGCGGATCGCCCGCCAGACACGCGACGAAGATCGCTCCGATCCGCGTGTTGGCGGTCAGGAACCGCATCAACCGCATCGGCTTGGCCGCCTGCTGGCCATAGACAGCCGCAAGCCGTGCGGAGTCGCTCCTGTTGCGGAGGGCGTCGTCAAACGGACCGGCGAACCGATCGACCGTCCCGGCAATGCGGTCGTAGAACCGGACAAGCGGGTTGCGACTGGGTTGCGGGGGCGCCGAGCCCAAACCTTTGCACCGGCGGTGGAAGCGCGCGCGCTCCCCTTCGTAAAGGTTCGATTGCAGCGCGTGCGCGACACCTGCTGCAATGGCCAGCAACCAGCCATCGAGGGTGCTGATCGACGAGGCGAGAACCAGATAGATCAGGATGAAGACGCCATGATCGCACAGGCCGTCGAGCGCCCGCCCGAGCGGGCTCGCCGTGCCGGTCGCCCTCGCAATCATGCCGTCGAGTCCGTCCGCGATCAGCCAAGCGACCGACAGCACCGATCCCGCCACGACGAACGGCCAATGTTCCCAGCGGCCGAAGGCGAGAGCGGCCAAGACGCCGAGCGTCAGCCCCCCGACCGACACTGCGTTTGCCGAAATTCCCCGTGCGATGAACCAGGGCAGCAGCATCCGCCCCGCCGGGTGTATGACCCACAGGTTGGTAGGATCCTCGATCCGGCGATCGCGTGACTGGTCCGGTGGAGGGGGGGTCATCGAAGTGTCACGTACAGGTGCATCGGCCTTTCCAGCAAGCAGTTTGCGACGAGCCCTCAAGCACTCGAGCCTTGAAGTGAACGCGGCCACGGCAGCTGGGCATAAATACTGGGGGTTCTGCAGGCCGTTTTCGACGTCGCCGCCGGATCCGCACCATTCGCATGCGAGACTCTGCGGGAGATTGGTCTAAAGGGCTCCCTCTCCGGTCGCGATGGTCGCGACCCATGACGGACTAGACATGGCAGGGTACAAGACTCCCGATTTCTCCGAACGTGCAGCCGCATCGCGTGCCGCCAAGCAGACGGCGCTCGAAAAGCTCCGCAACAAGCCCGCCGCGGATCCGGCAACCATCGCGGCGCGCGAGGCGACCCAGGCAGCCCGCAAGGCTGCCGCGGCCGAGCGTCGTGCCGAGCGCCTGAAGGCCGCCGAAGCCGAGAGGGCAGCGAAGCTGGCCGAGGCGGAGGCAGCCCGTGCTGCCCAGGCACCTGCTGCGCCCAAGCCCCAGAAGACGGCGGAAGAGCTGAAAGCCGCTCGCGACGCCCGATACGCTGCGCGCAAAGCCCGCAAGCGGTGACTCCGCGCGAGCTGATCGGAGTCGCCGAGGTCCCGGGAGGGCCGCCGCTGCGGCTGGTCCGTCGCGGCGGCGACTTCATGATCCTGCTCGAACGCAATGAGTTGATGAGCAGCCGCATGCGCGGATCCGAGGTCGCGCTGGGCACCATGACCTGCGATCGACTCGGGGCGCGCCCGGCACCGCGGCTGCTGATCGGCGGCTATGGCATGGGCTTCACGCTGCGTGCGGTGCTCGGCCTGGTGGGCCCCGACGCCCAGGTGACGGTCGCCGAACTGGTGCCCGGCATCATTGAATGGGCGCGTGGGCCGATGGCGGAACTCGCCCAGGGATGTCTGGACGATCCGCGCGTCACCATCCGGATGGGCGACGTGGGGGCCGCGATCGGCGAGGCTGCGGCAGGCCCCGAGCGCTATGACGCGATCCTGCTGGACGTCGACAATGGTCCTGACGGTCTTACCCGGCAAGAGAATGACGGCCTGTACACGGCGCGCGGGCTGGCGCTCGCGCGGGCAGCGCTGCGACCGGGCGGCATCCTCGCCGTGTGGTCGGCCGCGCCCGATCCTGCATTCGCACGGCGACTTGCCCAGGCGGGATTTGCCGTTGACGAGGTTCGCGTCCGCGCCCGGGAGAATGGCAAGGGACCGATGCACGTCATCTGGTTCGCACGGGTGTGAGGCTCCGGCACGGCCAATTGCCTTTCGCCCCCGCTTCGGCTATGCGCGCGCCTTCCAACGTCATGCGTGGAAAACTTGCGGGAGGCGTCTGTCCATCGGGCGGCCGATCGAACCGCTAAACTTGAAACGGGCGAGGTCGCCAGACCCTGCCCCGCTACAGAGTGAGAAACATGGCAAAGAAGATCACCGGCTATATCAAGCTGCAGGTTGCAGCTGGTGCCGCCAACCCGTCGCCGCCGATCGGCCCGGCGCTGGGTCAGCGCGGCGTGAACATCATGGAATTCTGCAAGGCGTTCAACGCGCAGACCGGCGACGTCGAGAAGGGCACCCCCCTCCCCACCGTCATCACCGTCTATGCCGACCGCTCCTTCTCGTTCGAGACCAAGACGCCGCCGGCGACCTACCTTCTCAAGAAGGCAGCGAACCTGAAGTCGGGCTCCAAGGAGCCGGGCAAGGTGACCGCGGGTTCGATCAAGCGTTCGCAGGTGGCCGACATCGCCACCGCGAAGATGAAGGACCTGAACGCCAACGACATCGAGGCAGCGACCAAGATCATCGAAGGCTCCGCCCGCGCGATGGGCCTCGAAGTGGTGGAGGGCTGAGATCATGGCCAAGCTGACCAAGAAGCAGAAGACCTGGACGATCGACAGCGAGAAGCTGCACGGCGTTGACGAAGCGATCGCGCTGGTGAAGTCCAACGCGACCTCCAAGTTCGACGAGACCGTCGAAGTCGCGCTGAACCTGGGCGTCGATCCGCGCCACGCCGACCAGATGGTCCGCGGCGTCGTGACCCTGCCCAAGGGCACCGGCAAGACCGTCCGCGTGGGCGTGTTCGCCCGCGGCGCCAAGGCTGACGAAGCCACGGCAGCCGGTGCGGACGTCGTCGGCGCCGAGGACCTGATGGAAGCCATCCAGGGCGGCAAGATCGACTTCGATCGCTGCATCGCCACCCCGGACATGATGGGCCTGGTCGGCCGTCTCGGTAAGGTGCTGGGTCCCAAGGGCCTGATGCCGAACCCGAAGCTCGGCACCGTGACCATGAACGTCGCAGCCGCCGTGGAAGCCGCCAAGGGCGGTCAGGTCGAGTATCGCGTCGAGAAGGCCGGCATCATCCATTCCGGCATCGGCAAGGCGAGCTTCTCGGCCGAGGACCTGCGCGAGAACTTCGACGCGCTGGTCGATGCGGTCGTCAAGGCCAAGCCGTCGGGCGCCAAGGGCAAGTACCTGAAGAAGGTCGCGCTCTCGTCGTCGATGGGCCCGGGCGTGCGGGTGGACGTGGCGGAAGTCGCCACCGCCTGATCCCTTCGGGACTCGATACAAACGGAAAGGGCCGGGAGCGATCCCGGCCCTTTTTGTTTGTGCGGCCCGCAGCAGGCCGCTGCGGGCCCTTACGCTGCTCCCTTGCCAGCGCTGCATCCTCCCCCTGCCCGGACGCCTCTCGCCCATCTACCCGGCAGTAAGGGTCAGCAGGGCGCCGTCTTCAGCGGGACTCTCAACTGTGGGTCGGCGCGAGCATCCAGGGCGCCTGCCATGAAAAAAGCCGCCCGGGTCTCCCCGGGCGGCTGATTTGATCGTCCGATCTTCGCGGATCAGAACTTGGCGGTCGCCGAGACCCGGAAGAAGCGGCCCAGGATACCCGAGAAGTAGGTCTGGGTACCGAAGCCCCCGGCCGGAACCGGATAGGGTGCCGACTTGTCGAACACGTTGTCGACGATCAGCTTCAGGCCGAACTGCTCGTTCACCTTCACACCGACGGTGGTGTTGAACAGCCACCAGTCGCCCACGCCGCTGATGTTGCGGGCATTGTCGGCCTCGTCGATGTCGAACTCACCCTTGCCGGTGTAGCGAGCCTGGAACAGCAGGTTGAAGCTGTCGCTCTCGTAGGTGAGATTCGCCGTGCCGGAATGGCGAGGATAGCCGACTTCACCCGCGAAGTGGTTCACGTCGCCAGTGCCGACCTGGGTTTCCAGCTTGTCGCGGTAGAAATAGTTCACCGACAGGCCCACCGTTCCGCTGCTGTCCAGCCCGACGCGCGTGAGCGGCAGGCGGTAGGCTGCGGTCGCCTGCAACCCTGCCGTCTTGTAGCTTGCAGCGTTGTAGTAGCCCTCGTTGATGTTCGTCACCTGGCCGTCTGCGTCGCGCGTGACCAGGCTGCAGAAGCTGTTCGGGAAGTCCGCCGAGTCATAGCAGGCGTTGAGGATGTCCTCGCCGCCCAAGGACGTGATCGCATCCTTCAGCTCGATATTGATCCAGTCGACTGCAAGCGTGAAGCTGCGCGCGAACCGGGGCTGGATGATGGCACCGACGGTCCAGCTATTCGCCTTCTCGTTTTCGAGGTTCGGGTTACCCGAAACCGTGACCGGGATGGTGAAGTTGCTGAAGTTGGAGTCGAAGGTTGCCGGGTTAATACCCACGGCACGGCAATTCGCTTCACGAACCGCAGGGTTCGGGCCGCTCTGGTAGTAACGCTGATCACACGGATCGGCGCCGCTGTCGAACGCACGCGAGGTGGGGTTGAACACTTCGGTGATCGCGGGCGAGCGGATGGAGCGGGTGAAGTTGCCGCGGATGGTGAAGTCGCGGATGAAGCCGATCCGGCCACCGGCGGTCCAGGTCAGATCGCCGCCCGAGAGGGAGTTGTCGACGTAGCGCGCCGCCCCGTCGAACTCGAGCGTGTTCAGCCAGCTCAGCGCGTTCTTGCTCGAAACGAACGGGATCACCAGCTCGCCGAACACCTCGTTGGTGTGAAACTTGCCGCTGATCGGGTCGATCGGGATCGTGCGGCCGTACTGCACGCGCGAGCCGTCTTCCTGCTCCTCGCCGCGATAGAAGTCGCCCGGATCGAACGAGGTCTTCTCTTCACGATGCTCGTAGCCCGCCGAGATGTTCACGTCGTTGCCGAACAGCGTGAAGATCGGTCCGGTCACGTTGGCGTTGAACACCAGCTGCTCGTTGACCGACCGGGGCGTGGCGATCGCGAAGATGTAGTCGCGAGCGGCCTGGCTGGCCTGGCCACTGCCCAGGATGTTGAGCGGCGCGCAGGTCGATCCGATCGTTTCGATGCTGGCGCTGGTGTAGCCGGGCCGGCACACGATGTTGCCGCTGGCATCCACCACCGCGTCGAGCGCGTTGGCGAAGTTCTGCTGCACCAGTTCGTAGTTGCGGCCCTTGGTGACGGAGCGGCCGTACACCGCTGACGCTTCCCAGTTGAAGCGACGCTCACCAATGTTGAAGCCACCGTCGAACCCGCCGACGAAGCGGTAGGTTTCCACCGTCGCCTGCGAACGGCCGGTCGTGAGGTCGTTCAGCGCCCGGCCCAGGTAGAATTCCTCCTGGCCAGGCTCAAGGTTGGCGGCGATCGTCGCGCGATCTGCAGCGCTCAGGTACGGATTGCTGAGGCTGAGGATGATGTTGCCATCCGCGGTCCCCGCGTCGTCGAACAGCCAGGTGTTGTAGTTCGGCTGGTCGATCAGGTTCACGCCCTTGCTGTGCGAGTACCAAGCCTCGCCAAAGAAGCGAACGCTGTCGGTAAGCTCATAGCTGAGCTGCGCGTTGGCAAGGTAGCGCTCGGAATCGGTCAGCAGGTTGGTCTGCGCAGGCAGGTCGAAGCCGTTACCGCCGCTGCTGATGTAGCCCTGACGCATCGGGGTGCCGAGGTCGAGCGGAACCAGCGTGCCGTTGTCGCCGAACTGGAGCAGCTGGCCCGCGGCATTGCGGATGCCCGAGCGCGAAACAAGCGCGTCGTCGGCGCTGAACGGAACGCCGCCCGAGGTGAACGCCGTATAGCGCTGGTTCGGGAACAGAACGCGCTGGAAATCGGAGTCGCCGGTCGGCGAGCCGAAGAACAAGCCCTGCCGCGTGCGGCTGCGATCGTTCGCAACCAAGCCGCTGACCCGGTTGTATTCGCCCGAGATGACGATGTTGCCGCGCCCATCGGCGAAGTTCTTGCCGGCCAGCACGCTGATGCGGTTGTCCGGGGCATCGCCCTGCTCGGAGATGCCGGTCTGGCCTTCGATGCTCAGGCCTTCATAGTCGCGCTTCAGGATGATGTTGACGGTGCCCGCGATCGCATCCGAACCGTAGATCGGCGCACCGCCGATTGCGACCGTCTCGACCCGCTGGACCAGCGTCGTCGGGATGTTGTTGAGGTCGACCTGCGTGCCGGCAGCCACCGGGCCGAAGATGCTTGCGGTGTTCGAGGACACGAAGCGGCGGCCGTTCACGAGCACCAGCGTGCGCTGCGTGCCCAAGCCGAAGAAGTCGACGAAGGTCTGCGCCGGGCCGAAGGACGACTGCGCACCCACGCCGCTGTTGCCCGGAGGACCGAAGGCCGGGATCTCGGTCAGCGCCTGGCCGACGTTGGTGTAGCCGCGGTTCTCGATCTGGGCCGCACCGATCACCTGCGTCGGCTGCAGCGTATCGAACTCGGGGCGCGCGATACGCGAACCGGTGACCACCACTTCGGTCGCCGGATCAGCCTCGTCCTGCGTGGTGGCGTCAGTAGCCTGCGACTCGGTGACAGGCGATGCGGACTGGGTGCCAGCCTGATCCGCGGTTTGAGCGAGGCCCGGAGCGGCAGTGCCCAAGGCAACGAGCGCGCTTGCGCTCAGGAGCGCCCGACGGCGCAGCGACAACATGGTCATGATCATCCCCTTTTACCCAACACGGGATGAGACCCGCTTAGGCCTCAGGGATGAACAGCAGCAATAAACGAGAGCCGCACCCGCATGATTTCATGAGAGCTGGTTGCAGAAATGCCACAGCCGGCAAAAGCGTGTGGGCCGACCAAGACTTCAACCGGCTACCGCCACCTGAACCCCCTCGGTGCCATACACCTCCGGCATCCAGTCGCGCGTCACCAGGACGGTGTCACCCTTCCTGGCCTGCGCATAGAGCAGCGCTGCGAACTCGTCGGGGACGCCGATGCAGCCGTGGGTCGCGTAGCGGCTGTCGACGTCCTCGCCCGACCCGTGGATCGCGACGCCGCCCCAGGTGAGCCGCAGCATGTACGGCATCGGTGCATTGTAGAGGTTCGAGACATGGTCGCGATCCTTTTCCAGGATCGGGAAGCTGCCCGTCGGCGTCGGCTTATGGTCCGCGCCATAGATGATCAGCGTCCGCCCGATCTCCACGCCGCCGCGGTAGACGTAAAGCCGCTCGCGCCGGAGATCGACCACGATGGCGAGCTTGCCGGGCGGCACGCCTTCCGGCGCCCAGAGATATTCGCCGGGTTGCAGGACGCCGCCGGTCTCCATCACGCTCACCACCTTGGGCTGCGGTGGCGCAGCTTGAACCGGCCCGGCCGCGAGCACCGTGCCCGCGAGCGCAGTTGCAAGGAAAAGGGAACGGGCGAAACGCATTGAACGGCCTCCGGGCCGTGGCACCGTGCCACGAGCCGAGTCTTAACGTTTCGTTTACCAACTCGGCTCCCGATGTTCACCAGCAGCAGCTAAGTTGCTGGGACCGGCTTGTTTCGTTCCGGGACCCCGATCGGTTTCGCTTGCTTCGCCGCGCCGGTCTGCTATGGGCGCCACCTGATCCGGCGCGCGTGCGCGTCCGGCTCGCCGTCCGAGACAGCAGGTGCCGGCTTCCGGCTTAATGCCCTGCCTAGACGGGGAAGGTGATTCTATTCCTGGCGACCTGCATCCGCAGCGCCGGGTCCGCCATCGGGTTGATCCGCTGGCACCAGAGCCCATGCCCCTCGGACACGTCGCCCCCGGTGGTTCGCCATCGGGACATGTACCGGGCTGTGCCTAGCGCACCGCCCATTTGTGAGGAGAACGGCATGGATCGCGCTCAAAAGAGTGAGCTGGTATCCGAGCTGAACCGCACCTTCAACGAGGTCGGCGTGGTGGTCATCACCCGCAACCTCGGGATGACCGTCGCCCAGTCGACGGCGCTCCGTACGAAGATGCGCGAAGCCGGCGCCAGCTACAAGGTCGCGAAGAACCGCCTTGCCAAGATCGCAGCGGAAGGCACCGATTACTCGGTCATCGCCGACCTGCTGACCGGGCCGACCGCGCTTGCGACGTCTGCCGACCCCGTGGCTGCCGCCCGGGTCGTCAACGACTTCGCCAAGACCACGGACAAGCTCGAGATCGTCGGCGGGGCGATGGGCGGCCAGCTTCTCGACGCGGAAGGTATCAAGGCACTTGCCGGCCTGCCGTCGCTCGACGAGCTGCGCGCAAAGATCGTGGGGCTCATCGTGGCACCTGCGACCAAGCTCGCGACCATCACCCAGGCACCGGCGGCGCAGATCGCTCGCGTGCTTGCGGCGCATGCGGACAAGGAACAGGAGGCCGCCTGATCGGCGCCCCTGCCCTGACTATCAACCCGAACTATCTGATTTTGGAGATTACACATGGCTGACCTGAACGCGATCGTCGACCAGCTGAGCGAACTGACTGTCCTCGAGGCCGCTGAGCTCTCGAAGCTGCTCGAAGAGAAGTGGGGCGTTTCGGCCGCTGCTGCGGTTGCGGCTGCTCCGGCTGCTGGCGGCGCTGCTGGCGGCGCTGCTGCTGTCGAAGAGAAGACCGAGTTCGACGTGATCCTCACCGGCGACGGTGGCAAGAAGATCAACGTCATCAAGGAAGTCCGCGCGATCACCGGCCTGGGCCTGACCGAAGCGAAGGCTCTCGTCGAGGGCGCGCCGAAGCCGGTCAAGGAAGGCATCGCCAAGGACGAAGCCGACAAGATCAAGGCGCAGCTGGAAGGCGCCGGCGCGACCGTCGAGGTCAAGTAAGCGGCGCCCGGCTTCGGCCGGGCGGCACTTGCCGACAAGAAGAGGGGCGGCTCCGACCAGGAGCCGCCCCTTTTTCGTGCTTGAAGACGCTGGATGCGGGCCGCCGCTGCGACCGTCGCAGACGCGGCCCTGCGCCTTGCCCTGCCAACGCGCCTTAGAAGCCCCACACCGGAGCTCACGCGCCTTTCTGTAAGGCCGGTCGAGTACAGCGGCTTGGGCCCTGGGCCCCTTCCTGCGCAGGAGCCCGATGCTCTCGGAAGCCTCAGCTTCCGCCGGCGATGTCTCGGTACTGCCCGCCTCCGGGGAGGGGCTGGGGGAGGCTGTGCCCTCCCTCAGTCCCGACGAACCTCGCCGTGGAGCCGCGCCTCGAGCCGATCGACCATCCGGTCGCCACGATCGAGAAACACCGGTGCCAGCTTGTCGCTGCCCTGGATTTGACGGCCGACCACAAACGCGACGCGGGTGCGTGCCTCGCGTCCGTCGGACCAGCGGTAGCGCGCGTCGATCGCCATCACCGGCACGAAGAAGCGCCGCTCGCCGGCGCTCAACACCGGCAGGTTGTCGAGCGGCAGCGACACGGTCGCCTCGACCCTGCGCGCCTCCCCTGCCGCCACCGGGAACGGCTGGAGCTGCGCATGGATCGGCAGTTCCGCGAAGAAGCGTTCGATCTCGGCATCCTGCTGCGGGCTGGCGCCGAACAGGCCTGCGGCGAAGCGCAGCTCGGGCACAGCCATGTCGGTCGGATTGCTGGCTCCGAGTTCGAAGCGAACCACCGCCTTGTCGCCGTCGGTGCCCATCGCCATTGGCAGGAAAGTGAAGTCGAGCGGCGCCCGCTCTGTCGCCGGCGCTGGAGCCGGGGCGGGCGTGGCGGGCGGCGTGCGGAACGCGGTCGACACGACCAGGCCCTCTGGTTCCGGCATCGGACGCGTCAGGAAGCTCGGGCCTTCCGGCTCGGATGCTGGGGCAGGAGCAGCAGGCGTCGGCACAGGGCCGGGCACCGCGCGGTTTAGGAAGCGCGGCTGCGCAGGTGTTGCGGGTTCCACCGGAGTGGCAGGCTCCGGTGCGGCTGCCACGCGCGGTGCCACGATCGAGGCAGGCTCGGCCGCCACTTCGGCGATCTCGTCCGGAGCATCTTCGGGCTTGCGGCGGCGCCAGAACAGCAGCGCGGCCATTGCGGCGACCAGCCCTGCCGCGAGTAGGATCCACAACAGCGAACTGCGCGACTCCCCTGCGGGCTCGGGCGTCGCCGGCGGCAGGTCGGTTGCGACTGATGGCTCCGGCGCCGGTTCGGCCTCGGGCTCGGGCTGAGCCACCGGCGTCAGCTCGGGCGTCGGCGCGGTTTTCGGAATTGGTTCAGCCGTTGGCGCCACTTCGGGAGCCGGCGAAGGAGTCGGCCGCACTCGTGGCGGCGCGACCAGTGCTGGCGCAGGCGTCGCCGTCGGCTGCGGGCGCGCCGTCCGGCGCGGGGTCGGCGTCGGCCTGGGCTCCGCTTCCGGACCGGACGGCGTCGCTGCCGGCGGCTCGACCGCTGGCGGTGTCACACTGTTGCCGGGCGGCAGCGTCCAGGGAAGCGGCACCGGTCCTGGCGCCGCATCCTGCGCGGCGGCGGCCATAGGCAGGAAAAGAACGGTGGTTGCAGCGATGGCGCGAATGGTCATGCGTTCCGCCAACGCCGATCCGCGCCCGCGCCGCCAGCACCCATCAGGCCTCGGTGCGCCGGACCGTGGCAATGCTGCGCCAGGCCGAACGACGCCCCTCGGCTCGGGATCAAGCCACGCCCTCACCCAAGGTTCGCGATTCCTTGACTGTTTCCGACCCGTGCCCTATATCCCGGCCCTGCCTCACGATCGGGAAATGATGCGTCGTCGCGCAACGCATTGGACGAATGGATCGGCCGAGGTCTTTCGAGACGCCCCGAAGCTGCGATCCCATCAGGGATGACGCGGCTTTTTGCGTCTCGTTCGCGCATCTGCCCGGGGCTTCCCGGGCGCGAAATTTGACCAAGCGAGGCGACCTACTCCCATGGCGACCAAGGCAATCGAGAACGGCACCGCGAAGCGCCGTATCCGCAAGGTGTTCGGCGACATCCACGAAGTGGTGCAGATGCCGAACCTGATCGAGGTTCAGCGCGAATCCTACGAGCAGTTCCTGCGGAGCGATCCGTCGACGGGCTATGTCTCGGGCCTGGAAAAGACGCTGCGCAGCGTGTTCCCGATCCGCGACTTCGCCGGCACCGCCGAACTCGACTTCGTGACCTACGAGCTTGAGGATCCGAAGTTCGACGTCGAAGAGTGCCGCCAGCGCGGCATCACCTATGCGGCGCCGATGCGCGTCACGCTGCGCCTGATCGTGTTCGAGGTCGATCCCGATACGGAAGCCCGTTCGGTGCTCGATATCAAGGAGCAGGACGTCTACATGGGCGACATGCCGCTCATGACCGAGAACGGCACCTTCTTCATCAACGGCACCGAGCGCGTCATCGTCTCGCAGATGCACCGCTCGCCGGGCGTGCTGTTCGACCACGATCGCGGCAAGACCCACGCATCGGGCAAGTACCTCTTCGCGGCGCGCGTGATCCCGTACCGCGGCTCGTGGCTCGACTTCGAGTTCGACGCCAAGGACATCGTTAACGTCCGCATCGACCGCAAGCGCAAGCTGCCGGTCACCAGCCTGCTGTATGCGCTGGGCCTGAACTCGGAAGAGATCCTCAACCACTTCTACAACACCGTCACCTTCGTGCGCGGTGAGGGTGGCTGGCAGATCCCGTACGCCGCCGAGAACTGGCGCGGCCAGAAGCCGGCGTTCGACATCGTCGACGCGAAGTCCGGCGAGGTCATCTTCCCGGCCGGCCAGAAGATCAGCCCGCGTGCCGCCAACAAGGCCGGCAAGGACGGTCTCACCGACCTGCTGATCCCGACTGAGGAAATCTACGGCCGCTACAGCGCCTATGACCTGATCGACGAGACGACGGGCCGCATCTACATCGAGGCGGGCGACGAAGTGTCGGCCGAGAACCTCGAGCTGCTGGACAAGGCCGGGATCGATCGCATCGAGCTGCTCGACATCGATCACGTCACCACCGGTCCGTGGATCCGCAACACGCTCAAGGCCGACAAGGCCGAGGAGCGTGAGCAGGCGCTGTCCGACATCTATCGCGTCATGCGCCCCGGCGAGCCGCCGACGCTGGAAACCGCGGAGTCGCTGTTCGGCGGCCTGTTCTTCGATCCCGAGCGCTACGACCTCTCGGCCGTCGGCCGCGTGAAGCTCAACATGCGCCTGGACCTCGACGCCGAGGACACGGTCACCACGCTGCGCACCGAGGACATCCTCGCGGTCGTGAAGACCTTGGTCGACCTGAAGGACGGCAAGGGCGAAGTCGACGACATCGACAACCTGGGCAACCGTCGCGTGCGTTCGGTGGGCGAGCTGCTGGAGAACCAGTATCGCGTCGGCCTGCTGCGCATGGAGCGTGCGGTCAAGGAGCGCATGTCCTCGGTCGACGTCTCGACCGTGATGCCGAACGACCTGATCAACGCCAAGCCCGCGGTCGCCGCGGTGCGCGAGTTCTTCGGTTCGTCGCAGCTGTCGCAGTTCATGGACCAGACCAACCCGCTCTCCGAAGTGACGCACAAGCGTCGCGTCTCGGCGCTCGGGCCGGGCGGCCTGACTCGTGAGCGTGCGGGCTTCGAAGTCCGCGACGTCCACCCGACTCACTATGGCCGTATCTGCCCGATCGAAACGCCGGAAGGCCCGAACATCGGCCTGATCAACTCGCTGGCGTCGTTCTCGCGCGTCAACAAGTACGGCTTCATCGAGACGCCGTACCGCAAGGTGATCGACGGCAAGGTCAGCGACGAGGTCGTCTACCTGTCGGCGATGGAAGAGCAGAAGCACACCGTCGCGCAGGCGAACGCCGAGCTCGATGCCGAAGGTCGCTTCGTCGAGGACCTGATCTCCGCGCGTCAGGCAGGCGAGTTCCTGATGGCGATGCGCGATCAGATCACCCTGATGGACGTCAGCCCCAAGCAGCTGGTGTCGGTCGCGGCCTCGCTCATTCCGTTCCTGGAGAACGATGACGCGAACCGCGCGCTGATGGGCTCGAACATGCAGCGCCAGGCGGTGCCGCTGGTCCAGGCCGAGGCTCCGTTCGTGGGCACCGGCATGGAAGAGACCGTGGCCCGGGATTCCGGCGCCGCGATCTCGGCCAAGCGTGCCGGCGTGGTCGACCAGGTCGACGCGACCCGCATCGTGATCCGTGCGACCGGTGACGTCGATGCGAACGAAAGCGGCGTGGACATCTACACGCTGATGAAGTTCCAGCGCTCGAACCAGTCAACCTGCATCAACCAGCGTCCGCTGGTGAAGGTGGGCGACGTGGTGAAGGCAGGCGACGTGCTTGCCGACGGTCCGTCGACCGAGTTCGGCGAGCTGGCGCTGGGCCGCAACGCGCTCGTCGCGTTCATGCCTTGGAACGGCTACAACTACGAGGACTCGATCCTCATCTCCGAGCGGATCGTGAAGGACGACGTGTTCACGTCGATCCACATCGACGAGTTCGAGGTGATGGCCCGCGACACCAAGCTCGGGCCGGAGGATATCACCCGCGACATCCCGAACGTCGGCGAGGAAGCGCTTCGCAACCTCGACGAGGCGGGCATCGTGTACGTGGGTGCCGAGGTCGAGCCGGGCGACATTCTGGTCGGCAAGATCACGCCGAAGGGCGAAAGCCCGATGACGCCGGAGGAGAAGCTCCTGCGCGCCATCTTCGGTGAAAAGGCCTCCGACGTCCGCGACACCTCGCTGCGTCTGCCGCCGGGCGTTGCCGGCACGATCGTCGACGTCCGCGTCTTCAATCGTCACGGCATTGACAAGGACGAGCGCGCGATGGCGATCGAGCGCGAGGAAATCGAGCGCCTTAAGAAGGACTCGGACGACGAGCGCACGATCCTCAACCGGGCGACCTGGAGCCGCCTGCGCGAGATGCTGCTCGACCAGACCGCCGCCGCGGCGCCCAAGGGCGTCAAGAAGGGCGTCGTGATCGACAGCGACGTGCTCGACAGCGTCGATCGCCACGAATGGTGGAAGTTCGCGGTCGCCGACGACACGGTCCAGTCGAACCTGGAAGCCGTGAAGGCGCAGTACGACGAGGCTGCCCGCAAGATCCGCGAGAAGTTCGAGGATCGCCGCGAGAAGCTGGAGCGTGGCGACGAGCTGCCGCCGGGCGTGCTCAAGATGGTCAAGGTCTTCGTTGCGGTGAAGCGCAAGCTGCAGCCGGGCGACAAGATGGCCGGCCGTCACGGCAACAAGGGCGTCATTTCGCGCATCCTGCCGCAGGAGGACATGCCGTTCCTGGAAGACGGCACCCCCGTCGACCTGGTGCTCAACCCGCTGGGCGTGCCGTCGCGCATGAACGTCGGGCAGATCTTCGAGACCCACCTGGGCATGGCCGCGCGCGGTCTTGGCCGGCAGGTTACCGAGGCGCTGGAGCAGTGGCGTGAGGCCAATCCGAACCCGTCGATCGGCGCGATGCCGGACGCGGTCAAGGATCGCCTCAAGACCATCTATGGCGAGCAGTACCATGCGGAGATCGACGCCCGCGACGGCGAGGAGATCGTCGAGCTGGCGCAGAACCTGAAGAACGGCGTGCCGATGGCGACGCCAGTGTTCGACGGCGCCCGCGAAGCGGACGTGTCGCGGATGCTGGAGATGGCCGGGCTGGATCCGTCGGGTCAGGTGACGCTCTACGATGGGCGCACCGGCGACGCGTTCGACCGCAAGGTGACCGTGGGCTACATCTACATGCTGAAGCTCCACCACCTGGTCGACGACAAGATCCACGCGCGTTCCATCGGGCCGTACAGCCTCGTCACCCAGCAGCCGCTGGGCGGTAAGGCGCAGTTCGGCGGCCAGCGCTTCGGCGAAATGGAGGTTTGGGCACTGCAGGCGTATGGCGCGGCCTATACCCTGCAGGAGATGCTGACGGTGAAGTCCGACGACGTGGTCGGCCGCACCAAGGTCTACGAGGCGATCGTCAAGGGCGACGACACCTTCGAGGCCGGCATCCCGGAGAGCTTCAACGTGCTCGTCAAGGAAATGCGTTCGCTGGGCCTCAACGTCGAGCTCAAGGCACTCGAGGAAGACGACGGTCTGGCCGAGGCGGCGGAATAAGGGAGCGGGGGCGCCGCGCAGGCGGTGCCCCTCCCCGTTTCGCCCGGAGTTTTGCCCCTAGAGGGAATACGACATGAACGAACTGACCAACTTCGCGAATCCGGTCCAGAAGCCGGAGACCTTCGACCAGATCCAGATCGGCATCGCCTCCCCCGAGCGCATCCGTTCCTGGTCGTTCGGCGAGATCAAGAAGCCCGAGACGATCAACTATCGCACGTTCAAGCCCGAGCGTGACGGCCTGTTCTGCGCGCGCATCTTCGGTCCGATCAAGGACTATGAGTGCCTGTGCGGCAAGTACAAGCGCATGAAGTACAAGGGCATCGTCTGCGAGAAGTGCGGCGTCGAGGTCACCGTCTCGAAGGTCCGCCGCGAGCGCATGGGCCACATCGAGCTGGCCGCCCCGGTTGCGCACATCTGGTTCCTGAAGTCGCTGCCGTCGCGCATCGGCCTGCTGCTCGACATGCAGCTCAAGCAGCTCGAGCGCGTGCTCTACTTCGAGAGCTACATCGTGATCGAGCCGGGCCTCACCAGCCTGGAGAAGTATCAGCTCCTCACCGAGGACGAGCTGCTCGAGGCGCAGGACCAGTTCGGCGAGGACGCCTTCTCCGCCGGCATCGGCGCCGAAGCGGTCAAGACGATGCTGATGGAGCTCGACCTGGAAGGTGAGCGCAAGGAGCTTCTCGAAGAGCTGGCGGTCACCAAGTCCGAGCTGAAGCCCAAGAAGATCATCAAGCGGCTGAAGGTCGTCGAGAGCTTCATCGACTCGGGCAACCGCCCCGAGTGGATGATCCTGGACGTCGTTCCGGTCATCCCGCCCGAGCTGCGCCCGCTGGTGCCGCTGGACGGTGGCCGCTTCGCGACCTCGGATCTGAACGATCTGTATCGCCGCGTGATCAACCGCAACAACCGCCTCAAGCGGCTGATGGAGCTGCGCGCGCCGGACATCATCGTCCGCAACGAAAAGCGCATGCTGCAGGAAGCCGTCGACGCGCTGTTCGACAACGGTCGCCGCGGTCGCACGATCACGGGCGCCAACAAGCGTCCGCTGAAGTCGCTGTCCGACATGCTCAAGGGCAAGCAGGGTCGCTTCCGTCAGAACCTGCTCGGCAAGCGCGTCGATTATTCGGGCCGCTCGGTCATCGTGACGGGGCCTGAGCTCAAGCTGCACCAGTGCGGCCTGCCCAAGAAGATGGCGCTCGAGCTGTTCAAGCCGTTCATCTACGCGCGCCTCGATGCAAAGGGTCTGTCCATGACCCTGAAGCAGGCCAAGAAGTGGGTCGAGAAGGAGCGCAAGGAAGTCTGGGACATCCTGGACGAGGTGATCCGCGAGCATCCCGTGATGCTCAACCGGGCTCCCACGCTCCACCGTCTCGGCATCCAGGCGTTCGAGCCGGTTCTGATCGAGGGCAAGGCGATCCAGCTGCACCCGCTGGTGTGCTCGGCCTTCAACGCCGACTTCGACGGCGACCAGATGGCCGTGCACGTTCCCCTGAGCCTCGAGGCTCAGCTGGAAGCGCGCGTCCTGATGATGTCGACCAACAACATCCTGAGCCCTGCAAACGGCAAGCCGATCATCGTGCCGTCGCAGGACATGGTCCTGGGCCTCTACTACATCTCCATGGAGAAGCAGAACGAGCCCGGCGAAGGCATGATGCTGTCGGACATGGCGGAGGTGCACCAGGCACTGCACGCCGGCGCCGTCACGCTGCACACCAAGATCATCAGCCGCGTTCCGCAGACGGACGAGGACGGCAACACCTACATGAAGCGCGTCGAGACGACGCCGGGCCGCATGCTGCTCGGCGAGACGCTGCCGAAGAGCCACAAGGTGCCGTTCGAGACCGTCAACCGCCTTCTCACCAAGAAGGACGTGGGCGACGTGATCGACGAGGTCTATCGCCACACCGGCCAGAAGGAGACGGTGCTGTTCGCCGACGCCATTATGGCGTTGGGCTTCCGCAACGCGTTCAAGGCCGGCATTTCCTTCGGCAAGGATGACATGATCATCCCGGCCGCCAAGGAAGGCATGGTCGACGAGACGCGTGCTCTCGTGAAGGATTACGAGCAGCAGTATCAGGACGGCCTGATCACGCAGCAGGAGAAGTACAACAAGGTGATCGATGCCTGGAGCCGTTGCGGCGACCAGGTGGCGGCAGCCATGATGGACGAGATCCGTGCGGTGAAGCACGAAGACAATGGTCGCGAGAAGCCGGTCAACGCCATCTACATGATGGCGCACTCGGGTGCTCGTGGTTCGGCAGCGCAGATCAAGCAGCTGGCGGGCATGCGCGGTCTGATGGCCAAGCCTTCGGGCGAGATCATCGAGACGCCGATCATCTCGAACTTCAAGGAAGGCCTGACCGTCCTTGAGTACTTCAACTCGACCCACGGCGCTCGTAAGGGCCTCGCGGATACCGCGCTGAAGACCGCCAACTCGGGTTACCTGACCCGCCGCCTCGTCGATGTGTCGCAGGATTGCGTCATCATGGAAGAGGATTGCGGTACCGAGCGTGCGCTCGAGATGAAGGCGATCGTCCAGGGCGGTTCGACCATCGCGTCGCTCGGCGAGCGCATCCTGGGCCGCACGACGGCCGAGGACGTGGTCGACACCAAGACCGGCGAGGTCGTCATCCCTGCGGGCACGCTGCTCGACGAGGCGATGATCACGCAGATCGAGGCGCTGAACGTGCCGGGCATGAAGATCCGTAGCCCGCTCGTCTGCGAGGCCAAGATCGGCGTGTGCGGCAAGTGCTACGGGCGTGACCTCGCCCGCGGTACGCCGGTGAACATCGGCGAGGCCGTCGGCGTGATCGCGGCGCAGTCGATCGGTGAGCCGGGCACGCAGCTGACGATGCGTACCTTCCACATCGGCGGTGCGGCGCAGCTCAACGAGCAGTCGAACCTGGAAGCGCCGGTCGACGGCAAGGTCGAGTATCGCGACCTGCGCGTCATTATGGACCAGCGTGGCCGCCGCGTGGTGCTCAGCCGCTCGGGCGAGATCGCGATCGTCGACATGGACGGCCGCGAGCTTTCCGTGGATCGCATCCCGTACGGTGCCTATGTGCTGTGCGACGATGGCCACATCATCAGCGCGGGCGACCGCATGGCGGAGTGGGATCCGTTCACCATGCCGGTGATCACCGAGAACCCGGGTACCGTGAAGTACCAGGACCTCATCGACGGCAAGACCCTGACCGAGCAGGCCGACGAAGCGACGGGCATCACCCAGCGCGTCGTCACCGAATATCGCGGCAAGTCGAAGGAGGATCTGCGTCCTCGCCTGACCCTGCTCGACGAGAATTCGGGTGAGGCCGGCCGCTACATGCTGGCGCCGGGCGCGACGCTCTCGGTCGAGGATGGTGCGCAGGTTCAGGGCGGTGACGTTCTGGCCCGTGTCAGCCGCGAGGCTGCCAAGACCCGCGACATCACCGGCGGTCTGCCGCGCGTCGCCGAGCTGTTCGAGGCGCGCAAGCCGAAGGAGAATGCGATCATCGCAAAGGTCTCCGGCCGCGTCGTGTTCGGCAAGGACTATAAGGCGAAGCGCAAGATCGGCATTCAGCCCGAGGACGGCGGCGAGGTCGTCGAGTATCTGGTGCCGAAGTCGAAGGTGATCGACGTTCAGGAAGGCGACTACGTCAAGCGTGGCGACAACCTGATCGGCGGCAGCCCGGATCCGCACGATATTCTGGAGGTGCTCGGCATCGAGCCGCTTGCGGAATATCTCGTGTCGGAAATCCAGGAAGTCTATCGACTGCAGGGCGTGAAGATCAACGACAAGCACATCGAGGTGATCGTTCGCCAGATGCTGCAGAAGGTCGAGATCACCGACGGTGGCGACACCACTCTGCTGGCGGGCGAGCAGCTCGACCGCGACGAGATGGACGAAGCCAATGCCAAGCTGGCCCCGGGCCAGCAGCCGGCACAGGGCAAGCCCATCCTGCTGGGCATCACCAAGGCGTCGCTGCAGACCCGCAGCTTCATCTCGGCCGCCTCGTTCCAGGAGACGACCCGCGTGCTCACCGAGGCTTCGGTGCAGGGCAAGATCGACTCGCTGAACGGCCTGAAGGAGAACGTGATCGTCGGCCGGCTCATCCCGGCGGGTACCGGTGCGGGCATGAACCGCCTGCGCGTGGCGGCAACCAGCCGCGACGTGGCGCTCCGCGCACAGCAGCGGGCGCTCCAGGCCGCTCTCATCGCGCCGAACAGCGCCGAGGAAGAGCATGAGGCCGAGCATGCGCGTTCTGTCCGCGACGACCAGGGCACGAGCGACGCCCTCGCGTCGGTCACCCCGAGCGGTCACGGCACCGACGAGGATGCGGGCGAGTATCTGAACGACTGATCGTAGCGATCAGCCTGAACAACGAAGCCGCCGTCCGGGAAACCGGGCGGCGGTTTTGTTTTGCGGATGATCCAGCGGCCCGCGCCGACAGGTGCGTCGCAGCCGATGAGGGTCACCGCTCGGGGTGGCGCGACGCGGGGCGCATCGCTATCGCAGCCATGTCGAGGCAGGCCTCCCGAGCCTCCGCACCCAGCTGGTCGCGTTTGCCGAACGCGATCGCACCACCCAATCTTCGGAGATCGTCGATGCGCACGCGCTGTTCCGCCCCGGGAGCCAAGTCCCGCCTGCTTCTTCTGGTCGGCAGCGCCCTTCTCTCCGTTGCCGCCGCCCTGCCCGCCCGTGCCCAGAGCGAGACGGAGCGCTCAACCCTTTCCGTGGAACTCACCACCGACGATCGCGAGCGGGGAATCAGCTGGAGCGACGGCGACGTCAGCCTGCGAGGGACGGCGACCATCCCGCTTGGGGGCCAGGGCTTCTCGGTCACGGGTTCGGTCGCGACGCTGAACGACAGCCCTCGCCACGGCGGCGCTGCGGTGGGGATCGATCTCGCCGCCAGCTACGCACAATATCTGGGACCGGTCCGCCTGGACGGTGGGGTCACCGGCCACTTCTTCCCGGGCAGCGACCGCGCGCTCAGCTACCTCGAGCTCGGCGGCGGCGCCGGCTTTGCGCTGGGTCCCGTGCAGCTCGACGGCTTTGCACGCTATGCGCCGAAGCAGTCGGCGATCGGCGGCGACAACTTCTACATCGGCGCGGAAGGGCGCATGGGCATCCCCGTGACGCCGTTCACGCTGATCGCGGGGATCGGCCGCAGCTCGGGGAACGTCGACAACACGCTGCGCGCTGCGCGCCTGCGGCCGGGCGGCAACTACATGGACTGGCGCCTGGGCGTGGAGCATGTCACCGGCCCGCTGGTGATCGGCATCGACTATGTCGATACCGACATCTCCGACCGGGCGATCGTCGACTCTCCCTATGCGGATGGCCGCAACGCGGACAGCCGGTTGCTGGCGCGGGTCGGACTCAACTTCTGATGCTATGACCAAGGCGCGGCGCTGCTTGCTTTCGCGGCAGTTCGCGCTTTGGGTACGCGCATGCTGGACAACATCTTCACCGCCATATCCACCCGCATCGCAACTGCTGCCGGACAGCCGCTGACGTTCGTGCTTGCGCTCGTTACGATCCTAGCCTGGGGGGTTAGCGGGCCGATCTTCGGCTATTCCGACACGTGGCAGCTGGTGATCAACACCGCGACCACCATCGTCACCTTCCTGATGGTGTTCCTGATCCAGAACTCCCAGAACCGGGACGCAGCGGCGATGCAGGCGAAGCTCGACGAGCTCATCCGTGCCCTTGGCCCAGCTCGCGGCGAGTTCATCGGCATCGAGCATCTGACCGACCGGCAGATCGAGCAGATCCGGGCTGCGCTGGAGCAGGAGGCCGGCCATGAGCCGGGCAAGATCGGCACCGTCGACGACAGCGTGGAGACGCTGCTCAAGCGTCGCTAAGACGCCACCGCGAGCGAGTATGGCGCTGCCGATCGCGCCCGTTTGCGCGACCGGCAGCTACGGGCTCAGCGATACAGCGCCTGGGCATCCTGCTTGAACGACGCGCCGCTGTCGCTGCGGCTGTAGAACATGTGCCCGCCCGGATAGACACGCAGCTGCACGCGCTCCGCCTGGCCGAACGCCGGCATCTGGTCGACGATCAGGCGCGAGGCGAAGAAGGGGCAGGAGAGGTCGTCCCAGCCATGGACGATCATCACCCGCATCTTGGGATCGTTGGCGATCGCCTTGCGCAGGTCGCTCACCGGCGTGTCGTCCGGCTTGCCGCGATCCCAGGCCTGGTTCACCTCGTACGAAAGCGCATGGTAGCGCGCATCCGTCTTCCAGCCCACTTCGCGGGTGACGAAGTCGACCATCGCGCTGGTGGTGGGCGCGATCAACGCGTCCAGGATCGGGTCGTTCGATTGCTGCTGGGCCGACCAGGGGAAGGGATCGAACGCCGTCACGTTGGAATCATAGATGCTGCCGATCCGTCCTTCGTTGCGATGGATCTCGCGAAGGTAGGTGCGGCTGTCGATCCGGCCGCCCAGCTTCTGCACCATCGCAGGATCGAGCCCGGTCAGTTCCGCCACGCGCTGCGAGATCCGCGCGGTCGCTTCGGGATCGGATCGGCCGCGCAGCAGGTCGCGGGCATAGTCGCCGCGGACATAGGCCTCCACTTCCGCCATCGCGGCCGGCGTCAGGCGTCCCTGCCGCTCCAGGTTGGACGCCGCCATCGACGGCAGATCGATCATCCACGGCAGCGGCGACAGGGCGGTCGCGCCGTCCCCCGAGGCGGGATCGAGATAAGGGGACACCAGGATCATCCCGTTGACCCCGACGCCAATCTGCGACTGGAGCTCATAGGCGATCCGCGGCGCGCGATACCCGCCGTAGCTCTCGCCCATCACGTACTTGGGCGAGCGCAGCCGGCCTTCCTTGACGAGCCAGTCGTAGACGACCTTGGACAGGTACTTGATGTCGGGATCGTTGGCGTAGAACGCCTTCTTGGTCTCCGCCTCGTCCACCAGGCTGCGGCTGAAACCGGTGCCGACGGGATCGATGAACACCAGGTCGGTGAAGTCGAGCCAGCTGTTGGGATTGTCGCTCGCGATCGGGGCGTCGGAGGGCGCATCGCCCTGCGCACCGAACTGGACGCGCTTGGGCCCGATGGCGCCCAGGTTGAGGTAGACCGACGCGGCGCCCGGCCCGCCATTGAAGGCGAAGGTCACCGGACGCGCCGGATCGCGTCCCGGCACGGTGTACGCCGTATAGGTGACCTGGCCGATCTCCTTCCCCTTCGCGTCGCGCACGGGGATCGTGCCCACGGTCGCCTTGTACGACAGCGTGCGCCCGCCGATCCGCGCCGACTGGCTGATCGTCTTGTCGCCCGGCAGCGGCGGCGGCTTGGTCTCGTCCTCCGCCTTCTTCTTCTCGACGGTGGTGGTGGTCTCCGCCGACTGGGCATGGGCAAGGCTGCTGGTGCAGGCGAGCAGCAGGGCGGCGGCGGATAGGCGCAGAATCGATCGCAAGTGTTGAGCTCCCCTTCGCAAGGGAGAGAATGTTGCAGCGCGGAGACTGCGAGGCAATGATGAAGCCGGTTCAGAGGGCCTGGTATGCACCTTCTCGCATCATCGGCACGACGTCGGCAGAATCCACCTCAAGCGCGACCTCGATATCGGCGGCGTATCCCCAACCGGAGAGTTCGCGGCCCGAGCGGCTGTCGCGGAGGATCTGGGCCAGGCGGGGCTTCGCTGCCCTGTACGCTTCGGCTGCTAGACCGGCCTCTGCATTCCGTGTCCCGCCAAGAGCATCGATGATGGCACCTGCTCCGAGCCAATCCTCGATGGCTGGTCGCAGCGTTTGATCCGGCCACCGCTCCCCTGCCGCAATCACGACGATCGTTCCATCACCGGCGAGGGAGCTTGCCGCCCCACCGACCGCTCGGGCGTTGCGCAAGCAGCCGCAGATCGTCGGAGCGTCACCAGTCGTCAGCGACAGCCGGGAGCCATTCGGCGACGGCAGCAGGAGGCGGGTCCCCCACGCGATATGCTTCAGGCTGGCCGGCGAAAGACTGAGCTGTCCCCCTCCAGCACTGCGCGGCGACGCTGCAACCGCTCCATGCCGAGCAGCTTCGGCCGCTGCCGCGGCGGCATCGCCGTACGGAAAGGGGAACACGATCGCACCGCTTCCGAAGGCTACGCTAACTGCCGTCGAGAAGGACAACACGTCGACGATGATGAAGAGGTCCGCAGAGGCTTTCCACGCCTCAATTCCGGACAGGCCCCATTCACAGGCTATTTTCGGCATCATCGGACTGATGCCAGAGGGAAGCAGGCCTGCCAATCAGCAGGCCCGCACCGCGCCGACAGTGCGGCCGCTACGCCGCTGCGCCCTCCAGCGTCTCGCTGATCTCCATCCAGCGGGTCTCGGCGGCCTCGATCCGCTCGGACAGATCCGCTCGGCGCTTCATCAGTTCGGTCATGGTAAGCTTCGCAAGCGCCGGCGCCGCCTCCGATGGCGCGAACATCGCCTGGTCGATTGCCGTGCGCTCGGCAGTGAGCTTCACCACCTCCCGCTCGGCGGCCTGGGCCTCCTTGCGCAGCCCCTGGGCACGCTCGCGTGCTTCGGCCGCGGCCCGGCGGTCCTCCTTCTTGTTGGCTTTTTTCTCGGCCTTGTCCGCCTTGCTGCCGCCGCCCAGCACCAGCGCGATATAGTCGTCGAGGCTGCCGTCGAAGTCGCTGGCGGTGCCGCCGTCGACCAGCACCAGCCGGTCGGCCGTGGTCTCCAGCATGTGCCGATCGTGGCTGACCACCACCACCGCGCCGGTGTAGGCATTCAGCGCCTGGATCAGCGCCTCGCGCGCGTCGACGTCGAGGTGGTTGGTCGGCTCGTCGAGGATCAGCATGTGCGGCGCGTCGCGGGTGATGAGCGCCAGGGCGAGCCGCGCGCGCTCGCCGCCCGAAAGCTTGCCGACCAGCGTCGTCGCCTTGTCGCCCGAAAAGCCGAACCGCCCGAGCTGCGCGCGCACCGCGCCTGGCGTCTTGCCCTTCATCAGCCGGGTCATGTGCTCGAGCGGCGTGTCGCGCGCGTCGAGTTCCTCGACCTGATACTGGGTGAAATAGCCGACCCGCATCTTGGACGAGGATGCCATCTCGCCTTCCATCGGCGTCAGCTGCGCGGCGAGCAGTCGGGCGAGCGTGGTCTTGCCGTTGCCGTTGCGACCAAGCAGACCGATGCGATCGTCGGGGTCGAGCCGCAAGTTAAGCCGCTTGAGGATCGGTTTTTCACCATAGCCGACGCTCGCCATGTCGAGCGTCACCAGCGGGGGGCGCAGTTCGTCGGGATCGGGGAAATCGAACGACAGCGACGGATCCTCTGCCATCGCGGCGATCGGCGCCATCTTGGCAAGCGCCTTGATGCGCGACTGCGCCTGCTTGGCGGTCGAAGCGCGCGCAGAGTTGCGGGCGATGTAATCCTGCAGCTTTGCGCGCTGCGCGACCTGGTTGGCCCGCGCCGCCTCCAGCTGCGCCATCCGCTCGGCGCGTTGCCGCTCGAACGCGTCATAGCCGCCCGGATAGAGCGTCACCTTGCCGCCTTGCAGGTGAAGGATGTGATCGACGACGTTGTTGAGGAAGTCGCGCTCGTGGCTGACGATCACGATGGTCGCACGATAGCTTTTGAGGAAGTCCTCCAGCCACAGCACCGCTTCCAGGTCGAGGTGGTTCGAAGGCTCGTCGAGCAGCAGCACGTCGGGCTGGCTGAACAACAAGGCGGCGAGCGCGACGCGCATGCGCCAGCCACCGGAGAAGCCGTCGAGCGGCGACTGCTGCATGCTCTCGTCAAATCCGAGGCCCACCAGAATGCGCGCGGCACGTGCCGGCGCGGTATGGGCGTCGATTGCGAGCAACCGCTCGTGCACCTCGGCCAGGCGGTCGGGGTCGTGCGACGTCTCGGCCTCTTGCATCAGCGCTGCCCGCTCCGTGTCGGCGGCGAGTACCGTTTCGAACGGCGTGGCGCTGCCGGCGGGCGCTTCCTGCGCGACATAGCCCAGGCGGCTGCCGCGCGGCATCTCCGCGGCGCCCCCATCGGGCTCCAGTTCGCCCGCGATCACGCGCACCAGGGTCGACTTGCCGGCACCGTTGCGGCCGATTAGGCCGACGCGGCTGCCCGGCGGCAGCGCCGCGTTGACGCCATCGAGAATGAGCCGCCCGCCCAGGCGCACCGTGATTCCATTGAGGTTCAGCATCGCTGCCGCCTAGCAGCCCGGACGCCGCCACGCGAGGGCTGGCGGAACCACAGGTGCTGCCCAGGCACTTCAGCATCCGCACAGGCAGGGAATGGTTCATGGCCAAGGACGGCGCGGGCGCGCACATCAAGAACAACCTCGTTCTCTATGGCGCGCTCGCGGCGAATCTCGGGATCGGTGTCGCGAAGTTCATCGCCGCCGGTATCACCGGCTCGTCCTCGATGCTGACGGAGGGCGTGCACTCGGTAGTGGACAGCGGCAACCAGGTGCTGCTGCTCTACGGGCAGAGGCGCGCGCGCCGGCCGGCCGATGCCAAGCACCCGTTCGGCTATGGCCGCGAGCTCTACTTCTGGGCATTCGTGGTCGCCCTGCTGATCTTCGCGGTCGGCGCCGGCGTATCGATCTACGAAGGCTACCTCCATATCCTGGAGCCAGAGCCGCTCAGCGATCCGCTCATCAACTACGTCGTGCTCGGGATCGCCGTCCTGCTGGAAGGCTCGTCCTGGACGATCGCAGTGCGCGAATTCAACGCCAAGCGCGGCGACACCGGCTGGTGGCGCGCGATTCACGAGTCCAAGGATCCGGCCGGCTTCATCGTTCTGTTCGAGGACTCGGCGGCGCTGATCGGCCTAGTGGTCGCGGGCGGTGGCGTGTGGGCCAGCCACTATTTCGGGGATCCCCGCATCGATGGCGTCGCATCGATCCTCATCGGCCTGATCCTGGCAACGGTTTCGGGTCTGCTGGCGCGCGAGGCCAAGGGGCTGCTGATCGGTGAGCGCGCGGACCCCGTACTGATCGAGCGCGTGCGCACGGTGGTCGGTGCCAAGCCGGGCATCTCGGCCGTGAACCACGTGCGCACCATCCACACCGCACCCGACGCAGTGTTCGTTGCGATCAGCGCCGATTTCGACGATGCGCTCACCATGGGCGCAGGCGAAACACTGATCGAGGAGATCGAGGCCGAATTGAAGGCCGCGATCCCCACCCTCACCTCCATCTACATCCGTCCGGAGAAGCACGAGGACGCCATCCTCAGCTTCGCGCCTGCCGCCGGCTGACCGATGCAGAGCTTCGATGCGATCGTGCTCGGCGCGGGTGGCGCCGGGCTGATGGCCGCGGCCGTCGCCGGGCAGCGCGGCAGGCGTGTGGTCGTCGTGGACCATGCGCCAGAGCCCGGCCGCAAGATCCTGATCTCGGGCGGAGGCCGCTGCAACTTCACCAACCTGGGCACCGCGCCCGATCGCTACGTGTCCGCCAACCCGCATTTCGCCAAGTCAGCGCTCGGCCGCTACACCGCCGGCGACTTTCTGGAGATGGTCGAGCGACACGGCATCGCCTGGCACGAGAAGACGCTGGGGCAGCTGTTCTGCGACGGATCGGCGCGGCAGATCGTGGCCATGCTGCTGGACGAGTGCGCAGCGGGCGCCGTGGCGATCCGCCTGGGCGCGCCGATCCGCGACGTCTCGCATGCGGACGGACGGTTCACGGTGGTGCACGGTGATGCCACGCTCACGGCGCCGGCGCTGGTTATCGCCACCGGCGGCCCGTCCATCCCGAAGCTGGGCGCGACCGGCTTTGCCTATGATCTCGCCCGCAAGTTCGGGCTGAAGGTCGTCGAGCCCCGCCCCGCTCTCGTGCCGCTGACGCTGCCGCCGGAGGACGCGCTGTTCCGCTCGCTCTCAGGCGTCGCGACCGAAGTAGTCGCGCGCTGCGGCAAGGCGGCGTTCCGGGAGGCGGCGCTGTTCACCCACCGCGGCCTGTCAGGTCCCGCGATCCTGCAGGTGTCCTCCTATTGGCGGCACCGGAACACGATCGGCATCGACTTCCTACCGGATCAAGGCGCGGGGTGGCTGCTCGAGGCAAAACGCACCCGTCCGCGCGCAGGCCTACGGGCGGTGCTTTCGACGGCACTTCCCGATCGGCTCGCCGAGGCTCTCGCCGAACGCCTGGCTGTGGTCGGAGAACTCGGCAACCAGCGCGACGCCACGCTCCGGGATGCCGAGCAGCGGCTCGGCAACTGGCACTTCGTTCCGAATGGCAGCGAAGGCTATGCGAAGGCGGAGGTGACGGTCGGCGGCATCGCGACGGAGGGGCTCTCCTCGCGCACCATGGAGGCGCGTCACCTGCCGGGCCTCTATGTGGTTGGCGAGGCGATGGACGTGACCGGCTGGCTCGGTGGGTACAATTTCCAATGGGCCTGGGCGAGCGGCTGGGCGGCGGCCCAAGCGCTGTGACAGACGAGATGAAGCGGAGCTTCCCGCCGGTGGTGGCCCCGGATACGCGCGTGCTGGTGCTTGGAAGCCTGCCGGGCGAACGCTCGCTGGCCGAGCGCCGCTATTATGCGCACCCACAGAACCAGTTCTGGAGCCTAATGTCGCCGGTAGCCGGGCAGGATCTGGTGCCGCTTCCCTACGAGGCGCGGCTGGCGGCGCTGCGCAGGGCCGGGATCGGCCTGTGGGACGTGGTGGCACAAGCACGACGGACCGGCAGCAGCGATGCAGCGATCCGCGACCTTGCAGCCAATGACCTTGCCTCGCTCGTCGCTACACTGCCGCAGCTCCGGGCAATCGGGTTCAACGGGGGCACGGCACTGCGCCACGGCACGGCGCAACTCGGCGCGGCGGCGAACGGCTATGCCATCGTACCGCTGCCTTCCAGCAGCCCGCTGCACACCGTCGGCGTCGCGGCCAAGCAGCAGGCCTGGCTCGCGCTCGCCGACTATCTCTGAGGTTGGATCAGCTCCCGCCGGGCTGCGGCTTGCCGACGTCGCCGGCGGGGTCGAAGTCCTTGGCCGGGTGTACCTCGTCCGCCGGCTTGTCGAGCGTGTCGCTCGGAAAGGCCGCGTCCCCGGTCTTCTGATGCTCGGTGGATAGGTTGTGGTCGGGCGTACCCATGTCCCTGTCGGTCATGCTGCGTCTCCTCTGCTTCTCCTCCAACCGACGAGAGACGCAGCGGTTGCGGCAAGAACGCGAGGACGCGTCCTTGCGGGAGCGAAACGGCAGCTTCGGCGTTATCCCCCTGCAAAATAACGAGGAGAAGCGGGTGCGCGTCGGTCTTATCGGTTCATCGTTGCTCGCGATGTCGCTCATGCTGTCGGCCTGCAACGTCAACACGAGCTCCTCAAACGAGACCGCAACGAGCGAAGGCAGCACCCAGCCCGCGCAGTGGAGCAAATCCACAGCCGACCAGCTGCGCGACGCCCTCAACAAGCGCGCCGCCCATGGCCTCGACAAGATGAACTTCGAGGTTCCGGCTGGCGAGGACGAAGCGGCACTGACCAAGGCGGCGCTCGCCTATGCCGGCGCCCTGGCACGTGGCGCGACCGATCCGACCAAGCTCTACGAGGTGTATAATGTGCCCCGGCCGAACCCCGACCTGAAGCAGGGGCTCGCCCAGGCGCTTCAGCAGGGCAAGGTTGGCGAGTGGCTGGAGAGCCTCGCCCCGCAGGACGCGAACTATCGCAAGCTGTCGCAAGCCTATCTGGGGCTGCGCAAGCAGGGCGAGGCGGCCACGCCGGTGATCCCGGACAAGGGCGAGCCGCTGAAGCCGGGCGCAACCGACGCGCGCATCCCGATGATCGCCAGCCAGCTGGTCGCCTCCGACTATCTCGATCGGGCGGCGGCAGGCGGCAATCGCTACACGCCGGCGATGGCGGCAGCCGTCAAGCAGATGCAGGCTGATTACGGCATCAAGCCGGACGGCGTGATCGGCAGCGATGCGCTTGCCATTCTCAACCTTTCCGATGCCGATCGTGCCCGGGCGATCGCCGTGAACATGGAGCGGCTGCGCTGGATCGAGCGTACTCCGCCCGGTACCCGTATCGACGTCAATGTCGCGGCGGCACGGCTGAGCTACTGGCGCGACGGCAAGCTCGTGAACAGTCGCAAGGTCGTGGTGGGCGAGCCGGACAACGAGACGCCGCAGCTGGGCTCACCGATCTTCCGCCTGGTCGCCAACCCGACCTGGACGGTGCCCCGCTCGATCCAGGAAAAGGAAATCGCCGGCAAGGGATCGGACTATCTGCGCCGCAACAACATGGCGTGGGAGGACGGCTGGATCGTACAGCAGCCGGGGCCGAAGAACTCGCTGGGCCTGGTCAAGTTCGACATGCAGAACGACCACGCCATCTACCTGCATGACACCCCAGCAAAGCCGCTGTTCCAGCAGGTGCAGCGCCAGCGCAGCCATGGCTGCGTGCGCGTCGAGGATGCGCTGGGCTTTGCCGAGATGCTCGCCAAGGACGAGGGCGTGATCGACGAGTGGAACAAGGCGCGCGCGACCGGCAAGGAGACGTTCGTCAAGCTGCCGCGCGAGATCCCGGTCCGGATGCTCTACCAGACCGTACTGTTCGACGAAGCCGGCGAGCCGGTGATCCGCAACGACCCGTATGGCTGGAACGATCGCGTCGCCCAGGCGCTCGGCCTCGGCACCACCACCAACTATCGCCTGAAGCCGGATGGTGCGGACGTAGGCCCCTGATGCACCGTGAGGGCGGAGCTGACGACATCAGCTCCGCCCTCGCCGATGCCCCGCCTAAGCCACCGCTATTCCCGTCCTCGCGCATAGTGCCAAAGGCACGCCTGTTTGTCTTTCATTGATGACCAGAAGGTTCGATCGGCAGGCAGATAGGCCTGTAACCGGTCCCACTCCGTAACAGATCTGTCATGGCTTTGCCTTAGCCGCTCGCTCCCAGTCGCCTGCCCCTTCCGGGTACTGTTCAGAACTGGGATATCATGCCGAACATCAAGCAGCTCGCCTACGCCGCTCTTCCCGCGTTGTGCTTCGTCGCCGCACCTTCCTGGGCGCAGGAAACGACTTCAGCGGCTGCATCGGCCGAAGCGTCGGACCCGCAGGCGGCCGGCGACGTGTCGCCTGAAGAGATCATCGTCACCGGATCCACCCGCGCGCAGCGGCGATTCGACGTGTCCTATGCCATCAACACCATTTCCCAGACGGACGTCGAGAAGATCGCGCCGGTCAACTTCGCCGACCTGATTGGCCAGCTGCCCGGCTTCCAGACGGAGATCACCGGCGGTGAGGTGCAGAACATCTACCGTATCCGCGGCCTGCCGAACGACGGCGGCTTCGTCAGCTTCCAGCAGGACGGCCTGCCCCTGTTCCACGAGAACGACGGCGTGTTCTTCCGCGGCGACGCGATCCTCAAGCAGGACCTGATGACGGACCATGCCGAAGTCGTTCGCGGTGGCCCGGCGCCGGTCTACGCCAGCTATTCGGGCGCGATCATCAATGCCATCACCGTCACCGGCGAGGAGACGCCGCGCGGCAAGGCGCAGCTGACGCTGGGGGACACCGGCCTCTATCGCCTGGACGCCTATCAGTCCGGCCCGATCGCCGAAGACACCTACTACGCCGTCGGCGGCTTCCTGCGGTACCACGACGGCTATCGCGACAACGGCTTCCCGAACGACAAGGGCGGCCAGATCCGCGCGAACCTCAAGCATGACCTCGACAACGGTTCGATCAAGCTGAACTTCAACTACGTCAACGACCACAACGTCTTCTATCTGCCGATTCCGATCGCCGACCCGCGCGACCCGAGCGTCTCGCTGGATCCGTACATCGACTATTTCACCGGCACGATGAACTCGCCGGCGCTGCGCAACGTCAACCTGAAGTACCGCGACGGCGCCGGCGTGATCCAGAGCCGCACCAGCGACCTGTCCGACGGGCGCCACATGCAGATGGTGAACTTCGGCGCGCAATATGACGCCGATTTCGACGGGTGGCTCGTTTCGGCCAAGGTTGGATACACGCAGGGCAAGCTCGACTTCACCGCCTTCTACTCGACCACCAATCCGGCCGACGCCGACAGCTTCGCCAACGGCTATCTGGCGCGCGCGACCGCTGCGTTCGGGGCGGTGAACCGCTTCGGCTATGTGCTGGCGGGGACCAACACCGTCTATGGTCCCGATGCGGCATCGGGCCTGGTGATGCAGGGCCAGTATCGCGACATTCACTCGAAATTCTATTCGGGCCAGGGCAATTTCACCGTGGCAAAGAAGTTCGAGACCGGCATCGGCAGCCACGACATCAAGCTCGGCCTCTACGCCAGCCTCTATGGCGAGGACAGCCGGACACTCTACCAGAACTATCTGATCGAGGTCGCGGGCAAGCCGCGCACGCTCGACCTCGTCGCCTATTCGGCCTCGGGTGCAGAGCTCGGCCGGGTGACGGACAACGGCGTGCTCAATTACGCCGCCACGCTGAACCAGGGCGACTCCGACGCGAAGATGTTCGCCATCTATGCCAACGACACCTGGGAGATCGTACCGGGCCTGCGCATCGACGCGGGCATCCGCCACGAGCGCTACAGCTACGAAGGCTGGGCGGCACTGACCGAGCAGGCCGACCTCGGCGATCGTACCACGCTGGCGGACGATGCCACCCGCGCCTTCACCGGAGCGATCATCAACCAGAAGGGCAAGCCGAACGTCACCAACTGGACGGTCGGCGCCAACTATGACTTCAGCGACCATGTCGGCGTCTACGGCCGCGCCTCGCACCTCGAGACGCCGCCCAGCGTCCAGACCGTGATGAGCATCAACCCGACGATCATCACCACGGTCGCCGACCAGTTCGAGGCCGGGCTGAAGCTCGCCGCCGGGCGCTCCTACCTCTACGTCACCGGCTTCTACACCAACTTCGACCCGCTCAACGCCTCGTTCCTGGCGTACGACCCGACCACGGGCCGCAACGACGTGAACGTCCCCTTCATCGGCGAGGCGCAGGTCAAGGGCGTGGAATTCGATGGCGCCTGGTCCGTGACCCCCTGGTTCACCCTGAACGGCGCGCTCACCGTCAGCGACCCGAAGTACAAGAACTTCGAGAGCGCGACCGGCGCCGATCCCGAGCAGGCAGAAGGCAATCAGATCGTCCGCCAGCCCAAGATCTACGGCAACATCCGGCCGAGCTTCGACTTTACCTCGGGCGAGACGGAAATCTCGGTCTATGGCCGCTACACCTACATGGGGAAGCGCTACGTCGACCTGTACAACAACACCGCGCTGCCCTCCTACGGCACGATCGGTGCGGGCGTGACGCTGCGCCGGGCGAGCTGGCAGGTGCAGGTGGTCGGCGACAATCTTTTCAACGCGCATGGCCTGACCGAAGGCAATACCCGCACCGACTCGCTGAGCGGCCAGGGCAGCAGCGAGGCCATCTACGGCCGCCCGATCTTCGGCCGGAACTTCCGTCTGGTCGTCTCCAAGTCGTGGTGAGGCATCGAGCGCTTCG
>NZ_BSEX01000003.1:159004-251849 GCF_027922045.1 Microbacterium terregens
GCCGCGATGCTCGCGGCGGCGGTTCAGCCTGCTGTGGCAGCCGAGGTCCGCGACCGCGCGACCGAGGTTCTGGCGCAGCGGCTGTTCCCGATGGTCGATGCGATGGGTCGGTCGCCGGAGACGATCGCCCGGCTCCGCGCCGATCGCAGCCTCGCCACCACGCTTGCGACGCGTGCAAAGCGCACCGCCGCCTGCGCGGAAGCGGCCCCGTGCGTTGCGGAAGCCTCGCTGTGGGACGAGCAGGAACTGGCAGCGCTTGCGCATGCGGTGGAGCGGAATGCCGCCCCGCTGCTGCGTGATCGGCGGCTGATACCCGACGACGGCCTGGCCTCCGGCCTTGCCCGGGAGATCCGTGGGCTGAACGCGATCGTCCGCGTCTATGCTTTGGGAATGCCCGCGCGCTACCCTTCCATCGACGGGCCATCGGCGGCGTTCGGCAGCACGGAGGCGCAGACGCGCCTGGCGGCTGCGGTCCGCCTGCGCAACACGCCGCGTGCCGGCTCCTTGCAGACGCTCGATCCGAGCATGGAACTGGGCCTGGCGCTGCTCGACGTGAACGACCGCACCGATGCGAGCGGTTTCGAGCCGATCGACGGCGGTGACAACGCCGCGGCGATGGCGCGGGCCCGCGGCCTCGACTGGTCCCGCTACCGCTATACGGCCATCGTGCTGACGGGGATCGGCCCCGAGGTTCCCGACATGCCACTCAGTCCAGGGGGCAAGTACCACGTCCGGCTCGCCGCGAACCGCTTCGCGGAGGGAGACGCTCCCTTCATCATCGTGAGCGGTGGCCGCGCACACCCGCACGGCACGCCCCATAACGAGGCCGTCGAGATGCGCCGCGCGCTGATCGAGCGCTATGGCGTGCCTGCCGAGGCGATCGTCATCGAGCCCTATGCTCGGCACACCACCACTAACCTGCGCAACGCCACGCGACGGCTGATGGCATTGGGAGCGCCGCTCGATCGCGAGGCGCTGATCGTCTGCAACCCGGACCAGAGCCGGATGATCGAGAGCCCCGCCTTTGGGGAGAGGAACCGTCGAGAACTCGGCTACGAACCCGGCGTGATCGGCCGCCGGCTCTCGCCTACCGAGCTCACCTTCCGCCCCGATCCTCGTTCGGCACGGATCGATCCACTCGACCCGCTCGATCCCTGATCGGCGGGCTGAAGCGGGTCTGTCGGGAACGACCGGCCCGTCGGGCGGCGCCAAGTCGTCGAGATGCGGACGAAAGATGTGCCGAGTTTCTGGCACATGGCACCAACATGAAAAAACCCGCCAACGCAGTGCGCTGGCGGGTTTTTCCGTGGTGGGCGTGGCAAGGATTGAACTTGCGACCCCTGCGATGTCAACACAGTGCTCTACCACTGAGCTACACGCCCGCCGGGAGTGCGGCCTCTAGCGGGGAGCGCTGGGGAGCGCAAGCACCGAAAGCGGCCTGACCTAAAAAATCTGCTCAGCTGTGTGAGGGGACGCTGTCCTCCGCAAACAGCTGGTCCACTTCGCGCACCAAGTCGCGCAGGTGGAAGGGCTTCGACAGCACCCGCGCCTGGGGCACGGCCTTGCCCGCCTTCAGCGTCACTGCCGCAAAACCGGTGATGAACATCACCCGCATCTCGGGTGCGATCTCCTGCGCCTTTTGTGCGAGTTCGATGCCGTCCATCTCGGGCATTACGATATCGGTGAGGAGCAGATCGAACGTCTCGCTCTCCAGCAACGGCAAGGCGGCCGTCCCGCGATCGACCGCCGCCACGCGGTAGCCGGAACGTTCGAGCGCGCGCGTCAGATACTCGCGCATCACCTGATCGTCCTCGGCCAGCAGAATCCTGTACATGCATCCCTCTCGTACGAGCGCCCGCGTCTATGGGCGAACCCCTGCCGCTTTTCCAGCGCGTTGCTCCGGATCGCCGCGGGGCCTAGCATCCAGGGCGTGGCCGCGCCGCCCCTCCCCTTCGACCTGCACGGTCCCGCCGATCCGGTAACGCCGCTGGTGCTTTCGGTGCCGCATGCCGGCCGCGCCTATCCCGAGGAGATGCAGGATCTGCTGCGGGTGCCGGTTGCGGCGCTGCTACCGCTGGAGGACCGGCTGGTCGACCAGGTGGCGCTTGCGGCGCGCGGACCTCACACGCTGTTTGTCGCCAAGCTGCCTCGCGCTTGGATCGACCTGAACCGGAGCGAGCAGGAGCGCGATCCGCAGGTCGACGCGGGCGCCGATCCGATGGTGCAGCCCCGGGCCTCGGCGCGGCTGCGCAGCGGGCTGGGGCTCATACCCCGGCGCGCCAGCAGCGCGGGCGACATCTGGAAGCGCCGGTTGCACGCGGACGAGGTCACCGCCCGCATCGCGGGCCACCATCGTCCCTACCACGCGGCGGTGGCTGCCGCGCTCGCGTCGGCGCACGCGCGGTTCGGCGTCGCCATCCTGCTCGACATCCACTCCATGCCATCGCTGCCGGGCGTCACGCCTGCGCAGGTGGTGCTCGGCGACCGACACGGGCGCTCTGCCGCGCGGCGCCTGGTCGATACGCTCGAAGCCGCCACGCGGGATGCCGGCCTTCGGGTCGCCCGTAACCAGCCCTATGCCGGTGGGCACGTGGTGACCACCCATGGCGCGCCCGCACGCAATGTGCACGCGATCCAGATCGAGTTCGATCGCGGCCTCTATCTGGATCCCACGCTGACGGAGGCCGGTCCCGGCTTTCCCCGCCTCGCTGCCGCCCTCGCCCACATGATCGCAACCGTCGCCGCGGAAGCGCTTCCGCCGGCGCTTGCCGCCGAATAGCGCATAAAAAAAACCACCCCGTGCACGAAGCACGAGGTGGCCTAGGTTCAGGGAGGAGACACGCTGAAAGCGTGTCACACGATCCCGCGAAAGGGGGGAACACGAGACCGCGTACCAGGGAATATAGATATCAAGCGCAAAGGTTCAAGCGTTTGCCGACACTTGCGATGCATCGCCTGCCGCGCACGACGAAACGCCGCCCATCGGGAAGACGGACGGCGCTTGCGATTCGTGCTGCGTCCCGCCGGGATTGACCCGGCGGGACGTCGGATCAGGCGGTCGGCTGGGGCGCGATCATGCCCGCGCGCACCTGACGCGCGAACAGGTCCCGCATCAGCGACAGCGAGAAGATGTGCGCATAGAGCAGCGGCAGCATGCCGTTCTGCTGGATCTTACGCAGCTGGTCGCCACGAAGCTCGTTGAGCTTCTTTTCGTCGACCATCTGGAAACCACGATAGATGAACGGCTGCTCGGCGCCATCCGGCTGGATGGAGACCTCACCGTCGATCAGAAGGCCGAGGTCCTTGACCTCCTTCATGAACATCGCGGTGCGCTGGCCGGCCTGCTCGAACTGCTCGTTGAACTGCAGGATCTGCTTGGTGGTCTCGCTCGGCTCGGTGCCGTCGAACAGCGCCTCGCCGTCCTCGAACGCGCCGATCGTGTCGGCGGTCGGATCGAAGCACAGCGACAGGTCCTCGCTGTCCGGACGCAGGCGGGCGAGCATGTACGGATAGCGACGGACATAGGCCGGGACGTACACTTCCGGGTCGATCAGCCGGCCGTCGGCGTCGATGAAGGTGTTGACGCCCTCGTTCAGGCCCATCAGCGCGAGCGGCACGGGATCCTCGCCCACCGAGAAGACGATCGGCATGCGACGCTGCACCAGCGGGAATTCTTCCACGGTGACCGGCACGGCATGCTCGTTGACCAGGAACGGCGCGCGATCCGCAACGCGAACCTTGTAGTTGGCGTGCTGCTGGCTCGAAAGCGGTTCGAGCTGGTTGTAAAACAGAGGAAGCCCGTTGTTCTTCGGCGCCGTGGCCATTCTTGATCTCCTGGAACCCAGCTTGCGCGTCTATTTCGCCCCGTCGACGGGCGCAAGCGTCACCAGTTTGCCGGGATTGAACAGGTTCATCGGGTCGAGCCCCTGCTTGATCCCCCGCAGCGCCGCCAGGCGGGCGGGCGGGCCGAGGCGGGCCAGTTCGTCGCGCTTCATCTGGCCGATACCGTGCTCGGCCGAGATCGAACCGCCGGCCGCAACCACCAGGTCGTGAACGAAGGTGGTGATGCCGGGTGCTTCCCCCGCCATCCAGCGGGCCGGATCGACGCCCGCAGGCGCCCGCACATGGAAGTGGACGTTGCCGTCGCCCAAGTGCCCGAAGGCGGTGGCATGGGTGCCCGGAAAGCGCGCCTCTGCCGCCGCGGCCGCCTCGACCATGAAGCGCGGCATCCGGTCCACCGGCACGGAGATGTCGTGCTGCACCGCCGGACCCGCGGCGCGCTCCGCCGCCGACAGCGAATCCCGGAGCCGCCAGAACGCGTCCGCCTGCGCCTCCGATGTGGCGATCACCGCGTCGGCAACGAGGCCAGCGTCCAACGCATCGCCGAGCAGTCGCGCGAGCAGGGCATCCGGCGCCTCGGCCTCCGGGGTCGCGGCGACCGCCTCGATCAACAGGTGCCACGGGTGGGTGCCGCTGAGCGGCGAGCGCGCGTCCGGCAGATATTTCACCGCGCGCTCCAGCGTGTCGCCGGGGATGATCTCGAAGCTTTCGATCGCATCGGTCGCCCCTTGCATCCGTCGCAGGAGCGCCAGCCCCGCCTCCGGGTCGGCGATGCCCACCCAGGCGACAGCGCGGCCGAGGATCGCAGGGGCTAGGCGCAATGTCGCCGCGGTGATGATCCCCAGCGTGCCTTCGGCGCCGACGAGCAGTTGGTCGATGTCGTAGCCGCGATTGTCCTTGCGCAGCGGCGTGAGCCCATCGTGGATGCTGCCATCGGGCAGCACTGCTTCCACTCCCGCCACCAACCGCCGCATTGTCCCCCAGCGCAACACCTGGGTACCGCCTGCGTTTGTCGAGACCAAGCCGCCGATCGTCGCCGTCCCGCGCGACCCTAAGGTGAGCGGAAAACGGCAGCCGGCTTCCGCAGCCACCTCATGAAGGTTTTGCAGGATCACGCCTGCCTCGGCCACCGCGAGTGCAGCACCGGCGTCCAGTCGTCGAATGCGGTCGAGGCGGCGAGCGGAGAGCAGCAGCGCCGATCCGTCCGCAGGCGGCGTCGCGCCGCCCACCATCGATGTGTTGCCGCCCTGTGCGACCAGCGGCACCCGATGCTCAACCGCCAGGCGAACCATGGTGGCCACCTCGGCGGTGGAGGTCGGCAGCAGCATCGCGGCGGCCGCGCCATGGAAGCGCCCGCGCCAATCGGTGAGAAAGGGCGTGATCCGGTCGGCGTCGGTGGTGAGGCTGCACTCGCCTAGCGCTTCCCGAATGGCATGGATCAGGCGGGTCTGTGCGGTCATCCCGTCGCGCTACACGGCCGAGAGGCTTGCCGCCAGTTCATCACCGGTTAAAACCCAGGGGCTGAGAAGAGAACCCCATGCCCGTACCGAAGCCTGTACCCGTGCTTCTGCTGCTGACGCTCGCGGCCCCCGTGGCCGGGGCCCAGCAGCGCGTGAGCGTTCCGGCCGGCACGGTCGTGCACAGGGAGGTGCGCATTCAGCGAATCATCGTGCGGGTGCCGCGCATGGAAGTCACCCCCGCCTCCAGTTCGCGTGCGCTGCCGGCGATCAACTGGGTGGAGAAACGCACCGACCGCTGTGTGCCTGTCGCCAATCTGGCTGCGGTGTCGATCACCCGCACCGACAGCGTCGACCTGATGCTGACCGGCGGGAAGCGGCTGCGGGCGCGCCTGGAGGAGGATTGCCCCACGCTCGACTTCTACTCGGGCTTCTACCTCAAGCCGACGGCGGACGGGATGGTGTGCGCGTCGCGCGATACGATTCGCTCCCGCTCTGGCGGGCAGTGCCGCATCTCGTCTTTCCGGATGCTCGTTCCCGGCCGCTGAAGCGCGTTCTGCTTGACAATCCGGCAGAAATCCGCAAGGCGCGGACCTGCATTCCGGTGCCGCGACGGTGCCGTTTTCCGGAAACCCCATGAACTTTGCCGATCTCGGTCTTTCCGATGAACTGCTGCACGCTGTAACGGAGGCGGGCTATACGGAGCCGACGCCGATCCAGGCGAGCGCGATTCCGTCCGTGTTGATGATGCGCGACCTGATCGGCATCGCCCAGACCGGCACCGGCAAGACGGCCGCTTTCGTGCTGCCGATGATCGACATTCTGGCCCAGGGTCGCAGCCGCGCACGCATGCCGCGCTCGCTGATCCTGGAACCCACCCGCGAACTCGCGGCCCAGGTCGCCGAGAACTTCGAGAAGTACGGCGCCGGCCACAAGCTTTCGATGGCGTTGCTGATCGGCGGCGTCTCGATGGGTGACCAGATGGCGGCGCTCGAAAAGGGCGTCGACGTGCTGATCGCGACCCCGGGGCGACTGATGGATCTGTTCAGCCGGGGCAAGATCCTGCTCACTGGCTGCAACCTCCTGGTGATTGACGAAGCCGACCGCATGCTCGACATGGGGTTCATCCCCGACATCGAGGAAATCTGCACCAAGCTTCCCAAGCAGCGGCAGACGCTGCTGTTCTCGGCCACCATGCCGCCGCCGATCAAGAAGCTGGCGGACAAGTTCCTCGAAAACCCCAAGACCATCGAGGTCGCGCGACCGGCGACCACCAACACCAACATCACCCAGCGGGTGGTCCATGTCAGTGCGGCCAAGAAGCGCGACGTGCTGCGCCGGCTCCTGTCCTCCGACGAGGTCCGCACCGCGATCATCTTTTCCAACCGCAAGACGACCGTGCGCGAGCTCAACAAGAGCCTGCAGCGCGCGGGTTTCCGTTCGGCCGAGATCCACGGCGACATGGAACAGTCGGCGCGTATCGCCGAGCTGGACCGGTTCAAGAACGGCGAGGTCAACATCTTGGTCGCGTCGGACGTCGCGGCGCGCGGCCTGGACGTAAAGGGTGTCAGCCACGTCTTCAACTATGACGCGCCCTGGCATCCCGATGACTATGTCCACCGCATCGGCCGCACCGGCCGCGGTGGCGCGACGGGCACGGCCTACACCTTCGTCACGCCCGACGATGCCGAGAACATCGCCAACATCGAGAAGCTGACCGGTCAGAAGATCGAAGTGCTCGATCTGGGCGGCGGGCCGGCTGCGGAAGCGGAAGCGACGTCGGAGCCACGGGCACCGCGGACCGAGCGTTCACGCGATCGCCGCGGCCGCGAGGATCGCGCCCCGCAGTCTGAAGCGCCGCGTCGGGCGCGCGAGGAACGGGCGCCCCGCCATGAAGAACCACGCCGTCGTCGCGAGGCCGAGGATGCGGTGGCGGACGATGGCGGCTGGAACGGCCCCATCCCGGCTTTTCTGGACGTTCGACTCACCGCCTGATCGGGCAAGGCCGCGTGGACGATTTCATCGAGTATGTTGCGCCGGTCGCGGTCGAAAGCCCGTGCGTCCTGGTGTGCACGCTCGACCTCGAGAGCGGCTGGTGTTTCGGCTGCGGCCGCACGCGCGAGGAGATTGCCGACTGGACGGCGATGTCGGCCGAGGAGCGGAGCACCGTGATGGCGGCCCTCCCCGAGCGCTGCGGCACACTCGAACAGCGGATTGCCGCCTCGATCCGCTGATCGCCGGCTTCGGCGGCCTAGCCGTCGATCCGGGCATGCAAGAAGCGCGTGGTCCGCTCCCAGGCGAGCTTTGCCGCCGCGGGATTGTATCGTTCTGCCGACGTGTCGTTGTTGAAGGCGTGGTCGACGCCTGGATAGACGTGAGCCTCGACCTGCTTGCCTGCCGCCTCCAGCGCCTTTGCCCAAGGCAGGCCCGTTGCATTCACGCGCTGGTCCTTGCCCGCATAGTGTAGCAACAGCGGCGTCTGGACCTTCGTCGCCTCGGCAGGAGCGGGCGCAGGTCCGTAATATGCCACGCCTGCGCTGAGCGCAGGTCCGGCGGCGATCGCCAGGCGACTGACGAAGGCGCCGCCCCAGCAAAAGCCGACCGCGCCCACCTTGCCGGAGCCGCCCCGCTGCCGCGCCGCACGATCGATGGTGGCGACTGCCTGACGAAGGGCCAAGTCCATGTCGGTGCTGGCGATCATCTCGCGTGCGCGGTCCTCGTCGGCAGGCGTGCCGGCCTGCGGCGCCAGCAGGTCGAGCGCGACGGCTCGGAACCCGCTCAGCGCCACGCGCCTTGCAACGTCGCGAATATGCTCTGTCAGGCCCCGGTTCTCGTGGATGACCAACACCGTACCGAGCTTGCGGCCGCCGGCCTCTCGGGGTGCCGCGAAATAGGCTGCGGCTGGTTTGCCCGCCTCGACCCCTTTGCGCGTGGCAGTACGAAGGCGAGGATCGTCGGGCTGGACCTGCTGCGCTGCGGCAGGAGACGCCGCGATCGCTGCGACCAGCGCCTCGGCAGCGACGGCGGAGCCCGTGAGGGCGACCATCTCCCGCATGAAGGCGCGACGGTCGCGGTGCTCGTGGGTGAAGGCGTCGTAGAGCGCGACAGCGCGCTCGCGAAGGTCGGTCATGCCAGTTCTCCCCGAGTCGGACGGGGAGAAGCTAATCGGCTTTCTGCCTCAGCAGAAGCGGCAGGGCCTCGGGCCCGCCGAGCCCGTCCCCCGCAAGCGCGGAGGGACGGGAACGCTGGCGATCAGCGCTTGAACGGATCGATGAAGGCCGGGGCGGGCTCGGCAGTCTCGCCGTTCGCCAGTGCCTCGGCATCGCGCACCGCCTGCTGCCGCTCGTTGCGCAGCTGCTCCAGCAGTGCCTCGCGGTCGCCCTCCAAGCGCGTGTCGGTCGGCGCTTCCATGCCCGCGGCCTTGGCGGCCTTGGTCACCAGTGCATCGAGCTCCCGCTGCGAGCACAGGCCGAGCGTGACCGGATCCTTCGGCACGATGTTGCCGATGTTCCAGTGCGTACGGTCGCGGATCGCGGCGATGGTGGTGCGCGTGGTGCCGATCAGCTTGCCGATCGCGCCGTCCGAGATCTCCGGATGGTTGCGGATGATCCAGGCGATGCCGTCCGGCTTGTCCTGGCGCTTCGACACCGGGGTGTAGCGCGGCCCCTTGGTGCGGCGGACCTGCTCGGGACCCTTCTGGATCTTGAGGCGATAGTTCGGATCGGCCTGGCCCTTTTCGATCTCGTCTTGCGTCAGTTCGTGGGCGCGAACCGGATCGCGGCCGGTGAGCTTGGTTGCGGCAGTGTCGTCGGCGATCGCCTGCACTTCCAGGATGTGCAGGCCGCAGAAGTCGGCGATCTGCTCGAACGACAGCGACGTGTTATCGACCAGCCAGGAAGCGGTCGCATGCGGCATCAACGGCTGGGCCACGGCAGTTCTCCAGAAACAATAAGGGCCACCCCTCGCGGGGTGGCCGTATCCGGAACAGACTTAGTGCGCGAAGTGGACAGAGGCAAGCACAGCTGCCGGCAAAGCGTTATTCCGGCAATGCTTTGCGAAAAGGGGCGCGGGTCCGATCAGACCGCCCTGCGCAGGAGCAACACCGCTTCCCCTTCGCTTGGCGCCGCTACTCCGCCGCAGCCGGCAGGTCCGCCGCGGCTGGCGTCACCGGACCGCTGGCCGTAAGCGCCGCGCCCCTTACCAGCCCGTCCAGCGAGCCGCCGTCGAAACCGAGCTCCTTCATCAGCCCGTCGATCATCGGCGCCTGCGCGCGATAGCGGAGCGCCGCCTGCACCGCGGAGTTGGCGAGGTTGCGATCGCCGCCGTCCGCGGCGACACCCGCCCCCGCCGTCCCACCGGCGCCGGTCAACCCGTCGACCTGGACGATCTTGATGCTGTCGATCGCCTCCAGCGGCTTGGATGCCTCACGGATGACCTCCGGCAGCACCTTCAGAAGCGCGAGCTTGGTCTGGAGCGACACCTGGTCCGACGACAGCAGGTTCGCCGCTTCGTTGACCGCACGCTGGCCGGCGGCCTCCACTTCGAAGCGGACGCGGTCGGCCTCGGCGCGCAGCTTGGCGGCCTCCGCCTCGCCCTCTGCGGCAAGGCGCGCGGCCTCGGCGCGGTCGGCGGCGGCCTGCTTCTCGGCCTCTGCCTCGACGCGGATGCGGATCGCCGCGCGTTCGGCCTCCCGCGCGGCGTCGATCAGCTCGATGCGCTTGGTACGCTCGGCGATCTCGGTCTCGCGGCTGGTCGACACCTGTTCCTCGGCCGCCACCGCATCGGCGCGCGCCTTGTCGGCCTCGGCGCGAGCCTGGCTCTCGTCGCGGCTCTTGTTCTGCACGGCGATCTGCTGCTCCTGGCGGGCGAGTTCGAGCGCCTGTTCCTGGGCGATGCGCGCTTCCTTGATCGCGCGATCGGCCTCGATCTGCTGCGCGTCGATCTGGCGCTTGGCCTCGATCCGTGCGGCATCCGCCTCGCGCTGGCGGGCGGCCTGCTCGCGCGCGACCTCGGCCGCCTGCTCGGCGCGGCGCACCTCCAGCTCGCGCTCCTGCTCGAGCCGGGCGAACTCCTGGTCGCGGCCGATCAGGAACGACTGGCGTGCCGCTTCCAGGTTCTTGGTCTCGATCTGGACGCGCGTGTCCTGCTCGATGTCGTTGCGCGCCTTCTTGCGCAGCTCGATCTGCTCGGTGAGCTTGGTCAGGCCCTCGGCGTCGAACGCATTGTTGGCGTTGAAGTGCTCGATCGACGTCTGGTCGAGGCCGGTAAGGGAGACGCTCTCCAGCTCCAGGCCGTTCATCGCCAGATCGGCCGACGAGACCTGCTGCACCTTCTGCACGAATTCGCTGCGCTGCTCGTGCAGCTGCGCCATGGTCATGCCGGCCGCCACCGAGCGCAGCGCGTCGACGAACTTACCCTCGACCAGTTCCTTGAGTGCATCGGGGTGCATGGTCCGCATGCCCAGCGTCTGCGCGGCGATCGCGATCGAATGGGCGTCCGGCTTCACGCGGACGTAGAACTCGGCCTTCACGTCGATCCGCAGCCGGTCGAGCGTGATGAGCGCATCGCTGTTCTTGCGTTCCACCGCCAGCCGCACGGTGTTCATGTTGACCGGCATCGTCTCGTGAAACACCGGCAGCACCAGCGCACCGCCGTTGATGACCACCTTTTCCCCGCCGGCGCCGGTGCGGACGAAGCCGATCTCCTTCGAGGCGCGCTTGTAGAGCTTGGCGAACAACAGGCCGATCACCAGCAGCAGGATCAGCGCTGCCCCGGCCACGATGCCGACCGTGGTCAGCATTCCGGACTCGGGCACCACCACGTCGGTATTCATCGTCACGCTCCTAGCTGGGGCAACTTGTGATCGCCGCGAGAAATGGCGCGGAACACGTCGTTCTCGCGCCGGACGAGCAGCACCTGCTCGCCCTCTTCAAAGATCTGTCCGGGGTTGTCGGGTTCGACCATGACGTAGTGCGGCTGCCCGTGACGGTCCTCGACCCGAGCCCGGGCAGGCGCGCCGGGAACTGCACGACCGATCACGATCCGGGCGAAGCGACCGACCAGCTCCTCGAGCAGGATCGCGGTGGTGTGGTCTTGCGGAAGCACCCGCGCCAGGCCGCGCGCGGCGAGCCCGGTGAGCGGCAGTGCGGCGATGCCCGCGACCGGCACGGCGACCCAGCCGCTCAGCAGAGCGCCCGTCCAATCGAGCGCTGCCTGTTCACCCAGCAGCCCGATCGAGCCGAAGATCCCGAGGAACAGGACCAGCAGCATCAGCAGCGGCACTCGGCCAACCCCGAGCCACGACAGCAGGTCGCCACCCATGTCGGCGTCCAGATCCGCATCGGCATCCAGCTCGACGCCGAAGCCGATCAACTGCACCAGTCCGATCAACAGCATCAGAACAAGCGCCGCAGTAAAGGCGATGTTCTGCGGCAGGCCCAGAAACTCGAGCAACTCCCCCTCCCCGATTCGAAGTCGAGCTTAGGGGTGCTTCTATTCACACTCTAGCGGAATCGGATCGACGCGGCGGAAGTCGCAGACGGTGCCCCCGCGGCTTTTCCTTGTCCGGTTGCGGCTTTGGTGGTTGTAGGCAGGCGCGGCGTATCGCGCCGCCGACGAGGCACCAACGAAGAGGGCCGTACGTGATCACTTCCCAAGACGTCCACGCAGCCGCTACCCGGATCGCCGGCAAGGTGATCCGCACCCCCGTGGTGCACAGCGATGCGATTAGCCGGATTACCGGCGCGGACGTCTGGCTCAAGCTGGATACGCTGCAGGTCACCGGCGCGTTCAAGGAGCGCGGCGCCGCCAATCGCCTCGCGCTGCTCTCCGCAGAAGAACGGGCTGCCGGGGTCGTCGCGATGTCGGCAGGCAACCATGCCCAGGCGGTCGCGCGCCACGCAGCGCTGCTCGGCATCCGCGCGGTGATCGTGATGCCAGCCTTCACCCCCTCCACCAAGGTCACCCGCACCGCGCGTTGGGGCGCCGAGGTCGTGCTGCACGGGACGACCCTGGCCGAGGCCGCCGCCCACGCCCACCATCTCGCCAGCGAGCAAGGGCTGGTGTTCGTTCACCCCTACGACGACGACGCGGTGATCGCGGGCCAGGGGACGCTCGCGCTCGAATTGATCGAGGATGTGCCCGAACTCGACACGCTGGCGATCCCGGTGGGAGGCGGCGGGCTGGTCGCAGGCGCCGCGCTCGCAGCGGAGGGCGCCGGTCGCCCGATCGTCACCTATGGCGTCGAGGTCGAAAGCTATGCGGCCATGGCGCAGGAACTGGCGGGCACGCCCGTCAGCGTCGGCGGCGCCACGGTGGCGGAAGGCATTGCCGTCCGCGACGTCGGTCGCAAGCCGCTGGAGATCGTGCGCCAGCTGGTGGAGCAGGTGCTGACCGTGCCCGAACGCGCGATCGAGAGCGCGATCGCGCTCTTGGCCGAGGAAGCCAAGATCGTTGCCGAGGGCGCAGGGGCGACCGGCGTCGCCGCGCTGCTGACCTATCCGGAGCTGTTCCGTGGCCGCAAGGTCGGGGTGCCGGTGTGCGGGGCGAACATCGACAATCGCGCGCTCGCCAATGTGCTCCAGCGGGTGATGGTGCGCGACGGGCGGCTGATGCGACTGATCCTCGACATCCCCGACCGCCCGGGCGTGCTCGGCGAGATCTCCACGCGGATCGGTGCAGCCGGGGCCAACATCATCGAGGTGTCACACCACCGGCTCTTCACCTCCCCCAGCGTCCAGGCGGCGCGACTGGAGGTGATGTTCGAGGCACGCGACGCGACCCACAGCGATGCCGTGGTGGCCGCGCTGCAGGAGCATTATGCCGTAACGCGGCTGTAGGGGAGATTACTTCGGAGGCCCGTTCGTCCTGAGTAGCCATTGAGCGAAGTCGAAATGGCGTATCGAAGGACCTGCGCAGGTGCTTCGATACGGGTCTTCGACTTCGCTCAGCCCCTACTCAGCACGAACGGATCGGTGGGCGGTCAAAAAGGAGCGCCACCTACGCCCCCATCGTCAGCACGATCTTGCCGACGTGGTCGCCCGCCTCCATGCGGCGGTGCGCCTCTGCGGCTTGCGAGAGCGGAAAGCTGCGGTCCATCAGCGGGCGCAGCTTGCCCTCCGCCACGAACGGCCAGACCAGGCGCTCGATCTCCTCGGCGACCAGCGTCTTGAACTCGGCATCGCGCGGGCGCAGCGTCGAACCGGTCAGCGTCAGGCGGCGGCGCATCACCTGCCAGATCGGGATGGTCGCCTCCGCGCCACGCTGCACCGCGATCGAGACGTGGCGCCCGTCCTCGGCCAGGCACTTCAGGTTGCGCGGCACATAGTCGCCGCCGACCATGTCGAGCACCGCCGCGACGCCCGCGCCGCCGGTGATCGCCTTGACCCGCTCGACGAAGTCCTCGGTCTTGTAGTTGATCGCGTGGGTCGCGCCATGCGCCAGCGCCGCCTCTGCCTTGTCGTCCGAGCCGACCGTCACGATGATCTCGACCCCGAACAGCGCGCACAGGCTGATCGCCATAGTGCCGATGCCGCTGGTGCCACCATGGACGAGCACCGTGTCCCCAGCCTGGACATAGGCGCGCTCAAACAGGTTGGTCCACACGGTGAACAGCGTCTCCGGCAGCGCCGCGGCCTCTGCCATCGAAAGTCCCTCGGGAACCGGCAGGCACTGGCCAGCGGGTGCCAGCGCATATTCGGCATAGCCGCCGCCGGCCAGCAGCGCGCAGACGGCGGCACCGATCAGGCTTTGGTCCGCGCCCTCCCCGACCGCGGCGACCGTGCCGGCAACCTCAAGCCCGGGGATGGACGGCGCGCCAGGCGGCGGCGGGTAATTGCCCGCGCGCTGGAGCAGGTCGGGCCGGTTCACGCCTGCCGCCGCGACCCGGATCAGCACCTCGCCGGGCCCCGGCTGTGGCACCGGACGTTCGATCGGCACCAGCACCTCGGGCCCGCCCGCCACCTCCGGGTCGATCGCGATCATGGTACCCGGAATGCTCTCGGGAAGGTTCATCGGCATCTGGCTCCCTTTGCTTCCCCGCGCGTTGCCCAGCGTTATTGACATCGCGCAAAGGAGGGTCAACGCTGTGCCGATGGACGCCGAGGAATTTCTGCCGCGTCGCAAGGACGATCCGCTGGCGCAGCTGGCCCGCGAGGACCTGGACCCGTTGTCGGTCGCGGAGCTTCACGCACGCATCGCGGCGCTGGAGGCGGAGATCGCCCGGTGCCGAAGCCAGGTTGAGCGGGCGACGACCCATCGGGCCAGCGCCGACGCGCTCTTTCGAAGGTGACCATCGGGGCGCTGGTCACGGGAACGTTCCTGGAACGCCGGGGCCGGCAGCCGCTTGATGTGGGCCCCTTGCGTTCCGACATAGATGCAAACGGCCGATGCACGCTCGTCGGCCCGGTTGGAGTATCCGTCTGATGCCATCCTTTGCCTCCGCCCTCGAAACCACGCTGCACAAGGCGCTCGAGGCTGCGTCCACCCGCCGGCACGAATATGCCACGCTCGAGCACCTGCTGTTCGCGCTGGTGGAGGACGAACATGCGTCCAAGGTCATGAACGCCTGCGGCGTCGACCTGGGCGAACTCAAGGGCACCGTCGCCCAGTATCTCGACACCGAACTCGACGCGCTGAAGGTCGATTCGGCCACCGATCCCTCGCCCACTTCGGGCTTCCAGCGCGTCGTCCAGCGTGCGATCCTTCACGTCCAGTCCTCCGGCCGCGACGAAGTGACCGGCGCCAACGTGCTCGTTGCGCTGTTTTCCGAACGCGAAAGCTACGCCGTCTACTTCCTCCAGCAGCAGGACATGAGCAGGCTCGATGCGGTCAGCTATATCAGCCACGGCGTCGGCAAGGGCGGCTCGCCGTCCGAGGCACGCGAAGTGAAGGGCGCGGACGAGGAAAAGCCCAAGGCCGATCCCAAGGGCAAGGGCGAGAGCGCGCTGAAGCAGTTCTGCGTCGATCTCAACGAAAAGGCGAAGAACGGCAAGGTCGATCCCCTGATCGGCCGCTCGGCCGAGGTCGATCGGACGGTGCAGATCCTGTGCCGCCGCTCCAAGAACAACCCGCTCTATGTGGGCGATCCCGGCGTCGGCAAGACCGCCATCGCCGAGGGTCTGGCACGCAAGATCATCGAGGGCGACGTGCCGGAGGTGCTGCTGCCGGCCGTTATCTATTCGCTGGACATGGGCGCACTGCTCGCAGGCACCCGCTATCGCGGCGACTTCGAGGAGCGGCTGAAGCAGGTCGTGAACGAGCTCGAAAAGCTGCCGCACGCGATCCTGTTCATCGACGAGATCCATACGGTGATCGGCGCGGGCGCGACTTCGGGTGGGGCGATGGATGCGTCGAACCTGCTGAAGCCGGCCTTGTCGGGCGGCGCGATCCGCTGCATCGGCTCGACCACCTACAAGGAGTTCCGCAACCACTTCGAAAAGGATCGCGCGCTGCTGCGCCGGTTCCAGAAGATCGACGTCAACGAGCCGTCGGTCGAGGACACGATCAAGATCCTGACCGGCCTGCGCACCGCGTTCGAGGGGCACCATTCGGTCAAGTACACCCCTGACGCGATCAAGTCGGCGGTGGAGCTGTCGGCGCGCTACATCAACGACCGCAAGCTGCCGGACAAGGCGATCGACGTGATCGACGAGGTCGGCGCGATGCAGATGCTGGTGGCGCCGAACAAGCGCAAGAAGACCATCACCACCCGCGAAGTGGAGGCGGTGATCGCCACCATGGCGCGCATTCCGCCGAAGTCGGTCTCGACCGACGACACACGCGTGCTCGCCAACCTGGATACCGACCTCAAGCGGGTCGTGTTCGGGCAGGATCCGGCGATCGAGGTGCTGTCCTCGGCGATCAAGCTGAGCCGCGCGGGCCTGCGCGATCCCGACAAGCCGATCGGCAACTATCTGTTCTCCGGCCCCACGGGCGTCGGCAAGACCGAGGTTGCACGCCAGCTTGCCGAAATTCTGGGCATCCCGCTCCAGCGCTTCGACATGTCCGAATATATGGAGCGCCACTCGGTCAGCCGGCTGATCGGCGCCCCTCCGGGCTATGTCGGCTATGACCAGGGCGGCCTCTTGACCGACGCGGTCGACCAGAACCCGCACTCGGTGCTGCTGCTGGACGAGATCGAGAAGGCGCATCCGGACCTGTTCAACATCCTGTTGCAGGTGATGGACAACGGCAAGCTGACGGACCACCACGGCAAGACCGTCGATTTCAGGAACACCATCCTGATCATGACGACCAACGCCGGTGCGTCGGACATGGCCAAGGAGTCGATCGGCTTCGGCCAGATCAGCCGCGAGGACGTGCAGGAGGAGGCGGTGAAGAAGCTCTTCACGCCGGAGTTCCGCAACCGCCTCGATGCGATCGTGCCGTTCGGGTACCTGCCGACCGAAGTGGTCGAGCGCGTGGTGGAGAAGTTCATCCTCCAGCTCGAGCTGCAGCTCGCCGACCGCAATGTCCACATCCACCTGGATGAGGCCGCCAAGGCGTGGCTGACCGAGCGCGGCTATGACAAGCTCTATGGCGCACGGCCGATGGGTCGCCTGATCCAGGAGAAGATCAAGCAGCCGCTCGCCGAGGAACTGCTGTTCGGCAAGCTCGTCCATGGCGGCGAGGTGTCGGTGAAGCTCAAGGAGGGTGCGCTCGCCTTCGAGATCACCCCGGCAGCTCCCCGCAAGCCCAAGAAGGGCGGCCGGGCCAAGGCACCCGCCAAGGCGTAACCAATGTCCGGCCCCGGTCCTCGCGACCGGGGCCCGACTTTTTCCCTTCTCCGCGCTTAACGGATTTTTCGCACCGCGCGCGATAGGTCCGATCGCGTGAGCTGGAGCCTGAATCGACTGGCGCGGATCGTCTGCGCACTGGTGCTGGCGGGTCTCGCCCTCACCGAGCAGGCCGCCGCCACTCCACCTCAACGCGCGGCGTCCCTACAGGCCTGCGTCCGGCCGGATGCGGACGGGCTGACGCCGCAGCGCCTCTTCGCACAGCCTCAAAGCTTCGATTGCGCCACTCCGCAGCGATCCTGGGGACCAGGCGACTATTGGGTCCTCTCCAAGCCGGTTACGCTCCGTCCTCCGGCTGACGAACCGCTCCGGGTCCGATCCGGAAGCGTCTGGATCCGCGGCATGTCGGTGTACGTGCTCTATGCCGACGGACACATCGCCTCGGTGACCGTCGACCAGCGCGGGCTCACGCAGCACCTCCAGCTCGGTGCGCTGATCGAGTTCGCGCTGCCAGCGCGGAGCGCGCCCGTGACACGGCTGCTCTGGCACGTCGAGGGAGCGGCCAACGTCCGGGGCATCGTGCTCGGGCCGCGGCTCCTCACCCGCGCCGAGGCCGAACGCCAGACATTGAAACTGGCGGCGATCTACGCAGCCTTCGCAGGTCTCTGCATCGCGCTCATCGTCTACAATCTCGCGCTGTGGAAGGCGCTGCGCCACCGCTTCCAGCTCGCCTACTGCGCGATGCTGCTTTGCCTGTTGTTCTACGCGGCATCCTCCTCGGCCGCGCTCGCCTGGCTGCTGCCCGACATCCAGAACAACCAGCGGATCACGATCAACTATGTGATGCTCGCCTGGGCCGGCGCGGCCGCGCTCGCCTTCAGCCGGAGCTTCTTCGAGGCGCGCATCTTCGACGGCTGGGTCGGCCGACTCACGGAACTGTCGGCGGCGGGCATGGCGGTGCTGGGGCTCCTGTTCCTGCTGATCGCACCGGTGAACATCCACGCTCTCGACGCGCTGTTCTCCCTGTCTTTCCTGGCGCTGATCGGCGTCATCGCCCCGATCCTGTGGCGGGCGTGGCGGCGGCGGAGCAATTATCTGTGGCTGTTCGCACTGACCTGGTCGTCGCCGGTCGTCATGGTGATCGTGCGCGTCTCCAGCAACTTCGGGCTGCTTTCGTGGAGCTTCTGGATCGACAACAGCACCGTGCTCGCGATGAGCGCCGAGGCGCTGCTCACCAGCCTGGCGATCGCCTATCGCATCCGCCTGCTGAGCATGGAGCGGGATGCGGCAATCCGCCAGGAGATCAGCACGCGGCGCCTCGCCGATACCGATCCGCTCACCGGCCTGCTGAACCGCCGCGCCTTCCTGGCCCAGGCGATCGGCCGCACGGCGGAACAGCAGCTGCTGGTCGCCGACATCGATCATTTCAAGCGGATCAACGACGCCATCGGCCACGACGGCGGCGGCGAAGTGCTGCGGGTGGTGTCGCGCACCCTCCGTCGCGCAGCCCCGGCAGGCACGTTGATCGCGCGGATCGGCGGCGAGGAATTCGCGATCCTCGCCGATTCGCGCGCGGCGCTGAACCCGGAGGCGCTGCTCACGTCGCTCCGCACGGCGGCGATGCCCTATGGGTTGAAGGTCACGGCGAGCATCGGCAGCTGCATCGGGCCGTTGGCGACGGAAGCCGACTGGCAGCAGCTCTATCACCAGACCGACGCCGCACTGTTCGCTGCCAAGCACGCCGGCCGGGATCGGGTGCACTGGGCCGAGCCGTCGCGCAACGCCGCATGAGAAAAGGGGCGACGCTCCGGCGCCGCCCCATCGATGCTATTGCTCGTCGCCCATCCGCAAGGCGGCAATGAAGGCTTCCTGCGGGATGCTGACCGAGCCGTACTCGCGCATCTTCGCCTTGCCCTTCTTCTGCTTTTCCAGCAGCTTGCGCTTGCGGGTGGCGTCGCCGCCATAGCATTTGGCAGTCACGTCCTTGCGCATCGCGCTGATCGTCTCGCGCGCGATCACCTTGCCGCCGATCGCTGCCTGGATCGGGATCTTGAACATGTGCCTGGGGATCAGCTCCTTCAGCCGCTCGACCATGCCGCGGCCGCGCACCTCGGCCGTGCCGCGGTGGACGATCATGCTGAGCGCATCGACCGGCTCCTCGTTGACCAGGATGCTCATCTTGACGAGGTCGCCCTCGCGATAGCCGATCTGCTCATAGTCGAAGCTCGCATAGCCCTTCGACAGCGACTTCAGCCGATCGTAGAAGTCGAACACCACTTCGTTGAGCGGCAGTTCGTAGGTCGCCTGCGCGCGACCGCTGACATAGGTCAGGTTCTTCTGGATACCGCGCCGATCCTGGCACAGCTTCAGGATCGAGCCGAGATATTCGTCGGGGACATAGATCGTCGCCTCGATCCACGGCTCGCTGATGCTCGCGATCTTGTTGGGATCGGGCATGTCGGCCGGATTGTGCAGGTCGATCTTGGTGACGCCCGCAGGATCGGGATGGGTCAACTCAATCTCGTACACGACCGACGGCGCAGTGGTGATGAGGTCGAGGTCGTACTCGCGGGTCAGCCGCTCCTGGATGATCTCCAGGTGGAGCAGCCCGAGGAAGCCGCAGCGAAAGCCGAAGCCCAGCGCCGCCGAGGTCTCCATCTCGAAGCTGAAGCTCGCGTCATTGAGCCGCAGCTTGCTGATCGATTCGCGCAGCTTTTCGAAATCGTTGGCGTCGACCGGGAACAGCCCGCAGAACACCACTGGCTGGACTTCCTTGAACCCCGGCACGGCTTCGGCCGCGGGCCGCTTGGCGTCCGTGATGGTGTCGCCGACGGCGGTCTGGGCGACTTCCTTGATCTGCGCGGTGATGAAGCCGATCTCGCCCGGACCCAGGTCGGTCAGTTGCTCGATCTTCGGCCGGAAGCAGCCGACGCGGTCCACCAGATGGGTGGTGCCCGCGTTCATGAACTTGATCTGCTGGCCCTTCTTGAGCGTGCCGTCGATCACGCGGACCAGGATAACGACGCCCAGATACGGGTCGTACCAGCTGTCGACGAGCATCGCCTTCAGCGGCGCGTCCGCATCGCCCTTGGGCGCGGGGATACGCTCGACCACCGTGTCGAGAATTTCCTCGATGCCGATCCCGGCCTTTGCGGAGGCGAGCACCGCGTGGGAGGTGTCGAGGCCGATCAGGTCCTCGATCTCGGTCTTCACGCGCTCGGGCTCGGCGGCCGGCAGGTCGATCTTGTTGATGACCGGGATGATCTCGTGATCGTGCTCGATCGACTGATAGACGTTGGCGAGCGTCTGCGCTTCCACGCCCTGGGCGGCATCCACCACCAGCAGCGCGCCTTCACACGCGGCCAGGCTGCGCGAGACTTCATAGGCGAAGTCGACGTGGCCGGGCGTGTCCATCAGGTTGAGGACATGGCCCTTCCATTCCAGGCGCACGGTCTGCGCCTTGATGGTGATGCCGCGCTCCTTCTCGATCTCCATGTTGTCGAGCACCTGCGCCGACATCTCGCGGTCGGAGAGGCCTCCGGTGCGCTGGATCAGCCGGTCCGCAAGCGTCGATTTGCCGTGATCGATGTGCGCGATGATCGAAAAATTGCGGATCTTGCTGAGTTCTGTCGCCATGATCCCGCGCGGTTAGCACCGGGCCGGGCGGATGCGAAGGGGGCGCGCGCGCAGACGCGTGTCCCGGCGGCAGAAAAGCGCAAAAGAGACGCTTGTCACCCGCGAAATCGCTGATATAAGCCGCCGCCTGTCACCTGGTCAGCGACTGGGATGGCATCGGTCGGGGAATAGCTCAGCCTGGTAGAGCACTGTGTTCGGGACGCAGGGGCCGGAGGTTCGAATCCTCTTTCCCCGACCAATTTCTTCCAAGACATCGATGAGACCACCCCCTTCGGGGAGCGTTCGCAAGGCAGGCGCGGCGCCAACCTTCGCGTCGTTCGGTCTGCTTTTCAGCGTCCCGCTAGCGCGAACCCTGCGTAGCCAAGGCCCTGCTCCGCACGAACGCCTCGGCATGGCTGATCTGCTCGACCGGTCCGAAGGTCTCCGTCGAGCAATCCGTGGTTGCCTCCGTATCTTCGTCCGTCTGCACCTCCGCAAGCGAGGGGACGTGGCCATCCAATCGGTAGCGAATCGACCAGCTCGCGATCGAGATCGCCAGGGGCGCATCGAAGGCGTAGACGGCAAGGAAGCCCGGCCGCTTGCCCGGTGCCGCGACGAGGAAATAGTTCGTTCCTTCAGAGACCATCGGCGAGCAGTATAGCGCCTGCACCTCGAAGCCCTTGCTCCGGAGCGCCTGCACCGGATTGAACCCGAAGGGCTGACCGGGCGGGCCGTCCCATTCGAAGGTGAGTTCCGAGACCGCAGCGGCGTCGGGCGCAAGAACGGTGCCGCCCGCCAGCTTGCCGATGGTTCGAAGCGTTTCTTCAGCCGAAGACGGTGCGTCGATCCACCGTATCGGTGAGGCCTTCGACCGCAGCGCAGCGATCGTGGGCGTGCCGACGGCATGCGCCTCCGGGGCGAGCGCGAGCAGGGTCTCCGCCAGGGCGTCCATCGGTGCGGAAGTCCTTGATCCCTGCCGACCAGCGGCGCGCGCTTCCGCCGGCCCCGAAGTCGCCAAAGCGGCAATGCAGATGCCCGCGATGACCGCGTGACGCATTCTGGTCCCCTTCCCTGCAATACCCCCGACGCCTGCGAACGCCGCGGCGTCGACATACCGCGACGGCCATGGTGGGCGTCAAGCGACAGCCCGTGCGGCGTCTTTGTGCACCCGCAGCATTGCATCGGCGACTCCAGACGCCAAATTGCAGGTTCATGTCTTTGCACCTCCCGCACGGACTCGATCCGCGCAACTTCCTTCGCCCGCGGCGCCGCGGCATCGCTTCCGTCCACTCCGAAGTGCGCGACGGCATCGTGCCGGCGGGCGAGCGGATCGCCGAGACCACCGACCAACAGGGCGGCGCGCCGGCGAGCGCCAACTACCGGACGGTGGCACTGATCATCGCCTGCGCGATGTTCATGGAGAATCTCGACGCCACCGTGCTCGCGACGGCGCTTCCCACGATGGCACGGGATTTCGGCGTGCGCGCGCCGGAGATGAGCATCGCCCTCACCTCCTACCTGCTCGCGCTGGCCATGTTCATCCCCGCCTCTGGCTTCGTCGCCGATCGCTTCGGTGCCAAGCCCGTGTTCCGCTGGGCGATCGCGGTATTCGTGCTGGGCTCGCTCGCCTGTGGCCTGGCGCCCAACCTGCCGACCATGGCGGTCGCGCGGTTCCTGCAGGGGATCGGCGGCGCGATGATGATGCCGGTCGGGAGACTGGTGCTGCTGCGCTCCGTCGCCAAGCGCGACATGGTGTCGGCGATGTCGTGGCTGATCATGCCGGCGCTGATCGGGCCGATCCTGGGCCCGCCGGTGGGCGGCTTCATCGTCACCTATGCCGACTGGCGGTGGATCTTCTGGCTCAACCTGCCCATCGGCATCGTCGGCTTCGTGCTGGTGGGCAAGTTCATCGCCGACATTCGCGAGGGGGAAGCGCAGCCGTTTGATCGAGCCGGCTTCCTCCTGTCGGCGGCAGCGCTGGGTTGCCTGCTGCTGGGGTTCGAGATGGTGAGCCGGTCCGAAGGGGCAGGTCTCGCGGTGCCGCTGATCGTCGTCGGCGCGGTGACCGGCCTGCTCTATGTGCTGCACGCACGCCGCACCGAGCACCCGATCCTCGACCTTTCGCTGATGCGCATCCCCACCTTCCGGCTTTCGGTCCTGGGGGGCTCGCTGGCGCGGATAACCCAGGGCGCGCAGCCGTTCCTCCTGCCGCTGATGATGCAGCTGGGCTTCGGCCTCACCGCCGCGCAGAGCGGCGCGATGACGGTTGCCACCGCGATCGGATCGTTCGGGATGAAGGGCGTGGCCCGTCGCCTGCTTCATCGCTTCGGCTTCCGGTCTAGCCTGGTGGTGATGGGCGTGCTCGGCACGGCTGCCTATGCGGTCTGCGGCTTGTTTCGCCCGGATTGGCCGCTGGCCGCGATCTTTGCGGTGCTGGTGGTCTCGGGCTTCCTGATGTCGTTCCAGTTCACCGCCTACAACACCATCGCCTATGACGAGATCGGCAAGGAGCGGATGAGCGCGGCGACCAGCTTCTACTCGACCTTCCAGCAGCTGATGCTGTCGCTCGGCATCTGCACCGCCAGCGTCGCGCTGCATGTGTCCATGAACGTGAGCGGCCGGGCGAGCCCTGGTTTCCCCGACTTCTCCGCCGCCTTCTGGACGGTGACGGCAATCTCGCTGGTGGCGCTGTTCGTGAACCTGCGGTTCGACCCACAGGCGGGCGCCGAACTGAGCGGGCGGGCAAAGCCGGCCTAATCCGATCCCGCCGCTTGCCGCTAGGCTGTGCGCTGCATAGACCCGAGCCACTGGAACTTGTGGGGGTCGTCGATGCGCTCTGGTCTGTTTGCCTTGTTGCTCATGGCTGGGGCGACGCTGCCCAGCAGTGCGATGGTCGCCAAGCCGGCGGCACCCGCGGCGGCTTCTGCGCAGGACGCGGCGTTCGAGGCGCTGGGCAAGCGCTTCCTGGACGAAATGGCGCGGCTGCGCCCGACCTATGCGACCTACCTGGGCGACCATCGGTTCGACGCGGAGGTGGACGACCTCTCCGCGGCTGGCCGCGGCCGCGAGGTGGCGGCGCTCCGGCGGACTCAGGCGGCACTGGCGCGGATCGACCGCAGCAAGCTCAGCCGCGAGAACCAGGTGGATGCGGCGCTGCTCGCGAACGAGCTCGCCTATCAGCTGTGGACGATCGAGACGCTGAAGCCGCACGAATGGGATCCGCAGGGCGCCAATGAATCCGTGTCGGGCGGGCTCTACCTGCTGGCGGCGCGGGACTTTGCGCCGTGGCCGCAGCGACTGCGGTCGGCGATCGCGCGGATGGAGAAGACCCCGCGGTTGTTCCAGCAGATGCGCGCCAGCCTGGTACCCGCACGCGTGCCGGAGGTGTTCGCGAAGACCGTGGCACAGCAGAACTCGGGCGTGCTGCAGATCGCCGAGGGGATGCTGGCGCCCCACAAGGGCGAGCTTTCCGCCGCCGACCAGAAGCGGTTCGACGCGGCGCTTGCGACGCTCAAGACGGCGGTCGCCGACCAGCAGAAGTGGCTGGACACGGTGCTGGTGCCGCAGGCGAAGGGAGACTTCCGGCTCGGCGCCGAGCGCTACGACCAAAAGCTGCGCTTTGCGCTGGTGACCGACCTCACCCGCCCCGAGATCAAGGCGCGGGCGCTCAAGGCCAAGGCGGATGCGCGGGCGGAGATGTATGCGATCGCGCGCACCGTGCTGGCGGGCAAGCCGAACGCGCCGGCGCTCCCCGCCTCCCCTACGCCCGACCAGCAGCAGAAGGCGATCGAGGCAGCGCTGGAGCTGACCTATGCCAAGCATCCCGCACGGGGCGGCGTGATCGCGGAGGCGACCAAGACGCTCCAGCAGGCGACCGAGTTCGTGCGCGCCAAGAACCTCATCACCGTGCCCGACACGCCCGTCCAGATCATCGAAATGCCCAAGTTCCGCCAGGGCGTGGCCGTCGCCTATTGCGACAGCCCGGGGCCGTTCGAAAAGCAGCTCGGCACCTTCTTTGCCGTGTCGCCGATCCCCGAGGACTGGAGCGACGCGCAGGCGGAATCCTTCCTGCGCGAATACAACGACTACATGATCCACGACCTGAGCGTGCATGAGGCGATGCCGGGGCATTACCTCCAGATCGCGCACGCCAACGAGTATCCGTCGATGCTGCGCGCGGTGCTCGCGTCCGGGCCGTTCATCGAGGGCTGGGCGGTCTATGCCGAGGGCATGATGGCGGACCAGGGCTATTTGAACGGCGATCCGCTGTTCAAGCTGACCGTCCTCAAGATGCGGCTGCGCTCGATCACCAACACGCTGCTCGACATCGGCATCCATACCGAGGGGATGACCGAGGCGCAGGCGATGCAACTGATGATGGAGGGCGCATTCCAGCAGGAGCGCGAGGCCGCCGGCAAGTGGACGCGCGCGCGCCTCTCCTCCACCCAGCTGCTGAGCTATTTCGTCGGCTACTCCGAGCATCTGGAATTGCGCGCGGCGGCGGAGAAGCGCGAGGGCGCGGCGTTCGACCTGAAGCGCTACAACGATGCGGTGCTGGCGCACGGATCCCCGCCGGTCCGCTACGTCCGCGCGCTGATGCTGAGCGAGGCCATTCACTAGGGCGGGCTCGCCTCCTCGGATCATTTGCCGCTGCCGGTGGTTGCTGGCGGACAATCCGAGGGAGAAGCCGATTGCCCGAACCCAGCGCCGCGCCGTTCCTCCCCTGTCTGCGGCAGGGGTAAGGGCGTGTACCTGCTCTTCATCCTGTTCGCGGCCGGCGCCGGCATCACCAGTGCGCTCCAGTCGGGCACCAACAATGCCCTGCAAAAGGCGCTGGGCACGCAGCTGTGGACGGTCTCGATCGTCTCGGTGGTGACGCTGACCGTGTCGCTGCTGCTGTCGCTGGCAGCGGGCGAGCGGCTGCCGAGCGGCCAGGCGATCGCGCAGGCGCCGTGGTGGTCGTGGACCGGAGGCGTGCTCGGCATCGTGTTCGTGCTGGCGACCGTCTATGCCTCCCCCCGGCTGGGCGCCGGGCTGTTCGTGGCGCTGATCGTCACCGCCTCCACGGTCGCGGCACTAGTGCTCGACCATTTCGGCTGGATGGGGTTCGAGGTGCACCAGGCCGGTTTCGGCCGCATCGCGGGCGCGGTGCTGATGATCCTGGGCGTGGCGCTGATCTCGATCTTCTAGGCAGGCGGCTTGCGGGGCGGCACGAAGGCGGGCGCTTCGGGCGGGACGGCGGCGTTGCGCCAGCGGGCGACGGGCACCACCACCGGCCCCTCCTCGCCCTCGCGCCGCTGGATCAGGGTGGCGCCTTGCTGCGCGGTGCCGCCGACCGTGGCACGGGTACGCACCCAAAAGGTGTTGGAGCGAAGGCTGGCGCCGGGGGGCATGGTCACGCCCTCGTCGGCGAGGTCCTGGAGCGACAGGAAGCCTTGGCGGGTGCGGGTCGCCACGAGCCGCTCGGCCACGACGGGATCGTCGAACAGCACCGTCATCAGTTCGGGCGAGGCGGCGTTCAAATTTATCGTCGTGCTGCCCGGCAGCGCCGTCGCCAGCCGCTCGAGCCGGTCGGCGAGTTCGGGCGGCACCCCGGAGTAGCGCAGGGGACGCAGGTCGCTGATCGGGCCGTATTCGCGGATCAACCCGACCGCGACGGCGAGCTGGTTGTCGTCGAACCCGGCCGCGCGGCCGATCTTTGCGAACAGCAGCTGGGCCGAAAGGTCATCCTTGCGGACGGCGTTGACGTTGAAGCGCCCTTCCGCATCGGCGATCGCGAGGTCGAAGCGGCCGCCCTCGATCGGCACGTCGCTGTCGGCGATCGCCCCCCAGGGCTCGCTCGCATAGTCGGCATCCGGCGCATCGCGGGCATCCCGGCGGAGCGCCACCAGCGCCGAAGTCTCGCCGCCGCGCACGATCGCGAGCGCGCGCGCGGCTTCCCTTGAGCGGATCGCGCGATCGAGCGCGATTTCCTCGCGGCTGATGAGCAGCAGCACGATGCCGCTGGCGATGGCCACGAACATCAGCACGTTGACGAGGATCATCCCCTCGTCGCCAGGCGCGCGCCGGTTCATTTCGGCTCGGCCGCCGGAATTGGGAGGGTGACGACGCGGCGGACGGTGCCTGCCATGCCGCTGGGCGCGGAGACTGCGAGCTCGACGGCCACGGCACGCGGCCAGGCGTCGACCCGCTCCTCGTCCGGAGGCCAGGAGTCGAGCCAGCCGCCATCGAAATAGCGCCAGCGTGCCGACCGGACGCCGCCGAGCACCCGCTGCGCCCGGCCGTCCACCGTGCGGACGAACACGTCATTGGCGAGGGTGTAGGTGACGGCGGGCGCGGGGCCGCCGAAGCCGCCGGCGGCACGCGAGAAGGCGACCCGGCCGCCGTCCCCCTGCACGCGCCCGCGTGCGAGCTGGTCGAAGTCGCTGGCCACGACGAACATCGCGCGCTGCACCTCGGCAATGCGGTCCAGCCGCTTTTCGGTGCGGCCCTGGACCGAGAGGATGCTGTCGACGAGCGTCACGCCCGCGACTGCGATCAGCGCGAACAGTCCGAGCGAGATCATCAGCTCGATGAGGGTGAAGCCGCCCTCCCCGTGCCGGACGGGCTGAGTCACGCGCCCTGGCTCACCGCCACCTTGGAGTAGCCGTCGCGCCCGGCGAGCAGGATCGCGAAGCTGCGCGCGCAGCTGCCATCGGTGCGGAAGCGGACCGCGCCCGTCGCGCACTGGAAGCCGCTCTCGGCGAGCAGCCCCTCGCGGTTGAGGCGATTGGCGGCACGCAGCTGGCGAGCGATGCCCGCCGCGTCATAGGCGAGCGCCGCAATGGTGCCTGGGCGGCCGCCATTGCGCGCCGCATAGGCCCCGGCGAAGCCCTCGAACGCCTCCGGATCGGGGCTGGCGATCCACGCGCCTTCAAGCGCGGTGAGCGCTTCGGGGCGATAGTCCACACCCTGGAAGGTTGCGAGCAGCTGCACGCCCGCATCGCGCAACGCGCGGGCCGCGGCGAGGAGCGTCGCACCGCCACCCGGCACCAAGACCGCATCGGGCGCGTCGCCGACCGCAGGCAAGGGCGTGCCGGGGGCGACCGTCACCGTCCGGACGGTCATGCCGAGCTCCGCCTCCATCGCCTTGGCCGCATCGACCGAGGCGATGGACCAGGCGCCGCCGTCGCCGATCACCAGCACGGTCCGCACGCCACGGGAACGGGCATAGCGCAGGATCGCCTGGGTGCTTTGCGAAGCGGTGATGCCGAACAGAAAGGCACCGCTGTTGCGCAGCGCCATGTCGTTGGAGAAGGCGAGCACCGGCACCTTCCCGCCGGCCGCCTGCACCACCGCTGGCACCTCCGCCGCGGTGAGCGGCCCGAGCAGCATGCCGGCCTTGGCCTTCAACGCCAGCCGGGCGGCAGCGGCAGCCCCCGCCGGGGTGCCCGCGGTGTCGAACACGCGCAGCATTCCCGTTTCGGCGGGTGCGCCGGATTGCGGAAGCATCGCCGCCTGCTGCATGCTAAGGCCCAGCGCCGCATGGCTGCCGGTCAGCGGCACCAGCAGCGCCACGGGCCGGGTTTCCTTCCGCGCCGCCAGCAAGGGAGCAGCGGCCCATGCCGCAGACGATAGCACTAGGGTCGACCGCAGCAGGCGAAGCGTCTGCCGCCGCGATACTTCCGGAAGGGGCGCGAGCTCAGGCACGGCGGCGCTCTATCGCGTTCGCGGGGTTGGGCATAGCCTCGTTCGCCGTCGCCATGATCGCAACGCTGCCGGCGAGCGCAGTGCTGACCGACCGGCCGTGGCGCAGCGGCGTCGCCGGCACGATCTGGAACGGCGAAGTGGGCGTCGCCGGAGGCAGCAAGGTCGAATGGCAATGGGCGCCGCTCCGCTCGCTCACTTCCCTGGGCTTTGCGGTCGACTGGCGTGCGACGGGGCCGGACACCGACCTGGGCGGCCAGGCGCTGTTCCGCATGGGGGGCACCGTGCGCCTGGACCGGGTGAGCGGGTCCGCCGACGCGAGCCTGCTCCAGGCGGTGGCGCCGGACCTGCCCTTCACCTGCGACATGACCATGCAGGTCGAGCTTCCGCGACTGGTGGCCGGCGGCAGCGACCAGCAGGCGCAGGCGACGATCCTGTCCGATGCCGGGAGCTGCATGGCAAAGCCGGCGGGCGCGGGAAGCACGGTGCCGGCAATGATCCTGACCGCAGAGCACGTCGGCAGCGAGACACGCGTCCGCCTGGCGCCGCAGACCCAGCGCCGCCAGACGCTGGTGGAGGCGGTGCTGGCCGAGGACGGCGCATACCGGGTGACGCTCACCAGCGACGGCGCGGCGGTGCTGCCGTTCACCGGGTTGCCACCGGGCGTGACGATCGAGAGCCGGCTGTAGGGGGGCGCATCAGATCGTCACCAGATTGTTGAGGTTGATGATCGGCAGCAGGATCGCGAGCACCATCAGCAGCACCAGCCCGCCCATCAGCAGCAGCACCAGCGGCTCGACCAGCGCGACCAGCGTGGCGGTGAGTGCGTCGAGTTCGCGCTCCAGCTCGGTCGCGGCGCGATCCAGCGCCGGGGCAAGCCGGCCGCTCGATTCGCCCGAGGCGACGATGGCGACCAGCATCGACGGGAAGGCCTCCGCCTCCGCCATGGCGGCGCGCAGGCTGAGTCCCTCGCGGACGCGATGGGCGACGCCGAGCGCCTTGTCGCGCACCCAGCGGTTGGGGGTGACGGCGGCGGCGGCGTGGAGCGCCTCGACCAGCGGCACGGCGCTGCCGACCAGGGTCGCGAGGCTGCCGGCAAAGCGTGCGGCATTGTGCTGGCGGCTGAAGCGGCGGAAGGGCCGCCGTTCGGACAGGAAACGATCGACGCGCAGCCGGTTGGCCGGCACCTTGGCCCAGCGCCCGGCGACGAGCCCCAGCACCAGCGCCGCGACGGCGACATAGAGGCCGTAGTTCTGGATGAAGGCGGACAGTGCGATCAGCGCGCGCGTCAGGAACGGCAGCTCGGCGCCGCGTGAGACGAACACGCGCACGATGTCCGGCACGACATAGACCATCAGCAGCACCATCATCCCGAAGGAGACGGCGGCGAGCAGCGCGGGATAGAGCAGCGCAAGCTGGAGCTTCTGCCCGTTGGCGTGGCGCGTCTCGACGAAGGCGGCGAGGTGGTTGAGCACGTCCGTCAACCGTCCGGACTGTTCGCCGGCCGCGACGGAAGCGGTGTAGAAACCCGGAAAGGCGCGCGGGTGCTTGGAGAGAGCCGCGGCGAAGCTGCGGCCGTCGAGGATCGCCGAGCGCACGTCGAGCAACAGCGCGCTCACCGCCGCCTGTTCGGCCTGCCCGGCTACCAGGCGCAGCGACTCCTCGATCGAGACATCGGAGCCGACCAGGGTCGCGATCTGGCGGGTGATGGTGGCGAGCTGGCGCGGGGTGATGCCGCGCCGACGGAGCGAGGGCAGCCGCAGCGTTCCCAGCGAGGCGCGCTTTTCTCCCGCGACCTCCACCGACAGCGGCAACAGGGACTGGTCGCGCAGCATCGCGCGGGCCGCAGCGGGGCTCGACGCCTCGATGATCCCCTTGCGGGTGGCGCCGCCACGATCGGCGGCGCGATAGGCATAGGCAGTCATGCGAGGCCTTCGGGAGCGCGGAAGTTGAGGAAGTTGAGGCTCAAACGCACTTCTGCCTCAACCATGTCAGCACCGTGACACAGGCGGCGAGCGGACAAGGGGGCGAGGAGAGGCATCGTCGGCCACGAAAGCACAGGCGCGCGGCGTAGGACAGGGGCAAGCGCACTGTCCTCTTGAGCATCACGCCGAAGTGCCGTCATACAGCAGATAAATATGAGGAGAGAGGTTGATGCGCGCGTTCCGGTGGATCCTGCCTGCCCTGGCTTCGGCCACCCTGGTGTCGGAAGCGGGGGTGGCGCGCACCCCGGCCGGCGGGTCGGCGGCGCAAGTGGCGATCAACCCGCTGCTCCCCGGCGGACCGGACCCGTGGATCGTCCGGCAAGGCGACACCTATTACTATATGGCGACGCTGGGCGACCGTCTGGCGATCCGGGCGACGCGCGACCTTTCCCGGCTAGCTGAGGCGAAGGAAACGGTGGTGTGGCGGCCGCCGGTGACCGGCCCCCATGCCCAGTCGATCTGGGCGCCCGAGCTGCACCGCATCGATGGCAAATGGTACATCTATTATACGGCCGCGGCCGCCGGGCATGACGACGACGCGCACCGCGGCGTGTTCGTGCTGGAGAATGCGAGTGCCGACCCGCTGACGGGCACTTGGATCGACCGCGGACGCGTCGCGACCGCGCGGCCGGGGATCGACGGCACCACCTTCGAGCACCGCGGCAAGCGCTACTTCGTCTATTCGCCTTATGTCGGGAGCGAGAGCGACCTGGCGATCGTCGTCATGACGAACCCGTGGACGGTGACGGGGCCGGAGACGATCCTCGCGCGGCCGGATCGGGACTGGGAGCGCCAGGGCGGGCGGCAGATCCTGGAGGGGCCGGCGTTCGTGAAGGGGCCGAAGGGCGACCTGTTCCTCGCCTATTCGGGCAGCGCCTGCTGGTCGGATGGCTATGCGGTGGGGCTGCTGCGTGCGTCGGCCGGTGCGGACCCGCTGAAGGCATCGTCTTGGACCAAGGCACCGGAGCCGATCCTGAAGACCACACCCTCGGCCGGGGTGTACGCGCCCGGGCACAACGGCTTCTTCACGGGCAAGGATGGGTCGACCTGGATGGTCTATCACGCCAACACCGCTGCCGAGATGGGCTGCACCGGCAAGCGTGCGCCGCACATCCAGCGCGTGACCTTCGACGCCAGCGGCGCGCCGGCGCTGCCGACGCTGGAGCGGGAGGCGGTGGTGCCGTGACGCAGGACGATTTGGAACCGAGACCGTTCGTGCTGAGTAGGGGCTGAGCCTGCCGAAGACCCGTATCGAAGCACCGCCGACGGTCCTTCGATACGCCATTTCGACTTCGCTCAATGGCTACTCAGGACGAACGGGTCTGGTGAACCCTCTGGGACACCGCTCCTCAGCGGCAGCGGCTCACCCCTCGTCGCGGACGACGCGGGCGACTTCCTCGACGGTCGTGATGCCGGCGCGGACCTTGGCGGCGCCGTCGTCGAGCATGGAGGGGTTGTCGCGACGAGCGGCGCGCTCGAGTTCTGCCTCCGATGCACCGTCGTGGATCAGCGCCTGGAAGGCGTCGTCCACCGCGACCACTTCGTAGAGGCCGGCGCGGCCGGTGTAGCCGTCGCCGTGACAGGCGTCGCAGCCGTTCGCCCGCCACAGCGGTTCGCCGGCTTGGATCGCGCCGCCCATCAGCAGCACGTCGCCCTCGCCCGCCACGTCCTCCCGACGGCACTCGGGGCAGAGCTTGCGAACGAGCCGCTGCGCGACCAGGCCCACGACCATCGGCGCCAGCAGATAGCGCTCCACCCCCATGTCGATCAGCCGCGTGACGGAGCCGATCGCGGAGTTGGTGTGCAGCGTCGACAGCACGAAGTGGCCAGTCATCGACGAGCGGACGGCCACCTGGGCGGTCTCCTGGTCGCGGATCTCGCCCACCATGATGACGTCGGGGTCCTGGCGCAGGATAGCGCGCAGCCCACGCGCGAAGGTGAGATCGGTGCGCGGGTTGACCTGGGTCTGGCCGATGCCCGGCAGCTCATATTCGATCGGGTCCTCGACCGTCATGATGTTGCGGCGGCGGTCATTGAGGCGGGTAAGCGCGGTGTAGAGCGTCGTCGTCTTGCCCGAACCGGTGGGGCCGGTGACGAGCAGCATGCCGTGCGGGCGTTCGAGCAGGCGGGTGAAGACGGTGACGTCGCGCTCCGACATGCCGAGGCTCGGCAGGTCGAGCCGCAGCCCGCCGCGCTCGAGCAGGCGCAGCACCACGCGCTCGCCATGCTGGGTCGGGATGGTCGAGACGCGCGCGTCGACGTCGTGGCCGCCGATGCGCAGCGTCACGCGGCCGTCCTGCGGCACGCGCTTTTCGGCGATGTCGAGCTTGGCCATCACCTTGATGCGGCTGACCAGCAGCGGCGCGAGCGCACGCTGCGGCTCGACGATGTCGCGCAGCACGCCGTCGATGCGGAAGCGGACAACGAGGCGCTTTTCCTGCGTCTCGACATGCACGTCCGACGCGCGTTCCTTCACCGCTTCCAGCAGCAGCGCGTTGATGAGGCGGATGACCGGCGAATCGTCCCGGCTGTCGAGGAGATCGTCGACCGAGGCGGCGCTGTCGGCGAGGGCCGCCAGGTCGTGCTCCGCAAGCTCGATGCCCGCGGCGGTGGTCGCGCTGCTGCCGCCATAGGCCTGGGCGAGCGCGGTCTCGAACGCGTCGTCGGCGACGGGCACGAACGGCACGCCGGGCGCGATGCGCTGGACCTCCAGCAGCGCGTCGAGCGGCGCGCTGGTGCGGTGGAGGCACTCGACGCCCGTGCTTCCAGGCCGCAGCAGCACGCCGGCGCGGCGGGCATAGCCATAGGGAAGCCGCTCGGCGGGCGCGTCCTCGATCAGGAGCAGCGTGTCGGTCATGCGCCGAACTCCACGGTGGCCGAGACATGGCCGGGTGCGGTGCCGCGCACGATCGAGACCTGACGAATGCCGAGCGTGGTGGTGCGCGCGACCTCGTCGATCCAGCGGATGACGCCGTCGTAGGCGCCGTCGGCAACGGTCACGCGGTATCCGCCGGTGACCATCGGCACCACCTGGACGGCGATGCCGGCGCGACCGGCGGCGGCGGTGATGACCGCGTCCGGGGGGCCGGCGGCGAGTGGCTGGACGGGCGGCAGCGTGCCGGCCGCGCGGATGCGGGCGTTCAACGTCTCGAACTGGCGGATGTCGGCGCGGGCATCGGCGCGCGCGGCCTGGATGGGCTTCACCACCCCATAGACGGCGACGAGCAGCACCAGCAGCCCCGCGAGACTGCCGACCAGCTTTCGTTCCCGCTGGCTGAGGTTGGTCCACCACGAGTCGAAGCGGGCGAGCCCCGCCTCCAGCCGCGAGCGTCCGGGCAGCCGCACGATCATGCGCCGGCCGCCGTCACGCGGATGCCGCCCGCGGGATCGGGAGTGACGGTCGCGTGGACGCGGGCACCGCTGAGCGCCGCACGGAGCCGGTCGGCGGCGCCCACCTCACCCGCGTCGAGATCCACCACCAGCTGGTTGCCGCTCCACTGCATCGAGCGCACGACGATGGCGGGGCCCATGGGGGCGAGCGCTGCCGAGACGCGGGCGAGTGCGGGAACGAAGCGGTTGTCGCCGGTGGCACGCGGGAGCCGATCGGTGATGCTGCCGGGCAGGTCCTCCGCCTGGGCGAGATCCGGTGCAGCGGTGGCGAGCAGGGTCCGCGTCTCCGCCTCCCGCCGGTCGGCGATCGCACGCAGCATCAGCGTGTCGGCCGCGGCAATGACGCCGTGCGCGACCAGCGCGGCGAGCCCGACCATCGCCAGCTTGCGCACGAACGCCGATCCGGTGCGGCGGCGTGCGTAGCGGCCCTGGCGCAGATCAAGCGCCGGCACCCCGAGCGTCATGCCGAGCGGCTGCGGCACCGCCGCCTGCGCGACGATCGGCTGGGCGAGCGGATCGCCGAAGGCCGTGACCTCGGGCCGGGCGGCGGCTTGCCAGGCGGCCGGCAGCAGCGCGGCGGGCACCGCAAAGCCGGTGCCGTCCCCTGCCCGCACGACCGCGCGCCCGTCGCGTTGCGCGACGTTCCACGCGCCCTCGGCCGGGCGCGGCAGCGACAGCGCATCGGGCACCAGCGCCGCATCGCCTAGGCCGTTCACGTCCGCCAGCGTGACCCACTCATCCATGACGCTGTGCCGCACGACCGCGACCAGATAGCGCTGCGGCGCCAGCATTTCCCCGATCGCCAGATGCACCGAATCGAGCGGGTCGGCGATGCGATCCTCGATCGCGAAGGGCAGTGCTTCCAACCGCTGGGCGCGCGTGGCGAGCGGCAGGTCGACGGCGAGCAGCAGCAGACGCTCGGAAGGCACCAGCAAGGTTGCGGGTCCCTCCGCATCGGCTATGATCGGGCGTTCGCCCTCAAGCGTCCACACGCCGGCAGCGGGGCCGGCCGGCGGGACAGTCATATTTGAGTCATCAGGCGAACGCATGGGGCCGGGATGCGCATCTTTTCACAACAGTTTCATGACAGCGTGACGGGCACCGTGGCAGCCCGGACGAAAAGCCGCAAGCCGCGCGTGCGTGCCGTCCCCGCCTCGCAGGCGGGCCTGACGCTGGTCGAGATGATCGTTGTGCTGGCGATCATCGCGATCGTCGCCGCCCTGATCGTCCCCAACGTCATCAGCCGCCCGGACCAGGCGCGTGTCACCACCGCCAATACCGACATCAAGAGCATCTCCGCGGCGCTCAAGATGTATCGGCTCGACAACGGCGACTATCCGACGACGCAGCAGGGGCTGAAGGCGCTGGTGGAGCGGCCGAGCACCCCGCCCGTCCCCAGCAGCTGGGCGCCGGGCGGCTATCTCTCCGACATGCCGGTGGATCCGTGGGGCAACCCCTATGCCTATAGCTCGACCGGCAACGGCAGCTTCGAGCTGAAATCGCTCGGCAAGGACGGAAAGCCCGGCGGCGAGGATCTGGACGCCGACATCGACGGCAAGCGTCCCTGACATGATGCCGCCCGCCCGGGTCGCGGGCACCATTCCGGCCGTCCCTTCGCGCGGTTGCGTGCGGAATCCTGCGCCTGCGCAGGACGGCAAGCGGCGCGCGGGCGAGGCCGGCATGACGCTGGTCGAGATGCTGGTGGTGCTCGCGATCCTGGGGGTGGCGGCGGGCGCCGTCACGCTCGGCATCGGGGCTGCGACGCGCGCGCCCACCGTCGAGACCGAGGCGCGTCGACTGGCGACGCAGCTGCAGGCGGCGGCGGACGACGCGATGCTGGGGGATCGTGCGATCGCCTTTACCGCAGGCGAGCATGGCTATGGCTTCGCGACCCTGAACGCCAAGGGCGGATGGACGCCGCGTGCGGGCGCCGGCATGGCATTCCATCCGCTGCCGGGCGGCATGGTGATGGCGCTGTCGGCGCGGCCGCCGGTGCTGCTGGGCGTGGACGGCACCGGCCAGCCGCTGACCGCCGAGATCAGCGCGGGCGGGGATCGCTGGATCGTCACCTATGACGGAATGACGGCAGAGGCCGTGCACGCGCCCGCCGACCCCGCAAAGGCGGCGGCAGCATGACGGCGCACCCGGCCGAAACGGGATTTTCGCTGATCGAGGCGCTGGTCGCGCTCGCAGTGCTGGCGATCGCGACCGTCGGGCTGATCGGCGCGGTCGAACAGCACATCGATTCGACCCGCGGGATCGAGCGGCGCACGATCGCCATGCTGATCGCCGAGAACCGGCTAGCGGAGCTGGAGGTCGGCGCGCCCGAGGCGGATGCCCGCGACGTGGAGATGCTGGGCCGCCGCTGGCAGGTGGCGGTCGCGCGGCGCGGGACCGACGATCCCGCGCTCGACCGGGTGCGCATCGCCGTCTCGGCAGCGGGCGAGGAAAGGCCGCTTGCGCAGCTCGACGGCTTCCTGGAAGGACGCGGATCATGAGGATGCCGCCCGCGCTGACGCCGCGCCAAAAACGCCGGACGCTCGACCTGGCGATCGCGCTGGCGATCATATCCGTGGCGTTCGCGCTGGCCGGCCTGGTGTGGCGCATGGCAGGGCATGCCGGCACCGGCGCGGTGACGGTGCCGAGCGAAGGGCGCGCGCGCCCGTCCGCCGTCAGCGACCTGGGACCGCTGCTCGGCTGGGCTCCGTTCGGCCAGGCGACGGTGGGCGAGCCTACGCAGAAGACGGCCATCCAGGCCGAGCTGAAGGGGCTGATCTTCACCGTACCGGCCGAGCAGGCGGTGGCGTTCGTGGCCACCGGCTCCGAGCCGGCGCGCGCCTATCACGTCGGCGACACGCTGGCGGGCTTGAGGATCGAGGGCATCCAGCGCGATCGCATCCTGCTGAACAACGGCGGCCGCATCGAATATCTGGGCTTCCCCGATCCTTCGGTGCTGACGGGTGCGGCTGCGCAACCGAACGGCGGCACCGCCGCTGCCGCTCCCGGCTCCACGCCGATGTCCTCCACGCCGCAGGCCGCGCCGCCCGCGGCGGCGCTGCCCGCAGCCTCCGCGCTGATCGACCGGCTGGGCGCGACCCAGGTCCCCGGCGGCTATGCGATCGGCGCGAACGCGCCGCCGGGCATGCGGGCGGGCGACGTCGTCCAGTCGATCAACGGCGTCGCGCTCAGCGACCCGGCAGCGGCCGACGCCGCGCTTGCCGGTGCAGGCACCGGCCCGGCCCAGGTCACCATCCTTCGCGACGGCAAGCCAATTACCGTCACCATACCGATCCGTTAGGTCAAAGCATCGTGCCGCATCCGATCCGTATTCCTCTCCTTGCGCTCTGCCTCTCCGCGACCGCGCTCCAGCCGCTCGCCGCGCAGACCGCGCCCGCGGGCGACATCGTCGTCAACATGCGCGGCGTGGAAATCGCCGACGTCGCCGAGCAGATCAGCCGGCTGACCGGGCGCACGTTGATCCTGGACCCGACCGTGAAAGGCCAGGTGACCGTCACGTCGGCGGAGCCGCTGTCCCCGGCGGGCGTGTGGGAGCTGTTCCAGTCGGTGCTGCGCGCCAACGGCTTTGCCGCGGTGCGATCGGGCGGCGCGTGGCGTATCGTACCGGCGGCCAACGCGGTGCGCGACGGCGGGGTGCGCGGCGGCGGCGGCCAGGCGCTGGTGACGCGCATGGTCCGGCTGGCGAACGTTCCCTCGGCCGATGCCGCCCGCATCGTCCGTCCGCTGGTCGCGAGCTTCGGCAGCGTGGAACCGCTGTCGGCGCCGAATGCGATCGTCGTCACCGACTATGCCGACAATGTCGCGCGGATCGAGGCGCTGGCACGTTCGCTGGACGGCGGCGGCGGTTCGAGCTTTGCGACCATTCCCTTGCAGAACGGCAATGCCAGCGATGTGGCGCAGGCGATGCAGGGCGTGCTGGGCGATGCCGCCGGCGGCACCGGCGCACGCGTGGCAGCCGATCCGCGGAGCAACACCCTCGTGGTGCGCGGCACCCCGGCGGCGGTGGCGGAGGCGCGGCGGATCGCACAGGCGCTCGATGCACCGGGCGGCGCCACGCCGGTCACGCGCGTCTTCCGGCTGAACCACGCCGATGCCGAGGCGGTGACCGAGGTGCTGCGCGGCATCCTGGGCCAGGAAGCCAGCGCGTCCAATCCGGTCGCGCGCAGCCTCTCCTCCCGCCCCCGCGCCGGTAGCGGGGCGCAGAGCCCGACGGCGGCGCTGTCGAGCCTGATCAGCGGCAACGCCGCCGCACAGGCAGCGGCGGCAGGGAGCACCACGGCCGGCCTGTCCGGCGGCAGCAGCGGCGGCGCCATGGGCGAGCAGGCGCCGACCCCGCAGGGCTTTTCGACACCCGACCTGACGGTGCAGCCGGCCCCCGACATCAACGCGCTGGTGGTGCGCGGCACGCCGACGGCGGTGGCGCAGATCGACCGGCTGATCCCCGACTTGGACGTGCGGCGCCCGCAGGTGCTGATCGAGGCGGCGATCGCCGAGATCGTTGGCGATGACGCCGAACGGCTGGCGGTCCAGCTGGGCACCAGCGGCGCGGCGCTGACGTCGGTGACGGGCGCCGGCACGTCCTTCAGCACGCCCACGGGCGTGACGCCGCTCTCGGCGATCCTGCAGACGCTGGGCGTGCCGGCCGGAAAGCTGCTGGGTGAGGGCCTGACCGCCAACATCGGCATCGGTAACGACTTCTCGATCCTGGTGCAGGCGCTGGGCACGTCGTCCAAGGCGAACCTGCTCTCCACCCCGCAGATCACCACGCTCGACAACAAGATGGGCGAGATCGTGGTGGCGCAGGAAGTGCCGTTCATCACCGGATCGATCCTGACCGACACGACCAACGCCAACCCCTATACCTCGATCGAGCGCCGGGACGTCGGCATCACGCTGCGAGTGCTGCCGCGGATCAATGCCGGCGACACGATCCGGCTGGAGGTGGCGCAGGAAGCCTCCTCGATCTCGCCCACGCAGCTGCAGGCCGCGTCCGACATCATCACCAACAAGCGCATGATCAACACGACCGTGCTGGCGGAGAACGGCCAGACGATCGTGCTGGGGGGCCTGACCGCGGACGACTACAACCGGCTGAAGAGCCAGGTGCCGATCCTGGGCGACATCCCGGTGCTCGGCGAGCTGTTCAAGAGCCGCCAGGAACAGCGCGTCAAGCGCACGCTGTTCATTTTCCTGAAGCCGACGATCCTGCGCGACGGCACGGCGGCAGCGGCGGAGACGCAGGCGCGCTACGACCGGCTGCGCGGCGACGAGGCGCAGCTGGGCGAGAAGCGCAGCCTGTTGCTCGATCCGCCGCGGCCGCGGCTGTCGGTGGAGATCGACGGGATCTACTGAGGCGGGTCTTCGCCCGGCATCGGCACCCGCGCACGCTGGCCGCCGCGGGTGAAATAGGCGGCGTCGGCGGCGAGGGATTCGAGTCGCCAGCCGTCGACGCTCTCGCCCGGCGCGAGCGTGCGCGTGCTCCCGTCGGCGGTGCGGACGAGCGCGACCGCATCGTGCATCAGCCGCCCGACCACACCCACCAGCGCGGGCGCATCCTCGGCAGCCGGCGCCTCTTGCCCGCCGGCCGCGAACAGCGGGCGGGTGAAGGCGGCGGCGAGCGGCGGCGCTTCCGGCGGCGCGGCGAGCGGCGGCAAGGCGCCCTGCGGCGCCTCCGATGCGCGGGGCGGCGCCAGCAGCAGTGCCGGCATCGCGCCGGCAAGCAGCGCGGCCGGCAGCAGCAGCCAGCGGGGGCTCAGCCGCGCCATGGCATCATCAACTGGGCGTCGAGGCGAATGCTGCCGCCCTCCCCGGCTTCCACCCGCCAGCGGGCGAAGCGGGCGAGCGGACGCCCGCGTTCGGCGCGATCGGCAAAGGCGAGCACCGCTTTTTCCGGACCCGAGAGGCGCAGGTCGAGCAGGACGAGCCCGGGCGGCGGGGCAGCGGCAGGGGCGATCCCCTCGACCAGCAGGCCGGCGGCGGTGGCGGCGGCGCGCAGCTGGCCGGCCGCCCGGCGCGTGGCGGTTGCATGATCGGGCGCGGCGAGCGCCAACTCGGGCGCGATCGGCGCCGGGGGCGGCGGTGCGTGGAGCGCGACGGCCAAGCGGCTGCGGGTCTCTCGCGCATCCGCCAGCCGATCGAGCGTTGCCGCCATCGGGATGCAGAACGCCGCCGCCATCAGGAGCCCCGCCACGACCGCCGCTGCCCAGAGCCGCGTGGTCATTGCGGACGCCCCCGCAGGGTCACGCGCATGACCGCCTCGTCGCGCTGCTGCCCCGCCTCCCGCAGTTGCGCCAGCACCGGCTCCCGGCGCAGGGCGTCGCGAAGCGCGTCGGGATCCGCGGTGAGGATCGCGACCTCCAGCGTACCGTTGGGATCGCTCGATACCCGGGCCAGGCGGTCTTCGGCAGGAAGCGTCGTTGCCAGACGCTCCAGGGTGGTGCCAAGCGTCGGCCGTTCAACCTGTGGTGCCCAGGCGACGCGGGTATCGGCAGCGGCGCGGGCGCGGGCGAGCAACGGTTCGGCGGCGGGTGCGAGGGCCGCGACATCGGCGCGGGCGCGGTGTTCGAGGACGGCGGCACAGGCCCAGGTCAGCGCGGGGCCGAGCGCCAGCAGCAGCGCCAGGGCGCCCGGCCAGCGGAGATCCCTTGCAGCAATGCGATCGGCGGGTGCAGCCCGGGACCGCACAGGGGGCACTTCGGGAGAGGAGGAAGGCTCGCGGCGGGGCGCAGTCGCCTTCGTCCTCGCTGCCGAGAGCGCCCGCGCCATCAGACTCGGCGGATTTCCGGGACGGGAGGGCGGCGCGGCCATGGGATCGCCCCTAGCTGCGCCGCACCGGTAAGTCACCCGTTGGGCGCGCTCACTTGCGCGTCATGCTGGTGACCTTGGCCATCCCGTCGGGGGTGAAGGCGATGATGTGCTTGGAGCCGTCGGTGCAGGTGGCGGTCCAGGTCGCCTGGGCGTCGCCCGAGCGTTCGGAGGCGGTAACGCCCTGGCACGGCAGCCCTGCGTCGCGGATCGCGCGGATGAACACGCCGTTGCGCTGTCCTTCCGAAAGTGCGGCGACCTTGGCGTCCAGCTGCTGGGTGGCCTCGGCCGTTGCGCCGTTTTCGGCAGCGGTCGGCTGGGGCTCGCTGTTGCCGCCGCATGCGGCGAGCGCCAGGGCGAGCGCGGGAACGATCAGGGTCGGAAAGCGCATCGGAATAGACCTCCTCTGGTGCCGCGGGCGGCGGCTCTCCTGACAAAGCGCGTGCCGCCCGCGCGGTTCCCGCGGGCGGCACGAAGCGGTCAGTATTGATATGCCTTGGGCAACGTGCCCTCGGTCGGATCGAGGTAGCGGTCGCGCAACCGCTGCTGGCGGTGGACGAGCGGCTGCTCGACCCCGTCGACGAACACCTGTGTCGGCATCGAGCCGATCTCCAGCGGATCGCCATCCCAGATCACCACGTCGCCGCGGCGGCCGGGCTGGAGCGAGCCGAACTCGCCGCCCATGCCCAGCGCCTCGGCAGGACGCGAGCTGATTGCCGCAAAGGCGCTGCCCCAGTCGAGCCCGGCGGCACCGGGAATGCGGCTGAGCGCCACGAGGTTGCCGGCGTACTGCTTCACCAGCCGCGCCTGGCGCGCCTCGTCGTTGTTGATCATGCCGATCGCGACGGGGACGCCCGCCGCCTTCAGCCGGCCGATGTTCGACTGGGTGGCGGCGAGTTGCTCGAAGGAGGACGGCAGGTCGGCAAGCGCGCTGGCGATCACCGGCACGCCGGCCGCCGCGATGTCCGCGGCGACGGTCCAGCCTTCCGTGGCGCCGACCAGCACGAGCTTGACGGTGCCGAGTTCGCGCTTGAGATCGAGCAGCGCGCGGATGTCCGACGCGCGCTCGACATGGGCGAGCAGCGGCATGCGCCCCTCGATCACCGGCACCAGCGCCTGCGCGTCGAGGCGGGTGAGCAGCGCGTCCTTGCCGCGATCGGCGAAGCTCGCGGGGCTGCGGGCATATTCGCGCGCCTCGAACAGCGCGTTGCGCAGCATGGCGAAGGCGGCCGGGCGGCTGCCGCCGGCAGCGCGCGCGCCGCTTTCGCCCCATTCCATGAACTGGAAGGCGCGCGGGCGGGTGACCGCGTCCATGTCCGCGGCGAGATCGATGACGGCGCCCTGGCCGGCAAAGATCGAGCCGCCATTCTCGGGCGCGACGACGGCGCGGGTGACGCCCTCAGCCCGGTTGAGGGCGATGGCGGAGGTGCGCGGGTTCACGGCAGGGGCGATGTCGAGCGCGGCGTTGAACACCGTCTCGTCGGCGCTGGCATCGTTCGTGCCGCGCACCGCATCGACCTCGACGATGCCCATGCGGGTGAAACCGGCGAAGATGCCAGGCGTCACCCATTTGCCGCCGGCATCGATGGTGCGCATCCCGGCGGGCACCGCCACGCCGGGACCGGCGGCGACGACGCGACCATCGCGCACCACCACCGTGCCGCCGTCGACCGGACCGGCGCCAGTGCCGACCACCAGCTTGGCGTTGGTGATCGCGACCGTCTGCGCGGAGGCGGGCAGCGCCGCTGCCGTGGCGAGCAGCAGGGCCGCCGTGGAAAGGATCAGGCGCTTCACTTCACATCCCCCTCGCCCGGCTGGCCGAGCTCGAAATCGGAAACCGGCCGCAGCCGCTTGTCATTGGCGTCGAACAGCAGCGCGCCATCGACCCACACCTTTTCGGGGCGGGTGTAGACGCTGAACGGATCGCCGTTCCAAAGCACGACATCGGCCATCTTGCCGGGCTTCAGGCTGCCGGTGACCTGGTCGATGCCGAGCGCACGCGCAGGCGCGATGGCGAGCCAGGTCCAGGCATGTTCGGGGGTGACCGCGATACCGGCGCGGCGCGCCGAGCCCATCACCTTGGCGACTTCCTGGTTCAGCCGCTGGATGCCGTTCTCGTCGTCCGAATGGATCATCGCGCAGGCACCGGCGCGGTCGAGGATGGCGAGGTTTTCGCCGACCGCGTCATAGGCCTCCATCTTGAAGCCCCACCAGTCGGCCCAGACCGCCGCACAGGTGCCGTTCGCCTTCAGCAGATCGGCGATCTTGTAGGCCTCCACCGCGTGGTGGAAGGCGGTCACCTTGTAGCCGAACTCCTTGGCCATATCGAGGACGACGGCCATTTCGTCGGCGCGGTAGCAGTGGTTGTGGACGAGAATCTCGCCGTCCAGGACGCCGCGCAGCGTGTCCATGGCGAGGTCGCGATCGGGCGCGTCGCCGCCGTCCTCCTCATACTTGTCCCACTTGCGATCATAGGCGCGGGCCTTCGCCCAGGTGGCGCGATCGACCGCGACATTGCCCATGCGGGTCGTCGGCATCCGGCCCTTGCTGCCATAGACGCGCTTGGGGTTTTCTCCGCAGGCCATCTTGAGGCCATAGGGAGCGCCAGGGAACTTCATCCCCTGCATGGTGCGGGCGTAGACGTTCTTCACCGTCACCGAGCGGCCGCCGAACAGGTTGGCGGAGCCGGGCAGGATCTGCAGCGTGGTGACCCCGCCGTTCGCGAGCGCGCGGCCGAAGCCGGGGTCCTGCGGCCAGACGCTGTGCTCGGCCCAGACCTCTGCGGTCACCGGCGCCGACATCTCGTTGCCGTCGGACAGCGCCTCGACGCCGGGCGAGGGATAGTCGCCGAGGTGGCTGTGGACGTCGATCACGCCCGGCGTCACCCACTTGCCGGTGCCGTCGATCACGGTCACGCCCTCAGCAGGCGCGATCGACTGGGCGACTTCGACGATCTTGCCGTCGCGGAACAGCACGGCGCCGCCGTCGATGCGGCCACCCTCGCCATCATAGATGGTAACGTTGGTGAGGAGCGTCGGCCGGCCGGGATAGGCGCGGTAGGTGGAGGGATAGGGATCGTGGTTATACCCCTTGCCCGCGCCGGGCGCCTCGTCGCCCTTGTCCTTCTTGGCGCTGGCCGAACGATCGCCGGCGGTATGCGCCCGCGTCCCATCGGCCGCGCAGGCGGCGAGCCCGCCGGCCGCGGCGAGCATCAGCAACGTTCGTAGCAAGCCTGTTCTCCGTTCCTGTCGATGTCGGGCGGTCATGCGAACACCGCCTCCAGATCCTCGCCCACCAGCCCTTCGCGTTCGGACTTGAGCTGGTGGTAGATGGTCGAAAGTCCGGCCGCGCCCATCGCCCCGGTGAGGGTCGCGACCAGCGTCTGGATGACGATGCTGCCGATCCGGGCGCCGCTGGTCTGGCTGGCGAGCGCGAAGCCCTGGCCCATGCCGCCGAACAGCGACCAAGCCACGAACACGACCGCGAAGAGCAGCAGCAGCCGCCAGCGGGCGCCGCGCAGGAGCTCCCCGCTGCGCGCGAAGCTGGCAAAGATGCCGGGACGCTCAGCGACCAGGACCGGGAGCACGATCGCCCAGGTCAGCATCAGCACCAGTCCCGGGATGATGAAGAGCATCAAGCCGAAGGCGACACCCACCCACAGCAGCAGCCGGACGAGAATGGCGGGCAGCAGCAGCCGCAGTCCCTGCGCCAGCGCCGGCCCGAACTGCACCGGCCGCCCGGCAAGCACGTCGAGCGCGATCGCGATCATCACGACTTCGCCCAGCGTGCCCACCAGCAGGCTGACCAGCCAGCCGATGCCGAGGGCGGTCAGCACCTGCTCGTCCGGCATGGTGAACATCCGGGCGGTTGCGTCGAAGCCGAGTGCCGTCTGGAGGGCGGTGGCTGGCAGCGCGATCGTCACCAGGCTGGTCGCCAGCATCGGCAGGCGCGCACGGCCGATCGTCGAGAAGCTCTGCGAGACCACGTCGGTGATGCGGAAGCGCCAGGGATGTCGCCGCGCCTCGGTACGCGCCGCGAAGATCAGGGCGGCGATGAACAGGAAGGGCAGCGCAAGCAGCACCACCAACATCAATATGACTGCCATGGATCCCCCGCCCCCCGCCGGTTCGCCAAGCCTAGGCGAAAAGCGTTGCGTGTAAATCGGCGATTTGCTCCAACGGCGCGCAGGGGGACGAATGACGGCACGCGCATCCATGGAGGCCGCATCGGCGGCAGCGCCGCCCGACCCCGCGCGTGTGGCGGAGGCGCATCGCGCGATCCTGGCCGACAAGAGCATCCAGTTCGACCTGCCAATGCGGCACATCGAGGCGCGCGAGACGCCCGAGTGGCTGAAGGCGCTGGGCAGAGCGATCGCGCGCTTCGTCGCCTGGGTCGGCGACGGCTGGACCGTGATCGGCTGGATCGCGGCGGCAGTAGTGGTTGCGGTGCTGCTGTTCGCGCTGGTTCCGGGGTTGCGGGACTGGGTCCTCTCGATCGTCCGGCGCGGCCGCAGCGACGTGGACGAGACGCCGCAATGGGCGCCGACGGAGCGCCAGGCCCGCGCGCTACTGGAAGAGGCGGACGCGCTGGCGGCCGGCGGCCGCTATGACGAGGCGGTGCACCTGATCCTGTTCCGCAGCATCGACGACATTGCCGCCTGGCGCGGCGAGCTAGTGCGCCCCTCCTCTACCAGCCGCGACATCGCGCGGGCCGAGGGGCTACCAGGCGAGGCGCGCGGGGTGTTCGCGCGGATCGTGGCGGCGGTGGAGCGCAGCTGGTTCGGCGGGCGTGCGCTGGAGGCGGGCGACTGGGAAGCGGCCCGTGCGGATTACGCTCGGTTCGCACTGAAGACCGCATGAGCGCGACACCCGAGCCCTTTGCGCGGCGCACCGCGATCGTGCTGGTGGTGGTCGGCACGCTGCTGGCGCTGGCGGCGATCCTGCTCAACGGCTTTTCCGACGTGCTGTCGCGCCAGCTGGGCTCGCTTCCGGCGGCCGACGAGAAGCATGGCGCCGGCTATTATGCCCTTCGCCAGCTGGTCGACCGCACCGGCGGTGGCGGATCGCTGGTGGCCGATCCGGACGATCTGGCCGCGATGCCCGAATTGGCGGTGCTGACGCCGGCGATCGACACCCAGCCCGAGCAGGTGGCCAGGCTGGTGCAGGCGCGCGAGGCACATGCGGCCGCGGCGGAGGAGGAAGACGCAGAGGAGAGCGGCGACTTTCCGACGCTGATCGTGCTGCCCAAGTGGCACGTGTCGGCGCTGCCGTTACAGCCCAATCGGGTGCAGCGCGTGGGGCTGCTGAGTTCCGAGAAGGTCGCAGCGCTGGTGCCCGCCAAGGCTGTCGACACCACCTATGGCGCGACGCAGGAGATGCGCAGCGCCCCGGGCTGGAAGCTCCGCCCCTTCCTGGCGCCCCGGTATCTTAGCGCCGTAACAGGCAAGACACTGGTCCCGGTCCTGCGGGACCAGGACGGGGCGGCAGTGCTGGCGCGAATCGGGCGGACGAACACCTATGTGCTCTCCGACCCGGACCTCCTCAACAATGCCGCGCTCAAGCACCCGCAGAATGCGCAGGCGGCGATCGCGCTGCTCGCGGCCCTCGACCCGAAATATCCGGGTGCGGCCGTGTTCGACGCGTCGCTGCATTATGGCCCAGGCGACCGCAACCTGGTGAAGCTGCTGTTCACGCCGCCGTTCCTGGCGGCGACCCTGGCGATGATCGCCGCCGCCGTGCTGGCGGGACTTGCGACCGCGGTGCGGTTCGGGCCGGTGCTGCGCGAGCGGCGGGCGGTGGCGCTTGGGAAAGCGGCGCTGATCGACAACATCGCCGCCCTCACCCGCTTGTCCGGCAGAACGCTCTCGGCCGGGGGGCGCTACGCCGACATCGCGCGCGAGGGGCTGGTTCGCACCATGGACCTGCCGCGCGACCTGGACGAGGCCGGCGTGCTGGAGCGCCTCGACCGGCTGGGCGACCGCCCCGCCCCCTATTCGCAGATCGACCATCGCCTGCGCACCGCCCGCACAGAAGCGGAGCTGGTGGCGGCGGCCCGACAACTCCACGCATGGAAGGACGCATTGGCATGACGCTCGAAGAGGTCCGGTCGCTCGGACAGGCGATCGACCGCGAGATCGCAAAGGCCGTGGTGGACCAGGGACCGGTGGTGCGCTTCCTGGCGATCGCGCTGTTTTCCGCCGGCCATGTGCTGCTGGAGGGGCCGCCGGGCACCGCCAAGACGCTGCTGGCACAGAGCTTCGCCCGTTCGCTGAGCCTGGACTTCGGGCGCATCCAGTTCACGCCCGACCTGATGCCCGGCGACATCATCGGCGCGAACCTGTTCAACTTCCAGACGTCCAGCTTCGCGCTCACCCGCGGCCCGGTGTTCTGCGAGCTGCTGCTGGCCGACGAAATCAACCGCACCCCGCCCAAGACGCAAGCGGCGCTCTTGGAGGCGATGCAGGAGCGCGCGATCACCACCGACGGCCGTACCGAGCGGCTGTCGGATCGCTTCACCGTGGTCGCGACCCAGAACCCGATCGAGCAGCAGGGCGTCTATCCGCTGCCCGAGGCGCAGCTCGACCGCTTCTTGTTCAAGCTGTCGATCGGCTGGCCGTCCGAGGAATCGGAGCGCGCGATCGTCGCGCAGTACGGCAACCGCACCGGTACGCCGCGGCCCGAGGACTCGGGCGTGCAGCCGGTCGCGGGTGCCGCGGAGATTGCAGCCGCCATTGCTGCGGTGTCGGAGGTACGACTGGTCGATCCGGTGATCGACTATATCGTGCGGCTGGTGCGGGCGACCCGCGAGCATCCCGATATCGCGAGCGGCGCCTCCCCGCGCGCCGCATCGGCCATGGCCGCGGCAGCGCGGGCCGCAGCGGCGCTGGAGGGGCGTGACTATGTCATCCCCGACGACGTGAAGCTGCTCGCTCCGGCGCTGCTGCGCCACCGGCTGATCCTGTCGCCTGCGGCCGAGATCGACGGGCGGCGGATCGACGATGTCGTCACCGGGCTGATCGACGCGACCGAGGCGCCGCGTTGATCTATCCCACCCAGCGCGCGGTGTGGCTGGTGGCCGCGGCGGCGCCGGTGGCGCTCGCCGTCGGCATCGTCGCGCCGGGCGCCTGGGTGGCAGCACTCGGCTGGGTGGCGCTGATGCTGGTGCTGGTGGTGGTCGACGCGCTGCTGGCGCCACGGCTCGGCAGCGCCCGGCTGTCGATCGCGACCCCGGCGGCAATTCACGTCGGCGAGACGTTCGACCTCGCACCGCGACTGGAGCAGGACACGCGCGTGTTGCCTGCTGCCTTTGCCGCCGAAATTGCGGGACCGCTGGAGCGCGAGGGGTCACGCACCAGCACCCGCTTCCGGGCCGTCCGGCGCGGGCGCGCAGTCGTGGAAGCGCTATGGGCGCGCCATGCCGGGCCGATGGGGCTCGCCTGGCGACAGACGCGCCGGCCGGGCGGCCAGGCGATCGCCGTCATGCCCGACATCCGCCCGGTCCGCGACGAGGGGATGCGCCAGTATCTCAACAGCCAGCATACCGGCCTGCGCATGCGGCGCGACAGCGGCGAGGGGCAGGAATTCCAGGTACTCACCGACTTCCAGCCCGGCATGGAACGGCGCACCATTGACTGGAAGGCGTCGGCCAAGCACGCGTCGCTGCTTGCCCGCGAGTACCAGACGGAGCGCGACAATGCGGTGGTGTTCGCGGTCGATGCGGGGCGCGCGATGAGCGACCCGGTCGGCGGCGTGCCGCGGGTCGACCGCGCCGTCTCGGCAGCGCTGCTCGCGGCATTCGTGGCGCTGAAGTCGGGCGACCGGGTGCGGCTCTATTCCTTTGCCGCTCGGCCGCAGGTGGATTCGGGCACGCTGTCGGGCACGCGCGGCTTTGCGCGGCTGCACCACGCCGCGGCCGACATCGACTATGGCACCGACGAGAGCAACTACACGTTGTCGCTGGTGACGCTGGACTCGCGACTGGAGCGGCGTTCGCTGGTGGTGCTGTTCACGGAGTTCACCGACCCCACCAGCGCGGAACTGATGCTTGCCGCCGCCCAGCGCATGTTGAAGCGCCACCGGCTGCTGTTCGTGCTGTTCCGCGACGAAGAGCTGGAGGGAATCCAGGATGCCGAGCCGAAGGATGCCGACGATGTGGTGCGCGCGACCGTCGCCCATGCGCTGCTGCGCGAGCGGCGGATCGTGATCGAACGGCTGCGGCGGATGGGCGTGGACGTGATCGAGGCGCCGGCCGAGGCGATGGCGCTCCGGCTGGTCGAGCGCTATCTCCGCCACCGGGAGCGGGTGGCATGAACGCGCCACTGTTCGCCAGCCGCCACTTCCGTGCCGAGCGCGAGGCTGACTGGGCGCGGCTGGAGGCGCTGCTCGACGTCGTCGAGAGCAAGAGCCCCCGGCGCCTTTCCGAAGAGGACTTGTTCGAGCTGCCGCGGCTGTACCGCGCGACCTTGTCGGCGCTGTCGGTGGCGCGCGAGACGTCGCTGGATGCGTCGCTGGTCGACTATCTCGAGCGGCTGTCGACCCGCGCCTATTTCGTGCTCTACGGCTGCCGCGCGCCGTGGGGGCGGCAGATCGTCGATTTCTTTGCGCGCGGGCTGCCGCAGGCGGTGCGCACGCTGTGGCCCGAGATCCTGGTGGCGACGCTGCTCACCATTTTGAGCGCTGTTACCGCTTACGCCTTGATCCGCGCCGAACCCGCGTGGTTCGGCGCGATCATGCCATCCGAGATGGCGAGCGGCCGCGACATGAGCGCCTCCACCGAGTTCCTGCGCAAGTCGCTCTACGACAAGCCGGAGGATGGCGGGCTGGAGGTGTTCGCGGCCTTTCTGTTCACCCACAACGCGCAGGTCTCGTTCCTGTGCTTTGCGCTGGGCTTTGCGCTCGGCATTCCGACGCTGATCCTGCTGGTGCAGAACGGCGCGATGCTGGGCGCGATCTTCGCGGTCTATACGCCGCATGGCCTCGCGCCCGGGCTGTTCGGCTGGCTGATGATTCATGGATCGACCGAGCTGAGCGCCATCGTCCTGGCGGCCGCCGCAGGGCTGCGGATCGGCCACACCATCGCCTTTCCGGGCGAACGCGGACGCGTCGCTGCCGCAGGGGCGGCCGGCCGGACCGCCGCCACCGTGATGCTGGGCGTCATCCTGATGCTGCTGGTGGCCGGCCTGCTGGAGGGGTTCGCGCGCCAGCTGGTGACCAGCGACAGCGCACGCTACGCCATCGCCGGTGCGATGTTCGCCCTGTGGGTCGGCTATTTCAGCCTCGTCGGGCGCCGTCGCCGTGGCTAGGCGCCCGCGCAAGCCGCGCCCGCCGCTGTCGCTCGACCGTGCGCTGGTGACGCCCGAGGGGGTGACCCTTCACGTGCGGCTGGGAAGCGGTGGCGCCCGCGCGGGCGCGCTGGTGCTGGACCTGCTGGTCATGCTGGCGATCCTGGTCGGCTTCACCCTGCTGGTGGTGCTGCTCGCCCAAGCGGGAGGAACCGCGACCGGCCCGCTGCTGATGGTCGTGTGGCTGCTCGGCTTCTTCCTGCTGCGCAACTTCTACTTCGTGGCGTTCGAGGCGGGCGGGCGCGCGGCGACGCCGGGCAAGCGGATGCAGAAGCTGCGGGTGGTGGCGCGGGACGGGGGGCGGCTGACCCCGACGGCCGTGCTGGCGCGCAACCTGATGCGCGAGGTCGAGCTGTTCCTGCCGCTGAGCTTCCTCCCCTTTGCCTTTGCGGAAGGGACGATCGACGGTTGGGTCGGCTTCCTGGCGCTCGGCTGGGCGTGCCTGTTTCTGTTCTTCCTCCTGTTCAACCGCGACCGGATGCGCGCAGGCGACCTGGTGGCGGGCACCTGGGTGGTGGAGAACGAGCGCGGGCAGATCGGCGCGGAGCTGCTCGATCCCGCCGCGCTGGAGGGCGATCGCTATCGCTTCGCGCCGCACGAACTCGCCGCCTATGGCGCATTCGAGTTGCACAAGCTTGAGGACGTGCTGCGCCGGAACGACCGGCACGACCAGTTCATGGTGGCGCGCACCATCCGCATCAAGCTCGGCCGCAACCCCGACGAGGGCTATGACCGCGAGTTCCTGGAGGCCTATTACGCAGCGCTGCGGCTGGAGCTCGAACGCAAGCTCCTGTTCGGCAAGCGCAAGAAGGACAAGCACGACCAGCAGGGTTGAGGAGGAGGCAGTCCGATGGAAGGCACTCAGGGGAACGCAGAGATCGAGACCGAGCGCCTGACCCTTGCCCGCCCGACGCTCGCGGACCTGGACGACAGCCATGCGATGCTGAGCGATGCGGGCGTGATGGCCTTCATCGGGGGGCAGCCGATCCGCCGCGAGGATGCGTGGAACAAGCTGCTGCGCAACATCGGCCACTGGACGGCCTTTGGCTACGGCATCTTCACCGTCCGCGAGAAGGACGGCGGACGCTTCCTGGGCGAAGTGGGAATCGCCCATTTCGCGCGCGGGTTCGGCGCCGCCTTCGATCCCTTTCCGGAAGCCGCATGGATCCTGGCGGCGCAAGGCCATGGCAGGGGCTATGCCACGGAAGCCGTGCAGGCAGCGCATGCGTGGATGGCCGAGGTGCATGGCGCCGAACGCACGGTGTGCCTCATCCACCCCGACAATTTGCCATCGCGGCGGGTGGCGGAGAAGCTCGGCTACCGGCGCTTCGGCGAGGTCCACTATCGTGACGCGCCGGGCATTCTGTTCGAACGGGGCGGGCTCGGCGCTGAGGTGACACCGTAGCAAGAGCTTATCCGTACCCCGGCGAAGGCCGGGGTCCAGTTGCGGTGCAATCGCGATGTGCCACGCGCCTCAACCGTCCCCCATCTGGGCCCCGGCCTTCGCCGGGGTACGGGCTCACCGCGGCTTTGATGCCGGCACCATGATAGCGAAGAGCCACCAAGGTTGGCGGGTGACATCGGGGACGTTTGTTCCTATCCTGTTCGCGTGCCATGACCCGCAAGATCATCCATGTCGACATGGACGCCTTTTTCGCGTCGGTGGAGCAGCGCGACGCGCCGGAGCTGCGCGGGCGGCCCGTGGCGGTGGGCGGCTCGAGCGGGCGCGGGGTGGTCGCGGCGGCGAGCTACGAGGCGCGGCGCTTCGGGGTACGCTCGGCGATGCCCTCGGCGCGGGCGATCCGGCAGTGCCCGGAACTGGTGTTCGTGCGGCCGCGCTTCGACGTCTATCGCGCAGTGTCGCAGCAGATCCGCGCGATCTTTCACAGCTATACGCCGCTGGTCGAGCCGCTGTCGCTGGACGAGGCCTATCTGGACGTGACCGAAAACCTCGCGGGGCTGCCGTCCGCGACCGAGACGGCGCTGGAGATCCGGCGGCGCATCCGCGAGGAAACCGGCCTCACCGCGTCGGCCGGCATCTCCTACAACAAATTCCTGGCGAAGCTCGCCTCCGACGCCAACAAGCCCGACGGGCAGTGCGTCATCCCGCCGGGTGCGGGCGAGGCGTTCGTCGCCAAGCTGGAGGTGGGGCGTTTCCACGGCATCGGCCCGCGTACGGCCGAGAAGATGGCCGGGCTCGGCATCCACACCGGCGCCGACCTGCGCGCAAAGGAGCTGCCATGGCTGCGCGCGCACTTCGGCAAGTCGGGCGAATGGTATTACCGCGTCGCCCGCGGCGAGGACCACCGCGCCGTTACGCCGGACCGGGTGCGCAAGTCGTCGGGGTCGGAAACCACCTACGCCATCAACCTCGTCACGCCCGAGGCGGTGGAGGACGGCATCCGCGCAATGGCCGACGATGTCTGGGAATGGTGCGAACGCACGCGCAGTTCCGGCCGCACCGTGACGACCAAGATCCGCTTCGCCGACTTCCGCACCCTGACGCGCAGCCGCAGCCTGGCCGAGCCGGTCGGCGACCGGGAAACGCTGCACGCGATCGCGGTGGAGCTGGTGCGCGGGCTCTATCCGCTGCCGATGGGGGTGCGGCTGCTGGGCGTCACCCTCTCCAACCTCGGCCCCCTGCCCGATCCGGCGACACCCGGCGTGCAGATGGCGTTGGACTTGGCGCGATGACGGCGCGGACGATCGCGGTAGCGGGCTGCGGCCCAGCCGGCTTGGCAGCCGCGCTGCTGCTCGCGCGGGACGGCCACCATGTCACCCTGTTCGAGCGGTTCGCGACGCCGCAGCCGATCGGGTCGGGGCTGATGCTGCAGCCGACCGGGCTTGCCGTGATGCGGGAGCTTGGACTGACGCAGGAAGTGCTGGCGCGGGGCGCGCGCGTCGATCGCCTGCTCGGGTGCACTGCGGAAGGCAGCGTCGTGCTGGACGTCGCCTATCGGGCGCTCAGGGGCGAGCGCTTCGGGCTCGGCATCCACCGGGCGAGCCTGTTCGGCGTGTTGTTCGATGCTGCGATCGCAGCCGGTATCCCGATCGAGACGGGTCAGACGGTGATCGGCAGCGAGCCGGCCAGCGACGGCGGTCGCCGCCTGCTCTTCGAAGGCGGCACCCGCAGCGTGCGGTTCGACCTAGTGGTCGACGCGCTGGGCAGCCGCACGCCGCTGGCACCGCCCACGGGCCGCGAACTCGCCTATGGCGCGCTGTGGACGAGCCTCGCCTGGCCCGAAGAGAGCGCGCTGTCGCCGAGTACGCTGGAGCAGCGCTATCACCGGGCGAGCCAAATGGTCGGCGTGCTGCCGACGGGCAAGCGCGCCGGTGGCGGTGGCGCCGAAGCCTCGCTGTTCTGGTCGCTGCGGCTCGACCGGCTGGAAGCGTGGCGGGCGGCCGGACTGGCGGCGTGGAAGGCGGAGGTGCGGGCGCTGTGGCCGGGAACCGAGCCGCTGCTCGCCCGGATCGACCATCCCGACCAGCTCGCCGTGGCGCGTTATGCGCATCGCACGCTTTTGAAGCCGGCGGCCACGGGCCTGATCCACATCGGCGACGCCTGGCACTCGGCGAGCCCGCAGTTGGGCCAGGGGGCGAACATTGCGCTCCTCGATGCCTTTGCGCTGCGGCAGGGGCTGCGCGGTGCCGCGACGATGGAGGCAGGGTTGGCGCGCACGGTGTCGCTGCGACGGCGGCACGTCGCGCTGTACCAGGCGCTGACGGCGCTGCTGACGCCGGTCTATCAGTCCGACAGCCGGGTGATCCCCGCATTGCGCGACCGGCTGGTGGCGCCGCTCTCTCGCCTGCCGCTGGTGGAGCGGATCCAGGCCGCGCTGGTGGCGGGACTGGTCGGCCGGCCGCTCGCGAAGCTGGCACTGCACGCGTGAGTCGATTTTTGCCGCGGCTGGCGGCATAGCGCTCCCAAAGCCGGGCTCTGGGTCCGGCGCAGGCTGAAAGGACAGGTAATGGGGCTGCTCAACGATCTCGGCGCCAAGGGCACCGCACCGTGGCTCGACTTCGTCGACCGCAAGTTCCTGGAAGCGGGCGGGCTGGAAAAGCTCGTCGCCGAGGACGGGCTGACCGGCGTCACCTCCAACCCCGCCATTTTCGAGAAGGCGATGGGCTATGGCGATGCCTATGACGCGACGCTGGCGGCCTATGATGCCGCTCACCCGGGTGCGGCGACGATCGACCGCTACGAGCATCTGGCGATCCAGGACATCAAGGCCGCGGCCGAGACGCTGCGCCCGGTCTATGACCGTACCGATGCCAAGGACGGCTATGTCAGCCTGGAAGTGTCGCCGTATATCGCGGACGACACCGACGCGACCATTGCCGAGGCGCAGAAGCTGTGGGCGGCGGTCGACCGGCCGAACCTGATGATCAAGATCCCGGGCACGCCGGCGGGTGCGCCCGCGATCGCGGCGACGGTTGCAGCCGGCATCAACGTCAACGTGACGCTGCTGTTCTCGCTGGAGGCGTACCAGCGCGTCGCCGAGGCGCATGTCGCGGGTCTCGAGCAGCGCGCGGCACAGGGCCTGCCGATCGACCGGATCGCGGGCGTCGCGAGCTTCTTCGTCAGCCGCCTCGACGCGGTGATGGACAAGGCGATCGACACGCGGGTCGCCGAGGGCGATCCCGAGGCCGAAGCGCTGAAGGCGCTGCGCGGCAAGGTCGCCATCGCCAACGCCAAGGCGGCCTATGCCTGGTACCAGGACTTCATCGCGAGCGACCGTTGGCAGGCACTCGCCGCCAAGGGCGCGCAGCCGCAGCGGCTGCTGTGGGCGTCGACCGGGACCAAGGACCCAGCCTATCCGGATACGCTCTACGTCGACGCGCTGATTGGGCCAGACACGGTCAACACCATGCCGCCCAAGACCATGGACGCGTTCCGTGAGCGGGGCACCGTCGCCGACACGCTCACCGCCGACCTGGACGGCGCGCGCCACGTGCTGGCGGAGGCCGAGCGGCTGGGCCTGGACCTGAACGGCGCCACCCAGCGGCTGGTCGAAGAGGGCGTTGCCTCGTTCGTGAAGGCGTTCGACGACCTGCTGGGGGCGATCGCCAAGAAGCATCCCGGCGCCTGAAACGACAAACGGGAGGTGCGGCATCCCCGCACCTCCCGCACTATCCCGGCGCGAATGCCGGGCGAAGACCTGGGCGCGGCGCGGGTGCACCGCGCAGGTTCAGGCGGCGGCGACCGGCTTCGGTTCGCGCGCGTCGCTGTGGCGACGGCCATAGGCGAAGTAGATCACAAGGCCGATGACGTTCCACAGCGCGAAGCGAGTGATGGTGGAGCTCGGCAGGCTGATGAACAGATAGATGCAGCCGAGGATCGCGAGCGTGCCGACCACATAGGGTGCCGGGCAGCGGAACAGCCGCGGCAGCTCCGGAAAGCGGCGGCGCAGGATCATCAGGCAGGCGCCCACCGCGATGAAGGCGACCAGCGTGCCGGCGTTGGCGAGCTCGGCGATCTCGTCGAGGCGGAAGAAGCCGGCGACCGCCGCGACCGAGACGCCCGTCACCAGCGTGATCAACGTCGGAGCGCCGGTGCGCGGGCTGACCTTGGCGAGGCCGCGGGGCAGCAGGCCGTCGCGCGCCATCACGAAGAAGATGCGGCTCTGGCCGTACATCATCACCAGGATCACCGAGGGCAGCGCGACGACCGCTGCCAGCGCGATCAGGTGTGCGGCAACCGGTTGTTGGAGCGAGCGCAGCACCAGCGCCAGCGGCTCGGGCGAGTTGGCGAGGGCGGTGTAGGGCAGCGCGCCGACGGCTGCGACCGCGACCGCCATGTAGATGATCGTGCACACCAGCATCGATCCAACGATGCCGATGGTGAGGTCGCGGCCCGGGTTCTTGGCTTCCTCGGCCGAGGTCGCCACCGCGTCGAAGCCATAGAAGGCGAAGAACACGATTGCGGCCGCCGCCATGACGCCACGCTTCTCGCCCATCACCTCGGTGCTGCCGAAGCCATAGGGCATGAACGGCTGGAGGTTGTCGGCCTGGAAGGCCGGCAGCGCAAAGGCGACGAACACGCTGAGCGCCACCAGCTTGATGATGACGAGGATGATGTTGAGGGTCGCGCTCTCGCGCGTGCCGGCGATCAGCATGCCCATGACGGACAGCGCGACCAGCACGGCCGGCAGGTTGATGATGCCGCCATCATGCGGCCCCACCAGCAGCGCCTGCGGCAGGGTCACGCCCGCCGCCTGGATCCAGCCGACGAGATAGCCGGACCAGCCGACCGCGACGGTCGAGCAGGCGAGCGAATATTCGAGGATCAGGCTCCAGCCGACGATCCAGGCGATCCCCTCGCCCATCGCGGTGTAGCTGAAGGTATAGGCGCTACCTGCGGCCGGGATCAGCGTCGCCATCTCGGCATAGGCGAGTGCCGCGCAGGCGCAGACCGCCCCGGCGATGGCGAAGGCGAGGATGACGGCCGGCCCGGCACGTTCCGCGCCGACGCCGGTGAGTGTGTAGATGCCGGTGCCGACGATGGCGCCGACCCCCAGCGCGATCAGGTGCGGCCAGCTCAGCGTCTTGGCGAGCCGGTGTCCCTCCTGTTGACTGCCCATCGTGTGGATCGATTTACGCGGCCCGAACATCGGCTCTCCCCCCTGGTTTTTCGTCTTAGCCGGACAATTCCGAGCCGAATTCGGCGCGAAGATCGTCCAGCGTTGCCTGAATGTGTGCGCTCAGCAGCCGTTCCACCGTAGGCCCATCGCCGGCGAGCCACGCATCGAGCAGGTCGCGATGCTCCAGGTGCGCGCGATCCTCGCGTCCGGCGGGCTGGAGGTGGGCGATGACATAGCGTTCGGACAGCACCGTCAGCCGCTCGACCAGCTGGGTGGTGAGCAACCGCCCGCTCGGCCGCACCAGCGCGGTGTGGAAGCTGCGGTTGCAGCTGGCGACGCTGGCGAGATTGTTGCTGGCGGCGCTGTCGAGCGCCTCGAACGCTGCGATGGTGGCCGCACGGTCTGCGTCATCGGCGCGTTCCGCCGCACGGGCAGCGGCTGGCGGCTCCAGCACCAGCCGCAGCTCGAAGATTTCCTCCGCCTCCGCGGCCGACATGGGACGCACGAAATAGCCGCGGTTCGCCTGGCTGGTGAGCAGCCCTTCCTGCTCCAGCCGCGCCAGCGCCTCACGCAGGGGAATTTTGCTCACCCCCAGTTCGTTGGCGAGCGCATCCTGACGGATCGGCACCTCCCGCGGAAGGACGCCGGTGATGATCCGCTCGCGGATGATTTCGAATACCTGTTCAGAGAGCGTGCGGACGACGATGCTCATCTGCGAAAAACCTCCGGAGGGCCGCGACGGACCCGCCGACAATCGACTTCGGCCGCCAGGGTCACTTGACCTGGAAACCCTTCCAGAAAGGATCGGCGCGATCAATCCAGATCGTGTTGAAGCCGGTGGCGACCGCCGATCCCTCGATCGATGGGATGATCGCCGGCTGGTCGCCGATCGCAGTCTCCGCCTCCACCCGGCCGATGAAGCGGCTGCCGATATAGCTTTCGTGGACGAAACGCTCGCCGGTTTTCAGCTGCCCCTTGGAGGCGAGGTGCGCGAGGCGCGCCGAGGTACCGGTGCCGCACGGGCTGCGGTCGATCGCGCGGTCGCCGTAGAAGACGGCGTTGCGGCCGTCGGCGCCGTCGCCGCGCGGCTTGTCGGCCCACAGGATATGGCTGACGCCGCGGATGGTGGGATCGAGCGGGTGGACCGGCTCGAACTTCTCGCGGATCGCCTCGCGCAGGCGGGCGCTCAATTCGACCAGCCGCGAGGCACCGAGATCGTCGAGGCCGGTATAGGCCCCCTGCGGCTCGACGATGACGTAGTAGTTGCCGCCATAGGACACGTCGACGCTGAGCGGCCCCAGCCCCTCCAGATCGACCTGGATGCCGGTCGCCGCGACATAGGCGGGGACGTTGGTGATGCGCACCGCCGTCACCTTGTCGCCTTGCGTCTCGTAGGTGACTTCGATCACCCCGGCCGGCACCTCGATGCGCAGCTTGCCGGGCGTGGCGGGCTGGATGAGGCCATGCTCCAGGCCGAAGGTGACCATGCCGATGGTCCCGTGCCCGCACATCGGCAGGCAGCCGGACGTCTCGATGAACAGGATGCCGATGTCGGTGTCGGCCTGCGTCGGCGGGTAGAGGAACCCGCCCGACATCATGTCGTGCCCGCGCGGTTCAAAGCACAGGCCCGTGCGGATCCAGTCGAAGCGGGCCAGGAAATCCTGGCGCCGCTCCGACATGGATGCCCCCTTCAAGAGCGGCGCGCCGCCCGCGACCAGGCGGACCGGATTGCCGGCGGTGTGGCCGTCGATACAGAAGAAGGTGTGCCGCATGGGTGTCTCGTGTCAGGCTGCCTTGGCGATGTCGAGGGTCGGGCGGGTCGCCGCCGCCTTTTCCACCATGGCGATCACCGCTGCACGGCGTTCGCCGGTCAGCACCTGGCGGGGCGGAAGCACGCGCTCCGAACCCCGGCCCATCACCTGCTCGGCGAGCTTGATGGTCTGCACCAGGTCATGCTCGGCATCGAGGTGGAGGAGCGGCATGAACCAGCGGTAGATCTCCAACGCCTTCGCATGGTCGCCGCGTTCGAACGCGCGCACCAGCTCCACCGACTCGCGCGGGAAGGCGTTGGTGAGGCCCGAGACCCAGCCCTTGGCGCCCAGGAACAGGCCCTCCAGCGCCACGTCGTCGAGGCCCGCGAACAACACGAAGCGGTCGCCGAACTCGTTGCGGAAATCGGTGAAGCGGCGGGTGTCGGGCGCCGACTCCTTGACCGCGACGATGTTCTTCACGTCGTCGAGCGCCGCCAGCACGCCGCGGTCGATCACGGTGCGATAGGCCGGCGGGTTGTTGTAGAGCATGATCGGCAGGCTCACCGCCTCCGCCACGCCGCGGAAGTGCGCGACCAGTTCCTCGGCCTTGGGCACATAGACCATCGGCGGGAGCAGCATCAGGCCATCAGCGCCGATCTTTTCGGCCGCCTGGGCATAGCGGGTGGCGCGGCGCTGATCATATTCGGAAACGCCGGTGAGCACGGGCACGCGGCCGGCGACCACTTCCACGATCGCGGAGAGGACCTGCTGCTTTTCCTCGAACATCAGCGAGTTGTTTTCACCCACGGTGCCGAGCGCGATCACGCCGGTCACCCCGTCGCGGATCAGGTCGTCCACCACCCGCTGGGTTTCACCCAAGTCGATCGACAGATCCTCACGGAGCTGCGTCGTCACGGCGGGGAACACGCCCTTCCATTCGACCATCATCGGAACCATTCTCTTCTCGTTGCGGACATATACCGTATACGATAGGGATTGCTGTGCCGCAACAGGAGAACGGGCGTGGGTGCGACAAATGTGGTCGGGGGGGGCGTTGTCGGGCTGGCGAGCGCATTGGCGCTGGCGCGTGCCGGCCATTCCGTGACGCTGCTGGAACCGGACTCCGCGCGCACGGCCGCCTCCTGGGGAAATGCCGGCCACATCGCGACGGAGCAGGTGGCGCCGCTCGCCTCGCCGGCTGCCATCCGATCCGCGCCGCGGCGGCTGTTCGTGCGCGGCGGGGCGCTCGACCTGCCGCTCGGTCAGCTCGCGAACTGGCTGCCGTTCGCGCTGCGGCTGGTCGGCCGGTCGACCCCGAGCCGCTTTGCCGCGGGCAGCGCCGCGCTCGGCAGCCTGTTGCGGGAGGCGATGCCCGCCTGGGAGCGGCTGGCGGCGACGATCGACGCCCCCGAGCTGCTGACGCAGGACGGACATCTGGTGCTGTGGGAATCGCCGGAGACCGCACGCGCCGGACGCGCCGCCTGGACGGCGGCCGATACCGGCACGGCGACGTTCCGCGATGCCGACGCTGCCGAGCTCGACGCAATCGCCAGCGTGACCCAGGCTCCGGTGGCAGGTGCCATTCGCTTTGCCGGCAGCGGGCAGATCCGCGATCTCTCGGTGCTGGCAGGCGCGCTGGAGGAAGCGTTCCTTCGTGCAGGAGGCCGCATCGTCCGCGCCCGCGCGCAGCTGCGCATCATCGACGGGGTGGCGCTGGTCCCCGGGCATCCGGCCGAACTGGTGCTGGTGGCGGCCGGCATCGGCTCGCGCGCGCTGATGGAGGCAACCGGCCACGCCGCCCCGATGATCGCCGAGCGCGGCTATCACATCCGTGCCGCCGCCGATCGCTGGCCGGCGGACCTGCCGCCGCTGGTGTTCGAGGACCGGTCGATGATCGTCACCCGCTATGGCGATCGCGTGCAGGCCGCGAGCTTCGTCGAGCTGAGCAGCCCCGACGCGCCGCCCGATCCGCGCAAGTGGGAGCGGCTGGAAGCGCACGTCCGTGCCCTCGGCCTCCCCATCACGGGCCCGTTCCGCCGATGGATGGGATCGCGCCCCACCCTTCCCGACTATCTGCCCGCGATCGGCCGCTCGCCTCGCGCGAACAACCTGCTCTATGCATTCGGCCACCAGCATCTGGGGCTGACGCTGGCGCCGATCACGGCCGAGCTCGTCGCGGCCCTGGTCGCAGGCGAGCGGCCGCCGGTCGACCTGGCGCCCTTCGATCTCGCACGGTTTTGAACAAGGAAGAACAGGCATGACCATCGGCGGATCGAGCGCAGAGGCCGAACTCGCGGCCATCACCCCTTGGGCGGACCGCGCCGCTCCCATCGGTGCGGCAGAGCGGCAGGCGCGGCTCGAGCGTGCCCGCACGCTGGCGGACGCGGGCGGTGCGGACGGGCTGCTGCTCAACGTCGGGGCGACGCTGCGCTATTTCGCGGGCGTGCCGTGGGGCCCGAGCGAGCGGCTGGTGGCGATGCTGCTGCCCGTGCGCGGCCGGCCGGTGCTGCTGTGCCCGGCGTTTGAACTGGGCACGCTCGAAGCCGACCTTGCGATCGATGCCGACATCCGCCTGTGGCAGGAGGACGAGGATCCGATCACGCTGCTTGCCGACACGCTGGCGGCGACCGGAGTCGCGAAGCTTGCCGTCGACCCGCTGTTCCCCTTCCAATGGGCCGAGCGGCTTCGCGCCAAGGCGGGCAGCGTCCGGCTGCTCGATGGCGCGCCCGCGATCGACGGCTGCCGGATGGTGAAGTCCCCCGCCGAGCTGGCGCTGCTTGCCCAGGCCAAGGCGATGACGCTGGAGGTGCATCGCCGCACCGCGCGCATCCTGCGCCCGGGCATCGCCGCGAGCGAGGTCGTGCGCTTCATCGACGCCGCGCATCGCGCGATCGGGGCTGCGGGCTCGAGCTTCTGCATCGTCCAGTTCGGCCGCGCGACGGCGTTCCCGCACGGGCTGCCGGGCGAACAATATCTGCAGGAGGGCGAGCTGGTGCTGGTCGACACCGGCTGCCTGGTCGAGGGCTATCACTCGGACATCACGCGTACCTATGCGTTCGGGGCGGTTCCGGACGAGGTGCGCAGCATCTGGTCGCTGGAAAAGGAAGCACAGCAGGCGGCGTTCGACGCGGTGGTGCCGGGCGCACCCTGCGAGAGTGTCGATGCGGCGGCGCGGCGCGTGCTGGAGGCGGCGGGGCTCGGGCCCGACTATCGCCTTCCGGGGCTACCCCACCGCACCGGGCATGGCATCGGCCTGTCGATCCATGAGGCGGCCTATCTGGTGCGCGGCGACAGGACGCCGCTTGCGCCCGGCATGTGCTTTTCCAACGAGCCAATGATCGTCGTGCCGGATCGCTTCGGCGTGCGGCTGGAGGATCATTTCCACGTCACCGAAACGGGTGCGGCGTGGTTCACCCAACCGCAGCATGCGATTGACCAGCCGTTCGCGGAATAATCAACGGACGTGATCAGTACCCCGGCGCAGGCCGGGGTCCAGTTGGGGTGCGTTCCGGGCTTTCGCGCAACACCGCCGGATAGCACCCCCGGCCTTGCGGGAGCATGTCCCCCCGACAGCTTCACCGCCAGCCGGCACTGGCGATGACGTGAGCGTCAGCGTACTTAATCCCCACCATCGCAACTGGGCCCCGGCCTTCGCCGGGGTACAGGTTGGTGCAGCGGGTGCGCTCAGCTTTCCAGGATGTGCATCCACATCGGCTCGCCGACGAGGCTGGGGGAGCCGCGCAGGCGTTCGAGTGAGGCGGCGACGGCGCGCTCGGGTCCCTCGTGGGTGACGATCGCTACCAGCACGCTGCCGTCGGCATTGGCGCCGCGCTGCATCAGCCGTTCGATCGACACGCCGGCGTCGCGCATCGCCGCCGCGATTTCCGCCAGCACGCCCACCTTGTCGGCGACCATCAGCCGCAGATAGGCGCGGCCGCGGCGTTCGCCAGTGGGCGCGGCGGGCTGTTCGGCGAGCGCCTCGGCCGGTTCCGCATAGGGCGGCCCGAACTCGCCACGAGCGATGTCGATCAGGTCCGCCACCACCGCGCTCGCGGTTGGGCCATCACCGGCGCCGCGGCCTTGGAAGAACAGCCGGCCGACGAAATTGCCCTCGGCCACCACGGCATTGAGCGAGCCGGTGACATGCGCGAGCGGATGGTCGAGGGGGACAAGGTGCGGGTGGACGCGCTGGAACAGGCCGTTCTTGCCGGCCTCCGCCACGCCCACCAGCCGCACGCGATAGCCGAGCGTCGCCGCCTCGGCGATGTCGGCCGCGAGCACGTGGCGCACGCCGGTGATCGCGACATCCGAAAAGGCCGGGCGGGTACCGAAGGCGAAGCTCGCCAGGATCGACAGCTTGTGCGCGGCATCGACGCCATCGATGTCGAAGCTGGGGTCCGCTTCGGCAAAGCCGAGCCGCTGCGCTTCGTCCAGCACCTCGGCGAAGTCGCGGCCCTCGGCCTCCATCTTCGAGAGGATGAAATTGCAGGTGCCGTTGAGGATGCCATAGACATGGCCGATCTCGTTGGCGGCGGCCCCCTCGCGCAGCCCCTTGATGACCGGCACGCCGCCTGCGACCGCCGCCTCGAACTTCAGCGCGACGCCGCGCCCTTCCGCGGCGCGGGCGAGTTCGAGGCCATGGTGCGCGATCATCGCCTTGTTGGCGGTGACGACGCTCTTGCCGTTGGCGAGCGCCGCACGGGTGAGCGTCAGCGCGGGACCGTCCGCCCCGCCGACGAGTTCCACCACCACGTCCGCCCGCGGATCGGCCGCGAGCGAGGCGGTGTCGTCCACCCAGTCGAAGCGCGAAAGGTCGACGCCGCGATCCTTGGCACGATCCCGCGCAGACACCGCCACGATCTCGATCGGGCGACCGGCGCGGCGGGCAATCAATGCCCCGTTCGCGTCGAGCAGACGAATGACGCCCGCGCCGACCGTACCAAGTCCTGCGATCGCGACGCGTAGCGGTTCCGTCATGCCTGCCTCTTCCATTTCGCCGCCGGGCACGTCCCGGCGGAGCGGCAGGCGTTAGCGGAGGGGCCGTGGTATAAACAACCCCAACACGACCAGAAGGCTTTGCAAAAGTTACCGGGCCGCTTTCGCCGCCCGGACGCGGAACGCGCGCCCGTTCCGGGAAACGGGCGCGCGTCGCATCACTTCTTCAGGAGGCCGATCTCGACCAGGCGCTGGTGCAGATAGTCGTGGGCGGTGATCGGCTCGGGGTAGCGGTTGCCCTCGCCCACGCAGCTCGGCAGCGTCTCGATCAGGAAATCGGGCGCCGGGTGGAGGAAGAAAGGCATGGAGTAGCGCGAGTTGCCGCGCCGCTCGGGCGCCGGGTTCACCACGCGGTGCGTGGTCGACGGCAGCACATGGTTGGTCAGCCGCTGCAGCATGTCGCCGACGTTCACGACCATCGCGCCCACCGGCGGCTTCACCGCGAGCCAGTCGCCGTCCTTGTCGAGCAGTTCCAGCCCGGCTTCCTCAGCGCCCAGCAGCAGCGTGATGAGGTTGATGTCCTCATGCGCCTCTGCACGCACGCCCGGCGCATCGGCGGGGATCGGCGGATAGTGGAGCAGGCGCAGCACCGAATTGCCGTCCTGGACCGCGTGCTCGAACCAGTTGGGATCGAGCTTCAGGTAGCGCGCGATCGCCGAAAGCAGCTTGAGCCCGGCGGTGTCGAAGGCGGCGAACAGCTCGAGGAAGGTCTCCTTGAAGCCCGCGGGCGCCGACGGCCAGATGTTGTCCGGCATCACGTCGCGGAAGCGGTGGCCGGCCGGCAGCTCCCGTCCGATGTGCCAGAACTCCTTGAGGTCGGTGACCTTCGCGTTCTTCGCAATTTCGGTGCGGAAGGGCGTGTAGCCGCGCGCGCCGCCGCCGCCCGGCGTGTGATAGGCGCGCTTCTCCTCCTCCGGCAGGCGGAAGAACTCTTCGGTCAACGCCCAGGCGCGGTCGATCAGCGCCGGATCGATGCCATGGTCCGCGACCATGGCGAAGCCGAAGCGTTCGAACGAGCCGCCGAACGCCTGTGCGAAACCCTCCGGGTCGTTCTGCTGGTCGGCCAGCGAGACGAGCGGCACCTGGGTCATGGGAACGTCGAGCATGGGGAATCCTGTAGGGGTATGAATAGCGGCGTGAATACGCCTGCAACCCGCGCGGGAACAGCCCCTTGGAACGGCCGGCGGGGAGTATACCGCAGGCACGCCCCCGCCCGTCCGCCGCTCGGCTCGTCCTTCGGTTCGGGAACACGCGGGCTCGCCCGCCGTTCGCGCTCTGACGGCCCCGCTGCTGGTGGGCCAGACGAAGGAGCGAACCATGGGTGGTCACCAGGTACCGGGGCTGGGCTCCGGCGACAGCTTTGACGAAGAAGGCTATGACGAGAGCCAGCGCGCCGAAATCCTGGAGGTAACCAGCGACGGTCCTTCGGACGGTACCCTGCTGACGGACATCGAGCCCGACCTCGGCGATGACGAGGATGAGGACGACCTCCTCATGGAAGACGATGAGCTCGGCAGCGAGGATGACGACGACGACATCGTTGTCGACCCCGAGGACCAGGAGGAAGACGAGCTTCAGGAAGACTTCGACGAGGACGACCTCGCCGAGGACGACGATCTCGAGGATACCGACAGGGCCGCGCTGGAACCGTGACCCGCACCACGACCGCTGCCGCACTGGCGTTGTTGCTCGCCGGTTGCGGCGGCGGCGTGCCGGAGCCGGAGGGGAATACCCCGGAGGCGGCAGCGGATACCGCGGCGCCGGCCGAGAAGTCGGCCGGCCTGGTCCCGAGTCCCACCCCCGTGGCGGCTCCGGCGCCGTCGCCGTCGAGCCCGACGCCCCCCGTGGCTTCGGCTGCCGACGACCCGGATGAAGCGACCGCCGAGGCGGCGCGCGCGGTGGTACAGCGCTATTACGCGCTGCTTGCCCGCGGTGACTATGCAGCGGCGCGGGCGCTGTGGCGCCGGGGTAGCGAAGGCTCCGGCAGGGACGCGCGGGCCTTTGCGCGCAGCTTCGTCCGCTATGCGAGCTACGGCGCGCGCGTGGGCGCGCCCGGACCGGTCGATGCCGGTGCCGGTCAGCGATACGTCACCGTTCCCGTCACGGTGCGCGGGACGCTGAAGGACGAAGGCGTGCCCTTCACCCAAGCCGGCGAGGTCACCCTGCACCGCACCGGCGACATCGATGGGGCGACCGCCGAGCAACGGTCCTGGCGAATCGAAAAGATCGAGCTGTCCCCCGGCGAGGCGCCGGCAGGCGATCTGCCGCAGCGCGTGACCGCGCGGTATCAATGCGAGAACGGCACCCTGTTGATCGCCACCTTCGACAATCGGGCAGACACGGTGACGCTGCGTGCGCGTGGCAGAACGCTGGGCGTGCTGAAGGGGCAGCGACCGGCATCGGGGATCTGGTATGCCGGCGACGGCATGACCCTGCGGGGCAAGGGCCGCGACGCGAGCTTCGAAGTCGAAGGGCAGGCCCCCGTCCACTGCGTCTCAAGCGAAGCGCGCTGACGAAAAAGGGGCCGGCGATGCCGACCCCTTGAAAGATTTGGCGCATCCGGCGGGGTCTCCCCCGCCAGCGGCTTACATCGAGAAGCGCAGGCCCACCGCGAAGGTGCGGCTCAGCAGCGTCGTGCCGAGGTTGTCCGTGTCCTGACCGCCGGCGCTGCCGAAGCGGTAGTAGGACTGCTGCTTCTGGTTGGTGAGGTTCACCGCGTCGAAGGTGAGGCCGATCTGGTCGTTGACCTTGTAGCTCAACTGGAAGTCCAGGCTGCTCTCCGGACGGTACCAGACGCCGATCGGGTTGGCGAACAGGCGCGCCTCGTTGTTGTGCAGGAACTCCTTGCGCCAGACGTACGACAGGCGGGCACCGACCGGGCCGTTGTCGTAGGCAAGCGTCGCGTTGTACGAGAAGTCCGACACGTTGAAGAACGACGAGGTCGCCTCGCCGGTGATGTTGCCGGCGGAGTCGGTCTGCGGAATGTTCTGCTTGGAATCCAGCACGGTCAGGCTGCCGACGAAGCCCAGGCCGTCGAGGAAGCTCGGCAGGTACTTCGGGAAGTAGGTCAGGCCCACTTCGACACCCTTCAGCACGCCGTCCGACGCATTCGCCGGACGGGTGATGGCGAAGTTGTTCGTCGCGCCCGCGACGATCCCGTTGTTGGGGATATACTCCATGACGGTGAGCGGAACGACCAGACCCTCGATCTCGCGACGGAAGCCGGTCACGTAGATCGCGCTGTCGCGATCGAAGTACCACTCGACCGCGAGGTCGTAGTTCTTCGAATGGGTGGGCTGCAGGTCCGCGGTGCCCGCCGTGCCGCTGCCGTAGCCGACGTTGGTGAGGTCACCCGTCAGCGAGTAGTTCGGGTTGATGTCGCCGAAGTTCGGACGGCGCAGCGTCTCACCATAGTTGAAGCGCACGCGCAGCGTCGGCGTGACTTCGTAGCGCGCGGTGAAGCTCGGCAGCCAGCGATGTGAACCGCTGGAAACGGAGGTCTGGGCGCCGTTGTTGTAGCGATCGAAGAAGTCATAGTCGGTGTCGACATCCACATAGCGGATGCCGCCCTGGATCTTCAGCGGACGCCCGAACACCGAGATCTCGCCATCGGCCAGCAGGTAGGCCGACATGGTCACTTCTTCGATGTTGAAGGTCTTGACCATGCGCAGCTGGTCCGAGGTCGGGAGGCCATAGAGGCCGCGAACCGTGTCTGCGTTGTCATAGAGCCAGCTGCCCTTCGGCAGCACCCAGCTGGTCGGCACGTCGGCGCGACCATCGAAGAAGTCGGAGTTGGTGAACAGCGCGTCTTCGCCGAGCGTCGTCAGGCTGCGACCGAGCACGCCGGCGTCCTGGGTGCGCACGTAGCTCGACGCCTTGCGGTCGTCGACGCGGATGCCTGCCTTGATCTGGCGCAGGAAGCCCTCGTCCCAGGTATAATAGCCGTCCAGGGTACCGGTCAGCGCGCTACCCTTGTCGCGACCACCGTTGTCGTAGAGCTGCGCGATGTTCCAGGACGCGGGATCGGTCAGCAGCGAATCGTCGCTGAAGTGGTAGGAGGGGATGCCACCGCCGGCATTGAAGTCGACCGTGATCTGATCCGCCACCCGCTCGGTGCGCATCGCGATGAACGAGGTCTGGTACTTGCTGGTCTGATAGGCGAGGTCAGCGGTGATCTTGCCGCGCTGACCCAGGTCCCATTGCCCGTTCAGTGCGTAGACGAAGCTGTCGGTCTTGCTGCGGGTGTAATCTGCGCTGTTGAAGCCGTACACGTCGTTCGCGACGCGCGACTTGACGATGTTGGTGCCCTCATAGAGCTCGACCGGCTGCGGATTCGCCCAGAAATCCACGAAGCTGAACATCATGCTGTTGGAGGTCTCTCCGCGGAAGCCCGCGTAGAAGACTTCGGCCGTGTAGACCGAGCTGCTGTTCGGGGCCCACTGCAGCGCCGCGTTGAACGACGGGCGCTCACGCTTGCCATAGAGATCCGAGCTGAAGACCGCGTCGCGCGAGAGGTAATAGGGCGTGTCGACGCCGTTGATGTCGAGCGTCGAGCCCGGTGCGGTCGGAAGCCCGGCATCGAGGCCTGGCTGCCAGTTGACGTTGCCCTCACCCGGGAAGATGCGCTCGAGCGGCGCGAGGCCGGAGCCCGCGGGCGGCGTCTCGGTCGCGAAGGGAACCAGCGCACCGGCCGTCACCGACATGTTGCGATACTTGGTGCGGCTGTAGCTGCCGTTCACCAGCAGGCCGATGTCGCCGATGCCGGTTTCCCAGCGATCCGACACGAGGAGCGCGATGTTGGGGTTAAAGCTGTCGGCCTGCTCGTTGTAGATGCCGCGTGCGAGGCCGGAGATGGTGAAGCCGTCGAAGTCGAGCGGACGGCGCGTCTTCACGTCGATCTGGCCCGCCAGACCGGTCTCGATCTGGTCGGCCGAGCGGGTCTTGTAGACGTCGACCTGCTTGACGAGGTTCGCCGAGACGTCCTGCAGCGAGAAGGACTGGCCGGCAGCGGTGAAGATGTTGCGGCCGTTGAGCGTGGTCAGCGGGTCGCTGAGGCCGCGGATGGTGATGGTGGCCGCTTCGCCGCCGGTGCGGTCGGTGACCTGGACACCGGTGACGCGTTGGAGCGCTTCCACGACGTTATTGTCGGGCAATTTGCCGACATCTTCGGCCACGATCGAGTCGACGATCTGCGTTGCTTCGCGGCGCACGTTGAGCGCGCCGACGATGCTGCCGCGCACGCCGGTGACGATGATGTCGCCGCTGGTGGCTTCATCCGGAGTGGAATTGACGGGCTCTGCGGCCTCAGTGGTCTGCGATGCGTCGTCCGCAGTGGTCTGTGCAAAGGCCGGCGGCGCCAGCACCAGGGCAACAACGGACGCGGTACGCAAGAAAATCGGCTTGAAAGCCATGTGCCTCTCCCCTCGCCGGGCTTGGCGCCCGGGCGTAATTGATCGAAACTTTACTCCTACAAAATTACGGCAACAGCTGGGCGACGGCAAGCGCATTCGGAAGGGCGCTGCACAGCAAGCGGGCAGCGTTGCCCGAAAGTCACGCAGCACTGGCCCCGCAGCGGCAGAGCCGTGCGGGGCCAGCAGGTTCAGGAGGGGAAAGCGGGCGAAACTTCTGCGTCAGCTGACGCGGAAGAGACTGTTCTCGGCGTTCCCGCGCTTCGGCCGCGCGACGAGCCGGAGCTCACCGCCGACCTGAGCGAGTACCATATTGGGACGCCCCGCCAGCGCAAACCGCACCGTGTCGCGACCGACGGCCTCGCGCACAAAGCTGCTGCGGAGCACGAACTGGCGATCGCGCAGCGGCTGGGCCAGCCGGACGCTGCCGTCGGGGGCGGCGAACAGCACCCGGTCGGCCACGTCGATCGGTGCCAGCGAGATGGCGCCGGACCCCGCCATGCTCTCGACGCTGCGGAACTGGCTCGACGGGATCGAACCCTGTCCGACAACGACGCGATCGCCGTCATGGCGCACGAACTGCTTCGGCGCAGTCGCCGGCGAGAAGCGGTCCGGCACCGGGCCATTGCCGACCGGGATGCCGAAGTCGGGGGTGCCGTCCTCGCGATAATAGATGCGCTGGACGCGGGTATGGCGGTTCGGGTCGAACAGCGGATCGCCCTTGATCGCCTTATAATCGCGGCCGTGGTAGACGAGCACGTCGCGGCCCTGCTCGTCGACGGTGAAGCTGTTGTGGCCGGGGCCGTAGACGCTGGTCACTTCCGAGCTGACGAACACCGGCTGGGGCGATTTCACCCAGCTCTTCGGGTCCATGATGTCGGCGTCGTCGCGCGCGGTCAGCATGCCGAGCGAATAGCGATCGTCGGTGGCGCTTGCCGAATAGGTCATGAACAGGCGGCCGTTGCGCGCGAGCACCGCTGGCGCCTCGGCCACCTTGAACCCGCGGATCTCCCAGTCGAGCGTCGGCACGGTCAGGCGCACGGCCTTGCGCGCCAGCGTCAGCGGGGTCTTGAGCGGCGCCAGATAGAGGTTGGAGTTGGTCTCGATCCCCGGCTCGCGCTCCGCCCAGCAGAAATAGGAGACGCCGCGATGCTCGAAGATCGTCGAATCGAGGTTGAAGCCGTCGAACGGCGACTCGAACTTGCCGAGCACCTTCCAGTTGCCGGTCATCGGATCGAGGCCGTCGCACACGATCGCATAGGTGCGGATGCGGAACACGTCCTCGCCGCCGCCGCTGGGGCCGGCTGCGAAATACATGATCCACTTGCCCTGGAAGAGGTGCAGTTCGGGCGCCCAGAGGAAGCCGGACATCGGGCCCGTGGCTTCGTGGCGCCACAGCACGCGCTCCTCGGCGGTGGCAAGGCCCGCCAGGGTGCGCGAGCGGCGCAGCACCAGCCGGTCATACTCCGGCACCGAGCCGGTGAGGTAATAATAGCCGTCGGTGTGGCGGAACACCTGCGCGTCCGCGCGCTGCTTGACGAGAGGGTTCACCGGCACGGGGGCGGCGGGAGTGGTACCGGGGGCGCGCATGCCGGCGACTGCTGCCTGGGCGGCAGCGACGGTGCCGGCGGCACCGGCGAGGAAGAGGCGGCGGTCGAGATGAAGCATGTCGGCTCCCTGGATTCGGCGAGAGGAGGTCATTGGGCGGCGACGGGCCAGCCGTCCGCGCCCCAGGTGACGGGAGCGATGCGCAGCGTGGGCGCGCCGTTCTTCTCCCGATCATAGGCGTGGTAGACCACGTAATCGCGGCCATCCTTGTCGTGCAGCCAGCCGGGGTGTCCGGGGCCGCGGAAGCGCTGCTTCTCTTCGAGATCGGCGCGCAGGAAAATCGTGCCCTGCCCCTGCATCAAGGAACTGCCGTCCTTGCCGAGATAGGGCCCGGTGATCTCCTTCGAGCGACCGACCACGGTGTAATAGGTGCTGTTCACGCCCTTGCAGCAGTAATCATAGGACACGAGCAGATAATAATAGTCGCCATGCGGCACGATGAACGGCGCTTCCACCGGTGCCGCCGCGCCCACGGGCGCCATGCGGCGCGCGATCGAGAAGCGCTTCTCCTTCGGGTGGAGAAGCTTGCCGGTCTTCTTGTCGAGCTCGAACAGCTTGATGCCGCTCCAGAAGCTGCCGAGCGACAGCCAGTGGCGGCCCTGCCGGTCGACCACGAAGTTCGGGTCGATGGCGTTGAAGTCGTCGCTGGGCATCGACTGCACCACCAGCCCCTCGTCGCGCCAAGCGAACTTGGGCGACTTCGCATCCAGCGTGGCGTTGGTCGCCATGCCGATCGCCGAGCGGTTCGAGCCGAACGTCGACACGGAGTAATAGAGCCGCCAGCGGCCGTTCACGAACGCGATGTCGGGCGCCCACATGCCGTTGGTGCCGGGTACCGCCTTGGGCGCCCAATCCGGCATCTTCGTGAACACGGGCGCACCCGCGGTCCAGTGGATCAGGTCCGGCGAGCTTTTGGTCTCGACCAGGCGATCGCCGTGGCCGGTGCCGAAGACGTAATAGGTACCGCCCTCGCGCGCGATCACCGGATCGTGGGTGGGGATGAGGTCACCGGTCAGCCGCTCGTTGAGGCTGGGCGCAGGCGTCTGCTGCGCCGGAGCGCTGGCGCCGCAAAGAACCAGCGCAGCTCCCATCAGAAGCGACCGAACCATCATCCCTCTCCTCCACTGGCACTCCTGCGAAGGCAGGAGCCCAGGGTTTCTACGCGTTGCGTTCGTGGCCCTGGGCCCCTGCCTGCGCAGGGGCACAAGGTTACTGCAGTTCGAGCACCACCACCGACTTGGCGGGCAGCGTCACCGTCAGCGTGCCGCCGTTCACCTGCGCGCCGTTGAAGGCGGCGGGCTTCACCACTTCGGGCGCGTCGAAGGTGTTGTGCGCGTTGATCGCGGGCGCGGTCAGCACCCGGCCGGTCACCGAGCCGGCGGTGATGCCGTCCAGGTTGACCGTTACGGTATTCGCCTGGTTCGGATCGAGGTTGGACAGGCCGATGTGGACCTTGCCGTCCTTGCCCCGCACTGCCGAGCCGCTCACCGCACGCATGGTGAACTGGTTCTTGTTGTACCAGGGCGCGTTGATCGTGATCGGCAGCACGGTCGCGTCCTGCCAGGGCTTGTACATCTCGAACACGTGGTAGGTCGGCGTCAGCACCATCTTGCCGCCGTCCGTCAGGATCATCGCCTGCAGCACGTTCACCATCTGCGCGATGGCGGTCATGCGGACGCGGTCGGCATGCTTGGCGAAGATGTCGAGGTGGATCGAGGCGATCAGCGCGTCGCGGAGCGTATTCTGCTGGCGCAGGAAGCCCGGGTGCGTGCCCGCATCCTGGGCATACCAGGCGCCCCATTCGTCGACCGCCAGGAAGATGCGCTTCTGCGGATCATATTTGTCCATGATCGCGCTGTGCTTGGTGATCAGTTCGTCCATGCGCCAGGCGCCGGCAAGCGCATCGGCCCAGCCGTTCTCGTCGAAGTCGACCGCAGGCGCACGCGGCGGCCAGCCGCCGGCGGGGTGGACGTAGTAATGGAGCGACACGCCGTCGAGCTGCGGTGCGGCCACGCGCATCATCGTCTCGGTCCAGTTATAGTCCTCGACGTTCGCGCCGGCAGCGATCTTCATGATCTTGGTGCCGGCCGGCGCCTTGATGAAGGTCGCGTAGCGGCGGGTCTCGTCCGCGGCGAACTCCGGCCGCATGTTGCCGCCGCAGCCCCACAGCTCGTTGCCGACGCCGAAGAACGGCACCGCCCAAGGCGCCTTGTGGCCGTTCTTCGCGCGTTCGTCGGCCAGGCTGCCGGCGGGCGAGGTCATGTATTCGACCCACTCGGCCATTTCGCGCGGGGAGCCGTTGCCGACGTTCCCGGCGACATAGGCCTCGGCGCCGACCTGGCGCAGCAGCTCGAAGAACTCGTGCGTGCCGACCGTGTTCGGCTCGGTCACGCCGCCCCAATGGGTGTTGATCTTGACCGGACGCTTATTCTGCGGGCCGATACCCTCACGCCAATTGTATTCGTCGGCAAAGCACCCGCCCGGCCAGCGGATCACCGGCACCTTCAGGTTGCGGAGCGCCGCGACCACGTCGTTGCGGAAGCCGTTGGTGTTCGGGATCTTGGAGTTCTTGCCGACCCACAGCCCCTCGTAGATGCCGTGGCCCAGATGCTCGGCGAACTGGGTGAAGATGCGGCGATCATAGACCGGGCCGGGCTGGTTGCCCTGGATCGCGACGGTGGCGGTGGCGGTGCCGGCGGCGGGCGGCTGGCTGGGCGCACCCTGACCAGGAGCGGTCTGGGCGCCTGCGGCGAGCGGGGCCGCCGAAAGCATCAGCGCGAGCGCTGCGCGACGGAGGGTCCGGATCATGGGTCGTCTCTCCCTTTGCTGCCGCAGCCGGAGCTACAGCCTGGTTCCCACCCTCTCATGGGGTGCACGACGGCCGGCGAAACGCGCGTCCGTATTACTCGGACATATTGCAACGACCGCTTTTACGCAATCGCGGAGGGGCAGCAGCAATGGAACGTAAAACGGGCGGGGTGTCGCCACCCCGCCCGCTAGGAGACCCCGATGGAGGCCGCCGTCAGGCGACGCTGAGGCCGACGTCCACGTTGTTGCGGGTGGCATTCGAATAGGGGCAGATCTGGTGCGCGGCTTCTACGACCTTTTCCGCATCGGCACGATCGACACCAGGTAGCGTCACTTCCAGGTCGGCGGTGATGCCGAAGCCCCCCTCGGAACGCGGGCCGATACCGACGGTGGCGGTGATGCTGGTTTCGGCGGGGACTCGCACCTTGAGCTGCTGCCCCGCGACCTTCAGCGCGCCCAGGAAGCAGGCGGCATAGCCGGCCGCAAACAGCTGCTCGGGATTGGTACCCTCACCGCCGGCGCCGCCGAGCTCCTTGGGAGTCGCCAGCTGAACTTCCAGGCGGCCGTCCGCGGTGCGGGCGCGGCCGTCGCGGCCTCCGGTTGCAGTGGCGGAGGTGCGATACTTCACATCGACGGACATAGGCTGACTCCTGCGAAAGAACCCTTATTGCGATAAGCAATATGGGATGCATGCCGCTGCTTGTCCAGAGGTTTTCGTTATCGCGATAAACTTGTGTCGGACGGCTGGGTGCTATTCGCGCGGCTCGCAGGGTAGAGCCGGCTCGGGGGGCAGCGTGACCCGCGTCGGCCGGCGGGTGAGCACCTCCCATTCCTGAACCGCCATCCCTGCGTTCGTGCCGTTGACACGCGCGGCCTGGAAGATTGCACGCAGGCACCGGGTTCTGACGGGAGCGAAGCGGGTCTGCTGGAAGGCGCCCGCAGCCGTGTTGTAGCGGCCGGCACGGGGCACCGGCTTCCAGCTGCCGTCCCAATATTCGATGCGCCAGCTAGCGGGCGGCGCAACGCCAGCGGCCTCCTCGGCAACGAACCATATCCGGGACTCGCTGACGGTGACCGGCTGCGGCCAGCGATATTCGATCCACTGCTGCGGCGGATTCGCAGCCGTGGCGCTGCCCCACATCTCGGGCGGCAGGGGCGACGCGCGGGTGGCGCCGTCGTTGAGCGCGCGCAGCCAGAAGCGCACCGGGATCGGCTCGTTCGAGGCGGCGGGGGTCGCGGCAGGGGCGATGTTGCGGCTGGGTGGCGGCACCGGCCGCGGGCTGCGGGTCGGCACCACGGGCCGAATCGCCGCCGGGCTGACGCTGTCGTCCCACTCCAGCCGGTCGATCGCGACGCTGCGGCGGAAGTGCCCGCCGCCTGCGCCATCGGCGGTGTGATAGGCGAGATACCATTGCCCGCGATACTCGACCGTGCCCGGATGCGACGTCGTCGAGGACACCGGCTTCAGCACGGTGCCGCGATAGGTCCAGGGGCCCAGCGGCGTCGGCGCGGTGCCATAGGCGATGCAGGCGTGGTAGAGCGTCGGCGTGCAGGGCGAGTCCGGGCCGGCATTGTTGCCCGCATAGAGCAGGTAATAGACGTCCTTGCGCTTCATCAGCCACGGCGCCTCGAAGAAGCCGGTCAGCCCCGTCACCGCGATCTGGCGGCCCTTGGGCGTCACCATGTCGCGCTCCAGTTCGATGCCGCGCAGCTTTCCGAACGTCCCCCAATAGAGGTAGACCCGCCCGTCATCGTCGACGAGCACCGTCGGATCGATGTTCTGGATGGTGTTGGGCTCGGGCACGCGCTGCGACACGATGGGGCCGGCGGGATGCGCGTCCACCCAGGGACCGGTCGGGCTGTCCGCCACGGCGACGCCGATCGCAAACCCGTCCTTGGCGTCGGTGTTCGCCTCCAGCACCGGAGCATAGAGATAGAGCCGGCCGTCCGGCCCCTTCACGATCTGCCCGGCATAGGCGCGGCCGGGCTCGGCCCAGCGGAAGATACCCTCGGGCGTCGCGACCGCGGGATAATGGGTCCAGGCGCCCGCGGCCGGCTCCCGCGTGGCGAGCAGCTGCCACTCGTTCATGATGAAGTCGTTGACGTCCGGAGGCGCCTCGTCGCGCCCGGCGAGGATGTAGAGCGCGTCGTCGATCACCACCGGCGCCGGATCGGTCGAATAGAAGCGCCCGTCCGCCAATATGGGGTTGCCGGCGCTCTGCACCGGCACGCCCTGTTGCGCGGCGGCCGGCCACACCGCTGGGAGCAATGCGGCGACCGCGACCGGCCGAGCCGCCCGCATCTTATTGCTCGTCCGGGTACGGCCCCTTGCCGCCTTCGGCGATCAGCTGGTCCACCCGCGCGGCCATCACCGGCAGCGGCACCGATCCGAGTTCGAGCACCGCGTCATGGAAGTTGCGGATGTTGAACTTGGGGCCGAGCGCCTGTTCGGCCTTGGCGCGCGCTTCCTGGATCGCGAGCTCTCCGAGGTAATAGGACAGCGCCTGCCCCGGCCACGCGATGTAGCGGTCGACCTCGGTCGTGATCTCGTGATCGGCCATGGCGGTGTTGTCGTGCAGGTATTTCTGCGCCTGCTCGCGGCTCCACCCCTTGGTGTGGATGCCGGTGTCGACCACCAGCCGGGCCGCCCGCCACATCTGGTAGCTGAGCATGCCGAACACGTCATAGGGCGTGTCGTACATCCCCATCTCTTCGCCCAGCGCCTCGCAATAGAGCGCCCAGCCCTCGCCATAGGCAGAGATATAGCTGTCGCGGCGGAACGCCGGCAGGCTGGTATTCTCCGCCGCCAGCGGCATCTGGAAGGCGTGGCCCGGCGCGCTTTCGTGCAGGGTCAGCGCCGGGATCGAATAGAGCGGGCGCGCCGGCAGGTTGTAGGTGTTGACGAGGTAGATGCCCGGCCCACCGCGCCCGCCGGTGTAGAAGGGCGCGACCTCGTCCGGCACCGGCTTGATCGCGAAGCGGCTGCGCGGCAGCCGGCCGAAATACTGGCTGGCCTTGCCGTCAAAGGTCTTGGCGACCCAGGCGGCGCGATCGAGCAGGTCCTGCGGAGTCTTGGCGTAGAAGCGCGGATCGGTGCGCAGGAAGGTCAGGAACGCCGGCAGGTCGCCCTGGAAGCCGACCTGCCGCATCACCTCCAGCATCCGCGCGCGGATCTTGGCGACTTCGGACAGGCCGATCGCGTGGATCTCGTCCGGCGTCTTGTCGAGCGTGGTGAACTCGCGGATCTTGGACTGGTAATAGGCCTTGCCGTCCGGAAGGTGATAGGCGTCCAGCTCCTTGCGGGCGCCGGGAATATACTCGGCGCGCAGGAACGTGAGCAGCCTGGCGTGGGCGGGCACCACCGCCTCGCGGATCGCCGCCTCTCCCTCCTTGCGCAGCGCCGCCTGGGTCGCGGCCGGAATGGTCGAGGGCATCTTGCGGAACGGTGCGTAGAACGCCTGGTCGTCGAGCGTCTTGGCCTCGGCAACCTGTGCTACGCCGAGGTCGCGACCCTTCAGCGTGATGGCGGAGGGGGTGAAGCCGCGCTTGAGGCCGGCGCGCATGTTCGCGATCTGCTGGTCATAATAGCGCGGCACCTCCCGCAGCATCGCGATGTAGTTGCGGTAGGCGGTTTCGTTCTCGAGCGGCTCGCGCGCCCAGCCCGCGATGTCGCCCCAGAAGCTGGTGTCGGCGTTGAGCGGCTTTTCATATTCGCGGTAGCGCTGTTCGGCGAGCAGCGCGTCGATCTGCCCCTTGTAGACCGCGAAGTTGACGCGGTTGGCGGGCGTCAGCGTAGCGGGGTCGATGGCGGCGAGCGCCCGTTCGGTCGCTTCCCAGCGCTTGAGCTTTTCGGCCTGCACCTTGGGACCGACGTCCGGCAGGCGCTTGGCGGCGCCGGCGGGGCTGTCCTCATTGGGGGCGGACTGCTGCGTTCGCCATTCCCATTCGGCCGTGTAGATCGCCTCGAACCGCTGGTCGGCGGTCTGGGCGGCCGAGGCCTGTGCCGGGGCCGCGGCAACCGCCGCCTCCACCACCGCCAGTTGCCCCATCATCAACGCTGCCCTGAGCAGAAACCGTGCCTTGCGCATGTCTAAGCCTTGCCCCCCTGTGCCAGCGCCATCAGATCGGCGTGGAGAGACGCGGGCACCCGCACGCCTTCCACCAGGCTGCGCCGCCGCGCGGCATAGCGCCGCGATCCCGGCAGGCGCGCACCCTGCGTTTCGATTGCCTCGAACATCGCTTCGGCCCGCGCGAGATGCTCGGCGACGCCCGCACCCAGGAAGCCCGCGGGGTCGATCGCGAGGACCAGCTCGCCGCCCAAGGGGGATCCGCCCGCGCCGTCGTCAGCCGCCATCGACTCCTTGCTGGTCATATCGCCGATCAACGGCCCGGCGATCAGCTCGACCATCGCGGCGAGTGCCGACCCCTTGTGCCCGCCAAAGGTCCGCATCGCGCCAGACAGCACCGCCGCGGCGTCGGTGGTGGGGTTGCCGTCGGCGTCATAGCCCCAGCTCTCGGGCACGGGCTTGCCCGCGCGCCGGTGGAGCTCGATCTCGCCTCGCGCGACCGCGCTGGTGGCAAAGTCGAACACGAACGGCTCGCGTCCCGGCCGTGGCCAGCCGAACGCGATCGGGTTGGTGCCGAACACCGGCTCCGTCCCGCCCGCCGGCGCTACCCAGGCGTGGCTGGGGGTGAAGGCGAGCGCGACCAGCCCTTGCTCGGTCAACGCCTCGACCTCGGGCCAGAGTGCTGCGAAGTGGACGACGTTGTTGAGCGCCAGCGCGGCAATGCCGAACGTGCGTGCCTTTTCCACAAGCAGCGGCTTGCCACGTTCGAAGGCGAGCTGGGCAAAGCCACCACCGCCATCGACGCGCACCAGCGCCTGCGCCGGCTCGCTCACCACCGGCACCGCATCCTTGGACACGCGGCCGGTCGCGATGCTGCGGGTCGCGACCAGCAGCCGGTACACGCCGTGCGAGCCGCAGCCGTCGCGCTCGCCGGAGACCAACGTCTCGGCAACCGCCGCGGCATGGTCCGCGGAAAGACCCGCGCCGGACAGCACGCTGCGCGACAGGGTGCGGACCTCGTCCAGCGTCATCGCCACCGTGTCGGGTGCAGTCGCCTCGCTCACGTCGTCGCGCCGGGCTTCGCGGTGAACAGGCGGACGCCGAACACCGGCCCGGCACTGCTGCGGTCATGCGGCACGAACTTCACCTTCACGCTCTGCTTGCCCTTGGTAAGTGCCTCGGGAAGCGGATATTCGACGTCGAAGAACTTGCCCGGCTGGTCGTTCTCCAGATGCTGGGTGGCGAGCTTCACATTGTCGACGAGGATGTCGAAGTCGCGCGCGCGCTCGCTGCCCCAATAGCTGGCCTGCAGGACGAGCGGGCCCGGCTTCACCTTCATCGAGAATTCGAAATAGCCGCCTGAGCGCGCGTCGCGACCGTTCCTGCCGCGGTACGAGACGGGGTATGAGATTTCGGAGGTGAGGTTGTGGTCGCGCTCCGGCTGCATCTCGCCCAGGTGCATGACGTCGACCGAACGGGCAGCAATGTCCTTCACGCGCGCCTGCTCGGCGAGGAACGCGACCTGCTCGTTCTTCCAGCCGGCTTCGCTGAAGCGCTTGAAATAGATCGCGCTGCGCCGTTCATACTGCGAGTAGAAGGGCACGAAGGTCAGGTCGGCGGGGCGCAGCAGCCCCTTGGTGGCATAGGATGCGCGACCCTGCGCCGGGGTAAAGGCGGCGAGCGGCTGTTCGCCGACCATCGCAGGATCCGCGCCCTGCCATTCGCCCTCGGCCGCACCGAGATCGGCTGCCAACACCATCGGCCCGCGCACCACCGCGACCGTATTTGGGTCGCCCGGCGCGGATTCCAGCCGCAGTTCCAGGGGGAAGGTAATCGCGACCACGTCGCCGGCCTTCCAGCGCCGATCCACCACGGCATAGCCGTTGCCGATCGCGGGAGTGACGGGCTGGTCGTTGACCGTCACCTGCACGGTGTCGCCGGCCCACCCAGGTACGCGCAGCGCGATCGGGAAGCGTCCGCGCTTCTTCAGTGCAGCGAGCGTCAGGCGCGCACCGGGCTCGAACGGATAGCTGGTTTCGAGCGCGACCTGCGCGCCGCGCGTCTGCCACTGCGCTTCGGCCGGAATGTAGAGGTTGACGATCAGGCCACCCTCGCCTTCCCAGAAGATCGCCTCGCCATGCTTGGCGTGACTCTCCATGCCGGAACCCACGCAGCACCAGAAGCTGTCCTCATAGGGTTCCGAATAGCCGCGCTTCGTGCCCGTCATCAGCGGCGTCATGTAGGTGAAGCCCCCGGTCTTGGGGTTCTGCGCCGACATGACGTGGTTGAGGTGCGCGCGCTCATAATAGTCGAACAGCGCGCCGTCGGGCTGCCAGTGATAGAGCTGCTGCGTCAGCTTGAGCATGTTGTACGTGTTGCAATGCTCGCACGTCTGCTCGGTGATGTGGTTGGCGATGCTGTCGGGTTCCGAGAAATACTCGCGGTCCGCATTGCCGCCGATCACATAGCTGTGGTGCTGCGTTACCGTCTTCCAGAAGAAGGTGGCGGCGTTGCGCTGCTCGGGTTTTCCGGTGAGGTCGTGGAGCCGCGCCAGGCCGATCAGCTTGGGCACCTGGGTATTGGCATGGAAGTTGGCGAGCTTGTCCTCGCCCGCGACCAGCGGATCGAGCACGCGATGGTCGTAGATCCGCTCCGCGACCGCGAGCCAGCGCTTGTCGTTGGTGCGGGCGTAGAGCTCGGCATAGCTTTCGTTGAGGCCGCCGTATTCGCAACCCAGCAGCTTCTCCATCTGCGCGTCGTCGAGGGCCGCGAACACCCGCTCGAAATAGCCGCCGAGGCCGGTGACGACCTGCAGCGCCTTGGGATTGCCCCAGGCGCCGTGGATGTCGAGCAGGCCGGCGAACAGCTTGTGCACGGTGTAGAGCGGCGACCAGCTGCCGTTGAGGTCGAAGCCGCCCGAACGGATGTCGCCCTTCATCACCTCGGGGAAGATCTCCTCCCCGTCGACGATCGTGCCGTCCTTCCGCTTGCGCCCGAGCGCACCGACATAGCCGGTGCCGCGCTTCGCCTGCGCCTCGGCGAGTTCGTCGACGATATAGTCGGCGCGGCGGCGGCATTCGGGATCGCCGGTCTGCTGCCACGTCAGCACCAGCGCAGTCATGTAGTGGCCGAGCGTGTGGCCCGCGATCGTGTCGTTCTCCCAGCCGCCATAGATCGGCGCCTTGGGCTCGAGCCCCGCATATTTGCGGAAGTTGTGGAGGAAGCGATCGGGATCGAGGCGATGCAGATAGCCGCGGTTGACCTCGACGGCGGTCGCATAGTCGGACGGCTTGAGCCGTACCGCCGCAAGCGGTAGCGGCTTGGGTTTGGCGGGCAGCAGCGACGCGTCCGGATTCGCCACCCGCGCCATCGCGCGCGCGCCTTGCGCTGCGAAAACCAACGTGGCTGCCCCTACCAGCAGTTCCCTACGGCTGCTCTCGATCACATGCCTCTCCCGTGAAATACGGTATACGATTACGGTGCGCTTCCCGCGGCGTCAACCGCTGCCATCACCATGGTAGGTTCAACATCGTATAATGTATTTGACCTACAAAGCCCCGGCTGGTTTCATGCCGGTGAAGATACTGCCGTTGCTGCACCCTTGCCGCCGCAGACTAGGAGCCCCGCCGAATGCACGTCCTGCGCACCCTGCCCCTCGTCGCTCTGCTAGCAGCCGTGCCGCTGGTCCCGGTCCTGCAGCCCGCCTGGTCCCAGGAAAAGCCGGTCAAGAAGGCGCCGAAGCCGATCGCGCGCACCGCGTATCGGACGGCAGACTTCCGCATGGAGCTGCGCAGCGACACGGGGACGCTCGCGCGTCTGTCCCCCAATGCCGAGCCCGCCTTCGACTTCGTGCCGGGCGCGCGTGCGGCGGAGCGGGCCGAGGACGGCTATGTCCATCTGGGCGACCTCAACCTGCGGCTGCGTACGCCCGGCGGCGCCTGGCAGGACTTCGCCTCGTCCAGGAAGCGTGCGCCGCTCCGCAAGCTCGCCGCGCGGCCGGGGACGCTCGCGGCCGCCGATATTACCACCAGCATGGGCGCGAGCTTTCCGCTGAAGGTGGAGCGACGCTGGGCGACCGAGGGCAAGGCGGTGGCGCTGCGCTTCACCCTCACCAACCCGGGCAGCACCCCGATCGAGATCGGCGGCCTCGGCATGCCGATGGTGTTCGACAACATCATCACCGATCGCGAGCTGGAAACGGCGCACGCGCAGGCGAGCTTCGTCGACCCCTATATCGGCCGCGACGCCGGCTACCTTCAGGTGACGCGCCTGAACGGCAAGGGCCCGGCGCTGCTGGTCATCCCCGAGCGCGGCACCCCGCTGGAGGCCTATCGCCCGATCGCAGAGGCCCGCCACGCCAGGCCCGGCGACATCTTCACCGACCGCAGCCCACGCGGCCAGACCTCGGAAGGCTTCTACGACTGGACGGTGGCCAGCAAGGGCTTTGCCGACAAGGAATGGAAGAACGCCGGCGAGCAGTGGAACACGCCGACCAGCATCACTCTAGCACCGGGCGAGACCCGCACCATCGGCGTGCGGCTGGTGCAGGCACCCTCCATCCGCGGGATCGAGAACACGCTGGTGCAGCAGGCGCGGCCCGTCGCCGTCGGCATCCCCGGCTATGTCGTGCCGACCGACATGGATGCATCGCTGTTCCTCAAGAGCACCCAGCCGGTCATCAAGGTCGAGAGCGAGCCCGCCGGCGCGCTTACCGCGACTCCGGCGGCGCCGGTCAACGGCTGGGCGCGCTATGCGGTGCGCGCGAGCGGCTGGGGCCGGGCGCGCCTTTCGATCACCTATGCCGACAACAGCGTCCAGACGGTGAGCTATTTCATCACCAAGCCGCTCGAACAGGCGGTGGCCGACCTCGGCCGCTTCTCGACGACGCGGCAATGGTATGACGACAAGTCCGACCCGTTCCGCCGCGGCCCCTCCGTCATGTCCTATGATCGCGAGGCGAACCGCATCGTCACACAGGACGCGCGTGTCTGGATCGCGGGCCTGAGCGATGAGGGCGGTGCCGGCGCCTGGGTCGCCGCGATGATGAAGCAGCTCGACAACCCCGTGCGCGAGGAGGTCGCCAAGCTCGAGCGGATGGTGAACGAGACGGTGGTCGGCAAGCTGCAGGTCGCGAGCGGCCCGCAAGCGGGCGCGGTCAAGAAGAGCCTGTTCTACTACGAGCCCGGGCAGCACGCGGATTATTACGACCCGGGGCTGAACTGGAAGAACTGGACGGCGTGGACGAAAAAGCAGTCGGACGACCTCGGCCGCAGCTACAACTACCCGCACGTGGCGGCGGGCCACTGGGTGCTCTACCGGCTCGCCCGCAACCACACCGGCCTGGTGAAGACCCACAATTGGCGCTGGTATCTGGAGCATGCCTACCAGACCACGGTCGCGATGATGCGCGACGCGCCGCATTATGCGCAGTTCGGCCAGATGGAGGGCGACGTGTTCGTCGACATCCTCAAGGACCTGAAGCGCGAAGGGATGGCGCCCGAGGCGGCCGAGATGGAGCGGCTGATGAAGGGTCGCGCCGACCATTGGAAGACCCTGCCCTATCCGTTCGGCAGCGAGATGGCGTGGGATTCGACCGGCCAGCCCGAGGTCTATGCGTGGATGCGCTATTTCGGCCACCAACCGCAGGCCGACGAAACGCGCGAGGTGATCCTCGCCTATGACCCGGCCGTCCCGCACTGGGGCTATAACGGCAATGCGCGCCGCTACTGGGACTTCCTCTATGGTGGCAAGGTCCCGCGGATCGAGCGGCAGATCCACCATTATGGCTCGACCCTCAACGCGGTGCCGCTGTTCGACGCCTTCCGCGCGAACCCCAAGGACACCCACCTGCTGCGCATCGCCTATGGCGGGTTGATGGGCGGCATCACCAACATCGACCAGGAGGGCTTCTCCAGCGCCGCCTTCCACTCCTATCCCGACATGATGCAGTGGGACGCCTATACCGGCGACTATGGCATGGGCTTTTTCGGCCACGCCTATGCGACGGCGACCTATCTGGTGAACGACCCGACCTTCGGCTGGCTTGCCTATGGCGGCAACCTGAAGCAGCAGGGCGGCACGCTGCACGTCGAGCCCCGGGACAGCGCCCGCACCCGCCTGTTCGTGGCGCCGGCCGGACTGTGGCTGACGTTGGAAGCCGGCAAGATCGACGCGGCGGACTATGATCCCGCGAGCGGCCGGGTGACGCTGACGCTGTCGGGCAAGACGCGCTTCACCCCAGCGGCGCGCCTGCTGGTGGAGACCACGGTCGCGGGCGCCCGCACCTATGCGGTCGACGGCGCAACGGTGGAGCGTGGGGCCTATACGATCCCGCTGGCGGCCAGCGGCACGCGCGTGACCCTCACGCCCCGGTAGGCGAACGCGGGAGCGGCGGAGGGCCGCCGCTCCCGTTCCTTCAGGATGCAGCCGGCGGTGTCGGCACCTTCTGGGTCCCGTAGAGGCGCGGGTCCGTCGGCCCGAGCTCGAGCGGCGGGCCCATGGCCGGCGGCTCGGCGATGAATTCGAACTCGCCCTTGCCGTCCATCGACGGGCCCGATGCCCAGCGGCCGGTGGCGCTTTCGCCGCCGCGCGAATGCTGGAGATACTTGTACGCGAATTCCTCGCGCTGCAGTTCCTGGGGGAAGGTGATCGGGTTCGGCGTCTCGTCCAACCCTTCGGCCTCCAGTTCCGCGATCGCGGCCAGCCACTGGTTCTGGTGCATGGTATCGCGCGCGATCAGGTAGCTCAGCATGTCCTTCACGCCGGGATCGTCCGTCATGTTGTACAGGCGCGCCGCCTGGAGGCGACCCTGGCTCTCGGCCGTCACGTTGAAGCGGAAGTCGGCGAGCAGGTTGCCGCTCGACGTGATGTAGTCGGCAGTCCAGCGATTGCCCTGCGAGTCCACCGGCATCGCGCCGCCGCCGCTGACGATCGCGTGCTGCGGGCTCATGCTCGCGAACACCACGTCCTCGACGCGCGCGCCACCCATCACCGCGCCGACGATCGAATCCTTGGCGGCATGTTCCTGCGCTTCCACCGGAGACTGTTCGAGCAGGCGTGCGACCGTGGTGGCGAGCATCTCGACGTGGCCGATTTCCTCGGTGCCAATGTCGAAGGTCATGTCGCGATACTTGATCGGGCCGCGGCTGTTCCAGGCCTGGAACATATAGCCCAGCATCACGCTGATCTCGCCCCACTGGCCGCCGATCAGTTCCTGAAGCTTCTTGGCGTAGAGGGGATCAGGACGCTCGGGCGTACAGTTGTAGGCCGCCTCCTTGATGTGGATGAACATGCGAAACTCCTCCGATTGCGGTGACGCCTGAGGAAACCTGCCGGCCTCTGGCATCCCGCAAGCGCTCCGCAGGGAACGAAGGTTCGTACGGCTGCGACGGGAGGAGGCGCACAGCGGACATTACGCTCGCGTATTCTACTAGGTTAGGATTTCGCCCTCACCACCCGAGCGTGCGAAGATCTGAACGAGATTCGTGTACCGCATGACGGTGCGACCATGCTGGTTGGTGACGGTGACGCCGATGCGCACCACCCCGCGGTCCGGCTTGGTTCGCGACCTGGTGACCTCCAGGACCTCCCGGCGTGCGCGCAAGACGTCGCCTGGCCGCACCGCCTCCTCCCAGCGAAGCTCGTCGAGCTGGAGCCCAAGCAGCGGCATGTCGCCGAGCGGGCTGGTCTCCACCGTATCGCGCATCACCAGCGCTGCGACGTGCCAGCCGCTCGCGATGATCCCGCCAAACCGTCCCTGCGCCGCCGCCACCGGATCGACGTGCATCGGCTGCGGATCATAGGCCGTGGCAAAGGCGATCACCGCATCCTCGGTGATCGGGATCGGCCCGCCCTCCCAGGTTTCACCGACGGACAGGTCTTCGAGATAGCGAGCAGCCATGGAAGCCCCTTTCAGCGGGTGCGGACCGGCGCGCCGATATCCGGGTAGCGCTCCAGAATCGCGCTTGCCACGCCATTGGTCCAGCCGAAGCCGTCCTGCGTCGGATACTCGCCGCCGCCACCGGGCTTGCGCTCCTCGACGTCGTATTTCTCGAGCATCTTGCCGGTTTCGGCATAGGCGGTGGCGACCGTGTCGATCCAGCGGCGTGCGATCTCACGCGCGAGTTCCGGCTGGCCGGAGCGTTCCAGGCCCGCGATCGCGATCCACTGCAGCGGTGCCCAGCCGTTGGGTGAATCCCATTGCTGGGCGGTCCGCAGCGGCGTGGTCCGCAGCCCACCCGTCGCGAGCAGCGTCCGACGCACCGTCGCCGCGACGGCGGCAGCCTGCCTGGGAGACGCGGCGCCCGCGAACAGCGGATAGAGCATCGCGGCGGACAGGCGCGGCGTGGCGGCGCGCGCGACGCGGTCCCAATCCGCATAGCGCCCCTCCTTCGCCACCCAGAAATAGCGGTCGAGCGCAGCGCGGCGCTTGCTTGCAAAGGCGGCGAACCGGGTGGCGCAGCCCTGGTCGCCCGCGGCCGCACACCGGCGCGCGATCGAATCCTCCAGGATCAGCATCAGGCTGTTGAGGTCGACCGGCACGATGTCGGTGGTGCGGATCGAGGCGAGGCGCCGCGGATCGGCGAGCCACCGGCTGCTAAAGTCCCACCCGCTCTCCGCCCCTGCGCGCAGGTGCCGGTAGAGGATTTCGGCAGGGCGCGAAGCGTCTTCCTTCGCGGTGGCCACGTCCTCGGCGTAGGATTCATCGCGCGGCAGCGGGCGATCGTCCCAATAGCGGTTGAGCAGCGTTCCGTCCGGCATGCGCACCACGCGCGCGCAGGCACCCGATGCATCCAGACACGCGGCGCCCTGCATCCAATAGCCATGCTCGCGCTTCAGCGCCGCGAGCCGGCGCACAGCGAGCGCGGGATCGGCATCCTTCGACAGATCGAGCATCAGCGCGAAGAAGGGCGGCTGCGAACGGCCGAGATAATAGGTCCGCATGCCGTTGGGGATGTGGCCATAGCGCTCGATCGTGTCGGTAAAGTCCGCGAGCATCGATTCCACCAGCGGCTGCTCCCCGTCGACGGTCAGGCCCAGCATCGTGAAGTAGCTGTCCCAATAGTAGATCTCACGGAAGCGGCCGCCCGGCACCACATAGGGGGCCTGCATCGGCAGCGCCGAACTGCCCGCCGGCACCGGCTCCGGCTGGCGCACCAGCGTCGGCCAGAGCGTGCGGATGTGGCGGCGCAGGTCCGCGGCCTCGCGGTCGTTCACGCCCGGCACGACGAAGTTGGCGAGCACAAAGGCGCGCAGCGCCTCCGGCGTGGTCGGCCCGGCGCGGCGATACTCGGCCAGGATCGCCTCGGGTGCGCGCTTCGGCACTGCATCGACGAAGGTCTTGCCGTCGGGGAAGATGCGCCCGGTCTGCACCGCGCTGAAGAGGGGGCCGTAGATGTCGGCAGGCGATTGCTGCTGCGCGGGAAGCGGGCTCGCGACCAGTGCCGAGAGCGCAAGCAACCCGCCGATCAGCGAACGCGAAAGCATCATGTCTTGTCCTCTCGTCAGCGTAGCGCGCCGGTTGTGCCCAGATGCCGACCGATCAGCAACCCGGACATCCCGTTCCCCTACCGGCGCTACTCTGTGGCAAAAAAGCAGCAGTGAGCCGGCCTCGTATCTTGTACCTATCGCCGCAACTCGGAGAAACTACTATAACAGCTCTTGGGATGAAGATCCCATATTTGACGCCGACCAGATTAGAGTCGGAAGGTACAAGTGTAGGGGATGAGACATGCTTGCCATTTCCATTCGTCGACTGATGATCGGTACCGCTACCGGGGCGCTGATGACGGCACTCCCTGCACTTACGCAAACGGCCACGGACGGGGCGCAAACGGCCGACAGCGCGCAGCGCGCCGCGCCGGAGGAGGGGCTGGTCGATACGAGCCAACCCAATGGTGAGGACATCATCGTCGTCGGCACGGCCGGCGGCGGCACGCGTCGGCAGGACGCCGCGTTTGCGGTAACGGCGCTTTCGAACGACGCCATCGAGCGCGCGGCACCCAACAGCACCGCCGATATCCTGCGGGCCGTTCCCGGCGTCATGGCCGAGAGTTCGGGCGGCCAGAATGGTGCCAACATCTTCGTCCGCGGCTATCCGTCCGGCGGCGACGCGCAGTTTGTGACCTTCCAATATGCCGGCGCGCCGGTGTTCGCGCCGCCTACGCTGTCGTTCCTGGAAAATTCGCAGCTGGTCCGGCTCGATGAGACGGTGCAGCGGATCGAGGCGGTGCGCGGCGGCACGGGATCGCTGTTTTCGCTCGGCCAGCCGGGGCTGACCGTGAACGTCGTTCCGCGGATCGGCGGCAGCGAGTTCCACGGCTTAGCCAAGCTCTCCTACACCGATTACGACGAGATTCGCGGCGATGCCTGGGTTTCCGGCCCACTCGACGAGGATACCGGCTTCATGGTCGGCGGCTTCTACGCCCAGGGCAACGGCATCCGCGATCCCGGCTTCCGCGCTGAAAAGGGCGGGCAGATCACGGGCAACATCCATCACGATTTCGGCGGTCGCGGTTCGGTGGAGGTGTATGCGCGCTACCTGAACGACCGCGGCGCCTGGCTGCTGCCGATCCCCGTCATCTCCGACAGCGACGGCGACATCCGCGCCTATCCTGGCTTCGATGCCGGCACCGGCACGCTGATGGGCCGGGATACGCGGATCACGACCAACGTGGTCGGCCGCACCCTCGACCTGCGCGAGGGCCGCGGCGCCAAGATCGTCAACACCGGCATCAACTTCGAATATGAAGTCGCCGACGGGCTGCGGCTGCGCGAGCGGACCAGCTTCCTGGGCGGCAATGCGGATACGCTCGGCCTGGTTCCGGTAGAGGCGCCGGTCGCGGCATCCGCCATGGCGATCACGCTGGGCGGCGCCGGCTCCACCGTAGGCGCGCTCACCTATGCAAGCGGTGGCGGTGCGGTCGAGGGCGGCGCTGACGCCCGGGTGATGCGCGCCGGCATCTGGGAAGTGCGCAAGAAGATATCGTCCTTCGTGTCGGACACGGCAGCCGAATGGAGCACGGGCAAGAACAAGCTGACCGCCGGCTTCTTCTACACCAACTATACGTCGCGCGACTCCTGGGTGCTGGGCAACCAGGTGCTGCTTGCGGCAGAGCCGAATGCGCGCCGCCTGAACCTGACGCTGAACGGGGGCCGCGCGGCGACGCTCAATGGCTTCACGAGCGGCCCCGCCTTCCAGGTCCGCGCGAACTACGAGGGCGAGGACTATGCCCTCTACGCCGTCGACGAACTGCAACTGACTCCGCAGCTGCGCATCGACGGCGGCATCCGCTGGCAGCGCCATGCCGTCGATGCGACGCTGCGTACGCCGATCGCGGGGGGCAACGTCAATCTCGATGGGGACCCACTGACGCTGTACGACAATTCCGTCACCGTGCTCGGCGGCCCCCGCACGATCCGCTATCGCAACGACGCCTGGTCCTGGACGGCGGGCGCCAACTACGACTTCACCGACGAGATCGGCGTCTTCGCCCGCTACAGCCGCGGCAACAGCTTCCCGCAGTTCGACAATCTGCGCGAGGCCACGGCCGAGAACATCGCCAACGATACCGGACTGGCCGCAACCGCGGAGGTCGATACCTATGAGGGCGGCGTGAAGATCTCGACCGGGATCGCCAACCTCTATGCCACCGTCTTCCACAACAAGTTCGAGGGCCTGGCGACCACCACGCTGATCGACAATGTGCCGGTCAGCTCGAACGGCGGCGCCAAGGCGACCGGCGTGGAGCTGGAAGGCGCCCTGCGGCCCACGTCGTGGTTCAGCATCACCGCGGCCGGCACCTATCTGGACGCCACGTACCGCGACTTCTTCACGGGCAACGGCACCATCGACAACACCGGCAACCGGGTGCAGCGCCAGCCCAAATGGATGTGGCGGGTGACGCCGGCGATCGACGTGGATGTCGGCAACCTGCGCCCGTCCCTCTTCGCGACGCTGCAATATACCGGCGACCGCTTCTCCGATCCGGAGAACCTGCAGGTGCTGCCGCACTTCTACCAGCTCGACGCCGGCGTCTCCGTCGAGGTGGCGCAGCGCATCCGGTTGCAGGTGACGGGCAACAACCTGACCGACGAGATCGGCCTGACCGAGGGCAACCCGCGGATCATCGGCGGCCAGGGCACGGGTCCGATCCTTGCCCGTCCGATCCTCGGTCGCTCGTTCCGGTTCAGCGCGGCGTTCGAGTTCTGACCGTGCGGCGGAGCGGCGGAAGGCCCTGAAGGGCGCACACGGGCCGGCGCAACGGCGGTAGAGGGCTTGCCCACTCTGGACACCGGGAGGTGGCCGGGCAAAGGAGCGGCAAGCTGCTCGCCTGCTGGAGGGAATGAATGCCGATATCGCCGAGCGCCGACGCTGGGGGATTTCCGCCGCGCGATCCGGAGGGACGTGGCATGCCGTTCCCCATCGCGTCTCCTCGCTCAGCTGGGCCAATGAAGCGAGCCCTCCTGGCCGCCGGTGCGGCACTGGCGTTCACGGCACCTGCAATCGCGCGCGAGAAGCCGGTCGACCTCGTCGATCCCTTCGTCGGCACCCTCGCCGATTTCGGGCAGCTCTCCCCCGCCGCCGTGGCGCCCTATGGCATGGTGCAGCTGGGGCCGGACACCGATCCTGCCAACCACGCCGGGTACGACTATGCGGCCCGCAGCCTGCGCGGCTTCTCGCACACGCGTGCGGTGGGCGTGGGCTGCGGCGGTGGCGGCGGCGACCTGCTGGTCTCGCTGCTGCCGGAGGGCTCTGGAGCGCTCGTGCCGCTCGACAAGGCAAGCGAGCGTGCAGGGGCCGGGCGCTACCGGGTCACCTATGCCAACGGCATCACCGCCGACATGACCGCCACCCGTGGCGCCGGCCTGCTGCGCTTCACCGTCGCCCGGGCAGGGCGCTACCTGCTCCGCTTCGATGCCGCGCACGCCTACACCCGGCGCCACGCCGCCCGGCTCACCGCCGAAGGCACTGATCTGCGGGCGACCCTGACCGCCGGCACCGTCTGCGACGAGGGTGCCTATACGATCCACAGCGCGAGCCGGATCACGGTGGACGGCACGCCGCGCGTTGCCGCCGGGACGATCACCGGCAACCAGGCTTCGCTTGCCCTCGATCTGCGCCGCGGCGCCGTCGTGGAAGTGCGCACGGGTCTCTCGACCGTCGACGCCGCGGCGGCAGCAGGGGTGCGCGACACGGAGCTCGGCACCCGATCGTTCGCGACGGTACTCGCGGGCACGCGTGCGCACTGGCAGCGGGAACTGTCCCGCGTCCGCATCGACGCCTCACGCGAACAGCGCGCGCTGTTCTACACGTCGCTTTTTCGGGTGATGCAGACGCCGGTGGCGATCGACGATCCCGATGGCCGCCACCGTGGCAGCGACGGCCAGGTGCACCGGTCCGCACCCGGCACCACCCGCTATGCCAGCTGGGCGCTGTGGGACAATTACCGGACCCAGATGCCGCTGATCGCGATCCTCGACCCGGACCGCGCCGCCGACATCGCACGATCGCTGGTGGCCCTCTATGGCGAGGGCAAGCAGCGCTGGTCGACCCGGACGGAGCCGTTCCTGACGGTGCGCACCGAGCATGCCGGCGTCGCGCTGCTCGACTTCTACCGACGCGGCATCCGCGGCTTCGATGCGCGTGCGGCCCTCGCCGGCATGGTACGCGAAAGCGAGACGCTGCAACGCGACACCCCGGACCAGCAGATCGAGGCCGCCTATGATGACTGGGCGGTGGCCGAACTCGCCGGAGAATTGGGGGAGCAGGCGATCGCGGAGCGCTTCCGCGCCAAGGCACTTTCCTATCGGAAGATGTGGCGCTCGGTGTTCGAGAACCTCGGGCCCGACGCGGACGTCGTCAAGGCACGGGGCCTCTACCAGGGGACGCTGTGGCAGTACCGCTGGGCGCCGGTGTTCGACCTCGACTGGATGGTGGCGACGCTCGGCAAGGAGCGCTTTCTGCGGGAGCTCGATCGCTTCTTTGCGGACGGGCTCTACAACATGACCAACCAGCCCGACATCCATACGCCCTGGCTCTACGCGGCGCTTGGTCGTCCGGATAATACGCGCGACCTGGTGCACCGCTACCTCACCGAGTCGGTGGACCACCCCTACACCAACGCCGGCAAGCGCCCCGTCCCCTTCCGCGGCCGCAGCTTCGCGCTGGCGCCGCAGGGGTATGCCGACGGCATGGACGACGACGCGGGTGCGATGTCGGCCTGGTACGTCTTCGGCGCACTCGGCTTCTATCCGCTGGTGCCGGGCAAGCCGGACTTGGTCACCACCACACCGTTGGTGAGACACGCCGAAATCACGGCGAAGAACCCGCGCGGGACAAACCGGGACTAGTCGGACGAACAGAGCGGCGGAACCGCAGAGTTCACGTAAGCGTCTGCTCAGGGCCGTCGACTGGGAAGAAGTGATGAGCTGCGGAGGGCTGGCAAGATCACCTTGTCATGCCGATCCACATGATCTCGACGAAGGCCGTTGCCATAAGAGCAATGACGGCTGCAATCCGGGGACGTGACATCGCGGCCGATGCGAAGCTCGCGATGACGAAGATCGCGGCGAAAGCAAACTCGGCCGTCGGAAAGGCGAAGAACGGCCTTGAGGCATGACGAAAATCGTCCTGAGCTTCGAACCAGCCTTGCATGCGCTTTGTTTCAAGCATCGTCCAGAACAGCCATATGGCGCTAATGATGGGCAGCACATAGCGCACTACGTGGTGGCCGGCGGTCTTGATGCGGGACGGCGTCATGTGCCGATTGTAGATGAAGGGGTGCGGCAAGCCATCGTTTTCGTTTCTCGGATGGAACGCTACGTGGTCCAGTTCCACGGTACGAGTTCGCCTATGCGGTTGCCAGGGTGCCCGTCGGCGATGCGCGTAAGCACGTCGCGCAGCCAGGCTTGGGGGTCGACAAAGTTGAGCTTGGCGGTCTGGAGAGGGTGTAGATCGCCGCTGCCCACTCGCTGTAGGTCCGCCGGCGCTCCGTCCCGGTGATGACCTCCATCCGCCCCATCTCCTGACCTCCTTCTGGACTCCAGGAGGAGACCACAGGTCCGGACATTGACGCCTACGCCGCCCCCGGCAACACGCGGCTCACCGGACGCTTACGGTCAGCGTGCTGTTTGGCGCCAGTTCGGCTGAGGAGGCGCGCACGGCACACCGCGACCGTTTCCACGCGGGTAGGCTATCTCCAGGTTCTGAACGCCCATGCCCCGGACGCAACAAAGCCCGCTGTCTTGCGAAAAGCGGGCTTTGGTGTTGGTTGCGGGGACAGGATTTGAACCTGTGACCTTCAGGTTATGAGCCTGACGAGCTACCGGGCTGCTCCACCCCGCGCCAGGGTGAATTGCATTGTGAATGGGTATGTGAGCACGAGCTTCAATGCCTGGCGACGACCTACTCTTCCATCGCTTGAGCGATAGTACCATTGGCGCGGTCTGGTTTCACGGCCGAGTTCGGGATGGGATCGGGTGGGTCACAGACGCTATAGCCACCAAGCAATGAAGCCGGTGCACACAAGTTTTTCAAATCGATGTTAAGGCTGAGGGTACATCCACATCGTGACAACCAGGGTTGTCGTTGATGGTGGGACTCTTCAAGCGCGAATAGGACAATTAGTATCGGTTAGCTACACGCGTTACCGCGCTTCCACATCCGATCTATCAAGGTCGTGGTCTCCGACCGTCCTGTGAAATCTTATCTCGAGGGAGGCTTCCCGCTTAGATGCTTTCAGCGGTTATCCCGTCC
>NZ_BSEX01000004.1:0-354377 GCF_027922045.1 Microbacterium terregens
CAAAACGCCGGCGCTCCAGCAAACCCCTCTTTCAAGAGGCGCTCAGCACCAGGTTTTTTGCGACCTCAGCAAGCGCTCCAGTTCGGTGCGCCGCTGCGGTGAACGGGTCTCTAGAGGCATCACCCAAACCCGTCAAACCCATTTTTCAAAAATGTGACGGAAGAGTTGAAAAGTCCCGGATTTCTGCGGTTTTTGTGGCGCACGGCGCCGGCTCGGCATAGGCCGGAACCATGGATGCGCCCCTTCAGGAGACGAATCGCCCCGCCGAATCGCTGCGGCAACAGGTCCGCTCTGCGATTCTGTGGCGCTCAGGCACGCAGATCGTCGGCCAGCTGATCGCATGGGCGTCCACCTTCCTGGTAATCCGGATCCTGAGCCCGCAGGATTACGGCCTGTTCGCCATGACCCAGGTCGTGCTGGTCGTGCTCAACATGCTGAACGGCTACGGCCTTGCGAGCGCACTGATCCAGAAGCCGGAGGTCGACGATCGCGCGATCCGGCAGCTGTTCGGGATGCTGCTGGTGCTGAACGGGGCACTCGCGATCCTCCAGATCGCGGCGGCACCGCTGGCGGCCACCTATTTCCGGCACCCCCAGGTCGCCGAACTGCTGCGCGTGCAGGCGCTGCTGTATCTCGCCACCCCCTTCATCGCCTTTCCCTATGCGCTGCTGAGCCGCGCGATGGATTTCCGACGCCAGGCGGCGGTGAACCTGCTCTCGGCCGTGCTGGGAGCCCTCGCGGCTCTTGGCGGCGCACTCGGGGGGCTGGGTGTCTGGACCCTGGTGCTGGCGCCGATGGTGCTGTTCGGGACGCGCGCCATCGGCATGATGGTGGCGGCGCGTGCATGGGTACGCCCGAGCTTCGACTTTCGAGGCGCCGGGGGGATCGCCCGCTATGGCGTCCTGATGGCGACGAGCCAGCTGTTCTGGGTCATCCAGAGCCAGGCCGACGTCTTCGTTGCCGGGCGGCACCTGGATGCCCATGCGCTCGGCATCTACACGACGAGCCTGTTCCTGGCGCAGATCCTGGTCGCGAAGTTCGTGCCGCCGATCAACGACGTCGCCTTTTCCGCCTATGCCCGGATCCAGCATGACCGCAGCTCGGTCGCCGCCGCGTTCCTGATGGGCGTTCGCATGGTGCTGCTGGTGGCGATGCCCTTCTACCTCGGCCTCGCGGTGGTGGCCGAGCCGCTGGTGTCGGTGGTTCTAGGCGAGAAGTGGCTGGAGACCGGCCCCGTCGTGGGGCTGCTCGCGCTCGCCATGCCGTTCCTGACCCTGCAGATCCTGTTCGCCCCGGCGTGCGATGCGTGTGGGCGGCCTGGCATCAGCGCGGGCAATGGTGCGATCGGGGCGATCCTGCTGCCGATCGCCTTTCTTGTCGGCGTGCGCCATGGCGTCCTGGGTCTCGCCACCGCCTGGCTCATTACCGCGCCCCTGTACCTCGCGCTTTGTGCGTGGCGGACGCTGCCGGTGATCGGGGTGCGCGCAGGGGCGCTCGCCGTGGCCGTCTGCCAGCCCTTGCTGGGGAGCGTCGGCATGGCGCTCGCCGTGCTGCTGGTCGACCAGCTGTTGCCGCCGCTCGCGCCCTTGCCGCGAGTGGCCATCCTGGTTCCGGCCGGAGCGCTGGTCTACGCGGGCTGGATGCTGACCTTCGGACGCGGGCTGCTGGCCGAGGCGCTGGCGCTGGTCCGGTCGCGACGGGCCTGAGGCCGTCGGTCAGCTGCCGATATAGGCGCGCATCGCCTGCGCCTCGGCCTCGATGCGTTCGATCCGGTGCTTCACTAGGTCGCCGATCGAGACGATGCCGACGAGACGGCCCGATTCGACCACGGGAAGATGGCGGATGCGCCGGTGCGTCATCAACGACAGGGCCGCGAGCACGGGCTCCTGCGGGGAGACGGTGACGGCGGGCGCGGTCATGGCCGCGGTCACCGGACGATCGAGCGTGGCCGCCCCGCCGTGATGCAGGCAGCCGATCACGTCGCGTTCCGAAAAGACGCCCAGGATCGAGTCTCCCTCGATCACCGGCACCGCGCCGATCCGTCGCTCGGCGAGGAGGTGGACGGCGTCGCCCACCGTCCTCCCGGCGTCGATGGAGACCACGTCATGGCCCTTGCCGCTCAGGATCACCGCGATGGTCATCGCACCCTCCTCTGCCGCCGCGTGCATCGACGAGGGTTGAGCATCCCATGTTTCGATGGGATTGCAAGACGATGCTGCACGATGAGCCTGATCCGCTGGACGATCCGACCTATGCGCGCTTCGCCTGGGGCCGGTTCCGGCGGCTGCTGAAGTGGATGGCCGCCGTCGCGGCGCTCGCCGCGGGCGTCGCGGTGGCGTTGCTGTGGCACCTGGTCGGTCCGCTGCCGATCCACATGGCGATCGCGACCGCGCTCGGTGTCGGCTTGTCGGTGTTGATGGCGGCGGTGCTGATGGGGCTGATCTTCCTGAGCTCGGGCACGGGCCACGATGCTGCAGTCGACCGGTTCGCACGCAAGGACCGCCCCGAGGCCGACTCTCCCGACACGGAATAACAAAAGGGCCGGCACCGCTGGTTGCGGTACCGGCCCCTTGTTTTCAGGCGTGCGCTCGACCTCAGGCGGCCGGCGGCATCACCTCGTCGTCGGCGCGGACGCGGCGGCGGCGGCGGGGACGCTCCTCACCCTCGCCTTCCACAGCACCGAGCGCCGGCGGCAGCCGGTCCGCATCGATCCCATGAGCCTCGGCCGCAGCCTCTGCCGGCTGCTCGGCGTCACGACGACGGGCGCGCGGGCGAGCGCGGGGCGTGCGCGCCTCTGCCTCCACCGGCTGCACGTCCGCATCGTTGGCGGCTTCGGCAGGAACCAGCTGCAACTGGTCCACGGGAGCGCCATCCACCTCGGTCTGAGTCACGGGCGGGCGTTCGCCGCGCGGCGCGCGCTCGGTCCGCGGACGTGCGTCCCGCTGAGGGCGATCCTCGCGCTGCGGACGATCCTCACGCTGGGACCGGTCTTCGCGGCGGGGGCGGTCCTCGCGCTGGCCCCGCTCCTCGCGCTGCGGGCGGTCGTTGCCGCCGTTCTCGCCCTCGAACTCGAACTCCTCGCCGTCGTCATCGGAGGCGAAGTCACCGCGCTGGCGCTGGTTCTCTTCGACGCGCGCGCGATTGTCGTTGAGCACGCGGAAATAGTGATCGGCGAACTGGAAGTAATATTCCGAGTTGACCCGATCGCCCTGCATCTGCGCGTCGCGAGCCAGGTTCTTGTACTTTTCCAGCAGCTGCGCGGCATTGCCGCGTGCACGACTGTCGATACGATTGCCGTTATCGGAACGGCCGGGGCTGCCGCCCCCGCCTTGAGGACGCTGCCCACCACGGCCGCGACGGCGGCCGGCTTGCCGGTTGTTTATCAACGTGTGTGTGTCCCGTTCAAAACTGTCCGTCGATCCTGTCGATCCCGGATGCTGCCTGTCGCGGAGACGCGCTCTTGCGCGACCCCGTCTGCCATGGCCACCGGACCGCAGTGGCGCGCATGACGCTGGAGGGGGCAGTGCCCCGAACTCACCTGTGACTGGTCGAAGGTGGCTTGCCCCGCCCCGGTCTTAGCGGCTGCACGGGCGATCTCCAAGGGGAAATATGGGGGTGCCGACGCCGGATTCAACGGGCAACGAGCGCGCGAGGGCGCCCGCCCAGATCCGGTGCGACGCGGGTTGAAAGCCCCTGGGCATGGAGCAGCGCGGACACCGCCTCCGCCTGGGTGAAGCCGATCTCCACCACCGCGATCCCGCCGGGCGCGAGCAGCCGCGCGAGTTGGGGTGCTAGCAGGCGATAGGCGTCCAGTCCGTCCGCCCCGGCGAACAAGGCCCCGGCGGGCTCATGCCCGACCACTTCCTGCGGCAGGCGCTCGTCCGTGCCGATATAGGGGGGGTTGGTGAGAACCAGGTCGAAGCGTGCGTCCAACGCCGCCGCCCAGTTGCCCAGCATGAAGCTCGCCCGCCCGCCCATGCCGAGCCGCTCGGCATTGCGGCGTGCATAGTCCAGGGCGTCGGTTGACCGGTCGACCCCGAGACCCTGCGCATCCGGCCATTGGTCCAGCGCAGCGAGCAGCAGCGTGCCGGGTCCGGTACCCAGGTCGAGCACGGTCGCCGGGGCGCGATCGGCGAAGTGCGCCACCGCCGCCTCGATCAGCGTCTCGCTGTCGGCGCGCGGGACCAACGCGCCCGGCCCCACCTCCAGATCGATCGTCCAGAAGGCGCGGCTGCCGGTCAGATAGGCGACCGGGGTATGCGCCAACCGCGCCTCGACGAGCGCGGAAAAGCCAGCCGGCACCGGATCGGCGAGGCGCCCGAGCAGCAGCGCATTGCGCTCGACTCCCATCGCGTGGGCCATCAGCAGTTCGGCATCGAGCCGCGGCGTGTCCGAGACGGTGGCGATCCGCTGTGCCGCCTCCCGCACCGCCTCGGCGGCGGTGGGCGTCACGCGGCGTCGAGCGTCGCCAGCCGCTCCGCCTCGTCCTCGGCGATCAGCGCGCCGATCAGCTCGTCCATCTCGCCCTCCAGGATTTCGGGCAGGCGGTGGAGCGTCAGGTTGATGCGGTGGTCGGTCACCCGCCCCTGCGGAAAATTGTAGGTGCGGATCCGCTCCGAGCGGTCGCCCGAGCCGACCATCGCCTTGCGCGTACCCGAGCGCTCGGACGCGAGCCGCTCGCGCTCGGCTTCGTACAGGCGGGTGCGCAGGACCTTGAGCGCCTTGGCCTTGTTCTTGTGCTGCGACTTCTCGTCCTGCTGGATCACCACCAGCCCGGTCGGCAGGTGGGTGATGCGGACGGCGGAGTCGGTGGTGTTGACCGACTGGCCGCCCGGACCCGACGAGCGATAGACGTCGATGCGCAGATCCTTGTCGTCGATCTGGACGTCGACTTCCTCGGCCTCGGGCAGCACCGCGACGGTCGCGGCGGAGGTGTGGATGCGCCCGCCGCTCTCGGTCACCGGCACGCGCTGGACGCGGTGGACGCCGCTTTCGAACTTCAGCCGCGCGAACACGCCCTGCCCCGTCACCGAGGCGACGACCTCCTTGAACCCGCCCGCGTCGGACACGCTGGCCGAGATCATCTCCACCCGCCAGCCGCGGCTGTCGGCATAGCGCTGGTACATGCGGAACAGGTCGCCCGCGAACAGCGCCGCCTCGTCGCCGCCGGTGCCGGCGCGGATTTCGAGCATCGCCGGGCGCTCGTCGGCCGCGTCGCGCGGCAGCAGCGCCAGCGCCAGCGCGTGCTCGGCCGCCGCCAGCCGCTCCCGGTTCTCGTGGAGTTCCTCGGCGGCCATGCGACGCAGTTCCTCGTCGCCGTCCTGGCTCATGTCCTCAAGCGATTCGGCCTCGGCCCGCAGCCGCCGGACGGCGCCCGCGGCCTCGGCCACGGGCTCCAGCTCGGCATATTCCTTGGACACCGCCACGAAGCGGTCGCCCGGCAGCTCGCCGGTCGCCATCAACGCCTGGAGTTCGTCGCGCCGCGCCTCGATCTGGGCGATGCGATCGGGAGAGATGGCGGTCATGCGCGTTCTATCAAATAGAACAACGCGCCAGTGGCAGCCGTTTCCTCGCCGGTTGAATAAGGCAGGTTCGTCTCGGCTGCTATGATGTCGAAGCCTCCGGCTCTCAGCGAACCCACGATGTCATCGAACTTGCCTGAAGGTACGCCGAACCTCCCGGTCCAAAAACGAAGGGTCGCAAGCTCCCCTCCTGCAGAGTCCTCAAGGAGAAGCATCGCTGCAGACTTTTTCCGAGCTTTCTCGAACAACTTGTTTCGACTACGACCCAAGTACCCTTCTACGCTGAGCAACGGCCGGTCGAACCTGGCAGAGGCATTCTTCCTCAGTGCGGGTACGATGCGCTGAACCACGAGATCCGTGCGGCTACCTCCCGAAATTACCGCCACATCGTTTACAGTGGTCTCGTCCGGGGAAGGCTCCTCCAGCAACATCGCCAGCCGCTCGATGCCGGCCGCCCAGCCCACGCCCGGCGTCTCGGGACCACCGAGCGAGCCGATCAGCCCGTCGTAGCGGCCGCCGGCGAGCACCGTGCCCTGGGCGCCGAGCCGATCGGTCACGAACTCGAATGCGGTGTGGCGGTAATAGTCGAGCCCGCGCACCAGCCGATCGTTGCGGGTCCACGCCACGCCCGCGGCGTCCAGCCCCGCCGTCACCGCGGCAAAGAAGTCGCGCGCCTCGCTAGTCAGGTAGTCGTCGATCCCCGGCGCGCTGTCTGCGACCGGGCGATCGCGCGGGTCCTTGGAGTCCAGGATGCGCAGCGGATTCTTGTCGAGCCGCGCCAGGCTGTCCTCGCTCAGCACGTCGCGGTGCGCCTCGAAGTGCGCGACCAGCGCGGCGCGCCACGCGTCGCGGGTTTCCGCATCGCCCAGCGTGTTGAGCTGCAACGTCACACCATCGGCGATGCCGAGCTCGTGGAGCAGCTGGTCGGCAAAGGCGAGAAGTTCGACATCGGCGCCGGGCTCGGCCGCGCCGATCACCTCGGCATCGATCTGGTGGAACTGGCGATAGCGCCCCTTCTGCGGCCGCTCGTAGCGGAACACCGGGCCGTGGGTCGCGATCTTGAGCGGGGCGAACTGCTGCCACCCGTCGGTCAGGTAGGCGCGGGCGATGCCGGCGGTGAACTCCGGGCGGAGCGTCAGCGAATCGCCGCCGCGATCCTCGAAGCTGTACATCTCTTTCGAGACGACGTCGGTGGTCTCGCCCAGCGAGCGCGCGAAGACGGCGGTCGATTCGAACACCGGCAGCTCGACGCGACTGAAGCAATAGAGTCGGCGGATGCGCTCGAAGGCGTCGACCACGCGGCCGAAGCGGCGCTGGTCTGCGCCGAAGATGTCCTGGGTGCCGCGGATGGGGCGGGGCGTTTCGATGCGGGCCATGGCGGCGCTCTCTAGGGCTGGTCCGCAGCTCCGGCAATCGCGCGGCGGGAACGCCGTGGCGGGCGGAGGCGGAAAGAAGGTGGAGCGGGTAACGGGAATCGAACCCGTGTATTCAGCTTGGAAGGCTGCTGCACTACCATTGTGCTATACCCGCCCGATGCGCCGGAGGTAGCCGCGCCAAGCGGCGGACGCAAGAGCCCCCTCCCCAACCGTTTGCCTCGAGTAGCCGTCGAGCTTGTCGAGACGGCGTATCGAGAGGTCGGCCGTTGTGGCTCTCTCGATACGGGCTCTCGACAAGCTCGATCCCTACTCGAGACAAACGGTGTGGGGGGAGGCGAGATCGGCTGAAGAGGGAGGTAGGGACCCGCCCCTCACCGCGGCCCAAACAGGATCGCCAGGCACCCCACCAGACACAGCCCCCCGCCGATCAGGTCGAAGCGGTCCGGCCGCAGCCCCTCGACCAGCCACATCCAGCCGAGCGAAGTCGCCACATAGATGCCGCCATAGGCCGCATAGGCGCGCGCCGCCGCGGGCGTGTCGGCAAAGGTGAGGATCCAGGCGAAGCCGGCAAGCGCGACCAGGCCGGGGATCAGCCACAAGGGCGATGCGCCGAGCCGCGCCCATTTCCAGAACGCGAAGCATCCGCCGATCTCAAGCATGGCTGCGGCGATGAAGATCAGGGGGGTCGGCAGCGCAGGTGTCCCTTTTTCCGGGAGAACCGATCCGCCGCGCCGGGGCGGATGGTGGAAGGGGCTGGATTCGAACCAGCGTACACTTGCGTGGGCAGATTTACAGTCTGCTGCCTTTAACCACTCGGCCACCCTTCCACGGGGCCGCTTCGCTGAAGCGAGGTGGCCCATTGCCGTCCCGCCGCCACGCTGTCAACGGCTTGCGCGCCTTTCCTGGCCCGCATAGCGTCCATGACGACGCTTTTTCTCTTCCCTCCCACGAACGGAACCCGATGCGCGCGCTCACTCTTGCCTTGTTTGCCACCGTTGCCGCCACACCCCTTGCCGCCCAGTCGGTCGATCGCGACGCCGTCAACCGGATCATCGAGGAAGGCACCAACCAGTCGGAAGTGATGCCGATCGCGCAGCACCTGACGGACGTGATCGGCCCGCGGCTCACCAACTCGCCCGGCATGCGCCAGGCAGAGGAATGGACCCAGTCGAAGTTCCGCGAATGGGGCCTGAAGAACGTCCACAAGGAAGGATTCGAGTTCGGCCGCGGCTGGTCGATCGTCAGCTCGAGCGTACGCATGGTGACCCCGCGCCCGATCCAGCTGACCGCGATCCCGATCGCCTGGACCCCCGGCACCAACGGCACTGTCACTGCGCCGGTGATCGTGGCGCCGATGTCCAAGGAAGCGGACTTCGCACGCTATCGCGGGCAGCTGGCGGGCAAGATCGTGATGGTGACCCAGCCGGACACCGGCTCGGAGCCGGACCGTCCCGCCTTCCGTCGGCTCAGCCAGCAGGAGCTCGCCGACCAGGACTTCTTCGAAGCACCGGTCAATGATCCGGAGGCGGCGGACCGCCGGCTCAAGCGGCTCGACTTCTCGCTCAAGCTCGACGCGTTCCTGAAGAGCGAGGGCGCGGTGGCGATGGCGACCATGTCCAGCCGCGACGGCATGTTGCTGCACGGCAGCGGCTATCTGTTCGGACGCGATCAGACCCCGGCGACGCCCGGGATCGAGATCGCGGCCGAGGACTATCGCCGCCTCGCCCGCCTCGCCCGCGTCGGCCAGGCACCGACGCTGGAAGTGACCAGCAACGTCCGCTTCGACGACAGCGACGTGCAGGCCTACAACATCCTCGCCGACATCCCTGGCACCGATCCCAAGGCCGGCTATGTGATGGCTGGTGCCCATCTCGACAGCTGGGCCGCAGGCGATGGCGCTTCCGACAACGCCGCGGGCTCTGCCGTGGTGATGGAGGCCGCGCGCATCCTATCGCAGATGGGGGTGCGGCCGAAGCGCACGATCCGCTTCGCGCTGTGGAACGGCGAGGAACAGGGGCTGCTCGGCTCGCTCGCCTATATCGAGCAGCACATCGCCACGCGCGCGCCGGCCGCAACCGGGCCGACGACCGGCCTCGCCCGCTTCTATGGCTGGACCTCGCGCTGGCCGATCACGAAGAAGCCGGGCTACGACCAGCTCGCCGCCTATTTCAACCTCGACAACGGCTCGGGCAAGATCCGCGGCATCTATGCCGAGAACAACCAGGCCGCGGTGCCGATCTTCCGCGAATGGTTCGCGCCGTTCCAGGCGATGGGCGCCGGCACCGTGGCGATGCGCCGCACGTCGAGCACCGATCACTATTTCTTCCAGTCGATCGGGCTGCAGGGCTTTCAGTTCATCCAGGACCCGCTGGACTATGGCAGCCGCATCCACCACACCAATGCCGATACCTTCGACCATATGAAGGGCGAGGACCTGCGTCAGGCATCGATCATCATGGCTTCCTTCCTCCTCAATGCCGCCAACGCGGAAAAGCCGCTGCCGAAGCCGCCGCTGCCCCGCCAGCCGAAGGTCACCGACCCGTACGCCTGGCCGAAGGCGGAGGACTGAGCATGGCACGTCGTGGTCATCGCCCGAGCCAGGGCTCCCCGCAGCGCCCCCGTTTCTGGGGCCGCCATGCGGTACTCGCGGCGCTCGCGAACCCTGAGCGCACAGTGCGCAAGCTGTGGGGCACGCACGAGGCGTTGTCGCAGCTCGACCTTCCGTCGACGCTGACCGTCACCTATGCCGAGGCGGCCGACCTCGGTCGGCTGGTTCCGAATGACGCCCCGCATCAGGGCATGGTGGCAGAGGTCGATCCGCTGGAGGACATCTGGCTGGGCGACCTACTGGAGCGCGGCCGTTCCGACACCCGCCCGCTGCTGGTGCTCGATCAGGTCACCGACCCGCACAATGTCGGCGCGATCCTGCGCTCGGCAGCCGCGTTCGACGCCCTCGGCATCGTGACGCAGGACCGGCATGCGCCGCCGGAGTCCGGCACCGTCGCCCGTACCGCGTCCGGGGCGCTGGAGATCGTCCCCTGGGTGCGCGTGGTGAACCTCGCCCGCGCGCTCGAGGAGATCGCCGAGGCCGGCTATTGGCGCATCGGCCTGACCGGCAACACCGACCTAACGCTCGATCAGGCGATGGGATCGGACAAGGTCGCGCTGGTGCTGGGTGCCGAAGGCGAAGGCATGCGCCAGAACACCGCGGCGCATTGCGACGTGCTCGCGCGGTTGCCGATCAGCGACCAGATCGAAAGCCTGAACGTCTCCAACGCAGCGGCCATCGCGCTCTACGCGGCGGCGACGCGGCGCGGCTGAGGACGGAGGGGGCACGGCTTCGGCCGTGTCCCCTCGCCTTTGCACCCGGGACAATCGCGGCTACTCCTGCAGGCATGAAGCGTTTCCTCAGCTGTGCAGCATTGCTGCTCGCCGTACCCGTCGTTGCGAGTGCCCAGGTCGCCCATCCCGCCAAGCAGGCGGCGCAAGGCATGGTCAGCGCATCGGACCCGCGCGCCGCGGCGGCGGGCGTCGAGATGCTGCGCGCCGGCGGCAGCGCCACCGATGCCGCGATCGCGACCCTGCTCGCGCTCAACGTGGTGGAGCCGCAGAACTCCGGCATTGGCGGCGGCGGCTTCTGGGTCGGGCATGATGCCAGGACCGGCAAGCTCCTGACCATCGACGGGCGCGAGACGGCTCCCGCGGCGGCCGATCCGCACTGGTTCTACGCGCCCGACGGCAATCCGCTGAGCCATTCCGCAGCCGTGCCCGGCGGGCGTAGCGTCGGAGTGCCGGGCAACCTGCGCGAATGGGCGATGGCGCATGCCCGCGCCGGCAAGCTCCCCTGGGCGAAGCTGTTCGAGCCGGCGATCCGGCTCGCCCGCGACGGCTTTCGCATCACCCAGCGGCTCAACACCGGGATTGACCGCTTCGGCAGCCACATCGACGCGTGGGCGCGGACAAAATATCTGACGTCGGACGGCAAGGCGCTGCCGGTAGGCACGCTGCTCAAGAACCCCGAACAGGCGGCCTTGTTCGAGCGCCTGGCGCGGCTGGGCCCGGACAGCTTCTATGTGGGGCCGGACGCGCAGAAGCTCGTCACCACCGTCAACACCGCCGCCCGCAACCCGTCGAAGATGACCGCGGGCGACCTCTCCAGCTACGATGCCAAGGAACGCGCGCCGGTGTGCGGCAGCTACCGCGCCTATCGCATCTGCGGCATGGGCCCGCCCTCGTCCGGCGGCGTCGCGGTGCTGATGATCCTGAAGCAGCTCGAACGCTTCGACATGGCGAAGCTGGGCAAGGACTCGCCGGTCGCCTGGCATCTGATGGCCGAGAGCCAGCGCCTCGCCTATGCCGATCGCGACATGTACCTGGCCGATCCCGACCATGTGACGGTGCCGGTCAAGGGACTGCTCGACCGTACGTACATCGCCGCGCGCTCGGCCCTGATTTCGCCCGACCGCACGATGGGGAGCGTCGCGCCCGGCACGCCCGCCGGTGCTCCTGCCCGCATCCGGGTCCAGCAGAGCGAAGTGCCGGGGACCACCCATGTCTCGGCAACCGATGCGCGCGGCAACGCGGTGTCGGTCACGTCGACGGTGGAGGGCTATTTCGGCTCGGGCCTGTCGGTGAACGGCACCATGCTCAACAACGAGCTGACCGACTTCGACATCGTGCCGGAAAAGAACGGCCACCTGGTCGCCAACAGGGTCGAAGGCGGCAAGCGGCCGCGCAGTTCCATGTCGCCGACCATCGTCTACGGCCCGGACGGCAAGGTCCGGCTGGTGATCGGTGCGGCGGGCGGGTCCACCATCATCGCCCAGGTCGCCAAGGCGGTGATCGCGGTGATCGACTGGCGGATGACGGCGCAGGACGCGATCGGCCTGGGGGTGATCTATGCACCGGGCAGGATTGCGACTCTCGAACAGGGTACCCAACTCGACGCCATGGCGCCTGCACTCGAGGCGCTGGGAGAGCCCGTGAAGATCGCGCCCATGGGCCTGAAGGCGAATGCGGTGGAGCGCGTACACGGTCGCTGGGTCGGTGGCGCCGATCCGCGCAGCGAGGGTGTCGCCATGCGGCAGGACGGCACCGTCGTCGAAATCAAGCGGGTCGGCGGCTTCGGCACCCGTCCCCCGGAGTAACAACAGGCAAGTCCCCGGCGCACGGATGCCGGGGCGGCAGGAGAGGCCATGCGTACCCTCGAGCACTTCCCGAATCTCGTCACGATGTTCTTTGCGCGTGCGCGCGAGAAGGGCGACAAGCCATTCCTGTGGCACAAGGCCGGGGGCGAATGGCAGCCGACCAGCTGGGCGGAAGCCGCGCGCCAGGTCGCCAGCCTCGCCGCAGGCCTGAAGGCGCTCGGCCTCAAGCGCGGCGACCGGGTGATGCTGGTGTCGGAGAACCGCCCCGAATGGTGCATCTCCGACCTCGCCATCATGGCCGCGGGCTGCATCACGGTGCCGACCTATGTCACCAACACCCAGCGCGACCACCAGCACATCATGGAGAATTCGGGCGCCTGCGCCGCGATCGTCTCCACTGCCAAGCTCGCGCGCGAGCTGATCCCGGCCGCCCTTCACGCATCCACCCCGCAGAAGATCATCGGGATCGAGGACGTCCGCCTGGTCCAGCCCGGCAGCATCGAATTCCACAGTTGGCATCAGCTGATCGCCGATCATCCCGCCAGCGCCGAAGCGGCCGCGGGCGAGGCAAGCTTCCAGCGCGAGGACCTCGCCTGCATCATCTATACCAGCGGCACCGGCGGCGCCCCCCGGGGGGTGATGCAGCACCATGGGGCGATCCTGCACAACGTGGCCGGCTGCTCGGCGGTCATCGCCGAGGATTTCGGCTGGGACGACGAGGTGTTCCTGTCGTTCCTGCCGCTGAGCCACGCCTATGAGCACACCGGCGGCCAGCATTTCGCGATCGGGCTGGGCGGGCAGATCTATTATGCCGAGGGCCTCGACAAGCTCGCCGCCAATATCGAGGAGGTGCGCCCGACGATCATGTTCGTCGTGCCGCGGCTGTTCGAAGTGCTGCGCACCCGGATCACCAAGGCAGTAGAGAAACAGGGCGGCATGGCCGCCTATCTGCTCGGCAAGGCGATCGAACTCGGCAACAAGGAGAGCGAGGGTCGCCTACGCCTGACCGACCGACCGGCGCAGCTGGCGGTGCGGACCTTGTTCCGCCCCAAGATCGCTAAGCGCTTCGGCGGCCGGATGAAGGCGATGGTCTCGGGCGGCGCGCCGCTCAATCCGGAGGTGGGGCTGTTCTTCCAGGCGCTGGGGGTCACCTTCCTCCAGGGCTATGGCCAGACCGAGGCTGCGCCGGTGATCTCGTGCAATCGCCCGTCGGCGGGCGTGCGGATGGACAGCGTCGGCCCGCCGCTCGCCAACACCGAAGTGCGCATCGCCGACGACGGCGAAATCTTGGTCCGCGGCGAACTGGTGATGCACGGCTATTGGCGCAACGAGGTCGAGACGGCGCGCGTCCTGAAAGACGGCTGGCTGCACACCGGCGACATCGGCCTGATCGACGAGGCGGGACGGATCAAGATCACCGACCGCAAGAAGGACATCATCGTCAACGACAAGGGCGAGAACGTCGCCCCCCAGAAGGTGGAGGGGATGCTCACCCTCCAGCCCGAGATCTCCCAGGCGATGATCGCGGGCGATCGCCGCCCCTATATGGTCGCGGTGATCGTGCCCGATCCGGAGTGGACCCAGGAATGGTGCGCGGCCAACCGCGCGGTCTGCGACTTCAAGCGGCTGGCGGAGGACAGCGGCTATCGCGCAGCGTTGAGCGCCGCCGTGGACCGGGTGAACCAGGACCTGACCGTGACCGAACGCATCCGCCGCTTCATCCTGGCGGACCGGCCGTTCACCATCGAGAACGAGCAGCTCACCCCCAGCCTGAAGATCCGCCGCCACATCCTGCGCCAGGTCTATGGCGAGCGGCTGGACGCGCTCTACAAGGGGTAAGCCGGCGCCTGCAAAGGCGACGCAGAACGATCGGCGTCGCGTCTGACAACCCTGGGCTCCTGCCTGCGCAGGAGCACGGAAGTGGGTGAGGCACTGCCGGGTCGCTGCGTCAGCTGGAGGCACCCGGGGTCATCCCCGTACCGCGCTCCTGCGCAGGCAGGAGCCCAGGGCCACAAGCGCGTCGCTCGTTAACCTTGGCCCTCGCTGCGCCGGACCTACTCAGTTCGCCTTCTTCTCCGGCACGACCACCAGCGACCAGTCCTTCTCCGGGCGGAGATACTTCACCGCCAGCGCCTGGATGTCGGCAGAGGTCGTCGTGCCGATGTCCGAGGCGATGGTGTTGATCGCGTCGATCCGCTTGGGATCGAGCGTGCCGCCCGCGGTCTGCTGCATCCAGAACATGTTGCCGCTCGACACGCGCGCAATGAACTGCAGCACCGGCGCCTGTGCGCGCCGCAGTTCGTCCTCGGTGATCGGGTTCGCCACCAGGTCTGCCGCGATGCCGCGCGCCAGCTGGAAGAAGAAGTCCGTCTTGTCGGGCGGCACCGCGCCGATCGCCAGGATCTTGCCGCCGCTCGGCAGGCCCACGGGCCAGTCGGTGGAAACGTTGGGCGTATAGCTCACCCCCGCTTCCGAACGCAGCTTGTCGAGCAGCCGATCCCGGAAAATGGCGGCGAGCAGTTCCAGCTTGCGGCTTTCCGTCAGCCCCGCACTGCCACCGCCCGTCGGCCAGGCGATCACCGCCGCCGCCTGGTTGGGCTGGCCGGTATGGGTGCGCACGACGGGCGTCGCCACATGGTCCGGGAACCGCACGTCGACATTGCCGACCGGCGCCGCCGGCCGCGGCTTCAGCGCGCCGAAGGTGCTGGCCACCGCCGCGATGGTGGCATCGGCCGTGGTATCGCCATAAACCTGCACCTCGATCGGGCCACTGGCGAGCAGCGGCTCCCAGAACGCACGGAACCGAGCGGCATCCAGCCCCTCGATGTCCTTGCGATCGGGCGAGGCCCAGCGCGTGTCGCCGGCGTGGAGCAGGCCTTCGAGGTCACGCTGGAGCACGCCCACCGGCGAGGAGGACTGGCTGTCATAGCTGGCGAGCATCACCGCACGGGCGCGGGCCACCGGCTTGGGATCCCAGCCGGGGCCAGCGAGCTTGGTCGCGATCAGCCGGAGCTGGTCGTTGAGATCGGCCGCCGTGGTGATGCCGCCCAGCACGAAGGCATCTTCCTGCATGCCGAAGGACAGGCCGATCTGGCGGTCGCCGGTCAGCTGGTCGAGCTCTTCCTGCCCGAACTTGCCGACGCCGCTCGCCACCAGCGCCAGGTCACCGGCAAAGGCGGGCGTCTGCCTGTTCGACGGAAGCGCGCTCAGCCCGCGACCGAAGCGGACCTGGACATAGACCTTGCCGGTTTCCGAATTGTTCGGGAACATCAGCAGGTTGACGCCATTGGCGAAGCTCACCTTCTCGATCTGCGGATCGGTGAGCACCACGCTGCGGCCGGTGACCTTGCCGGGCGCGCCGAGCTTGGGAAGCTCGTCGAACTTCACGGTGCGCTGGGGCCCGCGCTTCTCGGCGGCTGCCGTCACATCCGCCTGGATCGCCGCTGCCAGCTTGTTGGCTGCGGACGGGTCCGGCGTCGGCGTGTTGACGAGCGCGCGGGTCTCGACGCCCTCGAAGACCTTGCGGGTCGCCGCCTGCACCTTGGCGGGGGTGAAGAACTTGCCGGCCACGGCACCGTCGAAGATGCGCAGCGACATCTCGGGTCCCGCGACCGTCTCGCGGATGTCGACCGCCTCCACCAGATTGTCGGCAAGCTTGGCGCCCGCATCGACGCGCGACGTCGCGACGGCATTTTCCATCGCCGCGCGGATCTCTCCCACCTCGCGGTCGATTTCCTGCTGCGAAGGCGGGTTGCGCAGGGCACTGGCGACGGTGGCGCGTACGTCACGCACGGCTGCCTCCCAGTCGTTCCCCACCGGCATGATCGAGATCGCGGTGATGTTGGCCGAACGCGACACGTCTTCCAGGTCGGCACCCGCGCTGATGTAGCTGGCGCCCGCCCGCGCCCGGCTTTCCAGGCGGCGGTTGATGATCCGAATGGCGATCTGGTCGACCATGCGCTCCTGATTGAAGACGATGGTGTCGTTGCCAACCGTCCAGGGCCGCACCGTCGCCATCTGCACCAGGGTCGGCAGCGCCGGTTCGTTCACGACGGCGCTCAGCGGCCCACCGGCCTTGGGCTTGCCGAGATCCGGATTCTGGGGGGCCGGCCCCTTGCCCTTCCAGCCGGAGAAATGCTTCACCACCGCTGCCTCGAGCAGCTTGGGATCGGCGTCGCCGGCGATCACCACCACGGCCCGGTCGGGGCGGTACCAGCGATCATGAAAGGCGCTCACCATGTCGGCCGTCGCCGCCTGCAGCGTCTCGACGTTGCCGATGGGCGAACGATCGGCGAGCGGCTGGCCGGCAAAGAACAGCGCGCGCGTCGCGTCGCCCAGCCGCAGCTGCGGCCCCGGCTGCTCGCGCTGCTCGGCGAGCACCACCGGGCGCTCGGCATTGAGCGAGGCCGGGGTGATCGTGGGCTCGGCCATCATGCCGGCCAGGATCTTCATGCTCTCGTCCAGGCCGGCCTGGGTGGCCCCCGGCAGGTCGAGCTTATAGACCGTCTGGGTGAAGCTGGTCGCGGCATTGGTGTCCGAGCCGAACGTCACGCCCAGCCGCTGCCACACGCGCTTCGACTCGCCATCGGGCACATGCATCGAGCCGCGGAACGAGAGATGCTCCAAGAGGTGCGCGAACCCGCGCTCCTGCTCCGTTTCCATCAGCGAGCCCGCGTCGATCGCGACGCGGATGGCGATCTGCCCCGGCGGCACGCCGTTGTGGCGGACGGCGTAGCGCAGCCCGTTCGGCAACACCCCATAGGTCCAGGACCGGTCGGGCGGGATGTCGCTGCCCTTGAACAGCCAGGGGGTGTCCGGCCCCTGCGCCACCGGCTGCAACGGCGGCAGCTGCCGGCTCTGCTGCTGCGGTGCGGGCGGGGGCGCCGTCTGGGCGACGAGCGGCGTGGTGGCGATCAGGGCCAGAAGCGGCAGCGCGATCCGGCGTACGCGTACAGGGAATGCCATGCGCCAAGCGTAGCGGGCTTTTCCCGGCACCGCCAGCGCGGCCGACCAAGTGTTCGGAATCGCCGGGAAACTGGCGGACACGATCTTCCACGCGACCGCCACCTTTTCGCCTTTTCTGCAGCGCAGCGTTGCAGGCCGAAGGGAGGGGCAATGCACCGCGCAACACGACCGGCAGACGACGAGGCACGCGATGCGCCGGCGACCGGCCAGGCACAGCATTCGCTCGTCCTGCGCGCGGGCAAGCGGCTGCGGCACGTCTTCGACCGGCTGATCCGCGCGTCCTCCCTGGTCTCCACCGCGCCGGTGCTGGACGTACGCGCCTTTCCCTGGACCCGGGAGCTTCGCGGCCAGTGGCAGGCGATCCGCGACGAGGCGGAGCGCGTGGCGCTGCCCGAGGGCGCCGCTCCCCCGCTGGCCGCCATTTCGCCCGATCCCTGCACCCTCGCTGCCGTCGATCGGTGGCGGTCGTTCGTGCTGTGCGGCTATGGCTATGACATGGACGCGAACCTCGCGCGCTGCCCGGTCACCGCCCGTGCGCTGCAAGGCATCCCCGGCCTCACCAATGCGATGTTCTCGATCCTGGCGCCGGGCAGCCACATTCCCGCGCACCGCGGCGTCACCAAGGGGCTGATCACCTGCCACCTGGCGCTGGTGGTCCCGCGCGACGGCGACGTGCGCATGCGTCTCGACAATCGCGTGCTGCGGTGGGCCGAGGGCGAGACGCTGGTGTTCGACGACACCTATGAGCATGAGGTGTGGAACGACACCGGCAGCACCCGCGTGGTCCTGCTGATCCAGTTCAAGCGGCCGCTGCGCCAGCCTGGCCGCTGGGTCGCGGACCTGCTGCTCGATCTGGTCCGTCGCTCCGCCTTCGTCCAAGAGGCGCGGCGCAACCTGCTCGCCTGGCACCGCGCCCCGCACGCGGGCGCGTCGCCCGCCCCGAACGGATCGTTTCCGGCGTCCGCTTGATCCTGCCCCCCCGGCACGCCAAATGACGGTCATGTTGATCGAGACCGAACCGACGCCCAATCCCGCAACCCTGAAGTTCCTTCCGGGTCGGGTCGTGATGGAAACCGGCACCCGCGACTTCGCGACGCCCGAGGAAGCGGAAGTGTCGCCGCTTGCCGAAGCGATCTTTGCGCTAGGCGACGTGACCGGCGTGTTCTTCGGGCGCGACTTCGTCTCCGTCACCGCCGCACCGGGCGTCGAGTGGCCGAGCCTGAAGCCGGACGTGGTCGCGATCCTGCTCGACCATTTCTCGGCCGCGATGCCGCTGTTCCGGCAGGGCAGCGCCGGTTTCTCGGTGCCGCCGGCCGAAAGCGACATCGTCGACAATCCTGAGGACGCCGACATCGTCGCGCAGATCCGCGAACTGATCGAGACGCGGGTGCGGCCGGCGGTGGCCAACGACGGCGGTGACATCGTCTATCGCGGCTTCGACAAGGGCAAGGTCTACCTGCAGATGCAGGGCGCTTGCTCCGGCTGCCCCTCCTCGAGCGCGACGCTCAAGAACGGCATCGAGCAGCTTTTGAAGTATTACGTCCCCGAAGTGACCGAAGTGCGGGCCGTCTGATGGCGATGCTGGACGACGCCGCGCTCGACACGATTTTTCGCACCGCCCGCAGCCACACCCATTTCACCGACCAGCCGGTCACGCAGGCGGAACTGGAGGCGATCTGGGACCTGATGAAGATGGGGCCGACCTCGGCCAACCAGCTGCCCGCGCGGCTGGTGTGGTGCGTGTCGCCCGAGGCGCGCGAGCGGCTCGCTGTCTGCTGCAGTGACAGCAACGCGGACAAGGTGCGCCAGGCACCCGTCGCGGTGATTGTCGGGATGGACACCGAGTTCCACGAGCATCTGCCTGAGCTGTTCCCGCATACGAATGCCAAGGCGTGGTTCGACGGCAATGCGGAGCTGCGCCAGGTGTCGGCCATGCGGAACTCGACGCTGCAGGGTGCCTATCTGATCGTCGCCGCGCGCGCGCTCGGCCTGGACGTGGGCCCCATGTCGGGCTTCGACAATGGCGCGGTGGACAAGGCGTTCTTCAGCGGAACGCCGGCCGTCCGTTCGAACTTCATTGCAGTGCTCGGCCATGGCGACCCGTCGCGGCTGCATGAGCGCCTGCCGCGACCGGCGTTCGACCGGTTCAACACGATCGCCTGATCCCTTGCGCACGCTGGTAATCGAGACCGCGACCGCCGCCTGCTCGGTGGCGGTGATGGAAGACGATCGCATCCTGGACTTTCGGCACGAGGTGGTCGGCCGCGGCCATGCCGAACGGCTGGTGCCGATGATCGCCGAACTTCCCGACGCGGGCCGGGCCGAACGCATCTTGGTGGATTGCGGCCCTGGCAGCTTTACCGGCGTTCGGGTCGGGCTAGCCGCGGCACGGGGCCTGGCGATTGGGTGGGGCGCGCAGGTTTTCGGCTTCTCTTCGCTGGCACTCGTCGCGGCAGGTGCGTTCGACCGGCGGCTTTCGACCGACACCCTCGCGGGGGTACTGGAGGGCGGCCATGGCGAGGTGTTCGTGCAGGAATTCACCGCCGATCCGCTGACCGAAGCCGCGCCGTTCGCGTCGCTGCGTCCGGAGGCTGCGCTGGAGCGGCTGGCCGGACGGCTGGCCGTGGGTAACGGCGTGCATCGACTCCAGGCGCTCGACGCCGGGATCGCCGCCGCGGAAGCGCTGCCCGATGCGCGCGATGCGCGTCTTCTACCGGCGGCGCTCGCCAGCCTGGCGCCCCGCCCCCTCTACGGCCGCGCGCCGGACGCGAAGCTGCCGCAGCCGTGAGCCGGACGCCGGGCCCCGTCACCCTGCGCGTCGGGTCGGTCGCCGATCTCGATGCGGTCTCGATCGTGATGCGCGAGGCGTTCGACGCCCGCTTCGGGGAGGCATGGACGCCTGCCCAGTGCCTGGGCATGTTGTCGCTGCCGGGCGTCTGGCTGACCCTGGCGGAGCAGGACGAGGGCCTCGCCGGCTTCGCGCTTTCCCGGGCGGTGATGGACGAGGGCGAACTCCTGCTGATCGCGACCCGCCCGGCAGTGCAGGGGCGCGGCGTGGGCGGCATGCTGCTGCGCTCCGTGATCGACGAAGCGCGACGCCGGACGCTCTCGCGCTTGCATCTTGAGGTCCGCGCGGGCAATGCCGCCGTAGAGCTCTACAAGCGCGAAGGTTTCGCCAAAGTAGGCGAGCGGCCGCGATACTATCGGGGCCGGGCCGGAGAGGCTTTTGATGCGCACAGCTATGCGCGCACCATTCCCTGAACTGTAACGAAACAATTCGTTGCAAAAATTTCATCCTCACCGCTGTTGCGATTCAGTCGCACGGGGTGAATAGGTCCGAACGGGGACGGCGGTGTTTTGCCGTTCTTGTTGAAAGGGTAGTAGAATGGAAGTCCAGCAGCCGCCGGCCGACGCGCTGATCGCGTACACGGCCGATATCGTGGCAGCCCATGTCAGCAACAACAGCGTGTCGCTCGCCGACCTGCCGTCGCTGATCCAGAATGTTCACGGCGCGCTCACCACCCTGGGTGGCGCGAACACCGCACCCGAGGCGAAGCAGGAGCCGGCGGTGCCGATCCGCGCATCGGTGAAGCCGGACTTCATCGTCTGCCTCGAAGACGGCAAGAAGCTCAAGATGCTCAAGCGTCACCTGATGACGCACTATCAGATGACGCCCGACCAGTATCGCGCCAAGTGGGGTCTTCCGGCCGACTATCCGATGGTCGCCCCCAACTATGCCGAGCAGCGCCGCAGCCTCGCCAAGGCGATCGGTCTCGGCACCAATCGCAAGCGCTGATCCCCCCTCCACCGGTTTTGTGCCGTCCGTTCGCCGTGAGGGCGAAGGGGCGGCCAAGCCCGCTTCCCGAAGCGGCCACCATCCGCTAAATGTCGGGCCGCACTGAAAAACGGAGAAGGAATGCCGCGCAGGATCGACCTCGAGGCGCTGTGTCAGGAAAAGGGGCTGCGCATCACCGAGCAGCGCCGCGTGATCGCGCGCGTGCTGTCGGAAGCGGAAGACCATCCGGACGTCGAGAAGGTCTATGAGCGGGCCTCTGCCATCGACCCCGGCATCTCGATCGCTACCGTCTATCGCACGGTACGGCTGTTCGAAGAGGCAGGGATTCTCGACCGCCACGACTTCGGCGACGGACGCGCTCGCTATGAGCCCTCCCCCGAATCCCACCATGATCACCTGATCGACGTCGAGACCGGCAAGGTCATCGAATTCGTCGATCCCGAACTCGAACTCCTCCAGAAGCAGATCGCCGAACGGCTGGGCTTCCGCCTCGTCGATCACCGCATGGAGCTCTATGGCGTCAGCCTCGACCGCAAGGGCTGATCCGGTGCCCGGCCTGGCCGGGCACGTCCGCTTCGCCGGGCGCCTGGCGGCGATCCTCGGCTGCCTGCTCGGCGCGCTGGCGCTGCATGGACTGTGGCGGCTGTTCCGCCGCCCCTCCCCTTGGCCGCCCCGTTTCCTCGGCGCCGTCGCCTGGCTTGCGGGGGCGCGCGTACGCGTCCTCGGGCGTCCGCTGAAACAGAACGTCCTGTTGCTCGCGAACCACCAGAGCTGGCTCGACATCCTCGCCATCGCCGGCGCGTCCGGCAGCACCTTTGTCGCCAAGGGCGAGCTCCAGTCGGCGCCGCTGGTCGGCTGGCTGTGCCGCCTCAACGACACGCTCTTCGTGGAGCGGGGCGACCGCCTGGGAGTCGCCGCGCAGGTGGCCTCCCTCCGCCGTGCCCTCGGCGGTCGCCCAGTCACCATCTTCCCCGAAGGCACCACCGGGGACGGCACGGCGATGCTGCCCTTCAAGGCATCGCTGCTGGCGGTCGCCGACCCGCCGCCGCCAGAGCTTCGCATCCAGCCGGTCGTCCTCGACTATGGAATCGCGACTCCCGAAGTGGGCTGGATCGGCGGCGAATCCGGCATCCACAACGCGGTCCGGCTGGTCTCGCGCGCCGGCACCATCCCGGTGACGATCCGCTTCCTCGAACCGTTTGACCCGGTGGGACTCGGCCGCAAGGGGATCGCAGCCGAGGCGCGGCGGCGGATGGAGGCGGCGCAAGCTGGCAGCGCAGGCCAAAGCGGCGTATAGGCCCGCCCCCATGAGCACGCCCCCAAAAAGCTTTCACGTCAAATCCTTCGGCTGCCAGATGAACGTCTACGACGGCGAGCGCATGGCCGAATTGATGACCGCGCAAGGCATGACCGCGGCGACGGACGCGGCGGCCGCCGACCTGGTCGTGCTCAACACCTGCCACATTCGCGAGCGGGCGACCGAGAAGGTCTATTCGGACATCGGCCGGCTGCGCCGTGAGGACGGATCCCGCCCGATGATCGCGGTCGCGGGCTGCGTCGCGCAGGCCGAGGGCGCCGAGATCGCCCGCCGGGCAAAGGTGGACGTGGTGGTGGGCCCGCAGGCCTATCACAACCTGCCCTCCCTGGTTGCCGAGGCAGCCAGCGGCCGGCTGGCGATCGACACGGACATGCCGCCCGAGTCCAAGTTCGGCGCGCTCGCGCCGCGCCGACGTTCCGGGCCCACGGCCTTCCTGACCGTGCAGGAGGGTTGCGACAAGTTCTGCACCTACTGCGTCGTGCCCTACACGCGCGGTGCCGAAGTCAGCCGTCCCTGGGGCGCCTTGCTGGACGAGGCACGCGCGCTGGTGGATGCGGGCGCGCGGGAGATCACGCTGCTGGGGCAGAACGTGAATGCCTGGACGGGCGAGGACGAGACCGGCCGGATGCAGGGCCTGGACGGCCTCATCCGCGCGCTCGATCGCCTGCCCGGCCTGGCGCGGATCCGTTACACGACCAGCCATCCCAACGACATGACCCAGGGGCTGATCGACGCGCATGGCGACGTAGAGAAGCTGATGCCCTATCTCCACCTGCCGGTGCAGTCGGGCAGCGACCGCGTGCTGAAGGCGATGAACCGCAGCCACACGCGCGACAGCTATCTGCGGCTGCTCGATCGGGTGCGTGCGGTACGCCCCGACATCGCGCTGTCGGGTGATTTCATCGTGGGCTTCCCCGGCGAGACCGACGCGGAATTCGCCGACACGCTGCGGCTGGTCGATGCGGTCGGCTATGCGCAGGCGTTCAGCTTCAAATACAGCCCGCGGCCCGGCACCCCCGCGGCAGACTATGCGGGCACCGTGCCCGCCGAGGTGATGGACGACCGGCTGCAGCAGTTGCAGGCAGCGCTGCTGCGCGACCAGCAGGCGTTCAACGCGGCGGCAGTCGGGCGTGCCACCCAGGTTCTGATCGAGCGCCGGGGCAAGCTGCCGGGCCAGATGCTCGGCAAGTCGCCCTGGCTCCAGTCCGTCCACCTGATCACCGACGCACGCATCGGCGACCTGGTGGAGGTCGATCTGGTCGCCGCAGGCCCGGTGTCGCTGTCCGGCAGGGAGCGGGTGGCAGCCGCCGCCTAACAGCGAAGGGCGGCAGCCCTCCGCGATTTTGGCGCAGCGCCGGTCTTGGCACTGTGTGCGGCGTCCCCATATTCCCCCTGTCCGCCGAGGCCGGGCTCTGCCACAATCTTTGGGGCATGCAGCTTGGCACCCCGACCGTTCCGCTTCGACGCAACCAACCACCGGCCGCGCACGTTCGTGGCGGCTGACGCTCGCATGTTCGTTCCGGGGGCAGTGCCCGCCCCCTGCCGCATCCGCCACGAAAGGATCGCATGAGTCGCAAGCCCGTTCCCGCCCGCTCCGGCGAACGCAGCCGGGTCGAGGTCAGCTTCGACAAGCCCCAGCTGTTGCCCCGCCTGTTCGGTGAGTTCGACAGCAACCTGCTCGCGCTCGAAGAGCGGCTGGGCGTCTACATCACCGCACGCGGCGATCGCGTCGGGATCGAGGGATCGGCCGAGTCGGTCGCCCGCGCTCGCGAGGTCCTTCAGGAGCTGCACCACCGCATCCTGCGCGGTGAGGACGTGGACACGGGCCTGATCGACGCGGTGATCGCGATGGCCGACCAGCCGACGCTCGACGGGATCGTGCGTGCGGACGGCGGTGGCGCAGGATCGTCGATCATGATCCGGACACGCAAGAAGACGATCGTGCCCCGCACCGCGGCGCAGGCGTCCTACATGCGCCAGCTCGTCGGCCACGACATCATCTTCGCGCTCGGGCCGGCAGGTACCGGCAAGACCTATCTTGCGGTCGCCCAGGCGGTTGCGCAGCTGATCACCGGTTCGGTCCAGCGGCTCATCCTGTCGCGCCCCGCGGTGGAAGCCGGCGAGAAGCTCGGCTTCCTGCCCGGCGACATGAAGGAGAAGGTCGATCCCTATCTTCGCCCGCTGTACGACGCGCTGCACGACTGCCTGCCCGCCGAGCAGGTCGAGCGGCGGATCGCGAGCGGAGAGATCGAGATCGCGCCGATCGCCTTCATGCGCGGCCGTACGCTTGCGGACGCGTTCGTGATCCTGGACGAGGCGCAGAACACCACGCCGGCGCAGATGAAGATGTTCCTGACCCGCTTCGGCCAGAATAGCCGGATGGTGGTGTGCGGCGACCCGAACCAAACCGATCTTCCCGGCGGCGTGGCCGCATCGGGCCTGGCGGATGCGACCGCGCGACTGGACGGGGTCGAGGGAATCGCCTTCGCTCGCTTCGGTGCGGCCGACGTGGTCCGCCATCCGATCGTCGGGCGGATCGTCGAAGCCTATGAGGGGAAGGACGCTTGACGGGAGCTTGCCTCAGGCTACCCGTCCGCCCTTGCGACAACGAGAAGACGACCGATGCTTGACATAGCCGTACAGCGCGAGGGCGAGTGGCCCACCGACCTGGACTGGGACGCACTCGCCACGCGGGCGGCCGAGGCGGCGTTCGCGGGCACGCCCTACGCCGGCTGGTCGAGCGACCCGGCGGTGATCGAGGTGGCGATCCGGCTCACGTCCGACGAGGAGGTCCACGGCCTCAACCACCAGTATCGCGGCAAGGACAAGCCGACGAACGTGCTGTCCTTCCCGATGGTGCAGCCGGACCTGCTCGACACGGTTACCCAGAACTCGGACGATGGGGAGGTGCTGCTGGGCGACATCGTGCTCGCCCATGGCGTGTGCGTGGCGGAAGCCGCGGAGCGTGGGATTCCGGTCGCGGACCACGCAACCCACTTGATTGTCCATGGTTGCCTGCACCTGCTAGGCTACGACCATCAGGACGACGCCGAGGCGGAGGCGATGGAAGAGATCGAGCGCACCACGCTTCGCCAGCTCGGCCTGCATGACCCCTATAACATTCGCGAGGATTGACGAGACTTCCATGCCAGAAGGTTCCAGTAGCGCCGCCCCGGGGGGCGACAGTAGCCAGGCCGCCGGAGAGGGCGGCGTATGGCGGGGCATCCGCGCCCTGCTGTTCGGCGAGGAACACAACGAGACGCTGCGCGGGCGGATCGAGGAAGTCATCACGGAGCATGAGGAGGAAGAGGCCCGGCCGGTCGCCGGCGACCTTTCCCCCATCGAGCGGCAGATGGTCCGCAACATCCTCCACTTCGGCGAGCGCGACGCAGGCGACATGGGCGTGCCGCGCGCGGACATCGTCGCGGTCGAAGAATCCACGCCCTTTGCCGAACTGGTGCAGATCTTCGCAGAGGCCGGGCACAGCCGCCTTCCCGTCTATCGCGAGCGGCTCGACCATGTGATCGGCATGATCCATGTGAAGGACGTGTTCGCGATCCTGGCGCGCGAAGGCGCCCCGCCGGAAAGCATCACCGCATTGATGCGCCAGCCGCTCTACGTGCCCCAATCGATGGGGACACTCGACCTGCTCGCCCAGATGCGTTCGAGCCGGACCCACCTGGCGGTGGTGCTGGACGAATATTCCGGAACCGACGGGCTCATCACGATCGAGGACCTGATCGAGGAGATCGTCGGCGAGATCGAGGACGAGCACGATGAGGCCCCGGCGGCGCTGCTGGTGCCGATCGACGGCGGCGGCTGGGACGCGGACGCGCGCGCCGAACTGGAGGATGCCGCCGAGTTGATCGATCCGCGGCTGGGCGAGGTGGAGGAGGACGTCGAGACGCTCGGCGGACTCGCCTTCGTGCTGGCCGGGCACGTGCCCAAGCCCGGCGAGTGCCTGAAGCACGCCAGCGGCTGGACGCTGGAAATCGTCGACGGCGACGATCGACGCGTCACGCGCCTGCGCCTCCACCCCCCGGTCGCCGAAGCGCCGGTCGAGGAATAGCTCCGCCGTCTGCTGGCTGGCAGGCGAACGCGGCACCCTGGCCTCGCCGGGGTGCCGACCCGACTACACCCCGCGCAAAACTCCGCCTGCCGCGGCTATTCCCACCAGCATCGATGTTTTCGATCACGGTGGGCACTTCTATGCGTTTGAGTCATTCCATCGGCTGCGGCACCAACGTGCCCGGACGATCAGGAGACATGCCATGGCAGATGCCGAAAAGAAGCGACCGACGCTCACCACTTCCGCGGGTGCCCCGGTCGGCGACAACCAGCATTCTCTCACCGTGGGCCGCTTTGGCCCGTTGCTGCTGCAGGATTATCAGCTGATCGAGAAGCTGACCCACCAGAACCGCGAGCGCATCCCCGAGCGGGTGGTGCATGCCAAGGGCTGGGGCGCGTTCGGCACCTTCACCGTGACCCACGACATCAGCAAGTACACCAACGCCAAGATCTTTTCGGAAGTCGGCAAGCAGACCGAGATGCTGCTGCGCTTCTCGACCGTTGCCGGCGAGCAGGGTGCAGCCGATGCCGAGCGCGACGTGCGCGGCTTCAGCTTCAAATTCTACACCGAGGAAGGCAACTGGGACCTCGTCGGCAACAACACGCCGGTGTTCTTCGTGCGCGACCCGCGCAAGTTCCCGGACTTCATCCGCACGCAGAAGCGCCACCCGCGCACCAACATGCGCAGCCCGACCGCGATGTGGGACTTCTGGAGCCTCGAGCCCCAGTCGATGCACCAGCTGCTGATCCTGATGTCGGATCGCGGCCTGCCGCAGGGCCCGCAGTACATGAACGGCTATGGCAGCCACACCTATTCCTTCTGGAACGACGCGGGTGAGCGCTACTGGGTGAAGTTCCACTTCAAGACCCAGCAGGGCCACAAGTTCTACACCAACGCCGAGGCGGCCGAGGTCATCGCCAAGAGCCGCGAGAGCTTCCAGGAGGAAATCTACGGCACGATCCACCGCGGCGAGTTCCCGAAGTGGACGCTGTTCGTCCAGATCATGCCCGAGGAAGACGTGGGCAAGCACTGGTATAACCCGTTCGACCTGACCAAGGTCTGGCCGCACGGCGACTATCCGCTGATCGAGGTCGGCGAGGTCGAGCTGAACCGGAACCCGGACAACTACTTCGCGCAGATCGAGCAGGCGGCATTCAGCCCGTCGAACGTCGTGCGCGGGATCAGCTTCTCGCCGGACAAGATGCTGCAGGCACGCATCTTCTCCTATGCCGACGCGCATCGTCACCGCCTGGGCACGCATTACGAGGCGCTGCCAGTCAACCGGCCGCACTGCCCGGTGCACACCTATCACAAGGACGGGCTGCTGCGGTTCATGGAGGACGTGAACCAGGACTATCCGGACGCCTATTACGAGCCCAACTCGTTCGGCGGGCCGGTCGAGGACCCGCGCTACAAGGAGCCGCCGCTGAAGGTGGAAGGCACCGCCTGGCACTGGGACCACAGCGAGGGCAACGACGATTTCCGCCAGCCGCGCGACCTGTGGAACCTATTCGACGAGGACCAGAAGGCCCGCACCGCCAGCAACATCGCCGAGGCGATGCACGGCATTCCGCAGTTCATCATCGATCGCCAGATGGGCCATTTCGAGGCCGTCGATCCGAACCTCGCCGAGCGGGTGCGCGAGCGCCTCGCCACGATGAGCAAGTCGGAGGAGGACCGCGAAACCCAGAAGGACATGGACCGCATGGCCCTGTCCGACGCGGGACCGCGCTAACTCATACCGGATCGCGGGGCGGCTCTCCCCCCATTCCTGCCGCCCCGCCTGCGCTGTCGCACCGATCCCGTGCGACAGCGTGAGGCGCCGCCGCCGACGGAACTCTCCCATCCGTCAGCGGCGGCGCTTTTCATGTTGCGTGCAGGTCCGCAGCCCCTAATCCTCCGGCCATGCGCAAACACCTGCTCCGCCTTGCCGCCATTCTCCTTGTCCTGCTGCTCGCGCTGGGGTGGTGGCTGTTCAGCCCCGATCGCGCGGAGCTGCCCGAGGACGCGGTGACCGGCGCCCAGCCGCAGCTGAGCCGCGCACGCGAACAGACCATCCCCACCGTCCGCATCGCCAAGCCGATCGGCTGGAGCGGCGACGCCATGCCGACCCCCGCGCAGGGGCTGCGCGTCCAGCCGTTCGCACGCGGGCTCGATCATCCGCGGTGGCTCTATCGCCTGGCGAACGGCGACGTGCTGGTGGCCGAAAGCAACTCGCCTCCGCGCGAAGGCGGCGGGCTCAAGGGCTGGGTGATGAAGCTCTTCATGGGCCGGGCAGGCGCAGGCGTTCCCTCTGCCAACCGGATCACGCTGCTACGCGACGCGGACGGGGACGGCGTCGCCGAGCAGCGCTCGGCGCTGCTGACCGGGCTCAACTCGCCGTTCGGCATGGCGGTGGTGGGCGACTGGCTCTACGTCGCCAACACCGATGCGCTGGTGCGCTTCCCGTTCCGCGTGGGGCAAACGCGCATCACCGCGAACGCGGAGAAGGTCGTGGACCTGCCGGGCGGCGGCAATCACTGGACGCGCAACGTCGTGGCGAACCCCGAGGGCAAGACGCTGTTCGTGACGGTCGGCTCGGCCTCCAACATCGCCGAGAACGGGCTGGAGATTGAGAAGAACCGCGCAGCGATCCTGGAGGTCGACCCGCTGGTGAAGAAGTTCCGCATCTATGCCAGCGGGCTGCGGAACCCGAACGGCATGGCGTTCGAGCCCAACAGCCGGGCGCTGTGGACCGTCGTCAACGAGCGCGACATGATCGGCTCGGACATGCCGCCCGACTATATGACGCGGGTGGAGTTCGGCGGCTTCTACGGCTGGCCCTGGCATTATTGGGGCGGCTATGTCGACGACCGCGTCCAGCCGCAGCGGCCCGACCTGCGGGAATATACCGCGCGGCCCGACTATGCGCTGGGCGCCCATACTGCCTCGCTCGGCCTCGCCTTCGCCGGCGATGCGAAGCTGGGGTCGCGCTTCGCAAGCGGCGCGTTCATCGGCCAGCACGGATCCTGGAACCGCGTACCGCCATCGGGCTACAAGGTCGTGTTCGTACCGTTCGCCGCCAACGGCTTCCCGGTGAAGGGCGCCAAGCCGGTCGATGTCCTGACCGGCTTCCTGGACCAGGACGGCAAGGCGCGCGGCCGTCCCGTGGGGGTGATCACCGATCGCAGCGGCGGACTGCTCGTCGCCGATGACGTCGGGAATGTGATCTGGCGGGTGAGCGCCGCCCCGGGGCGCTGAACCCCGCGGGCCGAGCGCCCGTGCCGGCAGCCTAGCGGCCGGCGCGCTTCACCTCGGGCAGGGTCAGCAGCTGCTCGCGGGTCAGCGCAGGGGCGCGCAGATGCCACTGGTCGCCCACCGCGACCGGCTCGATTCCCTTGAGCGGCAACAACACCTCGCGATCGTCCGGCTGCGCTTCGATCTCCACCACCAGGCCGTTGACGCTGCCCTGCGCGTCGGTGGTCACCCGGTCCACCTCGCCGAGCTTGGCATTGCCGGCGCCGAGCAGGTCGGCATCCTCCAGCTGCTCCTTGGTCATGCCAAAGGCGGTCCCGGGGCCGCTTGCGGTCGGGATCGTCGGGGCACTGCCGGTCGGCGGCGCCTCGACCACGCCATTGTCGGCGATCTGGGTCCCGACCGGGAGCGCGACCTGGTTCTCGGTCGAATCCCTGTCCGAACAGCCTGCCAGCGCCGATGCCGCAGCCAGCACGAAAAGCGGTGCCTTCATGAGCCTCTCCTAACCCTTGCTCAACCGAAACGAGCCCGTGCCGGTTCCGTGCACCGCCCGATCGCTATTTGAGCAGAGCAGGCCCGTCCTTCTGAAGCTTGGCGCGGATCTTGTCGGCGAACAGGCGCAGGAAAGGCGGCAGGTCGAGTTCGGCGCGGACCCGATCCTCGAACAGCTCGAGCCGACTTGCCACGCGCTGTCCCATCGCCTGCACCGTGAAGGAAAGGGCGTCACCCTCCCAATGCTGTTCTGTCACCGTGCCGCCCGGGAACATGCCGGCGAGCTTGCCGATCCCTGCTTCGATGCGGGTACGCGCCCCCTCCCGGCCGAGCTTGTGGGGAATGTCGACGGTAACGGGTTCAGCCACGCGTAAATCCTTTAACTTGCGAACAGCATTGAATCATTGGCGAACGCCTTGAACTCCAAAGCGTTTCCGGACGGGTCGCGGAAGAACATCGTTGCCTGCTCGCCCGGCTGCCCCTTGAAGCGGACGTGCGGCGCGATGCCGAACGCGATACCGGCCGCCTCCACCCGGGCGGCCAGCGCCTCCCAATCGGCCATGCGCAGCACGACGCCGAAGTGCGGCACCGGCACCTGATGACCGTCGACCGCATTGCTGGTCGCCTGCGGCCGGGCATCGGGGTCGAGGTGCGCGACGATCTGGTGCCCGCCAAGATCGAAGTCGATCCAGTGGTCGCTGCTGCGCCCCTCGCCGCAGCCCAGCACGTCCCGATAGAAGGTGCGTGCCGCCGCCAGGTCGTGGACCGGGAAGGCGAGGTGGAAGGGGCGAAGCTCGGCCATGGCGCGAGCCTAGCGGATCGAGTGCGGGCGTACACGCGCGAACTGCTTGCCCGCACCGTCAAAGCGAACGATATCCGCGCCGTGCGTTTCCCCCCTGCCCTGCTCGTCCTCCTCGCCGGTGCCGTCTCCGCACTCGGCTTCGCGCCCCTCCAATGGTGGCCGCTGACGCTCGCCGCCTTCGCGCTGTGGCTGCACTGCGTCCATGCCGCGCCCAGCTTGAAGTCGGCGCTGTGGCGTTCCTGGCTGTTCGGCGTGGCGCATTTCACCATCGGCAACAACTGGATCCAGCACGCCTTCGACTATCAGGATCGGATGCCGCCCGCGCTCGGCTATTTCGCGGTCGTCGGGCTTGCGCTCTATCTCGCGGTGTATCCGATGCTCGCCGGCGGCCTCGTCTGGCGGCTGGGACGCCGGGAGGCACGGACGGACGTCGGGTTCGCGCTGATCGCGGGCGCCGCCTGGATCGCGACCGAGTGGCTGCGCGCGGTGATGTTCACCGGCTATGCCTGGAACCCGGTCGGCGTCGTCTGGCTGCCGGTACCGGGCCTTGCGCATCTGGCAGCCTGGGTAGGGACCTATGCCTTGTCCGGGTTGACCGTGATGGCAGCCGGCGCGTTGCTGCTGGCATGGCACCGCCGCTGGCAGTTCCCGGCCGGGATCGCCGTTGCGGGACTTGCGCTCGCGGTCGGGTGGCCGCTGCTCCATGCCGCCAACCCGACCCTTCCGGACGATGCACCGCGCGTGCGCGTCGTCCAGCCAAACATCGGGCAGGAGCATGTCGCCGACGACGGCTATGCTGCCGAGGTGTTCGATCGCTTGCTGCGGCTGAGCGGACGCCCCGGGCCCGCCCCGCGGCTGATCGTCTGGCCGGAAGGGACGCTCAACTATTATGTCGAGGATGGATATCCGCCTTATTGGTACGACGCCAATCCGGCGCTCGTCCGCGCGCAGATCGCCCGCCTGCTCGGGCCGCGCGACGCCGCCCTGGTCGGCGGTACCGCGCTGTTCTTCGACCGGCGGGGACAGGTCGGCTCGGCAGGCAACTCGGTCTTCTCGGTGCTGCCCGACGGTCACCTCGGCGGCCGCTACGACAAGGCGCATCTGGTGCCCTATGGCGAATATCTGCCGATGCGGCCCCTTCTCCAGCCGCTGGGGCTGTCCCGCCTGGTGATGGGCGACATCGACTTTGCGCCGGGTCCCGGACCGCGGTCCGTGGCTGTGCCGGGCTTCGGCTCCGTCGGCATGCAGATCTGCTACGAGATCATCTTTTCCGGCCAGGTGGTGGACCGCGGCCATCGGCCGCGGCTGCTGTTCAACCCGTCCAACGACGCCTGGTTCGGCGCCTGGGGGCCGCCCCAGCATCTGGCGCAGGCGCGCATGCGTGCGATCGAGGAGGGGCTGCCCATCCTGCGCTCCACGCCGACCGGCATCTCGGCGATCATCGACGCCGACGGGCGGCTGCTGGCAACGATCCCGCAGGGTCGCGCCGGCGCGATCGAACTGCCGTTGCCGGCCGCGCACCCGCCAACGCTGTTCGCCCGCTTCGGCAACGGCATCGCCGCGATAGTGGCCCTTTTCCTTGCCCTCGCGGCCGTTGCCATCCGTCGGCGCAACCGCTAGGGCGCGGTATATAAGGAAAGCTTTATATCGGCATGGCAACGGCCGCGCTTTCCCATAGAAAAGGGAAATCCATGCGTTCCAACTATCTCTTCACCTCCGAATCCGTCTCCGAAGGCCATCCCGACAAGGTCGCGGACCAGATCTCCGACGCCGTCGTCGACCTGTTCCTGTCGCGCGACCCCGTCGCCCGCGTCGCCTGCGAGACCATGGTCACGACTCAGCGGATCGTGCTGGCCGGCGAGGTGCGCTGCAGCCAGGACGTGTTCCCGACCCTCGACGAGATCGAGAAGGTCGCGCGGGATACCGTGAAGAAGATCGGCTACGAACAGCACGGCTTCCACTGGCAGACCGCCGAGTTCGCCTGCCACCTCCACGGCCAGTCCGCGCACATCGCGCAGGGCGTGGACGAGAGCGGCAACAAGGACGAGGGTGCCGGCGACCAGGGCATCATGTTCGGCTTCGCCTGCGACGAGACGCCCGATCTGATGCCGGCGACGCTCTATTACTCGCACCGCATCCTGGAGAAGCTGGCGCAGGATCGCCACGCCAATGTCGTCGACTTCCTGGAGCCGGACGCCAAGAGCCAGGTGACGCTCAAGTATGAGAACGGCCGCCCGACCGGTGCGACCGCGCTCGTCGTGTCGACCCAGCACAGCAAGGCGCTGTCCAGCGATGCCGGCCAGAAGCAGCTGCGCGACTATGTGATGACGGTGTTCGAGGACGTCCTGCCGCAGGGCTGGATGCCGGCCGACCAGTCGCAGATCTACGTGAACCCGACCGGCTTGTTCGAGATCGGCGGCCCCGATGGGGACGCAGGGCTCACCGGCCGCAAGATCATCGTCGACACCTATGGCGGTGCGGCCCCGCATGGCGGCGGCGCCTTCTCGGGCAAGGATCCGACCAAGGTGGACCGTTCGGCGGCCTATATCAGCCGCTACCTCGCCAAGAACATCGTCGCGGCAGGCCTCGCCAAGCGCTGCACGATCCAGCTGTCCTATGCGATCGGCGTCGCCGAGCCGCTGTCGCTCTATGTCGACACGCACGGCACCGGCACCGTCGAGGAATCGAAGATCGAGGCGGTTCTGCCCAAGCTGGTGCGCCTGACCCCCAAGGGCATCCGCACCCACCTGGGCATGAACAAGGCGATCTACCTGCCGACCGCCGCCTATGGCCACTTCGGCCGCAAGGCAGAGGGTGACCTCTTCACCTGGGAAAAGACCGACCTGGTCGACGCGCTCAAGGCCGAGCTGGCCTGAGCTACCGGAAGGCGGGGCGGCGCAGGGCTGCCCCGTCTTCGCGCTTGTCCCTCCCCTCGACCGGTGGCAGCTTCTCCGGCACCAGGGGGAGAGGGACGATGAAGCGCGTTTTGGCGGCCATGCTGGCATTCGCCGCGGCTGCAATGATATCGGGCACGCCTGCCGCAGCCCAGCAGGCGAAGGAGCTGGGGGTGCCGGCCGGCAAGCCCTATGCGCATGCGCCAAGCGGGCTTCAACTCCCTGCCACACTGGCGGGCGCGCCCCGCATCAAGGCGATCACGATCGGCGAAGATCTGCTCGACGTCTCGGCCAATTACGAGAGCTCCAACCGCGCCGAGTTGCTGAGCCTCTATGTCTACCGCCAAGCCAGCGGCGCGCTGCCGGTGTGGTTCGATCGCGCCCGCTGGGCAATCGAGAATCGGTCGGACGTCTACGGCAAGCCCGTCACAGCGGTGGGCGCGCCTAGCTTCGTGCCCCCGGGCCAGCAGACGGCAAGCGGCCTGATCGCCACCTACACGCTCAACAAGGGTCCGTATCGGAGCACCGGCGTCGCCATCCTCCCGTTCGGCGCTTGGCTGGTGAAACTGCGCTACTCATCCAAGACTATGGAGGCCGCGAGCCTCGCCACGGCAATGCGCACGGCGCTTGCCGAGCTCGAATGGCCAGGCACCGTTCCCGCGGCACCCCCTGCCGTTCCGATTACCGACTGTTCCACGCCGCTGGCAGCGTCCGGCAAGTCCCGGCCCGTGCCTGCCGATTTCAAGGCGATGTTGATGACGGCCCTCGTCGGCGCAGCCGCGAGGACCTCCTCGATGGAGGATGCCCCCTCCACCCGCTCCGTTTCCTGGTGCCGAGACACGACCGCCCTGAAGGAAGGCACCGTCTATCGGCCGGATGCTGCGACCGACCGCTATCTGATCGCCCTGTCGGATGCCGGGCGCGGCGTGCTTGTCGATCCGAGCCCAGCCAACAGCCTGCCCTTGGAGGGCAAGCCCGCGGCACCTAGCTGGAACGTTGCCTTCGTCGATCTCGGCACCACCGCCTATTTCCAGGCACAGGATCGGCTTCCTTCCCCATCGCACGTGTTGAAGCAGGTCGTCAGGGGCTCGGTCAGCTCGCGAGTGGTTACTCACGGCAAAAAGCGGGACATCGACATCAGTCGCGGAGCCCTAGGCAGTCCCTCCGCGAAATAGGCCGCGCCCCGGGGCCGCCGGGAACAGCCTTTCCTCTCGGCAAAGGCGGCAATCATCGCCCGGCAGTGCCACTGTGGGGAGAATTGCGGCTTTGGGCTCCGGCTTCCGCGAGACACGGGAGCTTCCGAGAAGCTCGTTCCCCCATTCCGCTGCATCTCCGCTGGCAAAATGTGGCCGCCATGCCTCGAAAGACTTGCGCCCGAGTCCGGGGGCGGATAGGGGACCGCCTCCCAAGCGCCCGTAGCTCAGCTGGATAGAGCATCAGACTACGAATCTGAGGGTCGGACGTTCGAATCGTTCCGGGCGCGCCATTTTCCTACATCTCCGTCTTCATATCGACGGCACCCGCTCGGGCGCCGCGTCGGGGAAGATCCGCGCGACCAGCGCTTCCGAACCGACGCCGATCGCGGCCCCTGCGAGGACGTCGATCGGAAAATGCGAGCCGGTCGGCAGCTGGAGAGCGCCGATCGCTACCGCCGCGGCATAGGCGGGGCGGCTCGCGCCTGGATATTCCCGCAGGATCGCGCGGCTTACCGCCATCGCCCCCGCCGTGTGGCCGGAGGGGAAGGAATTGTGCGGCCCCTCGTTGCGGTCGCCCCGTGTGAGCCGGTGATCATGGTCGCTGCTGAACAACCGCGGCCGTGCGCGATCGACCCTGCGCTTGATCGCGGCCTTGATCGCCGTGGCCGCGAGATGGCTGGCCAGCATGCGCGCGCCCGTCCGTGCGAGGCGGCGATCGCTCCGTGCCGCACCGACTGCTGCCGTGCCGATCGACAGCGCGATCAGCGGCGGCTGGTCGGCAAGCTCGCGCACCAGCTTCAGCGCACGCACCACGACGTGGTCGTGCCATTCGGCAGCGGCGCGCCCTGCCTTGATGTCGACGCGCTCCAACTCGTGCGCCAGCGCCTTGCCCGTCCTGCCCTTGCTCATTCGTCGCCTTCCATGGGTGCGCACGAACAACCCCTGGGAGCATGGCAGGCTCCATCGGCGCTTGGAGCCAGCGCGGCGGGCGGCTACAGCCCCGCGCCATGACCGATCCGACCTCGATCCGCCGCCTCTACGGCCGCCGCCAGGGACACAAGCTGCGCCAGGGCCAGGCCGCGCTGGTGGAAGACCTGCTCCCCGTCGTCAGCATCCCCGACGAAGGCCCGCTGGATGCGCAGACGCTGTTCGGCGACACACGTCCGCTGGAGTTCGAGATCGGCTTCGGCGGCGGCGAGCACCTCGCAGGCCAGGCGGCGATGCGCCCGGACCATGGCTTCATCGGCTGCGAGCCGTTCCTGAACGGCGTCGTCGGCGCGCTCAACCACATCCGCGACGGCGAGCTGGAGAACGTCCGCCTGCACATGGGCGACGCGCTGGAGGCGCTTGAGCGGCTGCCCGACGCCAGCCTGGAGCGCGTCTACCTCCTCCACCCCGATCCCTGGCGCAAGGCGCGCCATGCCAAGCGGCGCATGGTCAACGACGGCCCGCTGGACATGATCGCCGCCAAGCTCAAGCCCGGCGGCGAGTTCCGCCTCGGCACCGACGACTCGACCTATTGCCGGTGGTCGATGATGGTGATGCGCGGGCGCCGCGACTTCGCTTGGGCTGCCGAGACGGCGCAGGACTTTCTCACCCGCCCCGCCGACTGGCCGGAGACGCGCTACGAACGCAAGGCGCGGCGCCAGGGGCACGAGGTCTGGTACTTCCGCTACCTGCGGCTATGAGCGCTGAGATGACCGCTGCCGACCTGCTGGACCTGTTCGTCACGACCCTGGTGCGGGATGCGGGCGGCACGCGCCGGCACTGGCGGCTGGTGATCGGCCAGGTCACCGTCCACAGCCTGGACACGCACGCGCACTGCAACTGGTCGATCCATCCGTCGGGCAACGCCGCCGCGGTCGAGGCGGTGGAACGCGTCGCCGACGACCTGCGCGAGCGGCATCCGATCGTACGGGGATAGACGGGACCGCGACGCCATCGAGCAGACCCGTCCATGCTGAGTAGGGGCTGAGCCTGTCGATGCGTCGTATCGAGAGGCCGGTTGCGGGGCATCTCTCGATACGGGCTCTCGACAAGCTCGATCCCTACTCGAGACAAACGGGGAAGTATCGGCTCGGTCTTCAAGTGGATGCCGATACCGGCTGACCGCTCCGGCCGGCCGAAGCGCGGCCTCAGTCCGTGTTCGACCCCGTCCCGGCATTGGCGTTGGCGCCAGTCTTGCCCTCGCCTTCGCTGCCCTGGCCGGGGCCGCGATAGTCGATGTCGGTCTGGCCGCCATGGCCCATGAAGCCGCTCTGCTTCTCTTCCTTCCCCGTGTGGGGATTGGGATAGGCGCCGCCGCCGCTCTCGCCTCCGGCGTTGCGGCCGTTCACCCGCTCCTGGTCGACGCCGTCCTGGCCCTCTGCCACGCCCTTGCCGGCTGCCTGCATCGGCTGCTTGTCGCTCATGGTCCTTCTCCTCGGAATCTCTCTTCCCGAACCAGTGCCGGCGGCGAGGGTTCCGTTCAGTCGGCGGGCGTGGCCGGGATCGGCCCCTGTTCCGTCGCCTCCAGCAGCGTGTCGCCGCCGAGGGTACGGTACAGGGTGACGCGGTTGCTGGCGGCCACCAGCCGGGTCTGCACCAGGGTGCGCTGCGACTGGTAGAGCGATCGTTGCGCGTCGAGGCTCGCGAGGAAGGTATCGATCCCTCCGCGATAGCGCGCCTCGGTCAGGGTGAAGGTGTCCTCGGCCGCCGCGGTCTGCGCCTCGGTAGCGCGCAGCTGCTCGCCGATCGTCCCCTGCCGGGCGAGGGCGTCGGACACTTCGCGGAACGCGATCTGGATGGTCCGCTCATATTCCGCGAGCAGGCCTTCGCGCTGCGCCTCGGTCAGCCGGACGTTCGCGCGCGCGGCCCCGGCCTGGAAGATCGGGTAGGCCACCGCGGGTCCGGCCGAATAGGTGAAGGCGCCGTTGTCGAACAACGAACCCAGCGCATTGCTGGCGAGCCCCAGCACCGCCGTCAGCGAGATGCGCGGGAACAGCGCGGCACGGGCAGCGCCGATCTCGGCGTTGGCGGCACGCAGCTGGTACTCCGCCTGCACCACGTCAGGCCGGCGCAGCAGCACGCCGGAGTCGACGCCTGCGCGCAGCGCCCGGATGGCAGGCGCCGCCTGCTCGATGGTCTCCGGCAACAAGGCACGGTCGAACGGCGCACCGACCAGCAGTTGCAGCGCATTCACGTCCTGCGCCAGCTGGGTACGCTGCTCCGCGACGTCCGCCTGGGCGGCGGTTAGGATCTGTTCGGCCTGGCGCAGATCGGTGCGGGGCGCGACCCCGCCCCGGAGCCGTGCGCGCGTGAGCGTGACGCTGCGCTCCGCACTGGCCGCCGTCTGCTCGGCAATGCGCAGCAGGCTCGTGTCCGCGGCATAGGTGAGCCAGGCGTCCGCGATGTCGGCGACGAGCGTCAGCCGCGTCGCGCGCGCCGCCGCTTCGGTTGCGAAATACTGGTTCTGCTGCGCGCGCGTGAGCGAGCGGATCCGGCCGAACAGGTCGAGCTCGAACGAGGTGACGCCCAGGTCCGCGCCGAAGCGGTCGCTCGTCCTCGCCCCGCTGCCGCCTTGGTCCCCCGAGCTTCCACCGTCGGTGCCGCTGCCGGACGATTGCCCGGCACTGCGCGACCGGGTGTAGCTGGCCGAGGCATCGACTTGCGGGAACAGCTCCGAACGCTGGATGCGGTACTGCGCCCGTGCCGCCACGATGTTCGCAGCGGCGATGCGCAGGTCGCGGTTGTTGACCAGCGCCTGGCCGATCAGCGTCTGGAGACGCGGGTCCACGAACACGTCGCGATAGCTCACCACCGGCAGGCTCGCCTCGCTCTGGCGCAGATAGGCATCGCCCACCGGCCAGGACGCGGGCACCGGCGACGGCGGACGGACGTCCTCCGGGGCCATCGAACAGCCTGCCAGCAGCAGCGGCAAGAGCGCGGTCAGCCGGGCGTTCATGCCGCGGGTTCCTCCTTCGGCAGGTCCTTGGGCTGGTGACCGGTCGGCTTGCCGCGGAGCTTGGCAAGACCGTCGCGCACGCCGCGGCGCACCAGCACGAAGAACAGCGGGATGTAGAAGATGGCGAGGATCGTGGCCGTCACCATGCCGCCGATCACCGACGTGCCGATCGCGATGCGGCTGTTGGCACCGGCGCCCGTGGACAGCGCGAGCGGCAGCACGCCGAAGATGAAGGCAAGGCTGGTCATCAGGATCGGACGCAGACGGATGCGGGCCGCCTCCAGCGCGGCGTCGATGACGCGCGCGCCCTTGCGCTCTGCCTGTTCGGCGAACTCGATCATCAGGATCGCGTTCTTGGCCGCCAGCCCCATGGTCGTGAGCAGGCCGATCTGGAGATAGACGTCGTTCTCCAGCCCGCGCAGCGTCACGAAGAACACGGCGCCGATCAGGCCGAGCGGGATCACCAGCAGCACCGCGATCGGGATCGACCAGCTTTCATAAAGCGCAGCGAGGCACAGGAAGACGACCAGCAGCGACAGGCCGTAGAGCAGCGGCGCCTGGCCGGAGGACAGCCGCTCCTGGAACGACAGCCCGGCCCAGGCGACGCCAACCCCCGGGATCTCGGCCGCAAGCGCCGCAATCCGCTCCATCGCCTCGCCCGAGCTGGTGCCTGGGGTGGCATCGCCCTGGAACTCGTAGGACGGCAGGCCCTGAAAGCGCGATAGCGTCGTCGGTGCCACGCCCCAGGACGTCTGCGCAAAGGAGGAGAAAGGCGCCATTGAGCCGTCCCCGGTGCGAACGAACCACTGGTCGAGATCGGAGGGCGCGGCGCGGTAGGGCGCATCTCCCTGGACGTACACCCGCTTCACGCGGCCACGATCGATGAAGTCGTTGACGTAGCGGCCGCCCCATGCGGTCGACAGGGTGGCGTTGACGTCGCTTTGCGAGAGACCCAGCGCGGAAAGCTTGGTCTGGTCGAGATCGACCTGCAGCGTCGCGACGTCGGGCAGCTCGGTCAGGCGCACGCCCGTCAGCTTCGGATCGGCGGTTGCGGCCGCGAGCAGCTTGTCGCGCGCTTCTGCGAACGCCTCGGCGGACATGCCGCTGGTGTTCTGCAACTCCATGGTGAAGCCGCTCGATTGACCGAGACCCCGGATCGCCGGCGGGATCAGCGCATAGACCTGCGCGTCGCGCAAGCCGCGGAAGGCGGCCGCGGCACGGGCGACGATCGCATCGGCGCTGTTTTCCTTGCCCTCGCGCTCCGACCAGTCGACGAAGTTCATGAAGCCCTGGCCGGTGTTCTGGCCGGCCGCTCCGCTGCCGCCACCGCTGACCGTCAGGATGGTGCGAACGTTCTTGCCTTCGTGCTTGAGCAGGTAGTCCTCGACCGCCCGCTGCACCGCCTCCGTACGCCCGCGCGTCGCCCCGGCCGGCAACTGGTAGCGTACCAGCGCCGCGCCCTGGTCCTCGGTCGGCAGGAAGCTCGTCGGCAGCCGCACGAACAGCAGCACCAGCAGCGCGAGAACGCCTGCATAGATCAGCAGGAACAGCCACTTGCGGTTGATGACCCGCTGCACGCCGCCCTCGTAGCGCGCGACCATCCGTTCGAAGCCATGGTTGAAGCCATGGCGGGCGCGATCCGCCAGGCGGACGACGCCCGGGAAACGGCGCGCGAACCGGCTGTCGCGCAGATGCTCGCCATTCTCGTCGCGCGGGTTCTGCTTGAGCAGCGTCGCGGTGAGCGCGGGCGAGAGAATCAGCGCCACCAGCACCGACAGCACCATGGCCGCCACGATCGTCACCGAGAACTGGCGATAGATCACGCCGGTCGAGCCGCCGAAGAAGGCCATCGGCAGGAACACCGCGGAAAGGACGATGCCGATCGCGATCAGGGCGACCTGGATCTCCTTCATCGACTCGATGGTCGCCTGGCGCGGCGTCATCTCGGGATTCTCTTCGAGCAGACGCTCGACGTTCTCGACCACCACGATCGCGTCGTCGACCAGCAGGCCGATCGCCAGCACCAACCCGAACAAGGTCAGCGTGTTGATCGAGAAGCCCGCGAGATAGAAGACGGCAAAGGTGCCCAGCAGCACGACCGGCACCGCGATCGTCGGGATCAGCGTCGCACGCCAGCTCTGCAGGAACACGAACATGACGATTACGACTAGGATCACCGCTTCGATCAGCGTCTTGATCACTTCCTTGATCGACAGCTGGATGAAGGCGGTGGTGTCGTTGGCGTAGTCGTACGTATAGCCCTGCGGGAAGTCCTTGGCGCGGCGCGCCACTTCCGCCTTCACCAGCCGGGCGGTCTTGAGCGCGTCCGCCCCTGGCGCCAGCGAGATGGCGACGCCGGCGCCCGGATGCGCGTTCACGCGGCTGAGCGAGCTGTAGTTCTCCTGGCCCAGTTCGACGCGGGCGACGTCGCCGAGCCGGACGCTCGCACCGCTGCTCTGGGTCTTCAGGATGATGGCGCGAAACTGCTCGGGTGTCTGGAGACGCGCCTGCGCGGTCACGGTTGCGTTCAGCAGCTGGGTGTTCGGCTGCGGCTGCCCGCCCAGTTCGCCCGCGGCCACCTCGGTGTTCTGGTTCTGGATGGCGGTGATGACGTCGCCGGGGATCAGGCTGTAGCTCGCGAGCTTGGCCGGATCGAGCCAGATGCGCATGGCATATTGCGAGCCGAAGACGTTGGTTTCGCCCACGCCCTCGATGCGGCCCAGCGGCTCCACGAGGTTGGATTCGAGATAGTCGGAAACGTCGCCGTTGGTGCTGCGGTCGGTCTCGTCATAGACGCCGACGATCATCAGGAAGTCGGGGTTCGACTTGGTGACGCGCAGCCCCTGCTGCTGCACCTGCTGGGGCAGGCGCGACAGCGCTTGCTGGACCTGGTTCTGGACCTGCACCTGCGCGATGTCGGGATCGGTGCCCTTGGCGAAGGTCGCGCTGATCGTCACCTGCCCGCGCGAGCTGGACTGGGAGCTGAAATAGAGCAGCCCGTCGATGCCGGTCAGCTGCTGCTCGATGATCTGGGTGACGCTGTTCTGGATCGTCTGGGCATTCGCGCCCGGATAGGTCGCGCGGATGTTGACCTGGGGCGGCGCGACGTCGGGATACTGCGCGATCGGCAGGCTGAAGATCGCGCCGATGCCCGCAAGCATGGTGATGATCGCGATCACCCAGGCGAAGATCGGGCGATCGATGAAGATCCGGGACATGCTGGCTCAGCCCCCCTTGGCGGAGGTGGCTGCGCCCGACTGGCTGCCCTGCTTGCCCTGGCCGGAGGGGTTTCCCTGCGGCGGGGCGACCCGTTGCGGGCTGTCCGCGGGGACCGGGCGGACCTGGGCGTTGGGACGCAAGTTGCCGGTTCCCTGCACGATCACCTTGTCGCCGGGCTGCAACCCCTGGGTCACCACCCAATTGGTCCCCTGCGTCAGGCTGGTGACCACCTTGCGCTGAACGGCGGTATTGTTGGGTCCCACCACGAACAGCGTCGCCTCGCCGGCCGGGCTGCGGCTGATGGCGGGCTGCGGCACGAGGAAGGCCCGGCTGTTGATCGACTGGGCGAACACTGCGCGTGCGAACATCCCCGGCAGCAGCAAGCCGTTCGGGTTGGGGAAGCGGGCGCGCAGCGTCACCGTGCCGGTGCTGGGATCGACCAGCGATTCCGCGAACTCGACCGTGCCGGTCTGTTCATAGTCGCTGCCGTCCTCCAGCTTGAGCCGCACGGTGGCACGCCCCGGAGCGACGCCGTCGCGCGACAGCGAACGCCGCAGCGCGAGCAGCTCTGCGCTCGACTGCTGGATGTCGACAAAGATCGGATCGAGACGCTGGATCACCGCAAGCGGGTCCGCCTGGTTGGCGGTCACGAGGGCGCCGACGGTCGCGAGCGAACGACCGATGCGCCCGGTGATCGGAGCCGGGACGCTGGTGAAGCGCAGGTTGATCCGCGCCGTCTCCAGCTGCGCCTGCGTCTGCGCGACCGAGGCCTGGGCCTGGCGCGATGCGGCGGCGGCGTTGGTATATTCCTGCTGAGAGACTGCTTCCATCCGCGCCAGCGGGCGCAGCCGCTCGGCGTTGACGCGGGTCGCCTCGGCATTCGCGCGCGCGCTCTGGAGGTTCGCCTGCGCTTCCGACACGGCGGCGCTGTAGATGCGGGGATCGATCTCGTAGAGCGTTTGGCCCCGCCGGACGATCGAACCTTCGGTGAAGAACCGGCGGCGGATCACGCCCGCGACCTGAGGCCGCACCTCCGACTGCTCATAGGCGGTGACGCGCGCGTTCAGCTCGACGGTCTGGGCGACGCTGGTCGGCTGGACCACCACGAAGCCGACCTGCGCCGGCCCGCGTGCGCCGCCGCGTCCCCCACCCTTTTCCTGCTCTTCCTCATGCGAGCAGCCGGCGAGCAGCAGAGCCGCGGCAAACATGGGAAGGGTCGCGTGAGGAAAAGCCGGGTGCATAGCGAAAGCCTGGTCGTTGCACGACACCACGGCCGAGGCCGCGGCTACGCGCCGGGGATACGGGCGGCCCCGCACGGAGCAGCCGGACGCAGACCCGGAGCTGGCGCTCTGGGCATCGCTGGCCGCCCGCCGAGGCGCTGGGCAAGGACGAGGCCTTGTTAGCCGTCGCCTCCGCGGGCTGGCAATCGCTACTTTGTAACCGATTGTCGCAGGTTAGCGCGCCCCTTCGGCGCTTCTTCCTTGGGCGTTTCGACGGGCTCGACCGCCCCGATGCCGCCGTAGAGGGTCCCAAAGAAGTCGCCCCGGTTCCAGACCGGCCGTTCGGGCGCATCGGCGATGTCGCGGGCGATCTGATAGTTCACCTTGATGAAGCGGACGCCGGATTCCCAGTCGATCGCCGGGTCCTGCACCACCTCGTCGGAGGGCTGGTGGTAATGCTCGGCAAAGAACTTCTCGACCGCAGCCTTGCCCGCGCCGGCCTCACCCGGCCACAGGAAGACCGAGGGGATGCCCTGCTGCACGAAGCGGTAGTGATCGGAGCGCACGAACAGGCCCTGCTCCGGCATGGGATCGGGCGAGAAGCTCGCACCCGCCATCGCGGCCGCGCGGCGCACGATCGGCCCCAGCGTCGAACGGTCTGCGCCGAAGGCGATCACGTCGGTGAACTTGTAGGTGATGATCGGCATGTCGAGGTTGACGTTGGCGACCAGTGCCGACTTCGCGATCGTGGGATTGTTCGCGAAATAGTCGGAGCCGACCAGCCCCTTCTCCTCGGCGGTGACGGCCAGGAACAGGACGCTGCGCCGCGGCGGCTGCCCGGAGGCCTGGAACCGTTTCGCCTCCTCGATCAGCGAGGCGACGCCGACCGCATTGTCCATCGCCCCGTTATAGATGCTGTCGCCCTTCACCGCGGTGCCGACACCGACGTGATCCAGGTGCGCGCTCAGCACGACCACCTCGCTCCCCACTGCGGGATCGCTTCCCACCAACAGCCCAGCGACATTGTAGCTGGTGAAGGACGTGCTGGTGGTGGTCATCCGCACCGACAGGTTCTTGTGCAGCGGGATCGCCTCGAACCGCTCCGGGCCCTTGAGCGCGGCCGCCACCTGTTCCCAGCTGGTTGAGGCGCCCGCGAAGAGCTTGGTGGTCGCGGCCTGGCTGAGCATGCCCAGCGTCGGCGTGGAGGGTGCGGGGACGTTGGCGATGCCGTTGCGGTTCACCCAGGTGACGCGCGGCTGGTTCCAGCTCTCGGCCAGCTTGGCGAAGGGTCGCTGCTTGGCCGCCTCCGGCGTCTCCAGCGTGACGATGCCCACCGCGCCCTTCGACATGGCGATCGCGGCCTTGGTGGCAGGGCTGCCGAAGTGGGCGCGCTCCTCTCCGTTCAGGCCGTCGGGCGTTCCCGGCACGATCGCCACGATCTTGCCCTTCACGTCCACGCCCGAATAATCGTCGCGGCCGATGCTCGGCGCGACCAGGCCATAGCCGACGAACACCACCGGCGCGTCCACCGCCAGCTGCGGCGTCGCAGGGTTGCCGGCGGGGATATAGTCCTCCCCGAACACCAGCGGCTCGCCGCCGATCGCGACGCCACCCTTGTCGGCCGGCTTGTAGCTCAGCAGCGGCACCTTCTGGAGATAGCTGCCCTGGTCGCCCGCCGGCCGCAGCCCGGCCGCATAGAATTGCGACGCCACATAGTTGGCGGCGATGTCATATTCCGGCGAACCCGCCTCGCGCCCGCGCATCGCGTCGGAGGCGAGGAACAGCACATGCGCCTTCATCGCCGCCTGATCGGATGGCAGCGGCGCGTTCGCCGCGGCATTGCGCTGGGCAACATCGGCGGCGGGCTGTGCGGCCGGTGCAGGCTTGGCCTTCTGGGCCAGGACCGGGGATGCGATCGGAGCGGTGGCGACGAGAGCGACGAGCGGCAGGACGGTACGGAGCATTGGAATCCTTGACGTCGAGGGCATATGGGTCGGCTATGCAGCGGGCCGCGGTGCGACGCAATCACGCGCGCACTCAGGCCCCGACCGCCTCCGCAAGGGTTTTCCGATGGCCGACGCACTCCGTTCCCCCGACCAGCCTCCCGCGCCGATCCTGCGCAGCGACTATCGCGCGCCGGACTGGCAGGTGTCGGAGATCGCGCTAGACTTCGACCTCGATCCGGCACGCACGGTGGTGCGCGCGAAGCTGCACGTGACGCGCAACGGCGACCACGACCGGCCGCTCCGCCTCGACGGCGACGGGCTCCAGCCGCTGTCGGTGGGGATCGACGGGGTGGCCGGCAGCAACGACCGCTGGCGCATGGACGGCGACGCGCTGGTGGTCGACCTCGACGGCAAGGCCCATGTCGTGGAGACGGAGGTCGCGATCGCGCCGGAACGCAACACCCAGCTGATGGGGCTCTATGCCTCGGGCGGGAACCTGTGCACCCAGTGCGAGGCGGAGGGCTTCCGCCGCATCACCTTCTTCCCCGACCGGCCCGACGTGCTCGCGCGCTATTCGGTGCGCATGACTGCCGACAAGGCGCGCTTCCCGGTGCTGCTCGCCAACGGCGATCCGATCGCGCACGGCGACCTGGAAGACGGACGCCACTGGGCGGAGTGGCACGACCCCTTCCCCAAGCCCTCCTACCTCTTCGCGCTGGTGGCGGGCGACCTGGTTGCCAACCGCGCCACCTTCGTCACGGCAAGCGGACGCGAGGTGCAGCTCGCCATCTGGGTGCGGGAGAAGGACCTCGCCAAGACCGATCACGCGCTCGACGCGCTCAAGACGTCGATGGCCTGGGACGAACGCGTCTATGGCCGCGAATACGACCTGGACGTGTTCAACATCGTCGCCGTCGACGACTTCAACTTCGGCGCGATGGAGAACAAGGGCCTCAACATCTTCAACTCGCGCTACATCCTGGCCGATCCGGACACCGCGACCGACCACGACTATGACGCGATCGCTGCCGTCGTGGCGCACGAGTATTTCCACAACTGGTCGGGCAACCGCGTCACCTGCCGCGACTGGTTCCAGCTGTCGCTGAAAGAGGGCTTCACCGTCTTCCGCGACCAGGGCTTCTCCGCCGACCAGGGCTCGGCCGCGGTCAAGCGGATCGAGGACGTACGCTCCCTGCGCGCGGCCCAGTTCCCGGAGGACGCGGGTCCGCTCGCGCATCCGATCCGCCCGGACAGCTATCTGGAAATCTCCAACTTCTACACCGCCACCATCTACAACAAGGGCGCGGAAGTGGTGCGGATGCTCCACACCATCCTGGGCCCGCAGCGCTTCCGCGCCGGCACCGACCTCTATTTCGAGCGCTTCGACGGCACCGCCGCCACCTGCGAGGACTTCGTCGCCTCCATGGAGGAGGCGAACGGGGTCGACCTCGCCCAATTCCGCCGCTGGTATTCGCAGGCCGGGACGCCGCGGGTCACCGCCACGCTGGAGCACGAGCCGGGCGGCGGCACCGCGACGCTGCACCTCGGCCAGGCGGTTCCGCCCACGCCCGGCCAGCCGCACAAGCTGCCGATGGTGCTGCCGCTCAAGCTGCGGCTGTTCGGCGGCAACACCGGCCGGCCGCTCGGCGACGAGCAGCTGGTGTTGCTGTCGGACGCGGAGGCGACGCTGCGCTTCGAGGCGGTCACCGAGCGGCCGGTGCTGTCGATCAACCGCGGCTTTTCCGCACCGGTGATCGTGGACACGAACCGGACGCCTGCGGACCTGGGCTTCCTCTCAGGCCACGACGACGATCCCTTCGCGCGCTACGAGGCGATGCAGCAGCTGATGCTCGACACGCTCGTCGCGTCGGTGGCGAGCGGGCGCGGCGACCATGGCGCGGTGGTGGATGCCGTGCGCGAGACGCTGCGCAACCCGGACCTCGACCGCGCCTTTGTCGCGGAGGCAGTGCTGCTCCCTTCCGACAACTTCATCGGCGACCAGCTCCCGATCGTCGATCCGGACGCAATCTTCCGCGCGCGGGAAGCCCTGCGCCGCGACATCGGCCGCGCCCTCGAACGCGACTGGCGCCAGGCTTATGAGGATACGCGCGGCGGTGCGTTCGAATATTCGCCCGAGGCCAAAGGAAAGCGCCGCCTGAAGACGGTCGCGCTCGGCTATCTCGCCGCCTCGGGCGCGCCCGACATCGGCGAGCTCGCCTTCGCCCAGTTCGAGCAGGCGGACAACATGACGGACCGCCAGGGCGCGCTGATGACGCTGGTGAACGGCCCCGGGGACCAGCGGGTCGCAGCGCTCGACATCTTCTACAATCGCTACCGCGACAATCCGCTGGTGCTCGACAAGTGGTTCTCGACCCAGGCGCTGTCGACCCGCGACGACACGCCCGAGCGGGTGGAGGAACTCGCCGGCCACCGCGACTTTACCCTGGCCAACCCCAACCGCGCGCGCGCGCTGGTGGGTGCGTTCGGGGTCAACCAGCGCGCCTTCCACGCAGCCGACGGCCGCGGCTATCGCTTCTTCGTGCAGCAGCTGATCGCGCTCGATCGGCTGAACCCGCAGACGGCGGCCAAGATGATGCCGCCGCTCGGCCGCTGGCGCCGCTTCGATCCCACCCGTCAGCAGGCGATGCGCGCCGCGCTGGAGCAAATCCTCGCCTCGCCCGGCCTGTCCAAGGACATGCTCGAGCAGGTGAGCAAGAGCCTCGCCGCCTGATCTCCTGGACTCCACCACCAAGGTTGTTTGTTATGCGTTTTCCGCTTCTCGTTGCCCTGCTTGCCACCACCGCCTGCACGCAGGCCCAGAGCGTTTCCCCGCAGTCCGCGACCGCGTTGAAACCCATCCCGTCCACGACCGAGGACGACGGCTATTCGGTGGAGGCGCAGCGCGCCAAGATCGCGCGGGTCGACATTGCACCCGACACCGGCTTCCTCTCGGCCGAGGAGCGCCAGGTGGTGAACCTGCTGATCCAGGCATCCGACCTGATGACGCCGATCTACCTGCGCCAGCGCTCGGTCCACAATCCGGAGACACGGCTCGTGATTTCGCGCATGCGCCGCGCGGATCAGCCGCTGATCCTCGACTGGTTCGACGCCAACCTGGGTCCTTGGGACGATTTCGCCGAGCTGCGCCCCTTCTGGGGGGACCAGCCGATGCCGGAGGGTGCGGGCTTCTACCCCGAGGACCTGACCCGCGAGGAGTTCGACGCCTATGTCGCCCGGCACCCGGCGGAGAAGGCGGCGCTCACCAGCCTCTACACGGTGGTCCGCCGTGACGGCACCAAGCTGAAGGCGGTGCCCTATTCGGTGGAGTATCGCGAATGGCTGGAGCCGGCGGCCAAGCTGCTCGAGCAGGCGGCGGCCGTCACCACGAACGCCAGCCTCAAGCGCTTCCTCACCCTGCGTGCCAAGGCGTTCCGGACCGACGACTATTTCGAGTCGGAGCTCGCCTGGATGGACCTGAAGGATACGCCGATCGAGGTCGCGATCGGGCCGTACGAGGTCTATACCGACCGCCTCTATGGCGCGAAGGCAGCGTTCGAGAGCTTCGTGACGATCAAGGACCCTGAGGAGTCCGCCGCGCTCGACAAGTACAAGCACTACCTGCGCGACATGGAAGCGAACCTGCCGGTCGACGCGCGCTACAAGAACTTCACGCGCGGGTTTGAATCACCGATCGCAGTGGCGGAACAGGTGCGCGGCGGCGGGGACAACGAGCATGGCGGCCGCACCATCGCCTTCAACCTGCCCAATGACGAGCGCGTGCGCGAAGCCAAGGGCGCGAAGAAGGTCATCCTCTCCAACGTGCTGGGCGCCAAGTACGACCGCATCCTGGCCCCCATGGCGCCGCTGGTGCTGGTGCCGGACCAGGCGGGGCTGGTGGCCAAGAAGTACATGCAGCTCGAAACCCTGTTCCACGAACTGTCGCACAGCCTGGGGCCGGGCAACATCACGCTGAACGGCCGCAAGACGAGCGTGAACGCGGAGCTGAAGGAACAGGCCTCCGGGCTGGAAGAGGCCAAGGCCGACGTCATGGGGGTCTGGAACATCCTGTTCATGATGAACAAGGGCGAGCTGCCGGTCGCGGAGAAGCCGCAGCTGTTCTCGACCTATCTGGCGGGCGTGTTCCGCGCGATGCGCTTCGGCACGGCCGAGGCGCATGGCCGCGGGGCCGCGATGCAATACGGCTACCTGCGCGACAAGGGCGCGTTCGCCTGGGATGCAAATGCCGGCCGCTTCCGCATCGACGACGCCAAGATGGAAGCGGGGCTGCGCGACCTGCTCCGCGACATGATCGTGGTGCAGGGCAATGGCGACTATGCGGGCGCCAAGGCGATGCTGTCGCGCTGGCAGCAACTCGATGCCGATGCGCAGAAGGTCGTCGGCACCATGGCCGCGATCCCGGTCGACATCCAGCCGATCTACCCGACCCGGATCTGACCGGATGGGGAGGCGTATCCGTCGCCTCCCCTCTTCCGCCTCAAGCCTGTGCCTGCGCTTCGTCTTCTTCGTTCATCCGGATGCCTGCCTTGGCGGCACGCTCCGACTCCCGCTCCAGCGCGACCTTGATCATCGCCACCATCGGATCGGCGAGCGCGAGGCCCAGGATGCCGAACAGCGTCGATGCCAGGATCTGCGAGGACAGCGTCAGCGCCGGCGGCAGGTCCACCGTGCGGCGGGCCACGATCGGCAGCAGCACATAGCCGTCGAAGGTCTGCACCACGAAATAGATGACGATCGCCCACAGCCCGGTGTCGACGCCGGCGCTGAAGCCCACCGCCACCATCAGCACGCCGCTGATGAACGCGCCGATGTTGGGGATGAAGGCGAGCAAGCCCGTGATGATGCCCAGCAGCAGCGCCATGGGCACGCCGGCGATCCACAGCAGCAGCCAGGTGAGCACGCCTTCGAACAGCATTCCGGCCAGCCGGCCTGCGAGCAGCCGGCGCATGGTCGTGGCCATGCGGTTGATGGTGACGGCAAACTCGGCGCGATTGCCGACCGGCACCATCCACTGAAGGCCGCGGTCGTAGATGCGCGGCTCCATCGCCACGAACAGCCCGATGACCATGATCATGAACAGGCTGGTGAACGCGCCGAACACCGTTCCTACCGCGGAGGTGAGCCGGCCCACCGATCCCATCGCCTGCTGGACGATCCCGCTCAGGTCGGATCGCCCGGGCATCAGGCCCATGCCGTTCGCCCAGGCGATCAGGCGGTTGCCCTGGACTTCCAGGGTGGAGCGCAACTGCTCGGCCTGGGCGGCGATCTGGACGCCGGTGAGGTAGAAGGTGCCGAGGATGAAGGCGAGGGCCAGCAGCACCACGATCATCAGCCGCAGCCCACGCCCGATCGGCAGCACGCGCCCGAGCAGCCGCACCCCGCCGTCCAGCATCGCGGCGAACACCAGCCCGCCGAAGATGATGAGCAGCGGCTGGATCAGCAGCACCACCAGGCCGGCGGCGATCGCCAGGCCGAACCAGACCGAGGCACGGCGCAGCTCCGCCCGCACCAGCGGATCGCGCAGCTCGTTCGGGCCGGGCGCGCGCTCGACCTCCACCCCCTCGTTCTTGCTCATTGGGCGCGTTCCGGATGCAGCGAGGTTCCCGCACGGCCACTACGCAGCGAGGACCACCAGGTCAGCGGATTCAGGCTCGTCGTTCCGTCGAGCGAGAAGGTGATGAATTCGGCGCGACCGCCGATATTCTCCCAGGGCACGGGACCACCCAGCCCCTGGTCCGCCAGCGAGAAGCGGCTGTCGGCGCTGTTGTCGCGATTGTCCCCCATCAGGAAGACGTGGTCGGCAGGTACCGTGATCGGCCCGAAATTGTCGCCGATCGAGCCCTGTACCGCGTCAATCGTGTCATAGGATCGCCCGTTGGGCAGCGTCTCGCGATAGATCGGCAGGCGGCAGAATGCTTCGCCCGCTGCATTGCGCACCTGCGCATCGGGATACTGCCCCGCGGGGCAGTGGGTGTTGGCGTCGACCGGGATCATCCGGTCGCCAGCCGCATGCCGCTCGACCGGCTTGCCGTTGAGGTAGAGCATGCCGCCTGACACCTGCACCCGGTCACCCGGCAGGCCGATCACGCGCTTGATATAGTCGGTCTTGGTGCCCGGCGGCGTCACGATCACGACGTCGCCACGTTCCGGCAGGCTGCCGAACAGCCGGCCGTGGAAAAAGGGCAGCAGGTGGAAGGCGGGGGTGACGAACGAATAGCCATAGGGGTACTTGGTCACCACCAGGCGATCGCCGACCAGCAGCCCCGGCATCATCGATTCCGACGGGATGTAGAAGGGCTTGGCCACCAGGCTGTGAAAGCCGAGCACGGCCAGGACCAGCACCAGCAGGTTGCGGATCTCCGCCCCCCAGTCTGTGGGTCGACGCGTCGTTTTGGACGGCTGGTGGGTTTCGGACGGCAGCGCCAGGTCCTCTCCGGTCATCGGACTTCCTGCTGGGCGCCGGGCAGCGCCTCGATGATAACGAACGCCTGCGCCCAGGGATGGTCGTCGGTGAGCGTCAGGTGAATCTTGGGGACGTGCCCCGGCGGGATCAACGCATCGAGCGCCGCCTTGGCTCCGCCCGAAAGCGCCAGCGTCGGCGCTCCCGAAGGCGCGTTGACCACGCCGATGTCGCGCATGAACACGCCGCGGTTGAAGCCGGTGCCGACCGCCTTCGAAAAGGCCTCCTTGGCGGCGAAGCGCTTAGCGAAGGTCCCGGCGCGGGTGAACGGCCGGCGTGCGGCCTTGGCCTGCTCCACGTCGGTGAAGACGCGCTGGATGAACCGCTCACCGAACCGGTCGAGCGAATTCTGGATGCGCTCGATGTTGCAGAGGTCGGAGCCGAGCCCGACGATCACCGCGCCGCGTCCATCAGCGCGCGCATCCGCGCGACCACGGGCGCAAGGCCGTCGAAGATCGCCTCGCCGACCAGGAAGTGTCCGATGTTGAGCTCGCGGACCTGGGGAATGGCGGCGATCGGCACGACATTGTCGAAGGTTAGGCCGTGGCCGGCGTGCACCTCGATGCCGTTCTTGGCGGCCAGCGCCGCGGCGTCAGCAAGCCGCTTGAGCTCGACTTCCCGGGCGGCCTCGTCCAGCTCCGCATAGCGGCCGGTGTGGAGCTCGACCACCGGCGCCCCCAGCCGGACCGCGGCGTCGATCTGCGCCGCCTCGGGCTCGATGAACAGCGACACGCGGATACCCGCATCCCGCAGCGACGCCACCATGGGCGCCAGGGAATCGAACTGACCGGCGGCGTCCAGTCCGCCCTCGGTGGTGCGCTCCTCGCGCTTCTCGGGCACGATGCAGGCGGCATGGGGACGATGGCGCAGCGCAATGCCGAGCATCTCCTCGGTCGCCGCCATCTCCAGGTTCAGCGGCACCGGCAGCTCGGCGGAGAGGCGCGCGATGTCCGCGTCGGTAATGTGCCGGCGATCCTCCCGCAGGTGCGCGGTGATGCCCTGGGCACCGGCCTCTGCCGCCAGCAGCGCCGCGCGCACGGGATCGGGATAGCCGCTGCCGCGCGCGTTCCGGACGGTCGCGACATGGTCGATGTTGACGCCCAGGCGGATCGGCCCCGTCACGCCGCGGCCCTGCTCCCCGGCTTGATCGCAGGGATCGCCGCCAGTTCCGGCGGCAGGGCGTCCGCCTCGTAGCTCGGGACCTCCAGCCGGATCAGCGGATAGAAGGGCACGCCCAGATCCGCCTGGCCGTTGGAGCGGTCCACGAGTGCCGCAGCCGCAACGACCTGGCCGCCCGCCGCGCGAATCGCCGCGATCGCTTCGCGTGACGAGAGTCCGGTGGTGACGACGTCCTCCATCATCAGCACGCGCGTGCCCGGATCGAGGCGGAAGCCGCGGCGCAGTTCGAACGTGCCGGTCGGCCGCTCCAGGAACATCGCCGGGCGGCCGAGCGACCGGCCCATCTCGTGCCCCGCGATGACGCCGCCCATGGCGGGCGAAACCACCGCGTCGATCGCGCTGCGCACGTCGCTCGGCAAGCGCGCGACGAGTTCGTCCGCCAGCCGTGCACCCCGCCTGGGATCCATCAGCACCCGCGCGCACTGGAGATAGCGTGCGCTGTGGCGCCCGGAGGAGAGAATGAAATGCCCTTCCAGCAGGGCCTCGGCCGCGCGGAATTCCGCCAGGATGTCGTCGTCTGTCATGGTCGAGGCTCTCTCTAGGCGCAGCCGTGCGGCGCGGCAATCGGCGCGGCAAAAAGAGGCGGTACGCGCTTGAGGCACGGCAAAACGCTGCCTATACCCCTCAACTGGGCCTTTTTTCGGGGTTCCGGATGCGCAAGCCCGCGCGACAAAAACGGGTGGATGGGGATGCGAATGGCTGGAATGGGGCTTTCCGGACTGAAGCTGGCCTTGCTGGGTGCCAGTCTGGCGCTGGCAGCGGGCGGCCATGCGACGACGCCCGCGGTGCCGGCGAGCACAGGCACGCAGGCAGCGGCACCGCAAGTGGGGGCGCCGCCTCCCGGTTCCGCAGAAGCCCAGCCCGACGGCAGCGTCACGCCTCCGGCCACCGCCGGTGCGGCCCAGCCGGCCGGAGCCGTCGCCGATCCCACGCTCAACGCCGATGGCAGCCCGAAGCTTCGCCCGACCGAGAACAAGGGCCAGCCGAGCCCGCGCGTGCTCGGCATCCAGAACCAGGTGACGCCCAACGGCGAGGAGGCGGCCCGCTTCCACAACAACCTGCTGATGCCGGTCGTCACGCTGATCGTCCTGCTGGTGCTCGCGCTGCTCGTGTGGGTGGTGATCCGCTATCGCGCGGCCGCCCACCCCAATCCGTCGCGCACCTCGCACAACACCACCATCGAGATCCTGTGGACCGCGGTGCCGGTGCTGATCCTGGCCGTGTTCGCCGTACCCTCGATCCGGCTGCTCGCCCATCAGTTCAAGCCTGCACCCGACAACGCGGTGACGCTGAAGGCGATCGGCAATCAGTGGTTCTGGACCTACGAATATCCGGACAACGGCGGCGTGTCGGTGACCGCCAACATGCTCAAGGAGCGTGACCAGGTCGCACCCGGCCAGCGCTATCGCACCGATGCCGACGGCCCGCGCCTGCTCGCCACCGACAACCGCATCGTGCTGCCGGTCGGCGTGCCGATCCGGCTGATCACCACCGCCAACGACGTGATCCACAGCTGGGCAATCCCGTCCTTCTGGGTGAAGCTCGATGCGATCCCCGGCCGGGTGAACGAGACCAGCTTCACCATCAAGGAGCCGGGCGTCTATTTCGGCCAGTGCTCCGAACTGTGCGGCGCGCGCCACGCCTATATGCCGATCGCCATCGACGCGGTTTCCCCGGCCGAGTTCGCCGCCTGGATCCGCGCCAAGGGCGGCACCATGCCGGGTGCTGCCCAACCCTCCACCGCCGCGCCGGCGCAGCCTTCGGCCGACCATGTCGACGACACCGCGACCCCGCCGACGGGCGGTGACGGTCCGACCGTCAACGCGACCGAAACCGCCACTCCCGTCACCCAGGGCGCAACCGGCAACCCGGCCGGCGCCGGCAACGTGGATCAGTAAGCCATGACCGACACCGCCCTGCAGCCCTCTGCGTTCGAGGCGCACTCGCATGATTCGCACGACCCTCATGCGGACCATCGCCCTGGTTTCTTCGCCCGCTGGTTCCTGTCCACCAACCACAAGGACATCGGCACCCTCTACCTGATCTTCGCGATCTTCATGGGCGTGGTCGGCGGCGCCATCTCCGGCCTGATGCGCTGGGAGCTGGCGGAGCCCGGCATCCAGCATCTGGGCAGCTGGGCGACCTGGCTCGCCGGCTCGGAACAGAGCCTCGATGAATCGCTCCACCTCTGGAACGTGATGATCACCGCCCACGGCCTGATCATGGTGTTCTTCATGGTGATGCCGGCGATGATCGGCGGGTTCGGCAACTGGTTCGTGCCGATCATGATCGGCGCACCGGACATGGCGTTCCCGCGCATGAACAACGTGTCCTTCTGGCTGCTGGTGCCCTCAGGCATCCTGTTGCTCGCCTCGCCCTTCTTCGGCGGCGCCGGTACCGGCTGGACGGTCTATGCGCCGCTGTCGACCTATGGCGAGCCCTCGGCCTCGGTCGACATGGCGATCCTGTCGCTGCACCTGTCGGGCGCCAGCTCGATCCTGGGCGCGATCAACTTCATCACCACCATCTTCAACATGCGCGCGCCGGGCATGACGCTGCACAAGATGCCGCTGTTCGCCTGGTCGGTGCTGGTCACGGCCTTCCTGCTGCTCTTGTCGCTGCCGGTGCTGGCCGCGGCGATCACCATGCTGCTGACCGACCGCAACTTCGGCACAACCTTCTTCGATCCGGCCGGCGGCGGCGATCCGGTGCTCTACCAGCACCTGTTCTGGTTCTTCGGCCATCCGGAGGTCTACATCATGATCCTGCCGGGCTTCGGCATGATCAGCCATGTGGTCGCGACCTTCAGCCGCAAGCCGGTGTTCGGCTATCTCGGCATGGCCTATGCCATGGTCGCGATCGGCGCCGTCGGCTTCATCGTGTGGGCGCACCACATGTTCACGACCGGCCTGAGCGTAAACACCAAGATGTACTTCACCGCCGCGACGATGATCATCGCGGTGCCGACCGGCATCAAGATTTTCTCGTGGATCGCGACCATGTGGGGCGGCTCGCTGCGCTTCCCGACCCCGATGCTGTGGGCGCTGGGCTTCATCTTCATGTTCACGGTCGGTGGCGTGACCGGCGTCATCCTCGCCAACGGCGGTGTCGACGATTACATGCACGACACCTACTATGTCGTGGCGCACTTCCACTATGTTCTGTCGCTGGGCGCAGTGTTCGCGCTGTTCGCCGGCTTCTACTACTGGTTCCCGAAGATGTCGGGGAAGATGTACAACGAGCTGCTCGGCAAGCTGCACTTCTGGGTGTTCTTCGTCGGCGTGAACGTACTGTTCTTCCCGATGCACTTCCTGGGTGCCAACGGCATGCCGCGCCGCATCCCGGACTATCCGGACGCTTTCGCGTACTGGAACCACATCGCCTCGATTGGCTATGTGATCATGGCAGTCGGCATCGTGATCTTCCTGATCAACCTGGTCGTGTCGCTGGCAAGCGGCCGCCGCGCCGGCGACAATCCCTGGGGGGAAGGCGCCACCACGCTGGAGTGGACGCTGTCGTCCCCGCCGCCCTACCACCAGTTCGAGACACTGCCGAAGGTCGACTGACCGTCCAGCACCTCCGCAAGCAAGAACGCCCCGGGGAGCATCCTCCCCGGGGCGTTTTCTTTATCCGCTGCCGCCGGAGATCAGGGGCGGACGAACAGGCTCACCGAGGCCACGTGGTTCACCGCGGTCTCGCCCCCGGTGCGGTTCACCAGCTGGTTGAGATATCCCGCCTCGATGGTCGACTTGCCCTTCAGCGGCACCTCGACGCCCACGAAGCTGCGCAGCTGGTCGAAGCCGCCGCGGGCGCCCCAGTCGGCGTCGTTGAGCGCGAACATGGCTTCCGCGGAGAGCAGCGCCTTGAGCGGCTTCGTCCCGCTGGCGATCGGCGTCTCCAGGCGGGCCATCTGGCGCACGCGCAGCCCAGTGTCGCTGAAGCCGTCCACCCAGCGCTGCTCGAATCGCGTGCGCGAGGACAGCTCGGTCGCGCCCGGCACCAGCGTCCATGACAGCTGCTGGAAGCTGCGGTGCTCGTCGCGGTCGGGCGCGGGCCCCTCCACCGGCTGCACGACATAGGCATAGCCCTGGTAGACGCTGACCTGGTCGCTCAATCGCCAGCCGATCGCCCCGCGCAGGAGGGCCTGCCGCATCTCCGACAATCCTTCCATCAGCCGCGGCTGTGCCTCGACGAAGTAGAGGAGGTCGTCCTTGGCCGATCCGGTGACGGTAACGTTGATCCAGACCTGCTCGTCCTGCGTCGTCTGCGCGAGCGCCGGGGTCGGGGAGATGGCGGCAGCGAGGGCCGCGCAGGCTAGAAGAGTTCGCATGCCGCCCCCTGTATCGCCGCAGGGGGTGGCGGCAACCCTTTCGCCGCGGCGTCCGCCGGACTATACACGGACGCAGCCCATGACGACCGCAGTTTCCCTGACGATGCCCGCCGATTGGCGGGACTTCCTCGCCCTCACCAAGCCGCGCGTGATGACCCTGGTGGTCTTCACCGGCCTGTGCGGCATGCTTGCCGCGCCCGTCGGCATCCATCCCGTGCTCGGCTTCACCGCGATCCTGTGCATCGCGCTCGGTGCCGGTGCGGCAGGTGCGCTCAACCAGTGGTACGAGGCGGATCTGGATGCGCACATGAAGCGCACCCGCGGCCGTCCGCTTCCCGCGGGGCGCATGGACCGGCAGTCGGCGCTGCATTTCGGTGTCGGGCTTGCGGTGTTCTCGGTCGCGCTGATGGGGCTGGCGATCAACCTGGCCGCCGCCGCGATCCTGACCGTCTCGATCCTCTTCTATGTGCTGATCTACACCGTCTGGCTGAAGCGCCGCACGCCGCAGAACATCGTCATCGGCGGTGCGGCCGGCGCCTTTCCGCCGCTGATCGGCTGGGCGGCGGCGACCGGCGAGATCGCGTTGCTGCCGCTGCTGCTGTTCGCGCTGGTGTTCCTGTGGACGCCCCCGCACTTCTGGGCGCTCGCGCTGTTCGTCCGCATGGACTATGCGGCGGCCGGCGTGCCGATGCTGCCGGTGGTGGCCGGGGAACGCACGACCCGTACCCAGATCGGCCTCTACACCATCCCCATGGCGCTGGCCGCGATCGCCCCCTGGCCGCTTGGCCTCGCCGGCCCGGTCTATGGCGTGGTGTCGGTTGCGATGACCGCAGTGTTCGGCTGGTTCGCGCTGGGCGTGGCTCGGCGCACGACAGCGCCTGAGGGCGACACGATGCAGCCGGAAAAGCGGCTGTTCGGCTATTCGATCCTCTACCTCTTCGTGGTGTCCGGCGCGCTAGTCGTCGACCGGTGGCTGCTGCCGTGACGCCGGAGGAGGAAGCCCTGGTTCGCGCCCGCCAGCGATCGCGTGCGAAGGTGATGGCCTGGCTGCTCGGCGCGCTGGTGCTGCTCGTGTTCGCGATCAGCATCGTCAAGATCCAGGCAGGGATGATGTGACCCGCAACGGCCGCACCGCACTGCTCGCCGGCCTTGCCGCCGTGTCGATGACGGGTCTCGGCTGGGCGAGCGTGCCCCTCTACCGCGTCTTCTGCCAGGTGACGGGGCTGAACGGCACCACGCAGCGCGGCGAGCTGGCGCCCGGCGGCATCGGCGACAAGGTCACCGTCCGCTTCGACAGCAACGTGGCGCCCAACCTCAAGTGGCGCTTTCGACCCGAGCGACCGGCCGAGACGATCGACATCGGCGCGCGCGACATGGCGTTCTTCACCGCCAAGAACCTGACCGACGGCCCGATCACCGGCACCGCCACCTTCAACGTGACCCCCGCCCAGGCCGGCAAGTATTTCACCAAGATCCAGTGCTTCTGCTTCACCGAGCAGACGCTCCAGCCGGGCGAGGAGGTGCGGATGCCCGTGATCTTCTACGTCGATCCCAAGCTCGCGAGCGATCCCGACACCCGCGACGTGCGCGTGATCACCCTGTCCTATACGTTTTACCCGGTGGATTCCCCCCGAACGCCAAGCTAGACCTTTGCGGACAAGAGAGGATGGGGACGACGATGGCCGGAACCAAGAACCACGATTATCACATCCTGCCGCCGAGCCCGTGGCCGATGCTGAGCAGCTTCGCCGCGCTGGTGCTGGCCGTGGGCGGCATCATGTACATGCGCGATGCGGCCTATGGCGGCCTGGTGTTCGGCGCCGGCCTGATCGCGGTTCTGGCCTGCATGGGTCTGTGGTGGGCCGACGTGATCCGCGAAGCGCGTGCGGGCGATCATACGCCGGTCGTGCAGCTGCACCTGCGCTACGGCATGGTGCTCTTCATCGCTTCCGAAGTGATGTTCTTCCTGGGCTGGTTCTGGGCATGGTTCGACTTCGCCCTGTTTCCGGCCGCCGTGCAGTTCAACCATGAGGACGGGGTCTCGCTGATCGACTCCGCGTCGCAGCTCGCCGCCCAATGGCCGCCGGCCGGCATCGAGGTCCTCGACGCGTTCCAGCTTCCGCTGCTCAACACCTTCCTGCTGCTGCTCTCGGGCACGACCATCACCTGGGCCCATCATGCGCTGATCCATGGGCAGCGCGGTGGCCGGCGGGTTGGCCTGTGGGGCCTGCTCGGCGTCGGCGAGGACGATGGCGTCAAGAAGGGCCTGTGGCTGACGATCGTGCTCGGGCTGCTGTTCTCGTGCATCCAGGCGTATGAATATGCCCACGCGCCCTTCCCGTTCGGGACGATCAACTACACCTCCGCCTTCTACATGGCGACGGGCTTCCACGGCTTTCACGTCATCGTCGGCACGATCTTCCTGATCGTGAACCTGGTGCGCGTGTACCAGGGCGACTTCACGCCGCGCCAGCATTTCGGCTTCGAGGCGGCGGCCTGGTACTGGCACTTCGTCGACGTGGTCTGGCTGTTCCTGTTCGTCACCGTCTATGTCTGGGGCGGATGGGGCGCGCCGGTCCACGCGGGCTGACGTGACCGGCCCCGCCGGCACGCCGCCGGAACCCCTGGCGGCCGCGACCGGCGGGCTTTGCCCGCGCTGCGGGGCGAAGACGCTGTTCGCCGGCTTCATCGCCTTCGCGCCGCGGTGCGCCAACTGCGGGCTCGACTTCCTCCAGTTCAACGTGGGCGATGGCCCCACGGTATTCCTGACGATGGGCATCGGCACGCTGGTGACGGTGCTCGCCGTGGTGGTCGAGCTGCTCTTCTCGCCGCCAACCTGGCTGCATGTGGCACTATGGCTGCCGCTCACGCTGGGAGGCGTCGCGGTGTCGCTCCGCTTCACCAAAGCGCTGCTGCTCGCGCTCGAATATCGCAATGCCGCGCGTGAGGCCCGGCTGACGAGCGACGAACCATGAGGCGCCTCCCCGCCGTCGCCACCGCAGCGGTGCTGCTGGCGGTGGCCGCGATGCTCGGCCTCGGCTTCTGGCAGCTCCACCGGCTGGACCAGAAGGAGGAGATGATTGCCCGCTTCACCGCCAATGCGGGTAAGGACGTCATCCCCCTTCCCCGCGCCCCGACAGACGATCTGCTGTTCCGCCGCGTGACCGCGCACTGCCTCGCCGTGACGGACTGGAGCATCAACGCCGGCCGCACCGGGGACGGCACCCCGGGCTGGCGCCACATCGCACATTGCAAGACCGCTCCGCACACGGCGACGTTCCGCGCCGACATGGGCGTCGGGAACGATCCCAAGCTGCGCCCCAACTGGGAAGGGGGCCGGATCACGGGCCTGCTGACACAAGCCCCGACCGGCACGCCCGCCATTGCCGCGGCCTTCGGCGCGCGGGCGGCAAAGGTGTGGATGATCGTCGCCGAGACGCCCGCACCCGGCCTTGCGCCCAGCCACCAGCCGGACCCCGCCGACGTGCCCAACAATCATCTCGCCTATGCCGTGCAGTGGTTCGCCTTTGCGGCCATCGCAATCGCCATCTATGCACTGGCACTTCGGCGGCGCCTGAAGGGCTGACGCGCTTGTGCCCTCCCGGCCGGGGGGCTAACGCCTCCGCATGCGCTATGTGAGCACCAGGGGGAATGCGCCGGTCCTCGATTTCGAGGGCGCGACGCTGGCAGGGCTGGCCGCCGATGGCGGACTCTATGTGCCGGAGGCGTGGCCGACGCTCTCGCGCGAGCAGATCGCGGACCTCGCCGGCCTCTCCTACGCCGAGACGGCGGTACGCGTGATGCTCCCCTTCGTCGGCGACAGCCTGAGCGAAGACGAACTGCGGGACCTGTGCGAACGCGCCTATGGCACCCGCTTTGCGCATGCCGCGGTCACCCCGCTCGTCCAGCTCGACCATCGCCACTGGCTGCTGGAGCTGTTCCATGGGCCGACGCTCGCGTTCAAGGACGTGGCGCTCCAGCTGCTCGGCCTGTTGTTCGAACGCTTCCTGACCGGCCGGTCGGAGCATGTGACGGTGATCGGCGCGACCTCGGGCGACACCGGCTCCGCTGCGATCGATGCGCTCGCCGGCCGCACCGGCGTCGACATCTTCATGCTCCACCCGCATGGCCGCGTGTCGGACGTGCAGCGGCGGCAGATGACGACCGTGCTCGCGCCCAACGTCCACAACATCGCCATCGACGGCAGCTTCGACGACGCGCAGGCGCTGGTGAAGGCGATGTTCAACGCGCCGGACTTCGCCGGCCGCTTCCACCTGTCGGCGGTGAACTCGATCAACTGGGCCCGGCTGATGGCGCAGGTGGTCTATTATTTCTACACCGCCGTCCGCCTGGGCGCGCCCGAGCGGCCCATCGCCTTCTCCGTTCCGACCGGCAATTTCGGCGACGTGTTCGCGGGCTATGTCGCACAGCGCATGGGGCTGCCGGTGGCCAAGCTGGTGGTCGCGACCAACGTCAACGACATCCTCCATCGCGCGCTATCCGCGGGCGACTATTCCACCGGCACCGTCACCGCGACCGACACACCGTCGATGGACATCCAGGTGAGCTCCAACTTCGAACGGCTGCTGCACGATCTCGGCGGCCGCGACGGGGCGGCACTCGCGCTGCAGATGCAGGGTTTCGAGACCAGCCGCGCGATGCAGCTGAGCGGCGCCCACCGAGACGGTGCGGCTGCTCTGTTCACCAGCGCGCGCATCGACGCGGACGGCATGATGGGCGCCATGCGCTGGGCGTGCGAGCGCACCGGCGAGCTGATCGACCCCCACACCGCCATCGGCCTCGCCGCCGCGCGGGAGCTGGACATTGCGCCCGACGTTCCCGTGGTCACACTCGCCACCGCCCATCCGGCCAAGTTCCCGGACGCGGTCGAGCGGGCGACCGGCCACCGGCCGGTCCTGCCTGCCCGCGTCGGCGACCTGTTCGAGCGCGAGGAGCGCTGCGATCGCCTGCCCGCCACGTTCGAGGCGGTCACCGGCTACATCGCCGAACGCGCGGTGGCACGCGCGTGAAGCTCATCAGCCTGATCGGCGAGCCCTGGCCCGACTATGGCCTCGTGGACTCCGGGCATGGCCGCAAGCTGGAGCGCTACGGCCCCTATCGCTTCATCCGACCAGAGCCCCAGGCGATGTGGGCACCGGCCTCCCCGGACTGGGATGCGCACGGCGAGTTCGTGCCCGGCTCCGACGAGGAAGGCGGCGGCCGATGGCAGTTCGACAAGCCGGTACCGCGCGAAGGCTGGCCGCTCGCCTGGAACCAGGTCCGCTTCACCGCGCAGAACACGCCCTTCCGCCACCTCGGCTTCTTTCCCGACATGGCGCCGGTGTGGAGCTGGATGCGCGAGCAGCTGAGCGACGCGCAGGATCCGGAGTGCCTCAACCTGTTCGGCTACACCGGGGTCGGCACCCTCGCGCTCGCCTCGGCCGGCGCCCGCATGGTGCACGTCGACGCATCCAAGAAGTCGGTCGAGGCCGCGCGTGGCAACGCCGTGCTCTCGGGCATGACCGACCTGCCCGTCCGCTGGCTGGTCGAGGACGCCAGCAAGTTCGTCGCGCGCGAGGTGCGTCGCAACCGCCGCTACGACGGCATCCTGCTCGATCCGCCCAAATGGGGCCGCGGCCCCAATGGCGAGGTGTGGAAGCTGGAGGATCACCTCCCGGGCCTCATCGCCGACTGCCGCCAGCTGCTCGACGAGAACTCGCGCTTCCTGTTCCTCACCGTCTACGCCGTGCGCATGTCCGCGCTGGCGATCGGCGAACTGTTGCGCCAGACCCTGGCGGATCTGGGCGGCACCGTGGAATGCGGCGAGCTCGGCGTCCGCGAGGAAGCCCGCGGCCTGACGCTGCCGACGGCGATTTTCGCGCGGTGGCGGCGGTAGCGGCTGGGTCACATCGACCGTAAACGCCCCAACCTAGTCTTTTCCCGTTCGTCTCGAGTAGCCGTCGAGCTTGTCGAGACGGCATATCGAGAGACTGGCTGCGGCTCTCTCGATACGGGCTCTCGACAAGCTCGATCCCTACTCGAGACAAACGGAAGGGATTGGGTACAGTCCCGCGCTATTCCCTCGCAAAGCGCAGCGCGGCGCCCGCGACGAACGGCGCGCCGGCCAGCAGCAGCAGGCTGGTGGCCGCGACGAGCTTGAGGCCGGAACTGCCGCCCTCCAGCGCGCCGGCGCCGAACACCAGCAGGGGGAGCGCGAAGGGCAGCATCACCATGCCGGCCACCGCGCCGGCGCCGCGCAGGCCGGCGACCAGCGCGGCGGTTGCGACGGCCAATGCAGCCAAGCCCGGGGTGCCGAGCAGAAGCCCCAGTTGCAGCCTCAACAGCACGTCCGCCGGCATCTCCAGCAGCGCTGCGCTGAGCGCCGCCGCCAGCATCACGGCGGGTCCGAAGCCGATCCAATGGCCTAGGATCTTGGCCAGCGCGACACCCGCACCGGACAGTCCTCGGACCGCGAACTGGTCGATTACGCCCGATTCGAGGTCCGGCAGCACCAGCCGTTCGACCGGCAGCAGCGCAGCGAGCAGCGCGGTCGCCCACACCACCCCGCCGCCGATCCGCGCGAGCAGCTTCGCGTCCGGGCCGATCGCGAACGGGAACAGCGTCGCCACCAGCAGGAAGAAGGCGAGCGTCAGCATCAGCCCGCCGCCGCTCCAGGCGCGACGCAGCTCGCGCAGCACGATCGCGATCATGCCGCCGGCTCCAGCGGCAGCACGCGGGCGTCGGGCAGCGCCACCGGCACATGGCTCGCCACCAGAACGATGCCGCCCCCCGCGCGGTGCCGTGCCACCAGATCCTCCAGCAGGGTGGTCGAGGCGGCGTCGAGGCCGTTGACCGGCTCGTCCAGCAGCCAGATGGCGGCACCGCCCGCGACCACCCGCGCCAGCGCCGCGCGCCTACGCTGGCCGGTCGACAGCATCCGCACCGGTACTTCCGCGAGCGCCCCGAGCCCCACTGCCTCCAGTGCGTCCGGCACCCGCCCGCGCGCGCCATCGAGCGCCGCCCAGAAGCCGATGGCGTCGGCGAGCGTGCGTTCCGGATCAAGTGCGGCGGCCTCCGCCAGCAGCGCCGGCGCGCCGCTCGCCTCGACCCGGCCCGCGGCGGGGGCGAGCAGGCCGGCGGCGATGCGGATCAGGCTGGACTTGCCGACGCCGTTGGGGCCAGTCACCAGCGCCGCCTCCCCAGGGCCCAGCGCAAGGCTGAACCCTTTGAACAACAGCCGCCCGCCACGGATGCAGGCAACGTCGTCCAGCACGAGCGCCGCCGTGCTCACGCGCCCGCGGCTTCCTCCAGCGCGTGCATGTCGGCATCGGACAGGCCGAAATGGTGTCCCACCTCATGCACCACGACATGGGTGATGAGCGCTTCCAGCGAGACGTCGGTCTCGACCCACTCGTCGAGCAAGGCGCGGCGATAGAGGTGGATGCGGTCGGGCATGGCAGCGCCGGTCCAGGCCGATTTCTCGCCCACCGGCAGCCCGTGGTAGAGGCCGGTCAGCGCGAACGGATCCTCGATGCCCATCGCGTCCAGCGTCTCGTCGTCCGCGAACTCCTCGACCAGCAGCACCACGTCCTTCAGATGCTCGGCAAAGGGCTCCGGGATGCGGGCGAGCGCGGCGCGGGCCAGCGCCTCGATGCGGGCGGCGTCGGGGGCGAACTGCAAAGGCGCTTGCTCGGACATGGCTTCGTCCATAGGCCTTGCCGGCGAGGCCGCACAAGGAGGGTCGAATGGAGCTGTTGAACGAGGCGGAGCGCGCCGATGCGCTCGACGGACTGCCGGACTGGGACCATGACGACGCGCGGGACGCAATCACGCGCAGCTTCACCTTCGACAATTTCAGCCAGGCCTTTGCCTTCATGACCCAGGTGGCGCTGCTGGCGGAAAAGGCCAATCACCACCCGGAATGGTCGAACGTGTGGAACCGCGTGGACATTCTCCTGACCACGCATGACGCGGGCGGGCTGTCGTACCGCGACATCGACATGGCCCAGGCGATCGACGCCCTGGTGGAATAAAGGACCCTCTGGCGTCCCCGCCCGTTGGACGGGCGATGCCGAACCGATCCGACCGCCCGATGCGGCTGGGCTTCCCCGTCAAGGTGATGGGCAAGCCCGAGCTCAAGAGCAACGACACCCGCCGCTGGCAGGCGGGTCCGCACCTGAAATGCTCGCTCGAGCATGTCGACCGCGTGCTCGACTATTGCGCCGCCAAGGGCATCTCCATGTACCGGCTGTCGTCGGACCTGGCGCCCTATGCCACCCATCCGGACATGCCGCAGTTCCACGCCATGGTGGCGGAAAGCGATGCGGAGCTCGCCGCATTCGGTGCCAAGGCGCGGTCGCTCGACATGCGACTGTCCTTCCACCCGTCGCAATATATCCTGCTCAACAGCCCGAACCCGGAGCTGACCGCCAAGAGCATCCAGGATCTCGCCAGCCAGTCGGAAATGCTCGACCGCATGGGGCTGGACGACGAGGCGGTGGTCATCACCCATGTTGGTGGCGTGTATGACGATCGCGAGGCGGCGCGCGCCCGCTGGATCGACGGCTGGGAGCAATGCCCGGAGCATGTCCGCCGCCGGCTGGTGCTCGAAAACGACGACCTCCGCTTCTCGGCCGCCGACGTGCTGTGGATCCATGCGCGCACCGGCGTCCGGCTGATCTTCGACTATCAGCACTTCTGGTGCCTCAACCCGGAAGGGCTGGACCTGCGCGAGACGCTGGAGCGTTTCATGGCGAGCTGGCCCGAGGGCGTGCGCCCCAAGATCCACTTTTCGTCGCCGCGCACCGAGATGCGTGAGGTGAAGCAGAAGATCACGCCCGCCAAGCGCGGCAAGGCGGCCAAGGACGAGGTCACCAAGGCGCCGGTGAAACCGAATGCACGCGTGAAGACGGTGCTGCGCCCGCCGGTGTGGACGGGCCATGCCGACTTCACCAACCCGTTCGAATTCGCGACCTTCATGCGCACCGCAGAGGGGCTCACCTTCGACGTGATGCTGGAGGGCAAGTCCAAGGACCTCGCCCTCATCAAGCTGCGCGGCGACCTGCTGCGCTACGCGCCCGACGTGGCGGCTAGGTTCGGCATCCATGCCGAGGACGCCGCCGCGCTCGCCGCCGACGATGCCGCGCTGGAGAACGGCGTCGATGCGGAGGATGCGCCCGACGTGGACGAAGGCGCCGCCTGATCCCCGGGGATACCCGGCGCCCTCCGCTCGTTGCCTTCCAGACCATTCCAGGAGACCCGCATGCTTCGCTCCCTCCTCATCGGCCTCGTCGCAGGCCAGCGCGCCATGACCCCGCTCGCGCTCGTCGCGGGCGCCGCCCGGCGCGACCGCCTGCCAAAGGATGCGCCGGCCCGCGATCTGCTCGCCCATCCGCTGGTCGCGGGCGGTGCGGTGGCACTCGCTGCGGCGGAGATGGCGGGCGACAAGATGCGCACCGCACCCGACCGCACAGTCGTGCCGGGCCTGATCGCGCGCACTGCGACCGCAGCCTTCGCCGGTGCCGCTCTGGCCCCTGCCGAGCAGCGCAAGGCTGCCGCGGTGCTGGCCGCGGCGACCGCAATCGCCGCCTCGTACGTGGGCTTGTCGCTGCGCATGCGGGCGCTGCGCCGCTACGGCCAGGACAAGAGCGGCTTCGTCGAGGACGCGCTGGTCCTGGGCAGCGGATTGGCCATCACGCGCTGACGCGGCCACCATCGTGCTCCTGCGGAGGCAGGAGCCCAGGGCCACAAGCGCTGCGTTCCGTAACCCTGGACCCCGGCCTCCGCCGGGGTACGGGGCGTCAGCCGTCCCCCACCTCGCCCAGCAGCGCCTGCACCCGGTCCGCGCGCGCGGCCGCATCCTCGATGCGCTCGGCCAGCACGTAACGCTCACCCTTTGCCTCCAGCCCCGCGGCCTTCAGCTTCGCCTTGCCGTAGGGCGTGAGCGCGATTCCGCCCGGCCCGGCATCGACCCGCGCGACTTCCGCCACCCGCGCCAGCTGGCGGATGCGCGCCACCGTCATCAGCCGCTGGGCGTCTTCCGGCAATTCGCCGAAGCGGTCCTCCAGTTCCTCCTCGAACCCGTCGAGCGCCGCCTCGTCGCCCAGCCGCGCAAGCCGGGCATAGAGGGTCAGCCGCACCTCGGCTTCAGGGATCCAGCCCTCCGGCAAGCGACCCTCGATTCCCAGGTTCAGCTCCGGGGTCCACACCGTCACCTCCTCCCCGCGCGCCGATCGCAGCGCGAGGCCGAGCAGATGCTGGTAGAGATCGACGCCGATCAGCTTCATGTGCCCGGCCTGCGCCTCGCCCATCAGATCGCCGGCGCCGCGCATGTCGAGGTCGCGGGCGGAGATCGCAAATCCCGCACCCAGCCGGTCGAACGCCTGCAAGGTCCGCAGTCGCTTCAACGTGGACTCGGCGATCTCGGCACCGGCTTCGGTCATCAACAGCACCTGCCCGCGGCGGCCGCCACGTCCGACGCGGCCGCGCAGCTGGTGGAGCTGGCTCAACCCGAAGCGGTCCGCGTGGTGGACGATCATCGTGTTGGCGCGCGGCACGTCCAGCCCAGCCTCGATGATGTTGGTGGCGAGCAGCACGTCGCCCGCGCCATTGGCAAAGGCGACCATCGCCTCGTCGATCTCGGCCGCAGGCATCTTGCCATGCGCGGTGACCAGCCGCAGCTCCGGCACCAGCTTCTTCAGCTCCGCCTCCAGCGGTGCCATGTCCTCGATCCGCGGCACCACCACGAAGCTCTGCCCGCCGCGACCCTTTTCGCGCAGTAGCGCGCTGCGCACCGTCACGGGATCGAAGCTGGCGATGGCGGTGCGGATCGGCTGGCGGCGCGCCGGCGGCGTCGCGAGGATCGACAGCTGCTGCAGGCCGACCAGCGCAGTCTGCAGCGTGCGCGGGATCGGCGTCGCCGACAGTGCCATGACGTGCCCCGCACCCAGGTCGCGCAGCTTGGCCTTGTCGGCCGCGCCGAAGCGCTGCTCCTCGTCGATCACCACCAGCGCAAGGTCGTGGTACTCCACTCCGGCGCCCGCCACCGCACCGGTGCCGATCACCACCCGGATCGAGCCGTCGGCAAGGCCGGCCTTGACCTCTCTCTTCTCCGCCTCGCTCGACAGGCGGGAGAGGCCGGCGACGGCGATACCGGTGCCTTCGAAGCGCTTCTGAAAGGTCTCCAGGTGCTGGCGGACCAGCACGGTGGTGGGTGCCGCGATCGCCACCTGGCGGCCGGCGAGCGCGACCATCGCAGCCGCGCGCAGGGCCACCTCGGTCTTGCCATAGCCGACGTCGCCGATCACCAGCCGGTCCATCGGCTTGCCCGAGGCGAGGTCGTCGCGCACGGCCGCGATCGCCCGCGCCTGATCCGGCGTCTCGGTAAAGGCGAAGCCGGCGGCGAAGCGCTCGTACGCAGCCGGGTCCGGCTCGATCGGATCGGTGGTGCGCGCGTCGCGCTCGGCGGCCAGGGCGGCGAGGCCCTTGGCGCTCTCCGCCACCGCCGCATCGATCGCGCCGCGCCGCTTCTCCCAGCTCGATCCGTCGAGCGAGTCGAGCGTCACCGAGTCGGCGTCGGCGCCGTAGCGCCAGATGCGGTCAGCCTCGGCGACCGGCACCAGCCGGCGGCCTTCGCGCGCATAGCCGAGCATGATCGCGTCCCCGCCATGCTCACCCGGCAGCGTCTCCAACCCCATCACGGTCCCGATACCGAAGTCCTCGTGCACCACCACGTCGCCGATGCGCAGTTCGCCGGCACCCGCAAACAGCGGGTCGATCGCGGCAACCGCGCTGTCCTCTGCCAGCGCGCGTCCGCCGAGCAGGTCGGACGCGGCGACCACCGCCAGTCCTTCGACGCGGAACCCGCGCTCGATCGGCGCGACCAGGGTCGCGACCGTACCAGGTCCGAGCGCCCGCGCAGCCTGCCAGCTGGCGACCTCCTGCGGCTCGGTCTTGAGCAGCTTCCTCACCCGCGCGCCCAGGAAGCGCAGGTCGCGGCGCGATCCGACCAGCAGCAGCGCGCCATCCTCCAATGCGGCGCGGCCGAACCGCGCAAAGCCGCGCGAGGGCTGGCGCTGCTCGACGAAGCGCGGCGGCACTTCCCCGCCCTCCGGCAGGGCGAGCGTATCGGCCTTGGCCAACTGCGCGTTCCAATCGCTGTCGGACACGACGCCGGCGTTTGCGCGACGACGCTTGGCGCCGTCTTCGGCCAGCGCCAGGAAGCGTTTCCGACGCTTCTCGGCGCCGGGATCGCTGGCAATCGCGACCGGGGGCAAGTGCGCGAACAGCGATACGCCTGCCGCACCCTCCCCGACCCCGGGCTCCATGGCCCGGCCGATCTCGATGGTGTCCAGCGTCTCTTCGGAGCGCTGGGTCGCGGGATCATAGCCGCGGATCGCGGCGATCCGTCCCTCCACCACCTCGATCCGCACCGGGCGCGGGGCGTCCGCGGGGAAGATGTCGACCACGCCGCCCCGCACCGCGACCTCGCCGGGCTCGTCCACCCGATCGTCGGTGAAGTAGCCGATCGCCTCCGCCTCGGCCCGGAAGGGCTCCGGATCGAGTTCGTCGCCGACCGCAAGCGCCGGCGGCGCCGCATCGAAGCTTTCCACCGGCGGCAGCAGCGGCACGGTCGCCTCCGCCGTGGTGATGCAGGCGAGCCGCGGCCGCTTGGCGTCCCCCGCCAGCAGCCGCAGCCGGCGGAGTGCTCCGACCCGGCGCCCCACATTGGCGGCGGAGGGCGGCGCATCGTCGCCCGGGATCGCGTCGCTCGACGGCAGGTGCACCACCGCCGCGTCGGGAGCGAGGGCGGCCAGCGCCGCGGCAATGCGTTCGGCGCGCTGCTCGTCGGCCGCGATGAACAGCAGGTCCTGGTTCGCAACTGCGTCCGCCAGGGCAGCGGCAAGCGCCCCATAGGGCATGGGATCGGCGGTCGGCATCAGGCGGCGCCACCGGCGCGCACGGGCAATGGGTGCATCGGGAACTCCAGCACGCCGGGCGGCGCGTGCGGGTTCAAACGAGCGCAGCCCAGCCGCGTTCCTTGGTCACTCCGCCTTGGCGATCCAATCGGCGAGCGAGCACTCGCGGGTGGGGCCGATCTCCGCATCCATGCTGTTGCGCATGATCTCCAGCGCCCATTTTGTACGCTGCGGATCGCTGCTGGCGACGGCATCCTCGGGCACCCACAGGTCGTACGCCCGCATGTGCGCGTCCGCGGCGGTGAACAGCACGCAGATGTCGGCGGCTACCCCGGTCAGGATCAGCCGGCTGACCCCCAGCTTGGGCAGCAGCACCGGCAGGTTGGTCGAATAGAAGCCGGAGAACTGCGGCTTGATGATGAAGTAATCGTCCTTGCGCGGCGCCAGCTTGCGGGTGAGCTCGCGCCCCGGCGCATCGCTCTCCGTCACGTTTTCGACGAGGCGCGAGCGTTCGGAATGCCATTCGCCGTTGTTGTCGTTGACGTAGATGACGGGCACGCCCGCCGCGTCGGCCGCCGCGCGCAGCGACAGGATCGGCTCCGCAGCCGCCTCCGCCGCCTCCTGTAGCGGCGCCGCGTCCTCGAAATCGAGCGCGTTGATCATGTCGATGATCAGCAGCGCCGTCTTGCCGGGCGCCTGTTCCGTGTCCGCCATCGCCTCTCTCCTCGCCGCCGGCGCTTGCGAGCCGGTGGATCGTTCCAGCGCGCGGGGGAGGCTCCTGGTTCCGCTCGCGCCAGACCTGGCGACGGACGCGATCGCCGCCGCCGCCCGGCGCCTAGTCGAAAAGGCCGTCCTGCGAGTTCACCGGGGGTTCGATGCCGAGGTGCTTCCATCCGGCCGAGTTCAGGCAACGCCCGCGTGCCGTGCGCGCCACCATGCCGATCTGGATCAGATAGGGTTCGATCACTTCCTCGATCGTGTCGCGTGGCTCGCTCAGGCCCGCCGCCAGCGTCTCCACGCCGACCGGGCCGCCGCGATACACGTCGGCGATCATGGTCAGGTAGCGCCGGTCCATCGCGTCCAACCCCTGGTTGTCGACCTCCAGCCGGTTCAGGGCGGCATCGGCCGTGCGCGCGTCGACCGTCTCGGCGCCCGCAACATTGGCGAAGTCGCGCACGCGGCGCAGCAGCCGTCCGGCGATGCGCGGCGTGCCGCGTGCGCGCCGGGCGATCTCGCGTGCACCATCCGATGCCACGTGCAGGTCGAGCAGCCCGGCCGCGCGCGTCACCACCCGCTCCAACTCGTCCACCGTATAGAATTGCAGCCGCACCGGGATGCCGAATCGGTCGCGCAATGGCGTCGTCAGCAGGCCCTGGCGTGTGGTGGCGCCGACCAGCGTGAACCGCGGCAGGTCGATCCGCACCGAGCGCGCCGAGGGACCTTCGCCGATCATCAGGTCGAGCGCGCGGTCCTCCATCGCCGGATAGAGCACCTCCTCGACCGCCGGATTGAGGCGGTGGATCTCGTCGATGAACAGCACGTCGCCGTCCTCGAGGTTGGTGAGCAGCGCGGCCAGATCGCCCGACTTGGCGATCACGGGGCCGGAGGTGGCGCGGAAGCCGACGCCCATCTCGCGCGCGACGATCTGCGCCAGCGTCGTCTTGCCGAGCCCTGGGGGGCCGAAGAACAGCACATGGTCGAGCGCGTCGCCCCGCGATCGCGCCGCGTCGATGAACACGCGCAAATTCTCGCGCGCGGCTTTCTGGCCGACGAACTCGTCCAGCGAACGCGGGCGAAGCGCGGCGTCGACGTCCTCGCCGCGCCGGGCGGGCGTCAGGATGCGATCGGCATCGCTCATCGGCTTGCCGGCCCCATGGAGGACGGGATTGCGGCCTTCGGATCGAAGATGTCCATGGTTCGTTCCGTACCGATGCACCCCGCCCCCTGTCGAGGCACATCGCACGCCGCTAGGCTGACGCGATGACCGATCGCCCGCCCCTGTTCGTCATGACGCCGCTCGCATCCGAGATGATCGAGCAGCTGGAGGAGCGCTTCACCGTTCACCGCGGCGGCGGTCCCGAGGACACGCGCGCCATCGTCGCGGGTGGCGCAAGCGTCATCGACGCCGCGATGATCGAGGCCCTGCCCCAGCTGGAGATCATCGCGATCAACGGCGTCGGCTATGACGGCATCGACCTGGAGGCGGCCCGCGCCCGCGGCATCCGCGTGACGACCACGCCGGACGTCCTGACCGAGGACGTCGCGGACCAGGCGATCGCGCTCATGCTGGCGGTGCAGCGGCGGATCGCCGCCAACGATCGGATGGTGCGCGACGGCGGCTGGATGGTCCCTCCCGGCCGTCAGGCGAGCGGCCGCCGCATCGGCATCTTCGGCCTCGGCCGCATCGGTCGCGCGATCGCACGCCGCGCCGAGCCGTTCGCGGCCGAACTCCTCTACACCGCCCGCCATGCGAAGCCGGACGTGGCCGGGCGGTTCCTGCCCGACATCCGCGCCCTGGCAGCCGCCTCGGACGTGCTGATCCTGTCTGCCCCCGGCGGCGAGGAAACGCAGCACATCGTCGGGGCCGAGGTGCTTGCGGAGCTTGGCCCCGACGGCGTGCTCGTCAACGTCGCGCGCGGCAGCCTGGTGGACGAGGCGGCGCTGATCGCGGCGCTCGCCGACGGGCAGATCGCCGGCGCCGGACTGGACGTGTTCGAGAACGAGTCGGACGTGCCGCGGGCGCTTCGTCACATGGATCATGTCGTGCTCGCCCCCCACCAGGGGAGCGCCACCGTCGCCGGCCGCGCCGCCATGGCCGCGCTGGTGCTCGCCAACCTCGATGCCCATTTTGCGGGGAAGCCGTTGCCGACGCCCCTGGTCTAAGCGGCCTCCTTTCACCTAAGCATTGCTCAGACAAAAGGGAGAGGCAGGCTTGGCGATCAACCGGACGAAGGGGACGCGCATCGGGCGCACGGTGCGGATGGTTGCGCTGCTGGGCGCAACCGGCTTGCTGGGCGCCGGTGCGACGGCGGAGCCGCCGCAGCAGCCTGCCGCGATCGCGTTGCGGATCGATGCGGACGGCGTGCTGCGCACCCGGTTCGGCAACGACGCGCCTTGGTATCGCGACAATATCCCGCTATTCGAATCATCCGATCCGAAGCTCGACGCCGTCTATTACTATCGCTGGAAGCTGTTCCGCGCCCACCAACGCGACCTGGGTGAAAAGGGCTACATCAGCACCGAGTTCATGGACGATGTGGGCTGGCAGCGCGAACCCTATGCTAGTCTCAACGACGCGACCGGCTTCCACCTCTACGAGGGCCGCTGGCTGCGCGATCGCCGCTATGCGGGCGATTACATCGACTTCCTCTACCAGGACGGCGGCAACGACCGGCACTTCAGCGAGGCGATCGCGGATGCCACCTACGCGCGCTTCCTGGTCGACGGCGACCGCGCCGATGCGGTCCGCCACCTGTCCGCGATGCGCCACATCTATGGCCTGTGGGACGACAAGTTCGATTTCACCAAGGGGCTCTACTTCATCGAGCCGCTGCTCGACGCGACCGAATACACCATGTCCTCGATCGACGCCTCGGGCGGCAAGGATGGCTTTCGCGGCGGCGATTCGTTCCGGCCGTCGATCAACGCCTATATGTTCGCCAACGCGCGCGCGATCGCACGTCTGTCCGCCCTTTCTGGGGATGCGAAGACCGCCGCCGACTATGACGCACGCGCCGACCGGCTGCGCACCCGCGTCGAGGAAGCGCTGTGGAGCCCGAAGCTCGGCCACTTCATCGACCGGTACAAGGTCAACAACGAGCATGTGAAATATTGGGAGCCGATCCGCGGGCGCGAGCTCGCCGGCTACGTGCCCTGGACCTTCGGCCTGCCGAGCAACGACCCGCGCTTCGCCGACGCTTGGAGGCACCTGCTGTCGCCGCAGGGGCTAGGCGGGCCGTTCGGCATGCGCACGGTGGAGCCGAGCTACCCGCACTACATGCAGCAGTATCGCTACGAAGGCACGGCGCCCGAATGCCAGTGGAACGGACCCATCTGGCCGTTCCAGACGACGCAGACGCTGACCGCCATGGCCAATCTGCTACGTGACTATCGCCAGGACGTCGTCACCCGCGCCGACTATCTGCGCCTGCTGCGCCAATATGCGCAGCTCCACTTTCAGGGCGACCGGCTCGACCTGGAGGAGGATTATCATCCCGATACCGGCAAGCCGATCGTCGGCCTGGCGCGCAGCCACCATTATTTCCATTCGGGCTTCACCGACCTGGTGATCTCCGGCTTGGTCGGACTGCGTCCGCGCGAGGACGATGTGCTCGAGATCGACCCGCTGGTGCCCGCCGGATCCGGGCCGGACACCCTTCAGTGGTTCCAGTTGCAGGACGTACCCTATCACGGGCGGCTGGTGACGATCCGCTACGACGCCGATGGCAGCCACTACCGCCAGGGTGCGGGCATGCGCGTGCTGGTTGACGGGCAGGAGGTCGCCCGCAGCGCCAAGGCCGAGCGGATCGAAGTGCCGATCTCGCGCCGCGCCGCGCCTGTACGCGCGACCCGCATCGACCGCGCCGTCGAACTGGTCCGCGGCCAATTCCCCAAGCCGAGCGCGTCGAGCGGCACGCCCGAGCGCATCCACGACGCCGTGGACGGCCGCGTGGTGTTCTTCCCCGAAAACGACCACGGCTGGAGCAGCCAGGCCGGCGAACGCGCGCCTTGGCTGCAGGTGGACTTCGACAAGGCCACCGAGCTTTCTTCGGCCGAACTCGCCTTCTTCGCCGATGCCCAGCACGCCGCCCCGACCGGCTACACGATCGAGGCGCAGGTCAACGGTCGCTGGCAGAAAGTCACGGCTGAGCAGGACGCTCCGCTCGCCAACGGCATCACCAACGCCCGCTGGAAGCCGCTCCGCGCCACCGCGGTTCGGGTGCGCATGCGCCCGCAGGCGGGAAAGCCGGTGCGCGTGGTGGAGCTGAAGCTGTTCTGACGAACGCGCAGTCCGGGCCTCTGCAACCCCTCTACCGTGCTCCTGCGCAGGCAGGAGCCAGGCTTCAAGGCGCCGCAAGCCGTGGCTCTGCTTGGCCCTGGAGCCCGGCCTGCGCCGGCGTATGGGACGGAAGAGGGACCCTGCTTTTGGTTACTGCGTCCTTGCCGGCGGGATCGGCGTGTATTGCGTCGAGATCAGCCGCCAAGCGCCGCCGGACCGATGCGCGACATAGCGGACGCGCATGGAACGGGACGCACCGCCGGGAAGCATCACCGACATGCGCGACGTAACCACTGCAGTATCCCCGGCCGATCGCACAGCGACTTCATCGCTCTGGATCGGCGGCGCAGGCTTCTTCGCCTCGGGCGCGTAGAAGGCGAGCACCTCCGCGCGGGAGTCGACAGCACCAGCCGGCGAGATCTCTTCGTACTCGGGCGAAAGCGTCTCTTCGAGCGCAGCAGGATCGAACCCGAGGCGCGCCGCCTCGAACCGCTCGACCAGTCGACGCAGGGCCGCATCCTCAGCACTCGCAGGGCTTGTCGCAAGCAGCGCCACAAGGATCATCGCATGCATCGCCATGTCGACCGTGCTTTCTTTTGGTGCCTCACCCCTTCCGAGGACAGCGCCCCCGTTCAGGCAGAGGCATCCTGCCGCGCACGGGCCGCGGCGTCCAGCGCTGCCGCTATCGCGCCGCCTTGCGCAGCGCGAGGCGGACGAGCGCATCGAGGCTGGCACCCTCGCCGACCTCTTCGGCGGCCGCCTCCACCGCGCGCGCGGCTTCGGCCGGCTTGAAGCCCAGGTTGAGCAGCGCCGATACCGCGTCGGCGCTCGCGCCGCCCGCCGGGATCGTGGCGCCGGCGACGCCCGCGAGCCCGGGCGCGATGCCGCCGACTTTGTCCTTCAGCTCCATGGCGATGCGCTGGGCGAGCTTGGGCCCCACCCCATTTGCGCGGCCGATGCCGGCCTTGTCGCCCTTGGCAATGGCGGTGCGCAGCTCGTCGGGGGCGAGCACCGACAGGATCGCCAGCGCGACGCGCGCACCCACGCCCTGCACGCCGGTCAGCAGCCGGAACCAGTCGCGCTCGTCGGCGGTGGCGAAGCCGACCAGCCGGATGAAGTCCTCGGCCACCAGCATCTCGGTGTGGATGGTGACGTGCTCGCCCACCCCGCCCAGCGCCTGCAGCGTGCGGGACGAGGCGCCGACGAGATAGCCGACGCCGCCCACGTCGATCACCGCGTGGTCGATGCCGGTCGACTCCAGCCTGCCTTTGAGATGCGCGATCATGCCCCCACTCCCGTTCGTCGGGCGCGCGCATGGGCGCTCGCCAGGTGATGCGCATGGGTGATCGCCACCGCCAGCGCGTCGGCGGCATCGGGCCCGGCCAGCTTCACGCCCGGCAATAGATGCCCGACCATCGCCTGGATCTGCCGCTTGTCCGCGCCGCCAGTGCCGACCACCGCCTTTTTGACGATGCTCGGATGATACTCGCCGATCGCCAGCCCCGCAGTGGCGGCGGCGAGCAGCACCACGCCGCGCGCCTGCCCTAGCTTGAGCGTCGACTGGGCATTGGAATTGCCCAGCACTTCCTCGGCCGCAGCGCTCTCGGGGCGCTCCGTGCGGATCACCTCGCCCAGCGCCCCGAACAGGTGCGACAGACGCCGGGGCAGTTGCATCGACGGGTCGGTGCGGATCTGCCCGTTGGCGACGTGGCTGAGGCGATTGCCGTCCGCGCGGATCAGGCCCCAGCCGGTGGTGCCGAGGCCGGGGTCGAGACCGAGGATCACCACCGGACCGCTCCTCCCCAGCATGGGGAGGGGGACCAGCCGTAGGCTGGTGGAGGGGGGGCGCCGCCAGCGCCCCGGCGGTGGAAGCCCCCCTCCACCGCTCTGCGAGCGGTCCCCCTCCCCGTCCCGGGGAGGATCAGACGCATCAGCCGAGCTTCTCCATGACGGCGTCGGAGACTTCGTAGTTGCCCCACACGGTCTGCACGTCGTCATCGTCGTCGAGCGCGTCGATCAGCTTGAACAGCGTCGCGGCGTCGTCCTCGGTCACTTCGACCATGGTCTGCGGCTTCCAGGCGAGCTTGGCGCCCTCGGCCTCGCCCAGCACCGGCTCCAACGCCTTGGCGACTTCGTGCAGGTCGCCCTGCGCGGTCCAGATCTCGTGGCCGTCCTCGCTAGAGGTGACGTCCTCGGCACCGGCTTCCAGTGCCGCCTCGAACACCTTTTCGGCGTCGCCGGCGCTTGCCGGATAGTTGATGAGGCCGACGCGGTCGAAGCCGTGGCTCACCGAACCGCTCGCACCCAGGTTGCCGCCGTTCTTCGACACCGCGGTACGCACGTTGGTGGCGGTGCGGTTGCGGTTGTCGGTCAGCGCCTCGATGATGAGGGACACGCCGCCGGGCCCGAAGCCCTCGTAGCGGATCTCCTCGTAATTCTCCATGTCGCCCTTCGACGCCTTGTCAATCGCGCGCTGGATGTTGTCCTTGGGCATCGACTGCGCCTTGGCGGCGTTCACCGCCGCGCGCAGGCGCGGGTTCATGTCGGGGTCCGGCAGACCCATCTTGGCTGCGACGGTGATTTCGCGGCTGAGCTTGGAGAACATGCCCGAGCGCTTCTTATCCTGCGCGCCCTTGCGGTGCATGATGTTCTTGAACTTGGAATGGCCTGCCATGTGCTCTCTCGAATCCAGGGGCAGCCGGCTTCCCCGGGAAGCGGGCCGTCAATGCATAGACGGGTAGAAGAAACACCGCCCCCGAGACAAGCACAGTGCCTGTCCCGCGCGGCCGGGGCGGGAACGGCGCCCGAAGGCGCCGTCGATCAGATGCCGAGCGCCTGCTTGTAGGTCTCGAGCAGCATGTCCGCCTCGTCGCGGTGATGCTTTTCCATCCGGCGGAGGCGGATGATCGATCGCATGGTCTTCACGTCGAAGCCGGTCGACTTCGCTTCGGCATAGACATCCTTGATGTCGTCGGAGATGCCCTTCTTCTCCTCTTCCAGCCGCTCGATGCGCTCGATCAGAAGGCGCAGCTGCTCGGCGGAGATATTGTCGCTCATGATGGTCCTGTGGAATCTGTGGTGAACCGGGGCGTCTAGGCGATCCCCCGCCACCGCTCAACCGGTCGTGAGGCTCGCGCGCCTGGTTTGGCCTTCAGGCGAGGTCGGTCGGATTGCGCGCCAGGCTTTCCTGCATGCGCGCGAGCTGCGCCTCGGTTGCCGGCGGCTGGTGGCTGGCCTTCCACTCGGCATAGGGCATGCCATAGATCAACTCGCGGGCGGCTTCCCGGTCGATCGGCTGCTCCGCGCGGATGCTCGCGTCCTCCACCCATTCCGACAGACAGTTCCGGCAAAATCCCGCCAGCCCCATCAAATCGATGTTCTGCGCGTCCGAGCGATGGCGCAGATGACGCACCAGCCGCCGGAACGCGGCCGCAGCGATCCTGTCATCAAGATGGTCGATGTCTGTCATTTACGCCCTCCAAAGGTTGATCCGGATCGAAGAACAGGTAGAGCCGGTGGCTCGAAAACCAAGGATCGAGGATGACAAAGGCTTTTACGCCCCGCTCGCGCAAAGTCCGCGTGCTCGCGACACTGGGCCCGGCCAGCAACACTCCGGAGATGATCGCCCGGCTGTTCGAAGCCGGCGCAGACGCGTTCCGGATCAACATGAGCCATGGCGACCAGGCGTCCAAGCTCCCGGTGATCGCGGCGATTCGCGCGCTGGAAAAGGAATATAACCGCCCGACCACGATCCTCGCCGATCTTCAGGGTCCGAAGCTGCGCGTCGGCCGCTTCGCCGAGGGCAAGGTGATGCTGGAAACCGGCAGCCAGTTCATCCTCGATCGCTCGGACGCGCCGGGCGACGCGACCCGCGTCGAGCTTCCCCACCGGGAGATTTTCGCCGCGATCACGCCGGAGGCTCGGCTGCTGCTGGACGACGGCAAGCTCGTGCTGCGCGTCGTCGAGCATGACGACACCCGCATCGTCACCCGGGTCGAAGTCGGCGGCATGCTCTCCAACAACAAGGGCCTGAACGTTCCGGACGTGGTGCTGCCGATGGCGGCGCTGACCCCCAAAGACATCAGCGACCTTCACTTCGCGGTGGACGCGGGCGTCGACTGGATCGCGCTCTCGTTCGTGCAGCGGCCCGAGGATCTGGCGGACGCCCGCAAGCTCATCCAGGGACGCGCGGCGCTGCTCGCCAAGATCGAGAAGCCGTCCGCCGTCGTACGACTGGAAGAAATCGTCGAGCAGTGCGACGGCGTCATGGTCGCGCGCGGCGACCTGGGCGTGGAGCTGCCGCCCCAGTCGGTGCCGCCGCTCCAGAAGCGGATCGTCGAGACCGCCCGCCGGCTGGGCCGACCGGTGGTGGTCGCGACCCAGATGCTCGAATCGATGATCACCTCGCCGTCGCCGACCCGCGCGGAAGTGTCGGACGTCGCGACGGCGGTCTACGACGGTGCCGATGCGATCATGCTGTCGGCCGAAAGCGCCGCCGGCGACTGGCCGGTCGAATCGGTCGCAATGATGGATGCGATCGCCAATTCGGTGGAGCGCGATCCCGGCCACGGCGACCGCGTCCACTTCACCATCACCCGTCCCGATCCGACCACCGCCGACGCGCTCGCCGAAGCTGCCAAGAACATCGCCCGCACGGTCGATGCCAAGGCGATCCTGTGCTTCACCATCTCCGGCTCGACCGCCCGGCGAATCGCACGCGAGCGTCCCGGCGTGCCGATCATGGTGCTGACTCCGAAGCTGGAGACCGCACGGCGACTCGGCCTGTTGTGGGGCGTCCACGCGGTCCACACCCGCGACGTCGGCTCGTTCGAGGAGATGATCGCCAAGGCGAAGCGCATGATGCTGCGCCATCACATGGCCGGCGCCACCGACCGGGTGGTGGTCTGTGCCGGCGTGCCGTTCGGAACGCCGGGCTCCACCAACGTGCTGCACGTGGTGCGACTGATCGGCGACGAGCTCAAGAATTACGAAAAGAACAAAGCCTGAGGCCGACCCGGTGCTCCCGGAAAGCGGGAGCACCGGGTATGCGAACGCCAGCGCCTGCGGCCCTGGGCTCCTGCCTGCGCAGGAGCACGTGCTTGTTATTCGGGTAGCAACCCCAGCCGCACCAGTTCGGCGCGGAAAGCCGCAGCGTCCGAGAAATGCACCGCGCGAAGGCCCGCGGCATCGGCGGCGGCCACGTTGGCGAGGTTGTCGTCCACGAACACCGCCTCGCCCGGTGCCAAGCCGAATCGGCGCAGCGCCAGCGCATAGATCGCCGGATCCGGCTTCACCAGCTTCTCGTCGCCCGACACCACCACGTCGCGGAACCGGTCGAACAACTCGGGCGCGGTCGCGCGGAACGGCGGCCAGAACTCGCCGGAAAAGTTGGTGATCGCGTAGAGCGGCACGCCCGCGGCATCCAGTTCCGCGACGATCTCGGCCATGCCGGGCACGGGCCCGCCGATGCTTTCGTTGAAGCGCGGCCCCCAGGCGGCGATCAGCGCGTCATGCTCTGGATAGCGCGCGATCAGCTCGGCCGAAGTCTCGGCGAAGGGGCGGCCGGCATCATGCTGGAAATGCCATTCCTGCGTGACGACGTCGCGCAGAAACGCCGCGAGCGCCTGATCGTCGTCGATCAGGCGCTCGTAGAGGAACCGAGGGTCCCAATGGTAGAGGACGTTGCCGACGTCGAAGACGACGGCCTTGACCGGGTTCGGCACGTCGACCGTCACCGAACCGGCAAGATCAGCCCTGGCGTGCCTTGAAACGGCGATTCGTCTTGTTGATGACGTAGATACGGCCGCGGCGGCGGATCACGCGGTTGTCCCGGTGGCGATCCTTGAGCGACTTCAGGGAGTTGACGATCTTCATGACCGGGTTCGCTTCTCGAAATTTGGGCTGACAAAAAGAGGCGCCCGCCTAGAAGCTGACGGCTTCCAAGTCAAGGATGGCGGCATTGGAGCGGATGCGGCAAGCCGCGCGTTGAACACGGCACGACGATTCGGGCCGCACAGGAGCCAAGGCATGAACAAGCTCGTACTGGCGCTTACCGCAGGGATCGCAAGCCTTACCGCGGGCTGTGCGACCACCCAGCGTGCCGCCCCGATCGATGTGACCCGCTTTCACCTCGGTTCGCCCGTGGAGCCGGGCAGCTTCACGATCGAGCCGCTCCGCACCAACGCGACCATCAGCCCCGAGTACCAGACCTATGCCGACGCGGTTTCGCGCGAACTGAGTCGCCTTGGCTTCACGCCTACACGCACCACGGTGAGCAGCGATTCGCGCTATGTCGTCTCGGTCGCATTCCTGCGCGCCACCCGCGGCTATGTGGAAAAGCCTGCACCCTTTTCCGTGGGCCTGGGTGCCGGCGGCGGCAGCTTCGGCCGGCGCTCGGGCGTGGGCGTAGGCGGCGGCGTGACCCTGCCCGTCGGCGGCGGCCGCCAGCAGGCGGTGATCGGCTCCGAGCTCTCCGCCCAGATCCGCCGTCGCGCGGACAACACGGTGGTCTGGGAAGGTCGCGCCATGACCGAGTCGCTGGAGGGCAAGACGTCGAGCCAGCCGATCACCGTGGCGGACAAGCTTGCCCGCGCCTTGTTCCAGGGCTTCCCCGGAGAGTCGGGGATCACTACCACGGTCAAATGAGCATCACCGTCAACGCCGCCTTCGACAGCGGTAACATCCGCCTCGCCGGGAACGCGGGCGACACGCTGAACCTGGAGATCGTGCGCGATCACCAGTCCGACTTCTATCAGTGGTTCCACTTTCGCGTGGCCGGCGCCAAGGGGCGCCGGCTGACCTTCCGCATCACCAATGCGGGCGGGTCGGCCTATGCGTTCGGCTGGCCCGGCTACCGCACGCGGATGAGCACCGACCGCGTGGCATGGCGGCAGGTCGCCGACACCGACTATGCCGATGGCGTGCTGCGCTGGACGGCGGAGATCGACAGCGACCTCGTGTGGTTCGCCTATTTCGCACCCTACACGATGGAGCAGCACGACGCGCTGGTTGCACGAATCGCTGGCGAGCCCGGCGTTACCGTGCGCGAGCTGGGCCAGACGCTCGACGGCCGCGCGATCGATTGCCTGACGATCGGCACCGGCCCCAAGCAGGTGTGGTTCTACGCGCGCCAGCATCCCGGCGAATCGATGACCGAATGGTTCATGGAAGGCGCGCTGGAAAAGCTGGTCGATCCGAACGACGCCACCGCCCGCGCACTGCGTGAAAAGGCGACGCTGCACCTGGTGCCCAACATGAACCCGGACGGCTCGTTCCGCGGGCACTTGCGCACCAATGCGGCCGGCGTGAACCTCAACCGCGAGTGGCACACGCCGACGCCGGAGCGCAGCCCGGAAGTGCTGTGCGTGCGCAATGCCATGGATGAGACCGGCGTCGTCTTCGCCATGGACGTTCATGGCGACGAGGCGATCCCCGCCAACTTCCTAGCCGGATACGAAGGCATTCCCGCCTGGACCGATCCGCATGGCGAGAAGTTCTACGAATATGGCCGGCGGCTCGCCGCGGCGACGCCCGACTTCCAGCTGGAGCTCGGCTATGTGAAGTCCGCACCCGGCCAGGCGAACCTGTCGATGTCCACCAACCAGCTCGCCGAACGCTTCGGCGCGGTGTCGATGACGCTGGAGATGCCGTTCAAGGACCATGACGCGAACTCCGATCCGGAGTTCGGCTGGTCGCCCGAGCGCTCCAAGAAGCTCGCGCATTCCTGCCTCGACACGCTTGCCGGGATGATCGACGAGCTCTGATCCGTCCGTCCTGCCGTACTCATTTTCTCAAGGAGCCCCGATGCCCAGCCTCGTCCTCATTCGTCACGGCCAGTCCGCCTGGAACCTGGAGAACCGCTTCACCGGCTGGTGGGACGTCAACCTGACCGAGCAGGGCATCGCCGAGGCGACGGCGGCCGGCGAACTGATGGCGGCCAAGGGGCTCGACTTCGACCAGTGCTTCACCAGCTTCCAGACGCGGGCGATCAAGACGCTCAACCTCGCACTGGAGTCGATGGGCCGCCTGTGGTTGCCGGTCGAGAAGGACTGGCGCCTCAACGAGCGCCACTATGGCGGGCTGACCGGCCTCGACAAGGCAGAGACCGCAGCCAAGCACGGCGAGGAGCAGGTCAAGATCTGGCGCCGCAGCTTCGACATCCCGCCGCCCCTGCCGGAGGCGGGAAGCCCCTATGACCTCAGCAACGACCGTCGCTATGCCGGCATCGCCGTACCTGCGACGGAGAGTCTGAAGGACACGATCGCGCGCGTGCTGCCCTATTGGGAGGCGCGGATCGTGCCCGAGCTCAAGGCCGGCAAGCGCGTGCTGATCTCCGCGCACGGCAATTCGCTGCGCGCGCTGGTGAAGCACCTGTCCGGCATCTCGGATGCGGATATCGCCAGCCTGGAGATCCCGACGGGGCAGCCGCTGGTCTACGAACTCGACGAGGCGCTCAACGCGACCGACCGTTACTATCTGCGCGACCGGTAACGCCGTTTCGCAGCGTGACACTTCGGGCAGGGCTTCGGCCTTGCCCGGTGCCGTGCCGCTCTCTAGGAAGCCGGCTTCCTCGCATTCGGGACAGCGATGGCAGACCAACCTCTCGTCGGCATCATCATGGGCAGCACCTCCGATTGGGAGACGATGCGCCATGCAGCAGACGTGCTCGACGCCTTGGGCGTCCCGCACGAGACCAAGGTGGTGTCCGCGCACCGAACGCCGCGGCGTCTGGTCGACTATGCCGAGAGTGCGGCGGGACGTGGCCTCAAGGTGGTGATCGCCGGTGCCGGGGGCGCTGCGCACCTGCCCGGCATGGCGGCCTCGATGACGCGGCTGCCGGTGCTGGGCGTGCCGGTGGAATCGAAAGCATTGAGCGGCATGGATAGCCTGCTCTCGATCGTGCAGATGCCGGCCGGCATCCCGGTCGGTACGCTCGCGATCGGCCGCGCCGGCGCCGTCAATGCCGGCCTGATGGCAGCGGCGATCCTGGCCGTCTCCGACGATGCGCTCGCCGCCCGCCTCGACACCTGGCGCGCCGCCCAGACCGACAGCGTGGCGATCGACCCGCAATGACCCACGCTCCCGGCGCCACCATCGGCATCATCGGATCGGGCCAGCTCGGGCGGATGATCGGCATGGCCGCCGCCCAGCTGGGCTATCGCATCCATGTCTATGCGCCCGATACCGGGCCGGCCAACGACGTCGCCGCCGCGCACACCCGCGGCGCCTATGACGACGGCGCGGCGCTCGCCGAGTTCGCCGCCCAGGTCGACCTCGTCACCTACGAGTTCGAGAACATCGCCGCCGAGCCGATCGCGACGCTCGAGGAACAGGTGCCGGTTCACCCCTCCTCCAAGTCGCTCCGCGTGGCGCAGGATCGCGTCGCGGAGAAGCGCTTCGTCGAGGATCTCGGTGGCCGGCCCGCCCGCTGGGCGGCGGTCGCCAGCCGCGCGGAGCTGGACGCGGCGATCGCCACCATCGGCTGCCCCGCGGTGCTCAAGACCACACGCTTCGGCTATGACGGCAAGGGCCAGGCCCGGCTTGCAGGGCCGGAGGACGCGGACGCCGCCTGGGCGGCGATCGGCGACGGCCCGGCGATCCTGGAAGCGTTCGTTCCCTTCACCCACGAATTCTCCATCATCCTGGCGCGCAGCCCGGACGGTACGGTGGTCAGCTATCCGCCGGCGTGCAACGTCCACAAGGACGGCATCCTCGATACCTCGACCGTTCCCGCGCCGGCGGAAGTCGCCGCGCAATGGACCGAGGCGGCAGCACTCGCCGGCCGCGTCGCCGAGGCGCTCGGCCATGTCGGCGTGCTGACGCTGGAATTCTTCTGCGGCGCCGAAGGCCCGGTGTTCAACGAGATGGCGCCGCGCGTCCACAATTCCGGCCACTGGACGATCGAAGGCGCCGAGACCTCGCAGTTCGAGAACCATGTGCGCGCGATCTGCGGCCTGCCGCTCGGCCCAGTGCGGATGACGGGCCGCGAGGCGGTGATGACCAACCTGATCGGCGAAGACGCCGATGCCTGGCCCGAACTGATGGCGGAGCCGGGTGCCCACCTCCACCTCTACGGCAAGCGCGAGGTTCGTGCCGGCCGCAAGATGGGGCACGTCACGCGAGTCGTGCGCGACTGAGCCTCGCGGGGCGCTGCTCGCGCCTGCAAGTCCAAGCGTAGCCCTTACTTGGAGCGTCGCCATCTTCGGCGAGCGGTCGTCTCCCTGGCGACCGGCTCGGGCGGAGGTACGCACCTCCCGCACGCGCTCCACTTTGAGATGCACGCCGCGCAACTGCCGGCAAGTTCATTGCATTTGCTGCAATCGCGCCGAAACGCCACATGGATGGGGACAGATGCTGCACCGCAGCAAACATCTAAGAGGTCCACCATGTTCAGCCTGATCGCGCTGTATTTCGCCTATCGCAACCAGACCGTCGGCGCGCACATCGCACCGGTCTCCAAGACCACTGCTGCCAACGACCGCGCGATCGTCGCCGAGTTCGCCAAGGCCGCCTGACGCCCGCGCCGCAACTGCGCGGCGCACTCCCGACGGGCGGAGCCGCGGCTCCGCCCGCGAGGGCTCAGCCCTCGACCCCGAGCTGCCACAGCACGAACGCCATTTCCTCGGCGGCTTCCTTCAGGCTCTCCCACCGGCCCGACTTGCCGCCATGGCCTGCGCCCATGTTGGTCTTGAGCAGCAGCACATTGTCGTCGGTCTTGGTGAAGCGCAGCTTCGCGGCCCATTTGGCCGGCTCCCAATAGGTCACCCGCGGGTCGTTCAAGCCGCCCGAGATGAAGATCGGCGGGTACGCCTGCGCCCGGACGTTGTCGTACGGGCTGTACGAGCGGATCAGCTCGAACGCCGCCTTATCCTCGATCGGATTGCCCCACTCCGGCCATTCGCCCGGCGTCAGCGGCAGCGTCTCGTCCAGCATCGTATTGAGCACGTCGACGAAGGGCACGCTCGCGACCACCGCGCCCCATAGCTCGGGGTCGGAGTTCACCACCGCGCCCATCAGCTCACCGCCCGCCGATCCGCCGGCGATGGCGATCTGCCCTTCGCTGGTGAAGCCGTGCTCGATGAGCCCACGTGCCACGTCGACGAAGTCGTTGAACGTGTTGGTGCGCTTCTCGAGCTTGCCGTCCAGGTACCATTGCTGGCCGAGATCGTCGCCGCCACGGATGTGCGCGATGGCGAAGGCAACGCCGCGGTCGAGGAACGACATGCGGCTGGTCGAGAAGCCCGGCGGCACCGCATAGCCATAGGCGCCATAGGCATAGAGGTAGAGCTTGCCCGTGCCGTCGCGCGGGAAGCCGTTGGGGTAGACCACCGACACCGGCACTTCCGTGCCGTCGCGGGCGACAATCTTCAGCCGCTCGGTCGCATACTTCGACGCGTCATAGCCGCTGGGGATGGTCTGGACCTTGAGCACGCGCTGCTCGGCGGTGGCGACGTCATACTCGATGACGGTACCCGGCGTGACCATCGACTCATAGCCGAGCCGCAGCTTGTCGACGGCGTACTCGGGGTTGTCTCCCAGCCCCACGACATAGCTCGCCTCCGGGAAGGCGATCGCCGTTCCCTCGCCGCCTTCGTAGCGGTGAAGGAAGATCTGATCGAGACCGTCCTCGCGTCCCTCGACCACGAAGAAGTCGGCGAAAGTGGTGACGCCGGTCATGTAGAAATGGTCGCTCGCGGGCACGCGCTCGGTCCATTCGGAGGGGCGCTCCAGCGGTGCGGTTACCAACCGGAAGTTCGGATCGGTGTCGTTGGTGTGGATGAACAGCGTGCCGTCATGCTCCTCCACATCATATTCGACGTGCGGCTGGCGGGCGCGCACCAGGATCGGCTCGGCGGTCGGGTCGTCGGCGGGGATCAGCCGGACCTCGCTGGTGACATGATCGCCGGCGGAGATCACCAGGAAGCGGCGCGACTGGGTCTCGCCCACCGACACCCGCCAGCCCTCGTCCGCCTCGTGATACAACTCGACGTCCTGGTCGATCGGCGTGCCCAGCCGATGCAGCCGTGCATTGTCGGTCCGCCACTGGTCGTTGGCCAGGCCGTAGAGGAAGCCCGAGGAGTCTGCGACCCACACCAGTTCGGACAAGGTGCCGGGAATCACGTCGTCCAGCAGCGCGCCGGTGGTGAGGTCCTTGACCCGCGCCTCGAAGCGTTCGGAGCCATTGTCGTCGATGGCATAGGCGAGGTAGCGGCCGTCGGGGCTGACCGAGAGGGCACCCAGGCGGAAATACTCCTTGCCTGCGGCCAGCGCCGGCTCGTCCAGGATCAGCTCGTCCGCGCCGCCTGAGACGGGCTTGCGCCACCAGCGGCGATATTCCCCGCCGGTCTCGAAGTCGGACCAGTAGAGCCAGTCGCCGTCCTTCTGCGGGACGGTGGCGTCGTCCTCCTTGATCCGCCCGCGCATCTCCTCGAACAACCGGTCGGTAAGCGGCTGGTGGGGCGCCATCACCGTCTCGAAATAGGCGTTCTCGGCTTCCAGGTATCCGAGCACGTCCGGATCGGTGACCTCGGGATAGCCGGCGTCGCGCAGCCAGGCCCAGGGGTCCTCTACGGTGATGCCGTGGCGTTCGAACTGATGGGGGCGCTGCTCTGCGATGGGGGGCGTCGGGTGGTTCATGCCCGCCCATGTGGGCCGGGACGCCTGCGAAGTCGAGGGGAGCCAACGCTTGCATCTATCGTGCTCCTGCGCAGGCAGGAGCCCAGGGTTTCAAGCGCTGTGGCACGTGGCCCTAGGCTCCTGCCTGCGCAGGAGCACAGGAAGGAAGGACGCTCCGCACCCTCTTCCGGTACCCCGCTCAGGCCGGAACACGGCTGGCTGGGATCTAGGGCGCCCCTAGCGCCCGCTTTCCAGCGCCAGCCGCTCGCGCAGGTTCGCCAGTTCCACCGCCGAGGCACGGGGCCGCTCCGGCGCCGGCTTGCCGTCGCGCAGCCGCGCCCGGTCCTTTTCCGGCGGCTCGACCCGGCGCACCCGCACTGCCGCATAGCCCTGCGTGCGGATGCCGAGCTGCTCGGCCGCGCCCCGGCTCAGGTCCAGGATGCGCCCGCGCGAAAAGGGTCCGCGATCGTTGATCCGCAGCAGGATGGTGCGCCCGGTGTCGAGCGCCGTCACCTCGACATAGCTCGGAAGCGGCAGGGTGGTATGCGCGGCGGTGATCCCCTTCGGCCGGAAGCGCTCGCCGTTCGCCGTCTGGTTGCCGGATTCATTGCCGTACCAACTGGCATAGCCGACCGCGTCGTAGCTCGGATCCTCGGCCGGCGTGTAGCGGATGCCGCGCACCGTATAGGGCTTGCCGATCTTGACCGGCGTGTCGCTCACCGGCCGGAAGTGCTTGCCGCCGCACGCGGCCAGGAGCGGCACCGCAAGCAGTGCCAGCCACGCCCCCCTGCGCATGGACGGAAGGGCGGACGGCATCTGGATCGCGTCGGGCATGCGGGCGGGGTATCGCAGCCGGCGGGGCGAATGAACCCCCAAGCGGTGAGCCGAGTCCGGGTGCGGCCCTGTCGCCCACCGGCTGAATCTGGCACAGCACGGCCTTCCGCAGCCGTGGGGCATCCCCCGCCGCCGCCCCGACCGCCAGATGGATTGCCGATGCCTGCTTATTCCGAACGCCTCGCCACCCTCCGCACCCGGCTCGCGCAAGAAGGGCTCGACGGGTTCGTCGTGCCGCTGACGGACGAGCATATGAGCGAATATGTCGGCGGCTATGCGCAGCGGCTGGCGTGGCTCACCGGCTTCCAGGGCTCGGCCGGTACCGCAGTGGTGCTGTCCAGCGACGCGGCGATCTTCACCGACGGCCGCTACACGCTGCAGGTGCGCGAGCAGGTCGACGGCGCCGACTGGAGCTATGCCCAAGTGCCGCAGGAAAGCGTGGCGGGCTGGCTCGCTGGCCATGCGCCGCAGGGCGGCCGGATCGGCTACGACCCGTGGCTGCACACGCGCGAGTGGGTGGAACGGACCGCCGCCGCCCTCGCCCCGCGCGGCGGCACGCTGGTGCCGGTCGCGGCGAATCCGATCGATGCGCTCTGGGCGGACCGCCCGGAGCCGTCCGACGCCCCGCTCGCCGTGCAGCCCGACACTCTCGCCGGCCGCAGCGCCGCCGACAAGCGGGCGGAAATCGCCGACTGGCTGCGCGCCCAGGGCGCCGACGCGCTGGTGCTCTCCGCGCTCGATTCGGTCGCCTGGGCGTTCAACGTGCGCGGCACCGACGTGACCCACACGCCGGTCGCGCTCTCGTACGCACTGGTCGCCGAAGATGGCACCGCCGAGCTGTTCGTGGCGCCCGACAAGGTCTGCGACGACGTCCACCGCCACCTGGGCAACGCCGTGCGCGTCCGCGACAAGGCGGAGTTCGCATCCGCCTTGCGCGCCCTTGCGGGCAAGCGCGTCGCCGTTGATCCCGAGCGGGCGGTCGCGGCGATCTTCGACGCGCTCGGATCGGGCGGGGCCACGCTGCTGCCGATGCGCGATCCGGTGGTATTGGCCAAAGCGATCAAGAACCCGGCCGAGATCGCCGGTCACCATGCCGCCCAAGCGCGCGATGCTGCCGCACTGGTGCGCTTCCTCAAGTGGTTCGAGGACACCGCGCCTGCCGGTACGCTGACCGAACTCGACGTCGTGGCGCGGCTCCACGATTTCCGTGCCGAAACCGGCGTGCTCAAGGACGAGTCGTTCGAGACGATCTCCGCCACCGGCGCGCACGGTGCCAGCCCGCACTACAAGGTCACGGACGAATCGAACGCGCCGATCCTGCCGGGCCAGCTGTTCCTGATCGATTCGGGCGGGCAGTACGCCGATGGCACCACCGACATCACCCGCGTGATGCCGGTTACCGAGCCCACGGCCGAGATGCGCGACCGCTTCACCCGCGTGCTCAAGGGGCACATCGCGGTCGCCACCGCCATCTTTCCGGACGGCACAACGGGCGCGCAGATCGACGCCTTCGCCCGCCGCCCGCTGTGGGAGGCCGGCCTCGATTTCGCGCATGGCACCGGCCACGGCATCGGCGCCTATCTGTCGGTCCACGAAGGGCCGCAGCGCATCGCCCAGCCGACCTATCCGGGCGGCGGCCCGCTGGAGCCGCTGCGCGCCGGCATGCTGCTCTCCAACGAGCCCGGCTATTACAAGGCCGGCGAGTACGGCATCCGCATCGAGAACCTGATGCTGGTGGTGGAGCACACGCCTGCGGGCGGCGATGCGACCATGCTGGCGTTCCAGACGACTAGCTTCGTGCCGATCGAGCGGCGCCTGATCGAGCCTGCGCTCCTGACCCCGGCCGAGCGCGCCTGGCTGGACGCCTACCACGCCGAGACGCTGCGTCGGGCCACGCCGCTGCTGGATGCGGACACCCGCGCCTGGCTGGAGGAGAAGTGCGCACCGATCGGGTGAGAGACCGAGATACGCATGCCCCCGTCACCCTGGCGAACGTCAGCGTGACAGGGGCGGGTATCCGCCCTCTTCAGCGGTCCCGATCCTCCTGCGACCCGCCAGCGCGCTCCTCGACGGGCGCAGGCGCCCCTTCCCCCGCGCGCGCCTGTGCCTTGCGCCGCCGCAGATTGTCGCGCAGCGCCTGCGCCAGCCGGGCCTGTTTTTCGGGGTCGTTCATCGCGCTTCGCATAAACCGCGCCATGCCGGGTTGACAATCATCCGCGCCCCGCACATAGGCGCCCCTCCGCTGGCAACTGCCGGCGTGTGCTGCCGTAGCTCAGTGGTAGAGCGCATCCTTGGTAAGGCTGAGGTCGTGAGTTCAATCCTCACCGGCAGCACCATTTTTTCCTAGAAAATCAGACACTCCCTTCGGGGACCCGCCCCACGCATCAAGACGCGCGCGGCGCGCTTTCGCGCGTCGCGTTCAGGCTGCAGGCTAAGGGAACAGCGGCGGCGCAGACCTGCTGCACCGCCGCCGGAAGGATCAATGCGCCGCGCTGGTGTCCGCCGCGCGGCGGGGCCGGGGGGCCAGCCAGATGATCGTCGCCGCCCCGAAAAAGGCCAGGGCCGACAAAAGGAAGATGTGGGTGGTGGCGAGCGCCATCGCCTCCTTGTCCACCAACTGCGCCACGATCGCGCGCACCTGATCGAGCGGCATGCCCTGGGCCGTCAGCGCGTCGATCGTGTGGCCATCGTTCAGCCGGCCGGTCACCTCGCTGCGCGCCACGCGGGAGCTGTCGTCCCACATGGTCGTCACCACGGAGGTGCCGATCGCGCCCGCCATGGTGCGCAGGAAGCTCATCAGGCCGGCGGCGGCCGCCGTCTCCTTGGGATCCACCGATCCCAGCGCCAGCGTCATGAGGGGCACGAAGAAGAACGGCATGCCGAACCCCTGGAGCAGCTGCGGGAAGGCGAGCGTCCAGAAATCCGCGCCGCTGTTCCACTGCGTGCGTAGCAGCGTCGTCATGCCCAGCCAGACGATACCGAAGCATACCAGCCCGCGCGGGTCGACCTTGGTCGAGAGCTTCGCAACGATCGGCGACATCACCACCGCCGCCACGCCGTTGAACGCCGTCGCATAGCCCGCATAGGTCGCGGTGTAGCCCAGGCTCGTCTGGAGCCACTGCGGGATGATGACGGCGGAGGCAAAGAAGGTGCCGAACGCGAAGAACAGCGAGGTGACCGCCACCGTATAGCCGCGGTGCCGGAACACGCGCAGGTCCACGATCGGCTCGGCCTCGGTCGCCTCCCAGGCCAGGAACACCAGGAAGCCGACGCCCGCGATCACTGCCAGTCCGACGATCATCGGATCCGCGAACCAGTCATGCTCGCGGCCCAGGTCCAGCATGATCTGCAAGGCGCCGATCCACAGCAGCATCAGCATCAGACCGATCTTGTCGACGCGCAGCGGCTGGGTCGGCGTCTCGGCATGGCGCAGCAGCCGCATCGCGCCGAATGCGCACAGCGCCGCCACGGGGATGTTGATGAAGAAGATCCAGTGCCACGACCAGCTGTCGCTGATCGTGCCGCCCAGGATCGGCCCCAGGATCGGCGCGACGACGGTGGTCATCGACCAGGCGCCCATCGCCTGCGCGCGCTGATCGGGGCGGAAGATGCGCATCAGCAGCGTCTGCGACAGCGGCATCAGCGGTCCGCCGCACAGCCCCTGCCCGATCCGGCACGCGATCAGCATGCTCAGGCTGGTCGACAGCCCGCACAGCACCGAAAAGATGCCGAAGCCGATCATGCCGACCGTGAAGACCCTGACCGCGCCGAACCGGCCGGATAGCCAGCCGGTGAGCGGCACGCACACGGCCTCCGCGACCGCATAGGAGGTGATGATCCAGGTCCCCTGGCTGCCCGAGATGGCGAGACTGCCGGAGATGTGCGGCACGGAGACGTTGGCGATGGTGGTGTCGAGCACCACCATGAAGTTGGTGAGCGCGAGGACCGCGCCCGCAAGCAGCAGCCGCACGCCCGTAAGGGGCGTGGGCGACTCGGCCTTGGCGTTCATGGGCCTGTCCTTAAAGCGGTTGCGAGGCAGGTGGCATCAGCTGCCGGCTCGGCAACCGCGACAACAAAAGGAAACCAGAGCGGCGATCCGGGGAAGCCGGATCGGACGCCGCTCTAGTGCGAGCGGAGGTCGATCTCGGCGTCCATCGACAGGCCGACGCGCAGCGGATGCGCCTGCAGCTCCTTGGGATCGAGCGCGACGCGCACCGGCAGGCGCTGGACCACCTTGATCCAGTTGCCGGTCGCGTTCTGCGCCGGGATCAGCGCGAACGACGATCCGGTGCCGCCCGAGAAGCCGATGACGCGGCCGTGATATTCGATGTCGCCGCCATAAAGGTCGGAGGTGAGCGTCACCGGCTGGCCAACCTTCACGCGGTCGAGCTGGCCTTCCTTGAAGTTGGCGTCGACGTAGAGCTGGTTGAGCGGCACGATCAGCATCAGCGCGGTGCCCGGGGCGACGCGCTGTCCGACCTGGACGTTGCGGCGCGTGATGACGCCGTCGATCGGCGCGCGGATCACGGTGCGCTCCAAGTCGAGCTTGGCCTGGGCGAGCTTGGCCTGGGCGGCGAGCACCTCCGGCGCGGTCGCAGCCGTGGTGCCGCGGATCAGCGCGTTGTTCGCCGCAAGCTGGCCGGTCGCCTGGCCGCGGGTCGAGCTCGCCTGGGCAACGCCGGCACGCGCCAGCTCCAGGTTCGCACGGGCGGTGGCGAAGGCGTTGGTCGCGCTGCTCAGTTCTTCGCCCGAGACGGCACCGTTGGGCGCTAGCCGCTGGCGACGCTCCAGGTCGAGCCGAGCGCGCTCATAGTCGGCCTGTGCAGCGACCAGCTGGGCGCGGGCACGGGCGATGTCGGCGTCCCGCGCTTCCACCTGCGCAGCAAGCGCGGTGCTGGTGGCGGAGGTCTGGCCATATTGCCGCTGCGCCCGCGCCAGATCCGCCTCGGCCTGGGCGACGGCGATGCGCGCGTCGCTGTCGTCGAGGCGCACCAGCACCGTGCCCTTGCGCACCGTCTGGGTGTCCGCAACCGCGACGCTCGCGACCTGGGCCGCGATCATCGGCGTGACGCTCGCGGTATCGGCGCCCACATAGGCGTTGTCGGTGCTGACATAGTGGCGGGAGACCAGCAGGTAATAGGCGCCGAAGATCACCGCTGCGATCAGCACCAGTACGGCGATGATCCCCAGCAACTTCTTGCGCCGACCGTTGGGCTTGGTGCCCTCGCCTGCGGCGGCCTGGTTGGGAAGGGCGGCGTCAACCATGGGTCGGGTCCTTGCGTGCGGTCGTGGCCGCGATGTTGGTGGAAAAGCCGCCGCCGAGCGCGCGGACGAGCTGGACGTCGAGCGCGAAGGACCGCGCCTCCAGGTCGGCAACCGCGGTGCGGTTCTGCAGCACCCGGTCTTCGGCGGTGAGAACGTCGAGGAAGGTCGAAAGCCCACCCTCGTAGCGCTGGCGCGCGAGCGACCACGCCTCTTCGGAGGCGGCAAGCGCCTCGCGGGTCTGGGCAAGCCGCTCGACCAGCGCGCGCTGGCTGGTCACCGCGTCGGCGACCTCGCGATAGGCGTTGGCAACCGTGCCGTCGTAGCTCGCGACCGCCTCGTCATAGCTGGCGCGCGCGCCGCGATACTGGCCCGACAGCTGCCCGCCGCGGAAGATCGGCAGGGTGAACGCCGGCCCGACCTGACCATAGGTGGACCCGCCCTTGAACAGGTTGCCCAGGCCGAGCGACTGGAAGCCTACCAGCGCGTTGAGATTGATCGCGGGATAGAAGTCGGCACGCGCGACCTTGATTTCGCTCGCCCGCGCTTCGACCCGCGCCCGCGCGGCGGCGATGTCGGGCCGGCGACCGATCAGGTCGGTGGTGACGCCGGCCGGCAGCGCCCGCGCCCCCGGAGGAAGCGGTGGCAGCGCAATGCTCAGCCCCCGGTCCGGCCCCTTGCCCAGCAGCGCGGCGAGCCGGTTGCGGGTCAGGCCGATGTTCTCGTCGATCGCGGCGATCTGCGCGCGGATCGTCGGGATGGCCGCCTCTGCCTGCTTCACCTCGGCCCGCGTATCGAGGCCGTTGGTGACGCGCTGCGCGACCAATCGCTCGGTCTGCCTGCGGACTTCCAGCGAGCGCAGCTGCACCGCCCGCTCGGCGGCCTGGCGCGCCAGATCGGCATAGGCCGCAGCGATGTTCGTCGAGAGCACCAGTCGCGCCTGCTCGACATCGATCCGCGAAGCCTCCGCCTCCGAAGTGGCGGCGGCCAGGGCGGCGCGGTTACGACCCCACAGGTCCAGGTCGAAGCCCAGGGTCGCGGCGACCGAACCGGTGTCGTTCCAGCCGTGCGGCACGAAATCGGCTGGGATGCCGTTGTTGTAGCTCTGCTTGTTCTCGCTGACGTTGCCCTCGATGCCCACCGACGGCAGCCGGGCAGCGCCGCGCTGCTCGACGATCGCGCGTGCGGCGCGCAGCCGGGCGGCGGCGGCGACGACATCCGGGGAGTCGGCCAGCCCCTCCTCGATGAGCGCGCTCAGTTGAGGGTCACCAAAGCCGGTCCACCAGTCGGTTGCGGGCCAGGCGGAGGCGGTAGACGTGGTTGCCAGGCTCTGCTCGGCGGCAAAGCTCTGGGAGGTCCGCACCTCGGGCCGGGCGCCCAGGTTCGGCACTGGCGCACAGGCCGCCAGCGGGACGACACCGACCGCGGCGGCAAGCAGCAACGGCCGGAAGGAAAATCGGATCATGAAGCAAAACCGTACTGATTGGTACGGTGCGGCAGATGGCCCCGTGCCGCAGTCTTGTCAACTGAAAACTGTACTCTATAGTACGGTTATGGAACAGGATGCGAAAAGGAGCTGCGGCAGGCGCGAGGCACGCAAGCAGGACCGGCGCCTGACGATCATGGCGACGGCGCGCCGGATGTTCCTGGAGAACGGCTATGCCGCGACGTCCATGTCGGCGATCGCGGCCGAGCTGGGTGGCTCGAAGGCGACGCTGTGGAACTACTTCCCTTCCAAGGAAGAGCTGTTCGATGCGGTTCTCGACGACGCAACCGCAGTTTATCGCCAGCAGCTGACGGATCTACTGCGACCCACGCCCGACATGGCAGCAACGGTGCTGGCCTTTACGCGCAGCTTCATCGCGAAGATCACCTCTCTGGAAGCGGTACAGCTCCATCGCCTCGTCGCCACGGAAGCGGCGCGCTCGCCTGAGGTGGGCAGGATCTTCTCGCGCGTGCCCCAGCGCACTCGCCAGCTGCTGGCCGAGTTCTTCGCCGCTGCCATGGCCGCAGGGCAGCTTCGCCAGGCGGACCCCGCAGATGCCGCCAACGTGGTCACCTATCTGTGCATGGGGCTGCAACAGCGCATGCTGTGGGGCGGCGCGGCGCCCTCTGCGGCGGAGATCGAGGCGGGGGCTCAGACCGCGACCGAGGTGTTCCTGCGCGCATATTCCCCGGACGGGACCGGCGGCGCCTGAGCTCTCGTCTTGGTGGGACCGAGGATGCATCCGTTCGCTCCCTCGCGCATTCTGCCCCGGTGACCGTTTCCGAAACTCCCAGCATCGTCTGGTTCCGCCAGGACCTGCGCCTCTCCGACCAGGCCGCGTTTGCCGCCGCCGCGGCGGAAGGGCCGGTGCTCGCCGTCTATGTCCTCGATGATGAGACACCCGGCGAATGGCGGATCGGCGGCGCGCAACGCTGGTGGCTGCATCATACGCTCGCCGCATTGGCCAAGTCGCTTGCCGATCTCGGCGTCGCGCTGGTGCTGCGGCGTGGCCGCGCAGCCGACGAAATTGCCAGGATCGCGGAGGAGACCGGCGCCAGGCGCGTCCATTGCCTCGCCCATCAGGAGCCCTGGTGGCGTGAGGCCGAGGATGCACTCGCCCGCTCGGTTGATCTGGTGCGCCACCCTGGTCGGCTGCTGGCCAAACAGGGCATGGTCCGCACCGGCAGCGGCGGGCCCTTTCGCATCTTCACCCCGTTCTGGCGCGCGCTCCAGCTCCACATGCCGCCACCGCCGCCCGAACCGGCGCCCACCAACGTGCAGGGCATGGTCCATCCGCCGCGCAGCGATCGGCTCGAGGATTGGCACCTGCTCCCCACCGCCCCGAACTGGGCGGAGGGCTTCGCGCACTGGACGCCGGGTGAGGCCGGTGCCCGGGCGCGACTAGAGGCGTTTGCGGACGAAGTCGGCGACTATGATCACGCCCGTAACCTGCCTTCCACCGACGGCACCTCCAGCCTGTCGCCGCACCTGCACTTCGGCGAAGTCTCTCCCGCCACCGTCTGGCACGCGCTCGACGGCAAGGCTGGCGCGGAAAGCTATCTGCGCGAGATCGGCTGGCGCGACTTCGCGGCCAACCTGATCGTCCAGCTGCCCGACTATGGCACCGCCCACGGTCGCGCGAAGATGGATGCGCTTGCCTGGCGCACCGGCCCGGAAGCTGATGCGGAGTTCCGCGCCTGGACACGAGGGCAGACAGGTTACCCGATCGTGGACGCAGGCATGCGGCAGCTCTGGCACATCGGCTGGATGCACAATCGCGTCCGGATGATCACCGCCAGCTTCCTGGTGAAGCATTTGCTCATCGACTGGCGGCGCGGAGAGCGCTGGTTCTGGGACTGTCTGGTCGACGCCGACTATGGCAACAACGCCGTCAACTGGCAGTGGATCGCCGGCACGGGCGTCGACTCCAGCCCCTTCGGCCGGATCATGGCGCCGCTCGTCCAATCGCCCAAGTTCGATGCGGGAGCTTATATCCGCCGCTGGGTGCCGGAACTTGCCGGCCTGGACGACAGCAGGATCCACGACCCGCACGGCGCGGGCGTGGCGCCGGCCGGCTATCCCGAACCCCTGATCGCCCATCGCCCCGCGCGCGAGCGGGCGCTTGCCGCAGCAGCTGCGGCACGCGGCTGAAGGAGGCGTCGGCGCACACGCCGACGCCTGCCTGGCTCAGAAGCGGTAGCTCAAGGTCACCGTCGCATTGCGCGGCGCCCCGTAGCGGTACTGGCTGAACGAGCCCACGTTGCTGTAGAAGGTCTTGTCGAACAGATTGTCGACGTTGGCCTGCAGCTGCAGCTGCTCCGTCACGGCATAGCGCGCCATCAGGCTCACCAGGGTATAGCCGTCCTGCTGGAAGCGATACGGGGTGTTCAGGACCGAGTTCGTGCCGTCCGAATAGGCTTTGCTGCGATAGTTCACGCCACCGCCGATGGTGAGGCCCGCCAGCGGACCCTGCAGGTCATAGGTGGTAAAGATCTTGAGCAGCTTGCGCGGCTGGTCGGTGTTGGCGGGTATGTCATCGGCATCTTCGGCCTTGAACTGGCTGTAGCTGGCGTTGACGTTCCAGCCTGGGAGCGGCTGGCCGGTCGCCTCCAGTTCGAAGCCTTTGCTGACCACGCCCTGGGCGGCACGATAGGGTTGGAAGATCTGGCCGTCGAGGATGACTTCCGGTCCGTCGATCTGCCCCACATTGTCCTGCTCGATACGGAACAGCGCGATCGAGGTCTGCAGCGCGTCGCCGAAGAAGCTGCTCTTCAGGCCGATTTCATAGGCATCGCCGTCCAGAGGATCGAGCAACTGGTGTTCGCGATCGTAAAGGTTCTGCGGCTGAAAAATCTTGGTGAAGCTGGCGTAGAGGCGGTGATTGGGTGTGATGTCGTAGAGCGCCCCGACATATGGGATGAACACGTCGTCATCGCCATAGTCGCTGTTCGTTCCCCAAGCATAGCCCGTCTGCTTCCAGCTGGCGAGGCGCCCGCCCAGGATGACCTTGAACGGATCGGCCACGTTCAGGCGGACGGCGCCGTAATAGCCCGTCTGCTTGATCCGCTCCTGCTCGTTGCGCACGGGCTCGGTACCCCAGACCGGCTCGGGATAGGGGATGCCCTCCTGGCCGATCACCGGGACGTCGGTGAGCCAGGGCAGCGGCGCCTCGTAATTGTCGGTGTAGCGCTTGAGGATGCTGTGCAGCGCGCCGACCACCACTTCATGGTCGCGCCCGAACAGGGACACCGCACCCTTCAGCTGGGCATCGAAGCTGTTCTGATAGCTCACGCCTGCCGACTTGTACGGATTGGTGCCGTCCATCGTGCCCGTCGCCTTGTCGACGGTGCCGTACAGGTAGAGCAACTGGGTATCGCTGGTGTTCTTGAGGCGGTTGTAATTGACCGTGAGGTTCCACCGGTCGCCGAGTTCCTGGCGGACGGTGGCAAAGATGTTCTGGTTGGTGCTGTTCCAATAGGTCCAGTCCGCCGCCGTCGTCTGGGAACGCGGAAGATCGGTGAGCGTGCCGTCGCTGTAGAAGGTCGGCAGCGCACCCCAGGTAGCGCCCCCAGGCTTGGTATCCTGATGGCTGATCCCTGCCCGCACCAGCGTCGTGTCGGTCAGGTCGGCGTCGACCACGCCATAAAGCACCCACTTCTTCTTGTTCTGGATGTCGATGTAGCTTTCGCCTTCCTCATAGCGGCCGACGACGCGCGCGCGCACGCGTCCGTCCGCCGTCAGCGCGCCGCCGACATCCGCCGACAGGCGCCAGGTGTCCCAGCTGCCGAGGCTGGCGTTGACATAGCCGGTCAGGTCGGTGGCATCGGCGTGCTTGCGTACCAGGTTGACCGAGGCCGAGGGGTCGCCCACGCCCGACAGGAGGCCGGTGGCGCCCCGCACGATCTCCACCCGCTCATAGATGGACACGTCGATGCTGGTTTCACCATTGCCGCCCGCCAGCGTCCAGGCCGCCGGCACGCCGTCCACCTGGGTGTTCCGGATCTCGAAGCCGCGCGCGAAGAAGCTGTTGCGGACATCGTCGAACTCGTTCGCGGATACGCCGACCGCGTTGGTGATGACGTCCTTCACCGTGATCAGATTCTGGTCGAGGATGCGCTGCGCCGTCATGATGCTGACTGACTGCGGCGTCTCGCGGACCGTGAGGCCCAGGCCGGTCGCCGTGTCGATCGCATCGGGGAGAGTATAGGAACCGACCACGACGATCTCTTCGTCCGATGCGTTCGCGTCCGTTTCCTGCGCGGCTGCAGGAACCGCGACGAGCATGGCTGCTCCGCCCAGCAGAAACGCGATCTTCAATTGCATGACTTTCCCCACAACGCTCATTGCCCAAGGCATGGCTCCCGCTAGGAGAGTTGCGCATCATTCGCAATAGCAGGTCATGAGATTCTTGATCTTCGCTGGGACGGACGCGGCCCTGGTCAATCAACCGGCTAGGCGGCTGTCCTGACCCAGCCTGCGAGTTCCCGTGCCAGAACGGCCCGGAGCATCGCGATCCCGCCGGCGCTGGCGTTCAGGCACGGCAGATAGGCGAACTCGGCACCGCCCGCTGCGACGAAGGTCTCGCGTCCCCGGATCGCGAGTTCCTCCAGCGTTTCGACGCAATCGGCCGAGAAACCCGGCGCGAAGATCGCCACCTTCGTCACGCCCTTGGCGGGAAGGCCGGCGAGCACCGTGTCGGTGGCGGGCCCCAGCCACTTCGCGGGGCCGAAGCGCGACTGGAAGCTGACGGTCAGATCCCGGCCCAGCGCCTTCGAGAGAAGCTGACCGGTCTCCAGGCACTGGCGGTAATAGGGATCGCCCAGGTCCATGGTGCGCAGGGGCATGCCGTGGAAGCTCGCCACCAGCGCCTCCGGCTCCCAGCCGAGCGTCGCGACACTTGCCTCGACCGAAGCCTTCAACGCGTCAATATAGGCTGGATCGTCATGATACGGCGGCAGCGTGCGGACCGCCGGTTGCCAACGCATCCCCGCCAGCGCCTCGAACGCCTTGTCGTTCGCCGTCGCCGTCGTGGCGGCGCAATATTGCGGGTAGAGCGGCGCCAGCAGAATGCGCGCGCACCCCGCCTCCTTCAGTGCACGCGCCCGGTCGCCGATGGCGGGGCTGCCATAGCGCATCGCATAGTCCACCACGACGTCCTCGCCGAACGCCCCTTGCAGCGCCGCCGCCTGCTCCCGGGTGATGGCCGCAAGCGGGGACCCGGCGTCGGTCCATACCTGGGCATAGGCATGCGCCGACTTGCTGGGACGGGTGGTGAGGACTGCCCCGCGCAGGATCGGCTGCCACAGGAGTTGCGGAAGCTCGATGACCCGGCGGTCGGACAGGAACTCGGCAAGGTAGCGCCGTACCGCCTTGGGTTCCGGTGCGTCGGGCGTGCCCAGGTTGATGAGCAGCACGCCGACGCGGGGAGGCGGGGTGGCGGGATGGTTCGCCGGGATCATGCGACCGCCTCCCCTCACTTGGCCGAGAGCGCCGCTGTCAGCGCCGTGTTGCCCTGCGCGGCAGCGACCGAGGCGGCGGTCCGGCCGGTCGCATCCGCGATATTGGCATCCGCTCCGGCCGCCACCAGCAGGTCGACCTGAGCGGTCCGGCTGAACAGCGCGGCCATCATCAGCGCGGTCTGACCGGCCTTGTTGCGCGCGTTCACGTCGCAGCCGGTCTTGAGCAACCGAGCGGCGATGGCGTCGTCACCCTTGAACGCGACGCCCATCTGGGCGGTGTTGCCCTGGCCGGCGTCCGGCTTGCACGGATCGGCACCGCGTTCGAGCAGCGCCTCCACTGCCTCCTTCTGGCCGTTGTACGCGGCGAGGATCAGCGGCGTGAAACCGCGCCTGTCATACCCGTCGACGTCGGCGCCGGCCCTCACAAGGGTGTCGATCATGTCGACCCGTCCCAGGCGGGCGGCGTCGAACAGCAGTTCCTGGCGGCGCTCCGCCGACGGCACGGCGGTTGCCGGAGCCGCCGAGGCGGCCGGCACCTGCTGGGGAGTCGCCGCTGCAAGCAGCGCGGCAGTCAGCACGACAAACATCGGGGGTCCTTTGCTGAAGAGGGTGGGCCCCGGCACGAGGAGGGGGGGACGAGCGCCGGGGCCCTCGGGGCGATTAGTTCGCCCCGAACTGCTCAGGATAAGCGGCGCGATATTCGCTCGCCGCCTTCACGACTTCCGACAGGGGCACGTTCACCGCCTTGGCGACGCGCGTCCCATAGTCCTTGTCGGCCTGGTAGAAGTAGCTGAGCATCATGGTCTTCACCCGCATGGAGGTGACCTGGCCCAGGTCCCCCGCAAGGTTCTTGACCAAGTCCGCCTTGTCCTGCGGCTTCAGCGACCGGTAGAAGATGCCCGCCTGCTCGAAGTTGTTGGTCTTCTCGATCGGCTTGGAGTCCACGACGCCGGAGACTTCATAGGTCGAGTTGCGGAACTCGGCCGCCGTCGTCTTGGGCGCCGTGTCGGCCGGGAAATAGTTCACGTCCGACGAGCGCTGGGTAGCGTTCAGCTGCCCGTCCTGGTTGTTGTTCACCACGGCAACGCGCGGCCGGTTCACCGGAAGCGTCATGACGTTGGCGCCCACGCGATAGCGCTGGGTATCGGCATAGGAGAACAGCCGGCCCTGGAGCATGCGGTCGGGCGACGGTTCGATGCCGGGCACCATGTTCGACGGGGCGAACGCCGACTGCTCCGTCCATTCGAAGAAGTTGTCCGGGACCTTGTTGAGGGTCATCTCGCCGATCTTCTTGAACGGCACGCCCAGCCATTCCTTGGTGTCGTCGAACGGATTGTAGTTGAGTGACGCGAATTGGTCGGCGGACATGGTCTGCACCATCAGGTCCCAGCTCGGGTGGTTCCCCGCGGAGATCTGGCCATAAAGGTCGTCGGTCAGGAAGTTGAAGTTTGCCTTTGCGACCTGCTCGCCGTTCAGGTTCTTGACGCCCTGGCGGCTGATCCAGCGGAACTTTGCGAAGATCGTCTTGCCCTCGGCGTTCACCAGCTTGAACGCATGGACGCCGTTGCCGTCCATGGTGCGGTAGGACGCCGGCGTGCCCAGGTTGGTCCACACTTGGGTGATCATGTTGGTCGCCTCGGGCGTCTTCGAGAAGAAGTCGAACAGGCGGTTCGGATCCTGCTTGTTGGTGACGGGCGAGGGCTTGAGCGAGTGGATCATGTCCGGGAACTGGATCGCGTCCCGGATGAAGAAGATCGGCAGGTTGTTGCCGACGAGGTCCCAATTGCCCTGGTCGGTGTAGAACTTGGTGGCGAAGCCGTGCGGATCGCGCATCGTCTCCGGGCTGCCCGCGCCGTGGATCACGGTCGAGAAGCGGACGAACACCGGCGTTTCCTTGCCCGGCACGAACAGCGAGGCCCTAGTGATGTCGGAGATGTCGGCGGTGGCACGGAAAACGCCCTGCGCACCCGTGCCGCGGGCATGGACGACGCGCTCCGGCACGCGCTCCCGGTCGAACCGGGCCAGCTTCTCGATCAGGTGCGCGTCTTCCAGCAGCACCGGCCCCATGTCGCCCACTGCCTTGGAATGGCGGTTCTCGCCGATGGGCGCGCCATTGTCGCGAGTGAACTGGGGTGCGCTGGCCGCAGCGCCATTCCCCCCGGCCTGAACGGTGCCTGCAACGCCCGGCTGCGACAGCACGGGCCGCTCGGGAACGGTCGGCGCGGCGGCGGTCTGCATGCGGCTTGCAGCCTGAGTCGAGGCGGGGTCCGCGACCTGGTGTGCCTGTGCAAGCACGGGCCCGACGAGCGAGAGATTGATGCACGCAGCCAAGAGCCCGGCGCGCGAGGTAGTGAAAGCCATCATGTCGTCCATGTTGTCGGGTTAGGTGATGTCGGCGGTCGCTGGCATCACAGCGGTGCGGCCCCTTGGCCCGGCCGGGCGGTGGACCGCCAACGAGCAATGCCGATCACTGTGAGCGAGGAATTTGTCGGAGCATTGGTGCGCGGGCGGAATCCGAAAGCGATGCCGCTCCCAGCCTCTCGCGCCTGCAACTCGCCGCACTCGGCGTCGCCCCGGCTGGTTCAGCGGCTGCAAGTGCGCGATAGCTACGCGCCATGACCCGCCGTTCCGCTCCTGCCGCCGCCCTGCTTGGCATGCTCGCGTTGCTTGCCGGCGATCCAGCCGTCGCCCAGCAGCCGGGCCCGCCCGGCTTGAGCGTCGTCGACGCGGTGCAGAAGCTGAAGCCCGGCGGCTATCTGTGGGCGCCGCAGATCGCGCCCGACGGGCCGATGATGATCGTGGTGAGCCTTCGCCTGCAGCGCGCCTATGTCTATCGCAACGGCGTGATGATCGGCGTTTCCACCATCTCTTCCGGCGCCAAGGGACACGAGACGCCGACGGGCGTCTTCACCGTCCTTCAGAAGGACATCGACCATAAGTCGAATCTGTACAACGGCGCGCCCATGCCGTTCATGCAGCGCCTGACCTGGGACGGGATCGCCATGCATGCCGGCAACCTGCCCGGCTACCCGGCCTCGCACGGCTGCATCCGGCTGCCGCTCGCCTTTGCGCGGCTGCTCTACGGCGCCACCAGCAAGGGCATGACGGTGGTGATCACTCAGGATGCGCCGGTACCCCGCGTGGCTCCGACCCCGCAGCTGCTGAAGGCGGGCAAGACCACCCGCTCTCCGTCCGGGGATGCCGGCTTCTGGCAGCCGGAGCGGGCAGTCTCCGGCCCCGTTTCGATCATCGTCAGCGCGGCAGACCGGCGGGTGGTGGTGCTGCGCAACGGCGTGGAGATCGGGGCAGCCCCCGTCACCCTGCGCGGCGCCATTCCTCGCCCTGCGGCCTATGTCGCCAGCAGCGTCGATGCCGCCGGGGCGCACTGGACCAAGGTCGCGCTTCCCTGGGACGGCAAGGCGGCGAACTCCCCCGTCGCGGAGGACAAGGACCGCATCAGCGTCGATCCGCGCTTCCGGGATCGCCTGTTGCCGCTGCTGGTCGCGGGCACCACCGTCGTGGTGACGCCCGACAGCCTCAGCAGCGGCAGCACGGGCGCGCCGATCACGCTTATGACAGACACCGGCGAGCCCTGACCGCCGGCCATGGCGAAGTCCCCGATCCAGGGAACGAGCAGGGCTCTGGGAGCCAGCTCCGCTCAGTTGGCGTCGGCGAGCGCGGACGAGTGCCCGCCGACGCGGAACACGGCGTCCATGGCCGTCGCGGGCATCGGCCGGCTGAGCAGGTAGCCCTGGAGCGAATTGCAGCCGATCTCGGACAGGAAGAAGCGCTGCTCGGCAGTCTCCACGCCTTCCGCCGTCACCTTCAGGCCGCTCGCCTTAGCCAGATCGATGATCGCCTGGATGATCGGACTGCCGTCCTCCGTGCTGCCGATGCCGCTCACGAACGACCGGTCGATCTTGATGCGATCGACGTCGAAGTTGCGCAGATGGGTGAAGGAGGAATAGCCGGTCCCGAAATCGTCTAGTGCGACCTTCACCCCGCGTGCGCGCAGCGCCGTGAGATTGGGTTGGCAGGTGGCTGCATTCTCGATGAAGCTGGTCTCGGTGATCTCCACTTCCAGCCGGGCGGGGTCCAGGCCCGTTCGCCTCAGGATCTCCAGCACCCGCTCGGCGAAGTGCGCGTTGCGCAGTTGAACCGCCGAAACATTCACCGAAATCGTGCCGATCGGCCAGTTCACCGCTGCGCGACAGGCCTGCTCGAGCACCCATTCCCCGAGTTGCTCGATGAGCCCGGCCTCCTCGGCGATCGGCACGAAGATGGTCGGCGAGATGACGCCCTTTTCCGGATGCCGCCACCGAACGAGCGCCTCCGCGCCGGTGATGACCCCGCTCTGTGCCGAATAGAGCGGCTGGTAATAGACCTCCAGACCGGTGCCGGTCTCCAAAGCGGTGCGGAGTCCCGTCTCGATCTCCTTCCGCCGCCGCAGGCTGGCGTCCATCCCTTCGGCGAAAAAGGTGTAGCGTCCCTTGCCCGCGCTTTTCGCCTCGTAGAGCGCGATGTCCGCCTTGCGCGCGAGTTCGGTCCGCTCGCCCGCGTCGGCGGGCCCCATGGCGATGCCGATGCTGACGCCGACCCGCGCCTGGGTGCCGGCGATGTCGATCGGGCGGCTGATCTCCTCGACGATCCGCATGCACAGGATCTCGGCCCCGGCCGGGCCTTCGATGTCGCACTGGATGATCGCGAATTCGTCGCCGCCCACGCGCGCGACCAGGTCCGTCGAGCGGACCAGCGCGGCCAGCCGAGTCCCCACCTGCCGAATGAGTTCGTCGCCGGCAGGGTGGCCGAGGGTGTCGTTGACGTTCTTGAACCCGTCCAGGTCGAGGTACAGAAGCGCGAGCGAGGTGGATGCGGCGCGCGCGTGGGCGAGCTGATGCGCGAGGCGATCGTCGAACAGCGCGCGGTTCGCGAGCCCCGTCAGCGAATCGTGGAAGGCGAGATGCTGCGCCTGCGCCTCGCTCGCCTCCAGCCGCAGCGTGCCCTGTCGCACATGGCGCAGCAAAATGGTCACGATCGCGAAGATGAGGAGAAGCGATGCGCCCATCACGGGGGCCACGCGCTCCACCAGCAGCGAACCCGGCTGGAACGGTTGCCAGACGACGTAGCCGAGCAACTGGTTCGCGGAGGAGCGCAGCGGCACCGCCCCCTCTGCCTGGGCGGCGAGCGGCCGCTGCGCAAAGTCCGCGCCCTGCACCCGGTACCGCTCGGAAAGCTCCCGCGTGAACCCCGTGTCGAGATACCGCACCGCGATGTGCAGGAACTCGGTACCGGCAGCCTGGGGAATGGTGCCGGTGTCCGAGGTGATCGGCTTTACGCTGACGATGGCAGGATGGCCGCTGACGATGGCGAGGTCGATCGTTCCCGGCGTCAGCGCCGACGGCCCCACATCTTCCGGGGAGGGCTGGCGCAGCTTGCGGCGCAGCTCCGCGACGAGCGGAGCGGCGATGCGCGCGATGTCTTGATGGTAGGCGGAGGCAGAAAGGCGGCGCCCGGCGCGCATCGCATAGAGTGGCTCGTCCTTGGGGTTCAGGACGAAGGCTTCGTCATGCCCGTAATAGGTGCGCATCCACACGCCGAGGTTGGTATCTAGCCACACCGGGTCCTGACGAAAGGCCCGCACGTGCCGGACCGCGTCGTCCCAGACGGTGACGCCCTCCTGGTCGTGCGCGATCCGCGCGATGCTCTGCGCAAGCACGGTCGAGATCACGCCATGTTCGCGCTGGAAGGCGAGCCGGTCGGCCTGACGCGCGGAGAACAGGACCAGCGCGGCGATCAGCACCGCCATCGCCGCGACCGTGGCGAGGGCAGGTGCAACCACTTGGGCGAGGAACCGCCTGCGGCCCGCGCGCCCGGCTGAGTTCTGTGCCGGCTCCATGGTTCAAGGGGTAGGGAGTGGCAGTTAAGGAGGTCTTGCCGCCAAGCCTTGCCACCCCCGACTCCTCAAGAAAAAATCTCCGGTGTCCTAAGGAGTTGCGCTACCCGGCACTTTCTCCCTGTGCGGGTCGTAGCGCCGCAATTCGAAGACCCGCGGCCCATCTTCCGTTAACGTCGAAATCATCAATCTGCTGGATAGCCGCGGGCATGATCCCGATCTCTTGCCGTGCGCGCCTCATGTCCTGCGCCGCCCCGGCCTTCATTCTCTTGGCAACGCCTGCAGCGGCCGCTCCCGTGCAGGAGCCCGGCCCTGCGGCCGAACCGCAGGCGGAGGCGCACGAAGTCATCGTCACCGCGCAGCGCCGTCCGGAGCGTATCCAGAACACGCCCGTCGCGATCACCGCGCTCGACGAACAGGCGATCGTCCAGCGCAAGCTCAGCGACATCAAGGACGTGGTGACCTACACCCCCGGCTTCTCCGGCAACTCCGAAGACAGCTTCATCGATACGCTGGCGATTCGCGGCATCGTCTCGAACGACTATGGGATCGGCGGCGATCCCTCGATCGGCATCTTCAAGGACGGCGTCTATCAGGGGCGGACCGGAAGCGCGGTCACCTCCTTGTTCGACATCGAGCGCGCGGAGGCCCTGCGCGGGCCGCAGGGCTTCCTGTTCGGGCGCAACGCCATTTCCGGCGCGATCAACATCGTCACCAACAAGCCCGACACGGAGCGAGTCCGGGGGCACGTCTATCTCGGCTATGGCGAGGTGGATCGCGTGGAGGCGGAGGCTGCGGTCAACCTGCCGCTGACCGAGCATTGGGCGCTGCGCGTCGCCGGATATCACACTGCCTCCGACGGGTGGGTGGACAATGTGTTCACGCCCGGTCGCGACGATCGGCTGATGGGTGAGAACCGCACTGCGGCGCGCGCCTCGCTGCTCTATACGGTGGGTCCGCTGCGCGTGATCGCCATGGGCGAGTATGAGCGGCGGCGGCTGGATGGCACGCCCTATCGCGCTTCCAACGACGATCGCGAGGTGCTGGACGCGATCGACGACGCGCTTGGCATCGATCTCGTGGTCGGCGGTGGTCCTCGCGATGTGGATACGGAGCTAACGGACCCCCGCGACGACGGTGAGATCTACGGAGGCACGCTTCAGGCCGACCTGGATCTGGACTTCGCCACGCTGAGTTCCATCACCGCCTATCGCCGCCACCGCTTCTTCTATTCCGAGGATTATGACGGGACGCCGCTTCGCATCGGCAACTACAGCCAGCGCCAGCGCGGCACCTATGCAAGCCAGGAGGTCCGCCTCGTTTCTCCGGGCACGGGTCGGTTCACCTGGTCGGCCGGGCTGTCCGGCTATCGCGAGACGGTGCGGGCCCGCTTCACCGAGCAGGCGGACGAGACGGCCGTCTGCCTGGCCGGCTACGGCTACTCCAGTTGCGAGGAACTGACCCAGGACCTCTATGGCACGCCCTATGTTGCCGCGCCGGACGGTATCCTGGTCGACGTGAACGAGGCGCGGACGGTGAACACCGGCCTCTCCGCCTATGGCGACCTCAACTATCGCGTCCTCCCCAAGCTGAACGTCGGCCTGGGACTGCGCTACACCTGGGACCACAAGAAGTTCGGGCTGAACATCCTCCCGAGCGACACCACGCTCGGCAACATCTGGACGTTCGCCTATTACACCAACGGCTTCGTGACCGATGGCAGGTCCTGGCAGGGTACGACGCCGCGGCTCTACGTGCGCTATGAGATCCAGCCCCGGCTGAACGTCTACGCGAGCATCACGCGGGGCTATAAATCGGGCGGGTTCGGCTCCTTCACGGTGGCAGCGCCCGGACCGATCGAGGACTACAGCCTCGTCCCCGACAGCACCAAGCCCGACGCCTTTGCGCCCGAGACGATCTGGAGCGAGGAGCTGGGGGTGAAGGGCGACCTTCTCGGCGGGCGGCTGCGGTTCGACCTCACCGGCTTCCTCTACAACTACCGCAATCTGCAGAGCGTCTTTTTCGACACCGAAACGCGCACGCAGCGGGTCCTGAACGTCGGGCGGGTGCAGGGATATGGTGCCGAGTTCGCGACGACCCTTCGCCCCAGCCGCTTCTTCGATCTGACGGGGACGCTCACCTATACGCATACGCAGAAGCGCGGCGACCGCGATTGCACGCTGCGCGACTGCGGCGGCCTTCCGAACCCCAGCTGGGCGTCGAGCGGTGTCGGCACCTTCCATTATCCCCTCGCCTCCGGTGAAGCCTATCTCGCGGGCGAGTGGGTCTACGAAGGGCGCGGGCGCCAAAGCTTCGACTGGCGCGGCATCACCCGCCGCCACGGCTATACCGCGGTGAACCTACGCCTCGGCTATCGCTCGGACGCCGGGTGGGAAGCCGTCGCCTATGTCGAGAACCTGTTCGACGCGCTCTACTATCACGGCGCGGAGAACGGTGGCGACCTGACCCCCGCTACGGTGTGGGGCGTAGCGCAGCCGCGCAACGTCGGCCTGAACCTGCGGTGGCGCTTCGGCGACTAGCGCTTGCGAGGATGCGCCTCGAACGCCGCCGCCAGGGCATCGCGCATCGGCTTGGGGCGAAACTCGGCGTCGAACGGCAGCGGGCGCTTGGGCAGCGCATCGGGTCGCGGACGAAAGTCGTTGAGCCAGCTGTATCGGTCCGACAGCCCCCAGCACATGACCGTGCGGCACTGCGGATAGGAGAGCATGAGGTCCAGGTACGCGCGCGTATGTGCCGCGACCTCGGCATCCCGCTTGGCGATATCGCTGGGAAGCGGGTTGTCGTGCACGTCCATCTCCGTGATCAGCAGCCGGAAGCCCATGGCCGTGACCTCGTCGAGGAACTTGCGCCACGCCGTCTCGTCCAGCGCGCCGAGGCCGGTCGGCGAGTCCGAATATTTGCTGCCCAGGTGGCTCTGCACCCCGAGCGCGTCCACCGGCACGTTGCGCTTGCGGAAGCCCTCCAGCAGCTTCAGCACCGCGTTTCGATGCACTGCCTCGTCGCTGCGCCAGCCCATATAGTCGTTGTAGACCAGCTCAGCCGAGGGCGCCGCCGCCCGCGCGCTGTGAAAGGCGAGATCCAGCGTCTGCTGTGCGCCGCCCATGGCCTTCGACAACGCCGTCTCGCGCAGCATGCCGGTGTCGGAGTCGATCGCCTCGTTGACAACGTCGAAGCTGTCGATGACGCGGGCATAGCGCCCGGCCACCCTGGTCACATGCTCCTGGAGCAGCCGCTCGGCCGCGCGTGCGGGCTGCGCACCGAAGTCGTGTTCGGTGACCCATTTCGGCGTCCAGCGCTCCGAATGCCACAGCAGCGTATGCCCGCGTACGCCCAGGCCGTTGCTGGTTGCCCAGCCGATCAGCGCGTCCGCAGGGCCGAAGTCGAACGTCGTGGCGTTGGGCCGGGTGATGCTCCACTTGAGCTCGTTCTCCGGCACGATCAGCGCACACTCGCGGGCATTGAGCGCGCGATAGGCGGCGTCGGCGAAATTGCCCTTGCCGATCGTGCTGCCGAACCGGATGCCGCTGGCGGCGGCGATTGCGCCCAGACCGTCACCGCGGGGCGCGGCTTGGAGTGGCAGCACGAGCGCGCCGGCGGCCCCTGCGGCTCCGGCAAGAAATTGGCGGCGATCGAACATGGGCTTTCTCCGGTTTCCGGGGCTCAGCCCTGGTCGAGGGGGATGCGGCGATTGGGGTGGACTGTCAGCGTGCGGGGCAGTCGCCCGGCGAGGCGGAGCGTGACCCGCTGCGGCTTGGGCTCAATCCCGAGCAGCGCGCGCGGGGTGCCGTCCGTAGCGGTGATCAGCCGCACGGCACCGCCCTCGATCCGGCCGAGCAGCTTGCCCGACAGGGTGAGGCTCGCCCCCCTGCCGTCATAGGCCATCGCCGCCGTCCGACCGGCGTCCGTCGGCAGGGACAGCTGCGTTCCGACCGCGGCGGGGTGCCCGGGGCGCACGTTCCAGTGGAGCGCGTCGGGCTCCTCCACAACGCCCACCAGGCGCCAGCTATAGTCCACCATCACCAATGCGCAGGGTGAATAGCGTGGCTGGTCCTCGCCATGGGTGAAGGCGCCGGTTTCCGGATCGATCTGCTGGCGGAAGCTCGGGTCCGCCTGGATGGCCTCGCACCAGGCGTTCATCATCTCGGTGAACTCGGCCGTGCGGCCATAATGCTCGATCCAGCGCGGTGCGCGCATGGCGGTGAGCGCCTGCGACGCGCCGCCCCAGCTGTTCGCCGGGATCGGGCGCACGAACGTCGGATCGTCCATCGCGATCGACGCCATCGGGTAGCGCGTCCAGAACGCCTGCCGGTTGCCCAGCTGCCGGGCCCACAGGGTGTCGAAGGTCTTCTGGTCGACGACATGCTCCCCGCAGACGCGGCTGAGAATGTCGGAGCGCACGCGCACGAACTGATTCTGCGCATTCAGGTCGTAGAAGGCGGCATCCTCGGCGACATAGAGCGTGTCCAGGATCCGCCGCCGGATGGCTTCCGCCTGCTCGGCCCAGCGTGCGGCCTCGTCGCGCTTGCCAAGCGCCTCGGCCATCGCCGCCAGCGCCCGGCGGCCGCCGTACACCGTCGCGGACAGGTCCGGACACAGCCGCGGCAGGGAGGCGATCGGATGGTGGGTGCGCGCGTCCTTGTTCGGGCACTGGTTCGGCATGCCCTTCCAACGCGGCGAATTGTCGTGGCCGGTGTCATAGGTGCAGAAGCCCTCGACCAGCCCGGTGCCGCGCGTGTTGCGATGGCGCATCAGCCAGCCGTCCCACGCGCCGCACGCCCGATAGGCCGCCTCCAGCAGCTCGCCGTCCCCAGTCGCCCGCGCCAGGTCCCAGGCGGTGGCGGCGATCGGCACCACCATCTGGATCTGGCCGAAGCCGGTCTCGACGACCTTGTTGTTCGCCGGCAGCTGACCGTCGGCGCGCTGCAGTTCGAAGAAGGTCAGGTGGCTGTTGCGCGCAACGTCGGGGCGGAACTTGCGGTACAGCAGCGCCTCGTGGGGGCCGCACTCCTGCCAGATGCCCTGGTAGACCGATCCCTCGATCAGCACCGGCTTGCTGACGTACGGCATGACCTTCACGTTGCCGGCGAGCACGTCGAGCGCGGCGTCATAGGCGGCCTGCCAGCGCGTGTTCGTGGTCGAGAAGCGCGGCACGCCTGCTGCCCCGCCCTGCTGGGCACGGGCAAAGGCGGGCATAGCCAGCGTGGCAGCGGCGCTGCCCGCAAGGAACGATCTGCGATCCAAGGACGACCTCATGGGTTGAGCTCCGGATGGTCGACTCGGAACCAGTCGACGTCGATGTGGCCGCTCGGGCCCCGCTGGTTGAAGGTGAACAGCGCCGGGCGCGATCCCTTCCACCAGGAGAAGCGGGCGAGCGGAATGGCCTCGCCGACCGGCGTGAAGCCGTCCGTGCCGAGGCTGTAGCTGTAGCGCACGGTCTGGTCGCTGCCGACCTCCGCCCGCAGCTCGATGGTGTCGGCGCTCAGCCGCGGCCCGGCCTGTTCCTCGCCTTCGCGGGCCAGGGTCAGGTGGGTTTCACCCCGCTCGCGCACCGCACCGATCCAGCTCGGACGCACGCCGAACAGGGTGAGACCGGCACGCTGGCCATCCGCCATGTGGGACAGGTCGATCCGCGCGGTGATGCGGCTCTCCGGCCCCTGCAACACCTGGGTCAGCGTGTTGCGCGCCGTCACCAGATGCTGCGCCTCCCCCGCCTCCAGTCGCAGCCAGCCCGGACGCGCCGACAGGCTCCAGCGCTTGTCATCCGGATTGTGGTTCCACGCCCATTGCAGGCCAAGCCTCGGCGCGCTGAACTCGTCGGAGTCCTGCAGCCGTTCCCGCGTGGGCGCATGGCCGGTCTTGGGCCAGGGCGGCGTCATGATCGGCTCGCCCGAGGTCTTGCCCGCGATTGGCCGCCCCATCACCGGCCAATCGTCCACCCAGCCCACCGGCTGGAGGTGGACGATGCGGCCGAACGCGCCGGTGCTGTTGAAATGGGCGAACCATCCCTCGCCCGATGGCGTCTCGATCCAGCCGCCCTGATGTGGTCCTTCCAGCGGGGTCGAGCCCTGCTCCAGCACCACGCGCCACTCATAGGGCCCGCGAATGTTGCGGGCGCGCAGCGCGACCTGCTGTCCCTTCTCAACCCCGCCGATGGGCGCAAAGATATAGTACCAGCCGTTGCGCTTGTAGAACTTCGGCCCTTCCAGGATCGGCAGGTTCGCCTTGTCCTCGACGATCACCTCGCCCTTGTCGAGCACGCGAGTCCCGTCCGCGCTCATGCGGTGGAGGATCAGCGGACCGGCGCCATGCCGCGAATGGACCAGCCAGGCGGTGCCGTCTTCGTCCCAGAAGGGGCACGGGTCCTCCAGCATCCGCTCGTCGATGACCTTGACCGGCTTGCTCCACGGACCAGCCGGGTCGCCGGCGGTCGCCATGAACACGCCTTCGTCGATCGTCGCCCAATAGACGTAGAACCGGCCGTTGTGATGCCGGATCGACGGCGCCCACACGCCGCCTGCGTAGCGCGTGCCCCCCACCGGCTTTGAGATCTTGTCGGTGAGGCTGTGCGGTCCCGGCATGTCATATTCGGGCGCGAACGGCAGGCGCGGCAACACGCTGCCGATGATCGTCCAGTGCACCAGGTCATAGGACCGCAGGATCGGGATGCCGGGCGAGAAGTGGAAGCTCGACGACACCATGTAGTAGGCGGTGCCCACCCGGATGATGTCCGGATCGGAATAGTCGGCGAACAGGATCGGGTTGCGGAACGTGGCGGGTGCGGTGGCCGGCTGCTCCGCAAAGACTGATGGCGCACCGCCGCACAAGATCAACGCAAGCAGTGCCGCCCCGGTGCGTACAGACCTCCGCCGTCCCAAGCCTTGAACCATCAACCCCTCCTCATCCCAAACAGCGAGAGCGTTACCACGCTTCTTGTTGCTGCATCTGCGTTGTTCGCGTGGCGACTTGGTGCCGCTTTCCAGACGTAGAACATAGCATTGACGTGTTCAACAAGTGGAACTACGTTTCAACATATCTCGCGAGACGTTAGCGCTATCGCTTACGACTTGGCAGCAGACGGGCCCACCGTCGCGCCGCGGGGCGACAGGCCGATCAACGGGTCGGCAGCAAAGGGAGGATGTTTGATGGGCACTCGGGCTCTAGTTCGCGCGCACCTGCTGGCCGGCTCAGCGGTACTGATGGCCGGAGTGTTGCCCGGCGGCCCGGCGTTCGCTCAGGCGGTGCCCGTCCAGGCCACGGAGCAGACGGCGCCTGCCCCCATCGGCTCCAACGGCACTGCCCAGACCAGCACCGTCGCCGATCCCAACGGCCAGGCGGGCAGCCAGGTCAATGGGGAGGGTGAGCCCGGCGCCGACGTCGTCGTCACCGGATCCCGCATCGCCCGCACCGGCTTCGACGCGCCGACCCCCGTCAACGTCGTCGACGCGCAGGAGGTGAAGCTTTCGGGCAACGTCAACATCGAACGCACCCTCCAGCAAATCCCGCAGACGGTCGCCTCGCAGCTGGGCGGTGCCACGTCGAACACCGTTCCCGGTGGCTATGCCGACGTCAATCTTCGCGGCTTCGGCTCGACCCGAAACCTGGTGCTGGTGAACGGCCGGCGCTTCGCGATCTTCGGGCCGGAACAGGTCGTCGATCTCAACACCATCCCCTCGACGTTGATCGCCCGGACCGAGATCGTCACTGGCGGTTCGTCCGCGGTCTATGGCTCGGACGCGATCACGGGCGTGGTGAACTTCATCATGCGCACCGATTTCGAGGGCGTGGAAGCGCGCGCGCAGCTCAACCTGGCGGGGCCGACGAGCACGCCCACCTATAATTATGATCTCACGGTCGGCGGCAACTTCGCCGAAGGGCGCGGGAACGCCGTGATCTCGATGAACTATCTCGACCGCGGCTCCATCACCCGCGGCCAGCGGGGTAGCTTCGCCTATCTGTCGCTCGCCGATCGGTGCGTCGTGCCCGGATCGGGGAGCGCGAGCGGCCCGGGAACGCCGTTCACGCCTGCCGGAGGACTTGGCTGCGTCGCCGGCGGCGGCGAGCTCGGCTTCGTCGCCAGCGGATCGGGCGACATCCCCAACGGCCGCTTCTCCGGCATTCCGGCTTTCGGTGGCACCAACGCCGCGCTGAACGCCGCCTATGCCGCAGCCGGCCTGAGCGGCCTCGGTGGCCGCGGCTTCACCTTCAACGACGAAGGCTCCTCGGCCCGGCCGGCGCTTACCCCGCAGGACGACTTCAACCTCGGTCCGGACAACTACCTCATCCAGCCGCAGAAGCGCTGGATGATCAACAGCTTCGCGCACTATGACTTCACCGACTCGATCACCGGCTACATGGAGCTCCACTACTCGCACAACGAGGTGGATGCCCGGCTCGCGCCGACCAACGTCGGCTCGCCGACGCTGTTCAACGCCGACAACCCCTATCTCACGCCCGCGTTGCAGGAGGTCTTCCGGCAGCTCGACCTCGCCGAGACCGGACCCACGACCGTCACCAGCGGCACCGCCACCCGGATCAACAACCCGGGCGATGGCCTTGCGCTCGTCACTGCCGGCCGCCGTTACGTCGAGGTCGGCGCGCGGGCCGCGACCGAGCGGCGCAACGTCTATCGCGGCGCCTGGGGCCTGCGCGGCGATCTCGGGAACGCGTCCGAGAACTTCCTGACGGACCTGAAGTGGGACGCCTACTACACCTACTCGCGCAGCGAGAACACGCTGCAGCTGCGCAACGCCCTGTCGCGCAGCCGGCTTCAGGAGTCGCTGCTTTCGGAAGGCGGCGCGGCTCCCTTGTGCAACATCTTCGGCGCGAACGTCAGCGCGGAATGCGCAAGCGCGATCCGCATCAACGCGACCAACACCACCGTCGCCACCCAGCAGGTCGCGCAAGCAAGCCTCACCGGCAACCTCGTCAACCTGCCTGCCGGCGGGGCGGGCTTCTCGGGCGGCTTCGAATGGCGCAAGGTGAGCGCGACCTTCTCGCCCGACTCCTTCCTCGCGTCCGGGGACGTCGCCGGCTTCAATCCGGGCCTCCCCACCCAGGGCTCGGTGTCGGTGAAGGAGGCTTTCGGCGAAGTCCGCATCCCGCTGATCCACAACACGCCGCTGATCGAGCAGCTCGCGTTCAACGGCGCGTTCCGCTACTCCGACTACAGCCTGAAGGGCGTCGGCGGGCAGTGGACCTATTCGGCCGGCCTGGACTGGCGCGTATCCCGGGACCTGACCCTGCGCGGCCAGTATCAGCGCGCGATCCGCGCACCCAACGTGGGCGAGCTCTACGGCGGCATCAATCGCGTCGTCGGCGCAGCGACCGATCCCTGCTCGAGCCGCGCGCCGGTGTCGCAGCAGACCGACGCGGTTCGCGCGGTGTGCATCGCGACCGGCGTGCCAGCGGCCGCCGTCTTCTCGCCCGAGGTGCAGCCGAACGCGATCATCCCCGCGGACTTCGGCGGCAACCCCAACCTCGATGCCGAAAAGTCCAACACCTACACGGCAGGCGCCGTCATCACGCCGCGCTTCGCGCCCGGCCTGTACCTGAGCGTCGACTATTTCAACATCGACCTGAAGGGGGCGGTCGCTGCACTCGGCGGCGGGCTGCAGAACACCTTCAACCTCTGCTATCTGACGCTGCAGGACGCAAACAGCGAATATTGTCGCGCACTCAACCGCGATCCCCGCACGGGCGAGATCAACGATCCCTACGTCGCCCGCATCCTGAACGCGAATACGGGCGCGCTCCAGACCGAGGGCATCGACTTCGCCGGCCGCTATCGCTTCGACATCGGATCGGGCGATACCTCGGTCGAGCTCAGCTCCACCTTCACCTATCTGCTCGACTTCACCTCGACGCCGGTGGCAGCCTTCCCGGACATCAAGAACAAGTGCGTCGGCGCATATGGTCCCACCTGCGGGCAGCCGCTGCCGGAATGGCGCGGCACCACGCGGGCGACGCTCAACATCGGCGATTTCTCGGCGAGCGTTCGCCATCGCTACATCGGCCCGGTCACCACCGACCGCTACATCGTGCCGCTGCGCCAGAATGCGGAGACCGCCCCGCCGATCACCAACTTCGCCTATCCGCGCCTCGCCGCGCAGAACTATGTCGACGTCTCGTTCAGCCTGGGCGTGACCGATAAGGTGGAGTTCTTCGGCGGCGTCAACAACGTACTCAACAACAAGCCCCCGATCACCACCCAGGGGCCGAGCGCCAACACCTTCTCGGCCACCTACGACGTGCTCGGGCCGGAGTTCTTCCTCGGCGCGACCGCGAAGTTCTGACCTGGCGGGGTGGGCCAGCCCACCCCCGACCTGCGGAGAAAGAGACAGGATGCTGATCGATCGTCGTGCCGCGCTGCTGGGCGGAGCCGTTGCCGCCGGTGGCCTGCTCCTGTCCCCCGCATGGGCCGCCGGGCAGGTGGCAGGCGACGGCTGGGTCAGCGTGCGCCGCTTCGGGGCGAAGGGCGACGGCCGTGCGCTCGACACCTCCGCCATCAATCGTGCGATCGACCATGCCGCAGCCCGCGGCGGCGGCACCGTCGTGTTCCCCGCCGGCACCTATGCCGCGCATACCATCCGGCTGAAGAGCCGAGTGTCGCTGTACCTGGACCAGGGCGCGACGATCCTCGCCGCCGCCCCCACCGCCACTGCCGGCTATGACGTCGCCGAGCCGCAGGACCCGCGCGCCGTGGGCTTCCAGGATTTCGGCCACAGCCACTGGCGCAACAGCCTGATCTGGGGCGAGGGGCTGCACGACATCGCGATCCTCGGCCCCGGTCTCATCTGGGGCAAGGGGCTCGGCCGCGGCGACGGCAAGGACAATTGGCTCAAGGACCCCTCGGGCCCGGGCACCGGCAACAAGGCCATTGCGCTGAAGAACTGCCGCAACGTCCTGCTGCGCGACTTTAAGGTGCTCGAAGGCGGCTGGTTCGCGCTGCTCGCGACCGGCGTCGACAACATGACGATCGACAATGTCGTCGTGGATACCAACCGCGACGGCTTCGACATCGACTGCTGCCGCAACGTGCGCGTCACCAACTGCACGGTGAACTCGCCCTGGGACGACGGCATCTGCCCCAAGTCGAGCTATGCGCTGGGCGAGCCGCGCATCACCGAGAACCTGACGATCGCCAACTGCTTCGTGACCGGCAACTACCAGGTGGGGTCCGTCATCGACGGCAGCTTCCGCAAGATGCCGGCCGACTTCGCCCCCCAGATCCACGGCCGCATCAAGTTCGGGACCGAGACCAACGGCGGCTTCCGCAACGTCGCGATCAGCAACTGCGTGTTCGAGGACAGCCGCGGCCTCGCGATCGAGACTGTAGACGGCGGTGTGATCGAGGATTTCGCGATCAGCAACATCACCATGCGCGGGATCGTCGACGCGCCCCTGTTCCTGCGCCTGGGCAAGCGGATGCGCGGCCCCGCGGGCCGGCCAATCGGCACGCTCAAGCGGATCATGATCCAGAACGTGACCAGCAGCAACGCGACGCCCCTGCCCTCGGTCTTCGCCGGGCTCGCCGGCCATCCGATCGAGGACGTGTCCCTCTCCGACGTCTACCTCCACCATGTCGGCGGCGCGCCGGCGGCAATGGCGCAGGTGCGCCCGCCCGAAAACGAGCTCGGCTATCCCGAGGCCACCATGTTCGGAGACCTTCCCGCCACCGGCCTGTTCGCGCGCCACCTGCGCAACCTGGAAATGCACCATGTCGAGATCGCGACCGCGGCGCCCGATCCGCGGCCGGCGATCTGGCTGGAGGACGTGGCCGATGCGGACATCACCAATTTGCGCGCGCCGCGAGGCGAAACGTTCGCGCTCACCGACGTCACCGGCTTCCGCAGCACCGGCGCCCGCTGGCTGAAGGACCGGCAGGTCGACGGCCGCATCACCGACCGCTTCTAGCGCGCCGCCGCCCGGGATGGGCGGCGGCGGCAGGGTTCAGAAGCGGGCGCCCAGTTCCACGCCATAGAAGCGTGGCTCGCCTGCGATGTAGGTTGGAATGCCGAAGCCGCCGCCGGTGTTGCCGGCGTCGATCAGATATTGCTCGTCCGTCAGGTTCCGCGCAAAGCCCCCGATGCGATAGCGGCCGTCCGCAGTTTCGATGCCGGCCCGCAGGTTGACCAGCGCATAGCCGTCCTGGCTGATCGCTTCGTTGTTCGGGACCTCGAAATACACCTTCGATCGGTAGGTGACGGTCGGGGTCGCATAGAGCGTCCAGTTGCCGACCGGCACGCGCAGCGATGCACCGCCCGAGGCAGTCGTGTCGGGCTGCAGGCGGAAGCGGTTGCCGGCATAGACGCCGTTCGCCGCATCATCGGCGATGCCGCCGTCGAGGTAGGAGAAGCTGCCGAACAGGGTCAGCACGGGCGAGATCGCCAAGCTGGCTTCCAGCTCGACGCCCAGATTGTCGGCCGATCCAGCGCTTTGCGTCCGGGTGACGCCGTCCTCGCCGGTGACGGAGACCTGGAACCCCTTGTACCGCTGGTAGAAGACGGACGCCGCGCCGGTGAACGGGCCGACCCGGCCCTTGATGCCGCCTTCGTAGTTCCAGACCGTCTCCTCGGGCACCAGCTGGAGGTTCGGCACCACGCCACCGGCGCTGTTGGCAGCGCTCAGCTGCACGACGGGCGAGCGCCGGCCCTTGCTGACGGTGCCATAGAGGTTGAGGCTGTCGTTCAGCCGGAACAGCGCATTGAACCGCGGAAGCAGCGCCGCGAAGCTGCGCTGCGCCGTCAGCTTCGCGCCCTGGGTGTTCGCGGTGCCGATCAGGCTGGTACGAATGCCGAGCGCGGCCAGGATCACGGAGTTGGGCTGGATCGAGCTGTAGCCGGACTTGCGGTCCTCGATCAGCACGCGGGCGCCCGCGGTCAGTTCAAGCCGCGGAGTTGGGATCCAGGTGGCGTCGGCGAACACCGAATAAGTGTCGTTGTTGCCGTAGTTGCTGAACTCCGACGCGTAGGGAAGCTCGCGAAGCGCCCCGCCGGTGACGATCGACGTCACCTGCGTCGCCGGGATGGTACCGTTCGGCAGAACGCAGCCCGTTCCCGTCGGGATACCGATCGCCTGCAACTGCGCGCGGACCGGCGCATAGGCTGCCGCCACCGAGCAGGCGAGATAGGTCCCTTCCTCCGTCGAGAAGGGCACGCGCTGGTAGCCGTTTTCGAAAAAGGCGTTCCAGCCGAAGGCCGCGCGATACTCGGCACCTTCGAACGAGAAGCGGCCCTCATGGCTCCACTGCTCCCCCTTCGCATCCTCGGCGAACTCGAGGTACCAGGCCGGGCCGCCATCGGCGTCGAACACCTCCAGCGCGTCGAAATGGCGGAAGCCGTTGACGGTCGTGAAGCGGATACCGTCCGCCAGGTCGACGTTCACCGTCAGATTGGCGTCATAGACGTTGCGGTCGAGTCCGAGCTTGCGGGCGCCGAGCACCTCCTCGCTATAGGGAGAGCCCGACAGCTCGGCATAGCCATAGTCGCCGGTCTGCCCGCCGGTGGGGGCATGCGCGCGCGACTTGAACGCGGTGCCCGGGTTGCGCTGCCCGTCATAGGTGAGGACCAGGTCCGCGGTGACCGCATCGCTCGGCTGCCAGCGGAGCGATCCGCGGATGCCGCGCTGGTCCTGGCCATTGAGGTCGTCCTGGTCGACCCGGCCCTGGTTCTGGTTCGGAACGTCGGGATCGCCGGCGATGTTGCGGACGTAGCCGCGGCGGTATTTGTAGGCGAAGGCGATCCGCCCCGCCAGCACCTCGTCCCCCGCGTTCACGAAGCCCGAAACCTGGGTACGATCGAAATTGCCATAGGAGCCGGCGAGCTCGCCCGAGAAACCCGGCTCGGGTGCGGCGGGCACGATGCTGATCGCGCCGACCGCAGCCGCGGTGCCGAACAGCGTCGCCTGCGGGCCCTTCACCACCTCGATGCGGGCCAGGTCGTAGAGGTCCTGATAGGCGCCCCGCGAACGGCTGATGTCGACGCCGTTATAGTAGAGCGTGACGCGCGCACCCTGTTGTGCGGAGCCTGAGTCCGAGGTGATGCCGCGGATCACGAAGCCGGGATTGTTGGCGCTCTGCTCCTGCACCTGAAGGCCCGGGATGAACGCTGCCACCTCGTCCAGCTCGGACACGCCGATGTCGGCCATGTGCTGGCCCGACAACGCGCTCACCGTGACGGGCACGTCCTCGATCCGCTGCGCCCGCTTCTGTGCCGTGACGATGACTTCGTTCGCCTCGAACGCCGACCCGTCGCCCTCCGGCTGCGCACTCGCCTGCGCCAGCGCCCCCGACGAGACGCCCGCGCCGAGCGTCGCCAGCACGAGCCCAAAACCAAACTTCCGCATCTTTCTGTTTCCCCCAAACGGCGACGCGGCCCGACTAGGGAGGACAGGTGACAAAGCGGCGGCAGCCGCATGACGCGGCGGTGACGCCCGCTTCCCCAAAGTGTCACGCCTCCGCAACCGAAGTGTCGCGCGCGCTGCTTAGTGGCCGCGGCAGATTTGGGGAGCATTTTCGATGACGATCAACCGCCGCGGCGCCCTGTCCCTGCTGGGGACGGGCCTTGCCCTGACGTTGCCCGCAGGCGCCGGCGCGGCACCGGCCACGGGCCGCTTCGACCATGGGGTCGCGAGCGGCGATCCCGCCGCAGACGGCGCGATCCTGTGGACGCGAGCCACCCCGCCCGCCGGGTCCAACGCCGACGTTCCGCTGCGCTGGCACGTCGCCCCGGCCGCGGACGCAGCGCCGATCGCCTCCGGCGAAGTCGTCGCCCGCGCGGCACGCGATTTTACCGCCAAGGTCGCGGCAAGCGGCCTTTCCGCTGGCACCGAATATTGGTTCTGGTTCACCAGCGGAGACGGCACGCGCTCGCCGGTCGGCCGCTTCCGCACGCTTCCGACGGGCGCCACCGCGGAACTGGTGTTCGCAGTCGTCTCCTGCCAGCTCTACCCGGGCGGGCTCTACAACGCCTATGACGCGATCGCGCGCAGCGACCGGCTCGACGCGGTGCTCCACCTGGGCGACTATATCTATGAATATGGCGCGGAAGGATATGGCGCGGAGATGGGCGCCAAGCTCGGCCGCCTGCCCGAGCCCCGGCACGAGATCCTGACGCTCGCCGATTACCGCCTCCGCCACGCGCAGGTGAAGCGCGACCCCGACATGCAGGCAGCCCACGCCCGCGCCGCGTTTATCTGCGTGTGGGACGATCATGAGGTTGCCAACGACAGCTGGATGCACGGCGCCGAGAACCACGACGCCGGCACCGAGGGCGACTGGGAGAAGCGCAAGGCGGCAGCGATGCAGGCCTATTTCGAATGGATGCCGATCCGCGACCCGCGCCCGGGCGATCCGTGGGACGCGATCAACCGCAGCTTCGAATTCGGTGATCTGGCGACCCTGGCGATGGTCGAGACCCGCCTGCTGGCCCGCGCGCGCCAGGTCGCGGCGAAAGGCGCGGCGCCTACTGCGGCCGACTACGCGCCGATGATGGCGGAGCGTGCGCGCCCCGATCGGGAGTTGCTGGGCCCGCGCCAGCAGCGCTGGCTCGAGGGAACGCTTGCGGCCTCGGTGAAGGCCGGCAAGCCGTGGCAGGTCCTGGGCAATCAGGTGGTGATGGCACGCGTCGCCGGACCCGATCTGGAGCGTCAGCTGGGCGCCGAGCGCTACGCGGCGACGATCGCGAAAATGCCCGCCGCCTATCGCGAGCGGATGGCTGGCGCAGTCGCCTCCTATCGCGCCGGGCTGCCGTTCAACTTCGACAGCTGGGACGGCTATCCGGCCGCGCGCGAGCGGCTGTACGCCAGCTTCCGCCGGGCAGGGTCGCGGCCGATCGTGCTGTCGGGCGACAGCCACGCTGCCTGGGCCAACGACCTCCACGACCAGAAGGGTACGCTTGCCGCCGTCGAGTTCGGCACGACTGCGATCAGCAGCCCTTCCTATGGGTCGCTGCTGCCGGGCATCGGCCGGCTGATCGCGGATGCGAATGAGGAAGTGCAGTTCTGCGACCAGGACAACAAGGGGTTCCTTCGCCTGACGCTCACCCGCGAGGCGGCGGTCGCGGAGTTCGCGACCGTCTCCACCATCGTCGCCAAGCCCTACACGACCGCGGTCGCCGCCCGCTTCCGGGCGACCTCCCGCGGGCCGCTCCAGCGGCTGGCCTGAGCGGACCCGGCGGCGGAAACTATCCGCCGCCGGCACACCGCGATCAGATGCCCGTCGCGTACAGGCTGTGGTGGGTCAGGATGTAGAGCGTCCGCCGGTCGGGCCCGCCCAGCAGCAACTGCAGCGGCCGCTCCGGCACGTCGATCCGCCGCTGCAGGCGCGAGTCAGGGCCGTAGACGAACACCTGCCCGTTCGCGACATAGAGGTTGCCGGCAGCATCCCGGGCCACGCTCTCGCCCCCACGATCCGCCACGATCTTGAGGTCGGTCACCCGGCCGCCCTCGCCCACGCGGCCGCTGTAGGTCCGATTCTCCGATGCGTTGGTGACGACCACCCGGCCGTCCGCATCGGCCGCGACCAGCCCATAGGCATCCAGCGTGTCCGACCAGCGCCACCCGCGATGATCGTCGGGTCCCTGGTTCCACACGCGGAAAGCCGGCAGCACCAGCGATCCGTCCGGGGAGACATATTCCTGCGCCTTCGCCTCCCCCAGCTTGTCGACGAAGAAGTGGGACAGCGGCGGGTAGGCGTAGGTCGCGGGATCGATGCGGTCGGCAAACTCGCCATTCGCCCAGACGTTGACCGGGAGCAGGGTCGAGGCGCCGTTGTGCGCGCGGACTGGCGTCGGTGCGATCACGCGGACATCGGCCGGCTTCTGCGGGTCGATGCTGAACACCGTCCCGTCCCGACCTGCGGAGGAGAGCACCAGCAGGTCGCCGGAACGATCGACCGCCAGGTTGACCGCGTCGAGCGGCGCGTCGGCGACGATCGTCAGCCCCTCGGGCTTGGACCAGCCGTGGATGCGCTGAAAGAAGCGGTCGATGAAGAAGAGCTTGCCGTTGGCATCCACCGCCCCGCCCGCGATTGAGTAGAAGCCGTCGGCGAGCTTCTCCACGCCCGGCGACACCGGCACCCCGGACTGGGTTGCGGCGACCGTGGGCGCGGACGGCAGGTCGAGCCGCGCGAACTCCCGCTCCCGGACCTCCTGTTGCCGGGTCATGTCCTTGATCGCGTTCTCGAACGGGAATTTACTGACGCGGGTGAAGGTGCCGCAGCCTTTCGCGTCGCAGCTCGCAAAGCCGCTCTCGGCGTTCACATGGACGTTGCGGAAGCGGATGTCGCCCGAGTTGTAGAGCTTCACCGCCGCATCCATCGGCTTGATCGACCGCGTCACGCGATAGCCGTGGTAGTTGGCGAACAGGATGTTGCGGGAGTTGTGGAATTCGGTCGAGACCGCGTTGACGCCGTCCTGCACCTCCTGCTCGGTCTGGGGCGCCAGGAACTCCCAGTTCTCGACGTTCTTGAGCACGATCTCGGCACGATAGTGGTGCTCGGCCGACAGCTGGTAGACATGCCCCGGCGTCTTGGTGTCCGAGACGTAGAAGCCGGCCGACGCCAGCGTGTTGGGCGACCAGAGCGCCGCAAAGGTGCCGCCGCCGCCGTCCGTCACCCAGATGCTGGGATATTGCCCATCGAAGCGCGCACGCGGATCGCCGAAGCCGATCGGGCTGCCCTTGGTCAGCACGGTGCCGCCGCCGCCCTGGATCTTGACGTCGTTGACCTCCGACGCCTCGCCCGCGCGCCACAGCAGCGCCGTCGCGCGCGGGTTCACGCCACCGGTCCACAACCCCAGGCCGTGGACGATGGCATTGCCCCCCTTCGCGCTCTGGATCAGCGCCTTGGGTCCGCCGACGCCCATGAACGCCGGCGTCTCGTCCGGCAGGTAGAGGTGGGTGAGGCTCGGGTGGAGCGCGATCAGCACGCTGTCCGGACGCAGCTTCAGCGTGTCGGTGACGCGGTATCGCCCCATCGGCAGATACAGCACGCGGTGGGTGTCGATGGCACGCTGCAACGCCGCGGTGTCGTCGGTCGTATCGTCGCCCTTTACGCCGAGGTCGCGGACGTTGGTCCATTGCGACACGGGCGGCAGCGCGCGGATCTTTGCCGCCGGGCGCGCCGGCGTGCGACCGAGCGGCGCCATCTCGACGTCGGTCGCATAGTCGCCGATCGTGCCCAATCCGGCGAGCTTCAACCCGTAGGAGAAGTCCTTCACCTGGTAGCGGGCCCCCGACCCGGCCACCGTCTTCCCGCTGTCGCGAAAGCGGGCGAACGTCGGCGTGTTGACCGCCACCGCATCGGCGAAGCCGACCTGGGTGAAGACGTTGTTCTCTTCGGAGATCAGCACGCCCGCGTTCGAGACATTCTCGAACCGCACCTGCTTGCCGAACAGCGAGTCCGAATAGCCGCGGTCGATCTCGATCCCGATCGGCGTGTCGCGGATGGCGACGTTCACCAGCGTGAGGTCGACCTCATGCTCGCGGATCGCGGCGTCGCGCTGGCCCTGGAATTCGGAATCGATCAGCGTGAACTGCCAGGCAGGCGAGGTCTTTTCCGACATGATGCCATAGCGGCCGCCGTAGAAGCGGAGGTTCTCGAACTCGTTGCCCGCCTGATAGACGCCCGCGAGCCCGGAGCCGATGTGGAAGTCGACGTGGCGCAGATAGCCGTGCTGCGCGACGCGGAAACGCACGGCAACCGCGCCGGCATTGCCCGCGCCGATGCGGAAATCCACGTTGGAAAGCGCCGAATAGAAGGTGCTCGACGTGGCATCGAAGATGCTGGGGTCGAACGGCACGCTGGTGCGCGGCGGCACCGGCGCCTTGCCGACACGATATTGATCCTCGCCCGTGAAGGCCACCATTGCTGCAACGCCCGAGCCGAAGCCGCCGGTGTTGTCCCCAAGGATGATCTCGGGACGAGTCGGGCCGACGCCGAACACCCGCACGGCGGACTTCACGAAGATGGTGCGGCTGATGCGGTACCGGCCGGAGGGAAGGAAGACCACGCCGCCGTGACCGCCTTCCGCAGCGGCATCGATCGCCTGCTGGATCGCCGCACTATCGTCTGCGCGTCCGTCGCCGACGCCCCGGACGGTGATCGCACGCGGGTCGTCGGGAGCCTGGAGGTAGACCGATGATGACTTTGCCAGAACCGGGGCGGGCAGCATCAATGCCGCCGCGCCGAGCAGCCAGGTCGCCTTCATCCATCATCTCCCTCTGTTCTGGTATCGTTATCATTTTCGCACCGACGGAAGCGCCGAATGCAGCCGGGTTCCGGCCCGTGCGTAGCGGTGATCTCAGGAAAGGTGGTGGGCCAGCGCCTGTGCGGCGATCGCCACCTGGGTACGGTTGCGCACGTTCAGCTTGCGCATCAATGCGGTCATGTGCGCCTTCACTGTCGCCTCGGCGATGCCAAGGTCGAAGGCGATCTGCTTGTTGAGCAGCCCTGAGTGGACACCGCGCAGAACCTTGATCTGCGTAGGTGTCAGTTGCGCCAGACCGAACTCGGCCGCGTGGCTCGCGAGCGGTTCGGATCGGCGAGTCTGTTGGGCGGTCCCTCCCATCGACATCCTCCTCCTGGTCGGCTTCTTTGGCCTTGTCCGACCGGACGCGCGGTCCAGGCGGCCTCTTGGTCCAGCGCTCCACTCTCGTGGATTCGGTTGGACAGGTTTTGAGTATGATCCCTCTATTTGGGCCTGATCAAGCCTTTTTCATTGCTGATCCGCAAAAACCTGTCCTACAGCTATGGGCGGAAGGCAAAATGCCGCCAGACCCTTGGGAGGGATGTCGATGGCCGAAGCGCTGGTTTCTCGCGCGTATTTCCACGGGCTCGCAGGATGACCGGCGAAGACCTTCGCCTGATCGGCGCGGCGCTGGGCGGCATTCTGCTCGCGGTGCTGATGATCGTGCGCGGCCGCCTCCACCCCTTCATTGGTCTGCTCTGCGGCGCGTTCACCGTCGGTCTGCTCGCAGGCCTTCCCCTGCCGGAAACCGCCAAGGCGGTGCAGAAGGGCGTCGGCGACATCATCGGCGGCACCGGCCTGGTCGTGGCGCTCGGCCTGTCGCTCGGCGCGATGCTGCATTTGTCGGGCGCCGCCGCCACGCTGGCGAAGGGGGCGCTACAACTCACGGGCGCCCGAGCCGCGCCCTGGGCTACTCTGGGCATCGCGATCGTCATCGGCCTGCCGCTGTTCTTCGAGACGGGCCTGGTGCTGTTGCTGCCGATCGTGGTCGCGGCAGCCGAAACGATGGCGGGCGACGATCCTGCCGAACGGGATGCGGCCAAGCTGCGCCTCATCATGCCGGCGCTCGCAGGCCTGGGCGTCGTCCACGCGCTGGTGCCCCCGCATCCCGGTCCGCTGCTGGCCGTCGAAGCGCTGGGCGCCGACCTCGGCCGCACGATGCTCTACGGCATCGTGATCGCGATCCCGACGGCCATCGTGGCAGGGCCGATGCTGGCAAAGGTCACCGCACGCGGCGTGCGGCTGGAGGCGCCGGTTCTTACCGATCACCGGCTGGACATCGCGACACCCGGGCGCGGGAGCGCACTGCTCATCGTGCTTCTTCCCGTCGTTCTGATCGCCGCGGGCGAGATCGGGCAGATGCTGCCCGGGCTGCGCGGCAACACGGCGCTTGCCGCCGCGAGCAACCCGGTCGTGGCGTTGCTGGTCGCCAACCTGCTCGCGCTGCCGCTGCTGTTCGGAAGGCGCCTCCGCGAGGCGGCGATCCAGGACGCGGTCTGGTTCGAAACCATGGGTGCTGCCGGTGCGATCCTGCTCGCGATCGGTGCGGGCGGCGCGCTCAAGCAGGTGCTGGTGACGGCCGGTCTGTCGGACCTGCTCGCGCGGGTCGTGCTGATGTATGCCATTTCGCCGCTGCTGCTCGGCTGGCTGATCGCGGTCGGCATCCGCCTGGCCGCCGGCTCGGCGACCGTGGCGACGATCACTGCGGTGGGCATCATGCCGGGTGTGGTCGCCGGTTCCGGCGTCTCGCCCGAGCTGGTGGTGCTGGCGGTGGGCGCCGGATCGGTGTTCTTCAGCCATGTGAACGATCCGGGCTTCTGGCTGGTCAAGAGCTATGTCGGCACCAGCACCGCCGACACGTTCCGCACCTGGTCGCTGCTCGAAACGGCCATTTCGGTGGTCGGCCTCGTGCTGGTCCTGGCGCTCAGCTATGTCGTCTGACCGCGGACGAAGCCGGGCCGTGGAGCCGGTGGGGGACCTCCCGTGAGCGAGGGGCGTCTCGCGGATCGCGCCTATACGGAGATCGTCCGGATCATCAACGATCAGGGAATGGTGAGCGGGGACCGCCTACCCTCCGAGGCCCGGCTGGCCGATCTGTTCGGCATGTCGCGCACCATCGTGCGCGAGGCGCTCGCCCGCCTCGCCTCCGACGGCATCACCGAGGCACGCCGAGGCGCGGGCTCCTATGTGAAGCGGCGGCCGTCCGACCGGCTCGGCTCGCACATGCCGATGGACGCGCTGGCGGCAACGCTGGGCACCTACGAGGTACGCTTCGTGCTGGAGGCGGAGGCGGCACGGCTGGCGGCGCAGCGGCGTTCGCACCATCAACTCGAGGCGATCGAGCGGGCGCTGAGCGCGTTGCGCGCCGCGCTCCTCTCGAACGCGCCCGCGCATGACGAGGACTGGAACCTTCACCGCAGCATCGCCGAGGCCACCGGCAACGCGGCGTTCCCGCCGGTCTTCGATCACCTGCGGGAAGCGGTGATGCAGATCCTGCGTGCGGGCGTCGAGATCTCGCGCGCGCGCCCGCCCGAGGTGATCGGCGCGATGATGGACGAGCATGACGCGATCGTGGACGCGATCCGCGCCCGCGATGCCGATGGTGCGGCGCTGGCGATGCGCTGGCACCTGTCGCAGGGACGCAAGCGGCTGATGCCGTGATTGCCGCTCCCCTCAGCGGGACGCGGGCACGAGATCGAGCCAGGCACGGACCTCCGCGCACAGCCTCTCCGGCGTCCACGCCGCATCCAACGTCAGTGCGCGCTCGTCCGGCATGGGACGCTCCAGCGTCGCCAACTGGCTGTCGAGGAGGCTGGGCGGCATGTAATGGCCGTTCCGGCTCGCCATGCGCCGCGCGATCTCCTCGCGGGCCGTGTCGAGCAGGACGAAATACATCGGCACCGCCGACGCGGCGGCCAGCCGCTCGCGATAGGCGCGCTTGAGCGCCGAACAGGCGGCAACGGCGATCCCCTCAGCCGAGCTTGCCTCGCCGATCGCGCGCCCCAGCCGGTCGAGCCAAGGCCAGCGATCCGCATCGGTCAGGGGGTGGCCGGCCTGCATCTTGGCGACGCTCGCGGCCGAGTGAAAGGCGTCGCCCTCCAGGACGGGGCAGCCGAGCTCTGCACCGAGCCTTACCGACAGCGTGGTCTTGCCCGTGCCGCTCACCCCCATCACCACGATCGCGCGCGGTCGGTCGATCCCTTGCCGTTGTGCCTGCACGCCTGTGCCCTCAGCTTTGGCCGGCCGGCCGTGTTGCCCGGGCGGTATTGGGTCTGGCGAGTTGCTTGGCCATTGCGACCTTGGTCGAGGTCGCCACTCCTGGGAGGCCGAACTATCCAGGCGGGCACACTCGCGCAGCGATCAAGGGACGCATCGCCATGACAGCCAGCACCGCCCTCCGTCTGCTCCCGACGCTGCTGCTCGCCGGCACCGCCCTGCCGGCACTGGCGGCGCCCGGCTCGACCTCGGTCTACGCCAGCGCGCCGAACGATCCCCGCGCGGTGACCGTGTCGGCGCAGGGCGACGGCACCACCGACGATAGCGCCGCGATCCAGCAGGCGATCGATGCGGCCGCGGGCCAGGGCGGCGGTGGTCTCGTCTTCCTCCCCTCCGGTCGGTACCGGATCACCCGCACGCTGTATGTCTGGCCGGGCGTGCGCCTGTTCGGGGTCGGCAAGAAGCGCCCGGTCTTCGTGCTGGCACCCAACACGCCCGGCTTCCAGAGCGGCGTCGGCAACATGATCTTCTTCACCGGCAACCGCCCTCAACCGGACGGGTCAGGCCCGCGCGTGCCCGTGCCGCCGCCCACCAGCGTTCCGTTCAACCCCGGCATCGCCGACGCCAATTCCGGCACCTTCTACTCGGCCATGGCGAACGTCGACTTCGAGATCGGCAGCGGCAATCCGGCGGCGACCGCAGTCCGGTTCCACACCGCCCAGCACACCTATCTCAGCCACATCGACTTTCATCTCGGCTCCGCCCTCGCCGGCATCTACCAGGTCGGGAACCTGGGCCAGAACCTGCGCTTCTTCGGGGGCCGCTATGGCATCCTCACCGAGAAACCCTCGCCGGCCTGGCAATACACGCTGCTGGACTCGAGCTTCGAAGGACAGCGTGACGCCGCAATCCGCGAGCACGAGGCAGGCCTCACGCTGGTCAACACCAGCTTCCGCAACGTGCCAGTCGGGATCGAAATCGACCGCGGCTATGGCGACTGGCTGTGGGGCAAGGACGTCCGCTTCGAGAATGTCTCGCAAGCCGGCGTCATCATCAGCAACGAAGGCAATGCGTGCACGCAGGTCGGCTTTGACAATGCCGTGGCGACCGGCACGCCCGTCTTCGCGCGCTTCCGCGAGAGCGGCCAGACGGTGGCCGGCAAAGGCAGCCGCTACCGCGTGCGCGAGTTCACCCATGGGCTGACCGTGCCGGCGCTGGGCGCGACCGGCAGCTACGCGACGCGCATGGATGCCGCGCCGCTCTCGGGCACCCCGCGTCGCCGCGATCACGCGATCCGCCTGCTGCCACCGGTCGCCGACTGGGTGAACGTGCGGGACCTGGGGGTGCGCGGGGACAATGCGACCGACGACACCGCCGCGATCCAGCGCGCGATCGACAGCCACCGGGTGCTCTACTTTCCGGCGGGCTTCTATCGCGTCTCCGACACGCTGAAGCTGCGCCCCGACAGCGTCCTGATCGGGCTGCATCCCAGCATGACGCAGATCGTCCTGACCGAGGACAGTGCGCCCTTCCGAGGCGTCGGCAGCCCGCGCGCACTGATCGAGAGCGCGAAAGGCGGGGACGCGATCGTCTCCGGCCTCGGCCTGTTCACGGGCGGCACAAACCCGCGTGCGACCGCGCTGTTATGGCGCGCCGGCGAACGGTCTCTGGTGGACGACGTCAAGTTCCAGGGCGGTCACGGCACCTTCCTCGCCGACGGCAGCCGCTTCGATCCCTATAACGCCAACCACACGGCCGACCTCGACCCCAAGAAGCGCTGGGACGGCCAATATGCCAGCCTATGGGTCACCGACGGGGGCGGCGGCACCTTCAACGGGCTGTGGACGCCCAACACCTATGCCCAGGCGGGGCTCTACGTGTCGGACACCAGCACGCCGGGCTACGTCTATCAGATGTCGGCCGAGCATCACCGCCGCGCCGAGATCGTGCTCGACCGCGTCCGCAACTGGCAATTCCTGGCGCCGCAGACGGAGGAGGAGGCGGGCGAGAGCCGGGACGCGGTGGCGCTGGAGGTCCGCAACTCGCGCGACATCCTCTTTGCCAATCTGCACGCCTATCGCGTCACCCGCTCGCTCCAGCCCGCGCCCGCAGCCGTGACGCTGGAGGGTTCGAGCGGCATCCGCTTCCGCAACGTCCATGTGAACGCCGAGAGCGGCTTTGCCACCTGCGACGGCAACGGATGCGGGACCTACCTGCGCGCCAGCAAATATCCGTACGAGAACGCGATTGTCGACGTGACTCGCCGCGCCGCGGTGCGCGAACGCGAGTTTGCGGTGCTCGACGTGACCGAGGCGCCGGCGCCGGCAGCCAGCCCCTCGCTCGCGCCGGTACGCATGCTGGCGGACGGCTTCTACTCGCTAGGCGGTGGCGCCGTGGACCCGGCGGGCAAGCTCTATTTCGTCGACCGTCAGTTCCAGCGCATCCATGGCTGGTCGGAGAAGGAGGGACTGTCGATCGTCGCCGATGCGCCGCTCGATCCGGTCAATCTCGCGGTCGACCGCTCCGGCAAGCTGATGGTGCTGTCGTCCGCCGGCGCGGCCGCGACGGTGTACAGCATCGATCCCGCGGCTCCCCAGGCGCCGCGGATCATCGCGCCGACTCCTGCCTCCGCCGCCGCGGGCGCGCGTATCGCCCTGCCCGCGAGCTTCTGGAACAACGGCGAGTTCCGCGACCAATATGATCCTGCGACCGACCGCTTCACCACGCTGGCAGAGATGTTCGCGCGCGACATGGCACTGCCCAAGCCGCTGGAATATCGTTCCCCCGACGGAAGTATCGCGCTTCCTGCCTACCGCGTCTGGCAGCAGGGGCCGGCCGATCACCTGGGCTGGCGGTTCTCCGACACGCTCGACACCTATGGCTTCGTCCAGGGCACCGTGGGTTCCCGCGTCTATGTTGCGAACGGCTCCGAGGATCGTACCTACAGTGGCCTCCTGGGCGCGGGCGGCGCGGTGACCGACCTCAAGCCCTTTGCGCCGCGCGGCGGCGAAAGCGTGGCCGTGGGTCCGGACGGGCGCGTCTACGTCGCGAACGGCGAGATCTACGTCTACGGCCCCGACGGGCGCGAGCAAGGGCGCATCGACGTGCCGCAGCGCCCGCTCCAACTGCTGTTCGGCGGCCCGGACGGCGCCACGCTGTTCATCCTCGCCCATCATACGCTGTTCGCGGCGCGGCCCTGATCGGCCCCCTTCGACTTTGGTCGTAGATGCTGCGCCTGCCGGCATCGGATAGAATGCACACACACGGACACGACGCCACGCCGGACCACCGGCACGCGCCGGCACCAAGGAGGGGATGGATGATGGGCAAGATCCTTCGCGATCGTCGTCGCAAGACACGTGCGTATGATAACGTTACCAGCTTTGCGGTGCTTGCGGCCCTGCTCGCCGCCGCGCCTGCGCTGGCGCAGCAGCAGACGCCCCCCAACGAGCCTCAGGACCAGACCGACACCACCGCGACGCCTGCCGACCCGGGCATCACCGGCTCGACCGCGGCCCAGCCGGAGGCGTCGCCCACCGAGGTCGTCGTGACCGGCACCCGCATTACCACCGGCTTCAACGCGCCGACCCCCACGACGGTGATCGGGGAGGACCAGCTCCAGAAGAACGCCCAGCCCAACATCTTCAACGCGATCGCGCAGTTGCCGTCGCTGCAGGGCTCGACCGGCGCTTCCACGGGCACGTTCAGCACGTCGAGCGGCACCCAGGGCCTCAGCTCCTTCTCGCTGCGCGGCCTCGGCCCCATCCGCACGCTGACCCTACTCGACGGCCAGCGCGTCGTCGGCGCGAACGTGACGGGCGTTCCCGACATCAGCATGTTCCCGCAGCTGCTGGTCAAGCGCGTGGACGTCGTGACCGGCGGTGCCTCCGCCTCCTACGGCTCGGACGCGGTCGGCGGCGTGGTCAACTTCATCACCGACACCCGGTTCGAGGGCTTCAAGGCCAACGTCCAGGGCGGCATCACCAACTATGGCGATGACGAACAGGTGCTCGTGCAGGGAGCCTATGGCACCGCCCTGCTCGACGACCGCCTGCACCTGATCGTCAGCGGCGAGTTCGACCATGAGGGCGGCGTCGGCGCGGGCAACTTCGGCACGGACCTTGCGGGCGGCCGCAACTGGTACCGGGCGACGACGCTGCTCAACACGGGCGTCACCGACAACGGGCTCCCGCAGTTCAACTATCGCGACTATGCGCAACCCTATCAGTACGCTCTCTACGGCCTCATCAACAACGGGCCGCTGCAGGGGATCGCGTTCGACCAGAACGGTACGCCCTACAACTTCAACTATGGATCGGGCGGCACGCCGACGGGCACCGGCCGCGTCACCAACTGCTATCCGGGCAACAGCTTCTGCGTCGGCGGCGACCTCTCCGGTGCACCAGGATCAGGCGCGTCGCTGAAATCCGAACTCGAACGCCTGAACGGCTTCGGCCGCATCGGCTTCGACTTCGCCGAGGACAACGAGGTCTATCTCACCGTGAACGTGGCGCAGGTGAAGACCTCCAACCAGCCCAGCCCCGGCTACAATCGGCCCAACCTGACCGTGCAGTGCGCCAACGCATTCCTGCCGCAGCTGGTACGCGATCGTTGCGCGGCCGCGGGGATCACCCAGTTCAACTTCGGCACCAGCAACGGCAGCTTCCCCGACCCCCAAGTCCGCACCGATCGCCGGCAATACCGCTTCGTCGGCGGGCTGAAGGGCAAGTTCGACATCGGCGGCAGCGACTGGACCTATGATGCCTATTACGAACACGGCATCACCATGTCGGACATCGATGTCGACGACATCGTGCTGCAGAACCGCTATGTCGCCGCGACCAACGCGATCACGCTGAACGGGGCGGTCGTCTGCGCCGATCCTGCGGCACGGGCCGCAGGATGCCAGCCGATCAACATCTTCGGCGGCTTCGCCCCGTCCGCCGCAGCGCTTGCCTATATCACGCCCGAAAACGGTCCGTTCCAGCACACCAAGCTGACCCAGGATGTCGCGAGCCTCAACTTCTCCGGCGCGCCCGTCGAGCTGTGGGCCGGTCCATTGTCGGTCGCCCTCGGTGCCGAGTACCGGCGCGAATATTATCGCGTACGCGCCGACCCCTATGGCGCCGGCGTCATGGACGTGAGCCCGAACAGCCCGGAATATCCCGCGGATCCGCTGCTCAACGCGGACCAGGGAAGCAACTGGGCCGCCGGCAACTACAAGAACGGCAGCGGCAAGTACGACGTCTACGAAGGGTTCCTGGAGGTCAACCTGCCCCTGTTCGACAGCCCCTCGATCGGGCGTGCGAACCTGAATGCCGCCGGCCGCGGCACCCATTACAGCACGTCCGGCACCGTCTGGGCATGGAAGGTCGGCGGCACCTGGGACACGCCATTGGAAGGCCTGCGGCTCCGCGCCGTCACCTCGCGCGACGTTCGCGCTCCCAACCTGTCGGAGCTGTTCGCCGCGCCGACGGTCACCACGGTGCCGAACTTCACCGACCCGTTCCGCAACCGCGCGGTCCAGATCTTCCAGAACACCATCGGCAATCCCGACCTGAAACCGGAGATCGCCCGCAACACCGAAGTCGGCATCGTGCTCTCGCGCCCGTCGTGGCTGCCCGGCTTCAGCCTCTCGCTCGACTATTACAACATCAAGCTCGACGGGGTCGTCTCGACCCTCAGCCCGGACCAGATCGTCCGCTTCTGCTTCGAGGGGAACCAGGCCTTTTGCGGCGGCTTCGAGCTCAACAGCCCCGTTCAAGGCGGCAACTTCGTCAACGTCCAGCCCTTCAACCTCGCCTCCTGGAAGACGAGCGGCTTCGACATCGAGGCGAGCTACCAATGGACCCAGCCGCTCGGCCTGCCCGGCAGCTTCACCGTCCGGGCGCTCGGCACCCACGTGCGGGAATTCCTGGTCAGCGCGGGCATCGCTGGCGTCGCGACGGTCGATCAGGCCGGCGCCAACACCGGCGCCACGCCGGACTGGAAGTGGCTCGCCGTTCAGACCTACGAGAATGACCGCTTCAGCCTCATCCTCCAGGAGCGCTGGTTCTCGGATGGGGTATTCGGCAACCAGTATGTGGCCTGCATCTCGGACTGCCCGGTTTCCACCGGAAACAATCCGACCATCGACTACAACCGGATGAAGGGCGCCTTCTACCTGGACATCGGCGGCTCGTACAACGTGACCAAGGAGGTCACGACCTTCTTCAAGGTCGACAATGTGTTCGACCATGATCCGGCACCGTCGCCGCAGACCAACACCGGCCTCGACGTCAATCCCGCGCTCTATGACACGCTCGGCCGCATCTATCGTCTGGGCGTGCGGATGCGCTTCTGACCGCTTCCCCGGGGTTCCCCCGACCCCGCCACTGCAGACGGCAGCCTCAAGCGCTTCGGCCCTTGAAGCTGCCGTTTTTGTTAGTTCGCCAGGTAGCTGATCGTGGTGATGCGATGCAGCACCGCGACGGGGCCTGCGGGCGTCGTGTACGCGCCCTCGTCCTTGAGCGCCGCCGTCAGCAGATACCGCCCCTTCGCGCCAGCCGGCGCCGTCACTTCGCCCTTGGCATCGGTGACCAGCTTCTGCGTCGACTTGTCGGGTGCGATCAGCGTGACTTCATTCCCGGCAACCGGCTTGCCGTCGCGTACCAGGCGGAAGCGATCGGCGCCCGCCGTGGCAGGCACGAACTCGAACGGAAGGGCCGCGCGTGGCTCCGTCCGCCCGGCGCGGGCGTAATAGACCACCGACTCCTGCTTGCCCGGCTCGCCCCAGGGCGCGAACACCGTGTCGTCCCAGGCGCGCACGTCCCCTGCGGGGACGGCTGCTTCCAGATAGCCGGTCTTGCGCTCCAGCCGGGCATTCGGCGCCTTCAGCAACTTGGGCGCCTTCAGCTTGGCGAACTCCGGATCGCCGCCCGCGGGCATCGCCTCGGCGGGTTCCCCCAGATAGATGCGCGCGGGACCGTCGCCGTCGCGCTCGATCCAGACTTCATGCCCCTGAGCCGCCGTCGAGAGGCCCAGCAGCAGGGCGGCGAACAGCATCTTCTTCATGGCAGAGGGTCCTTTCGAGAAAGCGAGGGCGCTCACGGGTAGGTGAGCCGGATGGTCGCGAACACCGTGCGCGGGCTGCCGTAGTAGTTGCCGCGCCCGGTGGAGGAGATGCGCGAATAATAGCTGCGGTCGAGTAGGTTGTTCGCGTTGATCGAGAAGGAAAGCTGGTCGTTGACCTTGTAGCCGGCACGCAGGTCGAGCACGGCATAGGCCCCCTGGCGCACAACGGTGGAGATCGTCGGCTGTCCGTTCGCGCCGATGATCGACGGGGTTCCGCCGGACGTCTCGCTGAACCACGTCAGCCCGCCGCCCACGCTGGCGCCGGCCAGCGCGCCGTCCTGCGGGGCATAGTTGGTGAAAACCTTGATCATGTGCTTCGGAATGATCGGCGTCAGCGACAGCCCCTCGAACTGCGGCTGAGTGTCCTCCAGATACTCGGTCTTGGTATAGGTATAGCCGCCGTTGATCCGCCAGCCGGGCAGAATTTCGCCGGTCGCCTCCGCCTCGATCCCGCGTGCACGGACCTTGCCGACCTGCAGCACGATCGTCGGTTCGTCGGCGGGGTTGAACAGCCGGTTGCTCTGCGTGAGCTGATAGACCGCCGCCGAGAGCAGCAGGCGATTGTCCATCAGCGCCAGCTTGGTACCCAGCTCATACTGGTCGCCGATCAGCGGCTTGACCGGTTCGCGATCCGGACGCGTGCGGCCGGCCGGTGCCGACTGCGGCGTGAAGCTGTCCGCATAGCTGCCGTAGACGTTGAGGTTCGGGGTGACGTCCCACACGATGCCCGCATAGGGCGTGAACTGCGCATCCACGCCCGTGGAGCGCGGCGCCGCCGGAGTAGGCAGCAGGGTCTCCGTCGTCTGCTCCCACCAGGTGAGGCGGCCGCCGCCGACCAGCGTCAGCCCCTCGACCGGCTGTAGCCGCATCTGGCCGTAGAGGCCGTATTGCTCGACGAGCGTGCTGGTGCCGCCATAGGATTGCAGGACGCAATTGACCGGCGCGGGCGTGATCGGCGTGCTGGTGGCCGGGCAGGTCGCATTGCTCCCCTGCACCGGATAATAGGGCAGCGGGCCATAGGGGTTGAGCGGCGGCTCGGCTGGCGAGACCGGATCGAACACGTTGATGCGCGCATAGTTCGAAAGCCGCGTGAAATAGCTGTCATAATCCGACGCCTGATAGTCGGCGCCCAGGATCAGCGTCTGCTCGCGCCCGAACAGGGGGAAGCTGCCGACGCCGTTCATGTCGAACGACCGCGTCTTGGCGAAATTGTCGCCGCGATAGGCGATGTGGCTGGTGTTGCCGCCGTTCGCAGGCGTCACAGCCTGGTTGCCGATGTAGCTGTAGACGTCGATCCGGTCGACGTCGGTCATCAGGCCGGTCGCGCGCAGCGTCCAGCGATCGCTCACCCGATGCGTCAGCTCGGCATAGGCGGTCCAGGTCTCCGAGCGGAAGCGGTTCCAGTCGGCACCCAGATAGGTCGAGCGGTCGACATCGAGCAGGCGGCCCTCGCTGCCGTCGGCACCGCCGGCATAGCCCGGAAGGCCGGACTGGATCGCCGGCTTGAACCGGTCATAGCTGCCCCCGATCGTCAGGGTCGTCCGGTCGCCGATCTCGATCGCGGTGATGCCATAGAAGCCGAGCCGGTTGCGGTGGGCGACGTCGAAGAACTGGTCCTGGTCCTGCAGCATGCCGCCGACGCGCACCCCGGCGCGATCGCCGAGCGGGGCGGAAACGTCGAGCTCGAGCCGCAGATTGTCGTAGCTGCCATAGCCGGCCGAGGCCTGGACCTTGAACGCTTTCAGCGGCCGCTTGCGCACCAGGTTGATGCTGCCGGCCGGATTGCCCGATCCGCTGAACAGGCCGGCAGGCCCGCGCAGCACTTCCAGCCGGTCATAGGCGAACAGGTCCGGCACCACCCCCGGGAAGCCGAACGACAGCGTCGGCACGCCGTCGATCAGATAGTTGGTGATCGCAAAGCCGCGCGACATGAAGGACGGGTCCTCGCTGCCGATGCCGGTGACGGTGATGCCGTTGGTCGCGGTCATCGCGTCCTCCAGCGTGAACAGGTTCTGCGCCTCGATCTGTTCCCGGTCGATCAGCGTGACCGTGTTGGGCATGTCCTTGAGCGGGGTGACGGTCTTGCCGACTTCGCGGCCGTAGCTCTTGCCGACGACGACCACCTCGTCACTGCTAGCGTCCTCCGACCGCACCTGCGCGTCGTCGGCAACGGGCGCCGCATGTGCAGTGGCTACGCCCAGGCAGGCGATGGCGACGCTCGACAACAGGCTCTTCGGCAAACGCATTCGGATCCCCCTTTGATGTTGCGGGGCCTCTAGCCGAAGGCAAGTTGCGAGTCACTAGCAGTATCAACAGAACGAGGGCTAATTTCCCCCCCAAGGCTCGTTCGAGCAGTTGCGGCCAACCCGGCGGCGGCGCACAAAGCTCCGTTCCCGATCAGTAGCGGTAGCGGAGTTCCGCCTCCCCACCCGTCGCCACCGTCGGCGACCAGGTGCGAAGCCCGTCCGCTGCCACGGGAGCGTCCCCCTCGATCTTCAGATCCACGTCGGCAGTGCCGACCTGTATCGGTATCTCCAGCGCCACGGGGAACGGATTGGCATTGGTCACGCGGATCCGCGCCTCGCCGGGCTTCTCTATCAGCTGTTCGACCAGCACCTGCGTGCTGACGCCGGCCCCGATCCGGAAAGTTTCGCCCTCCGCCCGGTCGTCGAGCGCCCCCAACCCCAGCAGCAAGGTTTCGCCCCCCTGCCGCTCGGCATAGGCCGCCGTGCTCCCGGACGGCAGGGCCAGGCCGAGGCCGGCTTCCTTATGGTTGCGCATCACCAGCACCACGGCAGTGGGCATGGGCGAGAGCGTCGCACCGACGGGGATCGGGCGCCGGTAGCGCCGTTCGAAGGGCACGCCCGTACGCCCCAGCAGCGCGACCTGCTTCTGGGCACGGCCCTGAACCGTCACCGGTTCGGGCACGCGATAGAGTTTCAGGTCCCCCAAGTCCTCGGGTGGTGGTGGCGGCGGCGGGGGTGGCGGCGGAGGAGGCGGGGCCGCCACAGGCAGCGGGGCATACACTCTGGCCAGCGCGGCCGTGACCACGATCTCCTCCGCCGGCTCGAACGCCTCGCTCCGCAAGTCCGACGTGGTGGTGCCCAGCGGATAGCAGGTCAGCGACAAGGCTCCCGCTTCTGCGGGGAGCGCACGCACGTCTACCCGGTTCAGCCGACCGGCGACGGCGTTCACTTCGGCTTCGGCGAGCGCCCCGGGGTTGCCGTTCGCCAGGGTAAGCCACGCAAAGAGATCGAGCGTGCGGCCATCCGCCGCGACCGTGGCGACATAGCTCGCGCGCCAGTCGAAGCCGGAGGCCAGGTAACTCAGCCGGACCGTCACCGTGCGCGCCACGGGGGACACCGCGGCCACGCTCAGCACCGGCTTGTCCGTCAGCCCCGCGGGCGTACCGTCGAAGGAGAGCGCCTCCGGAAGCCCGGAGCAGCGTAGCGCCTCGATGCCTCCGGCGGTCTGGAGCACGACGCCCGGACGCGGCCCGGCAATCAGGGTTGCTTCCTCGCTTACGGTCCGCCCGGTCGCCCGGTTCGTGCGGGTGAGCGTCACCTGCCGGCCGAGCGTGCCGTCGACCAGCGAGGCGGGGGACAGCAGGCGGGCGTCGCGGTTTTTCTCCACGACACCTCCCGGAAGCCCCTCCACCACCGCGCTCACGGGGATGATGCCTTCGGCCACGCCTTCGAAACGGAGCGTCACCGGCCCGCGCGGCAGCTTCACCCGCCGCGTCTCCGTCACCAGCGCGAAGCCCCCCAGATAGCGCAGGTTGATTCCGCCCCGGCCGAAGGGTGCGCGATAGACGGTCAGCCCGACATGGTCGGGCGCGCGCGAGGTCACGACGCGCTCCTGCGCCGCTGCCGGTCGCGGCAGCGCAAGGGCTACGACCATCGCCGCCAGAAATGCCGATGCGCGCATCAGTAGCGCGTGTCGAACGTCGCGGTGACCACCGCCTCCCCATTGGCGGGCACGGGCACCTGCCACACGGCCGCGCCGGCATCCCGCCGCTCGCTCGGCCGGCTCTCCTCGAGGATGCGGGTGTCGGCCCAGCCCAGTCCAGCCTGAACCAGCTCCACCGTCACGGCGCGGGCGCGCGCATTGGTGAGGCGATAGCGCAGCTGGGTGCGCCAGCGATCCCCACTCAGGCGCGTGCGCGAAACCGTCGTCGGCTGCACCTTCACGTCGAACGCGTCGCCGGTGGGCAGCGCGATGGTCGAGCCCTGCGGGGTATGTTCGATCCGGTTCTCGCCGGTGAACTGCGGCTGGCCGCGCGCATCGCGGACATATACGCGAACCGTTCCTGCCGGCAGCGCATCGCCGAGTCCGGCAGCTCCGGAGTTGGCGAAGTAGAGAACGCTCTGCGCGCTGCGCGGCTCGTTCGCGGTTCCGAGCCAGGGATTTTCGAACCGATAGCCGGAGCGTGCGGCGACCCCCTTGCTGTCGAGGAAGCTGACCTGCTTGGTCTGCTTGTCCGCGATCGTCGTCCTTGCAGCCAGGGGATAGAGATAGAAGTCCCCAAGTTGCTCGCGCGCCGCCGATTCCGTGCCGGGCCGCACCTGTGTCCCGCGTCGCGGCCTAGGGGCATAGGTGTCCGGATTCTCGGCACTTCCGACATCGCCTGCGACGAGCAGCGTCTTCGCATTGTTGAAGGTCGTGCCGCTGGTGTTGCGCAGCGTCACCCAGCCCTGGACATCGACGGTGCCGCTCTTGTCGTCGAAGAGCGCAACATAATCGGCGCTCCAGCCGAGGCCGCGGCTGAGATAGGACAGTCGCGCCGGGCGGCTGCCCGCACGTTCGCTCGCCAGCGTGACGGAAAGCGTGGGCCGTGCGCGCAGGGACTCGGGCACCCGGTCGAACACCGCGCGCACCGGCAGGCCGTCGTCGCGCAACACCTCCACGCGACCGCCGATCTCCAGCACGACGCCGCCGTTCACCGCCAGCACCCGCGCCCGCTCGCGCGTCTCCACTCCGGTGGCAGGGTTGGTGCGGACCAGGGTGATCGTCTCGCCGACCGCCTTATCCATCAGGCTCGACGGGCTCAGCAGATCATAGTCGAAATTCTGCTCCACGATGGCGGCATCGGCGACGGAAAGCGAAACGGTCTCCGGCCGGATCTGCGCACTGACGTCGGGGAAGTCCTGCCGCACGCGCCGGCCGGGAAGATCCAAGACGCGCACATCCTGCACCAGCGCCACGTCGTTGTTGTAGATGGTGACGGAAACGTCGCCCTGCGCGCTTGCCGCACCGGGGGCGGCGGCGGGCGGCGGCAGGGCCTCCTGCGCGGCCACGCCTGCCGGCCACGCCGTCATCAAAACCAATAGCCCGAGTGCCCGCATGTCGCCCCTCCCGTTGTTCGGGCAACATGCTCGGCCGGGGCTTCGCAGGCAATGCGCCTTCGCAATCGCGCGTCAGCATCCCGGTTGATCGGTCACCTCGACGCTGGCGACGTCGACGAGCGCGCGCAGCTTCTCCAGGCTCACCTCGGCGGGCGGCGCCGCGCCTGCCAGCTCCAGACGGATCGCCATGCCGTCGTCCTCCATCGCCGCCGCCAGCGTCACGAACGGCAGTTCGTGGAGCGCAACGAGATTGACGACGCGCAGCAGCAGCGAGGTGGAGGCGGCGCCGGTGACCGTCACGCGCATCGCCCGTCCTCAGGCCGCGAGCATCGCCTTGTCGCAAGGCTGCCGTCCCTGGACGATCACCTCGCGCGCGAGCAATGCGGCCGCACGCGCGGGAGAAACCCGCTCCGCCTCCGCCAGGTCCAGCACCTCGCCCAGCCGCGTGGCGACGCCGTCGACGCGGGACGGCACCACCGCTTCGCTCCAGCCGAGATATTCGGCCGCCACGTTGATGATGCCACCGGCGTTGACGACATAGTCGGGTGCATAGAGCACGCCGCGCTTCGCCAGCAGTTCCCCCACCTCCGCCGACGCCAGCTGGTTGTTGGCAGCACCGCACACGACCTTCGCCTGCAAGCTGGTTGCGGTCGCAACGTTCAGCACACCGCCCAGCGCACAGGGTGCAAAGACATCCGCCCGAACACCGGAGATCGCGCGGGAGGACACCAGGACCGCTCCGAAACGGGTCGCCGCCCGCGCCGCCAGTTCCGATCGCGATTCCGCGATCACCAGCCGGGCACCGGCGGCGTGGAGCAGTTCGCACAGCGCCATGCCTACATGGCCGACGCCCTGCACCGCCACCGTCACCTCCGCCAGCGACTTGCCCAGTCGCCGTGCGATTGCCACCTCCATCGCCCGGAACACGCCGCGCGCGGTCCAGGGGGAAGGATCGCCGCCGGGCCGCTCGCCCTGCCGGGGCAGGCCGGCGACGTGGGCCGTCTGCCCTGCGACAACCGCCATGTCCTCGACGCTGGTGCCGGCATCCTCGGCCGTCACATAGCGCCCGTCGAGCGCTGCGACCGCGCGACCGAACGCCTCGAACAGCTGCGAGCGGCTGAACGGCGCCTCGGGGAGCATCAGCACGGCCTTGCCGCCTCCCAGCGGCAACCCGGCCAGCGCGTTCTTCATCGTCATGCCCGCGGCGAGCCGAAGTGCATCCTCGCTCGCGGTCGCCTCGTCGGCATAGTGCCACAACCGGCAGCCGCCTGCTGCAGGCCCCAGCACGGTGGAATGCAGGACGATGAAGCCCCGCAAGCCCGACTGCGGGTCGTCGAGACGGACAACGGCTTCGGGGGGCAGCAATTCATTCATGGCGGGACCCTCATCTGTGATGCAGCGAAGTGATACCTCGAGCCGGCAGGGCGAACTGATCTTTGTTGACCGCAGCCTTTGCTGTACGCGCAAGAACTGACCGCTCTTGTCCGCTCTGGAGGATGGATTGACCCAGCCGCTCGACGATGCCGAACGTCGTATCCTGCGCGTCCTTCAGGAGGACGCGAGCCTGCCCACCGCTGCAGTCGCAGAACGCGTGGGTCTCTCCCCCTCGCCGTGCTGGCGACGGATCGACCGGCTGGAGCGGGATGGCGTCATCCGCAAGCGCGTGGCGCTGCTCGATCGGCGCGCCATCGGGCTTAACGCGCACGTCTTCGCGCAGGTGAAGCTCAACGCCCATGGCCGCGCGCACCTGGACGAGTTCGCCGAGGCGATCCGCGCCTTTCCGGAAGTGCTGGAATGCTACGTGCTGATGGGGCCGGTCGACTTCCTGATGCGCGTCGTCGCCGAGGACATCGAAGCCTATGAACGCTTCTTCTTCGACAAGCTGTCGCGCGTCCCCGGCGTGCAGGAGGTCGTCTCCACGGTCGCCCTGTCGGAGATCAAGTCGACCACCGTCCTGCCGGTGTGACAGCATCAGCTTGCCCACTGAGGCGAGCCGCAGCACGCCATTGAACGCCCGCGATGCGGAACGCGCGGAAGCCGCACCCCAGCTGGGTCGGGAGCGAAGCGGAACCTCGCGCCCCGGAACCGATCACACTGGTAAGGCCGTCGTGTATTTGGTGGTGGCCAGCACGAAGTGCGACGAGCCACCGGCAACGGAGGGGTGGCCCAGCATCGTCTGCATCAGGAACTGGTTGTAGTCGACGACGTCCGCCACGACGACCCGGAGCAGATAGTCCCACTCGCCGGACATGGAGAAGCACTCCACCACCTCCGGCCGGCCCTGGACGAACTCCTCGAAGCTCTGCCGCGCCTCGGCCGCGTGGCTGCGCATGCGGATGTTGCACATCACGTTGACCCCCCGGCCCACGGCTTCCGGGTCGACGAGCCGGACGGTGCGCCCGAGGATGCCAGCCGCCTCCAGCGCCTTCGCCCGCCGCCAGCAGGAGGCCGGGGACGCCCCGACCTCCTCCGCAAGCTGGGCGTGACTGAGCGTCGCATCCTCCTGCAACAGCCGGACGATTCGACGATCGACCGCATCCATCGTGCGATCCTGTTTCATGTTCCCGCCGATCCTCGCGAATTCATTTCATCCGAGACGATAAAGCCGCCCCGAATGATGAGCAATCATCGGCGTTGGGTGAGATCGTGTCGGCATGAGCGAGGATCCGGGCACACCACCGGCGGGCGCCGCCAAGGACTGGACCATCCCCCAGCGGTGGGAATCCTACACGCCGGAAGACCACGCCACCTGGGACAGGTTGTTCGAGCGCCAGGCGCAGCTTCTTCCCGGGCGCGTCACACCGCTGTTTCTGCAGGGCCTGGACATTCTGCGCCTGTCGAAGCCCGGCATCCCCGACTTCGAAGAACTGTCGGAGCGGCTGATGAAGGCGACCGGCTGGCAGGTCGTGGCGGTTCCCGGGCTCGTCCCCGACAACGTCTTCTTCGATCATCTCGCGAACCGTCGGTTCGTTGCCGGCAACTTCATCCGGCGTCCTGACCAGCTCGATTATCTCCAGGAGCCCGACGTCTTCCACGACGTGTTCGGCCACGTCCCGCTGCTCACCCAGCCGGTCTTTGCCGATTACATGCAGGCCTATGGCCAGGGCGGCCAGCGCGCCGCCGCGGCGGGCATGATCGCGAAGCTGGCCCGGCTCTACTGGTACACGGTCGAGTTCGGACTGGTTCGGTCGGGTGATGCGCTCCAGCTCTATGGCGCCGGCATCGTCTCCTCCTACGGCGAGTCGCAGTTCGCGCTCGACGATCCCTCGCCCCACCGCATCCGGTTCGACCTCAAGCGGGTGATGCAGACCCGCTATCGCATTGACGACTATCAGCAGAGCTACTTCGTCATCGACAGCTTCGAGGACCTGCTCGACCAGACGCTGAACACCGATTTCGGACCGATCTATGCCGAACTGGCGGACGCCACCGACATCGAGACCGACGCGGTCCTGCCGTCCGACCACCTCTATAACCGGGGCACCCAGGCCTACGCGCAAGGGAAGCGCTCCGCATGAGCTGCCTTCCGCGGCGATGCCGCCCCTCCCCATCTTCCAACGCTCCGAAAGGCTTTGCATGACCACGCAGAACAATCCGCTCGGCCTCGATGGCTTCGAATTCTGCGAGTTCACCTCGCCCGATCCGGAACAGCTCGGCCAGCACTTCGAGCAGATGGGCTTCGTGCCGACCCACCGTCATCCGACCAAGCAGGTCACCCGCTACAAGCAAGGCCGCATCAACCTCCTGCTGAACGCCGAGCCGGAGGGTCAGGCTGCAGATTTCCGCGCCGCCCACGGCCCGTCGGCAAGCGGCATGGCCTTCCGGGTCGCCGATCCGCGGGCGGCCCGGGACCATGCCGTGGCCGAGGGCGCCGTGGCGGTCGACGCCGGGCGCGGCACGCTGGGCACCGACGCCTGTGCGATCGAGGGGATCGGCGGATCCTACCTCTATCTCGTAAAGAGCGGCGAGGATCTCTACGCCGGGTGGCAGGAAGTGCCGGGCTGGCAGGAGGCGGAGGCGCGCAACTCGGTCGGCCTCGACCTGCTCGACCACCTCACCCACAATGTCCGCCGCGGCGAGATGCGGACCTGGTCGAGCTTCTACGGCCGGCTGTTCGGGTTCGAGGAGCAGAAGTATTTCGACATCAAGGGGAAGGCGACAGGCCTGTTCAGCCAGGCGATGATCGCCCCCGACGGTGCCATCCGCATCCCCCTCAACGAGAGCCAGGACGAGAACAGCCAGATCGAGGAGTTCATCCGCGAGTATCAGGGCGAAGGCATCCAGCACCTCGCCCTCACGACCGAGAACATCTACGAGACGGTCGAGAAGCTGCGCGCGCGCGGCGTGCGGCTCCAGGACACGATCGAGACCTATTACGAGCTGGTCGACAAGCGCGTGCCCGGCCACGGCGAGGATCTGGAGCGGCTGCGCCGCAACCGCATCCTGATCGACGGATCGGTCGAGAACGGCGAAGGCATCCTGCTCCAGATCTTCACCGAGAACATGGTCGGACCGATCTTCTTCGAGATCATCCAGCGCAAGGGCAACCAGGGCTTCGGCAACGGCAACTTCCAGGCCTTGTTCGAATCGATCGAGCTCGACCAGATCCGCCGCGGAGTCATCAAGGTCGATGCCTGATCCCGGAACGGCAGGCTTGCGGAGCAACGCGGCATGACGATGCACACGCCCGCGGGGGCGCATACGGGCGCAGCCTATGTGCCCGGCTTCGGCAACCATGTCGCGACGGAGGCGGTTGCGGGTGCGCTGCCGATCGGCCGCAACAGTCCACAGCACGTGTCCTTCGGCCTCTATGCGGAGCAATTGTCCGGCACCGCCTTCACCGCCCCGCGCGCGGAGAACCGGCGTTCCTGGCTGTACCGGCTTCGCCCCGCCGCGCAGCACCCGGCGTTCGTGCGGTCGGCCGCGGCCCCGCGCCTGCGCTCGGGCCCGTTTGCGGAGGTGTCGCCGTCGCCCAACCGCATGCGCTGGGATCCGCTGCCCTGGCCGGACGTCGCGACCGACTGGCTCGACGGCCTCGTCACCTATGGCGGCAACGGCAGCCCCGATGCGCAGGCGGGGGTCGGCATCCATCTCTATGCCGCGACCGCCGACATGGCGCGCGCCTTCTTCTCGGCCGATGGCGAGCTGCTGATCGTGCCGCAGGAGGGCCGGCTGTCGATCACCACCGAGTTGGGCCATATCAACATCGCGCCGCTCCAGGTGGCGCTGATCCCGCGGGGCATACGCTTCCGGATTGCGCTGCCGGACGGGCGGGCGCGCGGCTATGTGCTGGAGAACTATGGCGCGCTGTTCCGCCTGCCCGATCTCGGGCCGATCGGTGCCAATGGCCTTGCCAATCCGCGGGACTTCGAGACGCCGGTCGCATCGTTCGAGGATGTCGATGCGCCCTGCACCGTCGTCCAGAAGTTCCAGGGCGGCCTGTGGGATGCGACGCTCGACCATTCGCCGTTCGACGTGGTCGCCTGGCACGGCAATCTCGCGCCTTGCCGCTACGACCTGACGCGCTTCAACACGATCAACACGGTCAGCTTCGACCATCCCGATCCGTCGATCTTCACCGTGCTGACCAGCCCCAGCGACACGCCGGGAACGGCCAATTGCGACTTCGTGATCTTTCCGCCCCGCTGGATGGTGGCCGAAGGAACGTTCCGCCCGCCCTGGTTCCACCGCAACGTGATGAGCGAGTTCATGGGGCTGGTGACCGGCGCCTATGATGCCAAGCAGGGCGGGTTCTCGCCGGGGGGCGCCAGCCTGCACAACCAGATGAACGGGCACGGGCCCGACCGCGCGAGCTATGACAAGGCAGTCGCCGCCGAGCTCGCGCCCCACCGTATCGAGGACACCATGGCCTTCATGTTCGAGACCCGCCACGTGGTCGCGCCGACCCGCTGGGCAACCGAGACCCCGACGATGCAGCTCGACTATGACGAAGTCTGGTCGGGTTTCACCAAGGCGGAGTTGCCGCGTTGAGCTGGAGCATCGACGAGACTCACGACCCCGCCCGGACGAGCTGGGTGCAGGGCGCGGATGACCACCCCGAGTTCCCGATCCAGAACCTGCCCCTCGGCATCTTCTCGACCGGCGGGGCGCCACGCGGCGGCATTGCCATCGGCGACCGGATCCTCGATCTCGCCGCACTCGCGGAGAGCGGGCTGCTGGAGGGCGAAGCGCAACAGGCTGCCGTCGCCGCCTCCGGCCCGACGCTGAATCCGTTGCTGGCGTTCGGCGCGGCGCCCCGGCGCGCACTCCGCCGGGCGGTGTCGGCGCTGCTCAGCGATCCGGCGCAGCAGGACGCCGTCTCGCGCTGCCTGTACCAAGCCGCGGCATGCACGCTGCACCTTCCGGCGGCAGTGGGCGACTACACCGACTTCTACGTCGGCATCCACCACGCGACCAACGTCGGCAAGGTATTCCGCCCCGACAATCCGCTGCTGCCCAACTATAAATTCGTGCCGATCGGCTATCACGGCCGCGCCTCCTCGGTGCGCGTGTCCGGCACGCCGCTGGTGCGCCCGTATGGCCAGCTCAAGGCGCCGGACGCCGACGTGCCCGTGCGCGCACCCACCCGCCGGCTCGACTTCGAGCTGGAGATGGGCGTGTGGATCGGCGCCGGCAACGGGCTGGGCGAAACCATCCCGATCGGAAGCGCGGCGGAGCATGTCGCCGGCTTGTCGCTGCTCAACGACTGGTCGGCACGCGACATCCAGGCCTGGGAATACCAGCCGCTCGGGCCCTTCCTGGCCAAGAACTTCCTGACCACGGTATCGCCCTGGATCGTCACCGCCGAGGCGCTCGCTCCCTTCCGCACGGCCCAGCCCGCGCGGCCGGCGGACGACCCCGCTCCCCTGCCCTATCTGCTCGACGCCGGGGATCAGGCGGAGGGGGCGCTTGCCATCACGCTCGAAGTGACCTTGGCTACCCAGGCGATGCGCGTGGCGGGCATGGCGCCCGCCCGGCTGAGCCGCAGTGCCGCCACCCACATGTACTGGACGATCGCCCAGATGGTCGCGCACCATGCCTCCAACGGCTGCGATCTTCGCCCCGGCGACCTGCTCGGCACCGGCACCATCTCCGCGCCGACGCGCGAAGGCTTGGGCAGCCTGCTCGAACTCACCCGCGCCGGTGCGGAGCCGATCGCGCTGCCGACGGGCGAGGTCCGCAGCTTTCTGGAGGACGGGGACGAACTCACGCTCGCCGGCCGTGCTGAGGCGCCCGGCTATCGCACGATCGGCTTCGGCCCGTGCACCGGCATCGTGATGCCCGCGATCGCCGCGTGATCCGCCTGCACGGCTACTGGCGGTCGAGCGCCGCCTATCGCGTCCGCATCGCGCTCAATCTGAAGGGCCTCGCCTACCACCATGTGCCCCATGACCTGCGCACCGGCGCCCAGCGCCACCAGAGCTATACCATGCTCAACCCGCAGGGACTGGTCCCCGCCCTGGAGACCAACCAGGGGGTCGTGACCCAAAGCCTCGCCATCCTCGAATGGCTGGAGGAGACGCACCCGGCGCCTGCCCTGCTCCCCGCGTCCGCGCGGGGCCGCGCAACCGTGCGCGCCATGGCCGGGCTGATCGCCTGCGACATCCACCCGCTCAACAACCTGCGGGTTCTGACCACCCTCCGCAGCGACTTGGGCGCCGACGAAGCGCAGGTCTCCGCCTGGATCGGGCGCTGGATCACGGAAGGGTTTGGCGCGCTTGAGACGCTGGTGGCACGGCACGGCGGCCGGTACGCCTTTGGCGACACGCCGTCGCTCGCCGACTGCTGCCTCGTACCCCAGGTCTATTCGGCAGAGCGCTTCGGCGTGGACCTCTCCCGCTTTCCCAGGATCCTCGACTGCACAGCAGCAGCCCGGGCGCTCGAGCCGGTCGCCGAGGCCCATCCCGATCGCCAGCCGGATGCCGATCCTGCATGAGCGATCTTCCGCGCCTTTCCGCCACTCCGCCGGGCATCGCCGTCTGTACTCTGGATCTCCTCGCAGATGGCACGGCCCGCAATATCGTCATCGAGACTCGGACCGGCCGCTTTCACGGCTTCCTGGTGCGTATCGGCGATCAGGTCCGCGGCTATGTCGATCGCTGCCCGCACGCCGGGCTGCCGCTCGCCCAGACGCTGGACGCCTACCTGACCCCCGACGGCCGCTTCATCACCTGCAGCTGGCACGGCGCGCTGTTCGAGCCGGAGACGGGCGCCTGCGTCGGCGGTCCCTGTGCCGGACAGCGCCTCACCTCCTGGCCGGTCACGGTGCGTGACGGGCGGATCGTCACCTGCTGACCGGAAGCCGGCCAGAACGGCGGACGTCCGGCTAGCGCGGGGTAACCGGCACCCCACAACGGGCGTGGTCACCCGCCTTGCATGCGGCGACGTCCGCCTGCCAGCGGCGGCGAGCGGCCTCGGCAGCCGCAACCTGATCCGCATAGTTGGTGAGCGCCTCGTCATGGAGGCGCTGTTGCTCGCGATACTGCGCCAGCCGTTCCTCCTGCGCCTGCCGGTCCGCGGCAATCCGCTGCGAGTCTGCCTCGGCCAGGACGCGCTGCGCCGCATTGGCTTCTCGCACCCGCGCCGCCTCTGCCTCCGCAGCCGCGCGCGCCTCCGCATCCTCGGCGGTCCCCGTTACCGTCTCGCCAGAGCGGGAGGCATCGGCGCGCTGCGCCTCTTCCATCGTGGGGAGGTCGAGCCTCAGCCCGCCGCGCGCGCTGTCCTGTTGAGGAACGGCGCTCCCTGCCGGCCATGCCTGCGCCGGCGACGATCCCACCATCCATATCGCCGCTACCGCAAGCGTGATCTTGTGCTTGGGGACCATCACCCCTCCTGATCGAAGTTCAACACGGCCTTAGAGCGCTCCTCCGCTTCCTGTCCACGCAAGGAGGTGATCTGGAACGCGCCTGAGGTCGCGATGGAGATTGTCCTTGCAGGCGCCGCCTGATCTACTGCTCGCCGGAGTTTCCCCGACCTGATTCCCGGAGTTTGCCAATGACCATCCGAAGCAGCGACGTCGAAGGCGTCGAACAGATCGTCCTGCCGCCGGTGCGCGATCTGGGGGATGGCTTCACCGTGCGCCGCGCGCTGCCGTCGGCGCATCGCCGCATGGTGGGTCCCTTCATCTTCTTCGACCAGATGGGTCCGGCGGCGTTTCGCGGCGGCGAAGGCCTCGACGTACGCCCGCACCCGCACATCGGCCTCGCCACCGTCACCTATCTGCTGGACGGGGAGATCCTGCACCGCGACAGCGTGGGCTCGGTGCAGCCGATCCGGCCGGGCGAGGTCAACTGGATGACGGCTGGCTCCGGCATCGTGCATTCGGAGCGCACCGGACCCGAGCAGCGCGCGGCCGAGAGCAGCCTGTTCGGCCTCCAGACCTGGCTGGCGCTGCCGACCCATGTGGAAGAGGCCGCCCCAGACTTCGCGCACTACAAGGCGCAGGAGATCCCCGTCGCCGAAGCCGACGGCGCGCGGCTGACGCTGATCGCCGGCACGTCCGACGGCATGGCGTCTCCGGTGAAGACCTTCTCCGACCTGGTCTACGCCGACATCCAGCTGGCGGCCGGCGCACGCTACCAGGTGAAGGCCGAGCATATCGAGCGCGCGATCTATGTCGTCGAAGGAAGCGTCGCAGTCTTGGGACAGACCGGCACCTTCGCCACCGGCGAACTCGTCCTGTTCAAGCCCGGCGCGGAGATCGTCGTGCAGGCACCCCAGGGTGCGCGCCTGATGTTGATCGGTGGCGAGCCCTTCCCCGAACGCCGCTACATCTTCTGGAACTTCGTCTCTTCGCGCGAGGAGCGGATCGAGCAGGCCAAGGCCGATTGGAAGGCGCAGCGGTTCGCGGCGGTGCCGGACGAGGACGAGTTCATCCCGCTTCCGGAGACGCCGGCCCCGGTGCGCTACCCATGATCGCCGTCTCCAGACCGCGCACCTAGGATTACGCCGCGTCTTTGGCCGGGCAATAGTCGCGCAGGAAGGCGGCGTGCGTCGGCAGCAGCGAGACCTGCTGGGCCACTCGCGCCTTCATGTCCGCCAGCACTTGGCGCAGGCGAGGCGCCCCCATGATCTCGGCCATGCGATGATGCTGGTGCGGCAGCAGCCGCTGGCCGATCATCACCTGCGCCCAGGAATCGACGCGGAACAGGTCGGCGCCATCCTGGTATGCGATGCCGCCATCGCGGAACAGCGCGATCCGATCGCGCAGCGACTCCGGAATCTCCATCGCCCGCATGTCGCGCCAGAACGGCGTGTCCTCGCGTTCGGTGAGGACATAGTGGAGGATGATGAAGTCGCGGATGCCGTCCAGCTCCGCCGCCGCCTGCGCGTTGAAGCGCCGCGCCGCCGCGGCGCAGTCACCCGCAAAGGGGAAGAGCTGGAGCAGCCGGGTGATCGCAATCATGACGAGGTGGATCGCGGTGGACTCGAGGGGTTCGACGAAGCCGCCGGCGAGCCCGAGTGCGACGCAATTGCCTCGCCATGCCTCGGCCCGCCGCCCGGCGCGGAAACGGATCAACCGCGGCTCGGCGACGATCTCGCCCTCGACCTCGCGGAGCAGTTGCGCGCGCGCTTCATCGTCCGAGAGGTGACGGCTGTCGTACACAAAGCCGTTGCCGACGCGATGCTGGAGGGGGATGCGCCACCGCCACCCAGCGCCATGGGCAATGGCGCGGGTATAGGGGCGGGCGGGCTCGACGGCGCGCGTCTGCACGGCGACGGCGCGGTCGGTCGGCAGCCAGTGCCCCCAATCCTCCAGCGGCGAGCCCAGCGTCTGCCCGATCAGCAGCGCCCGGAAGCCGGTGCAGTCCAGGAACAGGTCGCCCTCGATCCGCTGACCCGAATGCAGCACCAGGGCAGTGATGTCCGCGCCATCGCCCTGCTGCTCGACCCGCTCGATCATCCCTTCGATGCGGCGGACGCCCGCTTGCTCGGCAATGCCGCGCAAGTGACGCGCGTAGCGGCCGGCGTCGAGATGATAGGCGTAGCTGAGCTCCGGCAGCTTGGCGCCGATCCCGAAGCGCCCCGCATCCGCCGCCTGTAGCTCCAGGCAATATTCGCCGAAGTCTCCGCCGAAGCCCTCGTCGCGCGCCTGCAGCCAGAAATGGTGGAACGCGCCCATCCAGGTCGACTGACCGGTCTCGCCGAACGCGTGGATGTAGCGATCGCCCTTCTGCGCCCAGTCCTCGAACGCGATGCCGAGCTTGAAGGTGGCACCGGTCTCCGACATGAACCGCTGCTCGTCCAATCCGATCAACCGGTGAAAGGCCCGCGCGGTGGGGATGGTCGATTCGCCGACACCGATCGTCCCGATCTCCTCGGATTCGACCAGGGTGACGTCGAGCAACGCCCCCAGTTGCTGGGCAAGCGCCGCTGCGGCGAGCCAGCCGGAGGTGCCCCCGCCTGCGATCACCACCCGGCGGCGCTGCGGGACATCGGTCGGAGTCATGGTGTTCACCTGTTCAGACGCTGCATCACTTGCGCGCGCAGCCGGCGCGCGGTGCGGTCATCGAGAGGCGCGAGCGGGCCGCGCGCGTGCGGGGGCAGGTGCTCGCCTGCGCGGTCTGCGGGGCCGAAGACATAATAGTCGAACAAGGCGCGCCAGCTCTGCTTCTCGTGCTCGGGGCGGTCGCGCAGGCTGAGCAGCGCATGCAGCAACGTCGTCATGGGCGTATCGGCGAACGCGGGTGCCTCGTTCCACCAATAGTTCACCATGACGTTGAAGGGGTCGAGCGCCTCCACCTGGTGCCACCACAGCGCCGGATAGACGAGCACGTCCCCGGGCTCGAGCTCGGCCACCCGCGCCGTCGCCAGCGCCTGCCGGAATCCCGGGTAGCGGGCGTGATCGGGCGCACGGAAATCCACCATGCTGACGACCTGCCCTCCCGGGGTCGGCTCCAGCGGCCCGGGATAGAGGTTCGCGACCTGGTCCGGCGGGAACAGGGTGAAGCGCCGTCGGCCGACCAGGGGACAAGCGACGTTGTTCGACATGTCCCAGTGCGCCGCGGCCGTGGTCCGGTTCCCGATCCAGATGCTCGCAAGCGGCGCTTGCGCGCCCGGCAGCGCACCATCGGGCACCACGGGATTTTCTTCGCGGAACCCGGGAAGGTAGATGTCCAGGTCTGTCGAGCCGACATAGATGGAAGGCGCGTCCGGCTGTCCCATGCCGTCGCGGATCCGCTCCAGATAGTGGGCCAGAGGTGCGCGTCCGCCCGCGAAGTTCATCGCGCTCAGGTCTTCGTTGTAGAAGAAGCGGCCGCCGATGGCAGGATCGCCGACGAAGCCGACCACGCCGCGGCCCGCGTCGAAGCGCAGGAGATAGGCCATCGCCGCCTTGGCGCCCTCGCGCCCCGCGGCGACCAGCGGCAGATGCTGACCGGCACCCTTGAGCACGACCGGCTCCCCGGCATCGACCAGCGCCTGGTAGTTCACGTCGCCATGCGGCCCTTCGATCACTCGGACCGGGGGCAAAGCGCCAAGGGCAGTCACGGCAGGGGCAACCGACGGTTCTTGCGATCGATCAGCCGGGCGACATTCGCAAGCGAGGACACCGCCCAGAACGCCGCCTGCAGGAAGCCGCGTTGGTGCAGGCTATGCAGCGCCGGTCCCTCCAGGGCGCCCAGACGCTCCGCATCGATCGTGAGGAAGCCGTCGAACGTATAACGCTTGGTTTCGCTCAGCGTCACTTCCAGAGCGATCGGCTGGATCAGGCCGTGCGCCTCGAACGCCTCGAACATCGGGTCGGCGACCAGGACTCCCGCGTGGATCCGCCTGAGCACGCCCGTCATGGCGTCCAAATAGGGAGAGTTGCCGCCGTGGGGCAGGAAAACCGCCTGCGCGCCGCCGATCCGGGGATGGTCGAGATCGACGTGGATCATCGGTTCCGCCTCCGCGCCATCTTCCGAAGCCTGGAGTCCGATGGAAAAAGGCCCGCGCTGGTGCAGGGCCGGCACGTAGCGACCGTCCCAGACGCCATCACCGAGGAACAGGTTTTCGTCGCGGTCGAACCCGAGCAGCACCACCGACTGGAGCCGCCCGTCGTCGCCGCGACGAAACAGGATGGGGTATTCGCGCTGTGCCTCTTCCCATTCGGTCGGGAAGACCAGCGTCTGGTTCACCGCGTCGCCGAATTCGGGACCGTGGCCGATCGCGACCGTGAGATCCGCGTGATCGACATTGTTGAGGAGGACGATGTTCGTCACGTTGCGCCCTTTGCGGCTTGCAAGCGTTAGGCCGCAGCCGCGGCATCATGCGGGCGCCGGTGCTCGAGTGCAATCCGCCCAACGACGATGGGGCCGCCTCTGCAGGCGGCCCCATCTTCTTTAAGCTCCGCGCTTAGAAGCGGAAGCGGCCACCCAGCAGGAACCGGCGCTGGAGTTCCTGCGCGAACCAGAGCTGGCTCTTGCTGCGGGCATAGGTCCGCAGCGACTCCTCGGTCAGGTTGATGCCTTCAAACGAGACCGCGAAGTTGGGCGTGATGTCGTAGCTGATGTTGAGATCGAGCTGGCCGAACGGCTCGGTGAACTCCGGATTGCGCGAGCCCTGGCGGTTGATGCCCGACAGGAACTTGTCGCGCCAATTGTACGCCACCCGGGCCGACAGGCCGTTCTTGTCGTAGATCAGCGTCGCATTGAACGTGTCGGAAAGGCCGAGCAATGCGAACTGGTCCTGCGACGGGCTGGCACCGATGTTGAACCCGACGTCGCCACGCACCAGCGTATAGGCGGCGCCGATGCCGAAGCCGGTCGATCCGAAGAAATGCTGCCCTGCGATCTCAAGGCCGTAGATCTCCGCATCGCGGTTGTTGACCGGCTGGGTCACCTGGAACTGGTAGAGCACGTCGGTGCCGTTCGCCACGACGTCGCGCGCGCTGTTGATCTGCTTGACGAAGTCGTCGTTGAGCGATCCGGTCGTGGTGTTGTAGTTCGCCTGGAACGCGGCCGTGGCAGCGGCGACCGAGCCGGTCTGGTCGATCAGCGCCGTCAGCGCGAACAGGTTCACGTCGCTCTGGTCGGCACCCAAGGACTGCAGTGCTGCGCGTGCCTGGCCGGACCGGGTGCCTTCGGCGCCCGAGCTCGGATCGCGCAGGCCGAACAGTTCCGAGGTGAACTGCCCGTTGCCGATGAAGTTGCGCACGCGCTTGTCGAAGACGCCCAGCGAAACATAGCTGTCCGGCTTGTAATACCATTCGATCGACGCATCGAAGTTGTCGGATTCGAGCGGGATCAGCCGGGCATTGCCCGTGGAGCCGGTCGCGATACCGCCGTTGGCGATCGGGCGCGGCGGCCCGCCGACGCTGGTGGACGTGAAGAGGCTGCCATATTCCGGCCGCGCGATCGTCTTGCTGTACGAGACACGGCCGACCACGTCGGGCCGCAGCTCGACCTGGAAATCGATCGAGGGCAGGAAGTTGTCGTAGGAGCCGCCGTCCGTCAGGAAGCTGTTCTCGTTCGAGATCACGACGGTGAAGTCGTTGTCCGACACCCAGTTGATCGCCGCAGGCACTGCGACCAGCGAAGTCGACTTGGAGTTGGTGTGCTCATAGCGCAGACCGCCCACCAGCGTCGCCGGGCTGTTGCCGATGTCGCCCTTCCAGGTCACCTGCGCATAGAGCGACCAGATCTTCTCGCGGACGCGATTGTCCTCGTTGCTGGTCGTGCCGATCGCATTGCCCTGCCCGGCGTAATAGGGCGAGAGGATGGAATAGATGTTGGCCGCATCGCCGCGATAGGCGGTCTGCGAATCCGGGTCGTTGCCCGGATTGAACGCGTTGAACTTGCAGACCAGACAGAAGGTCTGGAGCGCGCCGGGCGCCAGCCGCTCGATGTCGCCGGGGCTGGTGATGCCCCAGTCGCCGAGCGTCTGCTGGGTTGCGACGCGGGTCTGCCGCATCCGCGTGTCGCGATAGTTGCCGCCGAAGTCGACGCGGCTGCCTCCCCCGAGGTCCCAGCCGAAGTCGGCACGCGCCTCCTTCACCGTCTGGGACTGTGACGACGCATAGGTGCGCCCCATCTGGGACCCCACGTCGTCCAGGGTGAGCGGGCCGTTCAGGGTCATGTCCTGGACGGGGATCTTGCCGCTGTAGTCGACCGAATGCTCCGTAACGACGTTGGCACCGATGCCGACCAGCGTAGAGCTGTTGCCGTTGGGATTGTCCGGGCGGCTCCACGCCTTGCTGTAGTGGCCGTCGAGGTTGAGCGAGAAGTTGTCGGCGATGTCCCACTTGCCGTTCAGGCCATAGTCCTGGATCCGGCTCTTTTGGCCACGGTTCTGCGCCTCGAACCCGACATCCTTGGCGCCGTTGATCGTCTCGTGGAGATAGGTCGCGGTGGCGACGGTCGGGTTTCCGTCGAACGCTACTTCATCGAACGGCCGGCTGAACCAGTTCGACATGTCGGACCGGATTTCCTTCTGGCTATTCTGCGCGAACAGCGCGTCCGCGGTCAGCGTCAGCGTCTCGACCGGCCTGAACTGGAACACCGCCTGGCCGTTGATGCGCTCGCGGCTGCCCTCGGCATAGTGGTAGCGGCTGTCGTTCGGAACGCCCACCAACTGGTCCGGATCGGAAGGTGCCCCGGTGATCTCGGTGCTGCCGTCCGCCTTGACGAACCCGCCGCTCAGGAAGGTGCTGTAGGGGATGATGTTCCAGTCGTTGGACGTCGCGCTGATCGAGGTGAAGTTGCGCTTCTGGTAGCTGCCGAACAGCGACACGCCGAAACGGTTGGTGGGGTCTGCCCAGCTGACGACGCCCGACAGTTCCGGCGTCACCTTCGAACCGCAGTCCAGGCAGCCGTCGGTGCTGGTGTCATAGAGCGCCTTGGCACCGACGCTGCCGGTGAGACCGCCTTCGCCGTCGAGCGGTCGGCGCGTGACGATGTTGATGGTCGCGCCGATGCCGCCGGTGGGGATCGAGGCGCGGCCGGTCTTGTAGACCTCCAGCGTCCGTACGCCTTCGGAGGCGAGGTTGGAGAAGTCGAACGAGCGGCTGGACCCTTGCGCGCTGTCCGAATTCTGGTCGCCACCGACCACCTGCACGTTCGCGGTGGCGAGCTGACGCCCGTTCAGGGTCACCAGATTGTAGCTCGGCCCGAAGCCGCGCACGGTGACCTGAGAGCCTTCACCGTTGGTGCGGTTGATCGACACGCCGGTGATCCGCTGAAGCGATTCGGCGAGGTTGGTGTCCGGGAACTTGCCGATGTCCTCGGCAGAGATCGCATCGACGATACCGGTCGAGTTGCGCTTGATGGCGATGGAGCGCTCAAGGCTGGCGCGGATGCCGGTGACGACGATGTCGCCTCCGGTCGTGTCCTGGTCGACCGACGCGGCCTCCGACGTGGGGGCCGCCTGCGGCGACGTCAGCTGGCCCGCGTCGCCCGCTGGATCTGCCGTCGTTCCCGGAGCCGTGGTCGGCTGTGCATTGGTCGCTTCCGCGCCGCTTTGCGTCTGCGCGAAGGCAGCGCCAGAAACCGTCAGACACGTGGCGAGCGCCACGCCGGAAGCCGAGCGCGCGAGCGCCGACGCAAGACCCTTGGCCTTCATCATCATCCCCTCCCTAGTCGCGGTCGCTGACCGCGTATGCTTTTCCGGTCGTACGCCGGCTATGTGACCGCTATCGTAACGCCAGTTCTTCGGTTTTAACAAGCGCTTTCAAGACCAGTTGCGGCAGTTTCTTAAACTTTGCTTTGTTGGCTTAATCATACGAATTATTTGTCGGACAGTTATAAGCAACGCGCGTGTGATGTGCGTAAGGATGGCCGGATCAGGCGTTGGCCGGACAGGCCACCATTCGCCGCAGCAGCCATTTGCGCGCCTCGGCGAACCACAGCACCGCGCTACCCATGGCCAGACACAGCAGCCAGTCGGCGCCGCTGAGCGGGGTGGTGCCGAATGCGGTGTTCAAAAGGGGCAGGTGGACGACCGCGACCTGCAACACCGCCGAGAAGATCACGGCACCCCACAGCCAGGGATTGGCGAACAGGTGGCGGAAGGCACTGGCCGTTTCCGAGCGGGCGCTGAAGCAGTTGAACAATTGGGCGAACACCAGGACCGTGAAGCCCGCCGTTCGTGCGCGATCGAGCGCATGGCTCCCCTCGAACAGCCCGCCGGGCAGGAACAGGTCGATGGTGAGGAGCGTGACGATCGCCATCACCAGGCCCGTTCCCACGACACCGCGCCACATGGCTGCGTCGATCGCGGGCTCTCCGGACCGGCGCGGCGGGCGCGTCATCACGTCGTCCGTCTCCGGATCGACGCCCATGGCGAGGGCGGGGCTCGAGTCAGTGATGAGGTTGATCCACAGGATCTGCGTTGCAAGCAGCGGCACGACCAGTGTCTTGCCATCGCCGGCCGCGTCCAATCCGATGATCCCGGCGCCGATCACGCCCAGGAAGACGGTAAGCACCTCGCCCATGTTCGAGGACAGGAGGTACCGCAGGAACTTGCGGATGTTGTCGAAGATCGCCCGCCCCTCGCGCACGGCGACGACGATCGTCGCGAAATTGTCGTCGGCCAGGATCATCTTGGCCGCTTCCTTGGTCACTTCGGTACCGGTAACGCCCATCGCGATGCCGATGTCGGCGGACTTGAGCGCGGGCGCATCGTTGACCCCATCGCCGGTCATCGCCACGACTTCCCCGTTCGCCTGAAGCGCGTCCACGATCCGCAGCTTGTGAACCGGGGCGACACGGGCATAGACCGAGGTCTCGCGCACGGCCTTGGCGAGAGCGGCCTCGTCCAGGGCCTCCAGATCGGCGCCCGTCAGGACGGGAGCATCCGCCGGTGCGATACCCAGCAGTGCGGCGATGCGGGCGGCGGTTCGGGGATGGTCGCCGGTGATCATCATCACCCGGATACCGGCGCGGTGCGCCTCGGCGATCGCGACCGCCGCCTCTTCGCGCGGCGGATCGATGATGCCGACGGTGCCGACGAAGATCAGATCGCGTTCCAACGCCGGGTCGAGGGACCGTTCCTCCCCGTTCGCCAGCGGACGATAGGCCACCGCCAGCGTGCGCAGCGCCTCGCCGGAGAGCCGCTCGACCTCATCCGCGGCGCGCGCGCGATGGCCTTCGTCGAACGGAAGCACCTCCATGCCGACGCGCACGCGGGTGCAGCGCTGCATCAGCACGTCGGGCGCGCCCTTGGCGACGAGCACCAGTTCGCCGCCATGCTCCACGTCGCGGGCGATCGTGGACATCATCTTGCGTTCGGACGTGAAGGGAAGCTCGGCGACCCGCTCGAAGCGCGTCTGGCGCCGCCGGTCCGCGCCCAGCTTCTTCTCGGCGACCAGGAAGGCGGCTTCGGTGGGATCGCCCTCGATCTCCCACAGGCCGTCCGGCGTCTGATGCAGGCCGGCGTTGCTCGCCAGGCTGCCGCCGCTCAGCACCACGACGAGCTCCGCCTTCAACGCGCCTGCGATCACGGCGTCGCCCGGCGCCGTGATGGCGCCCTCCGGGACATAGCCGACGCCTGCCACGCGGCTGTCGCCGGAGGCGGTGGCGATCCGCTGGATCGTCATCTGCGAACGGGTGAGCGTCCCGGTCTTGTCGGAGCAAATGACCGTGGCGGCGCCCAGCGTCTCCACCGACGAAAGCCGCTTCACCACCGCCCTGCGCGCTGCCATGCGCTGGACACCCAGCGCCAGCACCAACGACAGGATCGCCGGCAGCCCTTCGGGCACCGCCGCGACCGCGAGGGAAACCCCGAGGAGCAGCACCGCGACCACGCCGCTGAAAGTGGCGACGTCGGAAACGGCGAATACCGACGCGATCACGATCAAGGCGATGACGACTACGGCAAGGCCGAGCATGCGGCCGATGCGGGCGACCTCCTGCTCCAGGGGCGTCGTGCTCTCCTCGGTCGCGTCGAGCAGCGTGGCGATCGCCCCCATCTGCGTGTCCATTCCCGTGGCGGTGACGACCGCCCGCCCCGTCCCCTGCGCCACGGCGGTGCCCTTGAACACCATCGACGTGCGATCCGCGAGCGGCGCGGCCGCGGCGAGCGGGTCCGGGCTCTTTGATACCGGTTCGCTTTCTCCCGTCAGCGACGCTTCCTGAACGCGAAGCGCCGCAGCGGCGATCAGGCGCGCGTCCGCCCCGACGGAGTCGCCTTCCTCCAGCAGCAGGATGTCGCCGGGAACCAGTTCGATGCTCGGGATCCGATGGCGCTCGCCCGCCCGCAGCACCGACGACGTCACCTGCGTCATCCGCCCCAGGGCGGCGACGGCATCCGCGGCCTTGTTCTCCTGGACAAAGCCGAGGGCCGCGTTGACCAGCAGCACCGCCAGGATGACGATGGTGTCGACGGGCCAACCGCCCTCATGCTCGATCAACCAGGCGAGAAACGCCACCGCGCTGGCGCCGAGCAGCAGATAGACGAGCGGATCCCGGAACTGCGCGGCGATCCGGCGCCAGAGCGACGGGCCGGCAGTTGTGCGGAGCGCATTGGGGCCATGTTCGGCCAGGCGCCGGGCCGCTTCCCCGGCCGACAGGCCCGCCTCCGGATCCACGCCCAGCGATGCAGCCACGCCCTCTGCCGGCTGCGTCGAGGGATCGGCGGTCGAGGCTGACTCGGTCCTGCTCATGCGCCTGGATTAGCCTCTCTCCACGCCGGCTTCGATCCCCCTCCGAGGGGCGCGGCGCTGCGCCGGGACGGGAATAGGGCGTGATCGCGTCCGCTTTGCGGGTTTTGGCCGATGTTGATGCCCCCGCGCATGCGCAACCTAGACGCGGCAAGCAGAAAGGGAAGTTCGATGCGTGTTCTGAGTACGGCGACCATCTTTCTCGTCGCGGCTGGGTTTGCCGCTCCGGCGTCTGCCCAAGAAGATGGGAGTTTCACGGGCCCCAGGGTCGAGGCGATCGCGGGCTGGGACAATTTTAGCGCCGGGCACGGCGAATCCGATTCCGAGGACGACTTCGTGTTCGGCGGTGCGATCGGCTACGACTACCAGATGCAGAACATCGTCGTCGGTGCCGAGCTGGAACTCACCGGCGCCGGCACCTCGTCGACGGTCAGGAGCTATATGACTCCGTCCGATCTCTTTCGCGTGGAAGCGGATCGCGACATCTATATCGGCGCCCGGCTCGGCTACGCCTTTACCCCGCAATTCCTCGGCTATGTGAAGGCAGGCTACACCAACCTGCGCATCGAGAGCACCTACATCCCGAGCGTGCCGGGCCGGAACACCATCGACGATGCGGCGGACAGCGACGGCTTCCGGGCCGGGCTGGGCCTGGAGTACCGCTTCTCGCAAGGCTTCTATGGCAAGGGCGAATATCGCTATTCGAACTATGGGGACGTCCGGGGCTACGACCTCGACGTCGACCGGAACCAGATCGTCGTCGGCCTCGGCTACCGCTTCTGAACGGCGCTGCCGAAGGGGATCGACAGCGACACCGCGCCATAGAGCGTATCCCCCGTCGACGGAGCATTGGGCGCTTCCTTGAGGAAGCGCCCTTTCTTTAGCCAGGCCGCATTCAGCTCGAGCTGCGCCCGGTGAGGCAGCAGCCACCAGCGGACCCGCCCCTCCACCTGGTGCCCGGCGAAGCGCCCCGATCCGCCGGAGGCGTCGCGCACCGCCGTGGTGGAAAAGCTGTCCGTGCGGGAATCAAGCCACATCGCCCGATAGGCGAGGAAGCCGTCGAGGCGCTGGTTCGGCGTTACCTCCAGGCGGACCGACGGCGTCAAAATGTTCGCCCGCCCGACCGCACCATAGATCGCGCCTGGCCCCAGGTCCGACCGCCGGGCCCCGAACAGCGTGTCGAACCGGCCGTAGCGCCCGCCCAATCCGTCGCCGCTCGCCTGATCATAGGCCAGGGATAGCCGTGCATGAGGGGCGCCCGGGAAGCGATAGCCGGCGGCCGCGTGCACGAACCAGGCGGAGACCGGCAACTCGGCGGCATCGGCGGCCGTGTCGGCGCGGATCGAGCCGAACTGGTACACTGCCTCCAGTTCGAAATCGGCGCCGTCCCGGCCCGGTGCATCGGCCAGCCGCAGGTCCAGGCTGTGCAGCTTGCGATTCCGGGTGGGCCTGTCCGGCGTGTCCCGCTCGTTCAGCCCGAAATAGCCAATGTCCAGCGTGCCCGAGCCGATCGGAACCCCGGCCAGGTGCGTGCCCCAAAACTGCAGGTCAAACCCCTCATGATCCCATTGCACCCGGTTGGCGAGCACCGCATCCTGGTCGTCGGGGCGGTGCTGTTGCGGCAGCGTGTAGAACAGCGTCGCCGTGCCGCCACTCGCCGGAAGAGTCGCGACCAGGCCTGTGAAGGCACTTGCCGTGTTCCGGTAATCATGCGCCGCGACGAGCCGCCGAGATCCGACGTCGAATTTGACGCGGCCGATCCGGACGAGGCCTTCGCTGCCCACCGTCAGCCCGGCATAGGCCTGGATCCATTCGAACGCGTTCACGTCGTTCGCGCTCACTTCGCCGCCCCGTTTTCCGAAATAGCCGCGACTGTCCTGGAGTTCGACGCCGGCGCGCAGCCGGTCCTGGGCATAGGCGAGGAGCACCGTGGTCCGGATGCTGAGCAGCGAGTCCGTATCCGGAAATCCGGCATGGGCCTGGCCGCGCAACGCTTCGTAGCGCACGCGCATCGATCCGGTCAGGGAAAGCGGATGGTGCGGTGCCGGCTCGGGAGCGCTGGTTTCGGCCTCCTGCGCGTGTGCGGCAGGCGCGCCGGTCCACGCCAGCGGCAAACACGAGAGCAGTAAGGCCAGCCGCACCGTCCGGCCTATGTCCAGGCTCCGGCGGAACGTCGCGCCGGGACCGGAACGCACCCGCTGCCCGCCACCGACCCGACCCAAGGACACCGCGCCGCCTCCTCCACGGGCCGGAGAATGGGGCGTGGTCGCCGGGTCTCGCGATCGGCGATTCCCCGGACCCGTGCGCAAACGCGCTCCGTAGAACCACCCTGAGGCAGACCGGGGGGAGTTCCCCCCGCCCCGTCTCGGGGATGCCCCGATGCTGGCGGCTCAGGAAGGTCGATACCGATTAGGGGTCCGCAAGAGGGGTGAGTGTCATGCCGCGTGATCCTTTGCACCAGAATAGCTGCCTGTTCCTGATCGCGGCTGCGGTGCTCCCGCTAGGAGCAGTGCCCGCGATGGCCGACGAAAACGGCGCAAGTCTCTATCTGCTGGGATCGGGCGGGCCAGGCGCGGCGGTCTCGCCGCCGCTGCCGGGCGTGTACCTGGACAACATCGTCATGGTCTATGACGCCAGCTCGCATGCCAGCCGCGACCTCACCATCGGTGGCAACGTCGTGGCGGACGTCGATTCGACGGTGGCCGCCAACTTCACGACGCTGCTCTGGGTCCCGAGCACGAACGTGCTCGGCGGCACCCTGACGGTCGGCGGCACGCTGCCGGTCGGCGCGCCGATGATCGATGCCTCCGCCGTGATCACCGGGCCACAGGGGCGCCAGTTGGGCGTCCGCACCCATGATTCCGCGCTGATGGTCGGAGATCCGATCGCCACGGCCATGATGGGCTGGAAAAGCGGCAACATGCATTACGCCGTCAGCGGCATGCTCAACGTCCCGGTGGGGCATTACCGGGTGGGCAGGCTCGCCAACATCGCCTTCCACCGCTGGGCCGGAGACGTTTCCGTCGCCGCGACGTGGCTCGACCCGAAGACCGGCTGGGACGTCAGCGGCAAGGTTGGCTTCACCTTCAACGGTCACAACGAAGACACCGACTATAATTCGGGCAACGACTTCCACGCGGAGCTGGCAGCGGAGAAGAAGCTCTCCTCGAAGTTCTCGCTGGGCGCCCAGGGCTATTACTTCCAGCAGGTGAGCGATGACACCGGCGCGGGCGCGAAACTGGGCGCCTATCGGGGACGCGTGCTCGCGGCGGGTGGGACTCTGGCGTATGACACCGTGCTCGGACGCAGCCCCGCGACGATCCGGCTGCAGGTCCTGCAGGAGTTCGATGCCAAGAACCGCGTCGAAGGCACGAACTTCATGCTGAGCCTCAGCCTGCCGTTGCACATGAAGATGCCCGCAAAGGAGTGAGCGGCACCCGCGTCAGGGGCGCCGCACGCAGCGGAAGCCGACATGCGACGTGGACGTGTCGATCGGATGCGCATGGCGCGCCGCCGGCCGATAGCGTCGGCAATAGTTGGGCGCACACAGGTGCGACCCGCCCTTCAGCACCTTGCGGGCGATCCGGGCGGCATCGCCGGGATCGGCGCTGGCCTTGACCTTGTCTTGCAAGGACGCGCCGCAGCAACTTCCGCGCATGGCGCCCGGCGTGCTCCACCAGTCGGCCGTCCACTCCCAGACGTTGCCGATCATATCCACCAGGCCATAGCCGTTGGCCGGGAAGCTGCCCACCGGCGAGGTCCGCTCCCATCCGTCCAGCGCGAGGTTGCGGTGCGGGAACTCGCCCTGCCAGGTGTTGGCCATGTGGGCGCCGTCCACCAGCAGCGCATCGCCCCAGGCGAACTCGGCGCCTTCGAGGCCGCCGCGCGCGGCATACTCCCACTCGACTTCGTTCGGCAGGGACAATCCCGCCCAGGCGGCATAGGCCTCCACATCCGCAAGTGCGACGTGAACCACCGGATGGTCCTCCAGCCCCTCGATCGTGCTGTCGGGGCCCGTCGGGTGCCGCCAATCCGCGCCGGGGACGAAGCTCCACCATTGCGACGAAGGACCGCGCGGGTCGATCGCGCCCGCAGGCGGTGCGAACACGAGCGACGCAGCCACCAGCATCTCGGGAAGCGCGCCGGGATAGTCCGCCGCATCCGGCGGCGTTTCCGCCATCGTGCGATGTCCCGTCGCAGCAACGAAGGCGGCGAACTGCCGGTTCGTCACCGGCGCGCGGTCGATCCAGAAGCCGCTCACCGACGCGCGCCGGCTGGGGCGCTCCTCGGGATAATGACGGTCCGAACCCATGGTGAACGCACCCCCGCCGATCCAGACCATGTCCGGGTGGGAGTTGCCGCGACCATCTGCTTCGAAACGCGTCTCGGTCATGCGCCGAATACCTCGATGTGGAACACGATGCCCGTGATCGCGAGAACGCCGATCGCGAGCAGCAGGATGCTGGTGATGAGCGTGAGGGAGACCGGATAGTCCATCTCTCCGTGCACGAGCCCTGCCTCCTTCAGTTCCGCCCGGACGTGGCGCAACTGGAAGGCGAACTGCAGGTGTCGGGAAATGCCGCCGACCAGCAGCAGGATGCCGAGGACGATCAAGGCTGCGCCGAAATTCCGGGGCGCTGCCGAACTGCGGATCGTGCCCATGTCGTGCAGTTTGTCGAACGTCTGGTACAGCGTGAAACCAAAGCCGATCAGCGAAAGCGACGTCCGCTGCACCGACATCAGCGTCCGATCCGCGCTCATCCGGGTGCGCTGGATCGACATGCCGGTCCGGCGCATCGACATCTCGGTACGTTCGCCGGACAGATCGGTACGGTGCTCCGAAAGATCGGTGCGGTGCTGGGAAAGGCTGGTCCGAAACTCCGAGAGGTCGGTGCGGTGTTCCGACATGCGGCTGCGGAGTTCGGAAAGCTCGCTGCGGAAGCGGGAAAGCTCGACCGATGCCGCACCGGTTTCCTGGCCAGCGGTGTCCGGAACGGGCGGTAGCGGCGGTAGGGCCATCGGCGCCGGGCGCTGGAGATCAGAATCTTCGGCCATCGCGTTCCCCATTGCTGTCACGGCAAGAATTGCCGAGCGACCGCGGCAAGCCCATCGGGACAACTCCCGAGCGGCGCGAGCGCCAGAACCCCGGCTTGAGGACGATCGCTCCGGCTTGTGCCCTGCCCTGCCAGCGGGTTGATCCCGATGGCTGGCCTGCGGGTCCATGGCGACCATGGCCCATCAGCCAGGGAGGCCGCCATGACCCTTTTCAGCGCAATCGGTGCCGTACTCCTCATGGGGGACCCGACGTCCGCCAATCCCGAGGATCCGCCCGTGGAGCAGGGTGCGCCGGCACCGGCACCGGCAGCGCAGGGTCTGGGAACGCCTGGGAGTGATGCCAATCTGGCGCAACAGGTTGCGAACCCGGTGGCGGAACTGATCAGCGTGCCGCTGCAGAGCAATCTCGATTGCTGCTTCGGCCCCGCCGACGCGAACCGCTATACGCTCAACATCCAGCCGGTCATCCCCGTCCGGTTGAACTCGGAACTGAGCCTGATCACGCGCACGATCCTGCCGTTCATCGCGCAGGAACGAACCGTCTCGGACGGGCGCGGCACCAACGGTTTCGGCGACATCACGCAGAGCTTTTTCTTCAAGCCCCAGATCAACGGCATCACGATCGCCGCCGGCCCGGCTGTCGTCTGGCCGATCGGGAACAAGGAATTCGGCAGCGGCAAATGGTCGGCAGGCCCAACCGCGCTCGTGGTCAAACAGACGCCCAAGGGGACCACGCTCGGCATGCTCGCCAACCATCTCTGGTCCTATGCGGGCAAGGATGACCGGCCGGGCGTCAGCGCCACCTTGCTGCAGCCGTTTCTGACTCAGACGTTCCACAACGGCATGAGCATCGGTGCGAATACCGAAGCGAGCTACAACTGGAAGCAGAAGCAGTGGACCGTGCCGATCGACATCACGCTGGGCCAGCTGATCCGCATCGGCCGGCAGCCCATGCAGATCTCGATGAGCGGCAAATATTATGCCGAGCGGCCGAGCGGCGGGCCCGACTGGGGACTGCGGCTGACCCTGACCTTCCTGTTCCCCGAATGATGGCGTCAGCGACTCGCCGCTGACCTCCTCGACTCGCTGATCGCGGCGTGCCGGCGCAGAGCGCGTCGTCCCTTCTCAACAACTGCTCAAGACCGAGTCCCTGCGGCTTCGCAGCGGGCCGCTGCGAGGCTGCGCGCACCGCCGGTCGCGCGCAAACCGCCGCCCCGGGACTCGACCGATGCTGGTCCGCGGGAAAGCCCTGATCCCGCCCGGTCCCAAGACTCGGCACCCTTCCGACGCAACGGCAAGAAGGAGTCCGATCATGCCCAAAGGCAAACCAAATATCCTTGTGATCTGGGGCGACGACATCGGCATCAGCAATCTGAGCTGCTACAGTCACGGGCTGATGGGCTATCAGACGCCCAACATCGACCGGCTCGCCCGAGAGGGCATGATGTTCACGGACAGCTATGGCGAGCAGAGCTGCACGGCCGGGCGTTCGTCCTTCATCACCGGGCAGAGCGTGCTGCGCACCGGCCTCTCCAAGGTCGGCATCCCCGCGGCGCCGATCGGCATGAACGAAAAGACGGCGACCATCGCCGCGCTCCTCAAGGAGCAGGGCTATGCCACCGGCCAGTTCGGCAAGAACCACCTGGGCGACCTCAACCACATGCTGCCCACGAACCATGGCTTCGACGAGTTCTTCGGCAACCTCTACCACCTCAACGCCGAGGAAGAGCCGGAGATGACGGATTATCCGAAGGATCCGCGCTTCCACGAGGCGTTCGCCCCGCGCGGCGTCATCCATAGCTGGGCCACCGATACCGACGATGGTACCGAGCACGAGCGCTGGGGCCGCGTCGGCAAGCAGCGGATCGAGGACACCGGCCCGCTCACCAAGAAGCGGATGGAAACGGTCGACGACGAGTTCGCCGCGGCTGCCAAGGATTTCATGAAGCGGGCCGCCAACGACGACCAGCCGTTCTTCCTGTGGCTCAACACCACCCACATGCACCTGTTCACCCACCCCAAGCCCGAGAGCAAGGGACAGGCGGGCCGCTGGCAATCCGACTATCATGACACCATGGTCGATCACGACAAGCTGATCGGCGAGGTGCTCGCCTTCCTCGACGAGCTCGGCATCGCGGACGACACGTTCGTGCAATATTCGACCGACAACGGACCGCATCGCAACACCTGGCCGGATGGTGGCATGACGCCGTTCCGCAGCGAAAAGAACACCAACTGGGAAGGCGCCTTCCGCGTGCCCTTGCTCGTGCGGTGGCCGGGCAAGATCGCGCCCGGATCGATCGCCAACGGCATCATCCAGCATCACGACTGGCTTCCCACGTTTCTCGAGATGGCCGGCGCCCCGGACGTCGTTGAGAAGCTTAAGAGCGGCTATGACGCGATCGGGCGCACCTACAAGAACCACATCGATGGCATGAGCCTGCTCGGCTATATCACCGGGGAGGAGGAGAAGAGTCCACGCGAGTTCTTCTTCTACATCAGCGACGATGGCGATATTCTTGGAATGCGCTACGACAATTGGAAAATCGTGTTCATGGAGCAGCGTGTTGCCGGCACGATGCGGGTGTGGGCCGAGCCTTTCACGCGGCTGCGGCTGCCGAAGGTCTTCAACCTGCGCACCGACCCGTACGAATATGCCGACATAACGTCGAACACCTATTACCACTGGTTCCTGCACAACGACTATTTCATCTTCATCGCACAGCTCGCTGCGAAGAAGTTCGCGGAAACGTTCCGAGAGTTCCCGCCCGTGCAGCGGCCGAACAGCTTCACGATTGACGATGCGATCGCAAAGATGGCCGACGCGAACGCCGGCGCCAGCTGACGCGGCGCATCATCACGCGGGCTCCGCTTCCTCTCCGGCGGAGCCCGCACCCGCCGCACCGCTCACGGACGGGCGGCATTCCGAACCGAAAACCGGAGGTTGCGATGGCGCCTTTCCACCGAACCGCCGGGCGTCGGGCGGCGCGTGCCGCCGTCCTCGCCGGCACGTTGCTTCTCTTGTCGAGCGGCGCTGTCTCACAGGACGCGCCGCCGTCGATACCGCCGTCGCTGCAAGGCGCCCATGCGACCCCGCAGGGCTATCTTGCGCCCTCGGAACTTCCCGACAGCCTGGCGCTGCTGCCGCCCCCGCCGCCCCCTAACTCCCCGGGCTTTGCCCGGGACGAAGCGGTCAGCAAGGCCATGTCCTTGCCCCCGGGAAGCAGCCGCTGGACGCAGGCGGCGCAGGACGCGGACCTGACCTTCGGGCATCTGACACAAACCTTCGACTGCGCGGCGGGATTCGCGCCCGATCCCAAGCGGACCCCGGTGCTCTACCGGCTGCTCCAGAAGTCGATGATCGACATCGGCTTGTCGACCTACAAGGCCAAGAACCACTACCGCCGGACGCGGCCGTTCGTCGCCCATGCGGGCGCGACGTGCTTCCCCAAGGATGAGGCGGCGCTGCGCACCGACGGCTCCTACCCTTCCGGACACAGCGCGATCGGCTGGGGCTGGGCACTGATCTTCACCGAGATCATGCCGCACCAGGCCGACGCCATTCTCGCCCGTGGCCGCGACTTCGGCGAAAGCCGCCTGGTCTGCAACGCCCACTGGGAAAGCGACGTGGAGGCAGGACGGACGATCGCGGCCGCCACGGTGGCGCGACTCCACGGCGATCCTGGCTTCCGCCGCGACATCCTCGCCGCGCAGGCCGAGGCGACACGCGCGCCTCCGCCCCCGGCCGGTACTTGCCCCGCCGCGTCCTAGAGGCGCCGCCCGGCCAAGTCCCGAAAGATTCAGCGGGTTTCCCCTGATTGGAGACCCACGGTGCCGGGACGATCCTTTGACGGTCAACAAGCGATGGAGATGCACCATGTATCGACAAGTGCGATGGAAACTCGGCTTGGCGGCAGCCGTTCTGATCGGCTCGCCGGCATATGCCCAGAGCGCGCCGCAAGCAGGTGCGGCCGGAACGGCCGCCACCACCGTCGATCCCGTGGCGATCCAGGCGCTTCGATCGATGGGGAATTATCTGAAGACCCTCAACTCGTTCGAATTGCGCAGCAAGGCGACGATCGAGACCAACATGGAGAACACCGATCTCAAGGTGAGCCTCGGTCTTGAGAACACCTATCGCGTGCAGCGTCCGAACGCGTTCTTCATCGAATTGCGCTCCGATCGTCAGTATCGTCAGTTCTACTATGACGGGCGCAAGTTCACGGTGAACGTCCCCCGCCAAGGCTTTTACTCCGTCGTCGACGCACCGCCGACCATCGGGGACCTGATCGATGCCATCTACGACGACTATGGCATCGCCCTGCCGCTCTCCGACATCTTCTACTGGGCGGATGCCGGTACACCCACCGAGGATGTGCGCTCGGCGGTGCGTGTCGGCTATGCCAAGATCGGCGGCGTCGACACCGACCAGTTCGCATATCGCGGGGACGAGCTCGACTTTCAGCTGTGGATCGCGCGGGGATCACGGCCGCTGCCGATGAAGATCGCGATCATCAACCGCGAAGATCCGATCCACCCGTCCTTCACGGCGGAGCTGACCTGGAACACCAACACCCGGTTCGCACCGTCGACCTTCGCGTTCAAGCCTCCCAGCGGCGCCAGCAGCATCCAGATGGCGCGTCTCGACAGCCAGGAGAAGTAGCATGCGGCAATCCACGTTCCTGATAAGCGCCTGCACCGCCTTCGCGCTGGTGGCAGGATCGATCGAGGCGGAGGCACAGCGCCGCTTCGGCGGCGGCGGCTTCCACATGCGGGGCGGGAGCATGCATGCGCGGGTACCCACCAACTTCCGCGGGCCCGGCAGCGGCAGTATCCATACAGGGACCCCGCCGCGCCCGGCCGGCGGTGGCGCACATCTTGCTGGCGGGCCGCCACCGGGGCCGCCTCCAGGTCCAGCTCCTGGGCCGCATCCCGGACCGGGCCCGCATCCGGGGCCTGGCCCGGGTCCGCATCCCGGACCGGGGCCCGGGCCCGGACCGCATCCGGGGCCGGGACCCGGACCAGCCCCTCATCCCGGGCCTGGACCTGGTCCGCACCCTGGCCCTCCGCCACCGCCACCGCCACCGCGACCACTGCCGCCCCCTCCGCCGCCACCACCCCCCGGATGGGGCTGGGGCTGGGGCTGGGATGACGACCCCTTCTGGGATGTTGCTGCCGGCGCGGTGATCGCGGGCACGACGGCGGCGGTGGTTTCCGCCGCCACGCAGCCCGACGTAGTGGTGGTCGATACATCCAAGGCGCCCGGCACGGTCGTATATGCGCTGCCGCCCAACTGTCCCAAGGTCATCCGCAGCAACGTCACCTACTTCTCGTGCAACAACATCTGGTACAAGCCGCAGTATCTGTCCTCGGGCGTCTCCTACGTGATCGTCACCGCCCCCTGAGGTGCCTCCTGGGGCCCGCATCCCTGCGGGCCCCTTTTTTCCGGCTCAACGGCGCTGAGGACGCGCGGCGTCCATTTCGGCACGGGTGACATACCCGTCGCGATTGGCGTCGACCCGGTCGAAGCCCGGTGCCGGCGCCTTTTTCAATTCCGCTCGCGTGACCTTGCCGTCGCCGTTGCGATCCGCCTCTCCGAGCAGCGTGTCCAGCCGCGCAGAGGCCTGCGGGTTCCCTGCCGCGCGCGGGAAGTCGGATCGGGTCACCACACCGTCGCGATCATGATCGAGTTGGTCGAAACGCTGCGATCGCGCTGCCACATACTCTGCGCGGCTGACGCGCCCGTCCTTGTTGGTGTCCATCTTGGCGAACATCGCCGCGGGGTCGGGGCGCGGCGGCGGGTTCTGTGCGAGCGCCGGCATCGCGGATGCGGCAACCACGACGACGAACAGGCTGCGGTGTGACCGGATATGCGGGGTCATGGGAGATTCTCCATCTACGCTGTGCAAAACGCACGCTCGTGGCTTGTCACCTGCGTCGCCGCCTTCGCACCGGGAGATGGCGCAGATTGGTTGCCCACCGCTCCCTAGTTCGCGGATGCGAGCGCATCCGGTGCGCGGTCCGGACTTCCCGCCCGAGCTTCACGGTAGAACCCCCGATCCAGATCGCCCGTTCGGCGGCCCAATCTCGTCATGTCTCCGCTCCCCGCGCAGCTGCATTCCTTTGCCAGGCGCTGCTCATCCCGGTGGAGACAAAAAAAGGGGGAGGCTGGGCTGGTTCGGGATCACTTCCGGACCAGCCCACCCTTCGCGGCGGCAGGGCCCAGGCTCGTGCGGCATGCCGCACTCGGTAGTTTGGCCTCGATCGCGGAGAGGGCGTGGGCATGTGGAAGGATGGGATCGCTCCACAGGTACTTCGGCCGTGATCGCCCTCGACGACACCGCCTGGGTTTCCTTGGTGATTCCGCCGACGCCGGTTCAGGAGGTTGCAGCGGCGCCGGAAGGCGGTCCGACCCCGCCAGACGCGGAGCAATCGGTTCTTCCCGCCGCGCCCGCGAGCGATGCCCCGGCTCCGCCTCCGGAGCCCGTCTCCAAGGGGCTTCGCCTTCCCTTCGGACGGGATCGCGCCCTCGCGCGGGGATATGAACTGCCGCGCACCGCGGGTCTGAGCATCCTCCTGGTGGGCAATCACCAGAAGCTGGACGCCGGCGATCTGGCGGTGGCGATCGGGACGCCGGCTGGCGTGGCCGGCCGGACGCTGACGCCCGTTCCCTTCGTCACCACCGATCAGATCAAGGCGCATAATCATGTCGTCGAGTTCAAGGCCGACGTGTGGCTGTTTCCATACCTCAACCTGTTCGCGAGCATCGGCCGGGCGAACGGGGGAATGGACATTGCCGTCAACATCGACCTGACCGGGCTGTTGCCGCCGGTCTTGTGCCGGCCGCCGGCGGACTGCAGCCGCGACCTGCGCTTTCACGCCGAGATCGACAACACCACCCTCACCTTCGGCGGAATGGTCAGCTATGGCGCCGAGGACTGGTTCGCCGCACTGCTGGCGTCCCGCACGTTGAGCATGTCCAGCCGCGATCGTTCGGACATCACCAGCACCGATGCCGGATTGCGGGTCGGCCCCCGGCTGAAGCTCCCCTCCAATTCGCGGCTGGCACTCTATGGGGGCGTCAACTACGTCGACCTCGACACCACGGTCGAGGGTAGCCTCTCCGGCGAGGTGCGGGATCCCGCCGGCGCCCCGCTCACGCTGCGGTATCGCACAAGCTTGCACAACCCGTGGAAGTGGTCGGCGCTGGTCGGCGCCAATTTCGAATTCGCCAGGCGCTGGAATCTCCAGGCGGAGCAGGTGTTCGGCAAGGGCGGCGATCGCACGGTCGTGTCCGCCAGCGTTCGCTTCTGAACGCTTCTCGATCAGAATGCCTCGGCAACGCCCAGGTACAGGCCCGGCCCGTGCCAGCCTACTGCGACATCGAGGCGCAGGTTGACGTCGTTCTTTCGAAACGGCTGGTAGCGTACGCCAAGTCCGGCGCTGGGCAGCAGCGTGCTGTCATCGAGCACATGGCCAAGGGAGGGGGCGATCCCGCCCACGCCAAAGAAGGCGACTCCACCGAACCGTCCTCCCAGGTGCTGGCGAACCTCTGCCTGCGCGGCCCAGCTCGCCCGGTCGCGGTAGCGCCCGCTCTCGTACCCGCGCAGATCGGCACCCGAGCCGAAATCGCAGAGATTGTTGAAGGGCACGTGACCGGTGACCGCGCAGGTCGCCACCCGCGACGCGAGCACGGTCGTCTTCCGCATGGGCACATACCAGTTGCCCAGGACCTGCAACCGCGTGTGGCCGAAGCTGTTGCCGAGAAACCCCGCCCCCACGAGCCAGGTCGCCGCGGCATAGGTCCCGGAATGCGGTTGCAGCGCGCTGTCGCGCGTGTCGTAGCTCACCGTCGGGCCGATCATCGAGAGGGTGCTGTCGAGCTCCTCCTCCGGAGGTGCGGCGACCTGGTCGACGTCGCCCCTGGGGTTCTTCCAGCGCGAGTCGGCGAAGCGCCAGCGCAGGCCGACATGGGTATGCGGCAGGACCCGGATCTGCGCCTGCAGCTGGAACTGCAGGTCGCGATTGTCGTAGATCCGTCGCTGCCCTGCCTCCCCGGCGGCACCGCCGATGCCGTAATAATATGCCCGCGCGTCCGTATAGGCCGCCAGCGCCCGGATCCGGATCCGGTCCTGGCCCAGCGACATGCTGTGGAAGAAGGCCAACCCCTTGGCGCCTTTGTCGGTGTAGAGCGCGCCCGCGCCGGTCACCCACTGCTGCGGCTCGTGCTTCGGATTTTGGAACATGACGGCGCCGACCGCGAGCCCGGTTCCCGTCGAGGGCCGCGACAGCGGCAGCGGCACGATCAGCAGGTCGCGATGCGGATGCGCAGCCTTTTTATCCTGTTCGTCGGCATCCTCCTGCGAGGAAGAGCTCGGCGGCTGATCCTGGCTGGCCTGCGCGGCCGGCGCCTCCTGTCCGGCCGAGGCGACCACGGGCCAGATGGCGGCCAGACAGACCGTGACGCAGCGGCCGAAGATGGAAAGCTCTGCACGCATCGGCGGACTCCCGGAAATCAGGGCAGTTCCAGCTTAGATGCGGGGGCGGCGCGCCCCATCGGGGCATGTCGGTAGACGCCGCAGCGTATCGCGCGGAACGCGACCGGATCGGGCGTACGGTGCCGCAGACTTCCACGGGTATTCCCCGATGGCACCCGTTCCGGTGCTGGAGACAAATGGAAGGCATCAGCGACCCTCAAACGACAGAGGACGTGATGCACCGCTTCTCCCTCGCCTTGGCAATGCTGTCGCTTCCGACGCTCGCGACCGCGCAGACGCGTGACCATGCTCCGGTCGCGCTCGGGTCTGCGGATGAACTGCAGCACGACAAGCCGAGAAGCGAATCCTGGACCTATGTGAAGCCACAGGCGGGCTTCACGCGCTATCGCAGCATCCTGATCGACCCCACCGCGATATACACGGGCAGTGACGCGCAGTTCGACGGGGTCTCGATGGCCGACCGTCAGAAATATGCCGCGCTGATGACCGGCGTCCTCAAGGCAGATCTCGCCTCGACATTGGCGGTCGTCACCAAGCCGGGCCCCGGCGTGTTGCGGGTACGGCTGACGCTGGTGGGCATGGAGAAGACCAAGGGTGGGTTCGCCACCGTCACGCGTGTCACTCCGGTGGGTCTGCTCACGAGTTCGGTGCAGAGCCTGGCGGGCAAGAAGGGCACGATGAGCGGCTCCATCCTGTTTGCGGTCGAGATCAAGGATTCGCGGACCGGCGACCTGCTGGCGGCCGCGGTTCGGCGCCGGGCACCCGACGCGCTCGACATCGGCTCTACCCTTTCGACCGAGAGCACGGTGAAGGCAGTCGCGAGGGACCTCGCGAGTCATCTCGCCGCTCGACTTGGACCCGCGATGCGGGGCGCCCCGCCGCGCTGACACCCGGGGCGGAAGCGGCGCGGAGATCGCGCATGCGCTAGGCCGGCGCTATGGCCGCAGTTGCGGCAGGGCGATGTCCTATCCCTCTGCCGGCCGCACGGCGTCGATGTCGCGTTCTAGAAAGAAGCCGAGCCCGGTGCGGATGGCCGCGATCGCGGCGAGTTGCCCGATCTGATCCCAACTCGGGGCGATCGCCGTGTCGACGAGGTCGGCGGCGAGCGCGAACTCCAGCGCGAGCATCAGCCAGCGCGCAAAGCCCATCCAGATGCCGCGCCGGTTTCCCGTCGGGTGCACGCCCGTCGTCACGTATCGCAGCGTCCCGTAGATCGCCACTCCTGCGCCGGCACAGACGGAAACGATCACCAGCGCGTCGAGCAGCAGCGAAACGCCCGCTGCAAAGGCGTGAAACCAAGCTTCCATTTGCGTCTCCCGGCCCAATGATGGGATGCAGGGCCACGCGGGCGGAATCGGGATTTCTATTGGGGTGGCTGCGGTGCCGATGGGGAGCGGGCCGCGTCCGTCGCTGCGATTAAAGGCAAAAGGGCGCTGCCGCTCGTCTCAGGGGTTTCCCTGATAACCTCCCGGCGGCTAAGTGCTCAGTATGTGGTGAAAAACTGTTCGACTGGCTTCCGGCGGATGGGCTCCCGGAGGCTCAAAAAACAGGGGAACGGACGATGACCAGCGAGTGGCCTCGAAAGAGGAGGGGCGGCAATGCGGCTTCAACCCCTGCCAAGTTAGGGGAGAGCCCCGATCTGCTTGCCTTTCGGACGCTCCCGATCTTGAAAGATTCGGCACTCGAGCAGCCGCCCTTCCGCAATCCGCCCGTTGCGCTTGCCGACCTCAATTGGCGCCTGCTGACCGGCGATCCCGGCACGTCCCCGCACGATCCGTGTGCGCGCCTGTTCGGGCACGTCGCCCCGGGCGACGATCTCCTCGCACGCATGAGGGTTTTGGCGGAGCGCGATCCCGCACAGTTCGCTCCGCTGCTCGGGGCGATGCGCGCCGTGGCTGCCGGGGAGCGCGCGGAGTCGATCCACCTTTACACTGCACCGGACGGGGGCGAGGAACGGCAGCAATTGTGCCTCGGCAGGCTGGAAATCGCCGGGGTGCCGTACCTCAAGCTGATATGGCTGCCGGCGACCGAGATATTCGCGCTTCGCAAGGAACGCCAGCGGCTGGGCCGCTTGCTGATGCGCAGCCAGGCCGACCTCATCCGGGCGCAGGAGCAGGAGCGCCAACGCGTCGCGCGCGACTTGCACGACAACGCGGCCCAATATCTGGCCGCGTTGAGCCTATCCATCGCGCGTCTGCAGTCGATCAACAAGGATCCCGCCGTCGCGGCGGTGGCTGCCGAACTGAGTGAGTTCCTGGCGAACTATCATCGCGTGGTTCGCGGAATGACCTACGCGCTCCACCCGCCGGATCTTCAGCAGCACGGCTTGAATGCGGCAGTGCATGGATTGTGCGACGGCCTGACACGCCGCAGCAACCTCGCGGTCGCGCTGCAGATCTATGGGCTGGACAGACGCCGGGGAACTGCCGTCGAGAGCGCCGTCTTCCGGCTCGTCCAGGAGGCGCTGAGCAACGTGCAGGCGCACGCCGGAGCGGGTCGCGTACGCGTGCGGCTCGTCGGTCGTGAGTGCTGCCTGCTCGCGGTCGTCCAGGACGATGGCAAAGGGCTCCCCTCGGATTGGCAGGATCGCCCGTCGATCGGGGTGGGTATTCCCGGCATGGCCCGCCGGATCACGGAGTTGGGCGGCACGATCCGCATCCGTGCAAGGCGCTCTGGCACCGGTACCATCGTAGCTGCTGTGATACCGCGCAGCGGCGCGCAGGATTTCGTCTTTGCGGCGGGGAGCTTCCCGGCATGAAGCGCAGTGAAGAACCGGCAGGTCGTCAGGCTTGAATGATGTCGTTGCGCACCGCGAAACGGACCAACTCGGCAGTGGTGCGCAGCTTCAGTTTCTGCATCGCAGACGCGCGATGCGTCTCGACCGTCTTCACGCTGATATCCAGGATGAACCCGATCTCCTTGTTGATCTTGCCTTCGGCGATCAACTGGACCACTTCGCGCTCCCGATGGGTCAGCGTGGCCTGGGTAGCTGGCGATGACTTCAGAAATCGTTCGAGGAGCGTTTCCGAAACCACATCCGAGAAATACGGTCGCCGGACCGAGAGTGCGTCGACCGCGGCCAGCAGATGTTTCTCCGTATCGGACTTGAGGACATATCCGCGTGCACCAGCTCGCAACGCGTCCAGTGCCAGATCCTCACGATCATGCATGGTGTAGACCATGATCTCGATACGGGGAAGTTCCCGCTTCAAGGCGACGGTGAGATCAAGACCATTTAGTTCCGGGATCGAAAAATCGACGATTGCAATGTCCGGCTTGACTGCTCGTGCATCTTCCAGAGCTGCCCGCCCTGTCGGAGACTCGGCGACGACACAAAGGTTAGGCCTCGTCTCCAACAGATTCCTGACGCCCCGACGCACCGCGTAATGATCATCTGCGATCAGGACTCACCGAACCGGACTGCTCATCGCCAAAAGATCCTTCCATGTTAGAATGGAATCGGTTGTTCAGGCCATTCTCGATCTTTTTCTATTTGTATTTTCCGTTTCTATTTGCGCGAAGTCAATCAGAATTAAGTAATAATAATGGTGTAACGAGCATTAACCCGTTCTGCAGTTTATACGATATCCGTGCGCGTTTCTTTTTGTTGCTGAAGTGGGCGAAGACCGCGCGCGGAGTTGCCGGGGAGCCCCTGAACTCGGCTTCGGATAGGCGCTGACGAGCGATGACTCGTTGCAGGGCGTGGCGGCAGATCGCTGTCCCTATCTGCCGCCACGCCGCGGTACGCGGCACGCACCCTGGGGGGCAGGTGCGCTTACGCACATTGCGGGCGGGGGATCTGCGTTCGCAAGGATCCTGGTCCGCCCGCTAGGATACAATGGCCGACGAACGCGCCCACGCCGATCGGCACTTACCCCTAGAACGTCAGTCGGCTGCTCCGGAGGAGGCCTCGCGTGAGATTGCGCCGGGCGCGCTCCGTCGGAGCCAGGCTTGGTACAAGGCGACGATCACCGCGCTGTTCAAGAGAAACAGCAGGATCGCGACCGTCGTCTGCGTCCTGCCGCCGCTCGCTTGGCTGATCGCGATCGCCATGCCGGGGTGGCGGATCGCCGCGGTGATACCCAGCGTAGCGCGTCCCGTGCGATCCGGACCGCCGAGCCAATATCCGGCAAGCAACGCGCCGAAGGCCGTGCACGCGAAGGCGATGATCGTGCCATCGCCCAGCAGCTCCAGGAATTCGCGCCCCTCTGCCCACAGCAGCAGCAGCACGAACAAGAGCAGGATCAGGTTCGACAGGATCTTCAGCACCCGGGCTGCGCGTCGGGCGAGCGCCGGCAGCAGCGCTGCGAACGCCAGCCCAAGGACGATCGGCAGCAGGCCCGACACCACCACGATGCGCGCGATCAGTGCGACCGGGGCGTTCGCATGATGCGCGAAGAACGGGTTGATGATCACGACCGTCAAGGGGACCAGGAAGATCGCCAGCGCGATCAGCACCGCGTACAGCGCCAGCACGTCCGATCGGTCCGCGCCGGACTTGAGGGCGTTGCCCGGCACCAGCGGGGCGAGCGGCGAGACCGACATCAGGATCAGGCCGGCCGCGACCGGCGGATCGAGTGCCATGATCTTCACCAGGATGAAGGCCAGCAACGGCACCACGACGTTCACGGCGATGATGGCGCGCAACAGACGCGCCGGCTGGCGCAAATGCGCAAGCACGGATCGCCAGTCGCTCTCCATCGCCACCGCCGCGATCATCAGAAACAGACTGGCCTGCACCAGCAACCCGATCATCTGCTTAGGCTCCATGTGGGTCTTCCTCCTCAGCCGTGGCCGCTGGCACGGGCGTGCCGGCGATCAGAACGCCTCGCCGATACCGAAATAGACTGCGTGGCCGTCGATCCCGGCCGCGAAGTCCAGGCGCAGGTTGACGTTGTTGCTCTTCGACGCCTGGTAGCGGAGGCCCGCGCCCACTGAGGGGAGGACCTTGCTGTCGCCAATCTGGTCCGCACTCGGCGCCACGCCGCCGACCCCGCCGAACGCCACCGCGCCGAACTTGCCGAACAGCTTCTGGCGAAACTCGCCCTGAAATGCCCAGGTGAAGCGGTCGCGATAGCGCCCGGCCTCATAGCCGCGCAGGTCGCCGCTCTGGCCGTACATGCACAGGTCGTAGAAGGGCACGCGCTTGGACACGCTGCAGGTCGACCCGCGGAAGGCCGCGACCGTCGTCTTGGTGACGGGTGCGTAGAAGTTCGCGCCGACTTGCAGCTTGTCGTGCGAGAAGTCGCTGCCCAGGAACTTGCTGCCGAACGTCCAGAACGCCGTCACGTAACTGCCGCGGCTGGGATTGAGCGAACTGTTGCGGCTGTCATAGGTCAGCGACGGCCCGAGCATCGCCAGCGTGCTCTTGAGCTCCAGCGGCGGCAGGTTCAGGTCCGGATAGTTGGGGTGCGGGATCTCGGCGGTCGAATCGACGTTCAGATATTCGAGCCGCACCCCGCCGTAGAGGTGGTTGGCGAGGCGGACCTGCGCCTGGGCAAGGCCGCCCAGACCCTTGTCCTCCAGGTCGACGTGCACGCCCCGGGCGCCCGCATCGGCGCCGATGCCATAGAATTTCAGCTTCGCGTCGGCATAGCCCGCGAACACCAGGAAGCGGAAGCGATCGTGATCCAGCGACATGCTGTGGAACGCGCCAGCCCCCTTGGTGCCGGTGCTGGTCGCCATGACCCCGACGCCGGAAATCCAGGGCTGCGGCGCGTCGTTGGGATTGTAGAACACCACCCCCGTCAGCATGGCACCGGTCCCGAGCGCCGGGTTCGTGAGCGGGATCGGGACGACCAGCAGGTCCGCCTTTTTCGATTTCGGCTCTGGCTCCTCGGTCGCAGATCTTGCGCGCGGAAGGGTTTCCAGCTCGTCCCGAACCTCGGCGATGGGCTGCTGCTGCGCAAAAGCGCCGGGCGCACCGAATGCTGCCGATGCCACGACGGTCGCCAGGGAGAGCGCCCAGGTGCGGCACCCAGCATGTACGCGCCCACGTCGATTTCGCATCGCTTCCTCCTGAGCCTCGCGCCCAGACCTTAGGGAAGCCCTGTACCGCGGCCATCAGGATCACCCCGCAGGTCGCGGACGGAACGTATCCGACGTCAGGCGAGAAGGCGGGTCAGGGCACGGACCACTTCCGCCGCGCGCATCGGCTTGCGGCAAACGGGAACCTTGCGGTGCGCATGGGGGAGCGCCGGCAGATCGAGCCCGGTGACGAACAGGATGGGCACTTTCCGCTTTGCCAGCGCATCGGCGACCGAAAAACTCTGGCTGCCGTTCAGATCGATGTCGAGGATCGCTGCGTCCGGGTAATTGCGCTTGAGGAGAAGCGCCAGGGCTTCCTCCACATGGGAGGCCGGCCCCAGCACGCGGCCGCCGGCCTGCTCGATCGCCGCGCACAAATCCTCTGCGATGAAGTAACTATCTTCCAGAACAAGGACCATCCGGCCGCCAAGGACGTCTCTGATCATGATCAGGATCGCGCTTGCGGGCCGGCGTCGAGCGGCAGGTGGATGGTGCAATGGACACCGTCGGGTTTGAATTCGTACCGGGTCTTCGCCCCGAACTGGAACGGAAGCGCCCGCTCGATCAGTTCGCGCCCATAGCCGCCTCCGCCCGCCGACGGCGGGGCGATGGAGACGGGGCACGTCTCCTGCCATTCGAGCCTCACGCGTTCGCGCGCGCCGCTCCCCTGCACATCCCAGCCGATCGAAACCTGCCCCTCGTGACGCAATGCGCCGTATTTCAGTGCGTTGGTCGCGAGTTCGTGGAGCACGAGCGCGAGGACCTGTGCGGACGCGGCCGGCAGTTGCACGTCGACGGTTGCCGACACGCATATGCGTTCGCGCGACCTGTCTGGTTCCGGATAGCCGATCGCCCGAAGTTCGGCCTCCACCAGTTCCCCGAGCGTGATCGGAGCCTGGGTCTCGCCGCGCGTGAGCAGATCTTGCACGCGGGCAAGCGCCGCCAACCGCTCGTCGAAGGCTTCGATGAAGTCGTCCGACGAGCAGGTCTCGGCCATGGTGCGGCTGGCGAGCGTGCGGATCACCGCCATCAGATTGCGCGCGCGGTGTTGCAGTTCGAGAACCACGACTCTCAGGCGGCCGAGTTCGTTCTTGAGCGCCTCGCTTTGCAGCGACGCAACGGGCCGGCGCCTCGCGCGGCGCGTGCGAATCGTGGGTCGGCCCGTCGATTTCATTGTTTCCCCGTGGCTTGCTGGCGCCACTCTGCGGTCCGGGTCGGGCTGCCGATATCCCGGCTTTCCACTAGCGCCGGATGGAGAATGTACGGGTTCGGCGGCCCGAATCGGGTGCCGGCATTCCGAGCCCGCCGTGCTGCTGTGGCGGCATCCTCGGAGCCGGTATCGAAGGCGCCCCGGCCAACCCGTCATTTTCTCTGACGGTTGCGCGGGAATGCACTAGCTTCTGGGCATGGTCAGCACCCCTTCCATCCCCTTCCCCGGCCGCGTCGCGGAACGCCCGGCCGTCGATGCGGAAACCTTCACAAAGGAGGTGCTGCAGGAGTACCGGCCCGTGATCTTGCGGGGGCAGGTGCGGCACTGGGCCGCGGTCCAGGCGGGCGCGCACGGCGATCGCGCGATGGCCGAGTATCTCGCGGGCTTCGGCGGCGGCCGGCCCCTGGAGGTGATGATCGGCGCGCCGGAGATTGCAGGGCGGTTTTTCTACAACGACGACCTGTCGGGCTTCAACTTTCAGCGCCAGCAGGTGACGCTCGGCCAGTTGCTCGGCGAACTCCTTCGCTTTGCCGAACAAGGCGTGGCCGATCCGCACGCGCTCTATGCCAATGCCGCGACCGCACCGGAGCATCTACCCGGCTGGGATGCCGCGAACGCGCCCGGCCTCCCCACCGGAAACGCGCCGGCGCGGCTTTGGATCGGCAACGCCACCCAGGTGGCGACACACTATGACCAGTCGAACAACGTCGCCTGCGTCGTCCACGGCCGCCGCCGCTTCACCCTGTTCCCGCCCGATCAGATCGCCAATCTCTACATCGGCCCGCTGGACCACACGATGGCAGGGCCGCCGTCGAGCATGGTCGATCCCGACGCACCGGATCTCGCGCGCTACCCGCGGTTCAAGGAGGCGATGGCGCATGCACAGGTCGCCGAGCTGGAGCCCGGCGACGCGATCTTCATCCCCGCGATCTGGTGGCATCATGTTCGCGCGCTCGACCGCCTCAACGTGCTGGTGAACTACTGGTGGATCGCGGGGGCGACGGCCTCCCCTTTCGGAGCGCTGATCCACGCCCTGATGAGCATCCGCGACCTGCCGGCAGCCGAAAAGGCGGCGTGGCGATCCTGGTTCGACCATTATGTCTTCGGGCCCGAAGCGGGCGGAGCTGCGGAGCACCTGCCCGCGTCCGCGCGCGGCATCCTGTCGGCGGCGAGCCCGGCGCGCACCGAGCGGCTGCGCGCGTTTTTGATCCGAATGCTCGGTGGCCGGGTCTGAGCGGCTCCGCATCCGGGAGGTCAGGAGCGCGAGAAACTGTCCAGCAGCGTTGCCCGCATCCGCGCAGCAGTGACGGTGTCCGGGAGACCGAGTACGCCCTTGACCTCTTCGGGCAAGTGCGCCGCCGGCTCGCCGTTGCGGCGGAAGACTAGGTGGTCGAACACGGTCCGATACACTTCCCGCTGGTCCTCCGGCAGCGATCCGATCGCGACCAGCGCGTGGAGCAGCGCGTCATAGGGGTTGCCCATGCCGGCCGGCGCCGGGTTCCACCAATAGTTGACGAAGGCGTTGACGGGATCGAGCGATTCGACCGCATGCCACCAGTGGAAGGGGATGTAGATCGCGTCCCCCGGCTCCAGCGTGGCGGACTGCGCCTCTTTCGCGGCTTCGGCAAAGCGCGGGAAGCGTTCGAGGTCGGGCGCATCGGGATCGACCAGGCTGATCGGCGTCCCGGCGGGGGTCAGCTCCAGCGGCCCCATGTACAGGTTGGCGATCTGGTCGGGCGGAAACAGGGTGAAGCGCCGCCGGCCCATCACCACCACGCCGATATTCTCCATCAGGTCGTAGTGGGTGGCGACGCGGATCGCATTGCCCAGCCACATGCGCGGGATGACCGAGGTTGGCAGCAGGCTGGTCGCATTCTTGTCGGCAAAGCCGGGCAGGAGTTGCGGCAGCGGCACGGACTGGACCGCCATGGCATAGGGCCGCGCATGATCGCGGTCGCGGAGCAGGCGGTCCAGGAACGGACCGAGCGGGCTTTGGCCGCGCACGAAGTTCAGCCCCTTCAGATCGGGCGTGTAGAAGAAGCGACCGCCGATCTCCGGCTCGCCCAGGATCGCCGGGACGGGCTGCGGATGGCTGAAGCGCTTGAGGTAGGCGATGCCGCTGTCGGCGGACGCCTGCGCCGCCTTCACCGCCGGCCAGTCGCGGCCGAGCCCGCGCAGGACCACCGGACGCGCGGCCGGGCGCACCTCCGCTTCGAAGGCACGGCGATCGATACCGTGGATCTCGGGCAGCGGCGGATAGGTCATGCCACCACCAAGCTCGGCCTGGGGTCGCAGCCAATCTGGCGAAGATGATCGTCCTGGTGCGGCAGGAGCGAGGCGGTGTCTGCGATAACCTGGCGGATATGCTCCAGCCGCGTCAGCGTCTCTGCATCGGAAAGCAAATCGGCAGCCGGATGATAACCGCCCGCTTCCACCCCCTGCCCCACCATCACTGAAAGCCAGCTCGTCTCGGTGAACAGCTCATTGCCTTCCCGGAAGATGCGGCCGTTCGCGCCGAACACGGCGAGCTTGCTGGCGAGCCCCGGCGGCGGTTCGAGGGTGCGACAATAGTCCCAGAACGGCGTGTCGGCGCGCTCGGTCGCCTTGTAGTGCAGCACCAGGAAGTCGCGGATCTCCAGATAATCCGAGACATGGGCGGCGTTGAAGCGGTCGATCTCCAGCTGGTCGAACCGGCGGCTCGGCCAATAGGTCAGCAGCCGCGCGATCGCCGACTGGACCAGGTGGATGCTGGTCGATTCCAGCGGTTCGAGAAAGCCGCCGGCAAGGCCGAGCGCTACGACGTTGCCCACCCAGGCCCGCCGGCGGTGCCCGGCGGTGAAGCGCAGCAGCCGCGGATCGGCGAGCGGCGCGCCGTCGAGGTTGGCGAGCAGGGTTGCGGCCGCTTCATCGTCGGAAAGATGGGCGGAGGAATAGACATAGCCGTTGCCGATGCGGTGCTGGAGCGGGATTCGCCACTGCCACCCGGCACCGCGCGCAGTGGAGCGGGTGAGCGGCTGGCGGTCGCCGCCGTTCGCGCACGGCACCGCCACCGCGCGGTCGCACGGAAGCCACTGCGTCCAGTCCTCGAACCCCGCCGTCATCGCGCCTTCGATCAGCAGCCCGCGGAAGCCCGAGCAGTCGAGGAACAGGTCGCCTTCGATCCGCGTGCCCGATTGCAGCACCACCGCTGCGACATGCCCCGTCTCCCCATCGTGCTCGACATCGACGATGCGGCCCTCGATGCGGGTGGCGCCATTGGCTTCCGCCAGCCGGCGCAGGAAGCGCGCATAGAGCCCCGCGTCGAACTGGAAGGCGTAGCCGAGCTTGGACAGCGGCGAGGAAGGCTGGTCTGGGCGCGGATGGGCAAAGCGGCCCTGGAGACCGCCGACGATGCCGAGCGAATAGGCGTCGAGCGGCGTCGGATCGCCCAGGTCACGGCCCTTCAGCCAGAAATGGTGGAATTCGATCCCCTTCATGTCGAGGCCGTAGAAGCCGAAGGGGTGGACATAGCGATGGCCCGGGCGAAGCCAGTCGACGAACTCGATCCCCAGCTTGTAGGTCGCGCGCGTCTCGCGGACGAACTCCGCCTCGTCGATGCCCAGCATCTTGTTGAACAGCACGATCTGCGGGATCGTCGCCTCGCCGACTCCGACGGTGCCGATCTCTTCGGATTCAACGAGCTCGATCGACAGGCCCGGCATCTCGCCCAGGACGCGGGTGATCGCCGCCGCCGCCATCCACCCGGCGGTGCCGCCGCCGACGATCACCACGCGGCGGATCGCATCGGGCCTCACAGCGGATTGGCCGAGAAGTTGAACGGCGTCTCCGACGCAAAGGAGAAGTTCGGTTCCCCCGGCACCTCGGCGGGTTGCGGAGGTGCCGGCGTATTCGCAAGCGCGGCGCCGATGTGCCGCAGGAATTCCGCATGCGTCGGCAACTGCGCCGCCACGCGAAGATAACCCTGCCGCATCTCCTCCAGGGCGGCCGCCACCTTGTCCTCGTCCAGGGCGTCGGCGGCAGGCTCGTGCTCCTCCGGCACGATATGCTGGCCCAGGCAGACCGCGACCCAGCTGGTGGTCGCAAACAGCTCGGCACCGTCGCGGAACACCCGCCCCTTGGCGCGGAACAGGTCGATCTTGCGCTGCAAGGTCTCGGGCACGTCCATCGTGCGGCACCGGTCCCAGAACGGCGTGTCGCGCCGCCGGGTCGCCTTGTAGTGGAGGATCACGAAATCGCGCACGTCTTCATAGAGGTCGCGCATCTGGCGGTTGTACTCGTCGCGCTCGACGGGATTGAAGCGGCGGTCCGGGAACAGCGCGATCAGCCTGGTGATGCCGGCCTGGACCAGATGGATCGACGTGGATTCGAGCGGCTCGACGAAACCCGACGACAGCCCCAGCGCGACGACGTTGCGGTTCCAGCCGAGCTTGCGTCGGCCCGTCACGAACGAGAGGTGGCGCGGCTCGGCGAGGGGCTCGCCCTCCAGGTTGGCGAGAAGTTCGCGTTCCGCGGCTTCTGCGGTCATGAAGTCGCTGCAATAGACCAGCCCGTTGCCCATCCGCTGCTGCAGGGGGATGCGCCATTGCCAGCCGGCGCCGCGCGCGGTGGCGCGGGTGAACGGATCGGGGTCGCCGGAATAGCTGCTGGGGACCGCCACCGCGCGATTGCACGGCAGCCACTGGCTCCAGTCCTCATAGCCGGTCTCCAGCGCTTCCTCGATCAGGAGACCGCGGAAGCCCGAGCAGTCGATGAACAGGTCGCCTTCGACCGCCTGCCCGTTCTCCAGCTTCACGGCGGCGACATGGCCGTCCTCGGGGCGCAGCGCCACCTCGACGATCTTGCCCTCGATCCGCTGGACGCCGCCCGCCTCGGCGTAGCGTCGCAGGAAGCGCGCATAGAGGCTGGCGTCGAAGTGGAATGCGTAGAGCAGCTCCTTCACCGCCGACTGCGCACCTTCGGCCGGGCGCGCGAACTTTCCGGCCTGCGCGGCGACTGCGCTCATCGACCAGGCGGAGATATCCTGCATCACCCGGCGCTTGCGCTCGCGCAGGTACAGCTGGTGGAAATGAATCCCGCCGAGATCATGGCCATGCGCGCCGAACGGATGGAAATAGCGTTCCCCGACGTCGCCCCAGCCGTCGAACTCGATCCCCAGCTTGTAGGTGCCGCCGGTCTCGCGAATGAAGTCGTTCTCGTTGATCCCCAGCATGCGGTTGAAGGTGAGCAGCGGCGGAATCGTCGCCTCCCCCACCCCGACCGTGCCGATCTCCTCGGACTCGACCAGCGTGATCCGGGTCGCGCCATTGTTGAGAAAGCGGGAGAACGCCGCAGCGGCCATCCAGCCGGCGGTGCCGCCCCCGACGATGACGACATTGCGAATCGTGTGTTCGTTCATCGGGTAATCCGTGCGTGTTGCGCTGCGTGGTGCTGCGCAGCGGTGGGAAATTGCGGCAGCGCCCGCGCGATGGCGGCGCGGTATCCGGCCATGGCTGCATCCGACTGGTGGGCCGGCGTGGTGCCGATCAGCGGGTCGATCCGGCGCGGTATCAGCCCCTGGCCGAGCAGGATCGCGAGCCAGCTGTCGCGCGTGAAGGTCTCCTCCTCGAAGAAGGGCAGCCGCCCGCGCTCGGCGAACAGGCGAAGGGTGCGCGCGAGGCTTTCGGGCAGCGCGGCACGCGGCTGCCAGAAGGGCTCGGGCCGCCGCGCAGTCGCATAATGGCAAAGAACGAAGTCGCGGACGCGCGTGACCTCGGCGACAGCCTGGCGGTTATAGTCGGCGATCTCGAGCGGATGGCAGGCGCGGCCCGGCATCGCCGAGATGATCCGGTCGATCGCGCTGTGGGCGAGGTGGAGGTTGGTCCATTCGAGCGGCTCGATGACCACGGCCGCGTCGCCGATCGCCACGCAATTGCGCGCCCAGGGTTCGGGACGCGTGCCTTGCCGGAACCCGATGGCCGGCAAGGGCTCGACCCCACTCGCGTCCGCGAGCAGCCGGCGCGCATCCTCGTCGCCCAGCAAGCCGCTGGCGTAGCAGAGCCCGTGCGAGGTCGCGCCCGGCAGCGCGCTTTGCCAGCGCCAGCCGGCGGGAAGCGCCACGACATGGTCCAGCATCGACGGGGTCGCCGTCGTCGCCGACGCCTGCATCAGGCGATCACAGGCGAGCCACGGTCGCCAGTCCTCCCACGCGGTGTCGATGGCGCCGCGTACGACGCCCTCCGGCCCCGAGGCATCGACGAACAGGTCCGCCTCGACCGATCCGCCATCCGCAAGCGCCACGCGCTCGATGAAGCCGTCCCCGCCGCGAAGCCGCACCTCCGCGACCTCGCCCGTGCGCACGACCACGCCCACATGGCGCGCGAAGGCTTCGAGCATGGCGCGGTAGCGTCCGATATCGAGCGCGAGCCCTGCCTGGATGTCCGCAAACGGCGATCCGGGCTCCGGATCCGGCGGGAGCATCCGCCCGGCCCGCGCGAGCATCGCCGCCGGCGAATGCGCGTCATAGGGCGCCGCTAAGCCGGCATGGGCGGCGCGCGTCCAATGATGGTGGAACGACGCCGTACCGAACGACTGCCCATAGCTCCCATAGGCGTGGACATAGGCCGGCTGCCCCGACGCCCAGTCCTCGAACAGCGTTCCCAGCCGCCAGCCGCCGCCGGCACGCAGCACCGCGTCTTCCTCGCGCAGCCCGACGTCGTCGTGGAACCCGATCGCCGACGGGAGGGTCTGCGGCATCTGGTCCGCCAGCGCATTGGCAGGCGGAGGGACAGGGACGATCGTCACCGATATTCCAGGCACGCGCCGCTTCAACGCGACCGCGGCGGACCAGCCGACGATGCCGCCGCCGAACACTGCGACGCTGCGGACCGGCTCGTCCAGCATCGTCACGCGGCCGCCGCCATCGGGCAATAGCGCCCGAGATAGGAAAGGTGGTCAGGCATGGCGGATGCCGCTGCCTGGATCTCCGCCCGCATCTGCTTCATGCCCGCGACGAGACTTTCGAGCGTCGGCCCCGACGCGCGCGGATCAAAGCCGGCCGGGATAACGCGCTGGCCGAGGTAGACCGACACCCAGCTGGCATCGAGGAACGCCCCTTCGCGATACTTCACGATCCGCCCGCGGCGGCGGAACAGCTCCATCTTCTCCGCCAGGCTGTCCGGAATGGCCATGGTCCGCACGTAGTTCCAAAACTCAGAATCGTCGCGATGCGTGGCGTGGTAATGCAGGATCAGGAAGTCGCGCACCCGATCATATTCCATGTCGACGACGCGGTTGAACTCGTCGCGATCGACTGGGGAGATGCGGCGCTCCGGGAACAGCTCCAGCAACGCGGTGATCGCCTGCTGGACCAGGTAGATGCTGGTGGACTCCAGCGGCTCCAGGAAGCCGCCCGACAGCCCGATTGCCACGACATTGTGCGCCCAGCTACGTTCGCGCCGCCCGGCGGTGAACCGCAGGACCCGCGGGCTCGCCATCGGCATGCCCTCCACCGCGGCCGTCAGCGCGTCGGCGGCATGCTCGTCCGAGAGGAACGCGCTCGAATAGACATAGCCATTGCCCGTGCGGTGCTGGAGCGGGATCCGCCAGCGCCAGCCCGCAGGCATGGCGACGGCGCTGGTATAGGGAGTGACTTCCGTCACGGTGCGACACGGAAGCGCCACGGCTCGATCGGCGGGCAGCCAGCGCGACCAGTCCTGAAACGGCTCTCCCAGCGCCTTCCCGATCAGCAGGGACGCGAAGCCCGAGCAGTCCACGAACAGGTCACCCTCGATCCGCCTGCCGCCCTCCAGCAGCACCGCGGTCACATCGCCGCTCTCGCCGTCGCGCTCGACATGGACGATCCTGCCCTCGGTGCGCTCCGCCCCCAGCCCCTCGGCCAGGCGGCGCAGGTAGGGGGCAAACGCGACGGCATCGAACTGATAGGCATAGCCAAAGGTGGAGGCGACCTGGCACGGGTCCTGGGCCGGCGGCGCGAACCGGTTCGCCCGCGCCAGCGTGCACGCCATGGAGAATGCCTCGATCGGCGGAAGCTGGACGCCCGCGTGCAGCAGCCGGGCGTAATAGTGATGGAACTGGACGTCCCCGGCGCCACGCCCGAACGTGCCGAACGGGTGAATGTAGCTGTCGCCGATGCGCGCCCAGTTGCGGAACTCGATGCCCAGCTTGAAGGTGGCGCGGGTGGTCGCCATGAACTCGGCTTCGGGGATGCCCAGGCGCTCGTTGAAGGCGCGGATGTGCGGCAAGGTCGCCTCGCCGACTCCGATGATCCCGATCGCCTCGGATTCGACGAGGTGCACCTGGCAGCGATCGGGCAGCAGCTTCACCAGGGCGGCCGCGGTCATCCAGCCCGAAGTGCCGCCTCCCACCACCACGACACGCTGCCGATCCGGCCCGGTCATGCCCCTCCTGCCCCTCTTCCTGCGCATCGCTCTGCGGCGAAGCTTTCCCTCGCTCTTACCAGTCACCGGACCGTTGGCCAGCGCTATAAGTGACTATAAAGCAACATCATCCGAAATAAAGTTAGCGCGAACATTTCTCTTGCGAGGACGAAATCGCAGTCGTAGCCTCCCTGTCGAACGATGCGGCGCAGTATGACTGCGACACGACGTCGACGTACATGGGAGGGGGACTATGCGCATCGATGCGACTGAAGATGCACGCCTGAAGATCGGCGCCCGCAAGAAGGCGTTCCGATTCGGCGTTTCCGCGACGGCAATGTGCATGTTTGCGCTGGGTGCACCCGCGCATGCGCAGACCGGCGCGGCGAGCGGCCAGAACACGGCGGGCGGGACTACCGCCACCAGCGGCCCCGGGGCCGATCAGGCCGCACCACAAGATCCGGTCGACAGCCTGCCCGATGATGCAGGAAGCGGGAACGAAGTCGTCGTCACCGGCATTCGCCAGAGCCTCGCCAACGCCCAGAACATCAAGCGCAACTCCGACACCGTCGTGGACGCGATCACGTCGCAGGACATCGGCGCGCTGCCGGATCGCTCGGTGACGGAAGCGCTGCAGCGCGTGCCCGGCGTCTCGATCAACCGCTTCGCTGGCAACAACGACCCCGACCACTTCTCGGTCGAGGGCTCGGGCGTCAACGTGCGCGGCCTCAACTTCGTGCGTTCCGAGTTCAACGGCCGCGACACCTTCTCGGCCGGCATCGGCGGCCAGGCGATCAACTTCGCCGACGTGCCTTCGGAACTGCTCGGCTCGGTCGAGGTCTACAAGAACGCCACTGCCGACCTGATCGAGGGCGGCCTTGCCGGCACGGTCAACCTCAACACCCGCAAGCCCTTCGACAACAGGGGCTTCCACATCGGTGGCGGCATCGAGGCGAACTATGGCGACTTCGCAAAGAAGTGGTCGCCGACCGGCTCGCTGCTGATCAGCAACACCTGGGAAACCGGGATCGGCACCATCGGCGTCCTCGCCAATGGATCCTATTCGCGGATCAAGAGCCGCGCCGACGGTATTCAGGTCACCAACTTCCAGACGCGCGACGGCGTCCAGGCCGCGACCGGCACGGGCACCAACACCACCGTCACCTGCCGCAACCAGCTTCCGGGGAACTCGGACAGCACCACCTTGCTGCCGGGCACCATCACCGGCGTCGGGGGCGCCTCCTTCCCCAATCCGGCCAATGTCTGCGGCGCCAGCGGGAGCGCGGGCGCGGATGGCTTCGCCGACCCGATGAGCCTGGCCTATGCGCCCATCGGCGGACAGTTCCGAAGCCAGGACTACGACCGCAAGCGCGACGGCCAGGCGATCGCCGTGCAGTGGGAGAGCACCGACCAGCGCACGGTGCTGACCGCGCAGTTCATGCGCACCCACTCCAGCAATGCCTGGGGCGAGCACACGTTCGAGACGGCGCCCGACCTGTCGGAGTACAACACCTATCCCGCAGGCTGTCAGCAGAACGGCAACGGCCCGCTCAACGGCGCGGGCAATGCGACCACGCGTGCGGAGTGCCGCCTCAATGGTTCGGGTGAGTTCGCGTTCGGTGAGAACCAGCGCGGCAATGGCTACAACCCGACCGGCAATGCGTTCCCCAACTTCGTGTACGACAGCAACGGCCTGTTCCAGAGCGGGTTCATCACCCTGCCGGGTTCGGGCTGGCGCACGGCCTCCAGTGGTTCCGCTACCACCACGGTGCCGACCGGTGGCATGCAGCAGTCGCTCTCCCGCCGTCAGGTCTATGACGAGAACCTGGTCAAGGACGTCGGCATCAACCTGAAGATCAACCCCGACGATCACTGGTCGATCGGCCTGGACGTCGACTATACCTACGCCAAGCACGACGTCACCGACCTGAGCGTGTTCGGCTCGACCTTTGCCGACGAAGAGCTGGACCTCACGGGCAAGATCCCGGTCGTAATCCCGCACAAGCCGCTGACGCTGGCGGCGAACTGGGCGTCGCCGAACCCGGCGATGGCTGCCGCGAGCGATTCCGAATATTTCCAGAGCCGCGACTTCCAGTTCTGGCGCGCCGCGATGGACCACATCGAGCACAGCAAGGGCGACGAATATCAGATCAAGGGCGACTTCGCGTACAAGTTCGACGACGGCGAATTCCTGCAGCGGATCAAGTTCGGTGCGCGCTATGCCGAACGTTCGCAGGACGTACGCTATTCCGCCTATAACTGGGGCGCGATCAGCGAAGTGTGGTCGGGTGCACCGGTCACGTTCAACCAGGGCGATACCAGCCGTTCGTCGCTGTACAGCTTCGACAACTTCTTCCGCGGCAAGACGTCCGCTCCGCCCAGCGCCTATTACTACAACGGAGACCTGATCAAGGGCTACTCCGACGCGGTATCCTTCTTCCAGGCGCAGAACGATATCTGGCGTGAGACGAATGGCGCGACGGCGAGCAACCGCTTCTTGGGTGCGGGCCAGCGCGCCGGCGCCATCCCGGGCTCCGACTTCCTGCCGTCGGAGGTGTCGAACGTCCGCCAGGAAGACTCCGCCGCCTACGCGATGGTGCAGTTCGGCAACAACGACCCGATCTTCGGCAATGTGCGGATGTCGGGCAACGTCGGCGTCCGCTACGTCCACACCGATGTCTATTCGCGCACGGCCACCGCAGTACCGAACCGGACGGAACTGGGCGTCGCCGACCCCTACTCCACCCGCTGCGTCGCGACGATCCGGACCTTGCCGGACGGGACGACGGAAACGGTCCAGCCGGGCGGCGTCTGCAATCTCGGCGCTGTCGAATATGAGCGGCTGCGCGAGTTCGCGGTCGACGGCTATGCCGCGGTGCCAGCCTCGTTCAAGAACAGCTACAGCTACTTCCTGCCCAGTGCGAACCTGAAGTTCGGCCTGACCAACGACCTGATCCTGCGCCTCGCCGGATCGAAGGTGCTGACCCGTCCGGACTTCGCCAACATCCGGCCCTATGTCACCTATGCGCTGGAACCTGGCTCCGGCACCGTCACCATCAATGCGGGCAATCCGAACCTGAAGCCGGCGACCGCGTGGCAGTTCGACGTTACGCTGGAATGGTATTTCGGCCGGGTCGGGCAGCTGTCGTTCGATGCCTTCTACAAGACCGTGGACGGCTTCTTCTACCAGTCGCTCGTCAACCGCTCCGTTACCAACAACGGCATCACCCAGAACATCCAGGCACGCGGACCGGAGAACTACGACGGGAAGGGCAAAATCAAGGGCTTTGAGGTCGCCTATCAGCAGACCTTCGACTTCCTGCCGGGGGCGCTCAGCGGACTGGGCTTCAACGGCAACTACACCTACATCGACAGCTCGGGGCTCCCGAACTCCTTCTTGAACGGGGGAACGCCTTCGTCCAACTCGACGGTCGCAAAGGGGAACTTGCCGCTCGAGGGGCTTTCCAAGCACAACGTCAACGCGACGCTGTTCTACGAAAAGGGGCCGATCTCCCTTCGCGCCGCGTACAACTGGCGGTCGCGCTTCCTGCTCACCGCGGCGGACGTGATCTTCCCGTACACGTCGATCTTCAACGACGATACCGGCCAGCTCGACGCGTCGGCGTTCATCAACATCAACAAGTGGGTGAAGCTGGGCGTGCAGGGGGTGAACCTCACGAACACGACCACGAAGCTTCTTCAGGCGTACAAGTCGGGATCCAACGATCTTGCGCCCCGGTCCTATTTCACGAACGACCGGCGCTACTCGATCATCCTGCGCGCGAACTACTAAGACCAGTCGATCGACACACGAAGGGAGGCGGTGCTACGGCGCCGCCTCCTTTTTCTTTGCCAGCCTTTGCTGAAGTCCCAGGATACTCGGGCCGGGGGGTTTACCGCCGCTCCTTCGACCCTCACGCCGTTCGCTGCGGAGCCTCGGCCAGCGCTGCCCCGATCGCATCGCGGAGCGGCTTCGCACGATATTGGGCGTCATAGGGGCACGGGCGGCGCGGCGCTTTGTCCGGCCGAGGCTCGAACCCTTCGATCCAGCTGAAGCGGTCCGTCATGCCCCAGGCGACCACGTCCCTGAGCCGCGGATAGGAGAGGGTCACGTCGAGATAGGCTCGGGCATAGTCCGCCACGCCCCGGTCGCGGGCCTTGGCTTCGACGGGCAGGCCGTTGTCGCGCACGTCCAGCTCGGTGACGAGCAGGCGATAGCCCATCGCGGTCACGGCATCGAGAAAGCGGCGCCACGCGTCCTGCTGAGCCAGGATGCTCTTGTGCGTGTCGGGTCCCGAGGTGACGAGGTGCGACTGGATCCCGAGCGCATCGACCGGCGTACCACGGCGGCGAAACCCCTCGAGCAAGCGGAGCACACCGGCGCGATGCGTGGCGTTGCCCGGCTCCCAGCTCATATAATCGTTGTAGACGAGCTCGGCATGCGGCGCGGATGCACGCGCGGTCCGGAATGCAAGGTCGATCGTCGCCTCGGTGCCGCCCATCGCCTGGCTGAGTGCGGTTTCCTCCAGCGCCCCCGTCTCGGGCGTCACGGCTTCGTTGACGACATCATAGCTCTGGATGCGCCTGCCATAGCGGCGCGTCACCGCCTCCACATGCTCGCCAAGGATGCGCGCGGCCTCAGTGGCGGGACGCGCGCCGAAGTCGTGCGCCTCCACCCAGGCGGGCATCCACTTGCGGCGCTGCCACAGGAGATTGTGTCCGCGCATCGCCATCCCGTTCTGCTCGGACCAGGCGAGCATGCGATCGAACGCGGCGAAGTCGAACCGTCCCGGGGCCGGCCCGACATGCTGCCACTTCATCTCGTTCTCGGCCACCAGCAGCCCACAGTCGGTGCGGAGCAGCGCCGCATAGTCAGGGTTGGTGAACGAGCCCGTCCGGGGATTGGCCGACACCGCCGAACCGAAGCGCATGCCCTTGGTGCGCGCGATCGCATCGAGGCCGCGCGCCGGCGCGGCGCCGGCCGAACGCGGGCAGAGCGCCACCGCAGCCAGCAACCCGACCGCCTCTCGTCTCGTCGGCATCAGACCCATGGCATTCCTCCCTCACGAACGATCGCCCGGCACGATCGGCGTTAGGCGCCGCCGTCCAGATAGGCTGCCACCCACAGCAGCGGCGCGTTCCAGTTGATCGCGACCTCGTTCAGCGCATAGGCCGAGATATCGTCCTTCCAGCAGCGTTGCGGCGCACACTTCCCCTTCATCGTCAGGGCGATCGGATCGCTCATCGATGTCGAGTTCGGCCCGCCGGACACAACGCCGGGCGGCGGCCCTGGCAGCGATGGATCCAGCTGGTGCGCCCAGAAACGGTGGTGCGGGTTCAGGAGAGGCCGCGCCCCGAACCCCGAGACATAGCTCTGGTCGAGCGGGTTGCGGCCGAGCATGTAATCCATCGCGTCGACCACGCCGACGCGATAGCGCGCCTCGCCCGTCAGGCCATGCGCCACGCCCAGGATCATCGCCCGGTTCAGGATCGAGGAGTTGGATCCCCAGGGATAATCGAGCGTCGCATAGGGGATGCGGTAGCCGGACCGCTCCGTCTCCGCCAAAAAGCCGTCCGCCGCCGCGACAAGTGCGGCGCGGGCTCGCGCGGCATCAGCCTGGGGGATGCCCGGCGCCGTGGCGAGGGTGATTGTGCCGAGCGCGCCGACATTGCCCCAATTCGGTTCGCCCACCGACGCGGATTGAGCAGGCATCGCCGCGAGCGCGTCGCCATACACGGCCTCGCCCGTCGTCGCCCACAGTTCGGCGGTCGCCCAATAGAGTTCGTCCGACAGGTCATTGTCGCCGTAGCCGCCGCTGCCGGTGAAGCTGTTGGTCGCATAAACCTCCGGGTTGCGTAGCGCTGCCCGATAGGCGCGTTTCGCCGCCGCCAGGCAGGTCGCCGAAAATGTCGGATCGACGCGCCGCCAGATCCGCGCGCATTGCGCCGCGACAGCTGCTAGGTTGAGCGTCGCGCCCGTCGTCGGCGGGTAGAGCAGCCGGTCTTCCTTGTCGTTGTGCGGCGGCGTCGGCAGCGGGGTCCAGTTGCGGTCGGCCACCTTTTGGTGCGCCATCCCGCCGGCATCGATGGTGCGAAGCGTCAGCGGGCCGGTAGACGGCAAAGGTCCGACGGGCACCTCTGCACGGACGCCATCGGGTATCTGCATGGCCAGCAGGAACCGCATCTCCCAGCGCGCCTCGTCGAGGAGGTCGTTGATGCGGTTGCCGGCCTCCGGCAAGCGGGCGCGCCCGTCCGCGAAGGTGAACCGGCCGCTGGCGGCCTGGCGCTCGTACAGGTTCTGCAGGGTCCACAGCGAGATGCCGCCGTTGACGACATATTTGCCCTGGTCCCCCGCGTCGTACCAACCGCCGGTCACGTCGAGCGTATAGCTGCAGCCAGACCAGACGGTGCCGCGCTCGTCCGTGCCCCGGAAGCAGGTCGCGATCTCCCGGGGATGCCCGGCCGGTCGCGCCCACTGTGCGCCCCCGGCATAGCGCGCCTCGATCGGGATCCCTGCCCGGTTCTGGTAGAAGAAGTTGAGCGCGGCTGACGCCAGCGGCGCGTACAGCCCCGTCCGCACCGCAAAAGCGCGGCTGGTCTGATCGGAGATCCGGATGCGGTAGGTGCCGGGCTTCGTCACCTGATCGAAGCGGACGAGATGGACATTGTCGCCCGATGCGCGATCGGCCCCGACCACCGTCGTCTGTCCTTCGGCGACCGTTTTGCCATGCTCGTCGAGCACCCGCCACCGGAGCGGCACGGTGGAGTCACTCGCCACGACCGCGCGCTTCACCGTATCCGGCAGGAAGCCGATCTGGTTCAGCCGGATCGCGGGGCTGGCGTCGCCAGCGGCACCGATTGTCAATGCGGCAATTGCCGGCAGTACCGAGGCACGCAGATGGGCGGGGAGCAGCTTCAAGGACGCCTCCAATAGATGCCTGCGGTGTAGCACTATTCCGGCGAACCGTAACGGAATACGTCAGGCGCTCCACAGGACGCGGCGCTACCTGCTTCCTACCTCAAAACGGCAGATTGAAGTTCTCGACTTGGTTCTTGCGCCAGCGATCAGCGCGGCATTTTCGAAACCAAGTTCATCTATTGGCGCACGTCTATCCGGCGGCGGTGGAGACGATCGTGCTACGGGGGGAAAGATAATGGCGGAGCGGGAGGGATTCGAACCCTCGATACGGTTTTGCCGTATACTCACTTTCCAGGCGAGCGCCTTCGACCACTCGGCCACCGCTCCGCATGCTCTGGAAGGCGGCCCGTACCGCGCGTTGCGCCGGGGCGCAAGGCTGATGCGCGTGCAGTTGCCAGCAGCCGCAGGCGCATGGCACGCTGCGACGTGATGCTGACCGCCCTTCTCTCGCTCGCCCTGCTCGGCACAACCCCTGCCGAGCCCGCACCCGGCCAGTCCGCGGCCCCCGCGCCACAGTCGGCCGCCACGCCGATCGCTGCGGATTGGCGACCGATCCCTGACGACGACGTGCTGGTGATGACGCTGGCTGGGGACCGTCGGGTCGTGATCCGGCTCGCGCCCGCAGCGGCTCCCGTCCACATCGCCAACATCCGCACGCTTGCACGGGCGCACTGGTGGGACCGGACCAGCGTCTACCGCGTCCAGGACAACTATGTCGCGCAATGGGGCGATGCGACCGAGACAAAGGCGCTGCCCACGGGCGTCGTCGCCAACCCGCCTGCCGAATATGGCATGTCCGCCCCGAAGTTCGCCGCTGAGCTGACCCGGGCGGACCCCTATGCCCGCCAGATCGGCTTCACTGCCGACGGTTGGCCGGTCGCCCGCGGCAGCTGGCTAGACCAGGGAGCGGAAGCCTGGCTGCCGCACTGCTATGGCATGGTCGGGGTCGGACGGGACATGGCCCCGAGCACGGGCAGCGGGGCCGAACTCTACGCCGTGATCGGCCACGCGCCCCGCCATCTCGATCGCAACATTGCGCTGGTGGGCCGCGTGATCGAGGGGATCGAGTATCTGTCGGCGCTGCCGCGCGGCACCGGCGACCTCGGCTTCTACAAGACCGAAGCGGAGCGCACCCCGATCCTGTCGATCCGGCTGGCGAGCGACATGCCGGCCGCCGAGCGCCCGCGTTTCGACTATCGCGCTGCCGACAACCCGCGCTTTGCCGCCTATGTCCGCGACCGTGAGAACCGCCAGCCGCCGTTCTTCACGGTTCCAGCCGGTGGCGCCGACATCTGCAACGTGCCGCCGCAGGTTCGCCGCAGGCCCTGAGCAGCCACTCCGGCTACACCGCGCGGGTGCGCGGCAAGCCGGACCGTCTGCTGCGAGGGCGGGACGTCAGCGGCCGATCCAGTCGGCGACCTCGACCGCCACCTGGTTTGCTGCCTGGTTGATCGCGGGCGCAACCGTTTCCGCAGTGATCGCCGTCACCGGCACGCGTGCCTCGAAGCGACGCTTCTCCACCGCCTCGGGACGGCCGACGCGGATCAGCGCCGCGTCGAAGGTGACGACCGCCTCGTTGGTGGTCGCATCCATGCCGAACGACCGGAGTTCGCCCGAGAGCTGCGAGCTCGGATCGACGCTCGCCTGGCGCAGGCTGAGGACCACCCGGCCGGTACGCGTGGTCACCGTATCGCTCAGCAGCCGGGCGAACAGGCGCCCGGGCTGCTCGACCCACTGCGCATCCTTGACATAGGCGAGCGAGGTGTCGGTCGCGCGCACGGGGACGCGCGTCACCGCCAGCTCCTGCGGCACGCTCGGCACGGCGATCAGGATCGACTTGGCCGCGCCCGAATTCTGCGCATTGCCGACCGGCACCGCCTGCGACGGCGTCAGGGTGAGCAGCGAGGGCGGCGGCTCCGCGCCCAGGCGGATGCAGGCGGACAGCGGCAGCAGCGCGAGAATGGCGAGCTTCTTCATGAATTCCCTCACTTGCCTTCGTAGTCGGGCAGCTTCTGGCGGCCGATGATCGAGCTGGCGCCCCCCTGGTCCACCCGCTCCGCCACCGCGGCGAGCGCCGTGGTCATCTGGCGCAGGTCGGCAACCAGCTGACCGACCTCCGGAACGGTCCGCTTGGAGAAGGTCTGCAGGCCGGGGCGGGCATCGCCGATCGCGTCGTTGAGCGTGTCGGCGCTACGCTGTGCCGACTCGATCGTGCGGTTCAGGTTCTGGAGGGTCGGACGCACGTCGTTCGCGAGCACGCCGTTGCTGGTTTCCGCCAGCTGGCCGATCTGCTCGGCGGCAATGCCCGCGCGCTGGATGGCGATGCGCGTCTCCGCAAGCGTCGCGGCGATCTCCGGCCCGCGATCCGCGAGTGCGTCGGTCAGGCGATTGGTGTTTTCCAGGATCGCAGCGATCGAATTCTGGTTCCGATCCGACAGCAGCTCCGTCAGCCGCTCGGTGAGCGACGTCAGCCGTTCGAGCAGCCGCGGCGCGGAGCTCAGGATCGCGCCCAACCCACCGGGACGAGTCGGAATCACCGGCACGCCCATCGGGCAGGAGGTCTCCGGATGCACTTCGGGGCAGGCGATCGGCGGGGCGCCCTTCACCGCGCCGTCGAGCGCGATCTGGCTGACGCCGGTGAAGCCCACGCCCTGGATGGTGGCGGTGGTGCCCTCCAGGATCGGGACGCCCTCGTTCACGCTGATCCGCACCCGCACCAGCGAGGGATCCGGCTTGAACAGGGCGATCTCCTTCACCTGGCCGGACGGCACACCGGAGAAGGCGACGGGCGACCCCTTGTTGATGCCGTCCACCGCCTGTTTGAAGAAGATGTCGTACTCAAGCTCGTTGGTGCCGTTCACGCGCGCCAGCCACACGGTGAAGATCGCCAGCACCGCAAGCAGGATCAGCACCACCGCGCCGACCAAGACATGGTTCGATCGGGTTTCCATCAGCCTCTCAAGCCCCCTGTGCCTGCCGCGCTTCGGCGCTGCTGGCGCTGGCCACCGCGGCTCGTCCGCGGGGTCCTTTGAAATATTCCTGGATCCACGGGTGATCCAACGCGAGGAGTTCGTCGATCGTGCCGACGGCGATCACCTTCTTGTCCGCCAGCACCGCGACCCGATCGCAGATCGCATAGAGCGAATCGAGATCGTGGGTGATCAGGAACACGGTGAGCCCCAGCGTGCGCTGAAGCGAACGGGTAAGGTCGTCGAAGGCCGCTGCACCGATCGGGTCGAGCCCGGCGGTGGGCTCGTCGAGGAACAGGAGGTCCGGGTCGAGCGCGAGTGCCCGGGCAAGGCCCGCGCGCTTGCGCATGCCGCCGGAAAGCTCGGCTGGATATTTGGGCGCGGCATCCGCCGGCAGGCCGGTCATGACGACCTTGTAGGTCGCGATCTGCTCCAGCAGCGTCTCGCTCAGCCGCGGGTAGAATTCGCGCAGCGGGACCTGCACATTCTCGCCCACTGTCAGGGTGGAGAACAGCGCGCCGCCCTGGAACAGCACGCCCCAGCGCTTGCGGATCTCGACCGCCTCCGTCTCCTCGCGATCGAGCGTCGACTCGCCGAAGACCGAGATCTCGCCCGCCGCCGGAGTCTGGAGGCCGATGACCGAGCGCATCAGCACCGACTTGCCGGTACCCGATCCGCCGACCACGCCCAGGATCTCGCCCCGGCGCACGTCCAGGTCCAGCCCGTCGTGCACGATCTGGTCGCCGAACATGTTCTTGAGCCCGCGGACGCGGATCACAATGTCCTCGTCGGTCGTCATATCCAGCCGATCCGCTCGAAGAACACCGCGAAGAAGGCGTCGAGCACGATCACCAGGAAGATCGCCTGCACCACCGCAGAGGTCGTGCGCAGGCCGACCTGCTCGGCATCGCTTTCCACCTGCATGCCCTGGAAACAGCCGGAGATCGCGATGATGAGGCCGAACACCGGGGCCTTGATCAGGCCGACGTACAGGTCCGTGATCGGCACCACCTCACGCAGCCGCTGGACGTAGGTTACCAGCGGGATGTCGAGCGTCGCCCAGCACAGCAGCCCGCCCCCGATGATCGCGATGAGCGAGGCGTAGAAGCCGAGCAGCGGCATCATCAGCACCGCCGCCAGGGTGCGCGGCAGCACCAGCGCCTCCATCGGCGAGACGCCGATGGTGCGCATCGCGTCGATCTCCTCGGTCAGCTTCATGGTGCCGAGCTGCGCTGCAAAGGCAGAGCCGGAGCGACCCGCGACCATGATCGCCGTCATCAGCACGCCTAGTTCGCGCAGGGTGATGCGACCGATCAGGTTGATCGTGAACACCTCCGCGCCGAACTGGCGCAGCTGCACCGCGCCCTGCTGCGCGATCACGATGCCGATCAGGAAGCTCATCAGCCCGACGATGCCGAGCGCCGAGACGCCGACCACCTCGAACCGCTGCACCGTCGCATTGTACCGAAAGCGCCGCGGGTGGCGGATCACGTTGCCGGCTGCGATCACCGTCGCGCCGAGGAAGCCGAGGAGGCCCAACAGCGTACGGAACGACAGCACCGTTGCCGTGCCGAGTTCGTCCAGTACCCGCGCTACGGGCGGCAGCGGCTTCGCCTTCTGCACGACGGGCTGGTCCGCCTCGCCCACTTGGTCGATCAGGTGCTGGCCGTCCTCGTCCAGCCCCTCGATCTTTGCGTCATGGGCTGCAGCGAAGCGGCGCACGATCCACGCGCCGACCGTGTCGATCCGCTGCACGTCGGAGAGATCGATGCGGTCGACCGCGCCCTCGTGCCGGTCCAAGCGCTCGGGAAGACTCCCGAGCCGCGCAAGCGTGAGTTCCCCGGTGAACCGCAGCACGCGCTGGTCCTGCGGATCAGGGGAAAAGTCGACGGCCACAGTCATCGCCATGCTCCATCGGCGATTTCCACTAGAACGGCAAGGCGCGAGCTTGCAGAGACGCAGCAATGCACCGTCTCGCAATCTACGACATGGACCGGACGATTACCCGTGCGGGTACCTGGACTCCCTTTCTTCTCCACACGCTCGAAGGCCGGCAGCGCTGGCGGGTGGCGCTGCTGCCGCTCGCGGTGCTGCTCGCAGCCGGCTATGCCGGAAAGCTCTACAGCCGGGGCCGGTTGAAGGAACTGACCCACCGGCTGATGCTGGGCCGCACGGTCCCGGCCGAGACGCTCAAGACGCTTTCGCACCGCTTTGCCGAGCGGACGCTCGAAAAAGGCGTCTTCGCAGATGCGGTGAAGCAGATCGAGGCCGATCGGGCCGAGGGGCGCACCCTGGTGCTCGCCACCGCCTCCTACCGCTTCTACGCAGCCGAGATCGCGGCACGGCTCGGCTTCGATCATGTCATCGCGACCGATTCGAAGCTCAGCGAAGCCGGGGCGCTGCTGCCCCGCATCGACGGCGAGAACTGCTACGGTCCCGGCAAGCTGCGGATGATCGAGTCTTGGTATGCGGCCCAGGGCCTGCGGCGCGAGGATACCCAGGTCCGCTTCTACAGCGATCATGTGTCGGACGCGCCGGTGTTCGAATGGGCCGACGAGCCGGTGGCGGTCAACGCCCATACGCCGCTGCGCCTGCTCGCCAAGGCACGGGGCTGGCGCATCCTCGACTGGGCAGCCTGAACCCGGATGCACAAACTGCTCAGAGCAGCACGTCGATGCTGTGGATGCACAGGCCGACCAGGCCGCCGACGAGCGTGCCGTTGATGCGGATATACTGAAGGTCGCGGCCGACGGCATTCTCCAGGCGGCCGGTGATGGTGCGCGCGTCCCAGCCGCGCACCGTGTCCGACACCAGCCGCACGATCGCGTCCCCATAGTCGGCGACCATGCCGACGGCGGCACGGCGCACGAAGCGGTTGATGGTGCGTGCCAGCCGCGGATCGCGCTGCAGCGTCTCGCCCAGCTGGCGCAGCGCATCGCCCATGCCGCCCGCCATCGCCCGATCCGGATCGCGCACCAACCGCAGCAGCGCGGCACGGCTGCGCTCCCACATGCCGTCGAGCCAGCGCTGCAGCGCCGGGTTGCCGATCATGTCCTCCTTGAACTGCTCGACGCGCGCCTGGAGCGCCGGATCGGACTGGAGGTCGACGGCAAGCTTGGCGAGCCCCTCCTCCGCCTTGGCACGCAGCGGATGCTGCGAGTCGGCGGCGATGTCGTCGGCGAGCTTGCGCAGGCCGTCCAGGATCTTGTTGGCGAGGGTCTCGTCGAGCCCGGTCCAGCGCAGGATCGATCCGGCGCGGTCGTGCACCATCGCGCGGATGACCTGCTCGTTCGCCTCCACGGCGCGCGCCACGAAGCGGATCATGCCGTCGATCAACGGCACGTGGCGATCCTCGGCGATGGCGGCCTGGATCGCCTGCCCCAGCAGCGGTGCCACCTCCGTCGATCGCAGGCGATTGGCAATCGCACCCTTCACCATGCCGCCCAGCCGCTGCTGGTCGAACGACTGGATCAGGCTTGCGGCAAGGCGAGAGGCGCCATGGCGCAGGCGCCCTTGCCCGCCCACAGGATTGGCGAGCCAGCGGCCGACGACCGCCGCCACGTCCAGCCGCCGCATTCGCCGGGCGACCACATGGGCGGTCAGGAAGTTGTCGCGCAGGAAGATCGCCAACGTGTCGCCGATGCGGTCCTTGTTGCGGGGGATGATCGCGGTATGCGGCACCGGCAGCCCGAGAGGATGCCGGAACAAGGCGGTCACCGCGAACCAGTCCGCCAGGCCGCCGACCATGGCCGCCTCGGCAAAGGCCTGGACGAAGCCCCATGCCGGATGCCGCGCCTCCAGCGCGCGCGAGGCAAGGAACAGCAGCGCCATCACCACGAGCATGGCGGTGGCGACGCGGCGCATGCGGGTGAGCGCGGGAGGGACGGCGCCTCCGGTTCCGGGAACGCGCGCGAACAGGGTCATGCGTGAAACAATCCCCGAAAGCGGGGAAGGTTCAAGCCGGTCGCCACATGCGGCGCGGTGGATGCGCCGGTATCCGCCAGCTTGACACGTCAGCAGCCCCGAAGCCGCCTCTCCATCGTCATGCTGAACTTGTTTCAGCATCCACCGCGTCTTAGCAGCCTCGCAGGTGGAAAGATGGACCCTGAAACAAGTTCAGGGTGACGGCTCATGGGAAGGGCTTCGGCGCGTGCGCTCGAACAGCCCCCACCGATCACTCGGCAGGAGCGGGCCCCTCCTGCCCCTTCCCCTGATAGCCGATGTGCCCGCCCGGCTGGTGATCGATGACCGGCTGGCCCGGCAACTCGTCACCCGGGCGATAGGTCAGCAGCCGCCGCGAAAGCCGCGGCCCGACCCAGCGTTCGACGCCCACCGCCAGGCTGAACGTCGCCGGCACGATCAGCAGCGTGAGCATGGTCGACAGCACCAGTCCGCCGATCACCGTGATGCTCATCGGGGACCTAAACGACGCGTCGCCGGTCAGCGCCAGCGCCGTCGGCACCATGCCCGCCACCATCGCGACCGTCGTCATGACGATCGGCTGCGCGCGCTTGTGCCCGGCGTCGAGGATGGCGGCGGACTTGTCGACGCCCTTGGCCATCTCCTCCAACGCGAAGTCGATCAGCAGGATCGAGTTCTTGGCGACGATGCCGAGCAGCATCAGCAAGCCGATGTAGACCGCCATGGAGACCGGATGCCCGGTGACCCAAAGCGCCAGCAGCCCGCCCAGCGGCGCCAGCAGCAGCGAGCCGATGTTCACGAACGGCGGCATCAACCGCTTGTAGAGCAGCACCAGCACCGCCAGCAGCAGCAGCAGGCCCGAGATCACGGCGATGATGAAGTTCTGGATCATCTCCGTCTGCCACTTGGCCTGGCCGAGCGTCAGCTCGCGCACGCCGATCGGCAGGTTCTGCATGGTGGGCAGCGCATGGATTTGCTTCATGGCGTCGCTGTTGATGACGCCCGACGCCAGATCGGCCCCGACCACCAGCTGGCGCTGCTGGTCGACGCGCTCGATCTTGGTCGGGCCGGCGCCGAAGCCGATTTCCGCAACCACGCTGAGCGGCACCGATCCGCCGCTGCTGGTGGGCACGGGCAGGTTCTGGATCGTCGACAGCTGGGTACGCGAATCCTCTGACAGGGCGACCCGGATCGGGATCTGGCGGTCGGACAGCGAGAAGCGCGCGCTGTTCTGGTCGATGTCGCCCAGGGTCGCGATGCGGATCGCGTTGGAAAGCGCGCTGGTGGTGACACCCAGGCTGGCGGCCAGGTCGAGCCGCGGACGGATCACCAGTTCGGGCCGCTGCAGGTCGCCGCTGACGCGCGGGGCGACGATCGTCTTCAGCCCGGCCATCTCCTGGACCAGCTTGTTCGCCGTCTCGTTGAGCAGCACGGGATCGTCGCCGCCCAGCACGATCGAGAGGTCACGGTTGTTCGACCCCCAGCCGAATTGCGAGCGGAACGCCACGCGCGCATCGGGAATGGCGCTCAGGCGCGGCGCCAAGCCGCGCTCGAACTCGGTGCTGGTCATCTCGCGATCCTCGGCGAGCTCCACGCTCACCCGGCCGCTCCCCACCATGGTGGTCGAATAGGCCGAGGTGACGATCGGCTGTGCGCGAAGGATCTCCTCTACGTGCTTCACCACGCGCGCGGTCTGCTCCAGGGTGGTGCCCGGCACCATCTCGATCATCGCGGTCGAACGGTCGCGGTCCTGCGGCGGCTGGAAGGTCGCCGGCAGGATCGAGAACATGAACAAGGTGCCGGCAAAGGCGGCGACGCTCGCCACCACCGCCGTCCAGCGGTGCTTGAGCGTCCAGCGCAGCGTCCGCATATAGACGCGCATCGCCCAGCCATCGCCCTTCTCCACATGGCCGTGGCCCTTGAGGAAATAGGCCGCGATCATCGGGGTGATCATACGGGCCACACCCAGGCTCATCAGCACCGCGGCGACGACGGTCAGGCCGAAATTCTTGAAGAACTGGCCGGCAATGCCCGGCATCAGGCCGACGGGCAGGAACACCGCGACGATCGCCATGGTGGTGGCGAGCACCGCCAGGCCGATCTCGTCGGCGGCATCGATCGACGCCTGATAGGCGGTCTTGCCCATGCGCATGTGGCGGACGATGTTCTCGATCTCCACGATCGCGTCGTCCACCAGCACGCCCGCCACCAGGCTGAGCGCGAGCAGCGTCATCTGGTTGAGCGAGAAACCCATGAGGTCCATGAACCAGAAGGTCGGGATCGCGGACAAGGGGATGGCCAGTGCCGAGATCAGCGTCGCGCGCCAGTCCCAAAGGAACAGGAACACGATCACCACCGCCAGCACGGCGCCCTCGATCATCGCGTGGATCGCGGATTCGTACTGGATCTCGGTATATTTCACGCTGTCCGACAGCAGCGCGAAGCGCACCTGCGGATTGCGCTCCTCCAGCGCCTTCAGCCGCTTTTCCGCCTCGTGAAAGACGGTGACGTCGGATGCGCCCTTGGCGCGCTTGATGTCGAACGACAGCACGCGCCGGCCGTTGTAGGCGGCCGCCGAGCGCTGCTCGGCATAGGCGTCGCGCACGTTGGCGATGTCGGCCAGCCGCACGGTGCGGCCGTCGCCGAGCGCAATCTGGGTCTGGCCGAGTTCGTAGGCGGAAGCCGCGTTGCCCAGCACGCGCACCGACTGTTCCTGGCCGGCGATCTCGGCGCGGCCGCCGGCTGCGTTGATGTTCACCTGGCGCAGCGCCTGGTTCACCTGGCTGGCGGTGATCCCCATGCCCTGCAACTTAGCGGGATCCAGGATCACCCGGATTTCGCGGTCGACGCCGCCCACCCGCTCCACCGTAGACATGCCGTCGATCGACAGCAGTTCCTTGGCGACCGTGTTGTCCACGTACCAGCTGAGCTGTTCCTCGGTCATGTCGCTGGCGATGGCGGTCCAGCTGGCGAGGTCCTCGTCGGTGGTGTTGGCGCGGTAGATCTGCGGCTCGAGAATGCCTTCGGGCAGTTCGCTGCGGATCTGGTTCACCGCCTCGCGCACGTCCGTCACCGCGCGATCGATCGGTGTGCCGATGTCGAGCTGGACGACCGTGGTGGTGTTGCCTTCGCTGACTTCCGAATTGATCTCGTCGATGCCCTGGATGCTGCGCACCGCCGCCTCGACCCGCTGGGTGATCTGCGTCTCCAGCTCGGTGGGCGCGGCCCCCGGCTGGTTGATGACGACGATCACCACCGGAAATTCGATGTCCGGGTCCTGGTTGACGTCCATCCGCATGAAGCTGACCAGGCCCGCGATCGTCAGCGCAATGAACAGCACCAGCGGCGGGATCGGGTTGCGGATTGACCAGGCGGAGATGTTGCGGAAGCCCATGGCGTTAGCGTCCCGTCTTGCGCAGTGCCGGATTGACCTTCTGCCCGGGGTTCAGAAAAGCGCCCGCGCTCACCACCACCCGCTCGGTGCCGTTGAGCCCGTCGGCGACGGCAACGCCCGCGTCCGACACTTCGCCGACCGTCACCGCGCGCCGCTGCGCCTGATTCTTGTCGTCGAGAACATACACGTAATTGCCCTTGCCGTCGCTCAATACCGCCGACTCGGGAAGCAGCGGTGCGGCGCGGGCGCCCGACAGGATGCGCGCGGTGGCGAAGCCGCCGGGCCGCAGCGCGGGGTCGTAGGACAGGGCGATGCGCACCGTGCCCTGGCGCCGATCGGGATCGATCACGGGCGAGACCTGCCACACCTCGCCACGGAAGGTCCTGGTGGTGCCGACCGGCGTCACCTCGGCCGGAACGCCCACGGTCATGCGGGCGATGTCCGCCTCGGAAAGCTGGGCCCGCATCTCCATCTGTCCGCCCATCGCCATGCGGAACAGCGTGCCGCTGCCCGAGGAGACGATCTGTCCCGGCTCGACGGTGCGGGTCAGCACCAGTCCGGCCGCAGGCGCGCGAATGTCGAGCCGGCGGTTGCGCGCCTGCGTCTCGGCAAACTGCGCCTCGGCGACGCGGACCCGTGCCTGGGCCGCGTCGCGCGTGGCGGTCTTGCGGTCGATGTCGGCCTTGGAGACGAAGCCGCGGCCGAGCAGCTGCTGTGAGCGATCCAGCTCGGTCTGGGCGATGCGCGCGTCGGCCCGCGCGACCCGCACCTGTGCCGCCAGCGATTCGGCCGTCTGCGCCTGGACCGAACGATCCACCGTTGCGAGGACCTGCCCTTCGCGCACCCAGCTGCCGGGCTCGACCAGCACGCGCGTGACTTCGCCGCCCTCGCCCGCGACGCCGATCGGCATCTCGCGACGTGCGGCAAGCGAACCGGTTCCGGTGACGACCGTCTGGATCGATTCCCGCCCGGGCACCATCACACTGACGGTCGGCACCTGAGAATCGCTCGTCGGCGGCGCACCGGCGGCGGCTGCGCCCTCCTCATCGCCGCGACCGAACGCGAACCAGCCGACCAGCACAAGCAGCAGCAGGATTGCGGCAGCGATGATCCATTTGCGGCGGCGGCGCACCGGCGCCTCCGGCCCGCTCAGCTGAGGGCGATCCTCCCCATCGATCGCCTTCGCCTCATACTCCATCTACGCCCACTCCCCCGACCGGCTGTCTGCATTACTGTGTTATAGTAATAGGGCACCCACCTCAAGGGCATCCGGTCGCCGGGGATTGCCCGCTGGCACGGCCGGTCGCAAGTGAAACCGGCGTTCAGCTTGCGTTGTCGTGCGAAGAGGCAGGAGAAGACGACCACCGGGGCGCCGCCCCCAAAGTTCTTGTGGAGAAAAACCTCGATGCGCAGCCTTCCTGTTCTCGCCGCCGCTCTGGCCACGGGCATTGCCGGGATCGCGGTGCCGGCCGCCGCACAGCAGGTCGCCCCTGCGCCGGTGTTGCTCGATGCCACGCTGCTGGACGTGGTCGCCCAGGGGAAGGCGACGCGCGTCCCCGACGTGGCAACGTTGCGGGCGGGTGTCGTGACCCAGGCCGCGACCGCTGCGGCCGCCCTTCAGGAAAATGCCACCCGCATGAACCGGGTCGTGGCCGCCCTCCGCAAGGCAGGCGTCGCCCCGCGCGACATCCAGACTGCCCAGATCGGGCTCCAGCCGCAGTATCGCTATGCGGAGAACGTGCCGCCGGTGATCACGGGCTATCAGGCGTCCAACCAGGTGTCGGTGCGGTTCCGGGACATTGCGAAGAGCGGCGCCATCCTCGACGCGCTGGTGGCGGAGGGCGCCAACCAGATCCAGGGGCCCGATCTCTCGGTCGGCGCCGCCGACCAGGCGCTCGACGAGGCACGGGCGGATGCCATCGCCAAGGCGCGCGCGCGCGCCGAACTCTATGCCAAGGCCGCGGGGCTGCGCGTCGACCGCATCCTGACCATTGCAGAGGGCGATGTGCCCTCCGCGCCGCCGCCGGTGATGGTCCAGGCTCGCATGGCGTCCGTGGCTGCCGATTCGACGCCGATGGCCGCCGGCGAGCAGGACATCACTGCAACCGTGACGGTCCGCTTCCTGCTCCGCTGATCGCCTGCGCGGCACATAGAAGAAGGGCCGCCCCGGAAGGGACGGCCCTTTTCTTTGGATCCGGAGATCGTCGCTGTTTTAGCGAACGGTTCCGCGACGGACCAGGTTCACGATCGCCAGCAGGATGATCGCGCCGACGAGCGAGGTGATGAACGACGTCACCGTGATACCGTCGTTGATGTTCGCGCCGAAGATCAGCGACGCAATGAACGCGCCGATGATGCCGACCACCACGTTCAGAATGATTCCCTGCTGTGCGTCAGTCCGCATGACCATGCTGGCCAGCCAACCCACGACACCGCCAACGATAAGCCAAATAATGACGCCCATTGTACTCGTCCCTCCGTTTCGACCGCCTGTCGGGTCTGTTGAAGCTAGGACTCGCAAGCCGGCGGAAGGTTCCGGCGCCGTCACGAATATTGGCGGTCGTGTGGCGCCGGCGGTGGCAGTCTAGAACAGGGTCCAGAGCGGATTGGCGGGGTCGGCCAGCAACTTGATCGTCAACGCCGCGGACATGAGCACCAGCAGCGGGCGGATGCCGCTGCCGCCGAAGCGGATCGCCAGGCGGGCGCCCAGCTGGTTGCCCGCGACGTTCGCCGCCGCCATCACCGCCCCCAGCTGCCACAGCACATGGCCCCCGGCCACCATCGCGATCAGGGCGGCGACGTTCGTCGACAGGTTGAGCAGCTTGGTGTTGGCGATCGCGCGCACCAGCCCCAGGCCGCCCAATGCCACCAGCGCCAGCGTCAGGAAGGATCCGGTGCCGGGACCGAAGAAGCCGTCGTAGAAGCCGATTCCTGCGACGATCAGGGTGATGCCCGCTCTGCCCATCCGCGCGTGGCGATCCACCTGGCTCATGGGTGGCGCGAGCAGGAAATAGAGGCCCATCGCGATCAACAGCACCGGCATGAACGCAGCGAGGAACGCGGAGCTGATGTGCTGCACGGCGGTCGCGCCCAGTGCCGATCCGGCAAAGGCGGCGGCGGCCGGCACCGCGAACTGGCGCAGGTCGACATGGCCCGCCCGCCAGAAGGTGTGGAAGGCGGACGCGGTGCCGATCGTGCTTTGCAGCTTGTTGGTGGCAAGCGCCGCCACCGGTGGCACCCCGGCCGCCATCATCGCCGGCAGCGTCAGCAACCCGCCCCCGCCCGCCAGCGCGTCGATGGTGCCGGCAAGGAAGGCGATGGCGGCGAGGAAGGCAAGCGTTTCGGCGGCGAACTCCATACGCCGCGCTTAGGCGCAGGTGGCGGTGGAGGCCAGCGGGTCCGGCCTTCACCAGACCTTCGCGAAACGCACGCTGGCCCGGAGCAATGGACGTATGCCCCCGCCGGCAGGGATCCAGGGCCCAGCAGAGCACCGGCGATAGCGCCAGAGCCCTGGGGCCTTTTCGGGAGTACGGCAGGTGTTGCGGGCGCCTTTCGGATCGCGCACCTTAATGGAAATCGTGCGAGCGGATCGGAATCACGTCCTCGGGGTCGCAGCCGGTGCGGAACGGCGGGTGGTAGTGAGTGCGCGGCTTCCACACCGCCGGCGGCTTGGCGTCGCGCGGGTCGGGGCCGCTGCCATGGGTGGCGCCATCGCCGCGGCCGGTGAGGCGCGGCAGCTCGAGGTCGCCGATGCTCCGCAGCATCGGGGTGCGATCCACCACCCGGTCGGTGATGACGTGGATCACCTCTCCCTCGCGCTGCACCCGGCCGACGATCGACACCATCGCCGCTGACATGACGGTGCGGCGCTGCTTCTCGAACCGGTCGGGCCACAGGATCGCGTTGGCGACGCCGGTCTCGTCCTCGATGGTGATGAAGAGGACGCCCTTGGCGCTGCCGGGCTTCTGGCGGACCAGGATCACGCCCGCCACCTCCACCCGCCGACCGTCCTTGAGCGACCCGAGCGCCTTGCAGGGCACCACGCCCTCGCCCTCCAGTTCGCCACGCAGGAAGGTGAGCGGGTGGGCGCGCAGCGACAGCTGGGTGGCGCGGTAATCCTCCACCACCTCGCGCCCGGCGGTGAGCGGTTCGAGCATGACCGGCGCCTCCGCCACTTCCGGCGTCAGCCCGCCCGCGCGCGCGTCGGCCGCGGCGAACAACGGCAGCGGCGCCGCCGCCAGCCCCTTGATCGCCCATAGCGCCTGGCGCCGGTCGAGCCCCAGCGCCTGGAACCCGTCGGCGCGCGCGATTTTTTCCAGCGCGGCGAGCGGCACGCCCGATCGCCGCCACGCATCCTCGACCGAGGTGAACGGCGTCTCGCCGCGCGCCATCACCAGTCGTGCGGCATCGCCGTTGGACAGGCCGTGCACCACCTTGAACCCGAGTCGCAGCGGCAGGCGCATCGCGGCCGCCGCTTCCGGGGAAAGGTCGGTCGTCGCCGCCCCCAGCAGCCGCGTGTCCCAGCGGCTGTCGTTGATGCACACCGGCCGTACCTCCACGCCATGCTCGCGCGCATCGCGCACGATCTGCGCGGGCGCGTAGAAGCCCATCGGCTGCGCGTTCAGCAACGCCGCGCAGAACACGTCGGGATGGTGGCACTTCATCCAGGACGAGGCATAGGCGATCTTGGCGAAGGACGCGGCGTGGCTCTCGGGAAAGCCATAGCTGCCGAAGCCCTCGATCTGCTTCACCAGCCGGTCGGCGAAGCCTTCGGAGATGCCGTTCTTGTTCATCCCGGCGATCAGCTCCTCGCGGAACTGGCCGACGCCTTGCGTATATTTGAAGGTCGCCATCGCCTTGCGCAGCTCGTCGGCGCGCGCAGGCGTGAAGCCCGCGCCCTCGATCGCGACCTTCATCGCCTGTTCCTGGAACAGCGGCACGCCCAGCGTCTTTTCCAGCACCGCCTTCAGCCGCGGGCTCGGATAGTCGAACTCGATGTCGGGATTGCGCCGCTTCTGCTCGCGCCGCTTGAGATAGGGATGCACCATGTCGCCCTGGATCGGGCCGGGGCGGACGATCGCGACCTGGATTGCGATGTCGTAGAAGGTCTCCGGCAGCATCCGCGGCAGCATCGCCATCTGGGCGCGGCTCTCGATCTGGAAGACGCCCAGCGTGTCGGCGCGCTGGATCATCGCGAAAGTCGCCGGATCCTCCTTCTGCAGCTCGGGCGAGGCGAGCGTCAGCGCCAGCCCCTTGTGTTCGCCCAAGAGGTCGAACGCGCGCCGCATGCAGCCGAGCATGCCGAGGCCGAGGATATCAACCTTCATGAAGCCGAGTTCCTCGATGTCCTCCTTTTCCCATTCCACCACCCAGCGATCGGCCATGGCGGCGGGCTCTACGGGCACCAGCCCGTCGAGCCGGTCGCGCGCGAGCACGAAACCGCCGGGATGCTGCGACAGGTGGCGGGGCGTGCCGATCAGCTCGCGCGCCAGCTCCAGCGTCAGTGCCAGCCGGGGATCGGAACGGTCGAGGTTGAGCGCATCGACATGCGCGTCCGCCACGCCCTCGCTCGACCAGCCCCACACTTGGCCTGCGAGCGCACCGGTCATGTCCTCGGGCAGGCCGAGCGCCTTGCCGACCTCACGTACCGCGCCGCGTGCACGAAAGCGGCTGACCACCGCCGTCAGCGCGGCATGGTCATGGCCATAGGTCTGGTAGATCCACTGGATCACCTCCTCGCGCCGCTCATGCTCAAAATCGACATCGATGTCGGGCGGCTCGCCGCGATTGGGGGAGATGAATCGCTCGAACAGCAGCTGGTGCTCGACCGGGTCGATCGAGGTGATGCCGAGCACATAGCAGATCACCGAATTGGCCGCCGAGCCCCGCCCCTGGCACAAAATGTCCTGCGCGCGGGCATAGGTGACGATCGAATTGACGGTCAGGAAATAGGCCGCATAGTCCATCAGCCTGACCTGCTCGAGTTCATAGTCGAGCTTGTCGATGTAGCGTTGGTCCGGCCGGCCGTGGAACGGCGGCTGTTGGAACAGCGCGTCCAGTGCCTTGCGCGCCAGCTGCTCCAGGGCTTCCTGCGGCGTGCGGCCGTGCATCACGATCTCGTCGGGATAGCGGTAGCTCAGTTCGGTCGGCGAGAAGGTGCAGCGCTCGACGATCGCGGCGCCGGCACGGATCGCCTCCGGCAGATCGGCGAAGCGGCGCTCCATCGTCTGGGGCGGCACGAAGCAGCGATCGGCCGACCGCTCGCGCCGCAGCCCCAGATCGTCGATGGTGCATTTGCAGCGGATCGCGGTCACCACATCCTGCAGCATACGACGTTCGGGCTCGTGGTAGAGCACGTCGCCGGTGGCGAGCGGCCGCAAGCCGAAGCGCGCGGCCTCCTCGGCCGTGCGATGCAGCCGCAGCCGGTCGCCGGGCCGGCGGTGATAGGTCAGGCAGACATGGCCGCGGTCCGACCCGAACAGGTCGGCCATCCAGCGCAGCTCCTCCTCGCGCACGCCGTCGATGCCGGGCACGAGCGATCCGACCAGCCCCTGCGTATCGGCCAGATCGTCCCAATGGAGGAAGCACTGCCCCTTTTCGCCGTGCTGCGGATCGGCGCGCTTCTTGCCCAGCGTCAGCAACCGGGTGAGCCGCGACCAGCCCGCCAGATCCTCCGGCCACACCAGCAGCGACGCGCCGGAGACGAGGTCGAGCCGGCACCCGGCCACGAGGCGGATGGGGTTGCCCTGCGCGCTCACCTCGCGCGCGGCGACCAACGAGCGGACGATGCCCGCCACCGAATTGCGGTCGGTGATGCCGAGCGCCGGCATGCCCATTTTGGACGCGGTGCCGAACAGTTCCTCCGCCGACGACGCACCGCGCAGAAAGGAGAAGTGGGTGGTGACCTGAAGCTCCGAATAGGTCATGCGAACATGCCCTGGAGCCACCAGCTGAGGTCGCCCGTCTCCCCACGCAAGCCATCGCCGCTACGGTACAGCCAGAAGCGATGGCCGTGCTCGTCCTCCACCCGGAAATAGTCGCGCACCGCATCGCGCTCGGCCGGGCGGCGCCACCATTCGCCCGCGATCCGTTCCGGCCCGTCGGCATGCACCACCACATGGGGCACCCCGCGCCAGGTGAAGCGCCGCGGCGGCTGGTCGGGCAATTCGGCCATGACATGATCGAGCCGCTCGGGCCGGCGCAGCACGCGCACCGGACGCGGCCAGCGCAGGTGCCAGGGGTGGTCGGCCTCGCGACCGTCGAGCCGGCGGACGTCGTCCTCGCGCAGCTGCGCCGCGGGTGTATCGGTGGGGTCGAGCGGCGCCACCCGCGTGGATGCGCGTTCGGGCACATCGCTTTCCACCGGGACCACCCGCCACATGCGCTGCGCGCCGATGCGGTTGACGATCTGGTCGACCAGCGGCCCCAGGTCCGGCGGCGTGTCCTCGACCAGCGCGGCACCCAGAGTCTCCGCGCCCAGCGGCTCGGCGCGGCGCACGTGCAACGCCATGGCGTCGATGCCATAGCCGGGCTCCACCGTCTCGATCCGCCGCCCCAGCAGTCGCAACAAATGCTCGGAGTCGCGGCTGGCACGCGCGAGCCCGATGCGCAGCCGCTGCGGCACGCCGTCGACGCGATCGAGCACCAGTTCCACCTGGCGTGCGCCCAGCCCGGCTTTCCGCAACACCGCCACTAGCCGGGGCACCAGTTCGCCCAGCCAGTGCGCGATCGCCTCTGCGGTGGCGATCGGCTCGGCGAAGCGCTGGCGGACCTGGACGCGTTCCGGCGGCACCACCGGATCGAGCGGCTCGGCACGCGCCCCCAGCGCCTGGTCCAGCCGGGCGAGCACCGCATCGCCGAACCGCCGCGCCAGCTGCCCGCGCGGAAGTGCCCGCAGCTGCCCGATCGTCGTCACGCCCAGCCGGGCGAGCAGCTCGATCGCGCTTTCCGGAAGCCGCAACAGCCCGGCCGGCAGCGGGTCCAGCGCCTCGGCTTGGGCACCGGGCGGGCAGATCCGCACCACTGCCCCACCCTGCCGGGCCAGCGCCCAGGCGGCACCGGCCGTATCGGCAATGCCGACGCAGGCGTTGACGCCATGCCGCGCGAGCAGGCGCACCAGCCGCAGTGCCATGCGCACCTCGCCGCCATGCAGGTGCGCGACCCCGGTGAGGTCGAGCAGCAGCCCGTCGGGATCGGACAGGTCGACCACCGGCGTCCAGCGGCGCGCGAGCAGCATCGCCAGCCGGCGCAGATCGGCCCGGTCGCCCGCCGGATCGGCATCGCGCACCTGAAGTTCGGGCACCTGCGCGCGTGCCTGGGTGAGCGCCATGCCCGGCCGCAGCCCCAGCGCCTGCGCCGCCGGAGACGCCGCCGCGATCGCCACGCGTCCTCCCTGGCGGGCAACGGTGACCAGCGCTACCACATCCCGCACCGGGGCGAGTCTGCCGGGCACTTCCTCCACGCACACCCGCGCGACCAGGTCGCCGAGCGTGCGTCCGGTCTGGAAGAAACGACCCGCGGCGGCATAGCCCGCGATCGGCTCGCGGCCATGCGCGTCCGGGTGCGGCCCCTCGCCCGGGTACTGCACCGCCGGCATCGCCGCCATCTGCGCCAGCGTCGGCCGGTCCGATCGGGGGAACGCCTGCGGCTGGGCGAGTGCGTGATGGCTGCACCCGCCCTCGTCCGGCGGCATCGCCTTGAACGGATGGTCCATCACCTCCGAACGGCGGCTGAGCTCGCGGAACGGCGGCTGCTGGTGCAGCGGCAGCGCCGCGATCGCCCGTTCCACGGCTTCGGCATCTGCGGCCCAGGCGGCGGATGCGGGCGAAGCGTCGAGCGGACGGCCCTGGCGGTGGACGTCCTTGAAAGGCCTCTCTGCCTTGAAGGGGTGGTCGGCGGCCACGCTGGTGCGGCCCAGCTCCCGCTGCGGCGGGCGCTGGTGCGTGGGCAGCTGCTCGATCGCAGCCTCCACCTCGGCCCGTGCCCAGCGCGCACCGGGGCGCCAGCCGCCCTCCTTGGGGACGGAGCACTGGTTGGCGCGTTCGGCCTCGGCCACCCGGCCGATCGCCGCGAAGGCGGAGCCCGTGCGTCCCGCCTCAGGCGGCGCGGCGGTTCGCTCTGCCTGCCGCAGCCGGTCGATCGGCCAGTCGGGCAGGAAGAGCGCAGCGACCCGTTTCATCGCATGCCTCCACGGTCCAGTCGCGGGGCTCGCCGCCCTTCTGGCGGACAAGCGCAAGGTTCCATTGGGCGCGGCCGACGCCGGCCACCGGCAGCGGCGTCGAGGGCGCGGATGCCACCCGCCAGCGCGTCGATGCGGCCGAGGGCACCGCCAGCGGATCGGCGCCTGCGCGCCCATGCCGGCGCAGCAGCAGCGCGATGGTGCGCCCGCCCTCCGCCGCCAGCTGCAGCCGGCGGGTGGCGGTCATGGGCACGCGCTTGGCCTCGCCGATCACGGCGCCCAGCCCGCGATGGCGCAGCCCTTCCTCCATCAGCTGGAGCAGCTCGGCATCGTCGGCAGCCTCGGCATAGAGCACCCGGTGCGGCCCAAGCCCTACCTGCGCGAGTCCCGGCGCGAACAGGTCGCGCCGCCGCACCACCCACAGCACGGGGCCCCAGGCGCGTGCGGCAATTCCCGCCAGGAACAGCGTCGCCGCGCAATCGTCGGCCATGTCCGGCCCGGCGCCTGCCACCTCGTGCAGCGCATCGAGCGCCAGCCCACCTCCGGCCAGCACCGCGTCGAGCGCCGGCACGCCGAACGGCAGCACCTCGCGCCGGCGATAGCGGCCGCATTCGATGGCGCGCAGCTGCGCGCGCAAGGCGTCCAGGACAGGGGCTTGAGCTTGGGTCACGACAACAGCTAGGACTCACGAGGGACTCGATATGTTCCTATTCTGTTCTAATGCGCTCCCGAGTCAACCGCCGATCGCATGACCCTTGCGCGGGCGCCGGCTTGCCATTCCTTTCCCGATGCTTAGGCTCGCCTGCGACCCTTATCGGAGCCCCTGATGACCGCACGCCTGCGCGCCGTTCTGGCCGCGACCACGATCCTCGCCCTTTTCCCTGCAGGAGCCGCCATGGCGCAGACTTCCGCCGCTGCGGCCCCCTCCTCGACTTCCGTCGATGCAACCCCGCTGCTCGCCCCCTGGGGCGGCCCCTATGGCGGCGTGCCGCCCTGGGACAAGGTGACGCCGGCGATGTTCCCCGCCGCCTTCCCGGTCGCAATGGCCGAGCTGCGCCGCGACGTGCTCAAGATCCGCGACGACAAGCGCCCGGCGACCTTCCAGACCGTGATCGAGCCGATGGAACTCGCCGGCGACACGATGGACCGGGTCGAGTCGATGTGGGGCGTCTATTCGAGCAACCTCGCTACCAAGGAGGTGCAGGCGATCGACCGCGAGTGGAGCCCCAAGCTCTCCGCCTTCTATGACGAGCTCTACCTCGACCCCAAGCTGTTCGCGCGGGTGAAGGCGGCATACGACGGCCGCGCCAGCCAGAAGCTCGATCCCCAGCAGCTACGGCTGCTCGAGCGCACCTATCGCAGCTTCGTGCGCCGCGGCGCGCTGCTCACCGATGCGCAGCGGGCACAGGTGTCGCAGCTCAACCAGGGGCTGTCCGTCGCCTACAACAGCTTCAGCGAAAAGGTGCTGGCCGACGAGGAGACCTGGATCGTCGTCGACGATGCCAAGCAACTTGCGGGCCTGCCCGACAGCTTCGTCGCCTCGCTCAAGGCCGCGGCCGACGAACGCAAGCTTCCGGGCAAATGGGCGATCGTCAACACCCGCTCCTCCGTCGCGCCGGTGCTGACCTATGCCACCGATCGGGCGTTGCGCGAAAAGGTGTGGCGCGCCTTCGTCAACCGTGGCGACAACGGCGGCGCCAACGACACCAATGCAACTATCGCCGAGATCCTGAAGCTGCGGCAGCAGCGCGCCAAGCTGCTCGGCTTCCAGAACCACGCCTGGTACCGCATGGACGACACCATGGCGGAGACGCCCGCCAATGCCATGTCGCTGATGATGCGCGTGTGGCCCGCCGCGGTCGCCCGCGTCCACCAGGAGGTCGCCGACATGCAGGCGCTCGCCAACCAGGGCGGCGCCAAGATCACCATCGAGCCGTGGGACTATCGCTTCTACGCCGAGAAGGTGCGCAAGGCGAAGTACGACCTCGATGAGAGCGAGGTGAAGCCGTACCTCCAGCTCGACAACATCCTCCAGGGTGCGCTCTACGCCGCGGGCCGGCTCTACGACCTGGAGTTCAAGGAGAACACGGGGCAGATCCCGGTGTTCGACCCCGCGGTGCGCACCTTTGTCGTCACCGACAAGCGTGACGGGCACAATGTCGGCGTCTTCTACTTCGATGCCTATGCCCGCTCGGGCAAGCGCTCGGGCGCCTGGGCGACGGCCTATCGCCGTCAGCAGGAGCTGGGCGGCCACCGCAACGTGCTGGCGTCCAACAACAACAATTTCGTAAAAGGCGCCCCCGGCCAGCCGACGCTCATCAGCCTGGACGACGCGACCACGCTGTTCCACGAGTTCGGCCACGCCATCCACAGCTTCCTGCAGGACGTGAAATACCCCGGCCTCGCCGGCACGCCGCGCGACTTCGTGGAGTATCCCAGCCAGGTGAACGAGAACTGGCTGCTGACTCGCGACGTGCTCGATCGCTATGCCAAGCACTATCAGACCGGCGCACCCATGCCGCAGGCGCTGGTCGACAAGATCGAGAAGTCGTCGACCTTCAACCAGGGCTTCGACACGGTCGAATATCTCTCGTCTGCGATCGTCGACATGAAGCTGCACGACCGCGACACGCCGGTGACCGACGTCGACGCGTTCGAGCGCGAGACGCTGGCCGAGCTGGGGATGCCGAAGGAGATGGTGATGCGGCACCGCCTGCCGCAGTTCAACCACCTCTTCTCGTCCGACGCCTATAGCGCGGGCTACTACAGCTATCTGTGGTCGGAGACGATGGACGCGGACACCTGGGCGGCGTTCACCGAAACCGGCAACGTCTGGGACAAGGCGACCGCCGATCGCTTCCGCACCGTGCTGCTGTCGACCGGTAACGAGACCGATCGCAAACAGGCCTATCGCGCGTTCCGCGGCCGCGACCCGGACGTCACTGCGCTGTTCAAGCGTCGCGGCTTCCCGGTCGAATAAGAGGCCAGGCGCGGCGGGTCAGGCGACCAGCCGCGCCACCTCTTCGAAATCCCCGGCGATGTCGTGCACGCCGATCCGGCGCAGCACGTCCGCATGGCCGATGCCGCAATGCTGGCCGGCGCACAGGCCGATGACGTGCGCACCCGATGCCACCGCACCGGTGGCGCCCACCGGCGAGTCCTCCAGGATCACGCAACGTTCGATCGGCACGCCGAGCGCGTCGGCAGCATAGAGATACAGGTCCGGTGCCGGTTTGCCGCGGGTGACATGCTCGCGTCCGCTGAACACCTTGTCGCCGAACGCGTCGCGCAAGCCCAGATGGTCGAGATGCGCGGTGATCCAGCGCGTCGAACTCGACGAGGCGATCGCGCGCGGCAGCCCGGGCGGCAACGAGCGCACGAAGGCGACCGCACCCGCCACTTCCTCGATTCCCTCGGCGACCGCGTGCGCATCCTCTGCGGCACGGGCCTCGTGGAAGTCGGCCGGGATCGGGCGCCCCAGGAACGCCTCCACCTCGTCCAGGAAGTCCTTGCCCGCACGACCCATGAAGCGCGCCATCGCCTCGGCGGTGTCGATCGGGTGGCCGGCGGCCGTCAGGTAATCGGCGAGGTGGCGGTTGCCCGCCCATTCGCTTTCCAGCAGCACACCGTCGAAGTCGAACAGGATCGCGTCGAACCGCATCAGCGTGCCCCGAACAAGGCGGTGCCGACCCGCACATGGGTGGCCCCCAGCGTCACCGCGGTCTCGTAATCCCCGGACATGCCCATGCTGAGCCCCGGCAGGCCGTTGTCGTCGGCGAGCTTCGCCAGCAGCGCAAACCAAGGCGCCGGCTCCAGCTCCAGCGGCGGCACGCACATCAGCCCGATTACCGGCAGTTCGGCGCGCCGAGCCTCGGCAAGCAGTACCGGCAATTCGGCGACGGCAACGCCGCCCTTCTGCGGCTCGTCGCCGATGTCGACCTGCACGAAACAGGCGGGACGTCGGTCGTGCCGGTCCATTGCCTTGGCGAGGGCGGCGACCAGCGACGGCCGGTCGAGCGAATGGATCGCGTCGAACAGCGCCACCGCGTCGTCGGCCTTGTTGGACTGAAGCTGCCCGACCAGGTGCAGCTCGATGTCCGGGGTCGCCTCGCGCAGCGCCGGCCATTTCGCCTGCGCCTCCTGCACGCGGTTCTCGCCGAACACGCGCTGGCCCGCGGCGATCAGCGGGGCGATGGCGGGAGCCTCGTGCGTCTTGGAGACGGCGATCAGGCTGGTGGCGCCGGCCGGGCGCTTGGCGAGCTGCTCGGCGCGCGCGATCCGCTCGCGCACATCGGCCAGCCGCTGGGGGGCATCGTCGGTGGTCATCGGGGGCGCTATAGGTAGCGCGATGCGTGCCCGCCAGCCCCTCCCCCGCCAATGGCTGATGACCGACCCGCGGATCGGCGAGGCGCTGTGGGACGCGCTCGAACGGCTGCCGCGCGGCGCGGGCGTGGTGTTCCGCCACTATCAGCTGTCGCCCCGAGAGCGCGCCGCGCTGTTCGCGCGTGTCCGACGCATCGCGCGGCGCCGGCGGCTGGTGCTGCTCGTCGCCGGCGCCCGCCTGCCAGGCGCCGACGGTCGGCATGGCACGCGCAGCGCAGCTCCAAAGCAAGGGCTCGCGACTCGCCCCGCACACCATCGTCGCGACGTGGTGGCCGCCCGCCGCGACGGAGTCGACGCCGTGTTCGCCTCCCCCGTCTTCGCCACCCGCTCGCACCCGGGCGCTCCCGCGCTCGGACGAGTCCGCTTCGGAATGATGATTCGAGGAGCCGGCATCCCGGTGATCGCACTCGGCGGCATGGATGCACGGCGCGCGCGCAGCCTGGCCGGCTTCGGCGTTCACGGCTGGGCTGCGATCGATGCCTGGACGCGGTAGCGCCCGGCCGGATCAGAAGCGGAAGGCGGTGCCCACGTAGAGCGCCTGGCTGTCCCGACGCGTGTCCTCGGTCCGCAGGAGCCGGTCCTTGTCGGACTTGTAGCGCACGCCCGCCGTCACGTCGAAGTGACGAGTCAGCGAATAGGAGCCCCCGACGTCGATCGACGCGCTGGGTACATCCGCCACCAGCTTGGCCTGATCGACCAGCGGCTTTTCGCCGCCCACGGTCACGCTGCTGGTACGACGGGCCGCCTTGCCGACCGCAGCACCGATGCGATCGCGATTGCCCGGCTGCACGCCCAGGTCGAGCTTGGCGAGATCGCCGGCGGCGGCAAAACGCTTCCAGCCGACCGAGGTTCCGAGATTATAGGCGATGGGCGCCAGCGTGGGGCCGACGTTGGTGTCGACCGCCGCATGCTCCGAAGCGGAAGCCGGCTGCGTGCGCGCACGCACCGCGACCGTCACGGCACGCTTGCTGATGCGCTGGCCTTCCGAAGGCGTAAAGCGGAAGCTGCTGCCGTCGATCCCGCTGCGCGCGAGAACCGCGGCAAGCTTGGGATCGGCGGATGAGGGCGTGAAGCCGCCGATGCTGCTGACGGGGGCCGCACGGCGAAAGGCCACGGCACGCGAGCCTTCCGGGGCACCGAGCGCAGGCGCGATCAAGGCTCCGGCGGCGCTCAGCACCCCGATCCCCAATCCAGCCATGGCGCGCATCGTAAGCACCCCGTTTCTCCTCCCGCTTCAAAAGTGCGCTAGCATGATTCGGTTGCATGTCGCCACCGGCCGAACACGATTCCGGTGAACTGTTGCAATCCGCCCACATGCCGCCCGGTACTGCCTGCGGGGCCGCGCCGCTTGCGGCGGCACCGCGACCCTCTATAGAAGCAGCCGATGTTCCGTTCTTCCAAGGAAACGCCGATGATCCGCCCGTTGCGCACCGCGATCCTGGGTCCGCTCGCGATTGCCCTCACGCTCACCGCGTGCGGCAGCCGCAAGGACGATCTGAAGGCCGATCTCGCCGCCTCCCAGGTGACGACCATCGGCGTCAACAGCTATCTGTGGCGTGCCAGCCTCGACACGCTCAGCTTCATGCCGCTGCTGCAGACCGATTCGAACGGCGGCGTGATCGTCACCGACTGGTATGTGAATCCGGCCACGCCGACCGAGCGCATGAAGGTTACCGTCAGCATCCTCGACCAGGATCTGCGCGCCGACGCCCTGCGCGTGGCGGCGCTCCGCCAGGTGCAGCAGAACGGCCAGTGGGTGGAGGCGCCGGTTCAGGCCGCCACCGTCCAGAAGCTCGAAGACATCATCCTGACCCGTGCGCGCGACCTGCGCCGCGGCGCGCTGATCGGCTGAGGCAAGCACCCCTGAAATGGCCTCGCGTTTCAATGCACTGAAGGCGGATGCGGCCTGGCAGAAGCTGTGGGAAGACCGCCGCACCTTCGCCGCCCGCGACGATAGCCCGCGCCCCAAGAGCTACGTGCTCGAGATGTTCCCCTACCCGTCGGGGCGCATCCATATGGGCCACGTGCGCAACTATACGATGGGTGACGTGCTCGCGCGCTTCCGCCGGATGACCGGCTATGAAGTGCTCCACCCGATGGGCTGGGACGCGTTCGGTATGCCGGCCGAGAATGCCGCCATGGAAAAGGGCGTGCATCCGGGCGGCTGGACCCGCGACAACATCGCGACGATGAAGGCGCAGCTGAAGCGCCTGGGCTTCGCACTCGACTGGACGCGCGAGCTCGCGACCTGCGAGCCCGACTATTATGGCCATGAGCAGGCGCTGTTCCTGCACCTCTATGCGGCGGGCCTCGTCTATCGCAAGGAATCGCCGGTCAATTGGGACCCGGTCGACATGACCGTGCTCGCCAACGAGCAGGTGATCGACGGCCGCGGCTGGCGCTCCGGCGCGCTGGTGGAGAAGCGCAAGCTCTCCCAGTGGTTCCTCAAGATCACGGACTTTGCCGACGAGCTGCTCGACGGGCTCCAGTCGCTCGATCAGTGGCCCGACAAGGTCAAGCTGATGCAAGAGAACTGGATCGGCAAGAGCCGCGGCATGAAGATCCGCTTCCAGGTCTCCGACGGGCAGCCGGTCGAGGTGTTCTCGACCCGCCCGGACACGATCTTTGGCGCGAGCTTCGTCGCGGTCGCAGCCGACCATCCGATCGCCCAGGCGGCGGCGTTGCGCGATCCGGAAGCACAGGCGTTCATCGATCGCTGCAAGCAGGGCGGCACCACCGCGGCCGAGATCGAGACCCAGGAAAAGCTCGGCTACGACGCCGGCGCCACCGCGACGCACCCGTTCACCGGGCTGCCGATGCCGGTGTTCATCGCCAACTTCGTGCTGATGGAATATGGCACCGGCGCTGTCATGGGCGTTCCGGCGCACGACCAGCGCGACCTGGACTTCGCGCGCAAATACCAGCTGCCGGTGCGCCGCGTGGTGGCCGACGGGGAGCACCGCGATCCGCTGTTCGAAGGCGACGAGGCCTATACCGGCGGTGGCCAGCTGGTGAACTCCGACTTCCTCGACGACATGGACGTGGACGCCGCCAAGGCGGCGGTGATCGCACGCGGCGAAGCCGACGGCTGGGGCGAAGGCACGACCGTCTGGCGCCTCCGCGACTGGGGCGTCAGCCGCCAGCGCTATTGGGGCACGCCGATCCCGATCATCCATTGCGAGGATTGCGGCGCGGTGCCGGTCTCGCAGGACCAGCTGCCGGTGGTGCTGCCCGAGGACGTCAGCTTCGACGTACCGGGCAATCCGCTCGATCGCCATCCGACCTGGAAGCACGTCGACTGCCCGACCTGCGGCAAGTCGGCGCGGCGCGAGACCGACACGCTCGACACCTTCGCGGATTCGTCCTGGTACTTCATCCGCTTCGCCAGCCAGCCCAAGGACAAGCCGTTCGACAAGGATGTCGTCGCCCAGTGGCTGCCGGTCGGGCAGTATATCGGCGGCGTCGAGCATGCGATCCTGCACCTGCTCTACGCCCGCTTCTGGACGCGCGCGCTCAAGCGCACCGGCCTGATCGACGTGGCCGAGCCGTTCACCGGCCTGTTCACCCAGGGCATGGTGACGCACGAGACCTACAAGTCCTCGGACGGCCGCTGGCTGGGTCCTGCGGAAGTGCAGGACGGCGTGGAGATCGCGACCGGTGAGGCCATCACGGTCGGCCGCGTCGAGAAGATGTCCAAGTCCAAGAAGAACACCGTCGATCCCGGTCCGATCGTCGACCAGTACGGCGCGGACGCGGTGCGGTGGTTCATGCTGTCCGACAGCCCGCCCGAGCGCGACCTGCCGTGGAGCGAGGCGGGCATCGAGGGTTCGTGGCGCTTCGTCCAGCGGCTGTGGCGGCTGTTCGACGGCCTCGCCGAACAGGCGGGCACCGAGGGGTCCGACAAGGCGCTCGACCGCAAGCTGCACCAGACGATCGCCGGCATCGCCGCCGACGTCGAGGCACTGGCGTTCAACAAGGCGGTCGCCAAGCTCTATGAGCTGACCGGCATGATCGAAAAGGCCGCACCGTCCGCGTCCCGCACCCAGGCGATCCGCACGCTCATGCGGCTGGTGGCGCCGATGGTGCCGCACATCGCCGAGGAAGCCTGGGCCGCAAACGGCGGCGACGGGCTGATCGCCGATGCGCCCTGGCCGGAAGTCGACGCCGCGCTCCTGGTCGAGGATGAGGTCACCGTCGCGGTGCAGGTCAACGGCAAGCTGCGCGACACGCTGACCCTGCCCAAGGGCACCGCGCGCGAGGATGCGGAGGCCGCAGCGCTCGCCTCGGCCAACGTCCAGCGCGCGATGGAGGGCAAGCCGCCGCGCAAGGTGATCGTGGTTCCCGATCGCCTGGTGAACATCGTCGCATGATCCGGCGCGCCGCCCCGCTGCTGCTCGCCTGCCTGCCGCTGGCCCTCGCCGGCTGCGGTCTGCGGCCGCTCTATGCGGGCGGCGAGTCCGGACCGGTGCGGGCGCTGCTCTCGGGCGTCGAGGTCGCCCCCATCCCCGGCCAGAACGGTTGGCTGATGTCGACGGCGCTGCGCGACCGGCTGCGTGCCGAAGGCGCACCGCGCTACCGGCTGCAGGTGGTGCTCGATGACGAGATCACCGGCCTGGGCGTCCGCCGCGACGATGCGGTGACGCGCGAGCGCCGGACGCTGCGCGCGCGCTACCAGCTGGTCGATGCCGCAAGCGGCGAGACGGTGCTCGACGCAACCGCGGGCTCCGACGTCGGCATTGACGTGGTGAGCTCCGAATATGCCACCATCGCCGCCGAGCAGTCGGCGCTGGAGCGGCTGTCGGGCATCGTCGCGGACCAGATCATCAGCCGCCTCGCGTCGTACGCGCAGCGGACCGACCTCCCCGCCGGGCAGTGAAGGCCAAGCCCGACACGCTGGGGCCGCGGCTCGACAAGCCTGCCCCCGACATCCGCCTCTACCTGCTGCACGGCCCCGATGAGGCCGGTGCGGCCGAACTCGCGCAGCGACTCGCCCGCGCGATGGGCCCCGAGGCGGAGCGCATCGAGTTCGACGGCAGCGCGCTGAAGGCACGGCCCGGCGCGCTCGCCGACGAAGCCGCCTCGCTCTCGCTGTTCGGCGGTGCCCGCTACATCCGCGTCAACGCGATGGGCGAGGAGTCGCTGGAGGCGGTCACGCTGCTGCTCTCCGCCGAGCGCGCCGGCAATCCGGTGGTGGCGCTCGCCCCCTCGGTGAAGGGCACGGGCAAGCTCGTGAAGCTCGTGTCGGCCGCGTCCAACGCCTTTGAATGCGCCTGCTACGTGCCCGATGCACAAGCCGCCGCCCGACTGGCGACGGCGCTCGGGCGCGACCAAGGCCTGCGCCTCAGCCACGAGGCTGCCGAGCATCTTGCGGTGGCGAGCGGCGGCGATCGTGCGATCCTGGCGCGCGAGATCGAGAAGCTGGCGCTGTTCCTCGACGCCGCCCCCGACCAGCCCCGCGACGCCGGCTTGCCCGCCCTCGACGCGATCGGCGCAGACTTGGGCGAGGCGGAGATGTTCGGTGCGATCGCCGCGATCGTCGGCGGCGACGCTGCCACCGCCGGCGCCGAGGTCGCGGCGCTCGAGGCCGGCGGCAACCATTCGGTGCCGCTGCTGCGCATGACGGTCCGCAAACTCCTGTCGCTCGCCGAGATGCGCGCCGAGATCGACGCCGGCGACCGCCCCGCCGACGTGATCGAGCGCCACCGCGTGTTCTTTCGCGAGAAGCAGCCGACGATGGACGCGCTGCGCCGCTGGAGTTCGCCCCAACTCGCCCGCGCGATCGACCGACTGCGACAGACCGAGCGCGCGACCATGTCCGGCGCGAGCGCTGGGGACGTGCTGACCGCACACGTTGCGGTGGCGGCGGCGCGGAGTGTGCGGCGGTAAGGGGCGGCGCCCCTAACCCTACACGCCCAATGCTGATCTGCGCCTCCCCTCCTCCACCCCCCGTTCATCCCGAGTAGCCGTCGAGTAGCGGCGTAGCCGCGTATCGAGATGGCGTATCGAGGGAGGGTTGTCGCGCGGGACCGTACCTCGATACGAGCTCTCGATACGCTGCTGACGCAGCACCTCGATCTCTACTCGGCACAAACGGTGAAGGGAGGCGGCCCCGAACGAGGGGAAGGCGGGCGCGGTGCTTGCTGGCTCCCCGCCTCCTTTTGACGCCCGCGCAAAAGCAGGGCAGGGCGTCCGCAACCCCTTTCCTGGATTCCCGATGCCCACCGCTTCCGACCGCCGCACCTTTGCGATCATTTCCCACCCCGACGCCGGCAAGACCACGCTCACGGAAAAGCTGCTGCTGTTCGGCGGCGCGATTCACCTGGCGGGCGAGGTCAAGGCGCGCGGCGCCGCCCGGCGTGCGCGCTCCGACTGGATGAAGATCGAGCAGCAGCGCGGCATCTCCGTCACCTCCTCGGTGATGACGTTCGAGCGCGAGGGCGTGACCTTCAACCTGCTCGACACGCCGGGCCACGAGGACTTTTCCGAAGACACCTATCGCACGCTGACCGCGGTCGACTCGGCCGTCATGGTGATCGACGTCGCCAAGGGCATCGAGAGCCAGACGCGCAAGCTGTTCGAGGTCTGCCGCCTGCGCAACGTCCCCATCATCACCTTCGTCAACAAGGTCGATCGCGAGGGGCGCCCGGTGTTCGAGACGTTGGACGAGGTCGCCGACCTGCTCCAGCTCGACGTCACGCCGATGACCTGGCCGGTCGGCATGGGCGGCGCGTTCGAAGGCATCTATGACCTGCGCAGCAACCGCCTGCTGCTGCCGGAAGGGCCGAGCCGCGAGTTCCAGGGCAAGGTGGTCGAGACCACCGGCCTCGACGATCCCAAGCTCGACGAACTGCTCTCGGCCGAGGGCGTCGCCAAGCTGCGCGAGGACGCCGAGCTGGCGATGGCCGGCTACGCCGAGTTCGATGGCGAAGCCTATCGCAACGGCGACCTGACGCCGGTCTACTTCGGCTCGGCGCTCAAGGAGTTCGGCGTCGACTCGCTCATCAAGGCGCTTGCCGAATACGCCCCGCCGCCGCGCCCGCAGCCGGCCGAGCCGGCGCCGGTCGACCCGAGCAACCCGGAAGTCACCGGCTTCGTGTTCAAGGTCCAGGCCAACATGGACCCCAACCATCGCGACCGCATCGCGTTCATGCGGCTGTGCTCGGGCACCTTCAAGCGCGGCATGAAGCTGACGCCCAGCGGCCATGGCAAGCCGATCGCGGTGCACTCGCCGATCCTGTTCTTCGCCCGCGAGCGCGAGCTGGCGGACGAGGCGTTTCCGGGCGACATCATCGGCATCCCCAATCACGGCACGCTGCGCGTCGGCGACACGCTGTCGGAGCGCGCCGACGTGCGCTTCACGGGACTCCCCAATTTCGCGCCCGAAATCCTGCGCCGCGTAGCGCTCAAGGACCCGACCAAGACCAAGCAGCTGCGCAAGGCGCTGGACGACATGGCCGAGGAAGGCGTGACCCAGGTCTTCTATCCGGAAATCGGCTCGAACTGGATCATCGGCGTGGTCGGCCAGCTCCAGCTCGAGGTGCTGCTCAGCCGCCTGGACGCGGAGTACAAGGTCGCCGCCGGGCTGGAGCCAGCACCGTTCGAGACCGCGCGCTGGGTGTCCTCGGAGGATCCGACGGACCTCAAGACCTTCGCCGACCTCAACCGCACCGCGATGGCCAAGGACCGCGACGGCAACCCGGTGTTCCTCGCCAAGTCGGCGTGGGAAGTCGGCTATGTCGCCGACCGCTACCCGAACGTCCGCTTCGCCGCGACGCGCGAACGGTAAGGTTCCAACGCCCTCTCCCGTTTGCTTCGAGCTTGTCGAGAAGCAGCCAAAAGCGCTCCGCTGAGAAACCCTGGGCTCCCGCCTGCGCGGGAGCACAAGGGTACGCGCGCCGCACCGCCCATCGGTTTGCTTCGAGCCATTCGAGAAGCGCTGGCGAGCGGTGCCTGTGGCCTTCTCGACAAGCTCGAAGCAAACGGGAGGGGAGACCTCTCGGCTTGGGGAAAGGGGCGGTATCAACCCCAACCGTTCGTGCTGAGTAGGGGCTGAGCTTGTCGAAGACCCGTATCGAAGCACAGGTCCTTCGATACGCCGTTTCGACTTCGCTCAACGGCACCTCAGGACAGACGGTCTGAGTGACGGAAGGTCACCCGCTGTTGCGCAAGGCCGTCGCGATCGCGTTGATCGATAGCAGGATGCCCTCCCCGATCCGCGCATCCTCCTCGCCGGCACGATGCCGCTTCAGCAGCTCGATCTGCAGCAGGTTGAGGGGCTCGATGTACGGCAACCGCAACCGGATCGACGTCTCCAGCGCCGGATGCTTCTCCAGCAGCCGCGTCTGGCGGGTGAGGGTGAGCAGCCCATCCTGCGTCGCCTGCCAGCCGTCGCGGATGCGCCCGAAGATCGCCTCCCCAAGCGCCCGATCCTCCACGAGCGCCGCATAGCGCGCGGCGATCCCCATGTCGGACTTGGCCAGCACCATCTCCATGTTGGCAAGCGTCGCGGCGAACAAGGGCCAGCCGCTCGCCATCTCGCGCAGCAGCCCCTTGTCCTCGAACGCGGCGATCGCCTGGCCGACGCCGTACCAGCCGGGCAGCATCACCCGCGCCTGCGCCCAGCTGAACACCCACGGGATCGCGCGCAGGTCCTCGATCGCGTCGGATTTCTTGCGGCTTGCCGGGCGCGATCCGATCTTGAGCCCCGCGATCTCGCTGATCGGCGTCATCTGGCGGAAGAAGGTCCGGAAGCCGTCGGTCTCATAGACCAGCCCGCGATAGGCGCGGAACGCCGTCTCGGAGAGCGTGTCCATCGCCGCGGCGAAGCGCTCGTAATCGACAGGCGCCAGCCGCTCCGGCTCCAGGCTGGCCAGCAGGGTCGCGGAGGCCATCGCCTCCAGGTTGGTGGTGGCGCTCGCCCGCGTGCCATATTTCGCGGCGATCACCTCGCCCTGTTCGGTGATGCGGATGCGGCCCTGCACCGTGCCGGGCGGCTGCGCCTGGATCGCCGCGAACGAGGACCCGCCCCCGCGCCCGACCGCGCCGCCGCGGCCGTGGAACAGCTGCATGCGGACCCGGGCCTCCTCGAATACCGGCCGGAGCGCGGTCGACCCGCGGCTCAGCTGCCAGGTGGAGGTCAGATAGCCGCCGTCCTTGTTGGAGTCGGAATAGCCGATCATCACTTCCTGGTGCCCACGCACGCTTGCCACCGCGGCGACCTCGGGCAGCGCGAACCAGGCGCGCATGATCTCCGGCGCCGCCTCCAGGTCACCGATCGTCTCGAACAGCGGGATCGCCATGACATGCGCCTGCGGCGTCGCGCCCGGCACGTACAGCCCCGCTTCCTTCAGGAGCAGGTTGACCTCCAGCAGGTCCGACACGGATTGCGCCATGGAGACGATATAGTGGCGGATGCAGTCGCGGCCGTAGCGGGCATGGGCTTCGGCCGCAGCATGGAGGATCGCCAGCTCGGATGCCGTTTCCTCCGAATAGGCGGCATAGGGCGAGGTCAGCGGCCGGGGGCTCGCCAACTCGCGGCGGAGCAGCGCCACCCGCGCGTCTTCGTCCAGGGCGGCATAGTCCTCCGCGACCCCGCCTGCCTTCAGGAGTTCGGCGACGACGCGCTCGTGCACTGCGCTGTTCTGGCGCATGTCGAGCGTTGCCAGGTGGAAGCCGAAAGTCTCCACCGCCCGGATGAGCCGGCCCAGGGCGCCGCCGCTCGCCAGGGGGCCGTTGCCGCCGATCGTGAGCGCATGCGCAAGCGCCGTCAGATCCTCCCGCAACGCAGCCGGGTCAGGATAGCGTTCCCCGTCCAGGGCGGCCGGCCGCGGCGGCGCCTTGCCTGTCAGTGCCCGATAGGTGGCGGCGAGCCGCGCGTAGATGCCCGACAAAGCGCGGCGGAACGGCTCGTCGGCACGGCTTGCGGCCGTATCCCCGCTCCGCTCCGCCAGCGCCTCGACGCCCGCGTCCACGGTCGCATGTTCGGTCGAGATCGACAGCTCGGCGCCCAGCGCATGCACCGCATCCAGATAGTAGCCCAGCACCGCCTCGGCCGAGCGCGACAGCGCCAGCCGCAGCGAGTCCGCGGTGACATAGGGATTGCCGTCGCGATCGCCGCCGATCCAGCTGCCGGGGCGCAGGAACGATGCCGGCCGCGCGCCGAGCGCCCGTTCCCAGCGCGCGTAGAGCGCCGGCAGCGTCGGCAGGAACACGTCCCGCAGGTAGCTGAGCGCGGTCTCGACCTCGTCCGCCACATACAGTCGTTCGCGGCGGAGCACGCGGGTCTGCCACAGGAGCGCGATCTGGCGGAGGATCGCCTCGTCAACCTGGTCGCCGTCCTCGGTCTCCTCCACGCCGCCGTCCCGCAGCGCCATCAGTTCGGCGATGCGGTTGCGGTGGTCGATCATGCTCTTGCGCCGCACCTCGGTCGGATGGGCGGTGAGCACCGGCATCAGCAGCGCGTCGTCGAGCAGCGCGAGCACCGCATCGCGGCCGATGCCGTGCTTCCCCAATCGCTCCAGCGCATGGGCGACGTCCGCCCCGGCCTCCGCCGCCACGCCTTGCCGGTCCTCGGCGAGGTTCGCCAGCATCGAGAACAGCATGAAGCCGCGCACGAACGCGATCGTCTCGTCCAGCGTCAGCCGATCCAGCCCCGGATCGATCGCGTCCGCGCCAGCCACGCCGCGATGCCGATCGACCGAAGTCGCGCGGATGTACTCGATGCGCTTGAACAGGTCCTCCCCGCCATAGGCGCGGATCACGTCGCCAAGCAGGCGGCCGAGGAAGCGAACATCGGGATTGTTGGTGATCGGGGGAAGGCTTGCCATGCCGGGTTGCTGCGCTGCGGAGGCGCTCCGGTCAACCAACTCTTTTCATTTCGTGCGTCATAGCGCCGCTTCTCGAAGCAATATTACCGCTACCAGAAGTTCTGCCCGGCGGCACCACACCGCCGGGCAGCACAAATCACACGTCGAGGTTGGCGACGCTCAGCGCATTTTCCTGGATGAACTCGCGGCGGGGCTCCACCACGTCGCCCATCAGGCGGGTGAAGATCTCGTCCGCGACATCCGCCTGCTCGATCGCGACGCGCAGCATCGAGCGGTTCTGCGGATCGAGCGTGGTTTCCCACAGCTGTTCCGCATTCATCTCGCCCAGCCCCTTGTAGCGCTGGATCGACAGGCCCTTGCGCCCGGCGGCGAGAATCGCGTCGAGCAGCTGGCTGGGCCGTGCGATCAGCACCTCGCCCTTAGCGGCGGTGACGGGCGTCGCCTCGCTCTCCTCCAAGTCCGCGACCGGATTGTCGGCATCGCTCGCCTGGGCGCCGCGCGCCGGCACCAGCTTGCCCGTGGCAGCGTAGCTCTCGACCTCCTCGGCCGTCAGCGCGTGGAGCTTGCGCCCCTCGGCCGAGGTCAGGAAGGCAGCCTCGATCACATGGTGATCGGTGACGCCGCGCCACACGCGGCGGAAGTGGAGCGCCCCCTCTTCGGAGATGCTGGCACTCCAGCGGGCGTCGCCGTCGGTGCTGTCGAGGCGGCGGACCGCATCCGCCAGCCGCTCCTCACGCTGGGCGCGCGACGCTTCTGGATCGAGCGTGCCGGACAGCGCCAGCACCTCGACGATCTCGGGCGCATAGCGGCGGGGGACGTAGCGCATCAGCGTGCGCATGCGGCGCGCGTGATCCACCAGCGTCTTGAGGTCGCTGCCGCTGCGGCCACCGGCCGGCGTCTCCAGCACCTGCGCGGCAACGCCCGCGTCCACCAGATAGGCGTCCAGCGCCGCGTCATCCTTGAGGTACACCTCCGACCGGCCGCGCGTCGCCTTATAGAGCGGCGGCTGGGCGATATAGAGGTGCCCCGCCTCGATGATCTGCGGCATCTGACGATAGAAGAAGGTCAGCAGCAGCGTGCGGATATGGGCGCCGTCGACGTCCGCGTCCGTCATGATGACGATCTTGTGGTAGCGCAGCTTTTCCAGGTTGAAGTCGTCGCGGCCGATGCCCGTGCCCATCGCCTGGATCAGCGTGCCGATCTCGCGGCTGCCGAGCATCCGGTCGAAGCGCGCGCGCTCGACGTTCAGGATCTTGCCGCGCAGCGGCAGGATCGCCTGGAAGTGGCGGTCGCGGCCCTGCTTGGCCGAGCCGCCGGCCGAGTCACCCTCGACCAGGAACAGCTCGGACTTGGCGGGGTCGCGCTCCTGGCAGTCGGCGAGCTTGCCGGGCAGCGAGGCGATGTCCATCACCCCCTTGCGCCGGGTGAGCTCGCGTGCCTTCTTGGCGGCCTCTCGGGCAGCCGCCGCGTCGATCACCTTCTGGATGATCTGGCGTGCGACCTGCGGATTCTCTTCCAGCCATTCGGCGAGCTTGTCGGCCATCAGGCTTTCGAGCGGCTGGCGGACCTCGGAGCTGACCAGCTTGTCCTTGGTCTGCGAGCTGAACTTGGGGTCGGGCAGCTTGACCGAGACAATCGCCGTCAGCCCCTCGCGCATGTCGTCGCCGGTGAGGGTGACCTTTTCCTTCTTCAGCGCGCCCGACTTGTCGGCATAGCTGTTGATCGTGCGGGTCAGCGCCGCACGGAACGCCGCCAGGTGCGTACCGCCATCCCGCTGCGGGATGTTGTTGGTGAAGCACAGCACATTCTCATAATAGCTGTCGTTCCACTCCAGCGCGACGTCGATGCCGACGTCGTCGCGGTGGCCGGTGATCGCCACCGGATCCGGCATCAGCGGCTGCTTGTTGCGGTCGAGCCATTTCACGAAGGCGGCGATGCCGCCCTCGTAGAACAGCTCCACCTCACGCGGCTCCTCGTGCCGCGCGTCGACCAGCACCAGCCGGACGCCCGAGTTCAGGAACGCCAGCTCGCGATAGCGATGCTCCAGCTTGTCGAAATCGAACTCGATGTGGTTCTTGAAGGTACCGCCGTCGCCCGGCACCTTTTCGGTCGAGGGAAGGAAGGTCACGCGAGTGCCGCGCTTGCCCTCGACCTTGCCCACGACCTTCAGCGGCGCTTCGGCATCGCCGTGGCGGAAGCGCATGTAATGCTCCTCGCCATCGCGCCAGATGGTGAGGTCGAGATATTCGGACAGCGCGTTCACCACCGACACGCCCACGCCGTGCAGACCGCCCGACACCTTGTAGGCGTTGTCGTCGGACGTGTTCTCGAACTTACCGCCGGCATGCAGCTGGGTCATGATGACCTCGGCCGCCGAGACGCCCTCCTCCGGATGGATGCCGGTCGGGATGCCGCGGCCGTTGTCCTCGACCGAGACGGACCCGTCGGGATTGAGCGTGATGAGCACCCGGTCGCAATGGCCGGCAAGCGCTTCGTCGATCGCGTTGTCGCTCACCTCGAACACCATGTGGTGGAGGCCCGAGCCGTCGTCGGTGTCGCCGATATACATGCCGGGGCGCTTGCGAACCGCATCCAGCCCCTTCAGGACCTTGATCGATTCCGCGCCATATTCGTTGGAGTTGGGGTTCGTCGCCATACCGAGGATATAGGGATTCACCCCCAGGAACGGAAGCAAAATGCGGGCGTTTGGGCCCCCTCAGCCGACCTTGCTGAGCCAGAATGCGGCCAGGAAACCGGCGACGGCGATCAGGCCGGTATATTCATGCGTGTTCTCGGTCGCCTCCGGGATCATGGTGTCGACCAGCATGGCAAGGATCGCGCCTGCGGCGACGGCGGTGATCACCGCGACCAGATCCGCACTCGCGTCCGCCAGCAGCAGATTGCCGAGCAGCGCCGACAGCCCCGACGCGACCGCGATCGCAGTCCATACGCCGAAGATATAGGCGGTGGACCGCCCCGCCTTCTTCATGCCGGCGGCAGAAGAAAGGCCCTCGGGGATGTTCGAGAGGAACACCGCGGCGACCACCGTGGTGCTCACCCCCGTCCCGCCGATCAGGCTGATGCCGATGACGATCGACTCGGGAATGCCATCCAGCAGGGCGCCGAGTGCGATGGCGCTGCCGCCCCCTTCGCTCGCGTGCGGCTGCGTCTCCGTGCTCTCGGTTCCCGAGCGCTTGCGGTGCCGGGCGCCCCGGCGCGAGAGCCAGACGTTGCCGGCAGTGTAGAGGGCTGCGCCGCCAACGAACCCGGCGGCGGTCGCATCGAGCCCGCCGCGGGCGAACGCGTCGTCCATCAGGTCGAAGGCAACGGCGGAGATGAGGACGCCCGAGCCGATCGCCATCACGGCGGCGATCAGGCGCTGCGGCAGTTGCACTGCGCCCGCGATGGCAGCGCCGATCAGCAACGCCGAGCCGCCGAGCAGGCCCCAGAGCCCTGCCTCGAGCCAGGTCGGCATCAGCCGACCGGCATCTTCAAGAAGGTGGGGCAGCGCCGCATGCGTACCTTAACGCCGCAACGGCGCTTCGGTGCCCCCCGAAGAGTCGCGCGCCTTAGCGCGCGACGCCCTGGCCGCCGCCACCCGGACGCCGACCGCGGCCGCCGCGACGCGGACCACCTGGACGCGCACCGGCCGGACGCTCGCCTGCGGGCCGATCACCCGCCGGCTTGCCCTGGCCACCGCGCGACGGATTGCCGATCGGGCCACGGCCCGAGCCTGCCGGCTTGGCGCTGTGCGTGGCGCGCGGACGCGGCAGCTGGCGATCGCCCGGAGCACGCTCGGGCCGATCGGGCGCATGCGGTGCGCGCGTCGCCTTGATGTTCGCTGCCTCGGCCAGGAAGTTCTCCGGCAGCGGCACTACCTCGATCTTCTGGCGGGTCAGCTTCTCGATCTGGCGCAGATACGGACGCTCGTCCTCGGCGCAGAAGGCGAAGGCGATGCCGTCGGCGCCTGCGCGCGCGGTGCGGCCGATGCGGTGGACGTACTGCTCGGCCACGTTCGGCAGCTCGAAGTTGACGACGTGGCTGACGCCCGAGACGTCGATGCCGCGCGCGGCGATGTCTGTCGCCACCAGGATCGGCACCTTGCCCGAACGGAACTCGCCGAGCGCACGCTCACGCTGCGGCTGCGACTTGTTGCCGTGGATCGCGTTGGAGGCGATGCCATTGGCGGCCAGCAGCTTCACGACGCGGTCGGCGCCATGCTTGGTGCGGGTGAACACCAGCGAGCGATCGATCTTGTTGTTGCGGAAGAACAGGGTCAGCAGCGCCTGCTTCTCCTGCTGCTGCACGAAGGTGACATACTGCTCCACGCGTTCGGCGGTGGAGGAGACGGGCGCCACCTTCACCTCGGCCGGGTGGGTGAGGTACTTGTCGGCGAGATCGCGGATGTCCTTGGGCATGGTGGCCGAGAAGAACAGCGTCTGGCGATCCTTCGGCACCATCGACACGATGCGGCGCAGCGCATGGATGAAGCCCAGGTCGAGCATCTGGTCGGCCTCGTCGAGCACCAGGATCTCGAGCTCGTTGAGCGCCAGGCACTTCTGGTCGATCAGGTCGAGCAGGCGGCCCGGGGTGGCGACCAGGATGTCGACGCCGGCCGCCACGTCGCGGATGTTGCGGGCAACCGGCACGCCGCCGAACACGGTCGCGACGTTCAGCTTGGTATACTTGGCATAGGTGCGCGCATTGTCGGCGATCTGGCTGACCAGCTCGCGCGTCGGCGCCAGCACCAGCATCCGGCACCGCATTGGCTTGCGGCGGACGTTGGCCTTCACCAGCAGGTCGAGCGAGGGCAGCACGAAAGCCGCGGTCTTGCCGGTGCCGGTCTGGGCGATACCGAGCAGGTCGCGCTGCTCCAGCACGATCGGGATGGCGTCGCGCTGAATCGGCGTCGGCTCGGTGTAATTCTTCTCGGCCAGGGCATCGAGAAGCGGCTTGGAAAGTCCAAGGGACTGGAAGGACATGGAATACCTGTCAGTAGCCGGCACGCGCGGCCAAGATGGACGCACGGGAGGCGGGGCAAAAATGCGACCCGCGTGACTTGGGAAGCCGGTGGAGCGCGACGCGAGCCTCGGCCGCAAGGCCGGATCACGCTGCTTGTTTGAAGCGTCGCTGCGGTGTGGCAGATGCGCCCGCCACCCCGAAAAGTCAAGGTTGCGGCCCGACCACCCGTCCATCGACGACGTGGAACCGCGTCGCCTCTGTCCCGATCGCGTCGAACAAGCCTGGCTCGGTGCCGGTCAACCAGACCTGGCCGCCGCCTGCCAGCCGCTCGAACAATGCCGCCCGGCGGCCGGGATCGAGATGCGCCGCCACCTCGTCGAGCAGCAGCAGCGGCGGGCGCCCGGCCCGTTCCGAGACCAGCGCTGCATGGGCGAGCACCAGCCCCAGCAGCAGCGCCTTCTGCTCGCCCGTCGAGCAGCGATGCGCCGCCTGTCCCTTTTCCAGGTGCACCACCGCCAGGTCCGACCGATGCGGCCCTGCCAGCGTCCGCCCGGCCGCCGCATCGCGGGTGCGCCCGGCGGCGAGTTCGGCCCGCAGCCGATCGGCGTCGCCGCCCCACCCCTCGATCGAGAGCCCGGCCCGCGGAAAGGCACCGGCAGGGCTCGCCGCGATCCGCTCCGCCAGCATGGTCACCGTCGTCCGGCGTGCCGCATCCACCGCCGCGCCATGTTCGGCCATCCGCGCCTCCAGCGCCGCCAGCCACTCGGGATCGGCCGGGCGATCGTCGGCCAGCAGCCGGTTGCGCTCGCGCATCGCCGCTTCGTAGCGGCTGGCGTGGCTGGCGTGGCCGGGCGCGAGCGCCAGCGCCAGGCGGTCGAGGAACCGCCGACGCTCGCCCGCGGGTTCGACGAACAGCCGATCCATGGCTGGCGTCAGCCACAGCACCGTCAACCACTCCGCCAGCGCCATGGCCGTCGCCGGCGCGCCGTTGATCCGCACCAGCCGCCGCTCGGGCGCGTCGGGCCGGGTACCGGTGCCAAGCGCGGTATCGTCCGCCAACACCGCCGCCACGCCGAAGCCACCGCTGCCGCCCTGGCGCGCCATCTCGGACAAGGGCGCACGCCGGAGGCCGCGCCCCGGCGCCAGCAGCGACACCGCTTCGAGCACGTTGGTCTTGCCCGCCCCATTGTCCCCGGACAGCACGACGAAGCCCGGCCCGGGTGCGAGCACCGCGTCGGCATGGTTGCGGAAGTCGGTAAGAGACAGGCGCGCGAGCATCGTTGGCGCCGCTGTAGCGCAAGCCACGCGCCAGTGCGACGCAACCTTCCGGCCCGCAGAGAATTGCCTTCAGCGAAACGATGAAAAAGGGGACGGTGATGCGGAAATGGTGGATTGCGGCAGCAGCACTGGCAGTGGCCGCCTGTGGGGCGCAGACGCCGCAGGAGCGCGAGGCCGACCAGCTGCGCGATGCCGCAGAGGCGCAGGCCGATGCCATCGAGGCGCAGGCCGGAAACGTATCGGCGGGCATGAAGGCCGAAGCCGAGCAGCTGCGCCAGCAGGCCGGCCAGGGCGGCGGCTATGATGCCCAGCGCCTCCAGGTCCGCGCCGAAGCCCGCGAGCGCGAGGCCAAGCTGGTGGAGGAACAGGCCGAAGCAAAGGCCCGCGCCGTCCGCGACGAGGGCAAGGCAAAGGCCAGCGCGCTGCTGGCGAAATAGCGGCGGCGCGGCCGGTCGCACTTAGACCTGCGGTTAAACCGCACCTGTACCCCGGCGAAGGCCGGGGCCCAGTTGGGAAGCATCGGCGAGGAGCGCGTGGCCTTACCGCGTGCGCCGCAACAGTACCCCGGCCTTCGCCGGGGTACCGGATGAGTCAGGGTGCAGGAGCGCCGAAGCCTTCCTCACACCCGCATCGGCATCAGCACGTACAGCGCCGGCGACTTGTCGTTCTCGCGGATCAGCGTCGGGGCTGCCGCGTCCGCCAGGTGCACCTCGCAGAGGTCACCCTCGATCTGGCCCAGGATGTCGAGCAGGTAGCGGCTGTTAAAGCCGATCTCGAACGGCAGCGCGCTATAGTCGCCGGGCACTTCCTCGGCAGCCGCGCCGTTCTCCGGGCTGGTCACGGACAGGGTGATCTTGTCGCGATCAAGCGCCATCTTCACCGCGCGGGTTTTCTCCGTGGCGATGGTGGAGACGCGGTCGACGCCTTCCATGAAGCTCTTCGGGTCGAGCTTGAGGAGCTTGTCGTTCGCGGTCGGGATAACGCGCGAATAGTCCGGGAAGGTGCCGTCGATCAGCTTGGAGGTGAGGATCGCCTGGCCAAGGTCGAAGCGGATCTTGGAACCCGACAGCGACACGCCGACCGATCCGTCGACCTCTTCGAGCAGCTTGCGCAGCTCGGCCACGCACTTCCGCGGTACGATCACGTCCGGCATCTTTTCGGCGCCTTCCGGGCGCGGCAGCGTCACGCGCGCCAGCCGATGGCCGTCGGTCGCCGCCGCCTTCAGCACCGGCTCGCCGCTCGCATCCTCGGACACGTGCAGGAAGATGCCGTTCAGATAATAGCGCGTTTCCTCGGTCGAGATCGCGAAACGCGTCTTGTCGATGATCTGCTTGAGCATTTCCGCCGGCAGTTCGAACTGCGTCGGCAGTTCGCCCTCGGCGATCACCGGAAAATCGTCGCGCGGCAGCGTGGCGAGGTTGAAGCGGGCGCGGCCCGCCACCACCGTCAGCCGGCCCTCGGCCGCCGACAGCTGCACCTGCGCACCCTCGGGCAGCTTGCGCGCGATGTCGAACAGCGTGTGCGCCGAAACCGTGATCGCGCCCGGCTGGTCGACCGCCGCCGCGATCGTCTCGTCGATCTGCAGATCGAGGTCGGTCGCCATCAGCCGCATCGAGCCGTTCTCGGCCGCCTCGATCAGCACGTTCGACAGGATCGGAATCGTGTTCCGCCGCTCGACGACGGATTGGACGTGGCTCAGCCCCTTCAACAGGGTCGCGCGTTCGATCGTCGCCTTCATCTTTTCAAAACCCCCGGGCGCCCGCCCTAGTCCTGGCCACCCGGTCGGGTGGGATTGGTCCGTTGTCTCACCTCTAGCGCGCAAAAAAGGGCCGGAGCAAGCTGCTCCGGCCCTCCTTGTTTCCGATTGCGCATGCCGTCTGCGGGGTATCGCCCTGACGGCGCGGCAAGCGGCGCTCGCTTAGAAGCGCATGCCGACGCCGACCAGCACCTGGTGGCGGTCGGTATCCACGTCGAAGCTGTCGGTCGTGTTGCCGTCGAAGCGGAAGTCCGCGCTCGAATAGTTCGAGTAGCGGTACTCGAGCTTGGCATAGGTGTTGGTGCCGATCGACTGCTCCACGCCGGCGCCGACGCGATAGCCGTCCAGCTCATAGTTGCGGTCGAGGTCCACGTCGCCGTTCACGCCCTGCACGTTCAGCTTGGCGTTGGTGTAGCCGGCCTTGGCATAGACCAGGGTCTGCGGCGTCGCGAGGACACCGGCGCGCACGCCGACATAGATGTCGCGGCCCGGTGCCACGCGGCCATAGCCGAAGTAGTTCGGATCGCGCGTGTCGGTCTTGGTCTTGCCGGTCGAGTCGGTCAGTTCCGCCTCGAGGCCCAGCACGGCGCCGGAAACGGCGAAGTCATAGCCGACGTCCACACCATAGAGGAAACCGTCCACGGTCTGGTCGTCGCCGTCGATGTCCGAATCCTCGCTGCTGCCCGGACGAACCGCGTCATAGCCGGCGACCACGCCGACACGCGGGCCGGTGAAGTTCGGGTTGACGTCCTGCGCCATCGCCGGGGCGGCGAATGCGGAGGAAGCGGCCAGCAGGCCCAGAGCGACGTAACGCATAACAAACTCCCAAATTGCTGCCCGAGGTACGCCGGGCACAGCGCTCAAATAGGCGACGCGCCGGCAGGTTTCATGAACCCCAGCTAAACAGGGATTTTCGTTGCATTCGCGCAACAGGGGCTTGAAAGCAGGGCCATGGTGAACAAGGCACGGCAGGGGCGCGACTTCATCGCGCGGCATGGCGAGACGGTCTACAACGTGGCTCGGCGCATGCAGGGCGACCACCTCCACATCCCGCTCACGCGTGCCGGTTTTGTCCAGGCGGATGCGATGGGCGCGGCGCTTCGGACGCTGCTCGGGCCGAAGCCCAAGCTGACGCTCTGGGCTTCTACCGCAGGCCGCGCCCTCCAGACGCTGGCGATCATCGCCGAACATCTCGAGCTCGACTGGCACCAGGCGCACACCGATGCGCGGCTCATCGAGATCGGCATGGGGCAGTGGACGGGGCGCTACTATCGCGAGGTCGCGGCCGAGTCGCCGGACTTCATGGACGAGGAGCATCGCCTCTACCGTCGTCCGCCGCCGGGCGGAGAGTGGTACGACGCGATTGCGACCCGCGTCTCCGGCTGGCTCGCCGACACCGACGCGGATCCGGGCGACCGGCTGGTGATCATGCACGGCATGTCCAGCCGCGTGCTGCGCGGGGTAATGACGGGGCTGGACGTGCTTCCGCAGTTCGCCGCGCCCGTCGCACCCGACCTGCCGCAGGGCTCGATCGTCCGGATCGAACATGGCGTCGAGACGGTCGTGCATCTCGGCAGCGGCGACATCGCGCACTCGGCGCCGGCATGATCGCAACGCTGCTGGCGGCAGCCGCACTCGCGCAGGCGCCGGCCGCCGCCGCGCCGCCCGCGCGGCGCACCCTCGGCATCTTCGAGCGCTGGGGCGCCTTCGCCGATGCCGCGCCTCGGCGCTGCTATGCGATCGCCAAGCCGATCTCGCGCCGGACCGCGCTCTATCCGTTCGCCAGCGTCGCGACCTGGCCCGGTGCCCACGCCCGCAACCAGCTCCACCTCCGCCTCAGCCGCCGGCGTGCGCCCTCGGCGCAAGTGACGCTTTCCATCGGCGATCGCCGCTTCCCGCTGCGCGCCGGGACGCTCGACGCCTGGGCGCCGGACGCCGCCGCCGATCGCGCGATCGTGTCCGCGATGCGCTCGGCGCGCAGCATGAGCGTGGAGAGCCTGGCCGAGGGCGGCAGGCCGTTCGTGGACGTCTATGCGCTGAAGGGCGCAGCGACCGCGATCGACGCGGCGGCGCTCGCCTGCCTGCCCGCGTAGCACGTTCCGAAACGAAGCCGGCGGCGGGCATGGAAATTGCCTGCAAATTCGACTATATGCGCGCGCATGCTGACAGTGTCGACGCCGCCGATGCCCATTCCGGGGCACATCGATCCCGTGCCCGTGCCCCGCGCAACGGCCAAGGCGCCGCGCCCCGACGGCCGCGTCGACCTGGTCGGGCTGTCCAAGCCCGCCATCCGCGAGGCGCTGGAAACTGCGGGCATGGAGCCGAAACAGGCGAAGCTTCGCGCCAAGCAGCTGTGGCACTGGATCTACAACCGCGGCGCCACCGAATTCTCGGCCATGACCGACATCGCCAAGGCGCAGCACCCGTGGCTGGCCGAGCGCTTCGTCGTCGGCCGGCCGGATGTGGTCGAGGCGCAGGTCTCGTCCGATGGCACGCGCAAGTGGCTGCTGCGCTCGCCCGACGGGCAGGACTATGAGATGGTGTTCATCCCGGACGCTGATCGCGGCACGCTGTGCGTCTCCAGCCAGGTGGGCTGCACGCTCAACTGCCGCTTCTGCCACACCGGCACGATGCGGCTGGTGCGCAACCTGACCGCGGGCGAAATCGTCGGCCAGGTGATGCTCGCGCGCGACGCGCTCGGCGAATGGCCGTCGAGCCCGGAAGGGCGCATGCTCACCAACATCGTGATGATGGGCATGGGCGAGCCGCTCTATAACTTCGACGAGGTCAAGACGGGCCTCCAGATCGTCATGGATGGCGACGGCCTGGCCCTGTCGAAGCGGCGCATCACCCTCTCCACCTCGGGCGTGGTGCCGATGATGGCGCGCGCGGGCGAGGAGATCGGCGTGAACCTGGCGGTCTCGCTCCACGCAGTGACCAAGGAAGTGCGCGACGAGATCGTGCCGCTCAACAAGAAGTACGGCATCGAGGAGCTTCTGCAGGCCTGCGCCGACTATCCCGGCGCCAACAACGCGCGGCGCATTACCTTCGAATATGTGATGCTGAAGGACAAGAACGACAGCGACGCCGACGCGCACGAGCTCGTGCGCCTGCTGCGCAAGTACCAGCTGCCGGCCAAGGTCAACCTGATCCCGTTCAATCCCTGGCCGGGCGCGCCGTACGAATGCTCGACGCCGGATCGGGTCAACGCCTTTTCCGACATCGTGTTCGAAGCCGGCATTTCCGCGCCGGTGCGCCGCCCGCGCGGCCGCGACATCGACGCCGCCTGCGGCCAGCTCAAAACCGCCGCCGAGAAGAAGAGCCGCGCGCAGCTGGATCGCGAGGCCGAGGAGAAGATGGCGGCGCTCGGCTGAGCCCGTCATGGACTGGAGTGTCATCGGGCTTGCCGCCCTGGCCGGCTGTGTCGGCGGCGCGATGAACGCGCTCGCCGGCGGGGGCGCCTTCGCAACCATGCCGGCGCTGGTCGGGATCGGGCTCCCCGCCACGATTGCGAATGCCACCAGCAACGTCGCGATGCAGCCTGCCGCCATGGCGAGCGCCTGGACCTACCGCCGCGGACTCGCGCCGCTGGGCGGCCTTTCGATCCGGCTGCTGAACAGCGTCAACTTCGTGGCGGCGCTGGTCGGCAGCTATCTGCTGGTCGTGACACCGCCAACGGCGTTCGACGTGATCGTCCCCTGGCTGCTGCTCTTTGCGTTCGGAGCCATCGCCGCCGGCCAGCGCGGCGCCGCTTGGCTGCGTGCCCATGCAACGATCGGCCCGCGCACGCTGATCGCTGCCCAGCTGCTGCTCGGCGTCTATGGCGGCTATTTCGGGGGCGGCATCGGCATGATGATGACGGCGGTCTTCGGGCTGCTGGTCGGCACCGATCCCAAGCGGATGGCCGCACCCCGCACGCTGATCCTCGCCACTGCGAACCTGGCCGCCGCCGGCGTGTTCGCGGCCTTTGGCATGGTCGCCTGGGCAGCCTGCATCCCCATGCTCCTGGGCGGCATCCTGGGCGGCTGGGGCGGCGCCTGGCTGGGCGATCGCCTGTCGGCGCGCACCATCCGGCTCTGGACCATGGCGGTGACCGGCGTCACCACCGCCGCCTTCTTCTGGCGCGCCTACGGCTGATCAGCCCGGCCGTCGCATCGCCCGCTCGATCGCCGGCCGATCAAAGGCATGCTCGGCATATTGGCCATCCCGTTCCACCCAATGCAGGAACAGGTGCGCGGACCAGCTGTTCGGATTGGGCTCAAGCCGCCCGTGCAGCCGGTGCGTTCCCTGGTAGAGGACGGCATCGCCCGGCGCCATTGCCACGGATCCATATCTGCGCGATCCGAAATCTTCCGTCACCTCACCCGTCGGCCGCTCCCCCGCCTCGGTCGCGACGGAGAGCGCCCAGGGCTTGTCCTCCCCATAGGCGATGGTCAGCGAGAGGCTGTGCTCGCAGGAAGGCCGGTCATAATGGACTCGGCAGATGTCCCCCTGCTGATAAGCCCGGAAATAGGCGTAGGTGGGCAGCAGCGCCCGCCCTGTCGCCTGGGCCATGCGCGGGGTTAGCCCCCAGAGAAAAGCTAGCATCGGGGCATACTGGTACGCGTAAAGCTCGATGGCCCGCCCGCGCAGCAACGGTCCTTCCGCCACAAAGGACTGCAGTGGCCTGCCGGCCGCCTCCAAAATCGGCGCGCATCCGCATGTAGAAGGCGTCGAGAATCTCGCGTGGAAATAACCCCCGAAGCGGGACATAGCCATCCCGCCAGTAGGTTTCTGTCTCGGAAGCTCGATCCTGGTCCGTCATGAGATCAGAATACGGATGTCGCAGCACGAGTGCGAGCGCCTTCTATGCCGGCCGGCGCATGTGGAACAGCGCGTCTTCGGCGATTTCGAAGTAATCGGCCGGGCCGCCGCCCCGTACGATCGGGTGCGCACGGGCGGTCTGGTAGATGCCGTCTTCCAGCAGCGCCGTGTCGATGTGGATGCCGACTGCCTCGCCCAGCACCAGCCACTGGTCCAGCGCCCGGCCTTCCTTGGTCTCCAGCCGGACGATCTGGGTCACCTTGCACTCGAACTGGACCGGGCTGCCCGCCACCCGCGGCGCCGCCACCAGGCGGGAGGGCAGCGCCTCCAGCCCCGCAAGCGTGAACTCGTCCGCATCGGCCGATGCCGAACTCGCGTTCATCGCTTCTGCTTGCGCACGCGTCACCAGGTTCCAGACGAACTCGCCCGTCGCCTCGCAATTGGCGAGGCTGTCCTTGCGGCCTTGGGAGGCGAAGCCGATCAGCGGCGGCCGATAGTTGAACGCGTTGAAGAAGCTGTACGGCGCGAGGTTGCGGCGGCCGTCGGCACCCAGCGTGCTGATCCAGCCGATCGGACGGGGCGCGACGATCGCGTTGAAGGGATCGTGCGGCAGGCGGTGCCCGTCGGCGGGCTCGTAGAAGTGGAAGTCGGTCATGCCCGCTCCTAACGCGCGAGCCGGCCGGGGGGCTACCCGCAGGCAGCCGCACGGTCTATCGTTCTGCCGGTGAGCCGCCAGCCGCCCCGCGCCGTCTATCGGCACCGTCCGCTCACCCGGCTGTGGCACTGGGTCAACGCCGTCGCAATCTTCGTGATGATCGGCAGCGGGCTCATGATCCTGAACGCCCACCCCCAGCTCTACTGGGGCGACTATGGCGCGAACTTCGACCACGCCTGGATCCGCTTCGACCGGTTCCCGGGCTGGATCACGATCCCGTCGACCTACAATCTCGCGCTTGCGCGCCGCTGGCACCTGTTCTTCGCGCTGGTGCTCGCGTTCGGATTGCTGATCTTCCTGATCGGCAGCCTCCTCAACCGGCACCTCTCCCGCGACCTCGCGATCCGCCGGGGCGAGTTTTCGCGGCGGCACCTCTGGGCGGACTTCCGCGCCCACCTCGCGTTTCGCTTCCACGATCCGGAGGCGCCGCGCGACTACAACAGCTTCCAGAAGCTCAGCTACATCGCGATCCTGTTCGTCGCGCTGCCGGTGGTGATCCTGACCGGCCTCACCCTCTCGCCCGGCATGAACGCGGCCTGGCCCTGGCTGCTCGACCTGTTCGGTGGCCGCGCCTCGGCGAGGTCGATGCACTTCCTCGCCGCCGCCGCCATCACGCTCTTCACGGTGGTGCACCTCGTGCTCGTGATCCTCGCCGGCCCGATCAACGAAGTGCGCTCGATGATCACCGGCTGGTGGCGCGTACCCGAAGAGGAGCAGCCATGAGCCGCATCCTCACCCGCCGCCGCGTGCTCGCCGGCATGACCGCAGGCGCCGCGGGCTTCGTTTCCGGTTGCGACCAGCTGGGCGAGTCGCCCGCCGTTCGTGGCCTGCTGTTCAAGGGCGAGGACGCGCAGCGCTGGCTGCAGCGCGGGCTCACCGCCCGCAACGCACTCGCGCCCGAATACCGCCCTGATCAGCGCTCGCCGATCTTCCGCTCCAACGGCACTGCACGACCCGACACGCCCGCCTATGCCGCGCATGCGGCCAGCGCGTTCGCCGACTGGCGGCTCGCCATCGACGGCCTGGTCGCGCGGCCGTTGTCGCTCTCGATGGCGCAGATCCGCTCGATGCCCGCGCGTGCCCAGATCACCCGCCACGATTGCGTGGAGGGGTGGAGCGCGATCGGCAAATGGAGCGGCCCCCGCCTGTCGCGCCTGCTCGACCTCGCCGGCCTGCGCGACCAGGCCCGTTACATCGTCTTCCACTGCGCCGACCGGCTGGGCGGGCGGCCGTATTACGAATCGATCGACCTGATCGACGCCTTCCACCCGCAGACGATCCTCGCCTGGGCGATGAACGATGCGCTCCTGCCGATCCCCAACGGCGCACCGCTGCGCCTCAGGGTCGAGCGCCAGCTCGGCTACAAGCACGCGAAATATGTCGAGCGGATAGAGGCGGTGGCGAGCCTGGACGGCATCGCCGGCGGCAAGGGAGGGCTCTGGGAGGACATCGCCGACTACGATTGGTACGCCGGCATCTGACGCCTCAGTCGGCGGAGAACGCCGGCTCCAGCGCGTTGATGCCGGCATGGACCCGTGCCTCGATCTCGGCGCGGGAGAGGCCGGCCGGGATCGGCGTGCCGAAGCGCAGCGTGATGGTGCCCGCATGCTTCACGCCCTTGCGCGGCCACAGCGGCCCGCTGTCGAGCGCGACCGGCACCACCGGCATCGCCAGCGCCTTGTAGAGGCCGGCGAAGCCCGAGCGCAGCGGCGGCGTCTCGCCCGGCAGGACGCGGGTGCCCTCCGGGAAGATCAGCACCGCGCGGCCGGCGCGGCGCGCTTCCTTGGCCTCGCGCAGCATCGCCCGCAGCGCGTCGGCGCCGCCCGCCCGGTCGATGCCGATGCTGCCGTAGCGCTGCGCCGCACGGCCCCAGAACGGGATCTGAGTCAGTTCGCGCTTCATCACGATCACCGGCGCGCCGATCCGCCACGCCAGTTCCAGCGTCTCGAACATCGCCTGGTGCTTGGCCGCGAACAGGAACGGTCCGTGGGGAATTTCCCCCTCGATCCTGACATGGATGTCGAGCAGCCAGCGGGCGAGTGCGCCCTGGGCGCGTGCCCATCCTTCCGCATGGCGCCGCAGCGCCCGGGGCCCCGCCAGCGCGACCAGCGGCGCGGCGAGAACGATGGCGATCGTGAGGGCATAGAACACGAGGTTGAACGCAAGCGTCCGCAGCCAGGCGATCATACGCCCAGCCCCAGCCACAGGACCACGCGCCGGACCAGATATTTGTTGTACTCGTCGAACAGGATGCCGAAGCGCGGCGTGCCGGGCACGGGATCGGCGATCACCTCCACCCGATCGTCCAGCGCATGGCGAAGCTCCAGGGCGGCGCGTGCCATGTGCCAGTCCGACGTCACCAGTCGCACGGTGCCATAGCCGTGGGCCCGGACCCAGTCCGCGGTCTCGTCGGCATTGGAGCGGGTATCGACCGCCTCATGGCCCAGGTCCACGCAGCAGGCGAACACCCGCGCCGGCACCTTGTAGGCAACGGCCAGTTCGCCGGGGCGCACGTCCGGGTCGACGCCGGTCACCAGCATCCGCTTGGCCTTGCCGGCGCGCACGACCGCCAGGCCACGGTCGATCCGGCCGGGCGCGCCGGTCGGCACGACCACCGCGTCGGTCACCAACCCGTCCGGTGCGGGGCGCGGCAGCGCGACGGTGAACAGCGCGAAGCCCAGGACCCAGGCGATCAGCGCCACCGAGAACAGCCGCCAGATCACAGCACCTGCCCCAGCGCGCGCAGCACCGCGATGCGCGCGGCGACCATCGCCAGCAGCATGAAGGCGATCGGCGTGGCGACGATCAGCAGCCAGTCGACCGTCGACAGCGCGAGCCCGGCGAGCACCTGCGACTCCAGGCCGCCGATCTGCAGCCCCACCACCAGCACGACCGCGAGACCCGCGACGGTGCCGATCAACCCGCCCGTCAGCGTGTCGACGGCGATCCGCTGCTGGAACAGGCGGGCGATCTGGACATCGGTGGCGCCGAGCATGTGGAGGATGTCGATGGTCCCGCGGTGCGTGTCCAGTCCCGCGCGCGCGGAAAGCAGCACGACCGCAGCCGTCGCGGTCGCCATCACCGCGACCAGGCCGAATGCGACCCAGCCAAGGGTGCGCAGGAAACCGCGCACCGGCGCCAGCCAGCTCGCGTGCCAGTCGACCCGGGCAGCCGGGGTGGCGGCGTGGGCGATGCGGGTCACTGCAGCAACGGCCGTGTCGTCGCTCTGCCGCAGGTCCACGTCCACCATCGCCGGGATCGGCAGGTCGGCATTCAGCCCCGCCTCTCCCAACCAGGGGCGCATCAGCTCGGCTAGTTCGGCCCGGTCCACTTCGACGGCCTGCGCCACCATCGGCGCCTTGCGCAGTCCGGCGAGCAGCCGTGCGACCGCGGCATCGCGCTTGGCAGCGTCCGCCTCCACCACCTGCACGGTCAGCCGGCCGGCGAGCTGCCGGTCCAGCGCGCTGCCGGCACCCGCGACCGACAGACCCATGGCTGCCGCCAGCACCGTCAGGAAGATCATGATGGCCATGATCCACACCATGGTGCGCCGTCCCTGCCGGTCGCCCAGCAGGCGCCGGTCGCTTGCGCGCATCGCCATCAGCGCACCCCGGCGGAAGCGGGCGGAAAGCGCATCTGGCCGGTCGGATCGATCAGCTTGCCCCGCTCCAGCCGCATCATGCGCGCAGCCGGGATCCGCTGGAGCAGCTCATAGTCATGGGTCGCCACCACCACCGTGGTTCCCAGCCGGTTGAGCGAATCGAACAGGTGGAGCAGCCGCTCGGCCATGTCGGGGTCGACGTTGCCGGTCGGCTCGTCCGCCACCAGGATCTCGGGCCGGCCGATCACCGCGCGCGCGATCGCGATGCGCTGCTGCTCGCCGCCCGACAGCGTCGGGGGTGGTGCGTCGGCGCGGTCGGACAGCCCTACCCAGGCGAGCATCTCGTTGACGGGCACCGCCACGTCCGCCTCCGGCACACCGGCCACCCGCAGCGGCAAGGCGATATTGTCATAGGCCGACAGGTGCGGGACCAGGCGGAAGTCCTGGAACACCACGCCGATACGCCGGCGAAAACCGGGCAGACGCGCACGCGGCAGCGTCACCGCATCCTCGCCGAACAGCCGGATCACGCCCCGGCTCGGCCGCTGCGCGAGGTAGAGGAGCTTCAAAAGCGAAGTCTTGCCCGCACCCGATGCGCCAGTGAGGAAATAGAAGGAGCCCGTCGTCAGCGTGAAGCTCACGTCCGACAGCGTCTCTGCCCCATTGCCGTAGCGAAGGCCGACATTCTCAAACTGTACGATACTGGCCATCGCTGGCGCCGGCCACCCCGTTTGAAGCTTCGCGGGCGCCGCCATCGCACAGCCGCCGGACCTGCTCAAGCGGGGGACGCTGCTGCACCCTTGCCAGCACGGGTTTCCGCATGCTTAGGATCGCTATGCCCAGATCGGAATTGCCGCGTCGATGATCCTCGAGTGCACCCAATGCCACATGCGCTATGTGGTGCCCGACCATGCGATCGGGCCCGACGGACGCACCGTCCGCTGCGCAAGCTGCAAGCACAGCTGGCTCCAGCGGCCACCGCTGCTGGACTTGGGCGCGGCGGAGGCACTTCCCGCGCAGGAGCCCGCACCGGCCGCGGCAGCGTCTCCCCCGGTGGCCGAGCCGGTTGCCGCGCCGACACCGGCAGCGCCACCCCCGCCCGCACCGCCGGCTGCGCAAGCGACGTCGCCCGCCGCCGTCCAGCCTTCGCACCGCTATGTGGATCCGGAAGGCGAGCGCGCCGAGCGCGGTGAGCCGCGCCGCTACGACGCCTTTGCGCCGCGCCCGCCGTTCCGCCCGCGCCGCAACCCGTTCCGCCGCTGGACCGCCGCCGCCGTCGCCGCGAGCGTCGCGATGCTCATCGGCATCGCCGCCATCCTCTATCTCGGCACGCCCGGCATCGCTGCCAAGGTCGGCCTGCCGATCGGCAAGATCGAAACGCCGCTGCTGTTCGCCGACAAGCAGATCGAGCGCCGCAACCTGTCGAGCGGCAACGAGCTGTTCGCCATTTCCGGCAAGGTCGTGAACCCCACCGGCGAGCGTCAGCGCGTGCCCGACATCCGCGTCGACCTGAAGGACCAGCAGGAGCGCGTCGTCTACAGCTGGACGATCACGCCGTCGCAGCGGGAGCTGGGCCCCAGCGGCACCATCCTGTTCAACTCGGCAAAGCTCGACGTGCCGGCGAACTCCAAGATGCTCGAACTGAGCTTCGTGAACGGTCTCTAGGCGATGCCGCCGGGCGGCGCTGGCCCGGAAGCCTTGCCCATCCGGCGCGCGAGCTGTGCCAGCCGTGCGCCATGGAGCAGCGCCGCCACCAGCATGCCGAGGCCCGATGCCCAGGCGAGCGCCAGCGGGCCGACGCCCGCCCCGACCAGCAGCCAGCCCGCGCCGCCGGTCACCACGAAGAAGGCGAGAATGCTGTTGGCGCCCGCCATCACCTGATCGCCCAGCGCCCGCAGCGTATAGACCAGCACCACCTGCACCCCGTCGAACAGGATGAACGGCGCCCAGCGCAGCAGCATGGCGCCCGCCAGCAGGTGCACGTCGGCAGTCGCGGGGAACAGGCCGGTGATCCAGCCCGCGGACAAGAGCAGCACCAGCGCGAGCAACCCGGTCGCGCCCGCGGCCAGGACGGCAGCGACCACGCCCCGCTGGATCGCGCGGTGCGGCACGCCCTCTCCCACGCCATTGCCGGCGCGCACGCCTGCAGCCGAGCCCAGCCCCAGCGCCACGGCAAAAGTGACATTGTGGATCGAGAACACGATCTGGAAGGCGTGCGCCGTCTCGGTGCCGAGTTGGGTCGAAAGGCCGATCAGCACCGCGAAGCCGACCAGCTCCAGCCCGGAGGCGATCGCCGGCACGAGGCCGAAGCCCAGCAGAGCGCGCACGCCCGACCAGCGCGGTGCCGCCTCCCCGCGCCAGCGGCCTACGTGGCGCACCGCTCTGTCCGGCAGCCGTAGCACGCACGCGAGCAGGACGATCGCCCCGATCGCCGATGCGATCGCGGTGGCCGCCGCCGCGCCGACCGCGCCCAGTGCCGGCAGCCCCAGATGCCCACCAACCAGTGCCCAGGCGAGCAGCGCGTTGATCGGCAGCACACCCAGGTTCACCGCCGTCACCAGCCGCGGACGGCTGATACCCTCCAGGAAAAAGCTCGCCGCGATGGTGAGCAGCTGGAAGGGATAGGCAAAGGCCATGGCGCGCACCACCGCGGCAGCTGCCGGCGCAAGATCGGGCGAAACCCCGAGCAGGCGCAACAAGGGCTCCGCAAAGGCGAGCAGCACGCCGCCGCTCGTGAGGCCGAGCAGCAGCGCCGCCACCAGCCCCTCGTGCAGCACACGGCCGGTCGCCGCCAGGTCGCGGGCACCGTCTGCGCGGGCGGCGAACACCAGCACGCCCGACAGCCAGCCGAGCACGACGACGATGCCGACGAAGGTCAGCGACCGGCTCGCCCCCAGGGCCGCGACCTCGTCCGTGCCCGCCAGACCGACGACGACCACGTCCGTCACGTGGAGCAGCGTCCAGTTGAGGCTGGTGAGCATTACCGGCCAGGCCAGCGCCAGCAGTCGGCGGACCTCGGATCGCGGCGAGGGAGCATCAAGAGCGGCAGCGGGGATCGGGGACACGGAGATACTCGACGGCAAGAGGCGACGGACAAAGCCCTAGCGGCGGGTTCGGCAAAGCGGAACGGCCGGCATCCCGCCGGTACGCGTCAAAAAAGGGCTCCGGCGCACCATCCGCCGCAGGAAAATCGCGAAGTCGGTTGCATGCCGCCGAATCGACTGCTAGGGGCGCTCGCCTACCAGCCGGGGGTTCTCCCCACGGTGTTCATGTGCGGTCGTGGCGGAACTGGTAGACGCGCAACGTTGAGGTCGTTGTGGCCGAAAGGCCGTGGAAGTTCGAGTCTTCTCGACCGCACCACAACTGCTCCGGTTCTCAGGCTCAGGCCGGGAACCGGAGGCGGTTACCTCCCCAAAGACAATCATTGCCCTCCTAGCGGAGGTCGAACGGCGTTGCCGTTACATCGTAGCCGGAATGTAGCGCGTCTGGATGCCAACGTTCCGGCATGACGGTCCCGTCTTGGCCTTCAGGCACCAATGAGGCCGGCCTGCGCACAGGAGGGGAGCGCCAGTTCGTCGCCTAACGCGTGCTCCTGCGGAGGCAGGAGCCCAGGGCCACAAACGACACCTCCTGCGACTCTGGGCTCCTGCCTGCGCAGGAGCACGGGGCGGTTCACCCGTGCCGAGGCCGCGTCCACAGCTCCGGATCGCGCGGCGTGCGCGGATAGCGCTTCGCCCGTCCCTGCGCGGCTGCAAAGGCGCGCGCGATCGCGGCGATCTTCTGCGGCTTGGAGGTGGTTACGCGGTGATCCCAGGCATGCTCGCCGCGTGCCCTGACGGCGCGCCCGATCCCGCCATAGATGTCGGCCGCCGCCAGCACCGCCCAGGCGGCGCGAAACGGCAGCGCCGGCGTGCCTTCGCGCGCACTTGCCTCATACCGCTCGGCCTGGTCCGCCAGCCGCCGCGCCAGCATTGCAATCCGCGGCCGAAGGTGCGGCTTCATATGCTCGCCCGGTGGCGCGTCGATCTCGACCAGCCACGCGACCGGCAGGTAGCAGCGCCCCGCAGCCGCATCCTCCGCCAGGTCGCGCGCGATGTTGGACAACTGGAACGCGATGCCGAGGTCGCACGAACGGTCGAGCGTGTCCTGGTCGGCCGGATCGACCCCCATCACCACCGCCATCAGGCAGCCGATGGCGCCGGCGACATGGTAGCAATAGCGGTAGAGGTCGTCCTCGCTGCGCGGGCGCCACTCCTCGGCATCGAGCCCAAAGCCCGCGATCACGTCGTGCACCAGCGCGTGCGGCAGCCGTGCCTCGGCGGCAACGATCCGCAGCGCGTCGAACGCTGGATCGCCGACCCATTCGCCGGCCAGCGCCATGTCCGTCTTGGCCGTGATCTCCGCCAGCCGCTCGGGAGCATCCGCAACCGCCGTCATGCCATGACCGAGTTCCTGCCCGTCGGCCAGGTCGTCGCACGCCCGCGCCCAGGCATAGAGCAGCCACGCACGTTCCCGCGTCCGCCGGTCGAACAGCCGGCTCGCCGCGGCGAAGCTCTTCGACCCCGCCGCGATCGTCTCCCGCGCGGTCGCGACGATCGCATCGCGGCTCGGGCGATCGGCATGCACCGCGGCGGTCATGAAGCTAGAGCTCGCTGCTCGACATCGAAAAGATCGGCCGCGCGACCTTGTGCCCGGCCATGCGGTCGAGCAGCGAATCGAGCTGGTCGTCGATCAGCAGGATGTCGCGGTGCATCGGCCGCAGGAAGCCGACCTCGGCCATCTTGTCCACGAACGCGATCAGCCCGTCGTAATAGCCCGCGACGTTGAGCAGCCCGACCGGCTTGGTGTGATAGCCGAGCTGCGCCCAGCTCATCGCCTCCCACAGCTCGTCCATGGTGCCGGTGCCCCCGGGAATGGTGACGAAGCCGGCCGACAGGTCGGTGAACGCCTGCTTGCGCTGGTGCATCGTCTCGACGACGTGGAGCTCGGTGCAGCCGCGATGCGCGACCTCGGCATTGACGAGCGCGGTCGGGATCACGCCGATCACCTCGCCGCCAGCCTCCAGCGCGCCGTCGGCAACCGCACCCATCAGGCCGAGGCGGCCACCGCCATAGACGACGCCGATGCCGCGTTCCGCCAGCGTGCGGCCGACGAAGCGCGCATTGTCGATGTAGACGGGGTCCGACGGGGTCGCCGAACCGCAGTAAATGGCCAGTCGCTTCACGTACTTTGTCCTTGGAATATCGACGCAGCCGCGGGTCAGCGGCCGCGTTCCAGCATTAACGAGGCGGTCGCCTTCGCACTTCCCACCACACCCGGAATGCCGGCGCCGGGATGCGTGCCCGCCCCCACGAAATAGAGGTTGGGAATATGGTCGTCGCGGTTATGCGCGCGGAAGAAGGCGCTCTGCGTCAGGATCGGCTCCAGCGAGAAGGCCGAGCCCAGATGCGCATTGAGGTCCCTCGCGAAATCGGGCGGCGCATAGCTGAACTTGGTGACGATCCGGTCGTGGATGTCCGGGATCAGCCGGCGGCCGACCTCGTCCAGGATTCGCTTCTCGTACATGGGGCCGATGGTGTCCCAGTCGATCGGCAGCTTGCCCATGTGCGGCACCGGCGCCAGCGCATAGAAGGTCGAATGCCCCTCGGGCGCCAGGCTCGGATCGGTGACGGTCGGGTGGTGCAGGTAGAGCGAGAAATCCTCCGACAGCACGCCGTGGTCATAGATGTCGGACAGCAGCCCCTGATAGCGCGGGCCGAACAGGATCATGTGGTGCGGGATGCCCGGCCACGTGCCCTTGATCCCGAAATGCACCAGGAACAGCGAAGGCGAGAAGCGCTTCTTCTCCAGCCGCGCCGTCGTCCGGCGCGCGCTGCGGGAGTTGCGCAGCAGGTCCTTGTAGCTGTGCATCAGGTCGGCGTTGCTCGCCACCGCGTCCGACGCGATGCGCTTGCCGCTGCGGGTCACCACGCCGGTGGCATGGTCGCCCAGCGTCTCGATCTCGGTCACCGGATCGCCCAGGATCAGCGTGCCGCCCAGCCGCTCGAACAGCGCGACCATGCCCGACACCAGCTGGTTGGTACCGCCCTTGGCGAACCAGACGCCGCCGTCGCGCTCCAGCTTGTGGATCAGTGCATAGATGGCGCTGGTGGTGCTCGGATTGCCGCCCACCAGCAGCGTGTGGAAGCTCAGCGCCTGGCGCAGCTTCTCGTTCTTCACGAAGGTCGAGACCATCGCATAGACCGAACGCCACGCCTGGTACTTCGCCAGTGCCGGCGCCGCCTTCAGCATCGAGCGGAAGTCGAGGAATGCCTTGGAGCCGAGCTTTACATAGCCCTCCTCGTACACGCCCTTGGCGTATTCCAGGAAGCGCGCGTAGCCGTCGACGTCCTGCGGATCGAGCTTGGCGATCTCGGAACGCAGCGACACGTCATCGTTGGAATAGTCGAAGTTGGTGCCGTCCGCCCAGTTGAGCCGATAGAAGGGCGTCACCGGTTCCAGCGTGACGTCCCAGGCCATCTCGTGCCCCGACAGCTGCCACAGCTCGCGCAGGCAGTCGGGATCGGTGATCACCGTGGGGCCTGCGTCGAAGGTGAAGCCGTCGCGCTCGAACACATAGGCCCGGCCGCCGGCCTTTTCGCGGCCCTCGATCAGCGTCGTCTCGACCCCGGCCGATTGCAGGCGAATGGCGAGCGCCAAGCCGCCGAATCCTGCGCCGATCACCGTTGCCGTTCTCAAGTCCGTTTCTCCCGGCCGCCAGCCTGCATGTCCCAAATCGCCCGTATCGCGCGTGCCACCGGGACCGGCGGCTTGCCGGCGAGCACACGCACCTTGTCGGCCCAGCTCGACCGTCCGGCATAGAAGCGCCCGATCAGTCCCGCGTCCAGCCGATAGAATCGCTCCAGCACGCGATAGCGCGCCTCAGGCTTCGCTGCCCTGAACAACATGGCGGTAAGCATGCGGTAGAATCCCCGCGCACGCCATGTCGTGCGCGCAAGGCCCTGCGTCAACTCGGCGAGGCCCGCGGCGGACAGATCGCGCGCCCCTGCGATCGCCGCCGCCGTCCGCACCGCATCGGGCAGCGAATAGCCGGTCAGCGGGTGGAACAGCCCGGATCGCATGCCGGCCTTCGCGAGCGGCGGGGTGGAGTTCCAATAGGCGTCAAAGTCGCCCCCGAACGCGACCGGCAGCACGCCCCGCTCCTCCCGCGCCATCTCGGCGATGCGCCAGCCCTGCGCCTCGGCATAGGCGCGGATGCGCTGCCGCAGCACCGCCGCATCGATCTCGGGACCCTCGCTGTAATAGGTGTCCTCGATGAACATCCGGTCGGGGCCGAGCGGCAGGCAATAGACGAAGCGGTAGCCGTCGAGCTGTTCGACGCGCGCGTCCATCACGGTCGGCCGGGTGCGCCCGTGCGGCTGTTCCAGCACCAGCTCCTGCCCGACGAACTTCTGCCATCCGCATTGGAGGCGCGACAGGTCGCCGGGGCCGCGGCAGTCGATCACGCCCTTGGCCTCGATCCGGGTGCCATCGTCCAGCACCACGCCGGTCGCACCCACCTCCACCACGCGCCGGCCGGTGAGCAGCGCGTCGTCGGGCAGGGTCGCGCGCAGCACCGCATCCAACTGCTCCGATTCCACGCTGTTGTAGGTGGCGTCGAGCGTGCGGCGGTGGCCCGGAAAGGCGACATCGTAGCCCTGCCAGCGATGGCCCACGACCGGCTCGATGATCCAGCGGTCGGCCGCCGCGACATCGCGGTCGAAGAAGGACCAGAGATGATTGCCGCCGAACCGCTCGCCCGCCTCCACCAGCCGCAGCGACAGCTCCGGCCGGCGCTCGGCGAGCGCCAGCGCAATCAGCCCTCCGGCGAGTCCCCCGCCCAGGATCGCCAGGTCGCAGTGATGATGGGTTGGCATGCCCCTCGCCTAGCGGAGCTTGCCGAGCGGCGAAAGGGCAGCGCGCCATGGCGCCGGGCCGACGGAACCGCTAAAGCCCGCCCATGTCCGTCGCCCTCGCCATCCTGCTGTCCGCGCTTGCGATGACCGCGATCGTGGGCGTGCGCTATCTGCTCGCGTCCGGCGGCTTCGCGTTCGCGACGCGGCTGCGCCAGCCGGGGCTCTACCAGGGACTCGACCGGCAGATCGTGAAGGAGATCCGCTGGAGCCTGATCTCCGCCGCCATCTATGGCATCCCGGCCGGCGTCGTCGCCTGGGGCTGGCAGAACCGCGGCTGGACCCGGATCTACACTGACGTGCACGACCGGCCCTTGTGGTGGCTGCCGCTGTCGGTGCTGCTCTATCTCTTTCTGCACGATACCTGGTTCTATTGGAGCCACCGCTGGATGCACCACCCGCGCGTGTTCCGGGTGGCGCATGCGGTCCACCACGCCAGCCGGCCACCGACGGCCTGGGCGGCGATGGCGTTCCACCCGATCGAGGCGCTGACCGGCGCCTTCGTCATCCCGCTGCTGGTGTTCCTGATCCCGATCCATGTCGGGGCGCTCGGCGTGGTGCTGACGGTGATGACGGTGATGGGCGTCACCAACCACATGGGGTGGGAGATTTTCCCGCGCGCGGTCTGGGCCGGGCCGCTCGGCGGCTGGCTCATCACGGCCAGCCACCATCAGCGCCACCACCAGCGCTATGGCTGTAATTTCGGCCTCTATTTCCGCTTCTGGGACCGCCTGTGCGGCACCGATGACGGACTCGGCAGCTTTGGAAAGAACAGGAATGATCAAGCAGGCGTGCGCAACAGCGATACGGTTCAGCTGGGGCGCAGCGGCACTGGTGCTGCTGACGGGAGCCACGCCGACCAGCGAGCTTGAAGTCACCCTCAACCAGTTGCGCTCTTCGAAGGGCATGATCCGGCTGTGCGTGACCGCGGACCCGAAAAGCTTCCCCGGCTGTGCCAAGGACGCGCATGCCATCACCCGCTCCGTCCCGGCCAGCGAGCATGTGATCCGCGTGCAAGGGCTTGTGCCGGGCACCTATGCGCTCTCGGTGATCCACGACGAGAACGGCAACGGCAAGCTCGACACCTTTGCCGGTATCCCGCGCGAGGGCTTCGGCTTTTCCAACAATCCGGGCCTCGGCTTCGGACCGCCGCGCTTCGCCGCCGCGCAGTTCGCGCTGTCAGGTGATGCCGATCGGCAACAGGTAAAGATCCGTTATCTGTTTTGAGCGGAACCGCGGGAGCCAAGGGTGTTGCGCGGCGTTACGCTCCAGCAACATTCCATAAAGGCACCTGTCCTTGACTACGATCTTCCGCACCGCCTCTGCCGCGCTGGTGCTTTCGCTTTCTGCCCTCGGCACCACTCCTGCACTGGCGCAGGACGGTGATTCCACCACCATCCACAACAACGATGACGGCAGCGACTATGCCGTGCTCGGGTTGGGCGGCGCCATCCTGACGGACTATGAGGGTTCCGACGACTACAGCTTTACGCCGGTCCCGATCGGCATCGGCCGAGTTTCGGGCTTCAACTTCCTGCTCGCGGGCAACCGGCTGAGCGTCGACCTGATTGCCGACAACTTCGGCCCCGGCCTCGATTTCCAGGCAGGCCCCGTCGCCGCGCTGAACTTCAACCGGAGCAGCACCAAGAGCATCGACGACGAGCGCATTAAGGCGCTGGGCAAGCGCAAGACCGCGCTCGAAGTCGGTGGCTATCTCGGCATCGGCCAGACCGGCGTCTTCACCAGCGAGTTCGACCGTCTCTCCGCCTCCGTCAGCTATCGCAAGGGCGTGACCGGGGCGCACTCCGCCGGCATCTTCACGCCGACCGTCACCTACATGACGCCGCTCAGCACCAAGTCCGTCGTGAGCGTCTTCGTCGCGGCCGAGCGCGCGGAGAAGGGGTACGCCCAGAGCTACTTCGGCATCAATCCGCAGCAGAGCGAGGATAGCGGCCTGCCCGTCTACAACGCGCGCGGCGGCTGGAAGAACTGGACGCTGGGCGGGGCCGGCGCCGTGTCGCTGACCGGCAACCTGCGCAACGGCCTGCAGGCGTTCGGCGGCGTCGTCTATCGCCGCATGCTCAACGACTTCGCCGAAAGCCCCGTGACCAGCATCGCGGGCGACCGCGATCAGTGGCTGGGCTCGGTGGGCCTCGCCTACAGCTTCTAACGCGCTTGGGAGAGCCCCGGCTGCCGGTCCGCAAGGGCCGGCAGCCGTGTGGGGCTCGGCAGTTCAGACGCCAGCGGCGCCCTTGCGGGCCGCGGGCGGCGGTGTCTTGGGCTTGTAGGCGCACAGATCGACCACCGGGCAGCGCCAGCATTCCGGGGTCCGCGCCTTGCACACATAACGACCGTGCAGGATCAGCCAGTGGTGCGCGTGCAGCCGGAACGGCTGCGGCGTCACCCGGTCGAGCACCAGTTCCACCGCCAGCGGCGTCTTGCCCTTGGCCAGGCCCGTGCGGTTGCCGACCCGGAAGATGTGGGTGTCGACGGCGAACGTCTCCGCCCCGAACGCGACGTTCATCACCACATTGGCGGTCTTGCGCCCCACGCCGGGCAGCTTTTCCAGCGCCTCGCGGCTCGCCGGCACCTTCCCGCCATGCTCGGCGATCAGCGCCTCAGACAGCGCGATCACGTTCTTGGCCTTGGTGTTGAACAGGCCGATGGTCTTGATGTGCTCCTTCAGCCCCGCCTCGCCGAGCGCCACCATCTTCTCCGGCGTGTCGACCTCGGCGAACAGCCGGCGCGTCGCCTTGTTGACGCCGGCATCGGTCGCCTGCGCCGAGAGCACGACCGCCACCAGCAGGGTGAAGTCGTTGACCGATTCGAGTTCGGTCTCGGGGTGCGGATTGGCTTCGGCCAGCCGCCGGTAGAATTCGAAAACGTCGGCCCGCTTCAAAGGCCCAGCACCGCATCCATGCTGTAGCGCCCGGGCGCCTGCTGGACGAGCCACTGTGCCGCCTTCACCGCGCCACGCGCAAAGATCGCGCGGTCGTCGGCGCGATGGCCCAGCTCGATCCGCTCGCCTTCGCCCGCGAAGATCACCTGGTGGTCGCCCACCACGCGCCCGCCGCGCAGCGCCGCGAACCCGATCGTGCCCTGCGCCCGTGCGCCGACCAGCCCGGCGCGGCCGACGACGGCCACGTCCGACAGCTCGACGCCCATGCCCTCGGCCGCGGCCTCGCCCAGCATCAGCGCCGTACCCGACGGGGCATCCACCTTCATGCGATGGTGCATCTCGACGATCTCGATGTCCCAGTCGGGGCCGAGCCGCTCGGCCGCCTCCCGCACCAGGCGCGACAGCAGGGCCACGCCGAGCGACGTGTTGCCGGTCTGCAGGATCGGGATCTCCTCGGCAGCCTGGTCGATCAGCGCATGTTGCGCGCGCGACAGGCCGGTGGTGCCGATCAGGATCGGGGTCGCCGTAGCGCGGGCGGCGGCGATATGGGCATCGACGGCAACGGCTGCGGAGAAGTCGACCAGGACTTCGGCCCTGCGCGCGATGCCCTCCGGATTCTCGCCGGCATCGGCGCCACCGGCCAGCGTCGCACCCAGCTCCGGGATGACGGCGGCGATGGCCTGTCCCATGCGGCCCAGCCGCCCATAGATGCCGATGCTTGCCATGATGCTCCGCCTTGCCGTGCCCGGCGGCCCAACGCGCGTCGGGAGCACCGGCTCCCCGCCTCGACGACCGGTCCGCGGCTCATGGCAGAAAGCCGCCGCCCCCGACAAGCGGAAGCGACAGCGAAACGGATCAGGCGGCGACGTGCGCGACCGGTGCCTCGGCGTATTTCGGATCTTGGGGATTGAACTCGGGGAACGGCGTGAACAGGCGCGAGGTCAGCGCGACGCCGTTCAGCCCGGCGAGCTTGAACGTGCCGAGCTTCGCCACCTTCGGGGCGCCGCCGGCACGCTCCACGGTGACCGCATCGACGTGCAGGTCGCCATGCTTGGTCCACAGCATGTGGGGGGCCAGCAGCATGTCCATGTTGTTGTACACCACCGACACACAGATGCGCTGCATCATTGCGAAACGCAGGATGTCGCTGATGCTCGCGCGGTCTTCTTGGGCGTCACTCACGGGGGTGGAACGGGCTAGTTCGAGCATTTGTTGCATTGCGGCACGCAGCTAGTCGTACGCCGCCACCGCTTCAAGCGTGTTTGTGGATTGGCGGCTGTCCCGTCCCGGGGCTAGATTCTCCCCATGCACGCCATCCGCAACATCGTCGTCCTCACCGGCGCCGGCCTTTCCGCCGAAAGCGGCTTGGCGACCTTCCGCGGCCCCGGCGGCCTGTGGGAGGGGCATCGCGTCGAGGACGTGTGCACGCCCGAGGCGCTGGCGCAGGATCCGGCACTGGTGCACCGCTTCTATGATGCGCGGCGGGAGGCGCTCGACACCGTGGAGCCCAACCCCGCGCACCAGGCCCTAGCGCGCCTGGATGCCGCATGGCCGGGCGAGCTGCTGATCGTCACCCAGAACGTCGACGACCTGCACGAGCGCGCGGGCACCCGGCGGCTGCTACACATGCACGGCGCGCTGCGCTCCGCCCTGTGCGCGGCGTGCGGCACCCGCATGCCGCACGAGGGCGCGCTGCCGCCTGCCTCCCTCTGCCCAGCATGCGGCGCGCCGGCGCTGCGCCCGGACATCGTCTTCTTCGGCGAGATGCCCTACGACATGGATCGCATCGAGGCGGCGCTCGCCGAAGCCGACCTGTTCGTCTCCATCGGCACTTCGGGCGCAGTCTATCCCGCCGCCGGCTTCGTCCAGATGGCCGCGCACTTCGGTGCCGCCACCCTGGAACTCAACCTCGAACCCTCGGCCGGCAGCCACTGGTTCGAAGAAAGCCGCCTCGGCCCCGCAACCCGGTTGGTGCCGGAGTGGGTCGAGGAAGTGCTCGCCGGACGCTGAGCCTCACTCCACCCAGTCGAGGCCGATGTCGCGGTAGAGGGTGCGATCCTCCTCCCAGTCGGGCTTGACCTTGACGTGCAGGTAGAGGTGGACGCGCACGCCCATCAGCGTCTGGAGCTCGGCTCGCGCCTTGGCGCCGATTTCCTTGATGCGGGACCCGCCCTTGCCCAGCACGATCGCACGCTGGCTCTCGCGCCCGACCAGGATCTGCTGGTGGATCTCGACCGACCCATCCTCGCGCTCCTTGTAGAGCTCGGTGTCGACCGCGATCGCATAGGGCAGCTCGGCATGGAGCTGGTGGTAGATCTGCTCGCGGGTCATCTCCGCCGCCAGCATCCGGTCGGTCGCGTCGGAGACCTGGTCCTCCGGGAAGTGCCACGGCCCTTCCGGCATGCGCGCCGCAAGCGCAGCCTTGAGCTCCGGCACGCCGTCGCCGGTCTGGGCGCTCACGAAAAAGGTCTCGTCGAAACCCATCTGTTCGTTCAGGCGCGCAGCATGCGTCAGCAGGCGCGGTTTGTCGGCAATGTCGACCTTGTTGAGGATCAGCAGCTTGGGCTCGCGACGGTGGGCGAGCCGCTCGGCGATGTCCGTCACCTTGGGGCCGAGGCCCCCCTTGGCATCCACCACGAAGGCGATGGCGTCGGCACCTTCGGCACCTTCCCAGGCGGCCGCCACCATCGCGCGGTCGAGCCGGCGGCGCGGGTCGAAGATGCCGGGCGTGTCGACCAGCAGCAACTGCGTGTCGCCCTCAATGGCGATGCCCATCAGGCGGGTGCGCGTGGTCTGTGCCTTGGCGCTGGTGATCGCGACCTTCTGGCCGACCATCGCGTTGACGAGCGTCGACTTGCCCGCGTTGGGGGCGCCGACCACGGCAACGAGGCCACAGCGTTGGGTGGAGGGGTTCATATGCAAGCCTGACGAAAGAGAAAGGAGAGAATGCGGGTTTGGCATACGCCGGTCAACGCGCAGGTGGCGAGTGCGGGATCAGCGTACCCCGTTTGTCTCGAGTAGGGATCGAGCTTGTCGAGAGCCCGTATCGAGAGAGCCGCAACGGTTCTCGATACGCCGTCTCGACAAGCTCGACGGCTACTCGAACCAAACGGAAGGGACGTAAGAGATGGTCTGCCGCCAGGATCGCCCCACCTACCGCTCCAGCTGGCGCAATAGCGCCTTGGCGGCGGCGGTTTCCGCCTCCTGCTTGGACGTGCCCTGCGCGGATGCCTCGGCGAGCTTGCCGATCGACACCTTGACGGTGAACCGCGGCGCGTGGCCGGGCCCGGAGCGATCGACCACCGTATATTCGGGCGGGCGCCGGTCGTTTGCGGCGGCCCATTCCTGGAGCGCGGACTTGGGGTGCTTGGGCGCGCGCACCTGCGTTTCGATGCGATCGGCCCAGATCCGGCGCACGAAGCCGCGCGTCGCCTCCAGCCCCGCCTCCAGGTAGAAGGCGCCGATCAGCGCCTCCATCACGTCGCCCAGCACATTGTCGCTCTGGGTCGCGCCGTCGTCGCGCGCCTGCTTGCCGAGCCGTAGGTGCGGCACCGCGCCCAGTTCGCGCGCCAGTTCGGCGCACACGGCACCCGTCACCAACGCGTTGATCCGCCGCGACAGCTTGCCCTCGGGCTCGTCCGGGAAACGCTCGAACAGCCACTCCGCCATGAGCAGGCCGAGCACGCGATCGCCCAGGAACTCCAGTCGTTCGTAGCTTTCGCCGGCATGGCTGCCATGCGTCACCGCCCGCTCGAACAGCGGCAGCGGCAGGTCGTCGCGGCCAAAGGTGGCGGCGATCCAGGGGGCGAGCGGGGGCGTGCTCAGAAGCCTTCCCCGATCCGATCGAAGCGCGCGGCGCTGACCCAGGTCCAGGGCAGCAGCCACTGCGCGCTGCCGTCGGTCGACCAGAAGTTGACCACCGCCTTGCCCTCCAGATTCTCCATCGGCACGAAGCCGATGCCCTGGTTGGGCATCGCCGGGAAGCGGCTGTCGGCGCTGTCGTCACGGTTGTCGCCCATCAGGAAGACATGTCCCGCGGGCACCGTGTAGACGCCGGTGTCGTCGGCGGGCGTCTCCGCCTGGTCGAGCACGCGATAGCGCTTGCCGTTGGGGAGCGTCTCCTCGAACTGGGGATAGCGGCAGATCGGCTTGCCGGCCGCATCCTCGTCCTGGAACTCGAACTGGCAGCCGAAGTTCGGCGACACCGGCAGCACGAAGTCGGCGATGCGCTGCTTCGGGATCGGCTTTCCGTTCAGGAACAGCTGGCCGCGCTGCATCTGCACGCGATCACCGGGCAGGCCGATCACGCGCTTGACCCAATTGTCCTCGGCGGTCGGCGGTGCCTTGAACACCACCACGTCGCCCCGCTCGGGCGTGCTTGCGAACACGCGGCCGGGGATCAGCGGCAGGCTCCACGGCAGGCTGTGGCGCGAATAGCCGTAGTTCCACTTGGTGATGAACAGATAGTCGCCGACCAGCAGCCGCGGGAGCATCGAGCCCGACGGGATGTTGAAGGGCGAGAAGAAGAAGCTGCGGATCACGAACACGAAGATCGCGAGCTTCACGAAAAACAGCACCGTCTCGCGCAGTTCGGAGCGCTGGCGACGGGCGGCGGGTTTGCTGGCCATGACGCCTGCTGTGCGGGGGACTCCTGCCCACGTCAACCCAGGCTGTTGGGGAGTAGCGGAGCGGCCTGTGCCGCGCTAGGTCGCGCGACAAGTACGGCTTGAAGGAGAAAACGCATGACGGACACCGCCTGGCAGGCCGTGGAGGCACTGGCGCCCAAGCGCCTGACCGAGTTGTTCGCAGCCGAGCCGGACCGGCTAGAGGCGCTGACGCTCGACGTCGCCGGTATTCATTTCGACTGGTCCAAGACGCACCTCGACGCAGCCGGGCTCCAGGCGTTCGCGCAGCTGGCCGATGCCGCCGGCCTCGCCGCGCGCCGGGACGCGCTGTTCGCGGGCGAGCCGGTCAACGTGACCGAGGGCCGCGCCGCCGAGCATGCGGCCCAGCGCGGCGAAGGCCATCCGGAAAGCGTCGCCCAGGCGCGCGGCTTCCACGCCCGCATGCGCGCGCTGATCGACGCGATCGAGGCCGACGCACTGGGCCCGATCCGGCACGTGCTGCACATCGGCATCGGCGGCTCGGCGCTCGGCCCGGACCTGCTGATGGACGCGCTCGGCCGCGATTCGGACCGCTACGACGTGGCGATCGTCTCCAACGTCGATGGCCTCGCGCTGGAGGAAGCGATCGAGGACTTCGATCCCGATGCGACCCTGCTGGTGATCGCGTCCAAGACCTTCACCACCACCGAGACGATGCTCAATGCAGAGAGCGCGATCGGCTGGATGACCGAGAATGGCGTCGCGGACCCTTATGGCAAGGTGATCGCGCTGACGGCGAACCCCGAGCAGGCGATCGCATGGGGCGTCGACGAGACCCGCGTGCTTCCGTTCTCGGAAAGCGTCGGCGGCCGCTATTCACTGTGGTCGTCGATCGGCTTCCCGGCCGCGATCGGCCTTGGCTGGGACGTGTTCGAGGAACTGCTGGAGGGCGCGGCCGAGATGGACCGCCACTTCCGCCTCGCCGAGCCGCTGCGCAACGCGCCGGTGCTCGCGGCCTTTGCCGACCTCTACTACACCCAGGTCCGCCACGCCGAGACCCGCGCCACCTTCGCCTATGACGAGCGGCTGCGGCTGCTTCCCTCCTATCTCCAGCAACTGGAGATGGAGTCGAACGGCAAACGCGTGACCGCCGACGGCACGCCCGTCACCCGCCCGACCGCACCGATCACCTGGGGCGGCGTCGGTACCGACGCGCAACATGCGGTATTCCAGCTGCTCCACCAGGGCACCCACCTGGTGCCGGTCGAGTTCATCGCCGCGATCGAGCCGGGCGATGTGCTGAGCGAAGCCCACCACCGCCAGCTGCTGCTGAATGCGCTGGCCCAGGGCGCGGCGCTGATGGCCGGCCGCGACAACGAGGATCAGGCGCGCGCCTATCCGGGCGACCGGCCGTCGTCGACGCTGCTGCTCGACCGGGTGGACGCCCGCACGCTCGGCGCGCTGATCGCCTTCTACGAGCACCGCACCTTCGTCAGCGCGGCGCTGCTGGGCATCAACCCGTTCGACCAGTTCGGCGTCGAGCTCGGCAAGGAAATGGCCAAGGCAGCGGACAAGGGCGGCCAGGCGTTCGACGCGTCCACGACGGACCTGCTGCGGCGCGCCGGTCTCGCCGACTGATCGACGGATGCGATCGGCGTGAGGAAGGCATTGCGCCACCCTCACGCCGGTTCCGCGTTATAGAGGCAGTTCCTTCGCGCCGTCCCGCGCCCCTTCCTGCAGGCGAGCATCATGGCAGACTTCGACTACGACCTCTTCGTCATCGGCGCCGGCTCCGGTGGCGTGCGCGCCGCCCGCGTCTCCGCAGCGCATGGGGCCAAGGTGGCGATCGCCGAGGAATATCGCGTCGGCGGCACCTGCGTGATCCGTGGCTGCGTGCCCAAGAAGCTGCTCGTCTATGGCGCGCACTTCGCCGAGGACCTGCGCGATGCCAAGCAGTTCGGCTGGGACGTGCCGGAGCCGTGCGCGTTCAGCTGGCCGCGGCTTCGCGACAATGTGCTGAGTGAGGTCGATCGGATCAACAAAGCCTATACCGCCACCCTCACCAACCATGGCGTCGAGATCATCGGCGAGCGCGCCACCGTCTCCGGCCCCCATTCGGTGACGCTGGCCTCCGGCCGCACGATCACGGCGGGCAAGATCCTGGTGGCGGTCGGCGCGCGCCCGGCGATCCCCGTGTGCCACGGCCATGAGCATGGCATCACCTCCAACGAGGCGTTTCACCTCGACGCGGTGCCCAAGCGCATCCTGATCGCGGGCGCGGGCTATATCGCCAATGAGTTCGCCGGGATCTTCAACGAGTTCGGCAGCAAGGTCACGCTCATCAACCGCAGCGACGTGATCCTGCGCGGCTATGACGAATCCATCCGCGACCGGCTGCTCCAGATCTCGATGCTCAAGGGCATCGACTTCCGCTTCCATGCCGAGTTCGAAGGCATCGAGAAGGGGGAGGACGGCTGCCTCACCGTCACCATGTCGAACCACGAGCCGATCACCGTCGATTGCGTGCTGTTCGCCACCGGCCGCGTTCCCAACACCGAAGGGCTCGGGCTTGAGGCGGCCGGAGTCGAGCTGGACGACAAGGGCGCGATCAAGGTCGACGCGGACAGCAAGTCGAGCTGCGACAGCATCTATGCGGTGGGCGACGTCACCAACCGGGTGCAGCTGACGCCTGTGGCGATCCGCGAGGGACAGGCGTTCGCCGACACGGTGTTCGGCGGCAAGCCGCACCGCGTCGATTACGAGAACATCCCCGCCGCGGTGTTCAGCCACCCGCCGATGGCCGGCGTCGGCATGACGGAGGCGCAGGCCAAGAACAAGCTCGGCTCGGTGAAGGTCTACCAGTCCGACTTCCGCCCGATGAAGAACGTGCTCGCCGGCCGCAACGAGCGCGCGCTCTACAAGATGATCTGCGAGAGCGAGACCGGCCGGGTCGTGGGGCTGCACATGATCGGCCCGGACTCGCCCGAGATCCTGCAGGCCGCCGCGATCGCGGTGAAGGCGGGCCTCACCAAGGACGACTTCGACCAGACGGTCGCGCTCCACCCGAGCATGGCGGAGGAACTGGTGCTGATGCGCTGAGGCAGACCAGGAACTCTGCCTCGAACGAACGCGCGATGCCGTATTCCCGCGCAGGCGGGAATCCAGGGCCAGGCAGAGCAACGCAGGCGAGCATTTAGAAACCCTGGGCTCCCGCTTTCGCGGGAGCACGGGAAGGATGAGCGGGTCCGTGCTCTACCGAGCCGGCACCTCATCCCCCGCGAGCAGCGCGTCCGCCCCGGACCGCGCAGCACCGCCCGCGACCCGCTCGGAGATCACGCTGGTCACCGCCAGGTTCATGGTCACGTTGCCGAGCGTGCGGACCAGGTCGGGGAAGGTCTCGACCGCCACCAGCAGCGCGAGCGGCTCGACGGGCACGCCCATCGCGATGCCGATCGGCGCGATCGACGAGACGAAGCTGATCTGCCCGGGGAGGCTCGCCGCACCCATGGTCGTGATCGCACCCGCGGCGATGCCGGCGGCGATCTGCCCGGCGCCCAGGTGCACGCCGAATACATGGGCGACATAGACCGCGACCGCGACGTTCATCGCTGGCCCGGTCGCGCGGAACAGCGCCACCGCCATCGGCAGCACCACGCCGGAGGTGGCGACGGGCACCCCCGCCTCCTCGGACCCGCGCAGCATCGCCGGCAGCGAGGCGAGCGAAGACTGGGTGCTGATCGCCACCGCCTGGGCCGGCGCGGTCGCGCGCAGGAAGCGGCCGAGGGACACGCGTCCGCCGAACATCGCCAGCGGATAGGCGAGCAGCCACACCACCATGCCGACCGCCATCACGATCAGCACATAGTGCACCAGCGCACCGAACGCCGCAGTCCCCGCCCGCGCGCCCACCACATAGCCGAGCGCGAACACGCCGACCGGCCCCAGCCACAGCACCCACCGGATCACGATCAGCATCGTGTCGGCCAACCCCTGGAACAGCCGCACCAGCAGCTGGCGGGAATCGCCCGAAAGCCGGGTGAGCGCAAAGGCGAACACCAGAGTGAACAGGATCAGGGGCAGGAACTGGTCGTTCGCCGCGGCCGCGATCGGGTTGGTCGGCACGATCGCGACCAGGAACTGGGTGAAGGGCGGAACCTCCGCCGTGGGGCCCGCCTGGCCGAAGGTCCCGCGCAGGGCGCCGGCTGCCGTGTCCGACAGCGGGAACCAGTCGAGCAGCCCCAGGGTGACGCCGGCGCCCAATGCCGAGGAGGTCCAGAGGATCACGACGAACAACAGGATCGATCGGGTCGCGATCCGGCCGGCGCGCGCGGCCTCCGCGGTCTGGGCGACGCCGGTCACCAGCAGCGCGACCACCAGCGGGACGATCGTCATGCGCAGCGCATTGAGCCAGGCGGTGCCGATCGGCTCCGCCCAGGCGATGCCCGCGACCGCGGTGCCGGGCGCCTGGGCGGCGAGCATCACCCCCAGCGCCAGCCCCGCCACCAGTCCGGTCAGAATACGCGCCGCTTGCGACATGCTCGCCCTTCGTCAAAACGCGCGCTATCCACGCCGATCACGAGCGGCACAACCTGAGGGCAGCTGAGCCGATGGCAAGAAAATATTTCGGCACCGACGGCATTCGCGGCGCCACCAACCAGTCGCCGATGACCGCCGAGATGGCGATGAAGGTCGGCATGGCCGCCGGCGCGCACTTCCGCCGGGGCGATCACCGCCACCGCGTGGTGATCGGCAAGGACACGCGCCTGTCGGGCTATATGCTCGAAAACGCCATGGTCGCCGGCTTCACCTCGGTCGGCATGGACGTGGTGCTGGTGGGGCCGATGCCGACGCCGGCGGTGGCGATGCTCACCACCTCGATGCGCGCCGACCTGGGCGTGATGATCTCGGCGAGCCACAACCCCTACGCCGACAATGGCATCAAGTTGTTCGGCCCGGACGGCTTCAAGCTTTCCGATGCCGACGAGGCGGCGATCGAGGCGCTGATCGACGGGCAGGTCCCGCTCGCACCTTCGGCCGAGATCGGCCGCGCCCGCCGCGTCGAGGACGCACGAGGCCGCTACATCCACTTCGCCAAATCCACTTTCCCCGAGGAACTGCGCCTGGACGGGCTGAAGGTCGTGGTCGATTGCGCCAACGGCGCCGCCTATCAGGTCGCCCCTTCCGCCCTGTGGGAGCTGGGGGCCGAGGTGGTCGCGATCGGCGTCACTCCCAATGGCAAGAACATCAACGACGGCGTCGGCTCGACCGCACCGGCCACGCTCAGCGAAACCGTCATCGGGTCCGGTGCCGCGATCGGCATCGCGCTCGATGGTGACGCCGACCGATTGATCGTGGTCGACGAGACCGGCCGGGTGATCGACGGCGACCAGCTGATGGCGACCATCGCCGCGGGCTGGGCGCGCCAGGGCCGGCTGAAGGGCGGCGGCCTGGTCACCACCGTCATGTCCAACCTCGGCCTGGAACGCCATCTCGCCGCCCAGGGTCTGGGCATGGTGCGCACCAAGGTCGGCGACCGCCACGTGCTCGAGAAGATGCGCGCGTCCGGCTACAATGTCGGCGGCGAACAGTCCGGCCACATCATCCTGTCCGACTATGCGACCACCGGCGACGGCCTGGTCGCAGCGCTCCAGGTGCTCGCCGAAGTCACCCGCGCCGGCGCCCCGGCAAGCGAGGTTCTGCACCGCTTCGATCCGCTGCCCCAGCTGCTGCGCAACGTGCGTTTCGCCGGCGGCAAGCCGCTGGAGGATGCGCGCGTCACCGACATCATCACCGCGGCCGAGGCCGAGCTGGCCGGTCGCGGCCGGCTGGTCATTCGCCCATCGGGCACCGAGCCGGTGATCCGGGTAATGGCCGAGGGCGACGATCGCGCGCAGGTGGAAGCGGTGGTGACCCGCATCTGCGATGCCGTGCAGAAGGCGGCCGCCTGATGCTGGAGATGCGGCCCGATTGCGAGCGCTGCGGCACCGACCTGCCTGCCGACCAGGGCGGCGCGTTCATCTGCTCGTTCGAATGCACCTTCTGCGCGGAATGCGCGGACGACCTGGACGAGCAGTGCCCCAATTGCGGCGGCGAGCTGCTCGACCGGCCCGCCCGCGTCGGAAAGGCGCTGAAGGAGCATCCCGCCTCCACCGAGCGGCGGCACCGCGCGTGACGATCCCCCGCATCCTGATCGTCGCCGGTTCCGATTCGGGCGGCGGCGCCGGCATCCAGGCGGACCTCAAGACCGTCACCATGCTCGGCAGCCACGGCATGACCGCGATCACCGCGATCACCGCCCAGAACACGCTGGGCGTCGACGGCGTCCACCCGATCCCGACCGACATGGTGCTGGCGCAGATCGATTCGGTCGTCTCCGACATCGGCGTCGACGCGGTGAAGATCGGCATGATCGGCTCGGCCCGCACCGCGCTCGCGCTTGCGGAACGGCTCGAGCAACTGCCGGGCGTGCCGGTGGTGCTCGACCCCGTGATGGTGGCGAGCAGCGGCGCCCGATTGGCCGACACCGCCACCATCGCCGCGTTCGAGCGGCTGATGGACCGGGCGACCGTGGTCACGCCCAACATCCCGGAACTCGAGGCACTCGCCGGTGCGGCCCTCCCGACGGTCGAGGCCCGGGCGGAGGCCGCGCGTCGGCTCGCGGCCGCCCACGGCTGCGCCGTGCTCGCCAAGGGCGGCCATGACAACGGGCCTACGGTGGTCGACCGCCTCTATCCGGCAGAAAGCGGCGCCCCGCCCGTCATCGAATGGAGCGACCCCCGCATCGACAGCACCGCGACGCACGGCACCGGCTGCACCCTCTCCACCGCCATCGCCTGCGGCCTCGCCGGCGAGTGGAACCTCGCCGAAGCGATTGCCCGCGCGCGGCGCTTCGTGCGGATCGCAATGCTGGGAGCCGAACTGCTCGGCGACGGCCACGGCCCGATGGCGCAGCAGGGCGTGCGGCTCGACCTCAACGCCAGCCGCTGGTCGCCGATGCTCAACCAGGTGACGGTGCCCGCCACGGATCTGCCGGCAAGCGAGCGCTTCTACCGCATGCTCGGCCTGCGCCAGATCGTGCGCTCCAGCCGCCGCTATGCCCGGTTCGAGAGTGAGGGCGGCGCGACCTTCTCGATCGAGATGGCAGAGGCCACCGACCGCCCGACCGTCTATTTCGAGGTCGGCGACCTCGACATCGCGGTCCGCTACCTGCGCCAGCAAGGTGTCGCCTTCACCCAGGAACCGGTCGAGCAGCCCTGGGGCTGGCGCGAGGCGCGACTCACCGACCCCGCGGGCAATGCCGTTTGTCTCTACCAGGCTGGCGAGATGCGGCGGTTTCCGCCATGGCGCATCGCAAATGCCTGATTACTCTCATGAACGCCTGCACCCCGGCCCCGTCGCGGGCGTGGACGAGGCCGGCCGCGGCCCGCTTGCCGGTCCGGTCGTCGCCGCCGCGGTGGTGCTCGACCCCGACTGCATTCCCGATGGCATCGACGATTCCAAGGCGCTGACGGCGCTGCGCCGCGAACGGCTGTGTGCGGAGATCCTCGCCTGCGCCAAGGTCGGCATCGGCATCGCCAGCGTCGAAGAGATCGACCAGATCAACATCTTCTGGGCCACCATGCTCGCCATGCACCGCGCCGTCGACGCGCTGAGCGTGGCGCCCGGCATGGTGCTGGTCGACGGCAACCGCTGCCCCGACTGGCCCCACCCCTCGCGCGCGCTGGTCGGCGGCGATGCGCTGTGCCTGTCGATTGCGGCCGCCTCGATCGTCGCCAAGCACCACCGCGACTCCATCATGATCGAGGCCGACGCCCGCCATCCCGGCTATGGCTGGGCCTCCAACAAGGGCTATTCGGCCAAGGCGCATCTGGAGGCGCTCAAGTCGCTGGGCCCCACGCCGCTGCACCGCCGTTCGTTCGCGCCGGTCGCGCAAGCGTGGCTGCCGCTGGAAACCGTCGGCTGAGTCCTTTGCGCCACACCCACCAGTGGTAGGGCGTGGCAACGGGTACAGACTCAATATCTTTGGTCGGGGCGCGTTGCCGCGCATCTCCGCGGAATCGCGGGGGAATCTGGAAATAAATGTTTGCTTGACCCAACTCCGCCGATCCGCAGGAGTGTGGGCAACAACAAGGGGGCGTGAATCGATGGGGGTGCTGGAGAAGGTGCGGACGCGGTCGCCGAAGACGGCGATGGCGGAACCGCGCGCGGCGCTGCCGCTCGACACCATCCTGCAAGGCGACTGCATCGCGCACATGCGCGCGCTGCCGACTGCGTCCGTCGACATGATCTTCGCCGACCCGCCCTACAACCTCCAGCTCGGCGGCGACCTCAACCGCCCCGATGGCAGCCATGTCGACGCCGTCACCGACGAGTGGGACAAGTTCGATTCGTTCGCGAGCTACGATCGCTTCACCCGCGACTGGCTGGCCGAGGCGCGCCGCATCCTGAAGCCCGACGGCACGATCTGGGTGATCGGCAGCTACCACAACATCTTCCGCGTCGGCGCGACCATCCAGGACCTGGGCTTCTGGATCCTCAACGACATCGTGTGGCGCAAGGCCAACCCGATGCCGAACTTCCGCGGCACCCGCTTCACCAACGCGCACGAGACGCTGATCTGGGCGTCGATGGGCGAGAAGTCGAAGTACACCTTCAACTATCGCAGCATGAAGACGCTCAACGACGAGCTGCAGATGCGCTCCGACTGGGAATTCCCGATCTGCGGCGGGCCGGAGCGGCTGAAGAAGGACGGCCACAAGGTCCATCCGACCCAGAAGCCGGAGGCGCTGCTCTACCGGGTGCTGCTGGCGGCCACCCATCCGGGCGACGTGGTGCTCGACCCCTTCTTCGGCACCGGCACCACCGGCGCCGTCGCCAAGCGGCTGGGCCGCCGCTGGATCGGCATCGAGCGCGAGGGCGTCTACATCGACGCCGCCACCCAGCGCATTGCCGAGGCGCTGCCGCTCGACGAATCGTCCCTGCGCACGATGCAGGCGCCCAAGGGCACCCCGCGCGTCGCCTTCGGCACGCTGGTCGAAAACGGCATGGTCGCACCGGGCATGGTGCTGACCGACGCCAAGCGCCGCTTCCAGGCGGTGGTGCGCGCCGACGGCTCGCTCGCCTGCGGCGTCGAGACCGGCTCGATCCACAAGCTCGGCGCGACGCTCCAGGGCGCGCCGTCCTGCAACGGCTGGACCTTTTGGCACCACGAGAGCGAAGGACGCCTCCAGGCGATCGATACGCTGCGGCAGACGTACCTGCTGGCGACGCAGCCGTAGAGCCAGGCCGAGTTTTCCGAAAACCGTGCTCCTGCGCAGGCAGGAGCCCAGGGCCACGAGTGCCGACGGTTGCCGCTATGGGCTCCTGCCTCCGCAGGAGCACGGCCTTCCGCCGGTTGCGACAGACGCGAGCCTGCGCGAAAGCAGGTCATGACCGTCCCTCCGATCGCCCCCGATGCCCGCCTCCACCTTCGCCCCGTCCAGCTGATCGACACCCCAGTGGGGCTCGACGGTCAGGCGGCACGGCTGGCGGGTGGGATGCAGTGGTTCGCTGCCTATGAACTGCTCGCCCCCGGCCTCCGAGCGACCGTTCCGCTCGCCGACTTCTCGCGGCTGCTCGAAAGCGTATCGAGCACCCAGGCCGATCGGCTCCAGACCCTGCACGCCCGCATCACCGCGCCCCGTGCCCCGATCGCCTGCGGCGAGCGCGTGCTGCGCCTGGACCAGCCGCTGGTCGCCGGCATCCTCAACTGCACGCCCGACAGCTTTTCCGACGGCGGCCGCAATGGCAGCGATCCCGAAGCGATCGCCGCCACCGGACACCGCATGGCAGAGGCCGGTGCGGCGCTGATCGACGTCGGCGGCGAATCGACCCGGCCGGGTGCCGCGACCGTGTGGGAAGGCGACGAGATCGCCCGCGTAGTGCCGGTGATCGAGCGCCTGGCCGCAAGCGGTACCCCCGTGTCGATCGACACGCGCAAGGCGGCCGTGATGGAGGCGGCGCTGGCCGCAGGCGCGCACATCGTCAACGACGTCGCCGCCCTGCTGTTCGACCCGCGCGCGCTGGAGGTGGTGGCGCGCGCAAGCTGCCCGGTGGTGCTGATGCACTCCCCCGATCCGGCAACCGGCGGCCATGCCCGCCCGGCATATGGCAACGTGCTCACCGACGTGTTCGACTGGCTCGAACAGCGGATCGAGGCCGTGGTGGCCGGGGGCGTCGGCCGTGCCAGCATCCTGGTCGATCCCGGCATCGGCTTCGGCAAGTCGCTTGCCGAAAACCTGGCACTCCTGAACGGTCTCGCGATCTTCCACGGCCTCGGCTGCCCGATCCTGCTCGGTGCCAGTCGCAAGCGGCTGATCGGTGCGCTTGCGAACGAGGCGCCGGCAGACCAGCGGCTGGGGGGCTCGCTCACGCTGGCGCTGAAAGGCGCGGACATGGGCGCGCAGCTGATCCGCGTCCATGACGTGCCGGAAACGGTGCAGGCGCTGCGGGTGTGGCGCGGCCTGCGCGACACGGCGCTCGCGGGTTGAGGATGGAGCCATTCGGCCACGTCCACCGTTACTCCCCCATGCGGTCCTTCCTTCCCCTGCTGGCGCTGACCTGCCTGTGTGCGTGCGGCGGCGACCCGGCGCCCGAGGAGGCGGCGCCCAACGCCGCCGTCGCTGAGGAAACCCCTGCACCGACACCAGCCCCCACGGCACCTGCGACGCCCGTGCCGAGCAGCGACGCACCGACGCCCACGCCAGCCGCAACCGCGACCTCGTCCACCGCGGGCCGCGTGTCGCGCTACACCAGCCTCTCCGACTGCCGGGTGCTACGCTCGGCCCCGGACGAGGCGGGTTTCTCCGAGTCGAGCTGCCCTGGCCTCGGCGACTATCGGCTGAAGCTGGTCGAAGCCGACGGGCGCCAGAATCTACTGCTCGTCTCGGGCGGGCGCGAGCATAACCTGCGCCTCTCGTCCGTCACCAGCGGCGGCTTCAGCGAACTCGGCGAGCGGATCGAATGGCGTGGGCGCGAGCAGGACGGCAGCTTCCGCCCCGACGCGCTGATCCTGCGCTACGACGTGGTCGAGAACTTCGACCAGCCGACCAGGCCGACCTCCTACCTGCTGCCGGTGTTGCTGGAGCGGACGCCCTGCCTGTCCGCCAAGATCCGTCCCGGCGCCGGCCAGAACGACCGCGCCCGCGCCGCCGCGGACGGCCCCAGGAAATGCTTCTGAACGAACGTCAGGCGGCGCTCTGGTCGATCCCCAGTTCGCCCAGCTTGCGATAGAGCGTCGAGCGGCCGATGCCGAGGCGCCGGGCGACTTCGCTCATGCGCCCCCGATAATGGCCGATCGCCAGCCGGATCACATCGGCCTCGATCTCGTCGAGCGCCCTCAGGTTGCCGTCGGGCCGGAACAGCGTCACCCCCGCCTCGGTCGGGCGCACCGGCGCCGGGCGACGGATCGTCTCCTCGTCGGACAGCTGCGCGATCTGCGGGAAATCGGCACGCGTCAGCGCATCCCCCTCGCACAGCACCGCCGCCCGGAAGAGCGCGTTCTGGAGCTGCCGCACGTTGCCCGGCCAGTCGTAGCCGGCGAGCAGCGCCAGCGCGTCGTCGGTGATGCCAAGCTGGCGCAGACCCGGCTGCCGTCCGATCCGCGCCAGCAGGTGGCGTGCGAGCGGAGCCACGTCGCCCGGACGCTCGCGCAGGGGCGGGATCGTCAGCTGGACGACGTTGAGGCGATAATAGAGGTCCTCCCGGAAGCGCTCGGCCTCCACCTCGTCGGCCAGCGTGCGGTTGGTCGCCGCGATCACGCGCACGTCGACGCTGCGCGCATAGGACGCGCCGATCGGCCGCACCTCCCCTGACACGATCGCGTCAAGCAGCTTCGCCTGTACCGCGAGCGGCATTTCGCCGACCTCGTCCAGGAACAGCGTGCTGCCGTCCGCCTCCTCGAACCGCCCGATGCGGCGTTCGAAGGCGCCGGGAAAGGCGCCCTTCTCGTGCCCGAACAGCGCGCTTTCGATCTGGTTGGCCGGGATCGCACCGCAGTTGAAGTGCACCATCTGGCGGCGCGCGCGGGGGGATGCGGCGTGGATCGCCTCTGCCAGCACTTCCTTGCCGACGCCGCTCTCGCCCTCGACCAGCACCGGCACGCGGGCGCGCGCGGCCTTTGCCGCGATCGCGAGCGCCGCGCGGAACTGGGGAGCCGAGCCCACGACCTCGTCGAAAGCGAGCGGCATCGACAGCTTTTCGGCAAGCGGCCGCAGTTCGCCCGTGTCCCCGGCACCCGCCGCCGCGTCGAGTGCCGACAGCAGCCGCTCCGGAACGAGCGGCTTGACCAGGAAATCGCTGGCGCCCGCGCGCATTGCCGCCACCGCCTGTGCAACCGAGCCATCGGCGGTCAGCATCAGCAGGGGCAGCGCCGGCCGGTTGCGGCGCAGCGCGGCGATCAGGCCGGCGAGTTCCGTTTCCGTGTCCGGGAACCGATGGTCGAGCAGGATTGCGTCGAGCGCCAGCCCTTCCGGCGTCGCGAGCGTCTCCAGGGCCGAATCGACATCGTCCGCAAAGATCGTCCGCCAGCTGCGCCGCGCGGCGATCACCGAGATCAGGCGGCGCTGCGCAGGGTCGTCGTCAATCACCATCAGCAGGCGCTGGCCATTGCGCGTCATTCCCGACTCCCCAAGTCTCGTCGCGCCGTGGCTATAGCACGACGGTAAAGGCCCGCTTAAGCCCGCCCGTAGGCAGGGGTTGGCGGTTCCCGGCGGCGAAGCTAAGCTCCGTCCAACAGCAGACGACAGGGGATCCGAGGATGGCCGGCAATGGCGACCTGAGCGCGCACAAGGACACGTACAACGGATTCCTCACGCTGGTGAAATGGGGAACGATCATCGTACTCCTGCTCGCCGCGCTGGTCGTCTGGCTGATCGCCGCCTGATGAAGATCGCCGTCCTGTCCGAAGCCGCTCCGGACGAGCGGCGGGTCTCCGCCACGGCCGAGACGGTCAAGAAGTTCGTCCAGCTGGGCGCCCGGGTCGCGGTGGAGGCGGGCGCCGGGCGTTCGGCCTCGGTCGCCGACGCCGACTATGCCGCCGCGGGGGCGACCCTCGGCAGCCGCGCCGAAGTGCTGGCCGATGCCGATGTCGTGCTGGCGGTGCAGGGCCCGGCCCCCGAGTCGCTCACGGGCATCAAGCCGGGCGCCTGGCTGGTCGCCGGCCTCAATCCCTTTGGCGAGCGCGCGCGGGTCGACGGCTATGCCGCGCTCGGGATCGAGGCGCTGGCGATGGAGTGGATGCCGCGCATCACCCGCGCCCAGTCGATGGACATCCTCTCCTCGCAATCGAACCTCGCCGGCTACAAGGCGGTGATCGATGCGGCCGCGGCGTACGGCCGTGCCTTTCCGATGATGATGACGGCGGCAGGCACGGTCTCGGCCGCGCGCGTCTTCGTGATGGGCGTGGGGGTCGCGGGCCTCCAGGCGATCGCCACCGCGCGGCGCCTTGGTGCGCAGGTCTCCGCCACCGACGTGCGCTCGGCCACCAAGGAGCAGATCCAGTCGCTCGGCGCAAAGCCGATCTTCGTGGAGAATGTCGCCGGCATCGAGGGCGAGGGTTCGGGCGGCTATGCCACCGAGATGTCGCCCGATTATCAGAAGGCGCAGGCCGAACTCGTCTCCAGCCACCTCGCCAAGCAGGACGTGGTCATCACCACCGCACTGATCCCGGGCCGTCCCGCACCGCGGCTGATCAGCGATGCGCAGCTCCAGACGATGCGCCCCGGCAGCATCGTCGTGGACCTCGCCGTCGAGCAGGGCGGCAATGTCGAGGGCGCGGTCGCAGGCGAGGTGGTGGAGCGCCACGGTGTGCGCATCCTCGGCCACCGCAACGTGCCGAGCCGCCTCGCCGCCGACACCTCGGCGCTGTTCGCGCGCAACCTCTACAACTTCCTGTCGGCCTATTGGGAGAAGGACGCCGGTCGTCCCGTGCTCCCGGACGAGGACGAGGTCACCCAGGGCATCCGCCTGACGCGCGGGGGCGCCGTGGTGCACCCCCGGCTGCTCCAGGCCTGACGCCCCGCATGCCCAGGCGCCTCTATCTTGCCGGTCCCGACGTGTTCCTGGGGCACGCGCCGGCGATCGCCCGGGCCAAGCTCGCCCTGTGCGCCGAGCACGGCTTCGAAGGCATCTTTCCCTTCGATGTCGAGGCGAGCCCGTCGGCCAGCGGCAGCTTCCAGGAAGGGGTGGCGATTTATCGCGCCAATCTCGCCCTGATGCGCTCGGCCGATGCGATCGTCGCCAATCTGACGCCGTTCCGCGGGCCGGGAGCCGACGCCGGCACTGCGTTCGAGCTCGGCTTCTTTGCCGCACTCGAGCGGCCGATCTACGGCTATTCGTCAGCGGGCGAGGATTTCGCGACGCGCATGCGCGCGCTGGTCGGTAACGATGCGGGCGCGGTGGTGGAAGACTTCGGTCACCAGGACAATCTGATGCTCGGCGGCGCAGTCGCGTCGCACGGGGAATGGGTGACGGTCGCGGACGGGGATCCGGCGGCAATGGCGGCGTTCGAGGCCTGCCTGCGCGCGATCCCCGCGAGCCGCTGACGAAAGGGCAAGGCCATGGACTTCGTCTCGATCCTGTCGATCTTCGTGCTGGCGTGCTTCGTCGGCTATTATGTGGTGTGGTCGGTCACCCCGGCGCTGCACACGCCGCTGATGGCGGTCACCAACGCGATCTCCTCGGTCATCATCGTCGGCGCGCTGGTCGCCGCCGCCGCGGCCGGAGCACCCGGCGCCAAATGGCTGGGGCTGCTGGCGGTGGTGCTGGCGAGCATCAACATCTTCGGCGGCTTCGCGGTCACCGAACGGATGCTGGCCATGTACAAGAAGAAGGAGCGGCCGGACACGGCCGCCAGGCACTAGGTCGTCATCCCGGCGAGAGCCGGGATCCATCGTGCGACAGGCGCAGGTGGAAAGATGGACCCCGGCCTTCGCCGGGGTGACGGAAAGGGGTTCAGGATGGAACATACGGCTTCGGTAAACCCCTGGGTGGCGCTGGCCTATCTGATCTCGGGCGTGTGCTTCATCCTGGCCCTGCGCGGGTTGTCGTCCCCCGCCACCTCCCGGCGCGGCAACCGGCTGGGGATGATCGGCATGGGCCTGGCCGTCGTCACCACGCTGGTGACGCACCTGCCCGTGCAGACGGTCGGCCTTGTCCTGGCGGACCCCAGCGGCGCCATCGCCGCGACCGGCCCGCTGTTTGCGCGCATCGACATGCTCACGCTGCTGGAGATCCTGGGCGCCATCGCGCTCGGTGCCATCATCGGCCTCACCACGGCGCGCCGGATCGCGATGACGGCGATGCCGCAGCTGGTCGCGGCCTTTCACTCGCTGGTGGGCCTCGCTGCGGTGCTGGTCGCCTGCGCCGCCTTCCTGAACCCGGTCGCCTTCGGCATCGCCGAGCTGGTGGTGCCGATGATCGGCCAGCCGTTCGCGGCCATCCACCCGGTCAGCCGCATCGAGATGACGCTGGGTGCGGCGATCGGCGCGATCACCTTTTCCGGATCGGTGATCGCCTTCCTCAAGCTCAACGGCAGCATGTCGGGCAAGCCGATCCTGCTGCCCGGCCGCCACGTCCTCAACCTGGCCGTGCTGGGCGCGATCCTCGCGCTGATCGCCGGCTTTTTCGAGACCCAGGCACCGTGGATGTTCTGGGCGATCACGCTGCTCGCCTTCCTGGTCGGCTTCCTGCTGATCATCCCGATCGGCGGCGCGGACATGCCGGTCGTGGTGTCGATGCTGAACAGCTATTCGGGCTGGGCCGCCGCGGCGATGGGCTTCACGCTCGGCAACAGCGCGATGATCATCACCGGCGCGCTGGTGGGCTCGTCGGGCGCGATCCTGAGCTACATCATGTGCCGCGCGATGAACCGCAGCTTCCTGAGCGTCATCGCCGGCGGCTTCGGGGCCGAGAGCGGCGGCGCCAGCGGCGGCGAGGCGATCGACCGCCCGTGGAAGCGCGGTTCGGCCGAGGACGCCGCCTTCCTGATGAGCCAGGCCGAGCAGGTCATCATCGTCCCCGGCTATGGCATGGCGGTCGCCCAGGCGCAGCATGCGGTGCGCGAGATGGCGGACAAGCTCAAGGCGCATGGCGTCCGCGTCAAATACGCCATCCACCCGGTCGCCGGCCGCATGCCGGGCCACATGAACGTGCTGCTGGCCGAGGCGAACGTCCCCTATGACGAGGTGTTCGAGCTGGAGGACATCAACGCCGAGTTCGCGCAGAGCGACGTCGCCTTCGTGATCGGCGCCAACGACGTCACCAATCCCTCGGCCAAGACCGACAAGAGCTCGCCCATCTACGGCATGCCCGTCCTGGACGTGGAAAAGGCCAAGACGGTGCTGTTCGTGAAGCGCTCGATGGGCGGCGTCGGCTATGCCGGCGTGGACAACCCGGTGTTCTACATGGACAACACCATGATGCTCCTGGCGGACGCCAAGAAGATGACAGAAGAGATCGTCAAGGCACTCGATTGATACTGTCCCGCTTCTATGCCAGACAAGGCTCCATAGCGGATGCTTAACGTCCGGTACATGGTTGGGGGCCTGTCATGCTTGGATCGTCTTCCCACGCGTTCGGGTCTCCGGCGGATGCCCCGAGCCGCGCACAGGGCTTTCATCACCCCGCGGCCCTCTTCATCGTCGCCCATGATGCCTCCGGAGCCCAAGCGGCAGCAGACGCGGCAGCGCTGGCCGGCGCGCACGTGATCGGACGCGGTGGCTTCGGCGACCTGCCGCGGCCATCGGACCTGCCTGGGCACGACATCCTGTTGATCGAGGCCGCACCGGCGTCACCCACCGAACTGGAAGCGCTGCTGCAGTGGGGCGAGGAGATCCGCGCCTGGGTCGGCTCTCGGCTGATCGTCTGCTTCACGCCGGCACAACTGGACCAGGCCGTGGCCCAGACGTCCGTCGCGGGCGTGCAGATGCTGTGCGCCCCGGACGTGTCCGAGCGAGTCTCTGCGCTCGCGATCGCGGGATGCCGGCCGACGATCCAATATGCCGGTGCGACCGAGACAGACGGCGAACGCATCCGGCGGCTGAGTGAAGAAGTCGCCCGCATTGCCGAGGCGTTGACGCGCCTCACCTTCGCGAGCGCGAAGGGACAGGCGCAGGAGCGCGACGGCTACAGTGCCGAACCGGAGCTGCTGGACGGCTCCGGCTCGGATACGGGTGGCACGGCCAAGCTATCGGAGGAGGAACCGCTGCCGCAGCCGGGCGCGATCCGCGCGGAGATCCGTGCGCGCCGGCTGCGAGAGCAGTTCTTCGATGCGCAGCTGTTCGCGGACCCGGCCTGGGACATGCTGCTCGACCTGATGGCCGCGCGCCTGGAGCGGGTATCGGTATCGGTCTCCAGCCTGTGCATCGCTGCCGCGGTCCCGCCGACGACGGCGCTACGCTGGATCACGACGATGATCGAAGCCGGACTGTTCGAACGGGAGGACGACCCGCTGGACCGCCGCCGCGCCTATATCGCGCTCACGAACAAGGCGTTCGAAGGGATGCGGAACTATGCAGCGGCCGCGCGCCGGCTGGGCCTTCGCGTCTTTTGAGATGCGTCGTGCCGGCCGGCGCTAGCCGAAGGCCGGGAGGCGCAGCCGCACGAGCAATCCGCCCAGGTCCTCGCTCTCTTCCAGCGTGACCGTGCCTTCGTAGATTTCAGCCACGTCCCGCACGATCGCGAGGCCAAGGCCGGTGCCCGGCTTGCCGCTGTCCAGCCGGACGCCGCGGTCGAAGATGCGCTGGCGATCGGCCTCCGGAATGCCGACGCCGTCGTCCTCGACCAGGATCTCGGCAAAGCCCATGTCCGCGCGCACCGTCACGAACACGCTGCCGCCGCCGTATTTGGCGGCGTTCTCGACCAGGTTGCCCAGGATCTCGTCCAAATCCTGACGTTCGATCCGCGCGATGAGATCGCGCGCGCCATCCACATCGACCCGCACGTTGGGATAGAGCCGGCTGACCGCGCGCTCGACCGCCTCCACCGACGGCCACACTTCGGCGCGGCTGTGGGCGCTGCCGCGACGTCCCACCGCACGCGCGCGGGCGAGGTGATGGTCGACCTGCCGGCGCATCGTGCGCGCCTCGCGGATCACCGTCGCCGCCAGATCGTCCTGCCCGGCCGCCGCGGCGTTCATGATGACGGTCAGCGGCGTCTTGAGCGCATGGGCGAGGTTTCCGGCGTGACGCCGCGCCTCCTCCGCCTGCCGGTCGTTGTGCTCGACGAGCGCGTTGAGCTCCTCGACCATCGGCGCGACCTCGGCGGGCATCGCGCCCTCCAGCCGCGCCGCCTCACCGCTGCGCAGCCGGGCAATGGCGTAGCGCAGCTTGCGCAAGGGCAGCAGGCCGTACCAGGTCTGCAGCGCCGCCATCACGATCAGCCCCAGCCCCAGCAGCAGGAAGCTGCGGATCAGCGTACGGCGCAGCGCGTCGATCTGCGCGTCCAGCACGTCGCGCGACTCCGCCACCTGGAAGCGCCAGCGCACCGGCGATCCCGGCAGCGTCAGGTCGCGCTCGACGATGCGCAGCTTCTCGTCCGGGAAGGCATTGCTGTCGTAGGTGTGGATTTCCTTGTCGTGATGCGGGTCGCCCTCGGGCAGCTTGCGATCCCACAGCGACCGCGACGGAAACGGCTCGAAGCCCTTGCCGCTTACCTGCCAGTAGAGGCCGGAACCGGGCTCCAGGAAGCGCTGGTCCCCCAGGTTGCGGTTGAACACGACTTCGCCGTCCGACCCGATCTCGGCCGTGACGATCATCGAGGTCAGCAGATAGTCGAGCTGGTCGTCGAAATTGCGCGTGATCGCCGAAGTCAGCACCCGGTCGAGCGCGAAACCACCGCCGGACAGCAGCACCAGGATCCATACCGCCGCGATCAGGATCATGCGGCGGCTGAGCGAGCCCGTCACCCGCACATAGCTGCGCGGCGGCGGGTCGCCCGGGCCCGGCTGCACCGGCGTGGCCGCCTTGTCGTGGCGCGCAGCCCAGGTGTCGAGTAGGCCGCCCCAGGGCCTCATTGCAACGCTGCCTTCATCGGCCCCGCATCACGCGATCGGCGCAGGCGCGCCCGGCTCGTCGAGGCTGTAGCCAAGGCCGCGGATGGTGGTGATCACGTCCGAGCCCAGCTTCTTGCGGATGCGCGTCACGAACACCTCGATGGTGTTCGAATCGCGATCGAAATCCTGGTCGTAGATATGCTCGATCAGTTCGGTGCGGCTGACCACCTTGCCCTTGTGGTGGATCAGGTAGCTCAGCAGCTTATATTCCTGCGCGGTGAGCTTCACCGGCTCGCCCGCCTTGGTGACCTTGCCCGATCGCGTGTCGAGGCGGATGTCGCCCGCGACCAGCTCGGCCGAGGCGTTGCCCGACGCGCGGCGGATCAGCGCGCGCAGCCTGGCGATCAGCTCCTCGGTCTGGAAGGGCTTGGCGACATAGTCGTCGGCGCCGGCGTCGAGCCCCGCCACCTTGTCGGACCAGCTGTCGCGCGCCGTGAGCACAAGAACGGGTGCGGTGCGCCCTTCCTTGCGCCAGCGATCGAGCACGGTCAGCCCGTCGACCTCGGGCAGGCCGAGATCGAGGATGATCGCGTCATAGGTTTCGGTGGAGCCCAGGAAGTGCCCCTCCTCGCCATCGGTGGCGAGGTCCACGGCATAGCCGGCGCCCTCCAGCGTGGCCCGCAGCTGGCGGCCCAGATTCGGTTCGTCCTCGACGATCAGAACGCGCATTTCCACCCTTTCGCGAAGGCTCTATTTTCCCGTCCGGCCAACGATTTCACCGGTGCGGCCGTCGACATCGACCCAGATCACGGCTCCATCGCGCAGGAACTTGAGCGTGTAAATGGCAGTGCCGGCATCGAAGTCGAAGCCCAGATATTGTGCGCCACGGATCTTGCCGGTGACCCGCCGCTCGATCTCGCGCAGGGGCAGGATGCGGCCCTGCTTGCGGCCTTCCATCGCCGCTTCCTGGTCGCCACGATGGCGTTGCATGCCGGCCACGGGCGCAGCATCCGCTGCCACAGGCAGCAGTGCGCACACGCAGAGACCGGCTCGAACCAACATCTTCATGCTGGTTGGCATAGGGGGAGCGCGTTGAATAGCCTATGAATATGGCCGGGCGGGCAAGTGTTGCACGGCGGCAACTTGCCCCGTCCGCAGCGGCCGCCTACCTGCCGCCCATGGCAGCACCCATCTTGAGCTACGAAGGCCTCGGCCTGATCCAGGGATCCGGCTGGCTGTTCCGCGGCTTGGACCTCCATATCGGCCAGCGCGACCGGCTGGCGCTGATCGGCCGAAACGGCGCAGGCAAGTCGACCCTGCTGCGGCTGATCGCCGGCACGCTCGATTCCGACGAGGGTCGCCGCACGGTGGTACCCGGCACGCGCGTCGTGCTGCTGGAACAAGATCCCGACGTCTCGGGCTTTGCGACGCTCCACGACTTCGCCTGCCACGGCGAGGATGCGGCGGCGACCCACGAGGTGGAGGCGATCGCCGACCAGCTCGGCATCGACCTGTCGCGCGAGGCCGCGACCGCGAGCGGCGGCGAACGGCGCCGTGCCGCCATCGCGCGCGCGCTGGCGATGAACCCCGACGTGCTGCTGCTCGACGAGCCGACCAACCACCTCGACCTGTCGGCGATCGAGTGGCTGGAGGAATGGCTCGGCCGCTTCTCGGGCGCGTTCGTCGCGATCAGCCACGATCGTACCTTCCTGACCCGGCTGACCCGCTCTACGCTGTGGCTGGACCGGGGGACGATCCGCCGCAACGAGATCGGCTTCGGCGGCTTCGATGCCTGGATGGAGACAGTCCAGGCCGAGGAGCAGCGCGCCGCCGAGAAGCTCGACGCCAAGCTCAAGATCGAGGAGCACTGGCTCCACCGCGGCGTGACGGCACGGCGCAAGCGCAACCAGGGCCGGCTGGAGGCGCTGCACAAGATGCGCGCCGAACGCGCGGCAATGACGGGGCCGCAGGGCACTGCCAAGCTCGCGGTGGAGAGCGACGACACCAAGACAAAGGTCGTGATTGACGCCGAGCACGTCACCAAGGCATTCGGCGACCGCACCGTCATCAAGGACTTCTCGCTGCGCGTGCGGCGTGGCGACCGCATCGGCATCGTCGGCGGCAATGGCGCCGGCAAGACCACGCTGCTGCGCATGCTGACCGGCGAGCTGGAGCCGGATTCGGGCAAGATCACCCGCGCCAAGACGCTCGACGGCATCGTCATCGACCAGCAGCGCAAGCTGATGGCGCCGGAGAAGCGCGTGCGCGACGTGCTCGCGGACGGCGGCGACTGGATCGAGGTGCTGGGCGTGAAGAAGCACGTCCACGGCTATCTGAAGGAGTTCCTGTTCGACCCCAGCATCGCCGAGGCCAAGATCGGCACGCTGTCAGGCGGCGAGCGCTCGCGCCTGCTGCTGGCCCGCGAGTTCGCCAGGCCCTCGAACCTGCTGGTCCTCGACGAGCCGACCAATGACCTCGATCTGGAAACGCTCGACCTGCTGCAGGAGGTGATCGGCGACTATGCCGGCACCGTGCTGATCGTCAGCCACGACCGCGACTTCCTCGACCGCACCGTCACGGTGACGCTGGGGCTCGACGGATCGGGAACGGTCGATGTGGTGGTCGGCGGCTATGCCGACTGGGAAGCGCGCCGCAAGCCCAAGGTGGAGCGCAAGCCCAAGGCGGCTCCGGCCGCCGAGCCGGTGCGGACAAAGCCGACCAAGCTCAGCTACAAGGACCAGCGCGACTACGACCTGCTGCCCGGCCAGATCGAGAAGCTGGAGCAGGCGATCGCGCGGGATGAGGCGGCGTTGGCCGACCCGGACCTTTATGCGCGCGATCCCAAGAAGTTCGACACGCTGATGGCCAGCGTCGCCAAGGCGCGCGCCGACAAGGATGCGGCCGAGGAACGCTGGCTGGAACTCGCCGAGCAAGCCGAGGCGCTGGCGGGCTGATCGCCCCATGCTCCTGCGCAGGCAGGAGCATAGATGCTACAATGCGCGCCCGTGCCGGCCCGCCAGGTCGGTGACATACTGCCACGCGATGCGGCCCGAGCGGCTGCCACGGCGCGTCGCCCAGCCTACCGCGTCGGTGGGATCGAACGGCAGGTCGTGGGTCGCGCAATAGCCGGCGACGATCGCCAGATAGGCGTCCTGATCGACGACATGGAATCCCAGGCTCAGCCCGAAGCGATCGGCGAGCGCCAGGCTGTCGTCGACCGAATCGCGCGGGTTGATCGCGCTCGCCTGCTCGGCCAAGTCGCGCGGCATCAGGTGGCGGCGGTTGGAGGTCACCACCAGCCGTGCGTTTGCGGGCCGCGCCTCCGCCCCGCCCTGGAGCAGGGAGCGCAGCGCCCTCGCCTCGCCCGGATGCTCGAAGCCGAGGTCGTCCAGGAAGATCGCAAACGCCCGCCCCGCATCGGCAATGGCCGCGAACAGCGCCGGCAGCGTCTCCAGCCGCGGCGTCACCACCTCGATCAGCGCCAGCGCCGCACCTTCCGCCTGCACGGCGCCGACGGCGCTCTTCACCAGCGCCGACTTGCCGGTCCCGCGCGCACCCCACAGCAGCACGTCCTGTGCCGCGATGCCGCCGGCCAGCCGCTGGAGGTTCGCAACGAAGCTCGCCTTCTGCGCCTCCATGCCCGACAGCAGCGCGATCGGCAGCGGATCGAACGCGCGCGCGGCCTTCAGCACCGTTCCGTCCCACAGATAGGCGGGATGGGCGAGCGGATCGGCAGCGTGCGGCGGCGTCGGCGCGAGCCGTTCGAGCGCAGCGGCGATCCGCGCCAGCGTGTCGGGATGGGCGTCCATCCGCCCGCGCTACCCGCGCCCGATGGCGTCAGGCAAGCTCACGGCTGCAAGTCATAGGCCTTCATCAGGTCGTAGAGCGTCGGCCGGCTGATCCCCAGCAGCCGCGCGGTGCCGGAAATGTTCCCCTGCGCCCGCGCCAGCGCATGGCGGATGGCGCGGCGGTCCGCCTCTTCGCGGATCGCCTTCAGGTTGATCGGCTCGGCCTCGCCATGGTCGAGGTCCAGGTCTGCGGCGGTGACCTGCTTGGCGTCCGCCATGATGACGGCGCGCTTCACCCGGTTCTCCAACTCGCGCACGTTGCCCGGCCAGTTCCAGGCATCGATCGCGGCCAGAGCATCGGGTGCGAAGCCGGTCACCCCTGCGTTCATCTGGCGCGCATAGCGGCGCAGGAAATGCCGCGCGAGCAGCCCGGCGTCCCCCGGCCGTTCGGCCAGCGACGGGATCCGCACCACAATCTCCGCCAGGCGATAGTAGAGGTCCTCGCGAAAGCGTCCGTCCGCCACCATCGCGTCCAGGTCCTGGTGGGTCGCGCAGACGATGCGCGTGTCCACCGGGATCGGCTTGCGCCCGCCAATCCGCTCGATCACCCGCTCCTGCAGGAAGCGCAGCAGCTTCACCTGCAACGGCAGCGGCACGTCGCCGATCTCGTCCAGGAACAGCGTCCCGCCCTGCGCAGCCTCGATCTTGCCCGCGGTGGTCTTGATCGCGCCGGTGAAGGCGCCTTTCTCATGCCCGAACAGCTCGCTTTCGAGCAGGGTCTCCGGGATCGCCGCGCAGTTGATGGCGACGAACGCCCCCTTTGCGCGCGGGCTCGCGTCATGCAGCCCGCGCGCCAGCAGTTCCTTGCCGGTGCCCGACGCCCCCAGCAGCAGCACCGACACGTCGGCCGGCGCCACCCGCTCGATGGTTCGCGTGACCTTGAGCATCTCCGGCGCGGCGGTGAGCATGCCGCCCAGCGCCGTCTCGCCCTCGATCCGCGCCGCCAGGCGTCGGTTCTCCGCCTCCAGCGCATGGACGTGGAACGCGCGCGCGACGATCAGCCCCAGCGTGTCGATGTCGATCGGCTTGGAGTAGAAATCGAACGCCCCCATCGCGATCGCCTTGAGCGCGCTTTCGCGGGCGCCGTGGCCGGATGCGACGATGATCTTGGTGTCGGGCTTCAGCGCCAGCATCGCCTCCAGCGTGGCGAACCCCTCGGTGGTGCCGTCCGGGTCGGGCGGCAGCCCCAGGTCGAGCGTCACTACCTGGGGCTCCTCGGCCCGGAGCGCCGCGAGCGCCGCCGCACGGTCGCCCACTGCCGTGATCGCATAGCCCTCATAGGCCCAGCGCAGCTGCCGCTGGAGGCCCAGGTCGTCCTCGACGATCAGCAGCCGTCGCATCTCGGCGCTCATGCCGCCTCCTCCATGGTTGATTGCGGGGCACGCGGCAGCAGCACGCGAAACGTCGATCCCTGCCCCTCGCGGCTGGTCACCTCGACCCGTCCGCCCATCGCCTGCGCCAGCTGGCTCGCCTCGAACGCGCCGATCCCGAAACCGCCGGCTTTCGAGGAGACGAACGGCTTGAACAGACGCTCGCGCACGAATGCCGGCGACATGCCCTGGCCGCAGTCGATGACCTCGATCGCTGCCATGTCCTCGGCATGGCGCACGCGCAGCATCACCGGCATGTCCGGCGCGCTCGCCTCCACGGCATTCTGGACCAGATGCCCCAGCAGCTGTTCCAGCCGCGCCGCATCGGCAATCGCGCGAACCGGTTCCTCGGCCTCCACGCGCACTGCATGCTGGGCGCGCCGCGCGTCGGCGATCCCATGCGCCAGCGCCACCAGGTCGAGCGGCCTCGGCATGCCCGCCGCCGCCGGCTGCCGCTGCGCAAGCCGCGCGAGCAGGTCGTTCATCCGTGCGGCGGACTCCTGCAAGGTCGCCACCATGTCGGCGCGGAACTCCGGGTTGTCGGCATGGCGCTCGGCATTGCGCGCGACCAGGCTCAGCTGACTGACCAGGTTCTTCAGGTCATGCAGGATGAAGGCGAAGCGCCGGTTGAACTCGTCGAACCGCTGCGCCTCCAGCAGGGCTTCGGTCGCGCGCGCCTCGGCCAGATAACTGGCGACCTGACGCCCGGCGATCTTGAGCAGGTCGAAGTCTTCCCAGTCGAGCGCTCGGTCGACCGGCGGCCGCGCCACCAGGATCGCGCCCACGAGCTGTCCCAGGTGCGGCAGCGGCACGACCACCCAGGCATCCGCCAGGTCCAGCAGCCATGCGGGGATCGCCTCCGCATCCATCCGCTCGGCAATGCCCGAGCGGACTGCGTCGAGCTCCAGCACCCGTCCGCTCTCCGCCAGATGCCGGGCGAGGGCAGCGGCCGGCTCCGGCGTCGGTCCTTCCATCGGCCAGTTCCAGCCGGCGGCGCGCTCCAGCCCCTCTTCGCCTGCGATCAGCAGCATGCCCGCCGGGGACTGGGTAAGGTCCGCGATCGCCTTGACCACGCGCTCGGCGAGCGGCGCGCCGCCCTGCGGCCGCCCCAGCGTCTCGGTGAAGCGGGCCCATTCGACACGATAGTCGTAACGGTGCTGGAACAGGTGCTTGGTGAGCTTGACCCGAACCCAGGCGCGCAGCCAGGTCGACGACATCAGCGTCAGCAGCGCGGCGGTCGACCCGAAGACGAACGCCGTCTGGAGAACGCGTGCATGGTCGCCGCCCAAGCTCGCCAGGGCCGCGTTGCCCGCGATCATGACGAGCACATAGCCCACCAGGCCGAGAACGGAGAGCGAGTGCAGCGTCGCGGTGCGGGACACCCGCAACTCGCGCCCGCCGCTGCGATGGAAGGCAAGCGCGATGACGGCGGCGAGCAGCGCCAGTGCCAGGCCACGCATCGCCTGGAACTCGCCCGGTGCGTCCCCGGTCAGATAGCGGAGCGCACTGAGGTTGACGTCGATCAGCCACAATGCCCCGATCGCCGTCATCGCCAGCCGCAGTCCCGATCGGCCGAGCCCCGTGCTCAACCCATAGAGCAGCACCAGCCCCCCCGCTGCCGACAGGGCGCGCATCAGCAGCGCAGCGCGCATCAGGCCGGTGGCCACGGCTTCCGGCTTTGCCTCGGCCGCCAGCAGTTGCAGGACCACCTGCAACGCGACCACCAGCGCCACCACCGCATAGGCGATCGGCAGCGTCAGGTAGCGCGCACCGCCCCAGCGGTGGATCGCCAGCATGACGGCCAGCCAGGCGAGGTTGCGCACTCCCTCCACCACCACCGTGACGGGCTCCGCATTGCCGATGCCGGCGACCGACAGGGCCCAGAGGGCCGTCAGCACCAGCGCCGCGGCAAAGCTGACGCGGATCGCGCGCGGCAGCTCGCGGCTGCGGACCGCCCAGATCGCCAGCATCCCGAACAGCAGCGCGGCCAGCGCGTGGCTCCACAGGATGAGGTCGGGCAGCATTCAGCGCGCGCCCTCGGGCCAGAGCACCACCCGCACCGTCTGGAGCAGGATCAGCAGGTCCAGGAACGGCGAGTAGTTCTTGGCGTAGTAGAGGTCGTATTCGAGCTTCTGGCGCGAATCCTCGATCGAGGCGCCATAGGGATAGTTGATCTGCGCCCATCCGGTAATGCCGGGCTTCACCATGTGCCGTTCGGCATAATAGGGAAGCTGCTGCTCGAGATCGTCGACGAACTGGGGGCGTTCGGGGCGCGGGCCGACGAAGCTCATGTCGCCCTTCAGCACGCTCCAGCACTGGGGCAGTTCGTCGATGCGCAGCTTGCGCAGGACGCGACCGACCCGCGTGATGCGCGGGTCATCCTTTTCCGCCCAGACGGCGTTGCCGCCGACCTCCGCATCCACCCGCATCGAGCGCAGCTTGATGATGTCGAAGGCCAGGCCATAGAGGCCGATCCGGCGCTGGCGGTAGAAGGCCGGTCCCCGGCTGTCGAGCTTGACCGCCAGCACCGCGAGCACCAGCACCGGCAGCACCAGGACGAGCAGCAGCAGGCTGACCGTCACGTCGAACAGCCGCTTGAACATGCTGGAAAACACCCGGCCGGACGAGAATCCGTCGGAGAAGATCAGCCAGGACGGGTTCACACTGTCCAGGTCGACGCGCCCGGTCTCGCGCTCCAGAAAGGTCGAGAGCTCGTTGACGTGGACACCGGTGGTCTTGATCCGCAGCAGGTCCTTGAGCGGGAGCGCGTTGCGCCGTTCCTCCAGCGCAAGCACCACTTCGCTCGCGTTGAGCAGCACGACGTGCTCGGCCAGGTTGTTGATCGCCTCGCGGCCGATCGCCTCGGGCATCACCGGCTGGGCGTCTCCCATGCCGACATAGCCGACCACGACGAAGGTAGCCCCCGGCGCGCGCGCCAGTGCCTTCAGCCGCGCGGCACGGGGGCCGGCGCCCAGCACCACCACCCGCCGCTTGAAGACGTGGCCTCCGAGCGTCCGGCCGAGCAGGATCCGGAGCATCAGCAGCAGGACGACGGCGAACCCCATCGCGTAGAGCAGGTTGGAGCGCCAGAAGGTGATCGTTGGGATCAGGAAGAACAGCGCCGCCAGCGCGATCGCCCCCAGTGCAATGGCAACGATCAGCCGGGCGGCGGCAAAGCGCAGCGACTGGAGCGCCTCCGCCCCATAGACGCCGACCGCGATCATCGCGAGTTCCAGGGCCGCAGCGAAGCTCAGCAATTCGGGAATGCGCGTCTGGATCGGCTCTGCGACCATGCCGATCTGCCCGGCGCGCACGATCCAGCCCAGCTCCGCCGACACCAGCAACAGCGCGAAGTCCAGCATCCCGAGCAACAGCACGGCATGGGGTATGTAGTGCTTGAACAGCCTGATCATGACGCCCGATTTCCTGGCCGGGCGTGAGAACCCGGTCGGCACCCCTCCCCTCTTGCAACAATACCCAAAGAAAAGCTGAACACAGACGCCGACGGTGCGTTGTGCGCTGCGTCATCCTGACGTCTAATGCCCCGCATCCTTCGGGGCATATCTCATTTTCCATGGAGAAGCGCCACATGCAGTCCGCAACCGCGATCGTCCCCGTCATCCTGTCGGGAGGGTCCGGGACACGGCTGTGGCCCATTTCCACGCGGGAGCGCCCCAAGCAGCTGCTCTGCCTGACCGCCGAGGAGACCATGCTCCAGCTGACCGCGCGCCGGGCGTCGGGACCGCGGTTCGGCGCGCCGATCGTGGTCGCGAACGCCGCCCACGCGCAGGAGATCGAGGACCAGCTCGGCGAGATCGGTGCGGCGGCCCAGGCGCTCGTGCTGGAGCCGATGGGTCGCAACACTGCGCCCGCGATCGCCTTGGCGGCGGTGGCGGCAGGCGGGGACGCCACCCCGCTGCTGGTGATGCCGTCTGACCACGTCATCGCCGACGTGCCCGCCTTCCACGCCGCGATCGAGGCGGCGCTGCCGCTGGTCGCGGAGGGCTGGCTGGTCACCTTCGGCATTGCCCCCGATTCGCCGGAGACCGGCTATGGCTGGATCAAGGTGGGCGAAGAGATCGCGCCCGGTGCCCACCGCGTCGAGCGTTTCGTGGAAAAGCCCGCGCGGGAGAAGGCGGAGGCGATGCTGACCGATGGCAGCCACGCCTGGAACGGGGGCATCTTCCTGTTCCGCGCCGACATGTATCTCGGCGCGCTCGGCACCCATGCGCCCGAAATGCGCGTCGCCGCCGAAACGGCGATGAGCCGCGCCCGGCATGAGGGCAAGCGCGTCTATCCCGAAGCCGAAGCCTTTGCCGCCTCGCCTTCGGAGTCGATCGACTATGCCGTGATGGAAAAGGCGGCGCAGGTCGCCGTCGTCCCGGTGGCGATGGGGTGGAGCGACGTCGGCAGCTGGGACGCGCTCCACGCGATCAGCGTCCGCGACGAGAACGACAATGTCGCCGGTCCCGAGGTGCTGATGCTGGAGACCAGCGGCTGCCTGGTCCGAAGCGACCGCGCCCGCATCTCCATGGTCGGGGTCAAGGACCTGATCGTCGTCGCAAGCGGCGAGGACATCCTGATCCTGCCGCGCGGCCGCTCCCAGGAAGTGAAGCGGCTGCTGGAGGCGATGAAGAGCGACTGAGCCGGGTCGTCCCGCGCCGGCGCGTCCGGTGCGGAAACCAGGCGGCGCCGAGGCGTCAGGCGGCGGCCAGTTCCTCGGCGGTCGCGTCCGCCAGGCTGGTGCCGTCGAGGATGCGGGCGGTCTCGTCCCGCACCCGCGCCATGGCGATGCGGATCGCACAGGCCGCCTCGTCCTTGCAGTCGTTGCAGGGACGATAGGCCGTCCGACTCACGCAGGGCACCAGCGCCAGCGGCCCCTCGATCACGCGGATGATTTCCCCAAGCGAGATCAGGTGGCTGGGACGGGCGAGGCGATAGCCGCCGGCCTTGCCGCGCGTGGACAGCAGGAACCCCGCCTCGCGCAGATCCGCGAGGATCAGTTCGAGGAACTTGCGCGGAACGTTGGCCCCGGTCGCGATCCGGTGCATCGGGGTGGGTGCGACGCTCGGAGGTTGGGCGGCCAGGAACAACATTGCGCGCAGCGCATAACGGGAACGCTGGGTCAACATCTTGGATGCAGCCCATGCCAGCCCTTTGTGGCCATGAAAAGACCGCGGCAGGCTTTAATTGCCGAAACCGAGTGGCTATATGCGCTTCTGCCGGCTTCGGCCGGATATGGCGATAAACTGCGGCGTAGACTAGGCGCAGCGGACCCGGGGGCAGTACCCGGCGGCTCCACCAGAACCAGCCTTCCAGGCCGGTCCTGACGGGGCCGAACCAGGATCGACGTGTGTTGAAAGGCGCTGTTTTCGCTCGGAATGGGACCACCGCAACGGCCCATTACACAAGTGCCAACGATAACGAAGCACTCGCTATTGCGGCCTAACCCTACGGCTTAACGGCCCAAGGTTAGACTAAAATGCGCGGTTGGACCGCACCGGGCAACAGAAGCGGATTCCAGCGGTACGGGGAGCACCGGGCAACAGAAGCTCCCCACTCACCAGCTTCAGGCTTCCCTGGCCTCCGCAACCGGCGGCGGCGTCTGCTGATGCTGGATCACGCGCCACTCCTCGTGCGCCAGCCGGCGATAGGTCGAGGTGCAGTGCGCGACATAACGCTCCTGGCCCCGCGCGGCCTCCGCCGTATAGCCGATCACGATCAGGCCTTCCTGCGGCCGCATGATCTGCTGGTTGGAGAAGGCGACGGATTCCCAGCGCGGCGTATCCGAAACCGCATCGGCGGCCTGCATGCCCGTGACGACGAACGGCTTGGTCGGCACGACCATCACGCTCTCGTCATCGATGGAGGCGCGGTAATGCTCCGCGTCTCCCGTCCACAGGCTTTCCTCGAACTGCCAGACCCGTTCGTCGTCCACGGCATGCTCCTCGCGATAGGGGATGTCCGCAGTCAGCGCATGGGCAGACGCGCGGTTCCCGCTCTCGCTCAGGCGGGCAGCAGCAACCGCGCGGTCGTCCCGTGCTCGCGGATCAGATCGAACTTCCCGTTGAGCTGGCTCGCCAGCATCGTCGCGATCTTGAGGCCTAGGCTGTCGGACGCCTCGATTCGGAAGCCATCGGGCAGGCCGTCGCCGTCGTCGCGGACCTCGACCTTCACCATGTCGGCGCCGTGCCGCGCCAGATGCACCTCGATGCAGCCCCCGTCCTTGTCGCGAAAGCCGTGCTCGATCGCGTTTGCCATCGCCTCGGCAACGATCAGCGCGAGCGGGATCGCCGCGTCCGGGGAGAGCGGCGCGTCTTCCGCCACGTTGATCGAACAGCGCACGCCCGTACGCCCGCTCGCCTCCACCACGTCCGCGCACAGCGGCTCCAGGAATTCGCGCATGCTGCGCGTGGCCCCGCCGGCGTCATAGAGCTGGCGGCTGATCCGGCCGATCAGCGCCAGCCGGCGTGCCGCTTCGTCCAGCGCCGCCCGCGCAGTCGTGTCGGCCACCTGCCGCTTCTGGACCGACAGCAGCCCCGCCGCGACCTGCAGATTGTTCGACACCCGGTGCTGGAGTTCGGAAAACAGCAGCTCGCGCGTTTCTGCGAGTGTCCGGCTCAGCTCGCGCTCACGCGCCAGGTTGCGGTTGGCACGCTGCATCCAGTGCACCAGCGCGATGTCGGTCACGACGACAAAGACGTAGAAGAGAAGGGCGAGCACGCCCGGCCCCGCAACGTCGAAGCTGCGGTATTCCGGGATGAAATAGTACCAGGCGAGCAGCCCGCACAGCAGCGCGGACAAGGCCCCCAGCCGGACTCCGAACAGAAAGGAGCTGACGATCACCGCCGGGAAGAAGGTGACGTAGGGAAAGCCGCTGGGCAGGAACGGGTCGGCGAACCAGCGCAGGACAAAGGCGCCCGCGACCAGGATCAGCGTGATCGATACGCCCAGCACCGGCCGATCGCTGGCGAGCGGCAAGCGTTCCAGGAAATGGCTTCCCGCCTTCGGCATTACGCGTGCTGCTCCCCCGCCGCACCCAGGGCGGCTGCGCTCCATGGCACGGCCGCAGGGCACAAGCAATTGGAAGGGCTGCAAGAAAAAGGGGCTCGCGTTGCCGCGAGCCCCTCTTCTTCGATCGGTTTTTAGCGACCGATCAATTGTCGGTGATGAACGACGGCAGGCCGATGTCGCCGCCGTCCTCGCCGCCCTTGTTCTCGCCTTCGCTGCGCTCCCGGCGCGGGCCGCGCTCGCGACGGCGCTCGCCGCCACGCTCGCCGCCCTCGCGGCGGGGACCGCGATCGCCACGGTCACCACGGTCACCACGGTCGCCGCGCGGGCCACGGTCGCTGCGCTCGCCGCGCGGCTCGCGTGCCGGACGGGTGTCCTCCAGCTCGGCGCCGGTCTCCTGGTCGACGACGCGCATCGACAGGCGGACCTTGCCGCGCTGGTCGACCTCGAGCACCTTGACCTTCACTTCCTGGCCCTCGGTGACGACGTCGCCCGGCTTTTCGACGCGCTCGTTCTTCATCTCGGACACGTGGACGAGGCCGTCCTTGCCGCCCATGAAGTTCACGAACGCACCGAAGTCGACGATGTTGACGACCTTGCCGGTGTAGATCTTGCCGACCTCGGCCTCTTCGACGATGCCCTTGATCCAGTTGATCGCGGCTTCGATCTGCGCGGTGTCGGACGAGCTGACCTTGATCACGCCCTCATCGTCGATGTCGACCTTGGCGCCGGTGGTGGCGACGATCTCGCGGATCACCTTGCCGCCGGTGCCGATGACGTCACGGATCTTCGACTTGTCGATCGTGAAGGTCTCGATGCGGGGGGCATGAGCGGAGAGCTCGGTGCGGGTCTCGCCCAGCGCCTTGTTCATCTCGCCCAGGATGTGCGCACGGCCTTCCTTGGCCTGTGCCAGCGCGACCTTCATGATCTCCTCGGTGATGCCGGCGATCTTGATGTCCATCTGAAGGCTGGTGATGCCCTCGGACGTGCCGGCTACCTTGAAGTCCATGTCGCCCAGGTGATCTTCGTCACCCAGGATGTCGGAGATGACGGCGAAGTCCTTGCCCTCCAGGATCAGGCCCATCGCGATGCCCGACACCGGACGCTTGAGCGGCACGCCCGCGTCCATCATCGACAGCGAACCGCCGCACACCGTCGCCATCGACGAGGAGCCGTTGCTCTCGGTGATGTCCGACAGGACGCGGATCGTGTAGGGGAACTCTTCCTTCGACGGCAGCACCGGGTGCAGCGCGCGCCAGGCGAGCTTGCCGTGGCCGACTTCGCGACGACCCGGCGCACCGAAGCGGCCCACTTCACCGACCGAATAGGGCGGGAAGTTATAGTGCAGCATGAAGTGCTCGTAGTGGAGCCCGTTCAGGCCGTCGATCATCTGCTCGGCGTCCTTGGTGCCAAGCGTGGTCGAGCAGATCGCCTGCGTCTCGCCGCGGGTGAACAGCGCCGAGCCGTGGGTGCGCGGCAGGAAGTGTACCATCGCCTCGATCGGGCGCACCGTCTTGGTATCGCGGCCGTCGATGCGGCGGCCTTCCTTCAGGATCGCGGTGCGCACCACGTCCGCCTCGAGCTTCTTCACGAGCTTGAGGACGCCCAGATACTGCGCGGGATCGCTTTCCTTCAGGTCCGCGAACGCCTCGCGCGCCTTGGTACGAGCGTCGTTGATCGCGTTCTGGCGGTCCTGCTTGCCCGTCAGCTTGTAGGCGGCGGCCAGATCGGCGCCGATCAGGTCCTTCAGCTTCTTCTTCTGCTTGGACTGGTCGGCGACGGGGGTCAGCTCCCAGGGGTCCTTGGCAGCCTGCTCGGCCAGGTCGATGATCGCCTCGACGATCTTCTTCGATTCCTGGTGCGCGAACACGACGGCGCCCAGCATGACCTCTTCCGAAAGCTCCTTGGCTTCGGATTCGACCATCATCACCGCGTCGTGGGTGGCGGCGACGACCAGGTCGAGCTCGCCCGCCTTGGTCTGCTCCAGCGTCGGGTTGAGGATATACTCGCCGTCCTGGTAGCCGACGCGCGCCGCGCCGATCGGGCCCATGAACGGCACGCCCGAGATGGTGAGCGCAGCGGACGCCGCGATCATCGCGACGATGTCCGGCTCGTTCTCGCCGTCATAGCTCAGCACCTGAGCGATGACGTTGATCTCGTTGTAAAAGCCTTCCGGGAATAGCGGGCGGATCGGGCGATCGATCAGGCGGCTGGTCAGCGTTTCCTTCTCGGTCGCACCGCGCTCACGCTTGAAGAAGCCGCCGGGGATGCGACCCGCGGCCGAATACTTCTCCTGATAGTGGACGGTCAGCGGGAAGAAGTCCTGGCCTTCCTTCACCGAGCGCGCGGCGGTCACCGCGCACAGCACCACCGTCTCGCCGAGGGTCGCGATCACCGCGCCGTCGGCCTGGCGGGCGACGCGGCCCGTCTCGAGCGTCAGGGTCTTGCCGCCCCACTCGATGCTGGTCTTCTTGATATCGAACATGTCGTTTCCTTCACTCCGGCGGCCCGATGCCGTCCGGGGCAGCTTGCGGGCACCGCCCGCAGGGATGAGCCGTTTGGGGCTCGGGGCCAAGTCGCCGGATTGCGCTCGGCCCTGCTTGCTCCTTCGTGTTCCGCTTCAGCAGAGAGACGTCGGAGGAATTTCGTGGGTGCCGCCGAAGGCGACGGCGCCCTTGTGCCATATCCCCGGCAATGTGGGGATAAGAAAACGGCGCCCCGCGGGGCGCCGTTCCTTACTTGCGAAGACCCAGCTTCGCGATCAGCGCGGTGTAGCGCTCGGCATCCTTCTTGCGAAGGTAGTCGAGCAGCGAACGGCGCTTGTTGACCAGCATCAGCAGACCGCGGCGCGAATGGTTGTCCTTCGCGTGGGTCTTGAAGTGCTCGGTCAGGTTGGAAATCCGCTCGGTCAGGATCGCGACCTGGACCTCGGGGCTGCCGGTGTCACCGCTCTCGCGGGCGTGTTCGTTGATCAGCGCTTCCTTGCGCTCCGGGGTGATCGACATCGTCGTCCTTTCTATTCGAGGTTGAAGCCGCGAACGACACGGGCGACCCCGTGCTGGACCTCGACCAGGGCGACCGGAACCTCGTCCAGCGTCGCAAAGGTCTGACCATCGTCAGCGGCGATCCCGACCAACTGCTGCCCCTGGCGGAGCCGCCCTGCCTGGTCGGGGGTGAGGGAAAAAGCCGGGATGTCGTCCAGCCCTGCCCTCAACGGCAGAAGCGCTTGTGCAAGCGCGTGGCCCTTACCGAGTTCCACCAATTTGTCCAGCGAAATGGCCGCGTCCAGCCCGAACGGCCCCGCCTTCACCCGCCGCAGCATCGTCACATGGCCGACGCTGCCGAGCGCCAGCGCGATGTCGCGCGCCAGGCTGCGGATATAGGTGCCCTTCGACACATGGGCGGTGAGGGTTGCCTCCTCCAGCGCGCCATCGCCCGCCGCGGCGATCGTCAGCGCGTGGATGGTGACGTCGCGGCTCTTGAGCACGACCTCCTCCCCCGCCCGCGCAAGATCATAGGCACGCTGGCCATCGACCTTGAGCGCCGAGTACGCGGGCGGCACCTGTGCAATCGGGCCGGTGAACTGCGCCAGCACCGCCTCCAGGGCGGCGCGGGTGGGGCGCACGTCGGACTCCGCGATCACCGCCCCTTCGCGATCGAGCGTGTCGGTCTGCGCCCCGAACTGCACGGAGAAGTCGTAGACCTTGTCGCTGTCGAGCATCCGCCCGGCGAGCTTGGTCGCCTCCCCCAGCGCGATCGGCAGCACGCCGGTCGCCAGCGGATCGAGCGTGCCGCCGTGGCCGACCTTGAACCGGCCGTAGCCGCCGTCGCGCAGCGCGCGCTTGACCGCGCTCACCCCTTGCGTGGAGCCGAGCCCCAGCGGCTTGTCGAGCAATATCCAGCCGTGCATCTCAGCCCCCCAGCCCGACGAGCCGCAGCAGCGCGTCGGCCAGGCCGAACACGATCGGCGACACCACGCGCTCGACCACGTTCAGCTGCGGCGACAGCATCGGCAGCACCAGCAGCAGGAGCAGCAGCACCGGCATGCCGAAGCGCCCGAGCTGCGCGTAGCGATAGGCGAGCGGGCGCGGCAGCAGCCCCTCCACCACGTGCCCGCCGTCGAACGGCGGCACCGGCATCAGGTTGAACACCGCCAGGAAGAGGTTGATCAGCAAGAAGTTGAGGAGATTGCTGACGACGAACCGGCTGACGATCCCCGCCTCCTCGCCGGTGACCGTCGCCACAACGGCGATCAGCAGCGCGGCGGTGAGCGCCAGCAGCAGGTTGATGCCCGGCCCGGCAAGCGCCACCAGCACCATGTGCCAGCGCGGGTTGCGCAGGCGCCCCGCATCCACCGGCACCGGCTTTGCCCAACCGAACACCGGCGCGCCCGAGACGGCGAGCACCAGCGGCAGCGCGACCGTGCCGATCGGGTCGGCGTGGCGAATCGGGTTGAACGTCAGCCGCCGCTGCTCGGCCGCGGTCGGATCCCCCAGCCAATTGGCGACCACGCCATGCGCGACCTCGTGGAAGACGATGGCGATCACCAGCGGCACGAGCCACACGGCGATGGTCCAGGCGGTTTGTGCAATGTCCATGATGGGTGTGTCAGTGGCGATGCGCGGGGGCTGCCGCAAGTCCGAGCCTTATTCCTTTCCCGTTCGTCTCGAGCAGCCGTCGAGCTTGTCGAGACGGCCTGTCGAGAGACCGGGCGCCGCCCTCTCGATACGGGCTCTCGACAAGCTCGATCCCTACTCAAGGCAAACGGGGAGGCGTGCCGATCGCGCCTACCCGCGCATCGCCTCGCAGAAATGCTTGCGGCACAGTGCGAGATAGCGGTCATTGCCGCCGATCTCCGTCTGCGCCCCCTCGCGCACCGCACGGCCCGCCGCGTCGACGCGCAGGTTCATGGTCGCCTTGCGCCCACACACGCACACCGACTTGATCTCCACCAGCGCATCCGCGATCGCGAGCAGCCGTGCCGAGCCTGGGAACAGCACGCCCTGGAAATCGGTGCGCAGGCCATAGGCGAGCACCGGCACGTTCAGCTCGTCGGCAACCCGCGCGAGCTGGTCCACCTGCTCCGCCGAGAGGAACTGCGCCTCGTCCACCAGCACGCAGCCGACCGGCGCCGGCTCGGCGGCGACGGCGGCGTAGAGATCGGTTGCGGCATCGAACATCGCGGCCGGCGCCGACAGGCCGATGCGGGACCCGATCGTCCCCGCGCCCGCCCGGTCGTCTAGCGCCGCGGTGAACAGCAGCGTGGTGAGCCCCCGCTCCCGATAGTTGAAGTCGGCCTGCAGCAGCGTGGTCGACTTCCCGGCATTCATGGACGCGTAGTAGAAATAGAGCTTGGCCATCAGGCGAGGGTCTCGATGGGAAGAGGGGGCGTGTCGATCCGGGCGATCCCCCGGTCGAAGGTAACAAAGCGGTCGGCGACGCCGCGCGCCGCCACCAGATGCACCGCATCCGCCCAGTCGGCACCGGCGCGATAGCGTTCGATCGCCCAGGCCAGGCCCTCCCGGTCGGCCACGTGGACCGTCTCCAGCATCAGCAGCGTCGCCATCGCATCGGCGACGGTGGCATGGTCCAGCCGCAGGCGCTTGCCGAGCACCCAACCCAGTTCGATCCACACCGTGTGCGAGACCCACACCGGCTCGCGGACGATCGCCTCCGCAAGCCGCGCCTGGTGGGGCTCGTCCTGCAGGATCAATCGGGCGAGAATGTTGGTGTCGACCGCCCTCACGCGGGGTCGTCATCCGCGTCGGGAGACCAGTTCAGGGCCTCCACCGGAACTGGCGGTCCCTCGTGGCGGTACAGCGTACGCAGACGAGCGATGCCCTGTTCGACGGTTAGCTGGCCGCCCGGGCGGCGGGGACGCAGGATGATAGCATCGGTCGACTCGACGATGTCGAGCTCGGTGCCGGGTGCCCAGCCGAGCCGATCGCGCGTGGCCTTCGGCACCACGACCTGCCCTTTTTCCGAAATCCGCGTGTGCGCACCCATGTTGGTAAGATGCGTCTTACCGGCCGGAACGTCAATCGTCGCCGCCGGGCTCCTCGCGCAAATCCTGCGCGACCTTGGGCGCACGCAGCAGCGCGTCGATGTGGCTCGCTTCCTCGAAGCTGTCGTCGGCCAGGAACTTGAGCTTGGCGGCGTACTTCATCTTCACGCGGTGGGCGACCTCGCGCTGCAGGTACGCGGTGTTGGTGCGCAGCGCCTTCAGCACCGCCTCCTCGTCCTTGCCGAGCAGCGGCTTCACGAACACGGTCGCGTGGCGCAGGTCCGGGGACATGCGCACCTCGGTCACGGACACCATGTGCTTGGCCAGCGTCTCGTCATGAACGTCGCCGCGCTGCAGGATCTCGGACAGCACGTGGCGCACCTGCTCGCCCACGCGGAGCGTGCGGACGGAGCGTTCCTGCGGTTCGTTCTTCATGGTGCAATCTTAGAAAAAAGGGTGTCACCCCGGCTCGCCGCCGGGGTGACACGGATACTCAGAGCGTGCGCTCGCGCAGCTCGACCTCAAAGGTTTCAAGGAAGTCGCCGGCCTTGATGTCGGTGAAGTTCTGCGTGAACGTCACACCGCATTCCAGGCCTGCACGAACTTCGGCGACATCGTCCTTGAACCGGCGGAGCGAGGCGATCTCGCCCTGGTAGATGATGACGTCGTTGCGCGTGATGCGCGCCTTGAGCGCCTTGCGAATGACCCCTTCGACCACCAGCAGACCGGCGGCCTTGCCCGTCTTGCCCGCGGAGAAGACTTCGCGGATCTCGGCGCGGCCCACGACCGTCTCGAACGCCTCGGGACCGAGCTCGCCCGCCATGCCGGCGCGGATCTCGTCCACCAGGTCGTAGATGACGTCGTGATACTTCAGCGCCACCTTGTTCCGCTCGGCGATCTCGCGCGCCTTGCTGTTCGGGCGGACGTTGAAGCCGATGATCGGCGCGCCCGAGGCACCCGCCAGCGTCACATCGCTCTCGGTGATGCCGCCGACGCCCGAGTGCAGGATGCGCACCCGGATCTCGTCGGTCGAAATCTTGTTGAGCGAACCCACGATCGCCTCGACCGTACCCTGGGTATCGGCCTTGACCACCAGCGGATACTCGATCGCCTGCTTGTCCTTGAGCGCGGAGAACATGCTCTCCAAGCTCGCGGGCGCATTGGTGGTGCGCTTCTGCTGGATCACGCCAGCGCGATATTCCGCGACTTCGCGGGCACGCGCCTCGTTCTCCACCACCTGCAGCAGGTCGCCGGCCATCGGCACGCCAGACAGGCCCAGCACCTCGACCGGCATCGCCGGACCCGCCTGCTTCACCTGACGGCCCTTGTCGTCGATCAGCGCGCGGACCTTGCCGCTCTCGGCACCGACGACGAACACGTCGCCGACCTTGAGCGTGCCGCGGTTGACCAGGATCGTCGCGACCGGGCCGCGGCCCTTGTCGAGCTTCGCCTCGATCACCGCACCCTCGGCCTGGCGGTCGGGGTTGGCGCGCAGCTCGAGCAGTTCGGCCTGCAGCTGGATCTTCTCGATCAGCGTGTCGAGACCGATCTTCTTGAGCGCGGAGACTTCGACGTCCTGCGTCTCGCCGCCCATTTCCTCGACCTGGACGTTGTGCTCGAGCAGACGCTCGCGCACCCGCTGCGGGTTCGCCTCGTGCTTGTCGATCTTGTTGATCGCCACGATCATCGGCTTGCCCGATGCCTTGGTGTGGTTGATCGCCTCGATCGTCTGCGGCATCAGCCCGTCGTCGGCCGCCACCACCAAGACGACGATATCGGTGACGTCGGCACCGCGCGCGCGCATCTCGGTGAAGGCCTCGTGGCCCGGCGTGTCGAGGAAGGTGATCTTCGACTTGTCCTTCAGCGTCACCTGATACGCACCGATGTGCTGGGTGATGCCACCGGCCTCGCCGCGCACCACGTCGGTGCCGCGCAGCGCGTCGAGCAGCGAGGTCTTGCCGTGGTCGACATGGCCCATGATCGTCACCACCGGCGGACGCGGCTTCAGCGCCTCGGGTGCGTCCTCGGTCGTGTCGAGCGCCAGGTCGATGTCGGCGTCGGACACGCGGACGATGTTGTGGCCGAACTCGGTCACCAGCAGCTCGGCCGTATCCTGGTCGATGGTCTGCGTCATGGTGACGGGCATGCCCATCTTGAACAGCGCCTTCACCAGGTCGGCGCCCTTCTCGGCCATGCGGTTGGCGAGTTCCTGGACGGTGATCGCCTCCGGCACCTGCACGTCGCGGACCTGCTTGGCCTGCGGCTCGCGCGGGCCGCCGTAATGGCGCTTTTCCTTTTCGCGGGCGCGCTTCAGCGCCGCGAGCGAGCGCGCACGCGCGCCGTCGCCATCACCAAGCGCACGCGTGACGGTGAGCTTGCCCGACTGGCGGCGATCGTCACCCTTGCGGTCGCGCGACGGTGCAGGCCGGCTCGGCGCATCGTTGCGACGCGGCGGGAGGGCGGCGCCCGTACGGTTCGCAGGCGAGGCGTTGTTCGAAGCGGGCGAGGCGCTCGGCGTCGGCGTGGGAGCCGGTGCGGGCTTGGGCTCGGGCTTCGGGATCTCGGGACGCTGCACGGGCGTGAAGCGACGCGGCGCGGGCAGCGACGAGTCGAACTGCACCGTCACGGGCTGCGTCGGCTGCGGCGGACGCTGCGGTGCCGCCGGGCGACGCGGTGCCTGGGCGGCAGGGGCCGCCGGCTTCGGCGCGGCAGCGGCGGGCGCAGCCGGCTTCGGCGCTTCGGCCGCGGGGGCTGGTGCGGGCGTCGGCGCAGGGGTGGGAGTCGGAGCGGCAGGTGCCACGGCGACCGGCTCGGAAACCTCGGGCGCTGCCGGAGCCGGTGCGGGTGCGGCTTCGACCTTGGGCTCGGGCGTCGGCTCCACGGCCGGGGCGGCCGGCTCGGCAGGCGCCGCTGCCGGCGCTTCTGCCGCGCGACGGCTTTCCTCGGCGCGACGCTGCTCCTGCTCCTGCGCTTCCTGGCGCAGGCGCTCGTCACGACGGCGGCCCTCTTCGAGCGCGGTCATGCGGGCCTCTTCGGCCTCACGCAGCAGCTTCGCCTGGATCTCGTGGCGAGACAGGCCGGCGTTCGTCGCAACCGGGTTCGGCGCGGGCGCACGCGGCGCTGCCGGGGCGGGTGCCGGCGCAGCCGCGGGTGCGGCCTCCGGTGCCGCGACAGGAGCACCCTGCTGCTGCTCTTCGCCCGGGCGGCCGAGCACGCGGCGGCGCTTGACCTCCACGACCACGGTGTTGGAGCGGCCATGGCTGAAGCTCTGCTTCACCTTGCCCGTCTCCACCGTGCGCTTCAGCCCCAGCGGTGCCCGCGCGCCCAGCTTCGGCTTGTCGTTGTCCGTCTCGCTCATGCGTTACCTGAATTCCTGCTTCGTCGTCGTCTGTGCGGCGGCCGAGGTTCCGGCAGCCGATGCGCCCTGCGATTCGGTTTCGCAAGACACGGAGGAGGGTACGGGTCCGATAAAGTGCAGCCATCGGGCGATCGCTTCGCCGACCCGACTGGCCGCTGGTCTGTCGGTCACGCCGACATGTACCACATTTTCGCGCCCCAGCGCCAAGGACAATATGGTACGCCCGACGGGCAATTCCAATCCCCTGACGCCACTGCCTTCGCGATCGGACCCGACGCGCCATGCCTGGGCGAGCTTGCCCGCCCCGTCGGCACCCGCGTCGGAGGCGTGGTAGAGTGCGTGAAGCTGGCCGCTGCGCGCCGCCTTCACGATCCGCTCGCCACCCGTAACCAGCTTGCCCGAACGCGCCTCCAGCCCGAGCCGTTCGAGCGCGGCGCGTTGCAGCGCCTGTTCGATGCGGTCGGAGAGGTCGTCGGGAATCGTGATCGCCTGCGTCTTGAAGGCGCGCGACAGCGCACCCTTCAGCCGGCCCTTGGCGATCGCCGCGTCGAGCGTGGCGCGATCGACGCCGATCCAGGCGCCGCGACCGGGTGCCTTGGCATGGACGTCGGGCAGCACCTCGCCGTCCGGAGACAGCGCGAGGCGCACGAGCGCGCCCCGCTCACCCGTCTCGCGGGTGAGGATGCAGCTGCGCTCCGGCCCCTCGCGCGGTTCGCGCGGAGGCCGGGGCGTGGCGGGATTACGCTGTCCGCGGTGCCCGGAGGCGCGCGGGGTTACCGAAGCGGCATCATTGCGAGGGTTCCGCATGCGCGTCCTCCCTCGCTTGGGGCGTGCCGGCATCGCGGTCCGCGATCAGCTGGCCGCCCGCACCATAATTCTCAGTCGAGAGCTCGGTGATGTTGATCTGGACGGCGGCCGGGTTCTTGCCCAGCCGCTCGACCAGCGAACGCGTGACGTCGGCGACAATCGCCGCCTTCTGCTCGCGCGAGGCGGCGCCGGCCAGGCGAATGTCGACGAACGGCATCAGGCCTCGGCCTCCTCGCCGGTGGACGCTTCGGCCGGAGCCTCGCCCGCTTCCTCGTCATCGAACCAGTGCGCACGCGCGGCCATGATGATCTCGTTGCCCTGCTCGTCCGACAGCCCGTACTCGGCCAGGATGCCGCCCTTGGGCTCGCTGCGCTTGGCCGCATCGTCGTTGCGACGGCGCGGCTCGGCGCGCTTCTTCTCGACCAGCTCGTCGGTGGCGAGATCGGCCAGGTCGTCGAGCGTCTTGATGCCCGCCTTGCCGAGCGTGACCAGCATCGCCTCGGTCAGGTACGGCATCTCGGCCAGCGCGTCGTCGACGCCCAGGGCACGGCGTGCCTCGCGGTTCGCTTCCTCGCGACGCTCCAGCGCTTCCTGCGCGCGGTTCTGGAGCTCGGCGGCGAGGTCCTCGTCGAAGCCCTCGATCGCGGCAAGCTCGTCCACCTCGACATAGGCGACTTCTTCCAGCTCGCCGAAGCCCTCGGCGACCAGCAGCTGCGCCAGCGTCTCGTCGACGTCGAGCTCGCGCTCGAACATCGCGGACCGCTCGACGAATTCCTTCTGGCGCTTCTCCGAAGCATCCGCCTCGGTCAGGATGTCGATCGCCTTGGCGGTCAGCTGGCTGGCCAGGCGCACATTCTGGCCGCGGCGGCCAATCGCGAGGCTCAGCTGATCGTCAGGGACGACCACCTCGATGCGATCCTCTTCCTCGTCGATCACGACGCGGCTGACGTTTGCCGGCTGCAGCGCGTTGACGACAAAGGTCGCGGTGTCTTCCGACCAGGGGATGATGTCGATCTTCTCGCCCTGCATTTCCTGGACGACGGCCTGGACGCGGCTGCCCTTCATGCCGACGCACGCGCCGACCGGGTCGATCGAGCTGTCGCGGCTGATGACGCCGATCTTGGCGCGCGAGCCCGGGTCGCGGGCGGCCGCCTTGATCTCGATGATGCCGTCGTAGATCTCGGGCACTTCCTGCGCGAACAGCTTCTTCATGAAGTCCGGGTGCGCACGGCTCAGGAAAATCTGCGGTCCGCGGTTTTCGCGGCGGACGTTCAGGATCAGCGAGCGGGTGCGGTCGCCGACGCGCACCGCTTCGCGCGGGATCTGCTGGTCGCGGCGGATCACGCCCTCGGCGCGACCCAGGTCGACCACGACGTGGCCGAACTCGACGCGCTTGACGACGCCGGTGATGATCTCACCCACGCGGTCCTTGAACTCTTCGTACTGGCGCTCGCGCTCTGCGTCGCGGACCTTCTGGAAGATCACCTGCTTGGCGGCCTGCGCCGCGATGCGGCCGAATTCGATCGGGGGCAGCGGATCGACGATATAGTCGCCGACGACCGCGCCCTTCTGCAGCTTCTGCGCCTGGGCGACGTCGACCTGCTTGAAATAGTCGTCGACGGCCTCGACCACCTCGACCACGCGCCACAGGCGCAGGTCGCCGGTGTTGGGGTCGAGCTTGGCGCGGATGTCGTTCTCGGCGCCATAGCGCGCACGGGCGGCGCGCTGGATCGCGTCCTCCATCGCCTCGATGACGATGCCCTTGTCGATCAGCTTCTCGCGCGCGACCGAATCGGCGATCGCGATCAGTTCGGCGCGGTTGGCGGTAACGGCAGTGGCCATGGGCTTACCCTTCTACTTCGATGATGTCGTCCGCCCCGCTCGCGTCGAGCGGCTGGGTGGCGGCGAGGAGCTTGTCGGTGATGGTGAGCTTGGCGTCGGCGACGGCGGCGAACGGCACCGTCATCGCGCGGAACTTGCGCACGTCGATCGTGATCTGGTCGCCCTCGACGCCGACGAGGTCGCCGGTGAGCTGCTTGCGCCCCTCGATCGGCTCAGCCAGCGTGATGCGCGCTTCCTGCCCTGCCCAGTCGGCAAAGTCCTGAAGCCGCGTCAACGGACGGTCGATGCCGGGCGACGACACTTCCAGCCGGTACGCGCCCTCGATCGGGTCGCGGCCCTCCGCCTCCAGCGCGTCGAACACGTCGGACAGGCGACGCGACAGCGTGGCGCAGTCGTCGATGGTCAGCTGGCGGGTGTCGGGGCGCTCGGCCATGACCTGCAGCGTCGGATCCGACTTGCCGCCGAACATCTTCACGCGCACCAGCGCCAGCCCCAGGGCCTTGGCCTCGGGCTCGATCAGCCGGTTGAGTTCGGCGATGTCCGCCAATCCACGCTCCAGTTCGTTGCGGCCGGCCAAGCGCCGGTCCTTAGAGTCGGTTCGAACCAAGGTACGCCCCGCCGCCGCCGGACCCGTGGGGTCCGACCTCGCCAAGGTTTCCAATGTCGAGAACAGCCGCGATATAGGGCGTTCGCCGGATCAGGACAAGCGCGAAACGCGCGCAGGGTCTGCGCAACGCCGCACCGCTGCCTGCGTTGAGGCAGCAACAGGGAGACGTTCATGCATCGCACCATCGCCTGCGCCACCGCCGCCATCCTACTCGCCGCCTGCGGCGCGCCCAACGATCCTGCCATCGCCAACGGCAGCGCGCCCCAGGCGAGCAGCGCCCCCGCTGCTACGGACGGTCGCCCCTTCGCAGTGACGCCGGTCACCACCCTCGACTCCCCCTGGGCGATGACCTTCCTGCCCGACGGGCGGATGTTGGTGACGGAGAAGGCAGGCCGGATGCTGCTGGTGCAGCAGTCAACAGGCGGCAACCCCATCATTTGGCCGATTGCAGGCATTCCTGCCGTCGACAGCGAAGGCCAGGGCGCCCTGATGGACGTGGTTGCGGCGCCGGATTTCGCGCGCAGCAAGCTCGTCTATTTCTCGGGCTCCGTCACCGGTCCCGGCGGCAAGGGCGTGAAGCTGTGGCGTGGTCGACTTGTGCATGATGCCGAGCAGGGCGCGCGGCTGGAGGGTGTCACGGAACTGTTCGCCGCCACCCCCTTCGTTTCCGGCAACGGCCATTACTCGGGCCGTATCGCCTTCGCACCGGACGGCCAGCACCTGTTCTTCACCAACGGCGAGCGCCAGAAGTTCGATCCCGCACAGGATCCCAAGGCGACGCTCGGCAAGGTGCTGCGCCTGACGCTCGACGGCAAGCCGGCGGGCGACCCCGGCCTCACCGGACGCGGCTTCCACCCCGCGGTCTGGTCCTACGGCCACCGCAACCTGCTCGGCCTCGCCTTCGATGCCCAGGGCAATCTGTGGGAGCAGGAGATGGGGCCGAAGGGCGGCGACGAGGTCAACCTGATCCTGCCCGGCCGCAACTATGGCTGGCCGAAGGTCTCGAACGGCAGCCACTATGACGGCCGCGACATTCCCGACCACAAGCCCGGCGACGGTTTCGAGCCGCCCAAGGTGTCGTGGAACCCGGTGATCTCGCCGGGCGGGCTCCTGGTCTATACGGGGGCGATGTTCCCCGAGTGGCAGGGCGACCTGTTCATCGGCGGCCTGTCGAGCGAGGCGCTGGTCCGCGTCGGCGTGAACGGCACCAATGCCAGCAAGGGCGACCAGTGGCCGATGGGCAAGCGCATCCGCGACGTGGAGCAGGGCCCGGACGGCGCGATCTGGCTGATCGAGGACGGCGAAGGCGGCCGCCTGCTGAAGCTGACCAAGGGGTGAGGCGGGAGTGAGACGGGAGGAGGAGTTTCCTCGCGCCTCCTCCTCACCCCGTTCGTGCCGAGTAGAGACCGAGTAGCTGCGTCAGCAGCGTATCGAGGGCTCGTATCGAGGTGCCGCCCCGGGCGACCGCCTTTCGATACGCGGCTAACGCCGCTACTCAGGGCAAACGGGTTCAGGGGATGCCGGTGACGGAGGGGATCACCCCAGCGCGACCGGCCCCGCGTCGCCCAGCCGGTGCGTGCACAACTGCGCCTCGGGCGTGTCGTCCGCGGTCAGCGCCGCCACCGTCACCCAGCCCTCTGCCCTGAGCGCAGCGCCGGTCTCCGCCGGCGTGCCGAACGGCAGGAACAGCCGCCGCCGCGCATCCGCGCCCACGCCCGCGTCGAGCAGCACGTCGGCATAGAGCGAAAAGCCGACCGCCGGCTCCGCACTGCCGTCCTCGCCCACCACGGCATAGCTGCCGCCGCGGCCGATCTCCGCGCTGAGGCCGCGCGCGAACAGCGAGAAGCCGACCCAGCTCTGGTATTCAAAGCCATGCCGCTCGGTCGGGTCGAGCGTCAGCGCCGCGCGGCCGCGGATCGCCTCGGCGATCGCCTCCAGACCGTCGAGCCGGCTGCTCAGACTCCCCGCAACATCGCTTGCGCGCAGCCGCGCCAGCGCCTGGTCGAACGGCCCCGCCGCCTCGATCAGCGGCAGATAGGCGGGATCGATCGCCGCAACCGCGCCGGCATCCTTGCCATCCAGCGCCTCGCGCAACGCAAGCAGTTGCTCGGGCGCAAGCGTATCGCCCGCGAGCGCGTCGAGCAGGTCCGGCAGGGTGAAATCCACCGACACGTCGGTGAGCCCCGCGGCGGCCAGTGCCTCCACGGCCACGCTCACCACCTCACGCACCGCCGCCACGCTGTCGAGGCCGATCAGCTCCGCCCCGATCTGGCGCAGCGCGCGGCGCTGGGCGAGGTCGGAGGCGCGCAGCCGCAGCACCGGCCCGGCATAGCACAGCCGCACCGGGCGCGGGTGGTGGCCCATGCGGGTGGCGGCGATGCGCCCGACCTGCGCGGTCATGTCGGGGCGGATCGCCAGCGTCTTCTGCGACACCGGATCGACGAAGCGCACCGCATCCTGCGCGCGTGCCGCCTTCAGCCGGCGGCCGAGCGCATCCTCGAACTCGGCGAGCGGCGGATCGACCTGCTCATAGCCATAGCTGCGCGCGGCCGACAGCACGCGCCCTTCGAACCGCGCCACCGCATCGGCGGCGGGCGGCAGGCGGTCGTGGAACCCTTCGGGCAAGAGGCCGGTCATCGGAGAACATCCTGTTGGGCGGCCGGGATCGACGCGCCGTCTCATGGCCGGCAGCTAGGGGATGTGCCCGCGCGCGACAAGCTGGCTGGCAGCGGTAGCGCTCCACAACCTGTACCCCGGCGAAGGCCGGGGCCCAGTTGCGGAGCGCTCGGGGCTTTGGCGCGGACCTTAGCCGCCATTCCAACTGGGCCCCGGCCTCCGCCGGGGCACTTGCTGGTGCGCTTCCTTAGAACGCCAGCGACATCGCCGTGCGCACGCCCGGCAGCGCGCGAACCTGGGCGGCGAGTTCCGGCGTCACCGGCTCGTCGACCGACAGCAGCAGGATCGCCTCGCCCCCGGCATTGCGGCGGCCGAGGTGGAAGGTGCCGATGTTGACCCCTGCCTCGCCCAGCGTGGTGCCGAGGCGGCCGATGAAGCCCGGCGCGTCCTCGTTGACGATGTAGAGCATGTGCCCGGCCAGATCGGCCTCGACCTTGATGCCGAACAGCTCGACCAGGCGCGGCGCCTGATTGCCGAACAGCGTGCCCGCCACCGAGCGATCGCCCGCTTCGGTGCGCACCGTCACGCGCACCAGCGTGTGATAGTCGCCCTCGCGCTCGTTGCGCACTTCGCGCACTTCCAGCCCGCGCTCCTTGGCCAGGAACGGCGCGTTGACCATGTTCACCGTGTCCGAATGGACGCGCATCAGCCCGGCGAGCACCGCGCCGGTGATCGGCTTCTGGTTGAGCTCGGCGGCCGCACCCTCGACCTCGATCGAAATCGAGCTGAGCGCGCCGTGCGCCAGCTGGCCGACCAGGCTGCCCAGCTTCTCCGCAAGCGCCATGTACGGCTTGAGCTTGGGCGCTTCCTCGGCCGACAGCGACGGCATGTTGAGCGCGTTGGTGACGCCGCCCGACACCAGGAAATCGGCCATCTGCTCGGCGACCTGGATCGCGACGTTGACCTGCGCCTCGGTGGTGGATGCGCCCAGGTGCGGAGTGGAGACGAAGTTCGGCGTCCCGAACAGCGGCGAGTCCTTTGCCGGCTCGGTCACGAACACGTCGAGGGCCGCACCGCCGATATGCCCCGAGTCGAGCCCCGCCTTCAGTGCCGCCTCGTCGATCAGGCCGCCGCGCGCGCAGTTGATGATGCGCACGCCCTTCTTGGTCTTGGCGAGATTCTCCGCCGACAGGATGTTGCGGGTCTGGTCGGTCAGCGGCGTGTGCAGCGTGATGAAGTCGGCCCGCGCGAGCAGCGTGTCGAGATCGACCTTCTCCACGCCCATCTCGATCGCGCGCTCCGGGGTGAGGAACGGGTCGAACGCAACGACCTTCATCTTCAGGCCGCGCGCACGGTCCGCGACGATCGAGCCGATGTTGCCCGCACCGATCAGGCCCAGCGTCTTGGCGGTGAGCTCGACGCCCATGAAGCGGTTCTTTTCCCACTTGCCGGCCTGGGTCGAGGCGTCGGCCTCGGGCAGCTGGCGGGCGAGCGCGAACATCAGCGCAATCGCGTGCTCGGCGGTCGTGATCGAGTTGCCGAACGGGGTGTTCATCACGACCACGCCACGGGCCGAGGCGGCGGGGATGTCGACGTTGTCGACGCCGATGCCGGCGCGCCCGACCACCTTCAGGTTGGTCGCGGCGTCCAGGATTTCCTTGGTTACCTTGGTCGAGGAGCGGATGGCGAGCCCGTCATACTGGCCGATGATGGCCTTCAGCTCTTCGGGCGTCTTGCCGGTGATCTCGTCCACCTCGACTCCGCGCTCGCGGAAGATCTGGGCGGCCTTGGGATCCATTTTGTCGGAGATGAGGACTTTGGGCATGGAGGTTTCCTGTCGCATGCAGTGCTCCTGCGAAGGCAGGAGCCTAGTTTTTGAAACGAGACGCGTGTGGCCCTGGGCTCCTCCTTTCGCAGGAGCACGTCAGAGCGCGCAGGATCAGGCGGGCTTGACCTGTTCCCAGGCCCAGTCGAGCCAGGGGCCGAGCGCCTCGATGTCGGCGGTGTCGACGGTCGCGCCGCACCAGATGCGCAGGCCCGCCGGGGCATCGCGATAGCCGGCGATGTCGAACGCCGCGCCCTCCGCTTCCAGCAGCGACGCCATCTTCTTGACCATCGCCGCCTGGGCGTCGGCATCCGCATCGGTGACGAGCTTCAGGCAGACGCTGGTGTTCGATCGGATCGCCGGGTCCGCCGGCAGATGGTCGAGCCAGTCGCGCGCCTCGACGATGCGGCCGAGCGCCGTCGCATTGGCCGTGGAGCGCGCGATCAGGCCGTTTAGCCCGCCGGCGTGCTGCGCCCATTCCATCGCAAAGATCGCGTCTTCGACCGCCAGCATCGACGGCGTGTTGATCGTCTCGCCCTTGAAGATGCCTTCGATCAGCTTGCCGCCCTTGGTCATGCGGAAGATCTTGGGCAGCGGCCAGGCCGGCGTGTAGCTCTCCAGCCGCTCGACCGCGCGCGGGCCCAGGATCAGCACGCCATGCGCGCCTTCCCCGCCCAGCACCTTCTGCCATGAGAAGGTGACCACATCGAGCTTGTCCCACGGCAGGTCCATCGCGAACACGGCCGAGGTCGCGTCGGCGATCGTCAGGCCGCCGCGGTCGTCGGCGATCCAGTCGCCGTTCGGCACGCGCACGCCCGAGGTGGTGCCGTTCCAGGTGAAGATCACATCATGCTCGGGGCTGACCTGGGTCAGGTCGACGATCTCGCCATAGGGCGCCTTGAGCACGGTCGGCTCGATCTTGAGCTGCTTGACCGCGTCGGTCACCCAGCCCTCGCCAAAGCTTTCCCAGGCGAGCAGCGTCACCGGCCGCGCGCCGAGCAGCGACCACATCGCCATCTCGACCGCGCCGGTGTCGGAGCCCGGAACGATACCGATGCGGTGGGTGTCGGGGACCTGGAGGAGTTCGCGGGTCAGGTCGATCGCGCGCTGCAACCGCGCCTTGCCGAGCTTCGAGCGGTGCGAGCGGCCGAGAACCTCGGTGGCGAGCTTCTCAGGCGACCAGCCCGGCGGCTTGGCGCAGGGACCAGAGGAAAAATGGGGGCGCGCCGGCTTGGTGGCGGGCTTCGCGGGTGCGGCAGGCGCACCGGTGGCGGGAACCGAAATCGTATCCGTCAAAATAGTCTCTCCTCACAGAGAGCACGCGCTGCGTTGGGACAGCGTGGCCCGCCGACGGCCCTAACGGCGTGGCGGAGCATGTCAACGCGTTACGCGAATTGGGTAGCTCGGAAAGGCGGCAGGACGAGGCGTCTGCGCCTTCGACCGGGTGGCGCTGGAGTCGCCACCTCCGCTACACCCGTGCCCATGCACTTGGTTTCGCGTCGGCTCACGGCCCTGCTGCTGCCCTTTCTACTGACGGCCTGCATTTTCGGCGGGGGGCGGGAGGAGCGGCGTCCGGCGCCGCGGCCACGCGGCAGCGGTCCGGTGACGCTGACCGGCCAGACTCCGCCCGGCACCCAGCAATGCTTCGCCGACCTGTCGCGCGCCGGCGTCCGGTTCAGCCCCCTGCCCGACCGCGACTATGGCGGGGGTTGCCTGGTGCTGGGCGCGGTGCAGCTCATCGACTTCGGCACGCCCACCGCGGGCCTGAAGGCGATCCGCTGTCCCACCGCGCGCGCCTTTGTCGGCTGGGTGCAGTACGGCGTCGGCCCCGCCGCCCGCCAGATCCTGGGCAGCGACGTGGTGCGGATCGAAAGCTATGGCAGCTACGTCTGCCGCGGCATCGTCGGACAGGGCGCTGCCGGATCGGCCAAGCTGTCGCAGCACGGCCTCGCCAACGCGATCGATATCGGCGGCTTCGTGCTCGCCGACGGCCGCCGCATCAGCATCGAACAGGGCTGGCGCTCCGGCGACCCGGCGGTGCAGCAGTTCCTGCAGGTGGTGCACCGCTCCGCCTGCCGCCGCTTCAAGACGGTGCTCGGGCCGGACTATAACGCCGCCCACTACAACCACCTTCATTTCGACATGGGCGGACGCGGAGATTTCTGCCGCTAGCTTGCGTGCGCGCCCAGCCGCTCTAGATTGGTCCGCTTTCGCCAAGCACGCGGCCCGCCCGCCTTGGCTGTTGCAGGAAGTGTCATGACCGATACCCGAGTTCCGTCGCGCGTATTTCGCGACGCCAAGCACGAGGCCGAAAGCGCCCGCACCCAGATCTCGACGCCGCAGACGGAGCACCCGTCCTACCGCCTCGCCTTCCAGGACATGGACTTCCTGCTCCGCGAGGATCTGCGCCCGGTCCGCTTCCAGCTGGAGCTGCTGAAGCCCGAGCTGGTGTTCGACGCGGCGAACATCGCCTCCACCTTCGTGATCTACGGCTCCGCCCGCATTCCCGAGCCGAGCAAGGCCGGCGCGCTCCTGGAACTCGCGCAGGACGATCGCGCCAAGCGCATCGCCGAGCGGCTGATCGCCAAGTCCAAATATTATGACGTCGCCCGCGAGCTCGCCGGCCTCGCCAGCAACTTCCCGCAGTCGGAAGACGGCAAGCGTCACTTCGTGGTGTGCTCGGGCGGTGGCCCCTCGATCATGGAAGCCGCCAACCGCGGTGCGAGCGAGGCGGGCGCCGAGTCGGTCGGCCTCAACATCGTGCTGCCGCACGAACAGGCGCCCAACCCCTATGTCACGCCGTCGCTGTCGATGCAGTTCCACTATTTCGCGCTGCGCAAGATGCACTTCCTGCTGCGCGCGCGGGCGGTGGCAGTGTTCCCGGGCGGCTTTGGCACCTTTGACGAGAGCTTCGAGCTGCTGACGCTGATCCAGACGGGCAAGGTCGAGCCGATCCCCGTGCTCTTCTACGGCCGCGAGTTCTGGGAGCGCGTCGTCAACCTGGAGGCGCTGTGCGACGAGGGCGTGATCTCGCCGCGCGACCTGGACCTCATCACCTTCTGCGAAACCGCCGAGGAAGGCTGGAAGGCGGTCGAGGAATTCTATCGCGCCCGCGGCGACGAACTGCCGAAGTAAGCGCGCTCCACCTTCCCTGCTCCTACGAAAGCAGGAGCAGGGATAGGATGGCTGTGGCGCCCCTGATAGGATGACTCCGACCCCGACCGTTCGTGCTGAGTAGGGGCTGAGCTTGTCGAAGCCCCGTATCGAAGCAGGCCTGGCATCCTTCGATACGCCATTTCGACTGCGCTCAATGGCTACTCAGGACAAACGGGTTGGTACGACGACGCGGAGCCCTAGAAATCCACCGCCACGCCCTTCAGCTCCCAGTCGCCGTAGCGCACCGGGTTGTTGCCCAGCGGATCGGCGGCCGGCGGCGCGATCGGTTCCGGCGTCGGCACCGGCGGACTCTTGGAAAGATGCTCGGGTGGCTTCACGTGGGGCGGTCGCTGGCCCATGGGACTCTCCGATAATGATGCAGCCCCCACATCGGCGGCGAAAGGCTTGGGATCAAGTGAAGCACAGCAACCACGGCATGCGGCAGCGGCCGCACGGACGGCATCGCTGATGGCGCGCCCCCAGCTCGCCCCCGAACCGCCCGGCGTCCCCGCCCGGCGCGCCGCGCTTCGCCTGCTCGACGCCGTGCTGCGTCGCGGCCTCGCCCTGGAAGCGGCACTCGACCGCGCCACCACCGGGCTCGACCGACGCGAGGATCGCGGCTTGGTCCACGCGATCGTCAGCGAGGCGCTGCGCCGGCTGCCCGACCTGGACGCGCTGATCGACTCTGCTACGGCCCGCCCGCTGCCCGAAGATGCGAAAGCGCGCTTTGCGCTCCGCATCGCGCTGGTCCAGGCGCTCGCGCTCGGCACGCCGCCGCACGCCGCGATCGCAACCGTGCTGCCGCTGGTCGACGGCGGCCCGCGCAAGCTGGTCCACGGCGTATTCGGCACGCTGATGCGCCGGAACGCGACCCTGCCTGAGCTCCCGGAACTGCCCGCCGCCGCCTGGCTGCGCTGGCAGGCGGCCTGGGGCGAGGACGTGGCGGAAGCCGCGCGCGTCGCCATCGCCTCCCCGCCGCCGGTCGATCTCAGCCTGCGCGGCGACACCACGGCGGCCGAGGGCATGGCGCTGCTGCCGCGCCACCTGCGCGTGCCCGCGTTCGCGACCGTCCCCGAACTTCCCGGCTTTGCCGAAGGGGAATGGTGGGTGCAGGATCTCGCCGCCTCGCTGCCCGCGCGGTTGATCGGCGCCGGCCCCGGCACCGCGCTCGATCTGTGCGCCGCCCCGGGCGGCAAGACGCTGCAGCTCGCCGCCGCCGGCTGGGACGTGACCGCGCTCGACGTGTCGGAGAAGCGGCTCGCCCGCCTGTCCGAGAACCTCGAGCGCACCGGCCTCTCGGCAAAGGTGATCGCCGCCGACGCCCTCAAATGGAAACCGAGGGAGGCGGTCGACGCGCTGCTGCTGGACGCGCCGTGCAGTGCCACCGGCATCTTCCGCCGGCACCCCGACGTGCTCCATCGCGTGCGGCCGGCGGTGATCGCCGAGGCCGCCGAACTGCAGGCCCGCCTGCTCGCCCGTGCCGCCGACTGGGTGAAGCCGGGCGGCCGCCTGGTCTACGCCACCTGCTCGCTGGAGCGCGAGGAGGGCGAGGCGCAGGTCGAGCGCTTCCTGGCCGAGCGTGCCGACTATCGCCTGGTGCCGGCCGCGCCCGAATTGCTGCCGGAGGGCATCGCGCCCTCGCCGCAAGGCTGGGTGCGGACGCTACCGGGGATGCTCGCCGAACAGGGCGGCCTCGACGGCTTCTTCATCGCGCGGCTCGATCGGGTGGGTTGAAACCCTTCCCGTTTGTTTCGAGGAGCCGTCGAGCTTGTCGAGACGGCGTCTCGAGAAATCGACTGCGGCTCTCTCGACACGGGCTCTCGACAAGCTCGATCCCTGCTCGAGACAAACGGGTCGGGGAGCGACAGCCCGCCCTCGGAAATCGCCGACCGCTCCCGACACCCGGTTGCGGCAGGGGTGTGCCATGCTAGAGGTCGGCCGATCATGAGCAGACCCGTCCGCATTGCCCCCTCGATCCTGTCCGCCGACTTCGCCCGCCTGGGCGAGGAGGTGCGTGCGATCGACGCGGCCGGTGCCGACTGGATCCATGTCGACGTGATGGACGGGCATTTCGTGCCCAACCTCACCATCGGCCCGATGGTGGTGAAGGCGCTGCGCCAGCACAGCGCCAAGCCGTTCGACGTGCACCTGATGATCGCGCCTGCCGATCCGCTGCTCCAACCCTTTGCCGAGGCCGGCGCCGACATCATCTCCGTCCACCCGGAGGCGGGTCCCCACCTCCACCGCTCGCTCCAGGCGATCAAGGCGCTCGGCAAGCGTGCGGGCGTGGTGCTGAACCCGGCGACGCCGGTGGAGTCGGTCGACCATGTGCTCGACCTCGTCGACCTCATCATGGTGATGAGCGTGAACCCGGGCTTCGGCGGACAGAAGTTCATCACGAGTCAGCTCGCCAAGATCGCCGCGCTGCGCCAGCGCATCGACGCCAGCGGCCGCGACATCGACCTGGAGGTCGACGGCGGCATCGACCGCACCACCGCGCCGCTTGCGGTGGAAGCAGGCGCCAACGTGCTGGTCGCCGGCACCGCCACCTTCGCCGGCGGCCCTGCCGCCTATGCCGACAACATCCGGGCTCTGAGAGGCGCGTGACGGATCCGCTTCCCGAAACCACCGGGCCCGACGGGATCGAAGCGGGCAAGCGGCTCATCCGCCAGAGCGGCGGCAAGGGGCTGTCGCTGGCCGAACGACTATCGGAACGGCTCGAGCGGCTAACCTGGCGCACCCCGTTCCACGCGCTGCGCCTGCGCGGCAAGCATCCGCTCAAGCTGATTGCGGTTGCCGACGATCCCTTCTTCGGCGATCTGGAGCGTGGCTATGCCCTGCTCGACGGCATGGTGCTGTTCCGGGGCGAAGCCGTCCCGATCAACGCGCTGTCGCTGGCGCGCCCGACCTTCTCCGCGCCCTTTGCCGATTATCTCCATAGCTTCGCCTGGCTGCGCGACCTGTCGAGCGTTGCGACCCGTGCCACCGCCGCCCCGATCGCCGAGGCGATCATGCGCCACTGGCTCGCCGCGCACGAGACCAAGGTATCCAATCCCGCCTGGCGCGCCGACCTCTGGGGCCGGCGCCTGCTGTTCTGGACCGCGCACGCGCCGCTGATCCTGTCGAGCACCGACCTCGTCTATCGGTCCAAGGTACTGCACGCGCTCGCGCGCGGCGCCCGCCACCTCGACAACACCGCTGCCAAGGTCGCAGCCGGCGTGCCGCGCGTCGCCGCCTGGTGCGGCGTGGTCGCCGCCGGCCTGATGATCCCGGGCGGCGATCCGCGCCGCGTGTTCGGAGAGGCCGGGCTTGCCCGCGCGCTCGCGGCCGCAGTGTTCGAGGACGGCGGGTCGCTCGGTCGCTCGCCCGCGGACCAGCTCGACCTGATCCAGCTGCTCACCATGCTGCGAGAGACCTATGCCGCGCGGCGGATGGAGGCACCCGACGTGCTGGGGGACACCCTCACCCGGCTGGTCGCGGCGCTGCTTGGCGTCTGCCACTCCGATGGCGGACTCGGCAGCTGGCAGGGATCGGCCCCCATCTCGGGCGAGCGCATCGAGCAGATCGTCGAGGCGACCGGCGTGCGCACGCGCCCGCTGCGCCAGGCTCGCGAGTGGGGCTACCAGCGTCTGTCGGCCGGCAAGACCGTGGTGGTGCTCGACGCCGCCCCGCCGCCTGCGAACCGCCAGGCGACCGGCGGCTGTGCCTCCACCCTCGCCTTCGAGCTTTCGGACGCAGGTCATCGCATCGTCGTCAACTGCGGCGGCGCCAACGGCGCGCTGCTGACGCTGCCGCCCACGCTTGCGCCGGCGCTGCGCACCACCGCCGCGCACTCGACCCTGGTGCTCGGCGACTCCAACTCCACCGCCATCCACGCGGACGGCGCCCTCGGGCGCGGCGTGGGCGAGGTCGAGCTCAGCCGCCAGGAAACCGACGAACTCAGCCGCGTCGAGGCGAGCCACGACGGCTATGTCCGTCGCCTGGGCCTGATCCATCGCCGCCTCATCACCCTGTCCACCGACGGCCGCGACCTGGTGGGGGAGGATACGCTGCTCCCCGCCTCCACGCGCGGCGGCAGCAGCGGCAAGCACGGCGACGTCGGCTTCACCATCCGCTTCCACCTGGGCCTGGGCGTCGAGGTCGCGACCACCGCCGACGGTCTTGCCGCCTTTCTCCGCCTGCCGGACGGGCGCTCGGTGTGGCAGTTCCGCTGCCGCGGCGCCGCGCTCGCTGTCGAGGACAGCCTGTGGATCGATGGCGAGGGCATTCCGCATGGCACGCAGCAGCTGGTGCTGACGGGCATCGCGCCGCCCGGCGGTGCCGGCATCGGTTGGCGCTTCCACCGCGCGCGATAGGCCCAGGAGTCTCGTCCACTTCTCCGTTCGTTTCGAGTAGCCGTCGAGCTTGTCGAGACGGCGTATCGAGAAATCGGTTGTTGTGGCTCTCTCGATAGGGGCTCTCGACAAGCTCGATCGAGACAAACGGGGAGGGTTCATCCGACCCGAACCTCACCTCTTCCCCTTGCCTCCCCCGCGAATCGGGGCAAAGGAGCCGGCCATGAACGTCACCGTCACGCGCGCGCTGCTCTCGGTCTCCGACAAGAGCGGCATCCTCGACCTCGCCCGGGCGCTCGACCGCCATGGCGTGGAACTGGTCTCCACCGGCGGCACCGCCAAGGCGATCCGCGAGGCGGGGCTTCCCGTCCGCGACATCTCCGACCTCACGGGCTTCCCGGAGATGATGGACGGCCGGGTGAAGACGCTGCACCCGGTGGTGCACGGCGGACTGCTCGCGGTGCGCGACAACCCCGAGCATGTCGCCTCCATGACCGAGCACGGCATCGGCCCGATCGATCTGGTGGTGGTCAACCTCTACCCCTTCGCCCAGACGGTGGCGAAGGGCGCAGACCGCGACGAGATCATCGAGAACATCGACATCGGCGGCCCCTCGATGGTCCGCTCCGCCGCGAAGAACCATTCCCACGTCGCGATCGTCACCGATCCTGCCGACTATGCGGCGCTGGTCGAGGAACTCGACGCCAACGCCGGCGCCACGAGCCTCGACACCCGCCGCCGCTTCGCCGCCAAGGCCTATGCCGCCACCGCCGCCTATGACTCGGCGATCGCGGGCTGGTTCGCGAGCGTCGACCAGGGCGAGACGCTGCCCCAGACGCTGCCGCTCGCCTTCACCCGCGCCGACACGCTGCGCTACGGCGAAAACCCGCACCAGACCGCGGCGCTCTACCTGCCCAACACCGGCGCCACCCGCGGCATCGCCCAGGGCCAGCAGCTCCAGGGCAAGGAGCTGAGCTACAACAACTACAACGACGCCGACGCTGCGCTCGAACTCGTCTCCGAGTTCCGCGATGGCCCGCCGACCGTAGTCATCGTCAAGCACGCCAACCCCTGCGGCGTCGCCACCGGCGACACGCTGCTGGAGGCCTATCAGGCGGCCCTCGCCTGCGACAGCGTCTCGGCATTCGGCGGCATCATCGCGCTCAACCGCCCGCTCGACGGCGAAACCGCCCGCGCGATCAGCGGCATCTTCACCGAAGTGGTGTGCGCGCCCGACGCCGACGAGGAAGCGCGCGCTGTCTTCGCCGCCAAGAAGAACCTGCGCCTGATCGTCACGGGCGAGCTGCCCGATCCGGCACGCGGCGGCCTTGCGATCAAGTCGATCGCCGGTGGCCTGCTGGTCCAGTCGCGCGACAACGGCCTGCTGGCGGCTGAGGAACTGAAGGTGGTCACCAAGCGCGCGCCGACCGAGCAGGAGCTCGCCGACTGCCGCTTCGCCTGGACCGTCGCCAAGCACGTCAAGTCGAACGCGATCGTCTATGCCAAGGACGGCAGCACCGCCGGCGTCGGCGCCGGCCAGATGAATCGGCTGGAATCTGCGCGCATCGCGGCGTGGAAGGCCAAGGACGCTGCCGACAAGGCCGGCTGGGTCGAGCCGCGCACGATCGGCTCTGCAGTCGCCTCCGACGCCTTCTTCCCCTTCGCCGACGGCTTGCTCGCGGCGGTCGAGGCGGGCGCCACCGCGGTGATCCAGCCAGGCGGTTCGATCCGCGACGCGGAGGTGATCGCCGCCGCGGACGAGGCCGGCCTCGCGATGGTTTTCACCGGCATGCGCCACTTCCGCCACTGAGGCTGGACGGCACAACCGACGCGAAAAGGGGCGCTCGCGAGCGCCCCTTTTTTATGCCCGTCACCCGAGCTTCCCGGGTCATCCGCCGAAGGACAGCGGGAGAGACGCGCCTAGCTCTTGTGCTTCTCGGTCGGAATGGTCGCCGTCATCGGCGCCTTGTGGAGCAGCGCGCGATCGGCGGGGCCGAACGCCCAGCGCCACAGCACGAAGCCGTAGGTGAGCAGGATCGCCGGGATGCCGAACAGCATCTCCGCCCACTCCAGCCGCGGCGGCAGCAGCATGATGACCGAGCCCACCGCGCATGCCGCCGCGATCGCCAGCACGAACGGCCGTCGGATCTCCGCCACCCGATAGCCCAGGATGCGCGCCAGCAGCCGCGACTTCAGCCACGAGCCGCAGGCGAGCGACACGGCGAGCGCGACCGCCGGCCCTGCCGCCTGCCACGGCTGGGGAAAGCCCAGCCACCGCATCAGCAGCACCAGCGCGAAGCTCAGCAGCACCTGGAAGGTGAGGAGGCCGATCGAGAGCATCAGGTTGCGGTGGCGCGCCACGTATACGAGCGCCGCTTCGGATACCGCGCCGGTCGCGGCGAGCACCTCCGCCACCAGCAGGAAGGACAGCGCCCCGGCACCGCTCACGAACTGCGGCCCGACGATGCCCATCACGCCTTCCGCCGGGATCGATCCGGCGAGCGCTAGCGCCGCCTGTGCGGCCATGATCCAGAAGCCGACCTGCAGCACCTGGCGCGCGACCGCGGCCATGTCGCCTTCGGCCAGGCTCTTGGTGATGACCGGCCCCAGCACCGGATCGAAGCTGGTCTTTAGCTTCTGCGGCAGCGAGGAGACCTGCTGCGCCATGTAATAGATGCCCACGATCGCCGGGGGGAACAGCACGCCCAGGATGAAGCGGTCGACATTGCGCGACCCCCATTCGAGCGCGTCGGCGCCGGCCAGCGGCATGTTGCGCCGCGCGAGCGCCAGCATCGGCCGCAGCTGGGGCGTCCAGCCCCGCGGCAGACCATAGCTGCGGACGAAGGGCACGAGCGAGGCCACCAGCGCCGCGGCCATCGACAGCACATAGGAGAGGATCAGCCCGTCGCGCGTGGAGACATAGGACAGCGCCCATGCCGCGATGGAGATCGTCCAGGGCTCCACCACCGCCCGCGCCGTCACCGCCGCCTTGACGTTCAGCCGATAGGCAAGCGCCGCCAGGCTCACGTCCGACCAGGCGATCGCGAACACGATCAGCGGCAGCAGCCGTTCGAAGCCTAGGATGTGGCTGTTGGGATACATGATCTGCGGAAAGACGAAGAGCACCGCGCTCGCCGCCACCGAGACGACGAACGCGACGACCATCGCATCCCACACGACATGCACGTGCGGCCGATCGGTGGAGGACAGCGCCTGGGCCAGCCCACGCTTCAGGCCCAGCGTCGCCAGCAGCGCCGCCAATTCCACGACCAGCACGGCTAGCGCGAACCGCCCCACCGTCTCGGGGCCATAGACGCGGCCGGCGATGAACAGGAACGGCAAACGCGCGAGCAGGCGCAGGACGAAGCCGAACACATTGGTCCGGCCGCCCTTGGCGAGTGCCGCGATGTCATCGTCGGGGGAGGAAGTCGTAAGGCCGTCTGCGCGGTTCATCCGCGCCCCATAAGCAAGCCGGGCGGCACGCATAAGCCCTTGATGCAAAATGCTCGCGCCCTGCGGCTTTCGGGTGACGGTAGGCTCGGGCGGTGCGCGCCGCCACCCGCCGTCCTGCCGTCATCTGCGGCAGGACGGCAGCCCCGGATCAGTGCGCCGCGCCCCAGCTTGGGCCGACGCCGATCTCGACCGCGAGCGGCACGGTCAGCGTGACCACCGGCTCGGCGGCCGTCGCCATGACGCGCTCGATCACGGCGCGCGCCGCCTCGGCATCGCCTTCGGGCAGTTCGAACACCAGTTCGTCGTGCACCTGCATCAGCATGCGCACGTTCGGCAGCCCCGCCTCGGCGAGCGCCGGCTCCATCCGCGCCATCGCCCGCTTGATGATGTCGGCGCTCGTCCCCTGGATCGGCGCGTTGATCGCCGCGCGCTCCGAACCGGCCCGCTCGGCCTGGTTCTTGGACTTGATGCGCGGGAAATGCGTCTTGCGCCCGAACAGCGTGGTCGTGAAGCCGCGCTCCTTCACGCCCTCCAGCGTCTCGGCGATGTAGCGGTTGATGCCGGGGAAGCGCTCGAAATAGCGGTCGATCATCGCCTGCGCCTCGTCTGCCGACACGTCCAACCGGCCGGCCAGGCCCCAGCGCGAGATGCCGTAGAGGATCGCGAAGTTGATCGTCTTGGCGCGCGCGCGGGTGTCGCGGTTGACCTCGCCGAACAGCTCGGTCGCAGTCAGCGAGTGAATGTCGTCGCCGCGTTCGAACGCCTCGCGCAGCTGCGGCACGTCCGCGATGTGCGCCGCCAGCCGCAGTTCGATCTGCGAATAGTCGGCCGCCAGGATGACGTTGCCCGGCTCCGCCACGAACGCGTCGCGGATCTGGCGTCCGGTTTCGGTGCGGATCGGGATGTTCTGCAGATTGGGGTCGGTCGAGGATAGCCGCCCGGTCTGCGCACCCGTCAGCGAGTAGCTGGTGTGGACGCGGCCCGTTGCGGGGTTGATCTGCGCCTGCAACGCATCGGTATAGGTGTTCTTGAGCTTGGTGAGCTGCCGCCACTCGAGCACCTTGCCCGCGATCTCGGCGCCCTGCGGCTGGTCCTTGTCGGCCGCGAGCCGCTCCATCTCGTTGACGTCGGTCGAATAGACCCCCGACTTGCCCTTGCGCCCGCCCTTCAGGCCAAGGCGATCGAACAGCACGTCGCCCAGCTGCTTGGGGCTGCCGATGGTGAAGGGCCCGCCGGCGAGCGCGTGGATTTCGGTCTCCAGCCCCGCGATCTGGCCGGAAAACTCCTCCGACAGCTTGGCCAGCGCCCCGGCGTCGACCTTGACCCCGCGGCACTCCATGTCGGCGAGCACCTGCACCAGCGGCCGGTCGACCATCTCGTACACGCGCGTCGCGGACTCATACGGCAACCGCGGCTTGAACCGCCGCCACAGCCGCAGCGTCACGTCCGCATCCTCGGCGGCGTAGCGGGTCGCGGTCTTCAGATCGATCTCGTGGAAGCCGCGCTGGTTCTTTCCCGTGCCGACCACCTCCTTGTAGGCGATGCAGCTGTGCGACAGGTGCGTCGCCGCCAGCTCGTCCATGCCATGCCCATGCCGCCCGGCGTCCAGGTCGAAGCTCATGACGATCGTGTCATCATAAGGCGCGACGCGGATGCCGCCCTCGCCGCAGCGGGCGAGCACGATCATGTCGTACTTGAGGTTGTGGCCGATCTTGAGGACCGTCGGGTCCTCCAGCAGCGGCTTGAGCTTGGCGAGCGCCACCGCGCGGTCGAGCTGTTGCGGCACTTCGGCGAGCAGGTCCTGCCCGCCATGGCCGAGCGGAATGTAGCAGGCGAGGTTGGGGTGCAGCGCAAGGCTGATGCCCACCAGCTCCGCACGGGTCGCGTCCAGTCCGGTCGTCTCGGTGTCGATCGCCACCCAGCCCTGGTGGCGCGCCACCTGGATCCAGCGGTCGAGCGCGTCCTCGTCCACCACCGTCTCGTACGCGTCATGGTCGCACGGCGCGTCCGCATCGTCGTCGACCGGCGCGACCGGCGCTTCCGCGGGCGGATCTGCCACCGCCGACAGGCGATTGAGCAGCGTGCGGAACCCGTGATGCTCCAGGAATGCACGCAGCGGTGCGTCCGGGATGCCCTGCAGCTCCAGCCCGTCGAGCGGCTCCGGCAGCGGCACGTCGCAGGCGAGCGTCACCAGCTTGCGCGACAGGCGCGCCGCCTCGGCATGCTCGACCAGATTGTCGCGCATCTTCGACTTCTTCATCGAATCGGTCGCGGCGAGCACCGATTCGACGTCGCCATATTCGGTGATGAGCTCGGCCGCGCGCTTGGGGCCGATGCCGGGTACGCCGGGCACGTTGTCGACGCTGTCCCCCATCAGCGCCAGCACCTCGCCCAGCTGGGAAGGCGGCACGCCGAACTTCTCCACCACATGGCTGGCGTCCAGGCGGCGGTTGTTCATGGTGTCGAGCATGTCGAGGCCCGGCTCGATCAGCTGCATCAGGTCCTTGTCGGAACTGACGATCGTCACCTGCCACCCTTGCGCCAGCGCCGCCTTGGCATAGCTGGCGATCAGGTCGTCGGCCTCCCAGCCCTCCTCCTCGATGCACGGCAGCGAAAAGGCCCGCGTCGCATCGCGGATCATCGGGAACTGCGGCTTCAGGTCCTCCGGCGGCGGCGGCCGATGGGCCTTGTACTGGTCGTACATTTCGTTGCGGAAGGTGCTCGACGACTTGTCGAGGATCACCGCCATGTGGGTCGGCCCCTCCGCCTTGTGGAGCTCGTCCGCCAGCTTCCACAGCATGGTGGTATAGCCATAGACGGCCCCCACCGGCTCGCCATGCTTGTTGGTGAGCGGCGGCAGCCGGTGATAGGCGCGGAAGATGTAGCCGGAGCCGTCGACGAGGTAGAGATGGGGCATGGCCGCCGAGATAGCAGCGCGGCCGGCCAGTTACGAGGGGGGCATGGCGGCCGGCGGGGCGCACCCCGGGCACGGCACGTCGGGCTGGATCAGCTGCGGTTGGCGACCAGCGCGTGGACGACCTGCTGGATCAGCTGCTGGCGGTCCCGCATCGGCGCCCGCGTGTCGCCGATCAGTACTGCCACCGCATAGCTGCGGCCGTCGGGTGCCGTCAGGATGCCGACGTCGTTGAAGCCGGCGTTGCGCGACATCAGGTCCTGGCCGGTGCCGGTCTTGTGCGCCAGCGTCCAGCCGGGGGGCAGTGCCGCGTGCAGGCGCGCCCGCCCGGTCCGCGATGCCGCCATGGTGTCGAGCAAATAGCGGGTGGAGTTGGGCGAGAGCAGCTTACCCTGCTTCAGCCGCATCAGCGCCTCGGCGATCGCGGTCGCGCCGGCGCCGTCGGGCGGATTGGCGACATAGGCGTTGAAGGCGGCGATCCGGACGCTCTGCGGCAGCGCGCTGCGCGCCTGGTTGAAGCCGCCGCCGAGCGAATATTCCTGCCGCCAGGTGAGCCCGGCGGTCTTGCTCTGCAGCAGCCGCTCGCCCGGGCCGAAGCGAATATTCTGGATGCCGCGCCGCGCCAGGAACGCCCGCACCGCATTCGGCCCGCCGACATAGGTCAGCAGCCGATCGTTGGCGGTGTTGTCGCTCATGGTGAGCGCGCGGCGCATCAGCTCGCGGACAGTAGTATGGTAGCCGTCGCCCTTCACCAGCGACGCGATCGGCTGGTGGAACAGGGTCAGGTCCTCGCGCCGGACGACCACCGGGTCGTCGAGCGTCAGCTTGCCTTGGTCGAGCAGGTCGAGCGCGGTCATCGCGACCCACAGCTTGCTCACGCTCTGCTGCGGCATCGGCCGGCTGCCGTTGTAGGCGACGGTCCAGCCGGAATCGATGCTGGTGACGGCGGCGGCCGCGGTGCCGTTGAAATTGGCGAGCAGCGTCGTGATCGCGCGCGTCAGGTCGGCCGGTGCCTGCGGAAGCGGCGGGGGCGGCGGCGGGACGGGCACTGCGACCCGGTAGCTGGAGGTGGCGGAGCCCGGTGGGGGCAGCAGCGATGCCGGCTGCTGGCGGGCTTCATGAACGGCACAGCCCATCAGCACGAACGGCGCCGATCCCAGCAGGATCAGGGCCCGTTGCGTAGCGGTGAACTGCTGTCCGGACGTCACGTTTCTCTGGGCCCCTCGCACCCTTCTACCATGCTGTCACAACCCGCGGGGTCGCAAGCGCTGCCGTGGAAGCCTTGCGGCGAACGACCCTTCAGCAGCGATGAATGGTGAAGATTTGCGAAAGGGCGCCGGATTCCAAGAGCTTCGTCGGCGCGGGGGTTCAGGGCACCAGCACCGTGTCGACCGCCTCCGGCAGCGTCTCGGGATAGTCGAGCGTATAGTGCAGCCCGCGGCTTTCCTTGCGATGCAAGGCACAGCGCACGATCAGCTCGGCGGACTGGAGCAGGTTGCGCAGCTCGATCAGGTCCGGCGTGACGCGGAAGTGCCCGTAATAGTCGTTCACTTCCTCGGTCAGCATCGCGATGCGGTGCTGCGCGCGCTCCAGCCGCTTGGTGGTGCGCACGATGCCGACGTAATTCCACATGAACCGGCGGATCTCGGTCCAGTTCTGCTTGATGACGACTTCCTCGTCCGAATCCGCGACCCGGCTTTCGTCCCAGGGGCGGATCGGCGGCGGCGGCGCGAGTTCGTCCCAATGGGTCGCGATATGCTGGGCCGCCGCCTCACCGAACACGAAGCATTCGAGCAGCGAGTTGGACGCCAGGCGATTGGCGCCGTGCAGCCCGCTCTCGGTGCATTCCCCCGCCGCATAGAGGCCCGGCAGGTCGGTGCGCCCGTCCAGGTCCACCACGATCCCACCGCAGGTATAATGCTGTGCCGGCACCACCGGGATCGGCTGGCGCGTCATGTCGATGCCGAGGCCGAGCAGCTTGTCATGGATGTTGGGGAAGTGCCCGCGCACGAAGTCCGCCGGCATATGGCTGATGTCGAGATGGACGTAGTCGAGGCCGAAGCGCTTGATCTCCGCATCGATCGCGCGCGCCACCACGTCGCGCGGCGCGAGCTCGGCGCGCGGGTCAAGGTCGGGCATGAAGCGGTGGCCGGTGCGGGGGTTCAACAACCGCCCGCCCTCGCCGCGCACGGCCTCGGTAATCAGGAAGTTCTTGACCTCCAGATTGTAGAGGCAGGTCGGGTGGAACTGCATCATCTCCATGTTGGAGACGCGGCATCCCGCGCGCCACGCCATGGCGATGCCGTCGCCCGTCGCCCCGCCCGGCGCGGTGGAGAAGAGATAGGTCCGCCCCGCCCCCCCGGTCGCCAGGATCGTCGCACGGGCGGTGAACAGCGCCACGCGTCCCGTGCCCCGGTCGAGCGCATAGGCGCCCCACACCCGGCCCGCGCCCGAATAGCGCAGCTCGTGCCGGCTGGTGGCGAGGTCGACGGCGACCATGTCGGGCACCAGCGTGATGTTGGGATGCGCCTGCGCGGCGGCGATCAGCGCCTCCTGCACCGCGCGGCCCGTGGCGTCGTCGACATGGACGATGCGCCGGTGCGAGTGCCCGCCCTCACGCGTCAGGTGCCAGCGCTCGTCGCCGTCGCCGCCGTTGAACGGGACCCCCAGCTCCGCCAGCCGCTCGATCGCCGCCGGTGCGTTCTCGACAACAAACTCCACCGTGGCGCGGTCGTTGAGCCCCGCGCCCGCCACCATCGTGTCCTCGATGTGGTTCTCGAAGGTATCGCCCGGCTCCAGCACCGCGGCGATCCCGCCCTGCGCCCAGGCAGTGGAGCCCTCGTCCAGCCGCCCCTTGGCGAGCACCGTCACCTGGAACCGCTCCGCCAGGTTGAGCGCGGCGGTTAGCCCGGCCGCGCCCGAGCCGACGATCAGGACGTCGCTTTGGCGGGGATCACTCACCCGTGGGCGCGCGTCAGGTTGAGGAACACGTCCTCCAGGTCGGCTTCCTTGGTGGAGACGTCGACGATTCCGTACCCGTCGCGAGTCACCGCGGCGAGCACCTCGCCCGCATTGGCCACGTCCTTGCGATAGGTGATCGCCAGCACCCGGTCGCTCTTGCGCTCGACCTTGCTGAAGCAGCTCGCCTCCGGCAGCGCGGCGAGATCACGGTCGACCGTCACCTCGACCAGCTTCTCCTGCGCCATCCCCACCAGCGCGCGGGTCGGCTCGTTGGCGATGAGGCGACCGTGGTTGATGATCGCGATGCGATCGCACAGCTCCTCGGCCTCTTCGAGATAATGGGTGGTCAGCACCACCGTCACCCCGGCGTCGTTGAGCTGCCGGACATAGGCCCACAGCTGCTGGCGAAGCTCGATGTCGACGCCCGCGGTCGGCTCGTCGAGCACCAGCACGGGCGGCGAGTGCACCATCGCCTTGGCGACCATCAGCCGCCGCTTCATGCCGCCCGACAGGCTGCGGGCATAGGCGTCGGCCTTGTCCTCCAGATGCACCGCGCGCAGCAGCTCCATCGTCCGCCGCTGCGCCTTCGGGACGCCGTACAGGCCCGCCTGGTTTTCCAGCGTCTCGGACGGCGTGAAAAAGGGATCGAAGGTGATCTCCTGGTTCACGATCCCGATCGAGGCCTTCGCGTTGCGCGGATGCCGGTCGATGTCGAAGCCCCAGATCTCGGCCGTGCCGCTGGTCTTGCGCACCAGCCCGGCCAGCGTGTTGATCAGCGTCGACTTGCCCGCGCCATTCGGCCCCAGCAGCCCGAAGATCTCGCCGCGCGGCACGTCCAAGGTGACGCCGTCGAGCGCGCGCTTACCGCCCGCATAGGTTTTGCAAAGCTCTCGGATGCTGATCGCGGCCTGGGTCATGGCGCAAGCGGATAGGCCCCGCGGCACGAATCGCCAATCCCCGGCGTTGCGAAACGGCGTTCGGGCACGCTCCAGCATTGTCGAGCGCCGGGCGCCTTGCTATCGCCTCTCCCATGATTCCGCCGTCCGAAGTCCTCCGCGTCACCACCCCCCGCGTCGCTTGCGACGGTGCCGGGGAGATCGCCCCTGCGCTCGGCCACCCGCGCGTGTGGCTGCAGATCGACGAGCATGGCTATGTCGATTGCGGCTATTGCGACCGCCGCTTCGTGCTGATCGGCGGCCCCGCGGACGGCGTCGACCAGTCGACGCTCCCCGACATCGCGTCTGGCGCCAGCCTCTAGGTCTCCTATATCGGAGGACATGACCGCCTCCGATCCCCGCGCCTTCCTCTATCGCGACGGCTTCGACCCCGCCGCTGCCACCCGTCTCGCCGCGCGCACGCTCGCGCAGGCCGATGATGGGGAGCTCTACCTGCAATATCGCCGGGCAGAGGCGTTCGGCTTCGACGACGGTCGGCTGAAGACCGCCAGCTACGACACCGCCTCCGGCTTCGGCCTGCGCGGCGTGTCGGGCGAAACCACCGCCTTCGCCCACGCCAACGAGATCAGCGAAGCCGCGATCCTGCGCGCGGGCGAGACCATGGCGCTGATCGACCCTGCCAAGGGTGCCAAGGCGCCGCCGCCGCGCGGCAACAACCGCCATCTCTACACCGCCGCCGACCCGCTCGACTTGGTGCCCTTCGCCGACAAGGTGAATCTCTGCCAGACGATCGACGCCGCCGCCCGCGCACGCGACCCGCGGGTCGTGCAGGCGAGCGTGAGCCTCAGCGGCTCGTGGAGCGTGGTCGAAATCGTCCGCCCGGACGGCTTCGTCGCCACCGACGTGCGTCCGCTGGTGCGCCTCAACGTCTCGCTGGTGGTCGAGCAGAACGGCCGGCGCGAGACCGGCAGCTTCGGCATCGGCGGCCGCTATCTCTACGACGACCTGTTCCTGCCCGAGACCTGGAACCGCGCGATCGACACCGCGCTCGCCCAGGCGCTGGTCAATCTCGACGCGGTCGACGCGCCGGCCGGCGAGATGACGGTGCTGCTCGGGCCGGGCTGGCCCGGCGTGCTGCTGCACGAGGCGATCGGCCACGGCCTGGAAGGCGACTTCAACCGCAAGGGCACCAGCGCGTTTTCCGGCCGCATCGGCGAGCGCGTCGCCGCACCCGGCGTGACGGTGGTCGACGACGGCTCGATTGCCAGCCGCCGCGGCTCGCTGTCGATCGACGACGAGGGCACGCCGACCCAGGAGAACATCCTGATCGAGGACGGCATCCTCAAGGGCTATATCCACGATCGCCTGAATGCCCGGCTGATGGGCGTCGCCCCGACCGGCAACGGGCGGCGCGAGAGCTTCGCCCATGCCCCCATGCCCCGCATGACCAACACGTTCATGCGCGGCGGGCGCGACGATCCGGCCGAGCTGCTGTCGCGGGTGAAGAAGGGGATCTTCGCCAAGTCGTTCGGCGGCGGCCAGGTCGACATCGTCTCGGGCAAGTTCGTCTTCTCCTGCACCGAGGCGTACCGCATCGAGGACGGCAAGCTCGGCGCGCCGATCAAGGGCGCGACGCTGATCGGCGACGGCCCGACCGTGCTCACCAAGGTGACCGGTATCGGCAATGACTTCGCGCTCGACGAGGGCGTGGGCATGTGCGGCAAGGGCGGCCAGAGCGTCCCCGCGGGCGTTGGCCAGCCGACCCTGCTGGTCGAGGGGCTGACGGTCGGCGGCACCGCCGCCTGATGGCCCCCGTCTGATGACTCTCGTCGAACTCGGCCGCTTCGCCCGGATCGAGGCGCAGATCCTGGTCGGGCGGCTGGAGAGCGAGGGCATCCCCGCCGTCGCCTTCGATGGGGAGGCGAGCATCGCCGACGGCAGCTGGCTGCTGATCCCGACGCGGGTGATGGTCGATGAAGAGGATCTCGCCGCAGCCCGCGCGATCGTCGAACGTCCGGAATGACACGCCCCACTGCCTGATTTTTGGGCAGCTGCCTAAAGCTGCGTCGCACTTGCCTCGCATCTCAGCCGGCGTGGGCCACATCCCCCCCGAGGCGTAATCCTGCTTCCCACCCCGTTTGTCTCGAGTAGGGATCGAGCTTGTCGAGAGCCCGTATCGAGAGAGCCACCGCAACCGCCTCTCGATAGGCCGTCTCGACAAGCTCGATGGCTACGCGAGGCAAACGGGGAGGATTGAGATGTCGATCCGCTCCGGACCTCTCGCGCCCCTACCCCAACCACAACTGGCACGCTGCTTGCTAGGCCTCCCCTCGGGACCATAGCGAGGGGGCGCGATATGAAACTCGTCATCGCCATCATCAAGCCGTTCAAGCTCGATGACGTGCGGGAGGCGCTGACCGAAGTCGGAGTGGCGGGCATGACCGTCACCGAGGTCAAGGGCTTCGGCCGCCAGAAGGGCCAGACCGAAATCTACCGGGGCGCCGAGTACAGCACCAACATGGTGCCCAAGATCAAGATCGAGATCGTGTGCGCGTCCGACGTCGCGCCGCGGGTCGTCGAGGCGGTGCAGGCCTCGGCCAACACCGGCGCCATCGGCGACGGCAAGATCTTCGTGCTCGACGTCGGCCAGGCCGTGCGTATCCGCACCGGCGAGACCGACGAAACCGCGCTGTGATGAAGGGGGACATCATGAAGCTTCCGACTGGCCTGGCGATCGCCGCGGGCACGACTCTGTTTGCCGCGCTGCCCGCCTGGGCGCAGGACGCGGCCCTGCAGGCACCGGCAGCCGCCGCGCCTGCCGCGACCGTCGACAAGGGCGACACCGCCTGGATGATGATGTCGACCGTGCTGGTGCTGGCGATGATCCTGCCCGGCCTCGCGCTGTTCTACGGCGGCCTCGCCCGCGCCAAGAACATGCTGTCGGTGATGACGCAGATCGGCGCCGTCGCCTGCCTGGCGATGCTGATCTGGGTGATCTACGGCTACAGCCTCGCCTTCGGCCCGGAGAGCGCGCTGCCGAGCAAGTTCATCGCCGGCTTCGGCAAGGCGTTCCTGGCCGGGGTCACGCCCGCGTCGCAGGCGGCGACCTTCACGGCCGGCGTCGAGATCCCCGAATATGTGTTCATCTGCTTCCAGATGACCTTTGCCGCGATCACCATCGCGCTGGTGCTGGGTTCGGCGGTCGAGCGGATCAAGTTCTCCGCCGTCATGCTGTTCGCGCTGGTGTGGCTCACCATCGTCTATCTGCCGATCGCGCACATGGTGTGGGCGGCAGGCGGCTGGTTCTTCGACATGGGCGCGCTGGACTTCGCCGGCGGCACCGTGGTGCACATCAACGCCGGCGTCTCGGCGCTGGTGCTGGCGATCCTGCTCGGCAAGCGCATCGGCTATCCGACCGAGCGCATGGCCCCGCACAGCCTGACGCTGACGATGGTCGGCACCGGGCTCCTGTGGGTGGGCTGGTTCGGCTTCAACGCCGGCTCGGCGCTGGAGGCAAATGGCTCGGCGGCGCTTGCGATGATCAACACCTTTGTCGCCACCGCCTCGGCCGGGCTGTTCTGGATGCTGGCGGAGCGCTTCTCGGGGCACAAGGGATCGGCGCTGGGCTTCTGCTCAGGCATCATCGCCGGCCTGGTCGCGGTGACGCCTGCCGCCGGCAACTCGGGTCCGTTCGGCGCCATCGTGCTGGGCGCGGTCGCCTCGATCGTCTGCTACTTCGCGGTGACCTTCCTCAAGCCCAAGCTCGGCTACGACGACTCGCTGGACGCCTTCGGCATCCACGGGGTGGGCGGCATGGTCGGCGCGATCGGCACCGCCATCGTCTACGCGCCGTCGCTCGGAGGCCCCGGCGCTGCCGACTATGACATGGGCGCCAAGCTCGGCGTGCAGCTGCTCGCGGTGGTCGTCACCATCGCCTGGGCCGCGATCGGCACCACCATCGCCTTCTTCATCGCCAAGGCAGTGACCGGCGGCCGCGTCAGCCCCGAAGTCGAGATCGAGGGCCTCGACCTCGGCGAGCATGGCGAGCGCGCCTACAACTACTGAGATCGGCGGCGGGCACGGGCCCGCCGCCCCCGACGTTCCTCCTGCGGACGACCTCGGGCCGGTACGGAAACGTACCGGCCTTTTTTTGCGCGCGCGGTGGGCACAGGGAGAACGCGTGCTCCTGCGCAGGCAGGAGCCCAGGGTCACGGGCGCTGCCCCTCCTGGCTCTAGGCTCCTGCCTGCGCAGGAGCACATGCCGCAGGAGCTGCGGGAGGATGCACCCCTCGTCCGCACAAAAAGAAAGGGCGGCCCCAGCGGAGCCGCCCTTCTTCAGGCCTTCGACGTGGAGGGATCAGCCCTCGTAGTCGCCGCCGACGTTCTGGTTGCGCGGCGGAGCAGCCGCGGTGAGGCGCAGCGCCTCGGCCGATGCCGACAGCGAACCGATCTCGTCCGGCGCTTCCTCGTCGTCGATCTGCACCTTCTGCATGCCGGTGATGACCGCTTCCTTGAGGTGATCCGGCCGAACCGTCTCCTCGGCGATCTCGCGCAGCGCGACCACCGGGTTCTTGTCGCGGTCGCGATCGAGCGTCAGCTCGGCGCCGCCGGAAATCTGGCGCGCACGCTGGGCTGCCATCAGCACCAGGTCGAACCGGTTGGGGATCTTGTCGACGCAATCCTCGACGGTGACGCGCGCCATGGTCGCTTCCTCAAATAATGCACGGAGCAGGAAAGGCGTGGCGCCTATCCCGAACGCGCGCAATTGTCAATTTTTTCAGGCGCTCCGCCGGGGGAGTGCCCCGGCGGACCCGTCCCTAGTTCACTTGCACCACATTGTCGTCGCTGTTGCGGTCGATGTACTTGTTGTACGGGTCGACCCCGGCGAACGCCGGTCGCTTCGCCGTCACCAGCCGCAGCTGCTGCACGCCGCTGCGGACCGGCCGCCGCTCCATCACCAGCACGTCGCTGCGGTCGAACGATCCCAGCCCCGGGCGCGCGGTGAACAGCCCCACGTCGATCTGGTCGTCCAGTGTCGCCTGCGTCTCCTTGCCGCGGCCATCGGCGTAGGCCTTGCCGCCCTCGATCGTCAGCACCGTCTCAAACCGGCCATCGGGCAGCTTGCGGGTCTTGGCCTCCTTGAGCTTGAGGTCATAGAGGGTGATGCGGTCGAACAGGTCGTCCACCAGCTGCCGCTCGCCGGCGTTGCGCGCCAACCCGCGGAAGCCGTCGACCAGCTCCATCGAATTGGCATAGGGCGCGCCCTTGAACCGGTGGCGATCGAGCAGCCCGCGCAGCATCGCGTTCACCCGCTCCTCGCCCAGCCGGTCCTGCAGCAGGTACAGCGCCACCGCGCCCTTGCGGTAATGGATGTACCCCTGGTTCTCGACCCGATCGAGCGGCAGCTCCTCGATCGCCTCGCTGCCGCGCGAGCGCAGATAATTGTCGAGCTCGTACTTCAGGAAGCGGCGGATCTTATCCTCGCCGTACAGGTGCTTCATCACCATCAGCGCCGAATATTGTGCCATGGTCTCCACCAGCACGGTGCCGCCCTGCTGGTCCGCGCTGATCAGCTGGTGCGCCCAGTATTGGTGGCCCAGCTCGTGCGCGGTGACATAGGTGACATAGTCGATCTCGTCCGGATCGCGGGTATCGGCGATGAAGCCGATCTTCTCCGAATAGGGCACGGTGCCCGCAAACGCCTGGGCGAAGCTGTCATAGCCCGGGAACTCGATGATGCGGGCATAGGTGAACTGATAAGGCCCGAACGCCTTGTCGTAATAGCCGAGCGACAGCTTCATCGCCTGGAGCATTCGGTCGACGTTGAAGCCGTGGTTCGGCTGGTAATAGACCTCCAGCTGCACCGGCCCCTGCCGGTCCCGCCGCACCGCATAGTCGGCGGACTGGACCGAGAAGAAGGCCAGGATCGGCGCCGTCGAGACGAAGTGCGCGGTGCGCCGTCCGCCCTGGGTCGTGTCCGAAACCCGCCGGCCGGGCGCGATCGGCACCTGCGGCGCATCGGTGGTGACGGTGATGTCCGAATTCACCCAATCGGCATTGGCCAGATAGTTGCGCTGGCGGGCGGACACGTCCTCCAGCTTGGCCATGCGCAGCTCCGACGGGAGGCCATAGCGGCGGCGGGTCACGCGATCGGTCAACAGCCCTGCCCGGTTCATCCCCAGCTGCGGCGCGAAGTCGAAGTTGTTGAGGAAGCTGCCGTTGGCCACCAGCCGCGTATCCTCGCCGGTGGCGCGGAAGCCCCGCTGCGATCGTTCCGTGCGGAACTGCAGCGTGCCAGTGGCGCCGGGCGCCAACGGGCGGTCGAAGTGGTAGAGTCGGTATTGGAACTCCGCGTCGTTGCTGGCGAGTTGGGCGCCTGGAACCGTTACTGAGGCAAGCTTGGTGTCCGCGTCGGGCAGCCGCACGTGCAGCGTGTCCAGCGGGAGGCCGGTGTCGTTGACGAAGCGATAGACGCCGTCGACGGTCATCCGCCGCTCGGACGGGTGCAGGTCGATCGCCAGCCGAACGTCGGTGAGCGACGGCTGCAATATCGTCTCGTAGTGCAGGTACTTCTTTTCATACTCCGCCATCCGCTGCTCGTTGGCATCGCGGGTGCGGTATGGGTTGAGGACGTTGGTGTTGTAGAAGATGAAGGCGCCGACGCTCACGAACGCCACCAGCGCGACGCCGATGATGACACCCGGGACGCCCCGCAGGCGCGCAGGCACTCGCCGCAACCGCGGCAGCAGCCGGGTCTCGGTCCCGCGCCGCCACAGCAGGTGGGCGAGCGTCGCGAGGATCACCGCCGCGGCCCCCCAATAGAGGCGCACCCACCAGGCGGCGGCACCGCCGATCTGGTCGCCGTTCATGTCGGACAGCTGCGGCGTCGGCCCGCCGCCGTAGAGGTAGAGCGGATGCTCGAACCCCAAGTTGCTGAGCGTCAGCGTGGCCACGATGTAGACGACCATGATCGCCCAGCCGACGTATTTGTTCGGGCTGAGCGCCTGCACGAACACCGAAAGGATCGCCAGCAGCACCATGTCGACCGTCTGCGGCAGCAGGTACCAGCGCCAGTATTCGCCGAGCGACACCTCGCCGCCGCCGCGGATCAGCTGCACCAGGATCGCCGCCACCGCCGCCGCCAGCAGGGTGGTGAACAGCACCCCCGTCACCGCCAGCGCCTTGGGCACCATATAGGCCCAGTTGGGCAGCGGGGTCGCGTCGATGATCTCGTGAATCTTGCGGTCGCGGTCGCGCCAGACCAACTCGCCCGCATAATAGATGGCGATGATGATCGGGATCAGCCCGAATCCGCCGGTCAGCGTCTCGATCAGCGCAAAGGTGAGCGGTCGCGCGGGCGTGCCGTAGATCTCGCCCGCGAACAGCAGCGCGCCGACCGTGTTGAACAGGCCGACGACCAGCAGCACCAGGAACGCGGGGCTGCGGAACACCTGCGCCATCTCGAAGCGGCAACGGGTGAGCAGGCGCGCCCAGGTCGCCCCGTCTGGCTGGGGCGCAGGCAGCCGATCGACCAGCCGCGGCGCGGTCTGGCCCAGCTTCGCCTCGCGCCGCGCCTGCTTGCGCAGGCGGCGCTTGGAGATGCCGCGCTCGGCAAAGCGGAACCGCCCCACGGCAAAGCCCAGCGCCGCCAGGGCGACACCGATCCAGATCAGCCGGTTGGCAAGCAGCGCACCGTCCAGCGGCGGCAGGATCGCGTTGCGCTCCGCCGCGGTGAAATAGCGGGTCGCGTTGCTGATCGCGGCGACGCCGAAGGGTTCGACATAGGCCGCGACCTGCCGCCACTCGGGCTGCTGCCCGATCATGGTGCTCATCACGGCATAGAGGACCAGGAAGACGATGACGCCGACATAGCTGCCCATCATCGATCGCGTGACCGTCGCCACCGCAAAGAAGATCGCCGCGGTAAGGAACAGGTTCGGCAGCGCCACCACGAAATAGGCCCAGGCGAAGGCGGCGGGGATCGTCGGCCCCAGCCGCTCCGGATCGATCCAGGGCATCAGCGACCCGACCCAGATCGCCAGCGGAATCGCCAGGAACGCCACCGCCGCGGCCAGGAAGGCGCCGGTGAAGCGCCCCATCAGATACTGGAACCGGGTGACGCGCGTCGTGCGCACCATCGGGCCGAAGCCCGATTCATCGTCGCGCACCACCACGTTCGCAACGAACGCAGTCGTCACGAACATGAAGAACAGCGAAAAGATCGCGTGGACCTGGACGATGGCGAAGGGGCTGTTGGCGTGGACGTTGCCGCCCGCGCCGATCTGGATGTTCTCGCTCGCGACCGACCCGAAGGTCAGCAGGAAGAAGAGCGCCGCGACGACCCAGAACACCGGGCTGCCGAACTGGTAGCGGAGTTCGAACCCCGCGATCTTGCGAAACATGGGCGCCCTCCCCTCAGGCCGCGACAGCGGCGGCGGTGTCGATGGGGCGGCGGGTGCGGGCCAGGGTCGCGAAATACACGTCCTCCAGCCCGCCGCGCACCGGCTCGAAGCCGTTGCCGGGATCGACCTCGGACAGGATGTGGACGATGGTCCGCCCGGCGAACAGGCGGGTGGAGATCAGCTCGTAGCGCTCCCGCACCTCGGTCAACTCATCGCGCCGGATCGCCTTGGCCCAGACGGTGCCGCGCGCCTGCTCGATCAGTTCCAGGGGCGCCCCCTCCAACCGGATCTTGCCAGCCGCCAGCACCGCCATGCGCGGGCAGAGATCCGCCACGTCCTCGACGATGTGGGTGGAGAGGATCACGACCACATTCTCGCCGATCTCGGCAAGCAGGTTGAGGAAGCGGTTGCGCTCTTCCGGGTCGAGACCGGCGGTCGGCTCGTCGACGATGATGAGGCGGGGGTTGCCGATCAGCGCCTGGGCGATGCCGAAGCGCTGGCGCATGCCGCCCGAAAAGCCGGCGATCGCCTTCTTGCGGACGTTCCACAGGTTGACCTGGTTGAGCAGCGTCTCGACCGTCGCCTTCCGGTCCGCGGCCGAGGCGATGCCCTTCAGCACCGCCATGTGATCGAGCATGTCGTAGGCGGAGACGCGCGGATAGACGCCGAAGTCCTGCGGCAGATAGCCCAGCGTCTCGCGCAGCCGCTCCGGCTCCGCGATCACGTCGATGTCGCCAAAGGTGATGCTGCCGCTGGTCGGCGTCTGGAGCGTCGCGACGGTCCGCATCAGCGTCGACTTGCCCGCCCCATTCGGCCCCAGCAGCCCGAACATGCCCGTCGGTACCGACAAGGTCACGTCATCCAGCGCGCGCGTCCCGTTGCCATAGACGTGGCTGACGTTGCGTAGCTCCAGCATTCTCAATTCCCCTCACCCCGAGGAGAGGATGCTAGCGCGGTGTCCTACTTCACTAAAGCAGTTTTTTGGGCAGCCGTGTCAGGCAAAGACGGACTTCGGGATATGCGTGATCCGACACGCCAGATCCGCCTCCCCGGACGCGACCACATAGACCTCGCCATGCTCCGCGATGCCGGTGGTGAACACCACGTTGCGCACGTACATCTGGTCCTCCAGCGGCTGCGTCAGCGCCGGGTTCGCCTCCAGCAGCGGCGGGTGCTGGGTGGCGACGGTGCGGCTCGGATCGTCGGCGTCCAGGATCGTCCAATAGGTGCGATAGATGCCGACAATCTCGTGCGGCTCGACCCCATGCCACAGGCTCAGCCAGCCGCGCTCCGTCCGGATCGGCGGGGTGCCGCCGCCCATGCGCGCGGTGGCGACGGTGGCGGCGTGCGGGCGGATGCCGGGCTTGCGGCACGGCTTCCAGTGCAAGAGGTCGGGCGAGGTGGCGAGGTTGATCGACGGCCCGGCGCGCCACTCGCTGTCCGGCGGATAGGCGAAATACAGGTCGCCCAGCGGCCGGGTCTGCGCCCAGTAGCGTCCGTCGACCTGGCCCTCGAAGATCAGCATGTCCTTGTTCTGGTGGTCGAGCACCATGTCCTCGAACCGCCAGTCGAGCCCATTGTCCGAACTGTAGAGCGTGGTCGAATGCCGCTCGGGACTGACCGAGCAGGTCGTCATCCAGTAGCGATCATCGAGGCGGCTGATCCGCGCATCCTCGACGCCATAGCATTGCCAGCTGCCCTGCGGCGCCACCGCGCGATCATAGTGCACCGCGACCACCTCCAACCCGTCGGGCGAGAGCTCGACCGGCAGCAGCCAGGACAGCGAGGTTAGCGCCATCACCCGCCATTTGTTGCCCTGGAGCAGGAACTTGCGCGGATCGGCCGTGTCGGCGTGCTCGAGCGGCCAGCCGTCGAGCACGTAGCGGCCGGCGCTCCCCTCCTCGCCTTCCCAACGGATCGCATGGACGCGACCGTCGCGGATCGGCTTGCGCAGCGCCTCGGCCACTCGCACCATCATCAGCAGGTTGCCGCCCGGCAGCCGGGTCAGACCCGGATTGAACGCCCCCAGCACATAGGTTTCGGCGTCGAGGTGCCCCGCGAGCGGCGACCGCGAAAGGTCCACGTCGTCGGGGGTGAAGACCAGCTGGTCGACGTCGAAGTTCATTCGGCCGCCTGCGCGCGCGGCGTGATCACCACCTGCTGCACCACGGTGCGGCGCGGCTGCGTGAGCATATAGTGGACGCCCACCGCGATGTCCTCGGCGCGCAGCATGGTCTCCTCGCGGATCTGCTCGCGCTGCTTTTCGACCGGGACGTCGGGCAGCTGCATGTCGGACCCGGTCTTGCCCGGCTCCACCAGCCCGACCCGGATCCCCTTCGGTCCCAGCTCCCGCCGCAGCGCCTCGGAGAAGCCAGCGATGCCCGCCTTGATCCCGGCGTAGATGGTCGAGCCCGGGCCGAGCACATGCGCGCTCATCGATCCCACCAGCACCAGGTCACCCTCGCCTTCCAGGAGTTCGGCCGCGGCGTGCGAGCCCAGCAGATAGGCGGTGAAGTTGAGCGCGATCGCGTGCCGCAGCTCCGCCTCGCCCGTCTCCGATATGCCGGACGCGGCGACGGCGGCGTTCAGCACCACGGCGTCCAGCCCGCCCAGCCGCTCGCGCGCGATCTCCAGGAAGCCGCGGGCATGGTCCGGCTCCGCCAGGTCGAGCACCGCACCATCGCCCTCGCCCACCTCGCGGATGCGGGCGAGCGCATCGGCCAGATGGTCCGAATCATGCCCGCACACGAACACCTGCGCGCCTTCCGAGGCGAGCAGCACCGCGATCGCACGGCCGATGCCGGTGGTGCCGCCGGTGATCGCCACCCGCCTGCCGGCAAGCGATAGAACCTCGGTGTGGGCGTCTCGAATGTCGGTCATGCGGGCTCCTTGGCGCGTTGCCCGCAAACAAAGGATCGCGCCGCGCGAAGTTCCCGCGGCCGCGTCAGCCGATCCGGCGCACCGTCTCCGGATCGCGCTGGCCCGAGAAGAAGGCGTCCAGCACCGCCGCGAACACCGGCTCCTCCGGCGCGACCGCTGCGAACAGCGTCATCGACGACCGCAGCTTCACGGCATCGATCCCGCCCAGCATCGCCTCGGCCGATCGCCCGCGATGCGCGAGCAGCGCCGCCGCCGCTTCGCGCAGCCGGGCTCCCAGCAGCGGATGCGCGAGATAGGCTCGCGCCTCGGTCACATCCGAAATCGCATAGAAGCGCGCGGTCTCGCTGCGGCCGAGCCCGGCGATCTGCGGGAACACGAACCACATCCAGTGGCTGGTCTTGCGCCCCGCCTTCAGCTCGGCGAGCGCCTGCGTCCACACGCCCGCCTGCGCCTCCACGAAGCGGTCGAGTGCCGCCACCGCCTCAGCCCCTCGAGGCGGTCACGAGATAATCGAGCCGGGTGTCGTCCGAGATGGTGAACCCGCGCGACGCCGAGAAGGAAAGCCCGCGCACCTCGCCCACCGTCAGCCCTTCGGCCCGGAGCAGCGCGGTGAGCTCGTCCGGGGTCAGGAACTTGTCCCAATCGTGCGTCCCGCGCGGGATCGCGCCGACGCCCTCGGCCAAAGTGATCATCGCCAGCCGCGACAAGGGGGTCCGGTTGGGCGTCGACACCACCATCAACCCGCCCGGCGCCAGCGCCGCCGCGAGCCAGGCCACGAAGCCGGCAGGATCGGCGACATGCTCGATCACCTCCAGCGAGGTGACCAGGTCGAACTGCCGCCCCGCCACCGCCTCGACCCCGCCGGCGACGTACTCGATCGCCAAGCCCTGGCTCTCCGCATGCGCGCGTGCCGCACCGACATTCTCCGGCGCCGCGTCGACCCCCGTCACCGCCGCTCCGAGCCGGGCGAGCGGCTCGGCGAGCAGCCCGGCGCCGCAGCCGACGTCCAGCGCGGTTTTGCCCGCCAGCGGCGTAAATCCCTGCCCGTCGCCATCCCAATGCGCGTCGATCGCCTGGCGCAGGAAGCCCAATCGCGCCGGGTTCAGCCGGTGGAGCATCGCGGAGGATCCGTGCGGATTCCACCAGTCCGCAGCCAGCTTGCCGAAATGTGCGGCTTCCGCCGCCACCACGCTGCCGTTCGCTGCCCGCGCTTCGGGCGCCGCGTCGCTTGCCATAACCATGACGCCTCCCTATCAGCGCAACCCGACGTTCCCAAGGGGGTGAGGCGCTCGGTACATGGCACGCATCGTGATGAAGTTCGGCGGCACCTCCATGGCCGGGATCGAGCGCATCCGCAGCGTCGCCCAGCGCGTCAAACGCGAGTGGGAAGCCGGCAACCAGGTCGCCGTCGTCGTCTCCGCGATGGCCGGCGAGACCGACCGGCTCGTCAATTTCTGCCGCGAAGCCTCGTCGCTCTACGACCCGCGCGAATATGACGTGGTGGTCGCCTCGGGCGAGCAGGTGACGAGCGGGCTGCTCGCCATCGCGCTCCAGGCGATCGGCGTGCCCGCGCGCAGCTGGCTCGGCTGGCAGCTGCCGATCCACACCTCGGACGCCCATGCTTCCGCCCGCATCGGCGAGATCGACACCCAGGCGCTGCTCGCCGCCACGGCCGGTGGCGAGGTCGCGGTGATCCCGGGCTTCCAGGGGCTGGCCGACAATGGCCGGGTGACGACGCTCGGCCGTGGCGGATCGGATACCTCGGCGGTCGCAGTCGCGGCGGCGATGAAGGCGGACCGCTGCGACATCTACACCGACGTCGACGGCGTCTATACGACCGACCCGCGCATCGTGCCGCGCGCGCGCAAGCTCAAGCGCGTGACGTACGAAGAAATGCTGGAGCTCGCCAGCGTCGGCGCCAAGGTGCTGCAGACGCGCTCGGTCGGGCTCGCGATGAAGGAAGGGGTCCGCGTCCAGGTGCTCTCGTCGTTTGCCGATGCGGATGCGGCGGCGGAACCGGGCACGATGATCGTGGGCGAAGAGGAAGTGGACGAGATGGAACGCCAACTCATTACCGGCATCGCGCACGACAAGAACGAGGCCAAGATCACGCTGACCGAGGTTCCCGATCGCCCGGGTGCGGTGGCGGCCATCTTCGGCCCGCTCGCCGACACCGGCATCAACGTCGACATGATCGTGCAGAACGTGGCGCATTCGACTGGCTCGACCGACGTCACCTTCACGATCAACCAGGCCGAGCTTCCCCGGGTGCTCGACGTGCTGGATCGCGAAAAGGGCAAGATCGGCTACGACCGGCTGGTTCACGACACCCGCGTCGCCAAGATCTCGGTGGTCGGCGTCGGCATGCGCAGCCATGCGGGCGTGGCGTCCACCATGTTCAAGACGCTGGGCGACCGCGGCATCAACGTACAGGCAATCACCACGTCGGAGATCAAGGTCAGCGTGCTGATCGAGGAAGACTATACCGAGCTGGCGGTGCGCGTGCTCCACACCGCCTATGGCCTCGACGCGGAGGACACCGCCGCCTGATCGGGCGGCGGGCTCAATCCCCCAGCAGGTGCAGCGCAATCCGCCGCCGATGCGGCGCACGGCGGTGCTCGAACAGATAAATGCCCTGCCAGGTGCCGAGCACCGGGCGCCCGTTCGCGACCGGGATCGACAGCTGCACGCCGGTCAGCGCCGTGCGCAAGTGCGCGGGCATGTCGTCCGGCCCCTCGTCGTCGTGCACATAGGCGGTGCGATCCTCCGGCGCGATCCGCGCGAAATAAGCGAGCAGGTCGTCCCGCACCTCCGGCGCCGCATTCTCCTGCACCAGCAGCGACGCCGAGGTGTGCCGGCAGAACAGCGTCAGCAGCCCGGTCGTCATGCCCTGCTCGGCCACCCAGCCGCACACGTCGCGCGTCACCTCCACCAGCCCCTGCCCCCGCGTGGGCACCTCCAACTCGCCGATCGCCTGCCGCACTACGTTTCTCCTATTCCTCCCCCGGAGGGGGAGGGGGACCGGCGAAGCCGGTGGAGGGGTAATCTCCGCGAGCGGTGACGACAATGTGGCCGAGCGCGGCCTCCAAATCGCACAAGATCGTCTGCGCAGGGATACGCAAGACCCGAACGCCGCGTGTACGGAGCCAGTCGTCACGCGCCGCATCTTGCTCCGGCCGATCCCCACGCGCATGCCCCTCGCCATCGACTTCGACGACAAGGTTGAAGGCCGGACAGAAGAAATCGAGGACATAGATGCTGGCTGGATGCTGACGGCGAAACTGCAGGCCAGCCGGGCGGCAGCGAAGCGCCTGCCACAGGAGCACCTCGGGCAGGCTCATGCGTCGACGCAGTTGCCTGGCGAAATCCTGCGTTTTCTTCGGGCCGTGCAGCATGCGGAAACTACCCCTCCACCAGCCTGCGGCTGGTCCCCCTCCCCCGCCGGGGGAGGAATAGAGCATCCATGTCGCGGGTTTCCAATTGCAGATAACCAACTCAGCCTGCTGGTTTCGTCGCGGTTTCGTGTTCCACCTGCTTCGAAAGCGCTTTAGGGGCGCGCAATGACCACCACTTCTTCCGTCGGCGCCGAGCGCCTTGCCCGCCGCATGGCCCGCGGCGCCGCCTTCCTCGGCACCGAGACCGCGATCCTGTGCGGCGCCATGTCCTGGGTGTCCGAGCGCAACCTCGTTGCCGCCATCTCCAACGCCGGCGGCTTTGGCGTGATCGCGTGCGGCGCGATGACACCCGAGCTGCTCGACGCCGAGATCGCCGCCACCAAGGGTCTGACGAACAAGCCCTTCGGCGTGAACCTCATCACCATGCACCCGCAGCTGATGGATCTGATCGCGGTGTGCGCAAAGCACCAGGTCGGCCATGTCGTGCTCGCGGGCGGGCTTCCGCCGGCTGGCAGCCTCGACGCGATCAAGGCGTCGGGCGCCAAGGTCATCTGCTTCGCCCCCGCACTCGCGCTCGCCAAGAAGCTGATCCGCTCCGGCGTCGACGCGCTGGTGATCGAGGGCATGGAGGCCGGCGGCCACATCGGCCCGGTCTCCACCAGCGTGCTCGCGCAGGAAATGCTGCCCGAGATCGCCGAGGCGCTGCCCGTGTTCGTCGCCGGCGGCATCGGCCGCGGCGAGGCGATCGCCGGCTATCTCGACATGGGCGCCGCCGGCGTCCAGCTCGGCACGCGCTTCGCCTGCGCGACCGAGTCGATCGCGCACCCCAATTTCAAGAAGGCGTTCTTCCGCGCTTCCGCGCGCGACGCGGTTGCCAGCGTCCAGATCGACCCGCGCCTGCCGGTGATCCCAGTGCGCGCGCTCAAGAACGCCGGCGCGGAGCTGTTCACCGCCAAGCAGCGCGAAGTCGCCCGGTCGCTCGACGAAGGCGCGCTGGCGATGGCCGAGGCGCAGCTGCAGATCGAGCATTACTGGGCCGGCGCGCTGCGCCGTGCGGTGATCGACGGCGACGTCGAGCATGGCAGCGTGATGGCCGGTCAGTCGGTCGGCATGGTCAAGACCGAGGAGCCGGTCGCCGAGATCATCGCCACGCTGATGGAAGAAGCCGCCGCGGCGCTGGAGAAGCGGGCGGCGTAAGGGGCGCTTCCTCCCCCCTCCGAACCATACCCCGGCGGAGGCCGGGGTCCAGTTGGGAAGGCTTGGCGGATGAAGCGCCTGCATCGGCCGCTATCCCACCTGGGCCCCGGCCTCCGCCGGGGTACAAGTTAGTACGCCCGCGCGACCGCGAACTCGACCGCCTCGACCATCGCGTCCTTGGCCGCGCCGTCCGCGAACGGCGCCAGCGACTCGATCGCCCGCTGCCCGTAATGCCGCGCCCGTGCCATGGTGTCCTCGACCGCCCGGCTGCTGCGCACCAGCTCGACCGCATGGGCGAAGTCGGCGTCGGTCGCGCGCCGGCCCGAAACCGCGTCGCGCCAGAAGCCGCGCGCCGCCTCGTCCCCGCGCGCATAGGCGAGGATCACCGGCAGCGTCATCTTGCCCTCACGGAAGTCGTCGCCCGCGTCCTTGCCCATGGTGGAGGCGTCCGAGACATAGTCGATCGCATCGTCCACCAGCTGGAACGCGATCCCCAGGTTGCGGCCATAGGCGTCGAGCGCCAGCTCCTCCGCCTGCGGCCGGTCCGCGACCACGCCCGCGATGCGGCAGGCGGCGGCAAACAGCGCGGCGGTCTTGGCGCCGATGATGTCGAGGTAGCGGTCCTCGTGCAGGTCGACCCGGCGCACGGCGGTCAGCTGGTTGACCTCGCCTTCCGCGATCACCGCCGAGGCGTTCGACAGGATCTTGAGCGCGGCCAGGCTGTCCGCCTCCACCATCAGCTCGAACGAGCGGCTGAACAGGAAGTCGCCGACCAGGACGCTCGCCGGATTGCCCCAGATGATGTTGGCGGTGCGCTTGCCGCGGCGCAGGTCCGATCCGTCGACCACATCGTCGTGGAGCAGCGTCGCGGTGTGGATGAACTCCACCGCCGCTGCGAGCAGGTGGTGGCGCGTGCCGTGGTACCCCAGCAGCTGCGCGCTCGCGAGCGTCAGCATCGGGCGCATCCGCTTGCCACCGCCCGAGATCAGGTGGCCGGCCAGCTCCGGGATCAGCGGAATCTTGGAATGCATGCGATCGACGATCACCGCGTTGACGGCCGCCATGTCCTCGGCGACGAGCGTCATCATCGGATCGAGCGACGGGTCCTTCACGCGACCGGTCGGGGTGAGGCGGTGTACGGTGGCACTCATGCCACGCCGATGTGGCTGCAACGCGGGGCGAACGCAAGGCCGGCGGGCTTGCGTAACCCGGAAAGCGACGCGAAAAGCGCCCGCACGCGCCCGAGGGAAGGACTGGGATGACCGACGACACGCTGGCCCGCTATCGCCAGAGCATCGACAACATCGACGCCGCCCTGGTGTTCATGCTGGCGGAGCGCTTCAAGGTCACCCAGGCGGTCGGCCGCTACAAGGCGGAAAAGGACCTTCCCCCCGCCGATCCCGGCCGCGAGGAACGCCAGATCGCCCGGCTGCGCGCGCTTGCCCGCGATGCCGACCTCGATCCCGAATTCTCCGAGAAGTTCCTGCGCTTCATCATCGAGGAAGTGATCCGCCACCACACGCGGTTCCAGGCGAGCTGAACCATGGCGGACGACCGGATCGTCTTCGCCCCCGACGACGTCGACCTTTCCCGCTCGCCCCTTCGCCGCGGCATCGCCGAGCCGACCTTCGTGCTCGGCGCCTTCAACCCCGGCCTCACCCGCCTCGCCAACGGCAATCTGCTGCTGATGGTGCGCGTGGCCGAGGCGCTGGCCGAGCCGATCCGCGACGGCCACGTCCGCTCGATCCGCTGGACGCCCGCCGGCTACCGGCTCGACGCCTTCGACGCCGCGGGTGCCGACGTGGCCGACCCGCGCTTCTTCGTGCTGTCGGGCGGTGCCTATCCCTTCCTGGGGCTGACCTCGCTGTCGTGGCTGCTGCCCGTCGAGCTCGACCCGGAAGGAGAGCGCATCGTCGCAGTCCACTATGACCGCGCGATCGAGCCCGACGCCCGCCACGGCGAGTACGGCATCGAGGATCCGCGCATCGTCCGTATCGGCGATCGCTGGTGGATGACAGTCTGCGCGGTATCGGGCGGGCGGCTGTGCACCGCCATGTATGATTCCGCCGACGGGCTCGACTGGCGCTCGCGCGGGATGGTGCTCGACCACGGCAACAAGGACATGATCCCGTTCGAGGGGACGGTCGGCGATCGCCACCTCGCCCTCACCCGCCCCCTGTCGGACGCCTGGTTTGCGATGCCGCCCGACGACGCCGAAGCCGGCGGCCCATCGATCAATCTCGCGACCTCGCCCGACATGCTGCACTGGCGCCCGGTCGCCGACTTCGCGATCCGGCCGCTGAAGGCCGCGGCCGCTTCCAAGCTCGGGGGCGGCACCCCGCCGGTGCGCACGAAACGCGGCTGGATGCTGCTCTACCACGGCGTCGAGAAGCAGGGCGCAGTCGGCGTCTACCGCACCTATCGCGCGCTGCTCGACGGCGACGACCCCACCCGCATCCTCGAGCGCGAGGAGTCGGTGCCGGTGCTGGAAGCCGCGCCCGACCTCATCGCCCCCTTCGCGCACCAGGCCTATCTGCCCCAGCCGGTGGTGTTCACGACCGGCATCGTCGACGCTGGCGACAGCTGGCTCGTCGCCTCGGGCGAAGCCGACCTCGCCTGCCGCATGACGCGCATATCCAAGGCGCGGCTGGACTAGGCCCAACGGTTGCAGGCACCGGAAGCCGTGCTCCTGCGCAGGCAGGAGCCCAGGGCCGCAGGCGTCGCGCTCGATAACCCTGGGCTCCTGCCTGCGCAGGAGCACGGTGAAGCGCTCTAATCGGCCTTGCGATACGCCCCGCGCAAATTCTCCATCGGCACCAGCGCGCGGTCCTTCGCGATCGTCAGCTGCATCCGCGCAAAGATCGACTCCATGCCGTCCTCGGCCAGCATGCCCGGGTCGGCCACCAGCGTCAGCGTGTCGCCCGATCGCGTCCAGCTGCCCTCCACTGCTAGGTCGAGCGCGCCATAGGCCAGGAACCACCGGTAGCGGCCGTCGCCGCGCAGCAGCAGCTCCGATCCGACCTCCGTCATGCCCGAAAGATAATAATGCCCGGGCAGCCCCTGCGGCGCGGCCACGACCGCGGCCGGGACCATCAGCAATCCAGGGAACACCCAGCGTGTCATGCGCCTACTCCGCCGCCAGCAACGTCTCGGCGCCGCGCAGGTCCACCGACACCAGCCGGCTCACCCCCTGCTCGACCATCGTCACCCCGAACAGCCGGTGCATCCGGCTCATCGTCGCGGCGTTGTGCGTGACGATCAGATAACGCGTCTCGGTCTCTTGCGTCATCCGCTCGAGCAGATCGCAGAAGCGATCGATGTTCGCATCGTCGAGCGGCGCATCGACCTCGTCCAGCACGCAGATCGGCGCCGGGCTCGTCAGGAACAGCCCGAAGATCAGCGCCACCGCGGTCAGCGCCTGCTCGCCGCCCGACAAGAGCGTCAGTGACTGGAGCCGCTTGCCCGGCGGCTGCGCCAGAATCTCCAATCCCGCCTCCAGCGGATCGTCCGAGTCGACCAGCGCCAGATGCGCCTGCCCGCCGTTGAACAGCGTGCCGAACAGCCGCTGGAAATGCTCGTTGACCGCATGAAAGGCCGCGAGCAGCCGCTGCCGCCCCTCGCGATTGAGGATGCCGATCGATCCGCGCAGGCGATTCACCGCCAGCTCCAGCTCAGCGCGCTCGCGGTCGCCGCTCGCTCGCGCCGCATCCAGCTCCGCCAGTTCGCGATCCGCCACCAGATTGACCGGGCCGATGCGCTCACGCTCCGCGGTGAGCCGGTCGTGCGCCGCCGCCTCGGCCTCGGGCGTCGCCACCTCGGCGCTCTCGAACTCCAGCCGCTCCGGCAGCAAGGGCGGCGGACATTCGAAGCGTTCGCCCGACAGCCGTGCCGTCTCCACCCGCCGCTGATCGTGGTTCTCCGCACGCGCCGCCGCACCCGCGCGCGCCTCGCGCGCCGCAGCCAGCGCCTCGCCGATCGCCCGCAACGCCGCTTCCGCAGCCCGCAGCGCCTGTTCGGCGGCCTGTTCTTCGCGCTGGGCGGCATCCACCGCCTCGCGCGCGCCCAGCAAGGTCGCCGTCACACTGTCGATCTCCAGCGACAGCGCGTCCGGCCGCCCGGCGATCGCGTCGCGCTCGCGCGCGCTGTCGGCGGCGCGCTTGTCGAGATCGGCGATGCGCCGCGCCGCCTCGCCCGCGCGCTGTTTCCAGCCCTTGGCCTCCGCCGCCGCCGCCGTAATCCGCGCCCGCGCTGCCGTCGCGGCCCGCTCGCGTTCGGCCGCCGCCGCCCGCGCGTCCGCCACGCCGCCGCGTCGCGCCTCCGCCTCGGCCGACAGCCGGGCGACCTCCGCCTGAGTCCCGCTTCCGTCCGGCAGCGCCGCCACGGCCGCTTCCGCGCGCGTCGCTTCGCCCGCCGCCTCTTCCAGATCGAGCGCCGCCCGGCGCTGGCGCGCGGCGAGGTCGGCGCGCTGCGACTCGGCGCGCTCGATCGCCGCCACCGCCCGGTCTTCCGCGCGCGCCGCCTCACGCGCGGCGGCTTCGTGCGATTCCACGCTGCGCCGCGCCTCGGTCGCCTGCGCCTTCGCCGCGCGTATCGCTGCTTCCGCGTCGGTGAGCGCCGCCGCCGCCTGCTCGACCGCCGCTGCAGCCTGCGGACGCACCGCCGCAATCGCGCGCAGCCGGTTCGCACGCTCCAGCCGCTCCGCCGCCGCCGCGCCACCCCCGGCCACCGCACGGAACCCGTCCCAGCGCCGGAGCGCCCCGTCGAGCGTCACCAGCCGCTGGCCGACCGCCAGTGCGATGCCGGTGTCGATCTCGCACACGAACACCTGGGCGAGCCTCCGCCCCAGCACCTCCGGCGCCACCACCTGCCCCGACAGCCGCGAAACACCCGGCGGGGGCGGCGGGTCGGCGGCGGTCCCCTCGGCCCCGCCCCAATAGCGCTCGTCCGCCGCATCAAGCCCAGCCTCGACATCGTCGCCCAGTGCCGCCGCCAGCGCGCGTTCATAGCCGGGCGCCACCTCCAGCCGGTCGAGCAGCCGCTCGCGCCCGCCGCGCCGCTGCCCGCGCTCCAGCGCCGCCGCCTCGCCATCGAGCGCCGCCAGTTCCGCCGCCGCGGTCGCCCGCGCCGCCTGTGCCGCCTCGCGCCGCGTCCCCTGCGCCCGCTCCTCGGCATCCGCCGCCGCCAGCGCCGCCCGCGCCTGCTCGATCGCGCCCAGCGCCGCGACGCGGGCCGCGACGGCCGCCGCACGTGCGGCATGAAGCGGCGCCGCATCGGCTAGCGCCGCGAGCTCGGCCGCGATCCGCCGCTCATCCCGAGTTGCCCGCTCCAGCCGCGCCTGCGCAGCCTGCAGTGCCGCGCGTGCGACGCGCACGTCTGCAAGCTCGCTCGCCTGCCGCGCCAGCGCCTGGGCAAGCGCCACCTCGGCATCGCGGCTCGCCTGCTCGGCCGCCGCCAGGGCCGCGGCCAGCTCCGGCAGCGCCGCGTCGGCCGCCGCCGCCTCGGCCTCCAGGGCCTTGCTCTCGGCCGAAAGCCGCGCCAGCGCCTCGGCCGCATCGCTCGCCAGCGCGCCCTCGCGCCCGCGATCCTCGGCGATGCGCCCAATCGCCGCTTCCAGTTCGCGCAACCGCCGTTCGGCAGCCCCGCGTTGCGCCACCAGCGCCTCACGTCGGTGCGTCGCCTCGGACAGCGCGTCGCGCGCCGCCTGGGCGGTGCCGCGATGGGTGCCGAGCGCCGCCACCGCTGCCACCTGCGCCGCTTCCGCCGCCGCCTGTTCGGCCGTGCGGCTCGCCACCAGCGCGTCCGCCTCCTTGGCTTCGGCCCGCGCCGCATCCGCCGCCGCTGCCGCATCGCGCCAGCGCGCAAAGATCAGCCGCGCCTCGGCGACCCGGATCCGCCCCGACAGCTCGCGATAACGTTCCGCCTGCCGCGCCTGCCGTCGCAGCTGCGCGATCCGCCCATCCTGGTCGGCGAGCACCTCCGCCAGCCGGGCCAGATTGGCCTCGGTCGCGCGCAGCCGGTTCTCGGCATCCCGCCTGCGGACATGCAGCCCGGCGATCCCCGCCGCCTCCTCCAGCATCGCCCGCCGCTCGGCCGGCTTGGCGGAGATGACGGCGCTGATCCGGTTCTGGCTGACGAGTGCGGGCGAATGCGCACCGGTCGCGGCGTCGGCGAACAGCAGCGCCACGTCCTTGGCGCGCACGTCGCGGCCGTTGATGCGATAGGCGGAGCCGGCACCGCGCTCGATCCGGCGCACCACCTCCACTTCCTCCGCGTCCGGCCCGACTTCGTCGGCCAGGATCGACACTTCGGCGAAGTCCCGCGGCGGGCGCGTCGCGGTGCCGGCGAAGATCACGTCCTCCATCGCCGCGCCGCGCATCGACCGGGCGCTATTCTCGCCCATGGTCCAGCGCAGTGCTTCGAGGAGGTTCGATTTCCCGCAGCCATTGGGGCCGACCACGCCGGTCAGCCCCGCTTCGATCACCAGGTCGGACGCGTCGACGAAGCTTTTGAAGCCGGACAGGCGCAGCCGCCGGATCCGCATCGCCGCACGCGCCCGGTCAGAAGGCGATCAGGCGCCGGCGTCGCGCAGCGCCGCCTCGACCTGCGTCCAGTTCACCGCGTCCAGCTTGTTGTCGTTCAGGAAGAAGCTGGGCGTGCCCGTCACCTTGTCGGCGGCTTCCTCGGTGATCTTGACGAGCGCCTCCAGCCCCTTCTGGTCGGCCAGGCACTGGCGCGCCTTTGCCTCGGGAATGCCGCGCTGCTTGACGAAGTCGATGTAGCCCAGCTGCTGCGCCCAAAGCGAAACCGCCTGGGCCGGCGGCATCTGCTGCACCTGCGCCTGGAAGCTTTCCGGCAGCGACTGGAGCTTGTCCAGCACCGCATTCTGGTTGGCGTACATCTGGTCCAGGATCGGGAAGAACGGCCCCGTCCCGCCGCAGCGGCCGAGCAGCCCGGCGGCAAGATCCGGTGCGCCGTGGACCGCGAAATCGCGGAACTCGTAGGAGACCTTGCCGCTCGCGACATAGGTATCCGCCAGCGCCGGCACCGAATCGCGGCCGAACTGGCCGCAGGTCGGGCAGGTGCGCGATCCATATTCGACCAGCTTGATCGCCGCGTCCGGGTTGCCCATGCGATAGCCGCCCTCCGGCGTCACCGACACCGTCTCGGCCCAGTTCGTGCCGGCCGGTGCCGCCACCGCCGCCACCTTCTGCGCGGGCGCGCCGCTGTTGCCGGAGCCCGCGTCCCCACCACCGCAACCGACGAGCAGGAGAAGGGGCAGCAGGGGAAGAGCGATACGCATGATATTGGCTCCGTGAAGAGAAAGGGGGTTCAGCGCTGCAGCGCCTGGCGCAGCGGGGGCTCGACCTCGGCCCAGCTGTTCGCGGCCAGCAGGTTGCCGTCGATCTCGAAGCTCGGCGTGCCCTCGATCCGGCCCTGGACCTTCTCGGTCGCAGCGACGAGTTCCTGGCGCGCGGCCGGGTCGACCAGGCAGCGGTCCGCCTGCTGGGCGGTGAGCCCGCTGCGCGTCATCAGCGCGGTCAGCCCCGAACCCGCGGCGATGCGCCGCAGCCGTGCCTCGAGCGTCGTCGCGCCCTTGAACGAATCGGGCTTGGCCTGGAACGCCATCGCCTTGTCGAGCAGCGCCTTCTGGTTGGCAAAGATCAGCGCGTGCTGACGCGCGAACCGCGCCGTCCCGCCGCAGCGGGCGAGCAGCGCGCTCGCAAGGTCCAGCGGATCGCGCACGAAGTTGCGGATCTCCACCCGGACCTGGCCGTTGCGGACCAGCCCGTCATGGAGCGGCGCCTTGGATTCCTCGACGAAATGGCCGCAGTGCGGACAGGTGTAGCTGACATATTCGACCAGCGTGACGCGCGCCTTGGGGTTTCCGATCTGGAAACCGCCGCTTGCTGCCTTCACCGTCACCGTGCGCCAGTCGCGTGCCGGCTGCGCCTCCGCGCCGCCCATCATCACCAGCCCCGCGAGCACACCCGCGAGCACCCCCAGCAACCGCATCAACGAACCTTTCCCAGAACCGGAATC
>NZ_BSEX01000004.1:354409-422443 GCF_027922045.1 Microbacterium terregens
ACCGCCTTCAACTCCGGGTCGGCGATGGTGCGCAGGCTCTCGCCCAGCTCGGCGGGCACATGCGTCGGCGTCGGGCGCGGCGGCGCGACCCGCTGCGCGCGGCGAACGTCGCCCTGCCGGAATGCGATGCGGCCGACCGCAGCATAGCCGAAGAAGCGGTTCACCCGCTCGACGATCTCGGGGCCGATGTGCTGCATCATGGTCACGTGCGCGCCGTGCACCACCAGGGTCAGCACCCCGTCGGTGCGCTGCCCCTGCGGGAAGCGGATCGATTCGGGTGCCGAGACGCGTGCGTAGCGCTCGCCGACGATCTCGGGCCAGCGGCTCACGACCGCGCTCTGGATGAAGCCGAACTTGCGGAACGCCGCCCGGCCGATGTCCGGCAACAGGTCCGCCACCGCGCGCGCATAGCCGTGGCGCTTCGGCTCCTCCTTGGGAGGCCGGACCTTGGTGGCGGTTGGGGCTTTAGGGGGCGTCGTCATCGCGGCTTCCCCATGCCATAGGCGCGGCGTGCCCGCCAACCTTTCTGCAATCGCTCCCGCCCTGCTCGACTGGTACGACGCCAATGCGCGCAGCCTGCCGTGGCGCGCGCCGCCCGGCACCCCTGCCCCCGATCCGTACCGGGTGTGGCTGTCGGAGGTGATGCTCCAGCAGACCCAGGTCGCGACCGTCCGCCCATACTTCGAAAAATTCGTCGCGCGCTGGCCTGACTTCGCGAGCCTCGCCGCCGCCGAAGATGCCGAGCTGATGGCCGCCTGGGCAGGGCTCGGCTACTATGCCCGTGCCCGCAACCTGCTCGCCTGCGCCCGTGCCGTGGCGAACGACCACGGCAGCGTGCTGCCGGACACCGAGGAGGGCCTGCGCGCCCTCCCCGGGCTCGGCGCCTATACCGCCGCCGCCATCGCCGCGATCGCCTTCGGTCGCCGCGCGGTGGTGGTCGACGCCAATGTCGAGCGGGTGGTCGCGCGGCTGTTCGCGCTGTCGCAGCCGCTCCCCGCCGGCCGTCCGGCGATCCGCGTCGCAACCGGTTCGATCACGCCGGACGCGCGTGCCGGCGATTTCGCCCAGGCGATGATGGACCTCGGCTCGGGCATCTGCACCCCGCGCACGCCGCGTTGCCTGCTCTGCCCCTTGCGCACCCAGTGCGACGCCTTTGCCACCGGCGATCCGGAAGCCTTTCCGCTCAAGGCGCCCAAGCGCGAGAAGCCGCACCGCCACGGCACGATCTTCTGGCTCGAACGCGACGACCAGGTGCTGCTCGTCCGCCGCCCGTCCAAGGGCCTGCTCGGCGGCATGCGCGCGCTGCCGACGGGCCCCTGGGCGGAGACGCCCCCCGGCCTGGCCGAGGCGCCGTTCGAGGCCGAGTGGCAGACGATGGGCGCCGTCGCCCACGGCTTCACCCATTTCCGCCTGAGCTGCACGGTTGCGGCGGCCACGCTGCCGGCCCACATGGCCGTGCCGGATGGCGAATGGTGGCCGATCGACTCGCTCGACGAAGCGGGCATGCCGACGGTGTTCGTCCGCGCACAGCGGCTGATGGAGGGATTGCGATGACGGCACGGACGTGGATGGCAGGCATCGCGGCGCTGGCACTGGTCGCCCCGCCGATCGCAACCGCGCAGGTCGCCTCCACCCGCCAGCCCTCCGCCCCAGCACTCCCGAGCGTCGAAGCGGTCGCCGACCGCTATGTCGCCGCCGGCCGGGCGCCCGGCATCGCCGTCGCGATCGGCGGTCCGGGTGAAACCCGCTTCGTCGCCAGGGGAAGGCTTTCGGACGGCGGCGCCGCCGTCACTCCCGATTCACTGTGGCGCGTCTATTCGATGACCAAGCCGATCACGGCGATGGCGGCGATGATGCTGATCGAGGACGGCAAGATGCGGCTCGACCAGCCGGTGTCGGATTTCCTTCCCGCCTTCGCCAAGATGCGGGTGCTCACCGATCCGGAGCGCAGCCTCGCCAGCCGCCCTGCCGCGCGCCCGATCACCATTCGTCACCTGCTCACCCACACGGCGGGTCTGGGCTATTCCATCGTTACCAAGGGGCCGTTGCTGCACGAGTATGAGCGGCTCGGCATCGTCCCCGCCGCGATCAATGCCAAGGTCGAGACCGAGATGCTGCGCGTGCGGCCGAAATCGCTCGCGGAGTTCGCCGACCGTCTCGCCACCCTGCCGCTGATCGCGGATCCGGGCAGCACGTGGAGCTATTCGGTCAGCCTCGACCTGATGGGCCGCGTCATCGAGGTCGCGAGCGGCATGTCGTTCGAACGCTTCCTTGAAACGCGCATGTTCGGCCCGCTCGGCATGACCTCCACCTACTGGCAGGTGCCCGCCGACCAGGCCGGGCGGCTCGCGACCAACTATGTTTTCGTCGGCGACCGCGCGGTGCCGCTCGATCCGGCCGCGACCTCGATCTTCCTGAACGCGCCGAGCTTCCCCTATGGCGGCGCCGGCCTTGTCTCGTCGGCACGCGACTATGATCGCTTCCTCCACATGCTCCAGAACCGCGGCACGTTGGACGGCAAGCGCGTGATGAAGCCGGAGACGGTTGCGCTCGCCATGTCGAACCTGCTCCCGGCCGGCGTCTCCTTCGGCGGCGTCGACGCGAGCACCGGCGGCACCAATGCACCGAAGATGGGCTTCGGGGCCGGCGGCTCGGTGTATCTGGAGGACGTGCCCGGCAGCCTGGGCAAGGGCACCTATGGCTGGGGCGGTGCCGCCGGCACGATCGCCTTCGTCGATCCCGCCCGCCAGCTGCGCGGCACGGTGATGGTCAACTATTTCCCCGCAGATCGCTGGCCGCTGCGTGCCGACCTGACGCGCGCGCTGCTCGCGGACCTCCAGCGATGATCGGCTTCACCGGCGGCACTCTCGACCGCGCCGATCGCGAGCGCGACGATCCGGAGGCGCTCGCCACCGCCCTCGCCGATCCGCGCGCCCGGCTGCTGCGCCTGCGCGCGCTCGAACCGGAAGTGGACGCCGACGGCCGCATGGTCTGGGACGCGCTCGACACGCTTCCCGCCGGCGTAACGCCGCTGTTCCTGGGCTATGACGCGGGCGTCCCCCGGTTCGTCGCCGCCCTCGATGCGGAAGGGTCGCCGGTCAGCCGCTCGCCGAACCTGATGGGGGTGCTCGCCGCCATGCCGGCCGCCGACGCCGCCACCTATGCCGCCGCGCGCAGCCTCGCCGACTGGCACCGCCGCCACCGTTTCTGTGCCAATTGCGGCACTCCGACGGACCTGTTCCGCGCCGGCTGGGCGCGCCGCTGCCCGGCCTGTGCTGCGAAGCATTTCCCGCGCACCGACCCGGTCGTCATCATGCTGGCCGAACATGACGGTCGCGTTCTTCTAGGCCGCCAAGCCTCCTGGGCACCCGGCCGCTATTCGGCACTCGCCGGCTTCGTGGAGGTGGGCGAATCGCTGGAAGAAGCCGTCCGCCGCGAAGTGCTGGAGGAAGCGGGCGTGCCCGTGGGCGCCGTCCGCTACGTCGCCAGCCAGCCCTGGCCCTTCCCCTCGCAGCTGATGCTCGCCTGCGTCGGCGAAGCGCTCGACGATCGCATCACGCTCGACACCCACGAGCTGGAGGATGCCTTCTGGGCGACCCGCGACGAGGTGGCCGGTGCGCTCGCCCGGGCCGAGGGCGCGCGGTTCGACGCCCCGCCGGACTATGCCATTGCCTACAGCCTGCTCGCCCATTGGCTGGACGCGCAGGACTGACCGCTCAGCCGCGCTCGCGGGCGCGGGGATAGCTGCCGAGCAGGCGCACCCATTTGCTGTGATAGCGCAGCTCGTCGAGCGCACGGTCGACGGCGACGTCGCCCGGCTGCCCCTCGATATCGGCGAAGAACTCCGACGCAGTGAAGCTCGCGTCGCGCTGGTAGCTTTCCAGCTTGGTCATGTTGACGCCGTTGGTCGCAAAGCCGCCCAGCGCCTTGAACAGGGCTGCGGGCACGTTCTTCACCTCGAACACCAGGCTGGTCATCGCCGGCCCCTCGATCCGCCCGCCCCGCGCCTCGCGCGCCAGGATCACGAATCGGGTCGTATTGTGCGCAGCATCGGCGATGTCGCTGGCGAGCACGTTGAGGCCGTAGAGCTCGGCCGCGCCCGGCGGCGCCAGCGCGGCAAGGCTCGGGTCGCCGGTTTCCGCCACCAGCGCCGCCGCACCGGCCGTGTCGGCATAGGCGACCGGCGCGATCCCGCGCTCGGCCAGCCAGCGGCGGCACTGGCCCAGCGCCTGCTCGTGGCTGGTCGCCTGCGTCACCTCGTCCAGCCGGCCCAGCCCCATCAGCGTGTGGCGGATCGGCAGGAAATGCTCACCCACGATCACCAGGCCCGATTCGGGCAGCAGGAAATGCATGTCGGCGACACGGCCGTGCAGCGAATTCTCGATCGGGATCACGCCGCAGCCGGCCGTGCCGCTCACCACCGCCTCCACCGCATCGGCGAAGCTGAAGCACGGCAGCGGCAGCCCGTCCGGAAGCGCCTGGTTGGCGGCGACATGGGAGTTCGCGCCCGGTGCGCCCTGATAGGCGACGGCGCGTTCGGGGGCTGCGCGCGCCGCTTCGGTCATGCGCGCGACCAGGGCCCGCGCCGGTGCGGCATAGCTCTGCATGGGGCAGGCGATTAGTTGCGCGATGTCAACGACGCAAGGCCTGCTTGCGACGCAAGGGCAGACCGACGTAAAGCGTAACAATCTTCCCTTGTTTAGCGAGAAATCGGCGGCGGCATGGACAATCGGATGAACACGATCGCTGGCTGGACTTTGGCTGGTCTGGCCGCTGCTTTGGGCCTGACCGTCGCCAGCGGCATGATTTTCGAAGGCGGGCGCCCGGAAAAGATGGGCTATCCGATCGAGGGCGTGGAAGGCAAAGGCGCCGGTGGCGCTTCGGCGGTCCCGTTCGCGACGCTGCTCGCCTCGGCCGATCCGGCCAAGGGCGCCGAGGTGTTCAAGAAGTGCACCGCCTGCCACACCGTCAACCAGGGCGGCGCCAACGGCATCGGCCCGAACCTCTACGGTGTCATCGGCAAGCCGCACGGCCACCTGCCGAACTTCGCCTATTCCGACGCGCTGAAGTCGGTCCCCGGCAACTGGGACTTCGACGCGATGGACGCCTGGCTGACCTCGCCGCGGAAATACGCGCCGGGCACCAAGATGACCTTTGCCGGTCTCGGCAATGCCCAGGATCGCGCGAACGTCGTCGCCTATCTCAATTCCCAGGGCTCGAACCTGCCGCTCCCGGCCGCACCCGCCGCAGGCGAGGCGCCGGCCACCCAGGCGGAGGCCAATGTGGCCGAGGGGGCGCCGACCGCCGACCTCGAGAATGCCGCCACCCCGGCGTCGGGTGCGCCGTCGGTGGATCCGGCTGCCGCCGTCCAAGCTTCGAAGAAGGGCGACTGATCCCGGGCTCCGGCGCCCGGCCGGAGCCGGTCAGTAGTTGGGCCAGAGACCCGGCGTGGCGAGTTCCAGGACGTGCCCGTCGGGGTCCTCGAAATAGAGGCTGCGCCCGCCGCGCGGCCACGCCACTTCGCTGCGCAGCGCCACATCGCGCGCCGCGAGGTGCGCGCGCCACGCATCTTCGCTGCCGGCGGGAATCGCGAACGCCATGTGCACCGGGCCGCTGCCGTCATGGCCCGGGACCACGCCGCCGGCACCCGGCATGTCCTCCGTGGAGGCTCCGGCCAGGAACAGCAGCAGCACGCCCGAGCCGCCGGCATCGAACGCCGTCAGCCGCTCGCCCGTGAGCATCGGCCGCAATCCCAGCACCTCGCGAAAGAAGTCGGCCGCGCGGGCCATGTCGGCGACGTAGAGCGCGGTTTCGAGCAGGCCGGAGATGGGGGGCAGCTCCGGCACCGCGTCAGAAGCCCTCTTCGCGCAGCGGACGCGTCAGCAGCGCCTCGACCACCCGGCCCACGTCCGCCCCGTCCAGCAGCTGGCACACGGCTTCGGTGACCGGCATGTCCACGCCGGCGGCAGCCGCCGCCTGCGCCAGCACCGGCGCGGTATGCGCACCCTCGGCCACGGTGCGGCGATCGGCGAGCAGGTCCTCCGCCGCGCGCCCCTGCCCCAGCCCCACCCCCAGCGAGAAGTTGCGCGAGCTCGTCGACGAACAGGTCAGCACCAGGTCACCCAACCCCGACAGCCCCGACAGCGTCTCCGCCCGTGCGCCGCGCGCCAGGCCGAAGCGCGTCATCTCGGCAAAGCCGCGCGCGATCACCGCCGCCCGCGCATTCTGCCCGAGCCCTGCGCCCTCGACCACGCCGCACGCGATCGCCAGCACGTTCTTGACCGCGCCGCCCACCTCCGCGCCGACCACGTCGGTCGAGACGTAGGGGCGCAGCGTCGGCTGGGCGATGGTCGCCGCCAATTGATGGGCAAGGGCGGCATCCTCGGCCGCCAGCGTCACGGCCGTCGGCAGCCCGGCCGCCACCTCGTGCGCAAAGGTCGGCCCAGACAGCACCGCCACCGGAGATCCATCGACGACCTCGCCCGCCACCTCGTGCAGGAACTTGAGGCTCCCCGCCTCGATGCCCTTGGAGCACAGGATCAGCGGCTGGCCGTGGCGCGGCAGGTCGGCGAGCACCGCGCGCATGTGCTGCGCCGGCGTCACCACCAGCACGGCCGCCGCCTCCGCGGCCCAGGTAATGTCCCCGGTCGCCTCGATGCGCTCGGATAGCGTCCGGCCAGGGAGGAACAGCGGGTTCTCGTGGGTCCCGTTGATCGCCTCGATCACCTCCGGCTCGCGCACCCACAGCCGCACATCGTGGCCGCCGCTCGCCAGCACCTGCGCCAGCGCCGTGCCCCACGCACCGCCGCCAAGAACCCCCAGCACGCTCATGCCTTCACCCCCGCCCCGCGCACGCGTTCCCCCTCCAGATCGAGCGGCCAACGCGCCCGCGCCGGCACGTCGAGCGGATCGGTGAGCCCCGCTTCGAAGCGCTCGGCACCGGCCCAGGCGATCATCGCGGCATTGTCGGTGCACAGCCACAAGGGCGGCGCCACGAAGCGCAGGCCATGCTCGGCCGCCACCTGCTCCAGCGCACCCCGCACCGCGCGATTGGCGGCGACGCCGCCGGCCACCACCAGCGCCGTCGGCGGGGCGATCCGTCCCAGCGCGCGTCGGGTACGATCGACCAGGCAATCGACCACCGCCTGCTGGAACGAGGCAGCGATATCCGGCGTCGCATGGATGCCGGCATCCCGCGCCCGCAGCACGGCGCTCTTCAACCCCGCGAACGAGAAATGCGGCTCGCCCGATCCCACCAGCGGCCGCGGCAGCGGCACCGCACGGGGGTCGCCATCGGCCGCCGCCCGCTCCACCGCCGGCCCCCCGGGAAAGCCCAGCCCCAGCAGCTTGGCCGTCTTGTCGAACGCCTCGCCCGCGGCATCGTCGATCGTGGTCGCCAGCCGGCGATAGGCGCCGACGCCCTCCACCAGCAGCAGCTGGCAATGGCCGCCCGACACCAGCAGCAGCAGATAGGGAAACTGGAGATCCGGATCGGCGAGCCTGGGGCTCAGCGCATGCCCCTCCAGATGATTGACCGCGATCAGCGGCTTGCCCGCCGACAGCGCCAGCGCCTTGCCGGTCACCAGCCCGACCATGACGCCGCCGATCAGCCCCGGTCCCGCCGTCGCCGCGATGGCATCGACGTCGGCCAGCGCCACCCCCGCATCGGCCAGCGCCGCCTCTACCAGCGGCCCCAGCACCTCCACATGCGCGCGCGCGGCAATCTCCGGCACGACCCCGCCGAACGGGGCGTGATGCGCCTCCTGCCCGGCAAGCTTGTGCGACAAAATGGTGCGGTCGCCGCGGACCAGCGCGGCAGCGGTCTCGTCGCAGCTCGATTCGAGCCCGAGGATCAGGGGGGCGGACATGGCCCCGCTTCTATCCGCTCAGAGGTGGCTTGTCGAAGGGGCGGCTTGTCGAAGCGCGGCCGCTTGCCTACGCCAACCTCCATGGACACCGCTCCCCTCTTCCGTCTCGGAACGCGCGGATCGCCGCTGGCGATGGCGCAGGCGCACATGACGCGCGACGCGCTCGCCGCCGCCCATGGCTGGTCGCCGGACCAGATCGCAATCGTCCCGATCCGCACCACCGGCGACCGGGTGCAGGACCGCGCGCTCGCCGAGATCGGCGGCAAGGCGCTGTGGACCAAGGAACTCGACCGCGCCCTGCTGGAAGAGGAGATCGACGCCGCCGTCCATTCGATGAAGGACGTCGAGACGATCCGACCCACCCGCATCGCCATTGCCGCGATGCTGCCCCGCGCCGATGTCCGCGACCGCATCCTCGGCGTCGCCGCCCTCGCGGACCTGCCGCAGGGCGCCGTCGTCGGCACCAGCTCGCCGCGCCGTGCCGCCCAGGTGCTCCGCCATCGCCCCGACGCGAAGATCGTGCTGTTCCGCGGCAACGTCGAGACCCGTCTTGCCAAGCTCGCCGCCGGAGAAGTGGACGCGACGCTGCTCGCCTCGGCCGGACTGGTGCGGCTCGGCCGCGAAGACGTGGGCACCCCGGTGCCGCTCGACGTGATGCTCCCCGCCCCGTCGCAGGGCGCCGTCGGCATCGAGGTGCGGGCCGAGGATGCGCGCGCCCGCGAACTCGTCGGCGCCATCAGCCACGCCGATACCCGCGCGGCGGTGTCGGCCGAGCGCGCGCTGCTGGAGGCGCTCGGCGCCGACTGCCACTCCCCCGTCGCGGCACTCGCCACGATCGAGGGCAACCGCCTGACGCTGCGCGCGGAACTCTATGCGCAGGACGGCAGCGCCCATGTGACCGGATCGACGGAAGGCTCGGTTGGCGACGTCGCGCTGGCACCGGCCCTGGCGCAAGACCTGCTCGCACGCGCCCCCGATAGCGTGCGGCGGCTGTTCGCCGGCGAATGAGCCGCCCCCTCGCGGTGCTGCGCCCCGAACCCGGCGCATCGGCCACCGTCGAGCGGATCACGGCTGCCGGCTACCAGACGCTGCGCACGCCATTGTTTCACGTGGAGCAACGAGGATGGCCGCCGGTTGCCGCCTCGGACCACGACGCGCTCGTCCTGACCAGCGCGAACACGGTTCGGCACGCGGGGCCTCAGCTCGCCAGCCTGGCCATGCTCCCGGTGTGGGCAGTCGGAGAAGCGACCGCCCGGGCTGCCGCAGGCGTCCGCTTGACCGTCATTCGGGTCGGGACGGAGGGGGCCAAGACGCTCCTCGACACCGCCTGGGCGGCCGGCGTCCGTCGCGCCTTGTGGCTGGGCGGCGAGTCCCTCCGCCTCTTGGAGCATCCCGCCGTCTCCCGCATGGTCGCGGTCTATGCCAGCACGCCGCTGGCCCCGTCATTGGACGCCGTTCGCCGCCTCGCCGGCAGCGTCGCTCTGGTCCACTCCCCTCGCGCCGCCGAGCGGCTCCGACACGTCCTTGCCGAAGCCGGAGTGGCCCTCTCCACCCTAAGGCTCGCCGCCATCAGCCCCGCGGCGGCAGAGGCGGCCGGAAACGGCTGGGACGCGCTCGCCGTCGCGTCGGTTCCCACCGATCCGGCGCTGGTTGCGGCTGCAATCCGCCTCGCCGATTGACCGCGCGCACCGCCGCGAGGATAAGGACGCCATGACGATGGAAACGGCGACCTCCGCCACGGGGGCTCCCCGCAAGCCGCGCGGGAACACCATGCTGTGGATCGCGCTCCTCGCCTTTGTGCTCGGACTCGCGGCCATGGCCGGGCTGGTCCACCGCTTCGGCGCCTGGATCGGCCTCGGCCCCGCAGCCACGCCAGCCGTGGTCCAGAGCGCACCGCTGCCTGCCGCCCCGCAGAACCCCCGCCCGCCCGCGCAGCGCCCGGCCGACATCGCCACGCTGTCGCAGCGCGAGCAGGTGCTCGCCGCGCACATCGCCGAGCTCGAGGCGCGGCTCGCCAATGTCGATACCAGCTCGCGCGTTGCCTCCGGCTTCGCGACCCGCGCCGAAGGGCTGCTGGTCGCCTTCGCCGCCCGCCGCGCGCTCGATCGCGGACTGGCGCTCGGCTATGTCGAGGACCAGTTGCGCCAGCGCTTCGCCGCGGCCGAGCCGCAGGCGGTGGCAACCGTTATCGCCGCCGCACGCCAACCGGTGACGCTGGAGGACCTCCGCCTCGCACTCGACACCATCGCCCCCAAGCTGTCGGGCGGCGGACCCAACGAAAGCTGGTGGCAGGGCATCCGCCGCGAACTGTCGCAGCTGATCATCATCCGCCAGGATGCGAGCCCAAGCATGCTGCCCGCGGACCGCCTCGCCCGCGCGCGCCGCCGACTGGACGCCGCCCAGGTCGAAGGCGCGCTGGCGGAAATCGCGCGCATGCCGGGCGCCGCCAATGCGCAGAGCTGGATGGATGCCGCCCGCCGCTACATCGCCGCGCGCCAGGCGCTGAATGCGATCGAGACGGTGGCGATCCAGGGTGGCGGCACCCTGCCCGTGCCGCCGGCGCCGCTTCCGGTCCCGCCCGCCGCCCAGCCGATGGCGGACGAAGCCGCGCCTTCCGCTTCCGATCCCGTCCCGAACGACGAAGCCGGCCTGAGCCAGACCGGCGCCTGAAGAAGGAAGCGGCAATGGCCGACATGGGCCGGTTCGACTGGGCGGACCCGTTCGGGCTCGACGCGCAGCTGACCGACGAGGAACGCCTCGTCCGCGACACTGCCCAGGCATACGCCCAGGACAAGCTACTGCCGCGGGTCACCCGCGCCTATCTCGACGAAAACTTCGACCGCGACATCCTGCACGAAATGGGCGCGCTCGGCCTGCTCGGCGCAACCATCCCGGCCGAATATGGCGGCGCCGGCCTCGGCTATGTCTCCTACGGCCTGGTGGCACGCGCGGTGGAGGCGGTGGACTCCGGCTACCGCTCGGCAATGAGCGTGCAGTCGAGCCTCGTGATGCACCCGATCTACGCCTATGGCTCGGAGGCGCAACGGCGGAAGTACCTCCCCAGGCTCGCCACCGGCGAATGGGTCGGCTGCTTCGGCCTGACCGAGCCCGATGCCGGCTCCGATCCCGGCGGCATGCGCACCCGCGCCCAGGCGATCGTCGGCGGCTATCGCCTGACCGGTACCAAGACGTGGATCACCAACGCACCGATCGCCGACGTCTTCGTGGTCTGGGCGAAGTCCGACGCGCATGGCGGCAAGATCCGCGGCTTCCTCCTCGACAAGGGCACGCTGGGCCTGTCGGCACCGAAGATCGAGGGCAAGCTGTCACTTCGCGCCTCAGTCACGGGTGAAATCGTGATGGACGGCGTCGAGGTGGGCGAGGACGCGCTGCTCCCGGACGTGGTGGGGCTGAAGGGTCCGTTCGGCTGCCTCAACCGCGCCCGCTACGGCATCGCCTGGGGCGCGATGGGCGCGGCCGAGGCCTGCTTTCACGCCGCCCGCCGCTACACGCTCGACCGCCACCAGTTCGGCGTCCCCCTCGCCTCCAAGCAGCTGGTCCAGATCAAGCTCGCCGACATGGAGACGGAGATCGCGCTCGGCCTGCAGGCGGCGCTGCGCTGCGGCCGCATGTTCGACGACGGCACCCTCGCGCCAGAGGCGATCTCGATCATCAAGCGCAACAACTGCGGCAAGGCACTGGCCATCGCCCGCGTCGCCCGCGACATGCACGGCGGCAACGGCATCTCCGCCGAATTCCACGTGCTGCGCCACGCCATCAACCTGGAAACCGTGAACACCTACGAAGGCACCCACGACGTCCACGGCCTGATCCTGGGCCGCGCAATCACGGGTATTGCGGCGTTCTAGGGTGGCCCAACGTTCATCATGAACGTACCTGCTGCCCCCTCCGTTCGCCTCGAGCAGCCGTCGAGCTTGTCGAGACGGCGTGTCGAGAGGTCGGCGCGCGCGGCTTCCTCGACACGGGCTCTCGACAAGCTCGATCCCTGCTCGAGACAAACGGGAAGGGTGACCCCTGTCCTAATGGCCCGCCTAGTGCCACACCGAGTCGTGCGGCCGGACAAAAGGGACGCCAAGGTGCAGTTGAGCCTCAACTTCCTCAACTTCGTCCCGCAACGGGACGTTCAGTCGATCCGCACCAGCCCCTGGGCGAACCGGCGCTGACGCTCCGCATAGCCATCGGCGGAGCGGCGCAGCGCGGCGATCGCGGCCTCGTCCAGGCTGCGTACCGCGCGTGCCGGGCTGCCGATGATCAGGCTGCCGGGCGCAAACACCTTGTCCTCGGTCACCAGTGCGCCGGCGCCCACCAGCGACCCCGCACCGATCACCGCTCGGTTGAGCACGATCGCCCCCGTGCCGATCAGCACATCGTCCTCGATGGTACAGCCGTGAAGGATCGCATGATGCCCGACGGTCACCCCCGACCCCACCGTCAGCGGGCTGCCCGGATCGGAGTGCAGCATCGCCCCCTCCTGGATGTTGGTGCGGTCGCCGACCGAAATCGGCGTGTTGTCCGCACGGATCACGGCGCCGAACCACACCCCCACCTCGCGCCCCAGCCGGGCATCGCCGATCACGTCGGCCGAGGGTGCGACCCAGCTCGATCCGTCCTCCGGCAGCTGCGGCGAAAGGCCGTCGATTGCGTACAGAGGCATCGCTCAGCGCAGCCGCGCGATCAGCGCCTGCGCGGCTGCCGGCGCGCGCACCTTCGCCCCGTTGATGCAGAACACATAGGTCTCACGCGGCTCCACCGGTGGCGGCGCGGCGTCGACATAGGGCAGCCCTTCCGGCACGCCGCCCGCAGCCCAGGTCTGCGCTGCCTGCGCCCAGCGATCGAGTGCGGCCGCCGCATAGCCCTCCGGCTCCGCCTCCTCCGCCGCCTCCAGCCGCGCATAGACGAAGTCGGCGGTCACATCGGCGATTGCGGGATAGCTGGTCGAATCAGCGAATACGATCGCCACCCCCGCCTCACGCGCCATTGCCACGAACTCGGGGACGGCAAAGCTCTCATGCCGCACCTGCACCGCATGGCGCAGCGCCACGCCTCCGTGGCGACCCGGCAGCAAGCGCAGGAATGCGGCGAAGTCGTCGGCGTCGAACTGCTTGGTCGCCATGAACTGCCACAGGATCGGGCCGAGCTTGTCCCCGAGTTCGACGATTCCCTGGTTCAGGAACCGCTCGATCGATTCGCCCGCTTCCCCAAGCACCTTGCGATTGGTGACGTAACGCGATCCCTTGACCGCGAAGACGAAGCCCTCGGGCGCCGTGTTCGCCCAATTGGCAAAGCTCGCCGGCTTCTGGCTGCCATGATAGGTCGCGTTGATCTCGATCGCGGTCAGCGCCCGCGACGCGAACTCCAGCTCGCGCTTCTGCGCCAGGCCTTCGGGATAGAAGGTGCCGCGCCAGGGCGGAAAGCTCCATCCGCCGATACCGACCCGCACCGCGCCATCCGCCATCACCGCTCTCCCGCACTGCTTGCAGCAGCTAGGACCGGGAGAAGCGCAGACGCAAGCTGGTTGCGCTTGGGAGAAAGATCAGAAGGAGGAGGAGCGCCGTGGCAAAGCCACGTCGTCGGTCGCCGCGTTGCGGCGCCGGCCGTGTCGCCGATCATTTCATGATGTGGCGCCGCCACATCATGACGGCGACTGGAGCGGGCGAAGGGATTCGAACCCTCGACCCCAACCTTGGCAAGGTTGTGCTCTACCCCTGAGCTACGCCCGCTCTCTGGCGTTTCGCCGGTGTGCCCCGGCGAGGTGGGGCAACTAGCAGCGACTTTTAGACCCGACAACCCCCTTCTTGCACTTTTTCGAAAAGACTTGGCCTGCCGCATCCCAGCGCCCACATAGGCGGCCAACGCTGACCGCAATCGCAACAGGAGCACGCCTTGGCCACGCTTGGACTGTCCGCCGCCGAGAAGGAGGCCGTGGAAGCCTTCCGCCGCGACGTCGTCGAACCGTCGATGACCAAGCTGGTGATCATCGACTTCTGGGCGGAATGGTGCGGGCCGTGCAAGGCGCTCGGCCCCGTGCTCGAAAAGGTCGCCGCTGCCTATGCCGACAAGGGTGTGGTGCTGGCCAAGATCGACACCGACAAGAACCAGTTCATCGCCTCGCAATTCCAGGTGCGGTCGATCCCCACCGTCTATGCGATGTTCCAGGGCCAGCTGGTCGCCGACCTGACCCAGGCCCGCACCGAGAGCCAGCTCAAGGGCATGCTCGACCAGATCCTGCGCCAGCTGCCGGTGGAGCCCGGTGCCGCGGGAGAAGATGCCGGTGCCGATATCGAGCCCCTCGTCCAGATGGGCGAGGAGGTTCTCGCCGGCGGCGACGCCGAGCGGGCGCTGTCGATTTTCGATCAGGTTGCCGAGATCGCGCCCGAGCATGCCGGCGTCGCCATCGGCCGCGTCCGTGCGCTGATGGCGCTCGGCCGCAACGAGGAGGCAGAGGCCGCGATCGCCGCCCTCCCCGCCGAGGCCGCGAAGAACCCGGAGGTCGAGCGCGCCCGCGCCGCCCTTGCGCTGGCACGGGAAGCGCAGCCGGTGGACGATCTCGCCGGCCTCGCTGCCGAGGTGGCCACCAATCCGGAGGACCTGGATGCGCGCTTCCGGCTCGCCGGCGGGCAGATGGCGGCAGGTGACCGGGATTCGGCCGCGGCGACGCTGCTGTCGATCATCGCCGCCGATCGCGAGTGGAATGAGGGCGCTGCCCGCCAGCAGCTGTTGAAGCTCTTCGAAGCCGTCGGCCTGGAAGACCCGTGGGTGTCCGCGCAGCGTCGCAAGCTCTCCGCCGTCCTGTTCGGCTGAGCGAATGGCGACCCGCGTCTCGATCTTCCCGCTTTCGGGCGCGCTGCTGTTTCCAGGCATGCACCTGCCGCTGCACATCTTTGAGCCGCGCTATCGGGCGATGGTGTCCGACGCGCTCGCCCGCGATCGCCGGATCGGCATGATCCAGCCGCGTGGGGACGGCGAGCGCCCGGCGCTGTTCGACATGGGCTGCGTCGGCCAGATCATCGACGTGGAGGCGCTGCCCGACGGCCGCTTCGACATCGTGCTGGAAGGCCTTGCGCGCTTCCGCGTGCTCCAGGAGCTCGATGTGGCGACCCCGTTCCGGCAGGTCGAGGCGGAACTGCTCCCGAACCAGCCCAGCGGCACGCTCGCGATCGCAGAGCGCGCCTCGCTGGAGATGGAGTCCCGCCGCTTCGCCGAGGTGCAGGGCTATGCGGTCGACTGGGAATCGGTGTCGCGCCTCGACGACGAGACGCTGGTGAACGGAATCGCCCAAATTGCGCCGTTCGATCCCGCGTCCAAGCAGGCGCTGCTGGAAGCGGACACGCTGTCGGGACGCGCGGAACTGATCGTGCAGCTGATGCAGTTCTTCGGCCGGCACGGCGACGAAGAAGGCAGGACCCTGCAATGACCAAGACGCTCGATCCCTGGCTGCTCTCGATCCTGGTGTGCCCGGTGACGCGCACGCCGCTGCGCTGGGACGAGGATGCGCAGGAACTCATCTCGGAGGCGGCAGGGCTCGCCTATCCCGTCCGCGACGGCGTCCCCGTCATGCTGGTCGAGGAAGCCCGCCCGCTCGACGCATGAGCGACGCGGACCTGAGCGGCGTCTGGCTGGGCATCTTCAACTATCCCGAGGATCTGCCGGCCACCAGCTTCCGCGCGACGCTCACGGACACGGGCGGACGGCTGGGCGGCACCATCGAGGAGATCGACGCGGTGATCCTGGTCGGGCGCCATCTCACCTCCGCGCTCGACGGCACCCGCGATGGCCGGGCGGTGCGCTTCACCAAGTTCTACGCGCCCGTGAGCGAGGACTATGACGTCGTCGAATATCGCGGGACGGTGAACGCGGAAGGCGACGAGATCACCGGCCATTGGCAAGTGCACGGCGCCTGGGGCGGCAGCTTCATCATGACGCGGCCGCAAGCGGCACCGGCACAGGCCGAGCAAAGCGACGCGGCGGAACGGTAGTTTCCGCAACCGTGCTCCTGCGCAGGCAGGAGCCCAGGGTTACTGATCGCTGCGTTCGTGGCTCTGGGCTCCTGCCTGCGCAGGAGCACGGAGCGCGCTCAGGCTAGCTCGCCCTGCAACAGCTTCGGCAGCTGCCCCGTCTCGCCGCGCGCCTCGGCCATGAAGCGCGCCTTGAGCGGCGGGATGCGATCGACTGCCGAGAGCCCGAACCGACGCACCGCGCTCGCGGTCTTGCCGGGGATGCCGAACAGCCGGGTGAGCCCGTCGGTCGCCGTCGCCACCGCCAGCGTGTCGAGCCCGCGCCAATGGCCATAGCGCTTGAGCAGGTGCGGATCGCCCAGGTCCATGCCCAGCCGCTTGCCCTCGACCAGCACCTCTACCAGCGCAGCCACGTCGCGCAGCCCCAGGTTGAGCCCTTGGCCAGCGATCGGGTGGATGCCGTGCGCCGCGTCGCCCACCAGCGCCAGCCGGTCGGCGGTGATCGTCGCGGCATGGTGAAAGCCGAGCGGATAGCTCGATCGCGGCGACAGCGGCCCCAGATGCCCCAGGAACCCGCCCATCCGCTTCGACGCCTCGGCCAGCCAGCCGCGATCCGACAGCTTGAGCAGCCCCGGCGCGTCCTTGGCATCGACCGTCCAGACGATCGCCGAACGATGGCCGTTGGCGTCGTCGTTCATCGGCAGGATCGCGAACGGACCGGCCGGATAGAAGATCTCGTAGGCGACGTTCTCGTGGCTGTGCTCATGGTTCAGCGTCGCGATCATCGCGACATGGTCATAGCTCCAGCGCGCCACCCGGATCCGCGCCGCTTCGCGCGTCGGCGAATTGCGTCCCTCGGCCGCAATCAGCAGCGGGGCGGTGAGCGTATCGCCCTTGTCGGTCACCACCGTCACCCCGTTGGGGCCGCGATCGACCGACACCGCTCGCGTGCGCATCCGGAGGTCCACGCCCGGCGCGGCCTCGGCAGCTTCGAGCAGCGCGCGGCGGATCGCCTTGTTCTCGTACATGACGCCGAGCGGTGGCGCGTCGGCATCGGGGACGAAGTCGAGCGCGCCGGGTGCCAGGCCGTCGGTCGCGCGGATCGCACGGATCGGGCAGCCCTTGCCCTCCAGCTGCTGCGCGATGCCCAGCGCCTCGAACATACGATGGCTGGCGCTTGCGATCGCCGACGCGCGGCCGTCGAAGCCGGGTGCCAGGATCACCGCCGGATCGGCGGGATCGATCACGATCGCGGTGAGGCCATGGGCGGCGAGTGCGACGGCGAGCGTGCTGCCCACCAGTCCGCCGCCGAGGATAAGGACGTCCGCTTGCTGCATGGCCGCCGGTGTAGTGCGGAAACCCGCCCGCGCAAAGGGCCGGGCCGATTGCCGCCGCCTTGACGGCGGAGTCGGCGCGCGCGATGCATCTTGCCGGTTTTTCTAAGATATTCGAGCGGGAAGAAGGTCATGGCCAGCCAGGCGCAACCGATGGTGTGGCGCGACGCGATGCGCGCGGGGGCCGTTCGCAGCGGTGCGATGATCGGCGCAGCGGCGCTGTTCGTGCTGATGCTGCTCGTCGCGGTGGCGCTGATCACCTATCACCCGAGCGACCCGTCGCTGAACACCGCCGCCGGCGCCACCATCGGCAATCGCGTGGGCGCACCCGGCGCCTATGTCGCGGACCTGCTGCTGACGATCTTCGGCGTGGCGGTCGGGCTGCTGATTCCGCTCGGCATCATCATCGCGGTCCGCCTGTGGCGCGACGTGCCCGTCGGCCGCTGGGGCGCGATGCTGCGCGATTGCGTGCTGGGCGTCGCGCTGATGGGCACCGCCCTCTCCTTCGTCTCGCACGAAGCGGTGACGGCGCTTCCCGGCGGCTGGGGAGGCGTGGTCGGCTGGTCGCTCGCCTCGCTCCTCCAGGCGTTGATCGAGTTCCTTCCCGATGCAACGGCGGTGCTGTGGACGCAGCGGGTCGTAGGACTGCTGGCCGGCATCGCAGGCGTGGTGCTGTGGGGCCGCGGCATGACGATCGAGCTGCCCGCCGGCGCGCTCCGCCTGCCCCGCCGCAGCGCGGCCGCCGACCTGATGGACTGCGAGGACGAGGAAGAGGCGATGCCGCTCGCCGGCAGCCGCCGCATTGCGGTCGATCCCGAGGACGCCGAAGACCTTCCCTTCGAACCCCGCCCACGCAAGCTCGCCGAGCCCGAACGTCGTCCGCCGCCCACGATCGAGGACCGCGTCGCCGCGCCCTCGCCGGCCGCGCAGCCCAAGTCGGCGCAGCAATCGCTCGACCTGCGCGACAATTTCGAGCTGCCGTCGATCGAGCTGCTCGCCCCGCCGCCGCCCAACAGCGGCCCCTCGGTGGACAAGGCGGCGCTGGAGCGCAACGCGCGCCTGCTCGAAAGCGTGCTGGACGACTTCAACGTCAAGGGCGCGATCGTGAAGGTGTCGCCGGGTCCCGTCGTCACCATGTACGAGCTAGAACCGGCACCAGGCATCAAGGCGAGCCGCGTGATCCAGCTCGCCGACGACATCGCGCGCAACATGTCGGCGATCTCCGCCCGTGTCGCCACCATCCCCGGCCGCACCGTGATCGGGATCGAGCTGCCGAACGCGCGCCGCGAGACGGTGAACCTGCACGAGCTGATGGCGAGCCAGAGCTTCGCCGACCAGAATGCGCAGCTGCCGATCGTGCTGGGCAAGAACATCGCCGGCGATCCCGTCGTCGCCGACCTTGCGCCGATGCCCCACCTGCTGGTCGCTGGCACCACCGGCTCGGGCAAGTCGGTGGGCCTGAACTGCATGATCCTGTCGCTGCTCTACCGGCTGACGCCCAACCAGTGCCGCATGATCATGATCGACCCGAAGATGCTGGAACTCAGCATGTACAAGGGCATCCCCCACCTGCTCGCCGACGTGGTGACCGATCCGCCCAAGGCGGTGCGCGCGCTCAAATGGGCGGTGGAGACGATGGAGGACCGCTATCGCATGATGGCGTCGGTCAACGTCCGCTCGCTGGGCTCGTTCAACGAAAAGGTCCGCGCCGCCAAGGCCAAGGGCCAGAAGCTCGGCCGCAAGGTGCAGACCGGCTATCACCCGGAAACCGGCCAGCCGATGTACGAGGAAGAGACGCTCGACCTGCAGCCGCTGCCGCAGATCGTCGTGATCGTCGACGAGCTCGCCGACCTGATGATGACGGCGGGCAAGGAAGTCGAGTTCCTGATCCAGCGCCTGGCGCAAAAGGCCCGCGCCGCCGGCATCCACCTGATCATGGCGACGCAGCGCCCGTCGGTCGACGTCATCACCGGCGTCATCAAGGCGAACCTGCCGACCCGAATCTCCTTCCACGTCACGTCCAAGATCGATTCGCGCACCATCCTGGGCGAGCAAGGCGCCGAGCAGCTGCTGGGCCGCGGCGACATGCTCTACATGCCCGGCGGCAAGCAGCTCGCGCGCGTTCACGGCCCGTTCGTGTCCGACGACGAGGTGCAGGCCGTGGCCGACTTCTGGCGCTCGCAGGGCGAGCCCGACTACATCGACGCGGTCACCAACGATCCCGGCGAGGACGGCGGCTTCAGCCTGGATGGTGCCCCCACCGGCGACGACAGCCCCGAGGACCAGCTCTATCGCAAGGCGTGCCAGCTCGTAGCCGAGAGCCAGAAGGCTTCTACCTCCTGGCTGCAGCGCCAGTTGCGCGTCGGCTACAACTCGGCCGCCCGCTTGATCGAGCGCATGGAGAAGGAAGGGCTCGTCTCGCGTCCGGACCATGTCGGCCGGCGCGAGGTGCTGATGGATCCGGACGGCAGGCCACTGGCCTGAGGCGGCGGCAATCCGGCTGAACGCCAGGAAACCGGCGAGTTCACGACGCGTTCAATCCCCCACGCCTAATCCTGGCCCCATGATCTGGAGACGACCCATTCGCTTTCTCGCCCCCGCCGCCGCGATCGCGCTTGCCGCGCCCGTCGCCGTGCACGCGCAGGCCCCTGTCACGCTCGCGACCGTGCAGCAGCATCTGGCGCAGACCAACTCGATGACGGCCGCGTTCACCCAGACCGACCGCGCGGGCAAGGTGCTGACCGGAACGCTGACGCTCAAGAAGCCCGGCAAGATCCGCTTCCAATATGAGAAGGGCGTGCCGATCCTGGTGGTTTCGGATGGCAAGTCCCTCTACTTCCTCGATTATCAGGTCGGGCAGAAGCAGCGTTGGCCGATCGGGAACTCGCCCCTCGGCATCCTGCTCGATCCGTCCCGCGATGCGTCGCGCTATGCCCGCGTGCTTCCGGAGAGCGACTCCCGCGTTGTGAGCGTCGAGGCCTATGATCCCAAGCATCCGGAATATGGCCGAATCACCCTGATCTTCGCACGCAGCGCCTCGGCACCCGCCGGGCTGATGCTCCAGGGCTGGGTGACGCTGGACGCGCAGAACAACCGCACGACGATCCGCCTGTCCAACCAGCGGTTCAACGTGCCGGTCGCGGACAGCGCCTTCCGCTTCAACGAGCCGCGCCGCGGCACCAACCGCCGCTGAACGGATTCTTTCGATCCATTCATTCTGGCGACAGCTTTCACCCTTTAGAGGGTGTCTTGCGGAGTTGAGGCGCGTCCGGGATTTTCCCCCCTGTTGCCCGGGTTCTCAATTCCTGCCTGCGTGACGAACGCTAGGTCGGCCCTCGTTCCATGCCCCCGGAACGAGGGCCTTTCCATTTCCGCGACAAACGCGCCGCGCTCTGGCGCCTTCCGGTCCCCATCGCTACATCGCGGGCGATGACTGCGCCTCTTTCGATCGCCTCGTGGAACATCAACTCGGTTCGTTTCCGGATGGAGATCGTCGAGCGATTCCTGCGCGAAATCTCGCCCGACATCCTGTGCCTTCAGGAAACCAAGGTGGTGAACGAGGACTTCCCGCACGCGCCGTTCCGATCGCTCGGCTACACGCACATCGCGATCAACGGCCAGCGGATGCACCATGGCGTGGCGATCCTGAGCCGCGTGCCGCTGGTCGAGGACGACCGGCTCGACTGGCAGGCCAATGGCGAGGCGCGGCACATCGGCGTGCGTCTGGAAAACGGCCTCCGGCTCGAGAACGTCTATATTCCCGCCGGTGGTGACGTGCCGGACCGGGAGGTGAACCCCAAGTTCGGCCAGAAGCTCGACTTCCTGGAACGGATGACGCGCTGGTCCGAAGGCTTGGCGGGCATTCCCACGCTGCTGGTCGGGGACTTCAACGTCGCCCCGCTCGAAAGCGACGTCTGGAGCCACAAGGCGCTTCTCGACGTGGTGAGCCATACGCCGATCGAGATCGAAGCGCTGGCGCGCCTACAGGCGGCGAACGACTGGGTAGACCTTGGTCGCCACTTCGCACCGGCCCCCGAGCGGCTGTTCACCTGGTGGAGCTATCGCGCAAAGGATTGGGCAGCTTCCGATCGCGGCCGCCGGCTCGATCACATGTGGGCGAGCCGCGACGTCGCCGCCAAGGCAACCGGCCACAAGGTCTTCGAGCATTGCCGCAGCTGGCTGAAGCCCAGCGACCATATCCCGATCCTCACCGAGTTCGCGCTTTGACCGACCCCCGCGCCGTTGCCCGCGCGATCGACGCGCTGCGTCGGGGCTGGCCCGTGGCGATCCTCGGCGCCGAGGCAGCCATCACCGTGCTGGCAATCGAGACCGCCGACCCGCTGCGGCTCGCCGCCTTTGATCCGGATGCAAACGCCTCCGTACTGCTCTCCGCCGGTCGCGCCGCCACGCTGAAGCTCGCCAACCAGCGCGACGCCGCCGTCCCGGATTCGCCGGTCCTGATCGACCGCGCACCGTGGCTCGACTTCGCCGCCGCGACCGCGCTTGCCGATCCGCAGCTCGATCTTGCAACACCCCTCAAGGGGCCTTTTCGCGCGATCCCGCTCCCCTCGCCCGATGCCGCGCAGACCGCATTGCAGCTCGCGCGGCTCGCGGGGGTGCTGCCCGCCTTCTTCCATCGTCTAGGCCAGGAGATCGGCGCGGAAGCCGTGACGCCCGCGGACGTCGCAGCGCATGAGGATCCCGCCCGGCTCGCCATTGCCACCCGCGCGCGCCTGCCGGTCGCCGGTGCGGAGATGGCCGAGATCGTTGCCTTCCGGACGCCGGAATCCCCCGGCGAGCATATCGCGCTGCTGATTGGCACGCCCAATGGTCAGCCGCCGCTGGTGCGGCTGCACAGCGAATGCCTGACCGGGGATGCGCTCGGCAGCCTCAAGTGCGACTGCGGTCCCCAGCTGGACGCGGCGATCGCCGCGATTGCGGAGAGTGGCTGGGGAATCCTGCTGTATCTGCGCCAGGAAGGACGCGGCATCGGCCTAGTCAACAAGCTGCGTGCCTATGCGCTTCAGGACCAGGGGTTCGACACGGTGGACGCCAACACGCGGCTGGGCTTCGCCATCGACGCCCGCGATTTTCGCACCGCCGGACGCATGCTCCAGCTGCTCGGCCAGCGGCAGATCCGCCTGCTGACCAACAATCCGGCCAAGGTTGCCGCGCTCGAGGCCGCCGACGTTACGGTAGCCGAGCGCGTGCGCCATGCGCTCCCACCCAATCCGCACAACGAACGCTATCTCGCCACCAAACGCGACCGCACCGGCCACCAGCTCTAACCTCGGGCCGAGGCGACCCGCCTCAGATCACGTCACCGCTCAGCCGCTGGCAAACCATGTCGAGCTGGTCGAGGGTCGAATAGCTGATCGTCAGCGTGCCACCCTTTTCCCCATGCGCAATGCGCACGTTGAGGCCGAGCGCGTCGCCCAGCTGCTGCTCGAGCGCCAGGATGTCCGCGTTCCCGTCCGTCGCGTTGCCGCCGCCCCGGCTGCCCCGCGGCTGCGCGCCGCCGAGCGGTTGTGGCTTGGCTTCGCGGGCGAGCCGTTCGGTCTCGCGCACCGACAGACCCTTGGCGATCACGCGATCGGCCAGCGCCTCCGGATCGGGCGCACCGATGATCGCGCGGGCGTGACCCATGCTCAGCTGCTGGGTCACCACCAACTCCTGCACCGGTGCCGGCAAATCGAGCAGCCGCAGCAGGTTCGCGATGTGGCTGCGCGACTTGTGCACCAGCTTCGCCAGCGCATCCTGGGTATGGCCGAACTCGCCGATCAGCTTGCGATAGGCGTCCGCCTCTTCGATCGCGTTGAGATCCTGCCGCTGGATGTTCTCGACGAGAGCGATTTCCATCGTCTCTGCGTCGCTCAGCTCCCGGACCAGCACCGGAACCTCATGCAGCCGGGCTCGCTGCGCCGCGCGCCAGCGGCGCTCGCCGGCGACGATCTGATATTCCTTGCCGTGCGGCCGCACGACGATGGGCTGGATCAGTCCTCGCAACGCGATCGAGGCCGCCAGATCATCGAGGGCCGCTTCGTCGAAGTGCCGCCGCGGCTGATCGGGATGCGGGACCATCGCCGTCACGGGAAGCAGCCGGACGCCGCTCGGCTGTCGCTCCACGCCCGAGACCGGCGCCTCGCGCGTGCTGTCTCCCAGCAGCGAACTCAGCCCGCGGCCAAGACCGGGGCGCGGCTTGCGGGCGGGTGCAGTGTTATCGGTCATGCGGCCTCCGCGAGCTTGGGCAAGCGACCGATCACTTCGCGTGCCAGGGCGATATAGGCTTCGGAGCCGGCGCAGCGATGATCGTAGATCAGCGCCGGCATGCCGTGGCTGGGTGCTTCGGACAGGCGGACGTTGCGCGGGATCACCGTATCGAACACGACCTTACCGAGCACCGAGCGAACGTCGTCCGATACCTGGTCGGTAAGGCGGTTGCGGCGGTCGTACATCGTCAGCACCACACCCAGGATCGACAGGCCCGGATTGAAGCGGCCACGGATCTGCTCGACGGTGGTGAGCAGCTGGCTGAGCCCTTCCAGCGCGAAGAACTCGCATTGCAGCGGCACCAGGAGCGCGTGCGCCGCCACCATCGCATTGACGGTGAGCAGCCCCAGGGACGGCGGGCAATCGACGAGGATCACGTCCCAGCGCTCTCCCCCGCGTTGCAGCGCCCGATCGAGGCGGTGCGTGCGGGCGTCGAACTCGATCAGTTCGATCTCTGCTCCCGAAAGATCGACTGTCGCCGGCACGATGTCGAGGAGCGGAACCTGGGTCGGGATCGCCGCTTCCTGAAGCGTGGTATCGCCCAGCAGCAGATCGTAGGTCGATCGCTCGCGATCATTGCGGCCGATGCCGAGCCCCGTCGAAGCGTTGCCCTGCGGGTCAAGGTCGAGCAGCAGCACCCGCAGTCCCGTGGCGGCGAGTGCCGTCCCGACGTTGATGGCGGTCGTCGTTTTGCCGACGCCGCCCTTCTGGTTGGCGATGGTGATGCAGATCATGCTGGGGTTATCCCGCGTGCAATCACGATGAGCGATTCCGGATCGGTGAGGCTGTGTTCCACGTGAAACAGACCTTGCCATGAACCGGTTAAGGCTTCCACCTCGGATCGCGCCGATCGCCCTTTCGGCAACAGCCATAGCGTATCTCGATCGGTCAGGTGCGCCGCACCGCCGAACAATGCCGGCAATGCGGCGACGGCACGCGCGCTGACGATCGCCGCCGGTGGCTGCGGCGCGACGCTCTCCGCCCGCTTCTGTTCGACCCGAACGTTCGCCAGGCCCAGCGCATCGGCAGCGTCCCGCAGGAAGCTTGCGCGCTTCTGCCGCGGCTCGACGAGCAGCGTGGGCGAGTCGCGCAGGATCGCCACCACCATGCCGGGGAAGCCGCCCCCCGTGCCGATGTCTATCCAGAGCCCTTCCCTGGCCTCCGCCAGCTCGACCAGCTGCGCAGAGTCCAGGCCGTGGCGGAACCACAGGTTCGGAAGCGTGGAGGCGGCTACCAAATTCTGCCGCCCGCTCTCCTCGCGCACGATCTCCAGAAAGCGCGCGACGCGCTCCACGCGCGCGGCGTCATAGCGGTCGGCGAACCAGCTGCGGGCTTCGTCTTCGGTCATCATGCAACCACCTTTCGGGCATGGACCAGCACCGCAGCAAGCGCGGCCGGTGTCACCCCGCGCACGCGCGACGCGGCGCCAAGCGTCGTGGGTCGCGCCGTCGACAGACGTTGCACCATTTCGGCCGACAGTCCGGGCACCGCCGTATAGCCGAAGTCGTCGGGTAAATGGATGTGGTCATTGGCCCGCATCTCCGCGAGCTCCGCCTGCTGCCGCTCGATGTAGGGGGCATAGCGCGCGTCTTCGACTGCTTCCGCGAGCAACGCGTCGGGAGTTGCCTCAAGCCCGTCCGGCAGCAGCTGCTCGAGCGCGACGCCGGGGAAGCGCAGCCATTCGCGAACGCTGCGCACGGCACCGTCCTGGCTCACCTGCCCGCCATTCGCTGCAACCATGGTCGCGGACAGGCGGGTGTCGAAGCGCTGCTCCAGTTCTGCGCGTGCCTCCGTGCGGGCACGTACCCAGGCGAGCCGTTCCGGTCCCAACAGACCCGCCTCCTCCGCGGTTGCCGAAAGACGCGTCGGCGCATTGTCCGCGCGCAGGGTCAACCGATACTCGGCACGCGCAGTAAGCATGCGGTAAGGCTCGCTCACCCCTTGGAGCACCAGGTCATCGACCATCACGCCGATGTAGCTGGACGCGCGATCGAGCAGCAGCGGCGCCAAATCGCAAGCATAGGCGGCCGCGTTGGCGCCGGCGACGAGCCCCTGCCCCGCAGCCTCCTCATAGCCGGTGGTGCCATTGATCTGCCCGGCACAGAAGAGCCCCGGCATCGCCCCAAGCGCCAACCTCGGATCGAGGGCGCGCGGATCGACATAGTCATATTCGACCGCATAGCCGGGGGTCACGATGCGGGTATGCGACAGCCCCGGAATGCTCCGGATCATCGCCTCCTGCACATCGACCGGCAGCGACGTCGAGATGCCGTTCGGGTAGACCAACGGGGTGTCGAGCCCTTCCGGCTCCAGGAAGATCTGGTGCCCGTCCCGATCGCCGAAGCGATGCACCTTGTCCTCGATCGAGGGACAATAGCGCGGACCGGGCGCCCCGATCGCGCCACTGAACAGCGGCGAGCGATCCAGACCGCTCCGAATGATTGCATGTGTCTCTTCGGTCGTGCGGCTGACCGCGCAGAACAGCTGCGGCAGCACCCGGCCGGACTGCATCGGCGACATGGTCCAAGGCTCGGCATCCGACGGCTGTTCGTCGAGCGCCGCCCAGTCGATCGTACGGCCATCGAGCCGCGGCGGGGTGCCGGTCTTCAACCGTTCCATCGGTAAACCGAGGTCGCGCAGCTGCACGCCCATGACGGTCGCCGCACGTTCCCCCACGCGGCCGCCCTCCTCGCGCTCTTCCCCGCGAAAGATCCGCCCGCCCAGGAACGTCCCCGTCGCGAGCACCACCGCGCGCGCACTCAGCCGCGTGCCATCGGCAAGCAACAGGCCGGCAACGCTTCCCTGCTGCACGAGCAGCTCTTCCGCCTCTCCCTCGATGAGGGTCAGGTTCGGCTGCGCACGAAGCATCGTTTGGATCGCCGTCGCGTAGCGAACGCGGTCGGCCTGGACGCGCGGACCCTGCACGGCAGCACCCTTGCTGCGGTTGAGCATCCGGTAGTGAATCGCCGCCTGATCGGCCGCGCGCGCAATGAGTCCGTCGAACGCGTCGACCTCCCGGACGATGTGGCCCTTGCCCAACCCGCCGATTGCGGGGTTGCACGACATGGCTCCCAACCTGCCAAGGTCGAAGCTCAGCAGCGCCGTGCGCGCGCCACGACGGGCGGCCGCGGCTGCGGCCTCGGTGCCGGCGTGCCCGCCGCCCACCACGATCACATCGAATGGAGACATGCTTGTGCGCTACTGCGCCACCGCGCGGCCGTCAAAGCGTTCCACGTGGAACACTCACTTGCCGATGCAGAACCGCCCGAACAATGCGTCGAGCACGCCCTCGACATCCGCGCGGCCCGTCACGCGATCAAAGGCCGCGCGTGCCCGGCGCAGCTCCTCGGCAAGCAGCAGCGGATCATGGTGCATGGCAGCATCGGCGAGCGCATCTGCAGCATCGCGGAGCAGATCCCGCTGCCGCCGATTGAGCGCCAGCATGTCCTCGCGCGGCAGCAGCCCGCGGGCCCTACGCTCCAACTCCGACCAGAGCTCGGCGATGCCCCACCCCTGCGCGACCGAAAGGCCGATGCGACCCGGGGGTACCTCCGCCCGCCCCGGCACGTCGGCACGCGGATGGAGCGCCAGCACCTCCACCCCTTCGATCGCTGGCGCCGGCTCGTCGGCGAGCCACAGCAGCAGATCAGCACTGCGCATCGCCTCCTCCGCCCGCGCGATGCCGATCCGCTCGATCGGATCGTCCGTTCGCTCCGCCAGCCCGGCCGTATCCGTCAGCACCCAAGCGACCCCGTTGCGCACCACCGCCGCTTCGATACGGTCCCGCGTGGTGCCCGCGATCGGGGAAACGATCGCCGCCTCGCGATCGGCAAGTGCGTTGAGCAGCGTCGACTTGCCACTGTTGGGCGGTCCCGCGAGCACGACGCGGATCCCGTCGCGCAGGCGCTCCACCGGAGGGGCTGCGAGCACCTCGACCAGTTCGGCACCCAGCGCGTCGCACCCTGAGCGGATATCCTGAAGGGCGCCGATATCGTCGGCAACGTCGTCCTCATCGGCATGATCGAGCATCGCTTCGACCTGCGCGGCGAGCATCAGCAGGCGCGCCTGCCAACTCTCCACCTGCCGCCGAACCGCGCCTTCCGCAGTGGCAAGCGCCGCGCGCCGCTGCGCCTCCGTCTCTGCCATCAGCAGGTCGCCCAGCCCCTCGGCCTCGCTCAGATCCAGGCGGCCGTTGGCAAGCGCACGACGCGTGAACTCCCCCGCCTCCGCCGGGCGCAGTCCAGGCTGGCGAGCAAGGCAGGCTTGGACGGCCTGAACCACCGCACGCCCGCCGTGCAGGTGCAACTCCACCGAGTTCTCGCCGGTCGCGGTGTGCGGTCCTGGGAACCACAGCAGCAGCGCACGATCCAGCAACCCGCCATCGGCCGGGTCGCGCAACGCCCGCAGCCCTGCGCGGCGCGGTGGTGGCAGCGTGCCGGCCAGCGCCTCCGCCGACGCGACCGCATTCGGGCCGCTTATCCGAAGCAGCGCGATCGCGGCCGGGGGTTGGCCGCTCGATACCGCAAAGATCGTATCCATCGGCTCAGCCGGATCGGCTCGCCGTTTCGAACATCTTGCGCCAGAAGCTCATGCCGGCCTCCTCCATCGGCGCCCAATGGCGCATCAACGTGTCCAGCATCTCCGGACTCGCCCCCTTTTCGAGCGACTCGCTCAGCATCGCGACATAGCGCTCGTGCACCGGCGTGAAGTCCGGCAAGCCCATGGCCCGCCGCGCCTCTTCCGGCGTGCAATCCACCTCGACGTTGATCTTCACTGGCTGTCTCCGCTTGAGGGCCCCGGCGCCATTGCCTAGCGTCCTGCTGCTATGCGCCGGACGCAGGCTTCCCTGCAAACGCCGCATCTTTCGAACCAAAGGAGCCTCCATGGCAACGATCACCATCGACACGCTCGACGGCACGAGCCAGTTCACCGCCTACCGCGCCGATCCGGCAGAAACGCCGCGTGCAGCAATCGTCGTGATCCAGGAGATCTTCGGCGTGAACGCCGGTATCCGCGCCAAATGCGACCGGCTGGCGGAACAGGGTTATCTGGCGGTCGCACCGGATCTGTTCTGGCGGATCGCGCCGGGCGTGGACCTCAATCCCGATGTGCCGGAGGAGATGCAGCATGCGCTCGATCTGATGGGGCAGTTCGATCAGGACACCGCCATTGCGGACATCGAAGCAACGGTCCGGTTGGCGCGAACGCTGGTTTCCGGCGGCAAGGTGGGCGCGATCGGCTTCTGCCTGGGCGGTCGGCTCGCCTATATGACCGCTGCCCGCACGGACGTGGATGCGAGCGTCGGCTATTATCCCGTCGGCATCGACGGACTGCTTGGGGAGAAGCACGCCATCGCCAGGCCGCTGATGCTGCACATTGCCGGAGCCGATCACTTCGTTCCTGCGGAAGTGCAGGCGGCGATGCACGCCGGCCTCGACGATCACCCCAAGGTCACGCTGCACGACTATCCCGGCGAGGATCACGGCTTTGCGACCGAGCTGGGGGATCGACGTTCCGACGCCGCCGCGCGCCTCGCAGACGGTCGGACCGCCGCGTTCCTTTCCGAAGCGCTCGCCTGAAACGAAAAGGGGCGGCCACCACGGCCGCCCCTCTCCTTCTTTTCCAGTCTCGGCCGCTCAACCGAACAGCTGGAGCAGGCCGATATGGTGATCGGTGATGCCCTCGTAGATCATCTTCACCGCGACATAGAGGATCACCGCCAACCCCACATAGGCGATCCAGCGATAGCGCTCGATGTACTTGGCGATAAGGTTGGCGGCGATGCCCATCAGCGCGACCGACAGCAGCAGGCCGATGATCAGGATGCCCGGATGGTCCCGCGCCGCACCGGCCACCGCGAGCACATTGTCGAGGCTCATCGAGACGTCGGCGACTGCCACCGCCCAGGCCGCTGCCGCAAAGCTCTTCGCCGGACGGATGCTCTCCGTCTCGTCCCCATAGACTTCAGGGGAGCCCGGGCCGCCGGCCGGCCGCAGCTCGCGCCACATCTTCCAGGCCACCCACAGCAGCAGCACGCCGCCTGCGAAGATCAGGCCGATGATCCCGAGCAGCCAGCTGACCACCAGCGCAAAGGCGATCCGCAGCACCAGCGCGGCGATGATGCCGATCAGGATGACCTTCTTGCGCTGTGCCACCGGCAGCCCGGCCGCCAGTGCACCCACGACGATCGCGTTGTCGCCGGCAAGCACCACGTCGATCATCAGGACCTGTAGGAACGCCGACAGCGCCGACGGCGAGCCGATGTTGCTGAAGTCCGAGATGATGTGGTTCCAGATCTCGGCCGGGGAGCCCGGCCCCGCTGGAACCGCCGTGGCGGCCACACTGAGGTGCGAAAGAAGGTCTAGCATTGCGAAATCCTAGTCTGCGGCTCTGCGAGCGCCTAGTCCGAACGACGGGCGCCGGCTTTTCCAGCAATGGTTCGTAACAATTCGTCGCCACCGGGCGCCGGCGCGCCAAAAACGCGATCGGCCCGCGAGCCGACCGAACCCATCGGGTGACGGTCGGCCGGCGGACCGGTCCGTTTGTCAAAAAAGAAGCGCTTACTGGTTCATCGAGTCGAAGAAGTCTTCGTTGGTCTTCGAATCCTTCATCTTGTCGAGCAGGAACTCCATCGCATCGATGGTGCCCATCTGCATGAGGATGCGGCGCAGCACCCACATCTTCGACAGCTTGGCCTTGTCCACCAGCAGCTCTTCCTTGCGGGTGCCCGACTTGCCCACGTCCAGCGCCGGGAAGATGCGCTTGTCCGCCACCTTGCGGTCCAACACGATTTCGGAGTTGCCGGTGCCCTTGAACTCTTCGAAGATCACCTCGTCCATGCGGCTGCCGGTGTCGATCAGCGCCGTCGCGATGATGGAGAGCGAGCCGCCCTCCTCGATGTTGCGGGCGGCGCCGAAGAAGCGCTTGGGCCGCTGGAGCGCATTGGCGTCGACACCGCCGGTCAGCACCTTGCCCGACGACGGTACGACCGTGTTGTAGGCGCGGCCCAGACGCGTGATCGAGTCGAGCAGGATCACGACGTCCTTCTTGTGCTCGACGAGGCGCTTGGCCTTTTCGATCACCATCTCGGCAACCTGGACGTGGCGGGTCGCCGGCTCGTCGAAGGTCGAGGAGATGACTTCGCCGCGCACCGAGCGCTGCATGTCGGTCACTTCCTCGGGCCGCTCGTCGATCAGCAGCACGATCAGGAAGACTTCGGGGTGGTTGTCGGTGATCGCCTTGGCGATGTTCTGCAGCAGCACCGTCTTACCGACGCGCGGCGGCGCCACGATCAGCGAGCGCTGCCCCTTGCCCTGCGGTGCGACGATGTCGATCACGCGCGCCGACTTGTCCTTGGACGTCGGGTCGAGCTGGTCGAGCGTCAGCTTCTGCTCGGGATACAGCGGCGTGAGGTTGTCGAAGTTGACGCGGTGACGGACCGCATCGGGATCGTCGAAGTTGACCGACACCAGCTTGGTCAGGGCGAAATAGCGCTCGCCGTCCTTGGGGGCGCGGATCTCGCCTTCCACGGTGTCGCCGGTGCGCAGGCCGTGCTTGCGAACTTGGTTGGGCGACACATAGATGTCGTCCGGACCTGCGAGATAGTTCGCCTCGGGCGAACGCAGGAAACCGAAGCCATCGGGCAGCACCTCGATCGTGCCCAGGCCCATGATCTGGTCGCCATTCTCGGCCTGCGCCTTCAGGATCGCGAACATCAGGTCCTGCTTGCGCATCGTCGACGCGCCTTCGACACCTAGTGCCTCCGCCATCGTGACGAGGTCTGCGGGCGCGTGCTTCTTGAGGTCCTTGAGGTGCATGGAGCTGATCCGAGTGGCGTTGATGCGGATAAGGGAGGAGCGTCGATCGGCGAGAAGGGAAGGCGCGAAACGATGCTGGAGGAGGACGCGCGAGTGCCGGAGGGCAACCGCTCGTTGTCGCGAGTTAGGTGCGCCCTGTGCCCAAGTCAAGCAAGGACGGAGCCGCGCTGCGATCGGCAGCGCGGCCTGTCCGCCGAAACGATCCCGGGAGGATCAGAAGGGCTTCACGACCGCCAGGGCGACGATTACCGCCAGCAGCAGCGCCGGCACTTCGTTGAGCATGCGCAGGCGCGAGGACGCGAGCGTGGGCCGCCCCGCCGCCAGCTTCTTGGTGTAGCCGACCGCCCAGCCGTGGTAGCCGGTCAGGAGCAGCACGAAGAGCAGCTTCGCGTGCAGCCAGCCCAGACCCGGCTGTCCGTCGAAAAGCCCGGCGTTGGCAGCAAGCGCCAGGCCCAGCAGCCATACCGCCACCAGCGCCGGGGTCAGGATCATCGCCCGAAGCTTCGCCTCCCGGGCAACCCAGCGAGGCCGCTCGGCAGCGTCGTCGAGGCCCTCCTGGTGGTGCACCAGGTAGCGCGGCAGGATGAACAGGCCGGCCATCCAGAACACCATGAAGATGACGTGCGCGGCCTTCACCCAGAGGTAGGCGGCCCCGAGGAAGTTGGTCATGCTTGGCTCCTGCGAACGCGTGCCACGAGCTGATCGACATGGGCGATCGGCGTATCCTGCTGGATGCCGTGGCCCAGGTTGAAGATGTGCGGGCGATCGGCGAAGGCGGCGAGGATCCGGTCGACCGCGCGGTCCAGCGTCTCGCCGCCCGCGATCAACGCGAGCGGGTCCAGGTTACCCTGCACCGGAAGATGGCGTGGCAAAGCGGCGTTGGCCCAGACCGGATCGACGGTTTCGTCCAACCCGATGGCATCGACGCCGGTGGCCTCGGCATAGGCGACCAGCTTGCCCCCGGCACCCTTCGGAAAGCCAATGATCGGCGTGTCGGGATGGCGTGTTTTGACCGCTTCGACGATGCGGGTCGTGGGGGCAATCACCCAGCGCTCGAACTGCTCGGGCGACAGGCTTCCTGCCCAGCTGTCGAACAGCTGCACCGCATCGACCCCGGCCTCGATCTGCGCGGACAGATAGTCGACGGTCAGGCCGATGATCCGATCGAGCAGTGCCGTCATCAGCTCGGGATCGAGATAGGCTAATCGCCGCGCCTCCGCCTGCTCGCGGCTGCCCTGCCCTGCGATCATGTAGGTCGCGACCGTCCACGGAGCTCCTGCAAAGCCAAGAAAGGTCACCGCGGGATCGAGCGCTGCCTTTACCCGCCGTACCGTCCCGTAGACCGGCTCCAGCCGCTCAGGTGCGGGTTGCAGGGACGAAAGGGTCGCCCGATCGACCTTGGGCGCCAATCGCGGCCCTTCCCCGGTTTCGAACCACAGATCCTGCCCGAGCGCGTTCGGCACCACCAGAATGTCGGAAAACAGGATCGAACCATCGAATCCGAAGCGACGCAGCGGCTGCAGAGTCACTTCCGCGGCTGCTTCGCTGTCGTTCACCAGGTCGAGGAATCCGCCCTTTTCGGCACGCAGCGCCCGATATTCGGGGAGGTACCGTCCGGCCTGCCGCATGAGCCACAGCGGAGGAACGGCCTGGCGATTGCCGCGCAGGGTTTCGAACAGCGGCTTGGGCGTCGGAATCTGAGTCAGCGTCGTGCCTCTACAGAAAAGAAGATTCAAAGAATGAAGGAGGTGGAGGTTGTTGGCGTGGGGATGCTGGGGTTTATGCCTCCGTCCCCAAATTGCCAACAGCTTGACGTGGGCAGACTCACGCAAGCCCTTAGATTCGGATTCACCTATCCACGTTATCCACAGGCTGGGGACGGAACCGGCCGCTGTCGATGCGGCTGTGGACGAATCTGGGGGAATGTGGACGGATCGGGCGGCTTGGCCGCGTGTCCGGGTTGCGCTAGCGCTTATCCCCATGTTGTCCACAGCCTTGTCCCGCTGAGCCATGCGGCTGCACCTGCACCTCCTGTCGGACTCAACCGGCGAGACGCTCGAGAACATCGCAAAAGCGGCGCTGGCGCAGTTCGACGGGGTCGAGACGCTTCGGCACTTCTGGCCGATGGTCCGCAGCCAGACGCATCTCGAGCGAATCCTGCAGGAAATCGCCCACAATCCCGGGATCGTCCTGTTCACGCTGGTGAACGCCGAAATCCGCAAGACCCTGGAGGCGCGGTGCCGCGTCATGGGTTTGCCGGCGGTAGCGCCGCTCGATGGGGTCAGCCACGCGTTGTCCAGTCTGCTCGGGCAGGAGGCAAAGGCGCGTCCGGGGCGGCAGCACATCCTGGATGCGGCCTATTTTGCGCGCGTGGATGCGATTCAGTTCACCATCGCCCATGACGATGGCGTGCTGTGGGAGGAATGGGAGGAGGCCGACATCCTGCTGGCAGGCGTGTCGCGCTCCTCGAAGACGCCGACCTCCATCTATCTCGCCAATCGTGGCTACAAGACCGCGAACATTCCCATTGTCGTAGAATCGCCACCGCCGCCGGCGCTCTATTCGCTGAAGCATCCGATGATCGTGGGGCTCACCACCAGTGCGGATCGGCTGATCCAGATTCGGCGCAACCGATTGTTGTCGCTCAACCAGGCTGCGAACACCGACTATGTCGAGCAGGATTCCGTCGCGCGCGAAATCGCGTTCGCCAGACGCATGTTCGCGGACAATGGGTGGCCGGTGATCGACGTTACCCGGCGTTCGATCGAGGAAACGGCCGCCGCGATCATCACCCTCTATCAGGAACGAAAGGTTGAGCGGCAATGACGGACGCTCCACGCCTGGTGCTCGCATCGCAAAGCGCGTCGCGCCGGGCGATGCTTGCCGCCGCCGGGATCGCCCACGACGCCGTGGCCAATGGTCTGGACGAGGAGGCGGCCAAGGCGGCGCTTGCGGCCGAGGGATTCGGGGCGCGCGACTTCGCCGATGCCCTTGCCGAGCTGAAGGCGGTGCGGGCGGCGACCCGCGTTCACAATGGCCTGGTGCTCGGTGCGGACTCGGTCGTCGCGGCGCCCGATGGGGGTTTGCTCGACAAGCCTGCCGATCGGGACGACGCGGCCGCCCAGTTGCGGCGGCTCTCCGGCGCCCAGCATGATCTCTATAGCGCGGCGGTGATCGTCGAGGGCGGACGCCCGGTCTGGCGCCACGTCGGCCACGCGCGCCTGCACGTGCGAACTCTGAGCGACGCCTTCATCGAAGCGTATCTGGACGCCGAGTGGCCGGCGATCTCGGGCTGCGTTGGCTGCTATCGAGTCGAGGGCATGGGCGCGCAGCTGTTCCATCGCATCGACGGGGATCATTGGACGATCCTGGGTCTGCCGCTGCTGCCGCTCGCCGCCTATCTGCGGGACAGAGGAGTCTTGTTGTCGTGACGCAACCCTATGCCGAGGTGATCGGGGACCCGATCACCCATTCCAAGTCGCCCCGCATCCACCGCTTCTGGCTCGACGCACTCGGCATGGACGGCGATTATCGCGCGACCCGCGTCGAAGCGGAGGGACTGGAGGCATATTTCGACGCGCGCCGTGCCGATCCCGCCTGGCGCGGCTGCAATATTACCCTGCCCCACAAGACTGCGGCGCTCGACCATGTCGAGGACCGGGGCGGCGTTCGCCAGTCGATCGGCGCGATCAACACGGTGTTTCGCGACGGAGACGGTCACCTCGTCGGCACCAATACCGACGCGGGTGGCTTTTACGCGCCCATCGCCGGGCTGCCGCTTGAAGGCGCCCCGGTATGCGTCGTCGGTGCAGGAGGTGCGGCGCGCGCGATCCTGTTCGCGCTGTCGAAGCTGAATGTCGGCCGCGTCACGCTGCTCAACCGCAGCCCGCTCAAGGGCGCGGCCCTGCTCGCCAGCTTCGGCCTGAAGGGCGATGCGCTGCCGCTTTCGGCGCCGGTCCCCGCCGCCAAGCTGCTGGTGAACGCCAGTGCCCTGGGCATGACGGGACAGCCGCCGCTCGACCTCGATCTCGCGCCTCTGCCGGAAGACGCGGTGGTCTACGACATCGTCTATGCGCCCCTGGAGACGCCATTGCTCACCGCCGCGCACGCGCGCGGGCTGGAAACGGTCGACGGGCTGGAGATGCTGGTGGGCCAAGCGGCGCTCGCGTTCGAGATCCTGTTCGACGCCCAGCCCCCGCGCGACCGGGACGAGGAGCTGCGCGCGCTGCTGCTGGCATGATCCGCCTCGGCCTCACCGGCTCGATCGGCATGGGCAAGTCGACCGTGGCGGCGATGTTTGCCGAGGCCGGTATTCCCGTGTTCGACGCCGATGCCGCCGTGCACCGGCTGCAGGGGCCGGCCGGGCGGCTGGTCGCGGCCATCGAGTCAGCGTTCCCCGACACGACCGGAGCGGAAGGCGTCGACCGCACGGCCCTGGGGGAAGCGGTCCTGGCTGACCCCGGGGCGCTCCGCCGGCTGGAGGCGATCGTCCACCCCGCGGTCGCCGATGAACGGGCCGCCTTTGTCCGCGATCATGGATCGGCGCCCATCCTGCTGTTCGATGTTCCCCTGCTCTACGAGACCGGGGGCGAAGCCTATGTCGACAAGGTGGCGGTGGTGAGCGCGAGCGCCGAGGTGCAGCGGCAGCGGGTGTTGGCGCGCCCCGGCATGACGCCCGCGCGACTGGAGGCGATCCTCGCGCGCCAACTGCCTGATGCCGAGAAGCGCGCCCGCGCCGATTTCGTCATCCCGACGGATGTTCCGCTCGCCGAGACCCGGGCTGCGGTTCACCGCGTGATCGCTTGCCTGTCCGGTTCGTACGAGGAATAGCGGTCGGATGCGCGAGATCGTCTTCGATACCGAAACCACGGGCCTCAGCTTCTCAGGCGGCGATCGGCTGGTCGAGATCGGCTGTGTCGAGCTGTTCAACCGGGTCGAGACCGGCCGGGTGTTCCACGCCTATTTCAACCCCGGTCGCCCCATGCCTGCCGAGGCGCAGGCGGTGCACGGCCTCTCCGACGCCTTTCTTGCGGACAAGCCGGCGTTTCACGCGGGCGTGGACGCGCTGCTCGAGTTCCTGGGCGACAGCCCGCTGATCGCGCACAACGCCTCGTTCGATTTCGGCTTCCTCAATGGGGAACTCGGCCTCTGCAAACGCTCGGCGATCCTGATGGACCGCATGGTCGATACGCTGCTGATCGCGCGCAGCCGCCATCCCGGCGCCAAGCATACGCTCGACGCCCTGTGCGTCCGCTTCGGGATCGATCGCAGCCGCCGGGTGCTGCACGGCGCGCTTCTGGACGCCCAGCTTCTGGCGCAGGTCTATGTCGAGCTGATGGGAGGGCGCCAGATCGGGCTCGGGCTCGCTTCGGCCGCGCCGCAGGTGGAGGAAACCATCGTCGTTGCAGCGCCGAAGGTGCGTCCGCCACGGGTTTTCGCGGCGAGCGATGCGGAACTGGCGGCTCATGCAGCGTTTCTAGAGACGGTCAAACAGCCGTTGTGGCTTGCCGGGGCGGCTGGTTGACGGGTCTGGGCACTGTGCCTAGGCCGGTTCAATAAGTGGAGAGAAGTATGGACATCCGGGTTTCAGGGCACCAGGTCGACACGGGCGACGCGCTGAAGCAGCTGGTCCAGGAGCGCCTCCAGGGCATCGCCGACAAATATTTCGCGCGCGCGATCTCCGCGACGGCGACCTTCGGCAAGGGGCCCCACGACAACGGCTTCACCTGCGACATCGTCGCGCACGTCACCCAGGGTCTGGTGCTCAAGGGGCATAACTCGGGTCAGGATGCGCAGGGTGCCTTCGTCGGCGCCGCCGACAAGATCGAAAAGCAGCTGCGCCGCTACAGCCGCCGTCTGAAGGACCGCAACGCGGTGGAGGCCACTGCCCTCGCCCAGGCGGGTGCCTATGACGACTTCGACAACGCCGGCTACACTGTCTTCGGCGGCAACCAGGCCGAGGAAGAGGCAGAGGCCGACGCACCGCTGATCATCGCCGAGACGCGTGTCGACGTGCCGGATGCCAGCGTTTCGGACGCGGTGATGATGCTCGACCTGCGCAACACCAACGCGCTGCTGTTCAAGAACAGCGGCACCGGCGCGTTCAACATGGTCTATCGGCGCCATGACGGCACGATCGGCTGGGTCGAGCCCAACCGCGCGGCCTGAGGGCTGCCGGAGATTCCAGTCGCCTGATGATCGACTTCAGTGATCTCTTGACGCCCGATCGCGTGCTGGCCGGCGTGCTAGCCGCGAACCGGAAGGCGTTGTTCCAGCAGTTGGGCACGGTCGCAGCGACCGTGCCCGGCGTGGACCCGCGCGCGGCGTGTGATCTTCTGACGCATCGCGAGCGACTGGGATCGACCGGGTTCGGCAACGGTACTGCGACCCCCCATGCCCGCATCCAGGGTCTTGGCTCGGTAGTGGGCGTGTTCGTGCGGACGGCCAGGCCGATCGACTTCGCGGCCGTCGACGACCTGCCTGTCGACCTCGTCTTCGCGCTGTTCTCGCCCAGCGAAGGTGCCGAGCATCTGAAGGCGCTGGCGCGCGTGTCGCGGGCGCTGCGGGACGCCGACTTCCGCGCGAAGCTGCGCGGCGCCGGCTCCTCCGACGCGCTGTACGCGCTGCTGACGGGAGTGGAGGCGCGTGACGCCGCCTGATCCGACCGGTGCGGAAGCCCATTTTCGTGCGCTTGAGTCGCTTTACGCGGCCGCGCCGATCAACCGGCTGTTCGAATCCCGCCTAGAGATTCCGGAGAGCGGCCTGGCTCGCATCCATTTCGAGATTCAGGAAACCCATTATCACGCCGCCGGCGCCGCGCACGGCACGAGCTATTTCAAGATGCTCGACGATGCGGCCTTCTATGCTGCGAACAGCCTGGTCACCGATCGCTTCCTGCTCACGACCGCGTTCAACCTGCTGCTCACCCGTCCCCTGCGCGCGGGGCCGGTAGTGGCCGAGGGACGCTGGATCAGCGGCCAGCGTCGCGTGTTCGTTGCCGATGCCCGGCTGATCGGCCCTGATGGCGAGGAGGCGGCGCGGGGTACGGGCACCTTCATGCGCTCGCAGATCCCGCTCGCGGGCCTGCCGGGCTATCGGGCCGCGTGAGCGACCGTCTTCCGACCGCCCTTGCGGTCAACGCCCTGGTGCGGCTGGTCGACCAGGCGGGGGGAAGCGCGATGGTGCTGGCACGCGGCGACCGCGACTCGGGAATCGTGCTGCTTCTGGTCGAGCAGCGCGGCAGCCCCTCGCGACTGTTCGAGCGCGGCTACGGCCCCGGCGGCCGTCGTGCGATCGTCCAGGTGGGCCCCCAGGACGGAGATCCAGGGGCGGTGATCGACTATTGGCAACGGCGTCGGCGCAGCGATCCTGACCTCTGGGTCGTCGAGGTGAATGTCGCAGATGCACAACGTCTCGCCGCTGAGACGATCTTCGCTGATTGACTCGATCTCCTGCCGCGGCGATGGGAGTTCCACTGTTTCGTGGCGTTGTGCCGCGCCGGGGTGCGATACCGGTCGGTGACGCAGTCGGGGGGAAAGCCCGGGCGATCGGCATGCCGATCGGTCGCGCACCAACCGCATAGCAATGATGATCCATGTCGTCCAAGAAGCGGACCGCGTGCACCGCGGCCCTCTATCTCTGTGTCGCGCTGCTGGGCGCGATCACCACTCCGGGTTTCGCGTTCGAAGCAGAACGTGCATCCGTCGAGACTGTTAACGTGGAGAGCGCGGCAAAGGTTCCCGCAGCCCCCGTTACCCAGCTGGCCACCGTCGCAACGACGGTCGCCCCCGCCGCTTCCCCGCTGAAGCCGCAGACCGTTACCTTCGCTGCCTCCACCCCGATCGTTCAGGCGGTGGGTACGGCCAGCGTCACCGCCACCTTTGGCTCGCTTGCTGCGGCGGTTGCCGCGCAGCCGTCGAATGTAGGCGAAGACGAGCAGATCAACTGCCTCGCCACCGGCATTTATTATGAGGCGAAGGGTGAGCCGCTTTCCGGCCAGCTCGCCGTTGCCGAAGTCATCCTGAACCGCACCCAGTCGGGTCGCTTCCCGGACACTGCGTGCGGCGTGCTGAAGCAGCCGGGCCAGTTCTCGTTCGTGCGCGGCGGCAAGCTGCCCGAGCCGAACGCGGGCAGCAGCGCGTGGCGCACTGCGGTTGCCGTGGCGCATGTCGCAAAGCGCGCGCTCTGGGACAGCCCTGCTGACGGCGCGCTGTTCTTCCACGCCCGTCGCCTTGCGCCGCGCTGGGGCAAGGCCCGCGTGGCCTCTGTCGGCAATCACGTCTTCTACCGCTGATCGTCCCGGCGCGGGGCTTTCCCGCGTTCGTGAATTGTTCTAACAAGCGCGACATGGGTTCCGTGCTTGTTCCGAACGCCGCGTCTGCGTTGCCCACGGTCGATGCCGGTCCGCTGATGGCGGCGGATGTCGCCCGTGGGGTGACCCGCCTGCTGCTGCGGCACGACTGCACCGCCATGGCGGAAGTGCCGCTGGACGGTGGACGCCGCGCCGACCTGATGGCGCTCGATGCGCGCGGCCGCATCGTCATCGTCGAGATCAAGGTGTCGCGCAGCGATCTGCTCGGGGATGGCAAGTGGACCGACTACCTCAGCCACTGCGACCGCTATTTCTGGGCGGTGCCGGCCGGATTCGACACCACGATCCTCGAAACCGAGGCGTTCCTGCCCGAACGTTGCGGCATCTTGGTCGCGGATCGCTACGATGCCGCGGTGTTGCGGGAGGCGACGACGGTGCCGCTGGCAGCGGCCACCCGCAAGCGCTGCACCCTCGCCTTCGCGCGCCGCGCTGCGCGTCGGCTGATCGGCGTCACCGATCCTGATGCGGTGCAGGGCTGGTAGCCAGCCGCTCGCGTTTCCCGCGCCTAGAGGCGCGGACCGGCAACGACGGGCTTCTTGGCCTTGGGCGCTTCGTCCATCAGCTTGAGCAGCGCAGGGGTGCGGGTGTCGCGCCGGGCATAGTCCCGCGCCGACATGCCGGCCATGACGTCCGCCTGATCCGGGTTGGCCCCGCCTTCGATCAGCGTACGCACCAGATCGATGCGGCGCAGCTGCACCGCGCGGATCAGCGGAGTCTCGCCCCGCGAGTTCGCAAGGTTCAGATTGGCCTTGTAGCGGATCAGCGTATCCAGTCCGTCGGTAAAGCCTTTCTCGACCGCCAGCATCGCCGGTGTGTTGCCGTCGGCATCCTGGATGTTCGGGTCCGCACCCTTTGAAAGCAGGAAGCGGAGATACACGCTGTCGCTACGGCTCGCCACGATGTGCAACGCGGCGTCGCCGGTGGTCCGGTCCTTGCTGTTGATCAGCAGCTGGCCAGGCTGGTTCAGGAAGTTGGTGACCTTGTCCCCGTCTCCCTTTCGCACCGCTTCGAGGAACTCGTAGCTTTGCGAGCGCTGCTGGGCGGAGGCGATGGAGGGAGACGCCACGAGGGCGGCGGCGAGACACAGGTTCAAGACGCGGGACATAGGGCGAAATTTACTCATCCGCTGGGGCTGCTTGCAAGCGCGAGCCTATCAGATCATGGCTGATCGCACCATGGATCGCTTCGCTCGCCTCGCCACCGCCCCGATGCTGTCGCTCGCGCTGCTTCTCGCCGGGTGCGGGGGGGCGACGAACGGCCCCTCTCAGGAGCCGCCGCTTGCCGGCGCGCGCATCGGCGGCGCGTTTGCGCTCACCGACGGGGCAGGCAAGACGGTTCGCGATACCGACTTCGCTGGCCAGTACCGCATCGTCTACTTCGGCTACACCTTCTGTCCGGACGTGTGCCCGGTCGATCTCCAGAAGATCGCCGCCGGGCTCAAGGCGTTCGAAGGTGCGCATCCCGAGCTGGGTGCCAAGGTCGTGCCGATCTTCGTCACCGTCGATCCGGAGCGGGATACGCCCGAGGTCGTGGGACGCTATGTCGCCGCCTTCCATCCGCGGATGGTCGGCCTCACGGGCACGCCAGAAGCGATCGCGCAGGTTGCGCGTGCCTATGCGGTCCCGTTCGCCAAGCGACAGGATGCGGGCTCGACCGAGTATCTGATGGATCATGGGACGCAGGCGTATCTGATGGGGCCGGACGGCAAGCCGATCGCGCTGCTGCCCACCGATCAGAGCCCGCAGGCGATCGCCCGCGAACTTGAACGGTGGGTACGATGAGCGACCGTTTCTGGGAGGATACCCCCCTCTCCAAGCTCGACCGCGCGCAGTGGGAGGCACTGTGCGACGGCTGCGGCAAATGCTGTGTGCACAAGCTGGAGGACGAGGATACGGGTGAGCTGATGGCGACCAACGTCGCCTGCCGCCTGCTCGATCGCCGGTCGGGGCAGTGCAGCGATTATCGCCACCGCCACGCTTATGTCTCCGAGTGCGTGCGGCTCACTGCGCGATCGGTCCCGCACATCGAATGGCTTCCCTCGACCTGCGCCTACCGGCTGCGCGCCAACGACGAGCCGCTGCCCGGGTGGCACTATCTCGTCTGTGGAGACCGGGAGGCGGTGCATGCCGCTGGGGAGTCGACCCGCGGGTGGACCATCTCCGAGGACGACGCCGGCGACCTCGAGCACCACATGGTCGATCGCCCGCTGTGAACGAAGCTCCGGGTGCGCCGATCGAGGTGGTCCGGCACCCGAGGGCGCGCCGCGCGCGCCTGTCGGTGGATCCGGCGACGGGACGCGTGCGGCTCACCCTGCCCGCCCGCGCCGCGCTCCGCCCCGCGCTTGCCTGGGCGGAGAGCAAGCGATCCTGGATCGACGCGCAACAGGCGCGCCTGCCGGAAGCGCGCCCCTTCATCCCGGGCGAGACCATTCCCTTCGGCGATACCGAGCTTCGAATCGTCTGGGAGGAGAAGGCCGGCCGCAGCCTTGTGCGTGAAGGCGATCTGCTTCGATGCGGAGGGCCGATCGAGCGGGTACCGGCGCGCGTGGAGCGCTGGCTACGAAGCGAGGCGCTGGCGTTGCTGTCCAAGGAGACGCAGCACTACGCCATGCGGGCGGGCGTGACCGTCACTCAGGTGGCGATCGGCGACCCGCGGGGTCGGTGGGGGAGCTGCACCGGATCCGGGGCGATCCGCTACAGTTGGCGGCTGATCCTGGCGCCTGCGTTCGTGCTGCGGGCGACCGTGGCGCATGAGGTCGCGCATAGGCTGCACATGGATCATAGCCCGGCCTTTCACGCCGCCGTGGCGCGGTTGCTGGAAGCCGATCCGGCACCGGCGCGCGCATGGCTCCGCGCGCACGGTGCGTCGCTTCACTGGTACGGGCGCGCGTCCGGGTCATAGCCCGGGCGTTCGACCGATCGTCTGGGATCGCCCGGTGCGGGCCGGCGCGGTGGCGGTGCGGACTCCCGCGGCGGCCCGGTCCGGCCGATCGCCCGATCCAGCCAATCCTGGTCCAACGTCTCGCGCGGCGCCGGCTCTTCGTAGGGCGTGCGTGTGGGCTGCTGCGGGACTTGTGCCGGCGGCAACGCCTCCGGCTCGGACGGCCCTTCGATCGGATAGCCGTCCTCGTCGACGAACACGCCGTTGTCGGGCTCGCCATAGTAGGACTCGGCGTCCGGTTCTTCCTGCCACTCGGGCAGAGTCACCTGAGTCTCGAAATTCTCAACCGGGCGACTGGCGACCGCTTTCCGCATGAAGCTCGCAAAGGCACGCGCGGGTGCGGTGCCGCCCTGCAGGCCGCCGACCGCACGGGCATCGTCGCGGCCCATCCAGACTCCCGTCGTCAGCCCGCTCGAGAAGCCCAGGAACCAGCCATCCTTGTTGGACGAGGTCGTGCCGGTCTTCCCCGCTACCGGCCGGCCGATCTGCGCCGCCCGGCCGGTGCCGGTCGCGACGGCAGTCTGGAGCAGGTCCGTCATCTGCGCTGCGACATAGGGCGCGACCAGCACGCGTGAGGTGTCGACCTGGTGCTGGTAGATCACCGATCCACCGGCGGTCACGCGGGTGATGCCATATGGGGTCACCGCAACGCCCTTCTGCGACACGGAGGCGAAGGCGCGGGTCATGTCGATCAGCCGCACGTCGGAGGTGCCCAGCACCATTGCCGGACGCGTGTCGATGGGCGTGGTGATGCCGAAGCGGCGGGCCATGTCGGCGACGGTGGTGTAGCCGACGTCGCGGCCCAGCTTCGCGGCCACGGTGTTGATCGAATAGGCGAACGCCGACCGCAGGCTCATCGAGCCGTTGAAGCGGCCGGAGCTGTTGCGGGGGCTCCAACCGTTGATCGTCACCGGCTCGTCGACCACCTGGTCCTCGGGCTTGTAGCCCGCTTCCAGCGCAGCCAGGTAGACGAACAGCTTGAACGCCGAACCGGGCTGGCGGGTCGCCTGGGTCGCGCGATTGTAGATCGACGACACATAGTCCTTGCCGCCGACCATCGCCCGCACGGCGCCGTCGCGATCGAGCGACAGCAACGCGCCTTGCACGCCGGCCGGCGCGTTGGCGCGGATCGCCTGGTCCGCCGCCCGCTGCATCGACAGGTCCAGCGTGGTCCAGACGTCCAGCGGCGCGTCGGTTTCGTCGATCAGCGTCTCGAGCTGCGGCAATGCCCAGTCGGTGAAATAGCGAACGCTGTTCTGCTTGGGCTCTGGGGCGAGCTTTACCGCATGCGGATCGGCCGATGCGGCCTCGCTTGCGCTGATCGCCCCCGTCTCCTGCATCAGCTCCAGGACGACGCCGGCGCGGCCCACGGCTGCCTCGGCATCGGCGGTCGGCGAATAGCGCGAGGGTGCCTTCACCAGCCCGGCGACGACTGCCGCTTCCGACAGATCCAGCGAGGTGCCGGGATGGCCGAAGAAGCGCCGCGAGGCCGCGTCGATCCCATAGGCACCGCCGCCGAAATAGACCTTGTTGAGGTACAGCTCGAGGATCTGGTCCTTGGTGAACTTGCGTTCCAGCGCGAGCGCCAGCACGACCTCGCGCAGCTTCCGGCTCACCGTATAGCTGTTCGACAGGAAGATGGTGCGCGCCACCTGCTGGGTGATGGTCGACGCACCCTGCAGGCGCCGGCCGTTGCCGTGGTTGTCGATCGCGAACTTGATGATGCGCGCGATGGCGACCGGGTCCACTCCCCAATGCGAGCGGAAGCGTCGGTCCTCCACGGCGACCATCGCGTCACGCATCACCGGGGGGATCTCGTCATACGGGATCCACTCGCCATAGCTCGGCCCCAGAGAAACGAGGATCGTGCCGTCGGCGGCGCGTACCCGGATCATCTGCCCGTTCGGGGAAGATTTCAGTTCCCCGAAGCTCGGCAGATTGGCCCGCGCGTTCATCACCGCGACGGTGAGGCCGAGGGCGGCTAGCAATAGCAGGGCAAGCCCCGAACCCAGGGTCCAGAGCAGGATGCGGCGCCACCGGGGCGCGGGCGGGCGTTTACGGGTGCGGGTGGCCATGGAAGCCGTGCCGGATTACGCGCTGCGGGCGCCGCCCACAAGCGCGCAACGCCGTTCTTGCGATCAGCCGCCGCTTTGCGCGCGTGGGCGGAAGTCGAGCGCGACCGAGTTCATGCAATAGCGCAGACCCGTGGGCGGCGGGCCGTCCGGAAAGACATGGCCCAGATGGCCGTCGCAGCGCGCGCAGCGCGTTTCCACGCGACGCATACCGTGGCTGGTGTCGCTGTGGTTGGTCACCCGATCCTCGGCGATCGGCTGCGTGAAGCTCGGCCAACCGGACCCGGAATCATATTTGTCGAGGCTGTCGAACAGCTCGTTGCTGCATCCGGCGCAGCGATAGATGCCGTCGGCCTTGTTGTCGTTGTAATGGCCCGCAAAGGCGCGCTCGGTCCCCGCCTCCCGCAGCACATGATAGGCCTGGGGCGACAGTCGCTTGCGCCACTCGGATTCCGACAGGTTCAGATAGTCCATGAACCTAGATGTGTTGTGCCCCTGGCCCCGCGTCAACCAGTGGAATTAACGAGGGGCCGCGTGGCTGTGCACGCGGCCCCTCGGGAACCTCAGTACGGGAAGGGCAGCGCCCGGAAGGCTCAGTCTTTCCAGGCCCAATACAGCTGCGCCGGCGGGACGTTCCACCACTCCATGTCATGGTCGATCCGCTCGAAATTGGGCGAGAGGAAGTCGCGGACCTTGGGGCTGAACTGATAGACCAAGAACGCACCACCCGGCCGCAACACCTCTGCGGTGGCAGTGGCAATCTTGTCGCCGATGCCGGGGGGCAGGGTCGAAAACGGCAGGCCGGACAGCACATAGTCGGCATGGGCATGCCCGTGGTCGGCGACGATCTGGACCACGTCGGCCGCAGAGGCGTGTACCGCCGAGAAGCGCGAGTCGAGGATCGTACCGTTCAGGTAGTCGATGAACTCGGGGTTGGTATCGATCGCGATCAGCTGCGCGTCCGGTGCCATCCGTTCCAGGATCGGGCGGCAGAAGGTGCCCACGCCCGGACCATATTCGACGAACACCTTGGTGTTGGCCCAGTCGACCGGTGCCAGCATCTTGCGGATCAGCTTGCCCGAAGAGGGGATCACCGATCCCACCATCACCGGATGCTTGACGAATCCGCGCAGGAACATGCCCGCCGGGGATGGAACGCGCTTGGGGCTCCGTCGGCTGGCGGTGGTGGAACTGGTGTTCATGGAAATCCTTGGGCGGGGCGGCCGCAGCCGCGTCGAAGTTGTCGTCGCAAAACCGAAACGAAGATGCAAGCCGAACGGTTTCGTCGTGACGCGATGCGGTATCACAGCGCGGCGAACGACGCCCTTCCAAGGAAGGCGCGCGCCGCTTCCGTGCAGGAAGCGGCGCGCGGTCCCGTTATTGCTTTTCGCCGCGCGGCTGTACCATTCCGGGAGCGATGAAGCCGATCGGCTGAATCGCAACCGCGTCCTGCTTCAGCTTGGCGGACATCTGCCGATACTCCTGCTCCATTTCCGCGGTGACCGAGGCGCGCGACTCGCCGAGCGCCTGGCGGAAATGAGACATCCGCACGGAGGTGTTGGAGAGTGACTCACGCAGCGCCATCAGACCCGCGCGCCGCACCACATCCTCCAGGTCCGCACCGGTGAAGCGCTCGGTCTCGGCCGCGATCGCATCCAGGTCGACATCCTCGCCGATCGGCATCTTCTCGGTCTGGATCGACAGGATCCGCCGCCGGCCGGCCTGATCCGGCACCCCGACATAGACCAGTTCGTCGAAGCGGCCCGGGCGCAGCAGCGCCGGGTCGACCAGATTCGGCCGGTTGGTCGCCCCGATCACCACCACCGACTGGAGCTCTTCCAGTCCGTCCATCTCGGCCAGGATGGTGTTCACCACCCGCTCGGTGACCTGCGGCTCGCCCATGCCGCCGCCCCGTGCAGGCACCAGGCTGTCGAGTTCGTCGATGAAGATCACGCACGGCGCGACCTGGCGCGCACGGGCGAACAGTCGCGCGATCTGCTGCTCGCTTTCGCCATACCATTTCGACAGCAGGTCGCTCGACTTGGTGGCGATGAAGTTCGCCTCCGCCTCGCGTGCGACCGCCTTGGCGAGCAGCGTCTTTCCGGTGCCTGGCGGGCCGTACAGCAGGAAGCCCTTGGCCGGACGGATGCCGAGCCGGCGAAACGCGTCAGGAGACTTGAGCGGCAGCTCGACGCCTTCCTTGAGCCGCATCTGCGCCTCGTCCAGCCCACCGACGTCCTCCCAGCGGACCTGCGGTGCCTGCACCATCACCTCGCGCATCGCCGAAGGCTGGACGCGCTTCAGCGCCTCCAGAAAGTCGTCGCGGCCGACCGACAGCGTATCGAGTACCTCTGCCGGGATCGTCTGCTCCGACAGGTTGAGCTTCGGCATGATCCGCCGCACCGCCTCGATCGCCGCCTCGCGGGTGAGCGCCGCCAGGTCCGCGCCGACGAAGCCATAGGTGGTCCGCGCCAGTTCGCCCAAATCGACGCCGTCCCCTAGCGGCATGCCGCGGGTGTGGATGCCCAGGATCTCGCGACGGCCGCGCTCGTCGGGCACGCCGACCACGATCTCGCGGTCAAACCGGCCCGGACGCCGCAGCGCCTCGTCGATCGCCTCCGGCCGGTTGGTCGCGGCGATCACCACCACATTGGCGCGCGCCTCCAGCCCGTCCATCAGCGTCAGCAGCTGCGCCACGAGCCGCTTCTCGGCCTCGCCCGACACCTGCCCGCGCTTGGGCGCGATCGAGTCGATCTCGTCGATGAACACGATCGAGGGGGCGTTCTGGCTCGCTTCCTCGAACACCTCGCGCAGCCGCTTTTCCGACTCGCCATAGGCCGAGCCCATGATCTCGGGCCCGTTGATCAGGAAGAAATCGGCATCGCTCTCGTTCGCGACCGCGCGCGCCAGGCGCGTCTTGCCGGTGCCGGGCGGCCCATGGAGCAACACGCCCTTGGGCGGATCGACGCCCAGGCGCTGGAACAGCTCCGGATAGCGCAGCGGCAGTTCGACCATTTCGCGCAGCTGGTCGATCGTGCCGGCCATGCCGCCGATATCGTCATAGGTGACGTCGGCGCGGCGCACCTCGCGCGGCTCCTCATATTCGGGCCGCAGCTCGATTTCGGTGTTCTCGTCGATGTGCACGACGCCCTTGGGAGTCGAGGACACGACGGCGAGGCGGATTTCCTGCAGCGCATAGGCGGGGGCATTCACAAAGCGCTGGATGGCAGGGTCCGTCACGCGCTGATGTCCGGCGGTCGCCACCACGTCGCCCTGGCAGATCGGCCTTCCGAAGAAGGTGCGCTTCAGCGCGTTGCTGGACCCCTGAAGGCGCAGGTTCTGCTGGGCAGGCGCGAACACCACTCGCGTCGCCGGCTTCGACTCGACACGCCGTACCTCGACGAAGTCGCCCGCGCCCACGCCGGCGTTCGCCCGCTGCAGGCCGTCGAGCCGGACCAGATCGAGACCCTCGTCCTCGCCATAGGGGCCGACCGCGCGGGCGGGTGTCGTCCGCTTGCCGACGATCTCGACCACGTCTCCCTCGGCAAGGCCGAGCGAGGTCATCAGGGCACGGGGAAGGTGCGCGATGCCGCGACCGCTGTCCTCAGGCCGCGAATTCGCAACCTGTATCCGGCGCGCTTGCGAGTCGTCGTCGGCCATCGGCATCCTTTCACCTTCTCGAAACGAGTGCGGGAGATAGGATCGAGGGGTCGCCGGGCAAGGCGCAAAAAAAAGGCCGATCGCGAGGACCGGCCGTGAAAGGTTTAGGAGAGGATGCCTGAAAGGCCTGTTCCGTATGCGGTGCAGAGCTTTTTTGTGCAAATGCGAAAGAAAATATCGCGGTTGCAGAAACTGCAATCGAAGAGCTAATTTCCTTCGTGCGCGGCGGTGCTAGCGCCATCGCGCGGTACGGTTATGATGCGGTGCAACAACAAGGCAGGAGCAGATGCGGCGGCTTCCTCCTCTCACGGCGATCGAAGCATTCGTGCACGTCGCCCGACTTGGATCGATCAAGGCGGCGGCCGAGGAGCTTGCGTTGTCGAGTCCCGCGCTCAGCCGGCGGGTTCAGGCGCTCGAGCGTTTCATTGGCAAGCCGCTGTTCGAGCGGCGGCACCAGGCACTCCGCCTCAACCACGACGGCGAGCGGTTGCTGGGAATGATCTCGCATGCGCTCGATACGCTCTCGGACGCAGTGGAGCGGATGTCGGCGGGGTCGGACCTGCTGCGCCTTCGATTGGGCGTGCTGCCGCTGTTCGCCACCCAGAAGCTGATGCCGCGGCTTGGTGATCTCAAGCGGCGCCATCCGGAGCTCCATCTCGACGTGGATACGGCGGGGCACAGCCTTGCTCGGCTCGGTGACGGCATCGACGTCGGCATCGTGCTTGGCCACACCATCGACCCGGCGCTCTACTCGCGGCGCCTGGACCGGAACCGCGTCTATGCGATCGCGTCGCGCGCATTGGTGGAGGAGATGCCGCTTACCGACCCCAAGCAGCTGTCCAAGCTCACCGCGCTGATCCATCGCGACATGCCGGACACCTTCACCGACTGGCGGCAAGCGGCCGGACTTCCCTATCTGGAGCCGGCGGCGACGGACTTCTTCGATTCCGGTGCGTTGATGCTTGAGGCGGCGGCGCAGGGGCTGGGCGTCGCCTTCATGCTCGAATCACATTTCGAGGAGGCACGCGATGCCCGGCTCGTCCGGCTGTTCGATATGTCGGTGGAGAGCACCTACAGCCACTGGTTCGTGTGCCGCCCCCGCATGATGCAGCAGGAGCCGGCGCGACTGTTCCACGACTGGCTGATCGAAGCGCTGGGCGCGCAGAATATCTAGCCAAAGCCCGCGTCCTCGCGGGAATAATACCCGCGACCCGGAGGCGAAGAAAAAGCCGGCCGCCCTCGGGCGACCGGCCATTTGGGATCAGGCCTCGCTGCGGGCCTTGAGGATCTTGCCGGGCTGGCGCGGCGGCTCGCCCTTGGGCAGCGCGTCGACGGCTTCCATGCCTTCGATCACTTCACCCCAGACGGTGTACTGGCCGTCCAGGAAGCGGGCGTCGTCGAAGCAGATGAAGAACTGGCTGTTGGCCGAGTTCGGATCCATCGTGCGCGCCATCGAGCAGGTGCCGCGGACGTGCGGCTCGCGGCTGAACTCGGCCGGCAGGTTCGGCTCCTTGGAGCCGCTGGTGCCGGTGCCGGTCGGATCGCCGCCCTGCGCCATGAAGCCCGCGATCACGCGGTGGAACACGACGTTGTCGTAGAAGCCGCTGTCGGCGAGCTTGGTGATGCGCTCGACGTGCTTGGGGGCCAGGTCCGGGCGCAGCCGGATACGCACTTCGCCCGTGTCGAGCGTCATCACGAGCGTGCTGGGAAGATCGGACATAAACGCTCCGGAAATCAGGAAAATTAGGGAATGCCGTCCGTAGAGCCGCGGCCTGGAGGTTGCAACCGCGGCCGCCGCCGCTAGAGCGGGCGCGCAACGCCAGCGAGGGAGCCGAGCCATGAGCGAGACCGAGCTTCCCGCCCACGACATCGCCGAAAGTGAACTCGACGCCGACGACCGGCTGAAGCCCGAGTTCGTCTCCGCGGTGCTCGATGCGGTCGAAGCGGACGATGTCGAAACGGTGCGCGCGCTGGTCGAGCCGCTGCACCCGGCCGACCTGGCCGACCTGTTCGAGCTGGTACCGGGCGAACAGCGCCCGGCGCTCGCCTCCGCCGTGGCCGATCGCCTGGACGGCGACGTGCTGGCCGAGATGAACGACTGGGTCCGCGATGCGCTGATCGAGTCGCTCGAACCGCACCAGGTCGCGGACCTCGCCGCCGAGCTCGATACCGACGACGCGGTCGCGATCATCGAGGATCTGGACGAGACGGATCAGCGCGCGGTGCTGCGCGCGCTCGACCCGGACGATCGCGCGGCCATCGAGGAGGCGCTGAGCTACCCCGAGGAATCGGCCGGCCGCCTGATGCAGCGCGAGCTGATCGCGGTGCCCGAGCATTGGAGCGTCGGCGACGTGCTCGACTTCCTGCGCGGCAGCGAGTCGCTGGCCACCGATTTCTGGGAGATCTTCGTCGTCGATCCGGCGCATCGCCCGGTCGGTACCTGCCAGCTGTCCTGGATCCTGCGCTCGCCGCGTTCGGTCTCGGTCAGCGACGTGATGAAGCGCGAGCAGACGCTGATCCCGGTCGACATGGACCAGGAGGAGGTGGCGCTACGCTTCCAGAAGTACGCGCTGATTTCGGCCGCGGTCGTTGACGGCAGCGGCCGCCTGGTCGGCGTCATCACCGTCGACGACATCGTCCACATCATCCAGGAAGAGGCGGGCGAGGACGCGCTGCTGCTGTCGGGCGCGGGCGAGGGCGACATCAACGAGCCGGTGTTCGACAGCTACAAGAGCCGTGTCCGTTGGCTGATCACCAATCTGATGACGGCCCTCGTCCCGGCGACAATCGTGTTTCTCTTCGACGCGACGATTGCGCAAAAGGCGATGCTCGCCGCGTTGATGCCGATTGTCGCCGGCGTAGGTGGCAATGCCGGTACGCAGACTCTGGCGGTGACAGTGCGCGCACTCGCCACCAATCAGCTCACCCAATCCAACACGTTGCGCGCGATTCGCCGCGAGATTTCGATCGCGCTGCTGAACGGGTTGACCGTCGCAATCATCATCGGATCGGGTGTCGGGGCGGCGTTCTTCGATGTGACGTTGGGTCTCGTGATCGCGACGGCGATGCTTGCCAACATCTTCATCGCGGGGATGGCCGGGGTCTTGGTCCCGGTCACGCTGGACCGGCTGAACGCCGATCCTGCCTTGGCTTCGTCGATCTTCGTCACAATGGTAACCGACTCGATGGGCTTCCTCGCCTTCCTGGGCCTGGCGACGGTGGCCGGGCTCACCGGCTGACTTGAGCGCCATCGCTTCAATCCCCAGATCCACGGCGTGCCACTTCATCTCACCAAGGTCGCGTTCGCGATCGAAAGCGTCGATCACCTCGCCGAACGGCTGCGCCTGCGCGCGGCCGAGGGTGGGGCGCTGACGACGCGCTACCTGCCCAAGCGCGCCGCCGAGATCGAAGGCGGATCGCTGTTCTGGATCCTCAAGCACCAGCTGGTCGCGCGGTCGCCGATCCTGGGCTTTGGCGAGGCGGAGGGAGGCCGGGTGGCGATTCACCTCGCGGCCGACCTCGTGCTGGTTCAGGCGCGTCCCAAGCGCGCGCACCAGGGCTGGCGCTATCTGGAGGCAGCCGATGCGCCGCCCGATCTCGGCCAGGGCAGCGCAGGCATCGCCGAGCTGCCGCCGCGGCTCATCGGCGAGCTTTCGGCGCTCGCGCTGATCTGAGCCTCAGCGCGCGAGTGTCGGAAAGGCGGCGCGAAAGGCCGCTACCTTGGGTGCATCCCAGCGCACGATGTACGGATAGCGCGGATTGCGGCGGGCGAAATCCTGGTGATAGCCCTCCGCGGGGAAGAACCTACCCGTCTCGATGCGGGTGGCGATCAGCCCGGGAAAGCGCTTCGCGGCGTCCAGCTGCCGGATATAGCGGATGGCCGTCGCACGCTGCCCGGCATCCTGAGGAAAGATTGCGGAACGATAGCTGGGGCCGCGGTCGGGGCCCTGGCGATCGCGCTGCGTGGGATCGTGCGCAACCGAGAAGAAGACGCGCAACAACGTCCCATAGCTGACGATGCGCGGATCATAGGTGATGCGGACCGCCTCGGCATGGCCGGTGCGCTCGGTCGAGACCTGCGCGTAGGTGGCGGTCGCCTGCGTGCCGCCGGCATAGCCGTTGATTACGGAAGAAACGCCCTTCACCTGCTCGAACACCGCCTCCAGTCCCCAGAAGCAGCCGCCTGCGAACACGGCGACCGCACGGCTGCCGCTGGAGGGGCTCTCATGTTCGACGGGCGGTATCGGGACTGCGCGTTCGGCCTGGGCGGGACCACCGAGCCCGAGGGCTGCAGGGAGGATCAGGGCAGAGATGCAGCGCATGGCGCGAATATGGGGGCGTCCTTGCCGATCAACAGGGGCAAGGGCGCCACCTGGAGATCAGTTCGTGGCTTCGACCGGCGCGTCCCAGGAGGATGCCTGCGCCGGCTGCGCGACCTGCACGCTCACCAGCGCTACGGCGCCGAGCGCGAAGCCGCTGAGGAAAAGCCGGAAGAAACCGGGGCGGGGCTTGTTCTGCGTCATCAGAGTCGTTCCATTGCAGTGTCGCGAGCAGCTGCGGACTGCAGTTGCTTGCGACTCCGTGTCGTTCGCTGTTCGGGGATAGGCCGCCGGGGCTGAACCGGGGCTGGCCGTGCCGTTCATCGCCAGTTGGCATCGGCGACGCGGCTTCGCAAGCCACGCGCGCGAAACGCTGCGGTGCAAAGAAGTTCCGCCGCGTCGGGACGCGGCGGAAAAAAAAGCTGGAACGGCGGCTAGCGCAGCGCCGCGCAGGCCGCCTGGATGCGCGAGCACGCCTCGCGCAGCACGTCTTCGGAGGTCGCGTAGCTGATCCGCATCGCAGGCGAGAGGCCGAAGGCCGCGCCGTGCACCACCGCGACTTTGGCGTCCGACAGCAGATAGCCGGCGAAATCCTCGTCGGTGGCGATTACCTGGCCATTGGGTGCGGTCTTGCCGATCAGCCCTGACACTTCGGGATAGACGTAGAAGGCGCCTTCGGGCGTCGGGCAGGTCACGCCGTCGATCGCGTTCAGCATGCCGACAACCAGATCGCGACGCTTCTGGAACGCCGCGGCGCGATCCTTCAAGAAGCTCTGGTCGCCGTTGAGCGCGGCCACGGCCGCCGCCTGTGCGATCGAGCAGGGGTTCGAGGTCGATTGCGACTGCAGCTTCGACATTGCCTTGATGAGCCAGGGTGCGCCGGCGGCGAAGCCGATCCGCCAGCCGGTCATCGCATAGGCCTTGGAACAGCCGTTCACGGTCAGCACGCGCTCGTAGAGCGACGGGCACACCTGCGCGATCGTGGCGAACTGGAAATCGTCGTAGAGGATGTGCTCGTACATGTCGTCGGCGAACACCCAGACATGCGGATGGCGCTCGAGCACCTGGCCGAGCGCGCGCAGTTCCTCGACCGTATAGGCCGCGCCCGTCGGGTTGGACGGCGAGTTCAGGATCACCCACTTGGTGCGCTCGGTGATCGCGGCCTCCAGCTGCTCGGGACGCAGCTTGTAGCCCTGGTCGGCACCCGCCTGCACCACCACCGGCGTGCCGCCGGCGAACTGCACCACGTCGGGATAGCTCACCCAATAGGGGGCCGGCACGATCACCTCGTCGCCCGGGTTCACCGTCGCCACCATCGCGTTGAACAGCGTGTGCTTGCCGCCGACGTTCACGCTGATCTGGTTGACGGCGTAGTCGAGGCCGTTGTCGCGCTTGAACTTGGCGGCGATCGCCTCCTTCAGCTCGGCCGTGCCGTCGACGTTGGTGTATTTCGTCTTGCCCGCGCGGATCGCCTCGATCGCCGCTTCCTTGACGAAGTCGGGCGTGTCGAAGTCGGGCTCGCCTGCGCCCAGGCCGATCACATCGACGCCCCGGCGCTTGAGCTCGAGCACCTTGGAGGTGATGGCGAGCGTGGGCGAGGGGCTAATACGGTCGAGCGCGGCAGAGGTCTTCATCGGAATTCCCGCTGGAGAAAAGGCGCTGGCGCCTTAGCGGGGGGAGGGGGGCTCCGCAACCAATCGCGCACGAATAAGTCCGCGAACGGCATTGCCGACGTAAAAACCTTGCGCGAGATCCGCGGGTCGCACGACCGCCTCGACCGCGCTTCCAGCGCCCAGCAATTCGGCCCGCAACACCCCGGGCAGCAATCCTGCGGAGAGCGGCGGCGTGTGAAGCAAGCCCTCACGCTCGACGAAGATGGAGGTGAAGCTGCCTTCCGTCACCTGTCCGTCAGGAGCGACGAACGCCACGTCGAAGCACCCGAGCCCTTGGCGCGCGGCGTCATAGAAACGGCGGTCGCTCGTCTTGTGGCGCAGGCGGAAATCCGCCGGGGACACCGGCAGCGGTACCAATGCGATGGAAACCGGCTCGGAGGGCGCCGGCGGCAGCGGACCTGCCTCGACGGCGATCGCGCCGCTCGGCGACAGCAGCAGCCGCACGCGCGACGGCTGCTCCAGCCGGAAGGTGGCCGCTTGCAGTTCGTTGCGCGCGGCATGTCGATCAAAGGCGAAGCCCAGGCGTCGCGCGCTCGCCTTCAGGCGCTCCAAGTGTCGCTCGAGCAGCGGGATGCCCCGATGCGGGTCGAACGCCATGGTCTCGATCAGATCGAAGCGTCGCTGGCCATTGGTCAGGAACCGGGCCTTGTCGTGGCACTCGCGCCATTCGGCTGCAGGCGTCGAATCGGCGACGACACCAGAGCCGAGCCCCAGCGTCGCGGCCTCTGCATCGGGTTTCAGGTGGAGGGTCCGGATGGCGACGTTGAACGCGGCGTCGCCATTCGCGTCGATGCGGCCGATCGCGCCGGTGTAGATCCCGCGCGGCGATCGCTCCACCGCCTCGATCACTTCCATCGCCCGGCGCTTCGGCGCGCCGGTCACGGAGCCGCAGGGAAACAGCGCCGTGAGCGCCTGGGCCGGGCTGCTGTCGGGAGCGAGGATGCCGCGCACGCTGGAGACCATCTGGTGCACCGTTGGGTAGCACTCGACGACGAAGCGTTCGGGTACTTCCACGCTGCCGGCGACCGCCACACGGGCGATGTCGTTGCGCAACAGGTCGAGGATCATCAGATTCTCGGCACGCTGCTTGGGATCCTCGGCAAGGGCCGCTGCGGCGGCTGCGTCGCGGACCGGATCCGGGTCGCGGCGGGCGGTTCCCTTCATCGGCCGGGCGGAAACGGTGGTGCCCTCGATCCGGAAGAACAGTTCCGGGGACAAGGAGAGCAGCCAGTCGGCGCCCGTCCAGACCAGAGCGCCGTGCCCTGCCGCCGCGCGCGGCCGGATCGCGGCATAGAGCGCGCGCGGGTCGCCCAGGATGGGAGCGGTCGCGCGGAAGGTCAGGTTGGCCTGGTAGATGTCGCCTGCTTCGATCCACCCCCGGACCCGATCGAACGCCTCGGCATAGCCGACATAGTCGAGTTCGGGCTCGGGGGTGCCGATCCAGGCGCCGGCGGGGTCCGGAAGCAGCGTGGCCAGCGCATCGGCATCCAGCTGCTCGTGCGCGTCGAAGATGCCGAACCAGCCAAACGGCAGCGCGCCGGCAGGGGCGGCTGCAATGCCCTCGATGACCCGCCCGGCTTCGTAGCTCAGGAAGCCCGCAACCGCCTGCCCCTCTGCTCGGGCGTCTTCCAGCGCTTGCAGCAGCGGCGCGATATCCTCGGGGGTATCCGCCTGCACGACGGCACGCGGGTTCCGGTACAGCCGGGCAGTCCCGCCGGGGCGGGCATCGTCCAGCAGGACGAAGGGCGTGGCGTCGTGCAAGAGCATCCCTCCCGCGGATTGCAGCGGCGCGGCGCTTGCCGCAAGCCCGCATGCGCGCCTATCCCGTCCGAATGACGCCTTCTCCCATCCGTGCGGCGATCGTGCCGGTGACGCCGCTCCAGCAGAACTGCACGCTGCTGTGGTGTACCAGGACGATGCGGGGCGCCTTTGTCGATCCCGGCGGCGACCTCGACCGGCTTCGCCAGGCTGCCGAGCAGAACGGCGTCACGATCGAGAAGATTCTGCTGACCCACGGCCACATCGACCATTGTGGCGAGGCAAAGCCACTGGCCGATGCGCTGGGCGTGCCCATCGAGGGGCCCCATGAGGCGGATCGGTTCTGGATCGCGCGCTTGGATGAAGACGGCAAGCGATGGGGCCTGCGCGGGGTGCCGTTCGAACCCGATCGCTGGCTGGTCGAAGGTGACCAGGTGACGGTGGGGGAGGTCGCGTTCGACGTGTACGAGACGCCCGGGCACACTCCGGGGCACGTCGTCTTCCACCATCCAGGCACCAGGTTCGCGCTGGTGGGCGATGTGCTGTTCGCGGGCTCGGTCGGCCGGACGGACTTCCCGCTTTCGAATCACGAGGCGCTGATCGACTCGATCGTCACCAAGCTGTGGCCGATGGGCGACGACACCAGCTTCATCCCCGGTCACGGGCAGCCTGGGCGCTTCGGGCAGGAGCGGCAGACCAATCCCTTTGTGGCCGATTCGGTGCTGGCCGGCAGGGGAGTTGCGAACGGCCGCTGAGGCGCATTCCCGCCACAAGCTTGCAACCACTGCCAAAAACGCTATAGGCGCGGCTCGCTTCGTGACATGGCCCATGCTGCCGGTCCGGCGAGCGGCCGGTCGCCCGGCACTGCTTGCCCGGTCGAAACTTGGGTATTTCACGGCCAACGATCCTTAGATTTCCGGTAAAGGTGCCGACATGGCAGTTCCCAAGAGAAAGACCTCGCCCTCCCGCCGGGGCATGCGGCGCGCGCACGACTCGCTCTCGGTCGAGTCGTTCCAGGAGTGCCCGAACTGCGGCGAGCTGAAGCGCCCGCACAACCTGTGCACGGGTTGCGGTCACTATAACGGCCGCGAGATCATCTCGGTCGAAGGCTGAGCCTGACCGCAAACGGAGGCGCTGGCGTGGTGGCCGAGGACTCGTGGATCGCCGTCGATGCGATGGGCGGTGACGAGGGCCTTGCGGTGATGCTTGCCGGCGTCGCCCAGGCACGTCGCCGCAATCCGGGCCTTCGGTTCCTGCTGGTGGGTGACGAGACGGCGATTCGCGCCGGTCTCCAGTCGCACCCCAATCTCACCGCTGCGTCGGAGGTCGTCCACGCGCCGGAACTGGTTGGGTCTTCGGACAAGCCGAGCCAGGCGATCCGTCGCGCCCGCACCACGTCGATGGGAATCGCCATCGATCTGGTGAAGAAGGGCCGGGCAGCCGCCGCCGTGTCGTCCGGGAATACCGGCGCGCTGATGGCGATGGCCAAGCTCGCGCTGCGGACCATGCCCGGCATCGATCGTCCGGCGCTGGCAGCGCTGCTGCCGAGCCTGGGCGAGAACGACCTGGTGATGCTCGACCTTGGCGCCAATGCCGAGTGCGATGCGCGCAATCTCGTCCAGTTCGCGGTAATGGGGGCTGCCTATGCCCGCGCCGTGCTGGATCTGGAGAGCCCGCGCGTCGCGCTGCTCAACATCGGCACCGAGGACATGAAGGGCATCGACAGCGTCCGCGATGCGGCCGCCGCGATTCGCGCCTCCACCCACCTGCCGCTCACCTTCACCGGCTATATCGAGGGCGACCGTCTCTCGCGTGGCGAAGTCGACGTGGTGGTGTGCGACGGCTTCTCGGGCAACATCGCGCTCAAGACTGCCGAGGGTACCGCCCGCTTCGTGGCGGACCTGCTCAAGCGCGCCTTCCGCAGTTCGGTCCGTTCCAAGGTCGGTTTCCTGATCTCCAAGCCCGCGACCGACCTGCTGCGGCATCACCTCGATCCCAACAACCACAATGGCGCGATCTTCCTGGGCTTGAACGGCCTGGTGGTGAAGAGCCATGGCGGTGCGAACGCCATCGGCGTTTCGAACGCGATCGAGGTCGCGGCCAAGCTGGTGCGCAACAACCTAACCCATCGGATCGCTGAAGACCTGGCAGCGATCGAAGCGAAGGCCGCATGACTCGTCGCTCCGTGATCGCCGGCACCGGCTCTGCCCTTCCCAAGCGCCGCGTTTCCAACGCTGAGCTCGCGGAGCGGGTCGACACGACGGACGACTGGATCGTCGAGCGGACCGGCATCCGTTTCCGCCACATCGCGGAGGAGGGCGAGACGACCTCGTCGCTGGCGATCGAGGCGGCAGGCAAGGCCATCGCGGCCGCTGGACTCGACGCGAACGCGATCGACCTGATCGTTCTCGCGACCGCCACGCCCGACCAGACCTTTCCCGCGACCGCGACGACGGTCCAGGCGGCGCTTGGCATCAACGACTGCGTTGCGTTCGATGTCGCGGCGGTGTGTTCCGGCTTTCTCTACGCGGTGCAGGTCGCCGACAGCATGATCCGCGCCGGTGCACATCAGCGTGCGCTGGTGATCGGCGCCGAGACATTCAGCCGCATCCTGGATTGGGAAGATCGCGCGACTTGCGTGCTGTTCGGCGACGGGGCCGGCGCCGTGGTGCTGGAGGCGCGCGAGTCCGCCGAGGCGGACGCGCCGGGTATCCTCGCGACCAAGCTCCACGCCGATGGCCGCCACAACGGCCTGCTCTATGTCGATGGGGGGCCCTCGACGACGGGCACCGTCGGCAAGCTGCGGATGAAGGGCCGGGAGGTTTTCCGCCACGCGGTGGTCAACCTGGCACAGGTGATGGAGGAATCGCTCGGAACCGCGGGGCTCACCTCCGCCGATGTGGACTGGGTGGTGCCGCACCAAGCGAACGCCCGCATCCTTGAGGCCACCGCGCGCAAGCTGGGCCTCGCACCGGAGAAGGTCGTCGTCACCGTGGACCAGCACGCCAATACCTCGGCGGCCTCTGTCCCGCTGGCGCTCGACACGGCGGTTCGGGACGGCCGAATCAAGCGCGGCGACCTGATCGTGCTCGAGGCGATGGGTGGGGGCTTCACCTGGGGCGCGGCGGTGGTTCGCTTCTGATCGGCGTGGCTGGGCGGGTGCACGCCCGGCAGCCGGTGGTTTGACCAAGGGCGACCTTGTGGTACGCGACTTGGCGCATTCACTGGGTAGGGGGTTTGCCATGACTGCGGGCGGGACGTTGACACGCGCGGACCTCGCAGAGGCACTGCACAAGGAAGTCGGGCTTTCACGCGCCGATTCCGCCAAGCTGGTGGAGGATATCCTCGGCCACATGTGCGAGGCTCTGCATAAGGGCGAGAACGTCAAGATTTCGGGCTTCGGCAGCTTCGTGCTGCGCGACAAGGGCGAGCGCGTGGGCCGTAATCCCAAAACCGGGGTAGAGGTGCCGATCGCGCCGCGCCGGGTGCTGACCTTCCGTGCCAGCCAGATGATGCGCGACCGCATCGTCGCTGCCAGCTGAGGATTTCAGCCGTGTCCGAGAAATCGGCGACGGCCTTTCGCACGATCGGCGAGGTCGCGGCCGAGCTGGGGCTGCCGCAGCACCGGCTGCGCTACTGGGAAAGCCGCTTCTCCGAGCTGCGGCCGGTCACCCGCGCCGGGCAGCGCCGCTACTATCGCCCCGAGGACGTCGCGCTGGTGCGGCGCATCCACCAGCTGCTGAGCGAAGAGGGCTATACGATTCGCGGGGTGCAGAACCTGCTGGCGGCCGAGCGCGGCAAGCCGGTGGCGCAGGATCCGCTGCTTCGCATCCGGACGATGCTGGCAGACGCGCTCGCCGCGGACGCCCGCTGAGCGTCAGCCGACGTCCGGGCCTAGGCTCGGATCGACGTCGCGGGGCCGGATGAAGCGCAGGAGCGTCGCGCCGCCTTCGCACGTCTCGTTCCAGTGCGCGCCCACCTCCAGCACCGCCACGCTTGCGGTCGGGAATTTCTCTGCCACGTCCTGCCGCAGCGCGCCGGTCTCGGCGAGCAGCAGGACCAGTTCCTCAAGACCGGGATTGTGGCCGACCAGCAGCACCTGATCGGCGGCGTCGGGAAGAGCCCGCACCACGTCGAGCAGTGTCGCTTCCGACGCCAGATAGAGTCGACGGTCCCACTCGGGCGCTAGCGTCTCGCCGAGCCCGGAGGCGAAATGGTCGAGCGTCTCCTGCACCCGTACCGCGGGCGACGCGACGACCAGGTCGAAGGCTAGCCCCAGGCCACGCAGGTGGCGGCCCATGGTCTCGGCCGCGCGGGCGCCCTTCGCATTGAGCGGGCGATCGAAGTCCCGCGCGACGGGATCGTCCCAGCCGGACTTGGCGTGGCGAAGCAGCGTCAGGGTCTTCATGGCACTTCCGTCGGGCGAGGCGTCAGGCGGTCGCCGCCTCATGCCCCAAGGGACGGGCGAGGGAAAGCCGCGATGCACGTTCGACCGCCTCGTCGAGTGTGGTGCGCAACACCGGTGTCCCTTCCGGGAAGGCGGTGAGCAGGCGGGACGGCATGGCGGCGGATAGGAGCACGAACATGCCACGGTCGTCCGCACGACGGATCAGCCGGCCGAATGCCTGGGCCAGGCGCGCGCGCACGATCCGGTCGTCATAGGCGCTGCCACCGCCTGCCAGCCGGCGGGCAGCGTGGAGCACGGTCGGCTTGGGCCAGGGCACGCCCTCCATCGCGACCAGCCGCAGCGAGTCGCCGGGCACGTCGACGCCGTCCCGCAGCGCGTCGGTGCCGATCAGCGAGGCGCGGGGATCGTCGCGGAAGATGTCCACCAGCGTGCCCGTGTCGATCGGGTCGACATGCTGGGCGAGCAGCGGCAGGCCGTCGCGCGCCAGCCGGTCGGCGATGCGCGCATGCACCGCCCGCAGCCGGCGGATGGCGGTGAAGAGCCCAAGCGTACCGCCGCCAGCGGCGGCGATCAGCCGGGCGTAGGCGTTGGCGAGCGCGGCCAGGTCGCCACGCTTCACGTCGGTGACGATGACGACCTCCGCCTGGCCGGCATAGTCGAAGGGGCTCGCGGCCTCGAACCGAGCGGGCGCCCGCTCCAGATGAGGGGCGCCGGCGCGTGCTTCCGCCACCGACCAGTCGCCACCGGCCTTGAGGGTGGCCGAGGTGACCAGGGCACCATGGGCGGGCTTGAGCACGGTGTCGGCAAAGGGCCGGCTCGGATCGAGCCAATGGCGATGGAGCCCGACGTCATATTCGCGGCCTTCGACTCGATCGACAGCGAGCCAGTCGACATAGTCGGGGTCGTTCGGGCCACCGATCCGCGCGATCAGCGCGAGCCAGGCGCCGACCGTCTCGGCCCGCCAGCCGAGCGAGGCGATGGCGCCTTCGACGCGTGCCCGCGCCGGTGCGTCCATCCAGTCCGGAGCTTCCGCCAGCACCGACTCGAGCCGGCGGCCGAGCGCCAGCAGCGGACGCAGCAAGGCCTCCAGCGCCGCACTCGCGGGACCGGCGGCATCGACGAGCCCGGGATCGGGTTCGGCCAGTTCGGTCTCGAGCCCATAGCCCGCCTCGCCCGCATCGGGTGCGCGCGCGTAGACGAGCCCCCGGACCGCCGCGAGCAGCGTCTCGACCGGCCCGAACGGCGCGCCTTCGTTGATGCGGCCGAGCCAGCCGTCGGAAGGCAGCGCCTGCGCGGCGTTGACCGCGGCCGCGATCGTTTCCGCCCCGCCGTCGTCGTAGCTCGCCACGTCGGAGAGTCGTGCGGCGAGTCCGCGCCTGCGGCCGCGTGCCTTTGCCTCCGGCCCCAGCACCCAGCGGCGCAATTCGATCGCCTCTGCGCCGGTCAGCGCTGCCGAGAACATCGCGTCGGCCGCATCGAACAGGTGATGTCCCTCGTCAAAGACGTAGCGCGTGGGCCGAGTCGCCGATTCGCGGCCGCGGGCGGCGTTCACCATCACCAGCGCGTGGTTGGCGATGACCAGGTCGGCGTCTGCAGACGCGCGGGCCGCGCGCTCGATGAAGCACTTCCGGTAATGCGGGCAGCCTGCGTAGATGCACTCGCCGCGGCGGTCCGTGAGCGCGGTCGAACCGTTGCGGCGGAACAGCGTCGGCAGCCAGCCGGGCAGGTCGCCGCCGACCATGTCGCCGTCGGCGGTATAGGCGGCCCAGCGCGCGACCAGTTGCGCCAGGATCGCCGCGCGCCCGGCGAACCCGCCCTGCAGCGCATCCTCCAGGTTCAGCAGGCAGACGTAGTTCTCGCGACCCTTGCGGGTGACGATCCGCCGCTTGCGCTCCTCCTCGTCGGGGAACAGTCGCTCCCCTTCGCGTGCGAGCTGGCGCTGGAGCGCTTTGGTATAGGTCGATACCCAGACGGCGCCGCCGGCCCGTTCGGACCAGAGCGACGCGGGCGCCAGATAGCCCAGCGTCTTGCCGATGCCGGTGCCCGCCTCCGCCAGCACCAGATTGGGCGAGTCGCGCACCACGCGCGGGGCAAAGGCATCGGCGGCGGCGGCAGCATAGGTGCGCTGGCCGTGCCGCCGTTCGGCCCCGGCGCCGGTGAGGGCATCGAGGCGGGCGACCACGTCGGCGCCGTCGACGGCGATGGTACGCGGGGCGGGGCGGGGTGCGCGCTCCTCCCACTCCGGAAGCTTGGAAAAGAGCCAGCGCTCGGCGCGCTCCGGCTTTGCCAGCCGCTGGGTAACGGCAGGTGCCCAGGTCCAGCGCAGTCGGAACAGGGACTGGGCAGCGTGCCAGGCCCCCTCGCGTTCCGGCCACTCGCCTTCCATGACGGCCAGGAGTGCGGCGGCGGCATCGCGGAGGAAGGGGGCGACGGCCGCATCACTCTCCGGCACCGGCAGGCCGGTCACGGCGGCGAGCCCCTTGGGCGTGGGGACCATGAAGCGCGCCGGGCGCAGGAAGGCGAAAAGCTCCAGAAGGTCGAGGCCCGACAGTTCCGTATAGCCGAGCCGTTGCGCCACCAGCGGCGCGTTCAGCACCAGCGTCGGCGTGTCGGCGGCGAGCCGGATCGCCTCGCCCCGGCTGATCCCGCGCACCTCCCCGTCGGGCGTGGCGACCCAGATGCCGCCGTGGCTTGCGTGCAGCGCGGGATAGGGGAGCATGGCTTTCTCTATAGACGCCTCGCCGGTGAACGGAAGCGGAACGGCGTCACCACAGCACGCCCTTTTCCGGCTGCAGCGGCGGCGGTGCCGCATCGCCGATCGCCTGGAGGAGGTCGATCTCGATCGTGCGGCACATGGCCGTCATGGGCACGTCGTGGATGGTGTCGGCAAAGGGATCGACCAGGTCGTCGCCGATGTGCAGCACCGTCAGGAACATCAGGCCGGCCAGGCTGGAGCCGATCGGCGTCGCCCAGCCGAGGGATTCTACCAGCCCGATCGGCAGCAGGATGCAGAACAGCCGCGCGAACAGCGTCGGGAGGAAGCGGTACTGGTTGGGCAGCGGCGTGTTCTTGATCCGCTCCATGCCCCCCTGGGCATTGGCGATGTCGACCAGGATGCTTTCGAGCTGGGTCTGCTGGATGGTGTCGATCCAGCCCTCGCGCATCGCGCGTGCGATGCGGCGGCCGGTGCCGTCGAGCAGGCCATTGGCCACGTTGGTGCGGCTGAGCGGATCGGCGGCCTCGGCCGGCGACAGGAAGCGCAACACCTCCGGCGCAGGATCCTGGTGCCGGAGCTGGCAGCGCAGGCCATGCACATAGGCGATGTGCCGCAGCACGATGCTGCGCTTCAGTTCCCGCGCGGGCCCGATGTCGTCGATCGGCAGGAACGCCATGGAACCGCGCGCAAGGCTGCGCGAGGCGTTGATCATCGCGCCCCACAGCACCCGGCCTTCCCACCAGCGCTGGTAGGCGGAATTGACGCGAAAGCCGAGGAACAGCGCTAGCGCGGTGCCGAACAGGGTGAGCGGCAGTGCCGGCGCGCGAAACGGCGAGATGAAATAGAAGACGGTCACCGCCACGTCCCACAGGAACAGGATGAAAAGCGGCTGCCACACGTCCAGGAGGATGTTGCGGAATCGAGGAGTTGCACTGACGATCACGAGACTTCGGTACCTTGGTGAAAGCGTGAACGGAGGAGACGCCTGGAACGCGGACTTTGTTGCAGTGCGAAAGCGTGCCGCGCAATCCGGCTTGGCCAAGCCGTCGCCGAGGCGTTACAGGGCCGGGATGATCGATCCTGCGCTCCGTACCGCCGCCCTCGTGTCCAAGGCCTGGCCCTATGAGGAGGCGCGCAAGCTCCTCAAGCGCTATCCCGAGGGCAAGCCCGGCGGCGCGCCGGTGATCTTCGAAACCGGCTATGGTCCCTCGGGCCTGCCGCACATCGGCACGTTCAACGAAGTGCTGCGCACCACCATGGTGCGCCAGGCCTTTGCCGAGCTGTCGGACACGCCGACCCGGCTGATCGCGTTCAGCGACGACATGGACGGCCTGCGCAAGGTGCCGGACAATGTGCCCAACCGCGAGATGCTCGCCGAGCACCTGGGCAAGCCGCTGACGCAGGTGCCCGATCCGTTCGGGACGCACGAGAGCTTCGCGCACCACAACAATGCGCTGCTGCGCGAATTCCTCGACCGCTTCGGCTTCGACTATGAGTTCGCGTCCTCGACCGAATATTACACCTCGGGCCGCTTCGACGAGGCGCTGCGCGGCGTGCTGCGCCACTACCAGGGCATCATGGACGTGATGCTGCCGACGCTGCGCAAGGAGCGGCAGGAAACCTATTCGCCGATCCTTCCGGTGAGCCCCAAGTCGGGCGTGGTGCTGCAGGTGCCGGTCGAAGTGGTGGATGCCGAGGCCGGGCTGATCGCGTTCGAGGACGGGGGCGAGCGGATCGTCCAGTCGGCACTGGGCGGGCTTTCGAAGCTGCAGTGGAAGGTCGACTGGGCGATGCGCTGGGTCGCCTTGGGCGTGGACTATGAGATGGCGGGCAAGGACCTGATCGACTCGGTCGTCCAGTCCTCCAAGATCGCGCGCGTGCTCGGCGGGCGTCCGCCCGAAGGCTTCAACTACGAGATGTTCCTGGACGAGAAGGGGGAGAAGATCTCCAAGTCCAAGGGCAATGGCCTGAGCCTCGAGCAGTGGCTGACCTATGGTCCCGAAGAGAGCCTGGCCTTCTACGCCTATCGCGAGCCCAAGAAGGCCAAGCAGCTGCACCTGGGCGTGATCCCGCGGGCGATCGACGAATATTGGCAGTTCCGGGGCAACTACCCCAGCCAGCCGGTCGAGCAGCAGCTGGGCAACCCCGTCCACCACATCCACGGCGGCCCGCCGCCCGCAGAGACGCTGCCGGTCACCTTCGGGCTGTTGCTGAACCTGGTCGGCGTGATGGGCGAGGCGACCAAGGAGCAGGTGTGGGGCTATCTGGCGAACTATGTCGCCGATGCCTCGCCCGAGGCGTACCCGGCGCTGGACCGGCTGATCGACCATGCGCTCGCCTATGTCCGCGACGTTGCCGACAAGCCCGAGCGGCGGGCTCCGGAAGGTGTCGAGGTGGCGGCACTCCAGCGGCTGGACGCGGAGCTGGCGGCGATGCCGGCGGATGCGAGCGCCGAGACGATCCAGGACGCCGTCTATGAGATCGGCAAGACCGGCGGCTTCGAGTCGCTGCGCGACTGGTTCAAGGCGCTGTACGAGACGCTGCTCGGCACCAGCCAGGGACCGCGCATGGGCAGCTTCATCGCGCTCTATGGCATCGACAATAGCCGCAAGCTGATCGCGGAGGCGCTCGCCCGCGCGTGACCGGAGCGGGCGCGCGGTTTGCCCCTGGGCGTTTGCGACGATAGTCCGGGAGGAACGCCAGCAGGAGCCATGATGCCAGACAGCCCCCACCACCCCCGTTCCGCGCTTCGCGAGTTCCTGAAAAGCGAGGCGGGCGGCGGTGTGCTGCTGATCGCGGCGGCCGCGCTGGCGATGGTGGTGGCGAACCTGCCGGGGCTGTCGGAACCCTATTTTCACCTGCTTCACTGGACCACGGGTCCGGTGCTCAGCCCCAAATACGGGCCGATGACGGTCCATCTTTGGATCAACGACGGGCTGATGGCGATCTTCTTCCTGCTCGTCGGGCTGGAGATCAAGCGCGAGTTCGTCGACGGGCGGCTCGCCACCTGGCAGCACCGGCGGCTGCCGGTGGTCGCCGCCGCGGCCGGCATGGTGGTGCCGGCGCTGGTGTACCTGGCGGTGACCGGCGGCCGGCCCGAGCTGCAGGGCGGCTGGGCGGTGCCGGCGGCGACGGACATCGCCTTTGCCATCGGCGTGCTGGCGCTGCTCGGATCGCGGGCGCCGGCTTCGCTCAAGCTGTTCCTGACCACGGTCGCCATCGTCGACGACATGGGGGCGGTGGCGATCATCGCGCTCGCCTATACCGACGGCATCGCCAGCCTGGCGCTGGCCGCGGCCGGGCTGGTGCTGGCGGCGATGTACGTGCTCAACCAGTCCAAGGTGCGGTCGCTCACTCCCTATCTCCTCCTCGGGCTGGCGCTCTGGTACTTCGTCTTCCTGTCGGGCGTGCACGCGACCATCGCCGGGGTCGCGACCGCGCTGATGATCCCGGTCAAGCCCACCCCGGCCGCGCCCGACGCGATCGACTCGCCGCTCCACCGGCTGGAGCATGCGCTGCATCCCTGGGTGGCGTACGCGATCGTCCCCCTGTTCGGCTTCGCCAATGCGGGCGTGTCGCTGGCGGGAACCTCGGCCGGGGTGCTGCTCGACCCGCTGCCGCTGGGCGTCGCGCTCGGCCTCTTGCTGGGCAAGCAGATCGGCATCTTCGGAAGCATCTGGATCGCCAACCGCACCGGCTTTGCGCCGCGGCCGGGCGGGGCCAGCTGGGTGCAGATCTGGGGCCTGTCGCTGCTGGCGGGCATCGGCTTCACCATGAGCCTGTTCATCGGGGGCCTCGCATTCCCGAACGACCCGCTGCTGGTGGACGAGGTCAAGATCGGCGTGCTTGCGGGATCGGTGCTGTCGGCCCTCGCGGGCTATGCGGTGCTGCGGCTGGCGCCGCGCAAACCCCTACGGGTTGTCCCAAACCGTCCCAGCATGTGAAAGGTTAGGCGAAAGTTAGTCCAAGACGCGCCGTCGCACGGCTGGCGGCGGAGGCGGGATGCCGAAGCGGAAGGGTGCGTGGTCCATGGCCGCACCGAAGCAGCTTGGCGGCGTGTAGGACAGCCGGGGCGATCAGACGGTGGGGCGCTTGGCGAAATCCGGATGAACCGCCGCCGGTGCCTCGGTGACGGTGACCGAGGCGACGCGCGCCCCCGGCGGGCCGTGGTGGGCGCGGGCCACCAGTGCGTCCACCTGCTCGGCGGGGCCTGCGACCACCGCCTCGACGCTGCCGTCGGCGCGGTTCCGCACCCAGCCGGTGATGCCGAGCGCCTGGGCCTGCTCGATCATCCACGCGCGATAGGTGACACCCTGGACGCGGCCGGTGATCGAGAGGTGGCGGTGGATCATGGCGGACGCTCCGGGATCGTGAGGGTGGCCGGAGACTAGGGCAGGGGATTTGCCGGCTGAAGCGTTTTTGGGGTGATAGCGTGGAGCGGGCAGGCGATCACGGGGTTGCGTGCTGCTACCCTGGGCTCCCGCCGTGCGGGAGCACGGTGGAGAGGAACGCGCTGGAGTTCCCCAGCAAAGGGCGGTGCAAGTCCCGCGTGGATCGCGAGCCGGGTCGGCCTTCCATGTGCTCCCGCGTAGGCGGGAGCCCAGGAGCCGCGGGCGCGGCGGTAGTTACTCTGCGGGTAGGTGAACTCGCTATCGCGCCGCTCGTACCCCGGCGGAGGCCGGGGTCCAGATGGGGTGTGGTGTATGGCGCGCGCTACTGCGGCGGCACCGCACCTGGGCCCGGGCCTTCGCCGGGGTACGGGGTGTGCGGTGGGGCGGGCGTTCCGCGTAAGCCAAAGGGGCGGGATTGCTCCCGCCCCTTTGGCTTACAGCTTTTCGGTGAGTTCGGGGAC
>NZ_BSEX01000005.1 GCF_027922045.1 Microbacterium terregens
AAGGCCACACTTCGCGGCATGAACCTATGGGTTCCCGAATACACCACTCTCCGCGTAGCAACGTTTCTGTCTAACCAGCCGTCGGCTTTGGTCCGACCGTGGCAGCATCGTGCGGAAACAGTCCCCGCTCTCACCAAATAGGGCTGTAGGGGACTGTTTCTGCTCGGGCCCTGAGGCCGATCTGGCGGGGAGCGTGGACCTGTGTCGCGACGTAGGAGCGGCGCGGGGCCGCGCTCCTCGTGGGGGCGCCCGGATAGCCCTTTAATTATATAGTTTCATATCTCCGCGTTTCGGTTAGCATCGGCTCCGCAACGCGAGGGATTTGAGGTCGGTCGGGTCAGGTTTGGTAGTTCGCCAAACGAAAAGGGCGAGACGTTGGAAGCGTCCCGCCCTTCGGATGGTTCGGTTGGTCACTGACAGTGGTTTGTCAGCAAAGGTGCCTCGCTTCTGGAAGGAAACGCGAGGCGTGGCGAAGATAGTTATAGTCCCGGATGGGGTCAAGCTGGCGAAGGCTCCGGGCATGGGCAACAAGGCACCTCCGAA
>NZ_BSEX01000006.1:0-36778 GCF_027922045.1 Microbacterium terregens
TCTCCTTGCGGAGCCTGAATCAGATCGCGACGCTCACATCAATGGGTCCTGACCCTACGCCATCGATGCGGACTGGCGGCTGATCCTGTTCAACCGTGCCGCCGAACGGCATTTCGATCGGTCCCGCGACGACGTGCTTGGCCGCGTCATGTGGGACGTTTTCCCCGAAGTGGTCGGTACGCCGTTCGAGGATGTCCTTCGTCGCACCATGATCGACCGGGTCGGGAGCCGGCAGGAAATGCGGTCGGTGCTGAAGCCGGATCGGTTCGTCGAACTACGAACGGCTCCCAAGGAGGGCGGCGGCATCGCGGTGTCCTTCTCCGACGTAACGGAGCGGAAGGAGGCCGAAAGGCATCGCGAACTGCTCGTGAACGAACTGAACCACCGCGTGAAGAACACGTTGGCGGTCGTGCAGTCTCTCGCAGTCCAGTCGTTCAGGGATGAGCGCGTTCCCGATCACGCGAGGCGCGCGTTCGAGGGCAGGTTGTTGGCCCTGTCGGACGCCCATAATCTCCTGACACGGGAGAGCTGGGCGTCTGCGCCGCTCCGGCAGATCATCGAAAATGCGCTTCGGCCTTTCGGCGGGGCCAACCGCTTCGACTATGCGGGACCCGACCTTCGCATCGGGTCCAAGGCGTCCGTCAGTCTGGCGCTTGCGCTGCATGAGCTGTGCACCAATGCCGCCAAATATGGTGCGCTTTCGCAAGAAGGCGGGCGCGCCCGGATCGACTGCAGCGTCGAGCAAGGTGAGCCACCCGTCTTTCACCTGTGCTGGGAGGAACAGGGTGGCCCGTCGGTTACGCCACCGTCAGGCCGGGGCTTCGGTTCACGCTTGATCGAACGCGGGCTGGCAGCGGAAATCGGCGGGATAGTGCGTTTGCGCTATCCGCCAACAGGGGTGGTCTGCGAGATCGAGGCTCCCCTGCCGAACATGGAAGGGCAGGAATGACACTCACCGGCAAGCGTGTCCTCGTGGTGGAAGACGAGATGCTGGTCGCCATGAACCTTGAAGACCTGCTGATCGAACGGGGAGCCGAAGTGGTCGGGCCCGCCATGCGTCTCGACACGGCGCTGGAACTTGCACGGACCGAACGGTTCGACGTGGCGGTGCTGGACATCAATCTTCACGGTGGCCGATCGTACCCGGTTGCCGAGACCCTGCGCGAGCGCAAGATCCCCTTCATTTTCGCGACCGGCTACGGCCACGCGGAAGGCGCCGAAGGATATGCGGAAGTCCCGACGCTGACGAAACCATACCGGGCCAGCGAACTTGCTGACGCACTGGAACGCGCGCTCACGGCCAGCGGGTCGGATTAGCGGTTGATCCCGGGCGCGTTGTCCGCGGCGCAGCGCGACGCGGTTCAGCCGGCCGCCTCTGGCGCTACCGAGAGCGCACTGGACCATCGAGCGGCGCCAGCCTGCCCCGCACCAGCGCGTCGAACTGCTGCAGCGTGCACATGCCCTGGAAGCCGCCCGCGCATTCGGCGATCGGCAGGGTCTTGTAGCTGGGCGGCGTCGCGAGCGACAGCGGCTCCAGGCTGCGCAGCTGCTCCAGCGTCTGGGATTGATAGGCCACCCGCACATAACGCTCAGCACTGCCGGGATTGCGCAGCAACTCGAATACCAGCGCTCCGCCCACGGTTGCGTCGTTCTCGGCATAGCCATCGACCTTGAACGTCACCCCCAGCACCGCGGCCATCGCGTTCAGGTTGTTGTCGTGAACGACCACCAGATCCAGCTTCGCCCCGCTCGGGTCCTGAAGGGAGGACAGGATGCGCCGGCCGAGCACCGCACTCTGCCGCCCGGCCAGATAAGGTGCGCGGACATGGACGTCGAACAGCAGCGAGTGCAGCTCACCGATCTGCTCGATTTTTTCCGGCGTCGCACGCCCCCAGCCCACGCGCGCCGGGTCGAAGCCCTCGGCATATTCGAGCAGAAGCACCTGGGCGGTCCCCGATGCCGTCCGGATCGGGCCGCCAAAGTCGAACGACGCAGGCTCCGCCGCCGGCTTCAGCAGCGATTCTTCGGCCAGGATGTCGCACGGCCGCGCGATCCCCTTGCCCCGGCAGCCCAGGATCTCCTCAAGCGTGCGGAACGCCGCGCGGTGCCGCTCGGCCAACGCCTGGATACCGCCAGTGTGCCGGTCGATCGCGGCCACCGCCGCCGCACCGTCATAGGTGACCACGCCCGCGCCCCGCGGATCGAAGATCGGGTCGCGATCGCCGGGCGCGCCATGCTCGACGGTCAGGCCGCACCCTGGCGCGAACCCTTCGGCCAGGGCCTTCCCCGACTGGATCGCACGCTGGGCAGTGCTGGACCGGATCCGCACGGCGCCGGGTACCGGACACCCTGCCGCGCCGAACAGCCCGCGCGCGGCATAGGCGTCGCGATCATACGCACCCAGCAGCCGCATGCCGGTGTAACCGCGCTCGGTCAGATAGCTCTCGGGCACCTGCCACTGGGGCCAGGGCTGGCGCGCCATCGTGCCGACCGGCGCCTCGTCCGCCAGCGGCGCGCGGAGCCCGTGCCGGACCACCATCACCACCTTCTCCAGCTGCAGGTCCGGCCGTTCCTGCGCCGCCGCCGGCACGCAAGAAACGGCAGCGGCAACGGCTGACAGCAGCATGGACCCGAGTTTCATGAGCAAACCTGTGCGATCTGAAAAAGAAGCGCCTCGTAGGTCCGCAGTATGTCCTCTCGATTACGCTCTGGTCGCACCGCGAGTGCAGCAGAGATGACATGCCAACGACATATATTGGTCCCCGATCGGTAACGTAGCGGACTTAGGTCGCCCACATCTGCATTCGACAGACGCAATCCCTGGGAGATCCCATGACAAAGCCTTCCCTCCGCCCGCTCGGGCGGCCGCTGCTGCTTGCCCTGATGCTTTCGGCATCCTCCATCGCCTATGCCGGGGCACCGGACCCTGCCGCAGACGTGGACGCCGAGGTGCAGCGTACCGACAACGACATTGTCGTACTGGGCGCGGCCGACCGCCGGCTGGTGCAGGAAGAGGAGGACGCGGTCGGCACGATCGACGTGGTGCAGACCGGCGACGTCTCGTTGCGATCCCAAACCAACATCGCCGATCTGGCCAAGCAGCTTCCGGGCGTCTCGGTCAGCGTCGACCAGGCACGCAACGGATCGGCCACCGGCGAGGCGCAGTTCGTCTCAATCCGCGGGTTCGAAACCGGCTTCAACGCCTATACGCTCGATGGGCTACGCCTGCCCCAGACCTCGGGCGGCAATACCCGCGCGATCTCGCTCAACCTGTTCTCGCCTTTCGCGATCGGCGGCATCGTCGTCGACAAGACCCCGGGCGCCGACAAGGACGCGGATTCGATTGCAGGCAACATCGACCTGCGCACCCCGACCGCGTTCGACTTCGGCAGTTCCTTTGTGCGCGCCCGTGTGCTGGCGCAGGCCGCGGACCTGGCACTCGATCAGGGACAGGCGGGCATGGGCGGCGCCATCGGCCTCGACATGGCCAAGCGCTTCGGCAGCGCTGGGCAGTTCGGCGTCTACGTCGCGGGTTATTACGAGCGCCGAGCGAGTGCGGCGGAATCGGTCGCGCTCCAGAACCCTTACAAGGCGACGGTGAAAGGCGAGACCCCGCGCGAGAACCCGGACTCGGTGACCGCCGACGGCATCCAGTGGAACTTCTTCAACAACGAGATCGAGCGCTACGGCGCCAGCGGCTCGCTGGACTACCGCACCGAAGCCCTCGACCTGTTCGCGCGCGTCAACTACGCCCGCTACAACAACACCAACACGCAGAACCAGACGGGCCTGCGCAATGAGTTGGTCAGCGGCCAGACAAATCCCAATCCCGGCGGCTATGACGACACCGGCATCTACCGGCCGATGGGCATCAACCCGGCGCACTACTTCCGCGTCGAGGACGTGGAGCAGGAGCTGGTCTCCACCCAGCTAGGCGGCCGCTGGAAGGGCGAGCGCGTCAGCATCGGGTTGAGCGGATCCTATGCCGATGGTCGGCTCGACCAGCCGCGGTCGCACACGGCGGCGTTTCGCGGCATCTCGTACATCGGCACGCCCGGCCAGACCGGCGTGGCGCGCGAAGGGCTGTTGATCGACCTGTCCGATCGCAACTGGCCGCGCGCGATCCTGTCGCCAGAGGCCGCCGCCTATGTCGGCAGCCTGGAACGGCCGCAGCAATATTATGTGCAGACCAATCGCAGCTTCCTTTCGGAAGAGAAGCTGACCTTCAAGGGCGACATCGACTGGCGCGGCGACGGCGTGCTGGCGCTGGTCAAGGCGGGCGGCCTGTGGGAAGGCGCCGATCGCAAGGGCCTGACGATCGACGACGGATCGCTGCGTTATCGCTTCCAGACCGACCTCTACAGCGGCACGGTACCCGGCCTGCCGCTCGCCCAGTTTCCAGGCGAGACGCTCGACAGCTTCATGGGGCACCAGACTCCCCGCCCGTTCAAGCTGATCAGCCGCGAGGCGATCGAGGAACAGGTGTCGCGCTATGTCGACATCGACGGCCTGAGCGAGGACATCCTCAACCGCGGGCGCCTGTCGGGCGAGGAAACGCGCAAGGCCGTGTTCGCGACCGCGACGCTGCGTTTCGAAACCGAGAACGCAGGCACGATTGAGGTCATGCCGGGCATCCGCTGGGAAGATAATCGCTACACGGCCAGCTTCTGGTCCAATACCGAAGCCGACAGCGACGCGCGCTTCATTGAGGCGGGGCGCAAGTACGACCATCTCGACCCGTCGGTCCTGGCGGTGTGGCGTGCCCCTGGCGGCTGGACGGTTCGCGGCTCGGCGCGCAGCAGCTACAGCCGCCCGGCCTTCAACCAGCTTGCAGGTCCGACCACAGAGGAGCGCGACGCGATCACCGACGAGCTGATCTCGGTCACCCGTCCCAACCCGGACCTGAAGCCGGTATCCGCCTGGAACTTCGACCTGGGGGTCGAATATCGCACCGAGCGCAACCGCTGGTTCCAAATTGCCGCCTATTACAAGGACCTGAAGAACGTCATCGTGCCGACGGCGACCCGCACCGGATCCGGCGCGGTGGACGGGGTGATCTACTATCAGCCGTACAACGGCCTGGGTGGCTCGGCGAAGGGCATCGAGGCCTCGTTCCGCTTCGCGCTGAACGACTGGGCGCCCACGGATTGGATGGGCGGTTTCGGCATCGGCGGCAACGTGACCGTGCAGGACACCGAAGTCACCTATCAGCTGGGCGAGGACGAAATCCGCACCAGTCGCCTGCCCGAGGCGCCGCACCTGATCGCCAATGCGGAGCTCTTCTACGAGCAGGGCCCGGTGCGCGCGAACCTCTGGTACAACCACACCGGCAAGCGGCTGTACAATGTCGAGGACACCCAGCCCGACACCTATACCCAGGGGCTCAACGAGCTGAACCTGGGCGTCGCCTTCGCCATGACCAGCAAGATCGAGCTGGGACTGGCAGCACGCAACATCACTAACGAGCCGACCTACTACAACACGGTGGGCGCCTCGACGCGCTACATCTCGGCCGATCGCGCGGGCGGCTATCTGAAGACCGGCCGCATCTTCCAGGCAAGCCTGACCATGACGATGTAAGCTAGTGCGGTGCGGAAACGGCGTGCCCCTTCCGCACCGCACTCCTCCCTGCTTGTGGGTCAGACCACCGCGACACACGGTGTCAGCCGAGATGCACCGGCTCGGCTGCCCGAGGCTCAGATCGATTCGGCAGCAGGACACGCAGGCACCGGCGCCAACGAGAAAAGTACCGCCGCCTCCGATCGGACTACGTCTTGGACTTCACCGGGGGCTGGATGACCTATTCGGCCGAAGGGAGCGCACACAGCGCGTCTGCGGTCCCGCGGTGACTCTACGTGGTCACGCGCTCTTCAAAGAGAATTCGCAGATAAGGCGAGCCCTGGCACTAGCAGAGTCTTGAAATGGTGGAGCCGAGGGGGATCGAACCCCTGACCTTCGCAATGCCATTGCGACGCTCTCCCAGCTGAGCTACGGCCCCACGCCGTTTTTGCCGTTCGTTTCCGAAGCGGCTCCGGGAACCCCGTGTCCGGGGAAGGCGCCCTCTAAGCGGGCCCTTTTGGTTTGGCAAGCGCCTTTTCGACGCTTGCCGCACCTTTTTTGAACTTGCCGGCCTTAGCCGGCGCGAGGATCAGTTTTCCTCGTCTTCGTCCTGAGTGTTCACGCCCAGATCGTCGTCGCCGCCGAGATCGACGTCGTCGTCGGCCGAGGGCTCATCCTCACCGTCGATGTCCAGATCCTCGTCACCGAGATCGGCGTCCTTGTCCGCCTCCTTCTCGCTGATGGGCTTGGCAGCTTCGAAGGGAAGCGGCTGCTTGGACTTCAGGATCGGCTCCGGATTCCAGGTCACGCCGCATTCGATGCAGGTGACGGGATCTTCCTTGCCCAGGTCATAGAAGCGCGTCGCGCATTTCGGGCACGTCCGCTTCGTGCCCCATTCCGGCTTCACCATGTGCCGCTCTTGCCTTTCGGTGTGGGATTTTGGGTATCGGGACTGGTGCCCGAGAAGTGGCGCGCGCCTTGCCATAGCGCAAGGGCGCTGTCAAAAACCGCTGCCTGCCGCCGGCCCAGCGACGGCGGATGCTTCGAGGCGAGGCAGATCTGCGGCCCGCCGCGCCCCGCCGCTTGACGACCGCTCCGGTTGCGGCAAGGGGTCGCCCATGATCATTGCAGTCGACGGACCCGCCGCGTCGGGTAAGGGCACCATCGCCCGGGCGCTTTCCCGCCACTACAACCTGCCCCATCTCGACACCGGGCTGCTCTATCGTGCCGTCGCCGCAACCGTGCTCCGCGACAAGCTCACGCCCGAGCGCGAAGCCGATGCGATCGCCGCCTGCGGCTTCGAGGATCGGCTGCTCGAGGATCCGTGGCTGCGGAGCGACGAGGTCGGCCAGATCGCGTCGGTCGTCTCCGCGCATGCGCTGGTGCGCGCCGCGCTGCTCCAACGTCAGCGGCGCTTCGCGGCGCAACCGGGCGGCGCCGTCCTCGACGGTCGCGACATCGGCACGGTGATCGCCCCCGACGCCCACGCCAAGCTGTTCGTGAAGGCGACGCCTGCCATCCGGGCACGCCGTCGCCACCTGGAGCTTCAGAAGCAGGGCTCGCCCGTCACCTACGACAAGGTTCTGGCCGACATTCGCGCGCGCGACGAGCGGGATGCCGGGCGTGCCAACGCGCCGATGATGATGGCCGCGGACGCCGCCCCGCTCGACACCAGTTTCCTGTCGATCGAGGCAGCCGTTCAGCGCGCGGTGGAATTGGTAGACGCACGCGTCGCCGCCTGATCGGGGGCACCGGTCCGGCCGCCTCCCCAGCTTGCGAATTGCTTGCATCTGGGCTATGCGTGCGGGGTTCGACGAGCGATTGCTCGCGGGGCCGGCGCGGAGGCGATTCCTCACGCGCCCTTTTTCGCATGAAATTGCAGGCCTTTGCAGCAAGCGTCCGACGAATGCCGCGACCGGCATTCGGCCGCCGCGGCGACGCCGGTCAAAGACCGCCGGAACCAACCGGCCGGCCGGAAAAACGTACAGGAACCAGGAACTCTAATGGCCTCTTTGGCAAACCCGAGCCGCGACGATTTCGCGGCGATGCTTGACCAGACCCTGGGTCAGGCCGACAGCTTCGAAGGCCGCGTGGTCATCGGGACCGTCACCGGCATCGAGAACGACCTCGCCGTCATCGACGTGGGCCTCAAGTCGGAAGGCCGCGTGCCGCTGCGCGAGTTCGCAGCGCCGGGCCAGAAGGCGGACCTGAAGGTCGGCGACGAAGTCGAGGTTTATGTCGACCGCGTCGAGAACGCGAACGGCGAAGCGATGCTCAGCCGCGACCGCGCCCGCCGCGAAGCCGCCTGGGACAAGCTGGAAACCGAGTTCGCCAAGTCGGCTCGCGTCGAGGGTGTCATCTTCGGCCGCGTCAAGGGCGGCTTCACGGTCGACCTGTCGGGCGCCGTGGCCTTCCTGCCGGGCTCGCAGGTCGATATCCGTCCGGTGCGCGACGTCACGCCGCTGATGGACATCCCGCAGCCCTTCCAGATCCTCAAGATGGACCGCAAGCGCGGCAACATCGTCGTCTCGCGCCGCGCGGTGCTGGAAGAGACCCGCGCCGAGCAGCGTTCGGGCCTGATCCAGTCGCTGCACGAGGGGCAGGTGATCGACGGCGTCGTCAAGAACATCACCGATTACGGTGCGTTCGTCGACCTGGGCGGCATCGACGGCCTGCTGCACGTCACGGACCTCAGCTACAAGCGCGTTGGCCACCCGTCCGAGATGCTGAACATCGGCGACACGGTGCGCGTGCAGATCATCCGCATCAACCGCGACACGCAGCGCATCTCGCTCGGCATGAAGCAGCTTGAGAGCGATCCGTGGGATGGCGCATCGGTCAAGTATCCGGTCGGCGCCAAGCTGGCGGGCCGCGTGACCAACATTACCGAATATGGTGCATTCGTCGAGCTGGAGCCGGGCATCGAAGGCCTGGTGCACGTGTCCGAGATGAGCTGGACCAAGAAGAACGTCCACCCGGGCAAGATCGTGTCGACCAGCCAGGAGGTCGAAGTCATCGTCCTCGAGGTCGATCAGGAAAAGCGCCGCATCTCGCTCGGCCTCAAGCAGGCCCAGGCGAACCCGTGGGAGCGTTTCGCCGAGCAGCACCCGGTCGGTTCGACCGTCGAGGGCGAAGTCAAGAACGCGACCGAGTTCGGTCTGTTCGTTGGCCTGGACGGCGACGTCGACGGCATGGTCCACATGTCGGACATCGCATGGGGCATCTCGGGCGAGGACGCGCTCAACCTGCACCGCAAGGGCGAGATGGTTCAGGCCGTCGTGCTCGCAGTGGAGCCGGACAAGGAGCGTATCTCGCTCGGCATGAAGCAGCTCGAGCGGGGTGCACCGGCGGTTGGCGTCGCCACCACCGGCGACCGTCTCAACAAGGGTGCGATCATCACCGTTACCGTGCTTGAAGTCCGCGACGCGGGCCTCGAAGTGCAGGCTGGCGAAGATGGCGCGACCGGCTTCATCAAGCGCACCGACCTCGGCCGTGACCGCGACGAGCAGCGTCCGGAGCGCTTCCAGGTCGGCCAGAAGTTCGACGCGATGGTGTCGGGCTTCGACCGCTCCAAGAAGCCGACCTTCTCGGTCAAGGCGATGCAGATCGCCGAAGAGAAGCAGGCGGTTGCACAGTATGGCTCGTCCGACTCGGGCGCGTCGCTGGGCGACATCCTTGGCGAGGCCCTCAAGGCCCGCGGCGAAGGCCGCTAAGCATTGCGCCGCGGCGGGAAGTTGCTTCCCGCCGCGGCAAATGCCTTAACTTGTGTTGCAGTTCGGCTCCTGCCGAATTAGCTGTTCGGTTCCCCTGCGTAATGACCGCTTCCGCCAATGCGTGGTGGGATGGATGAGGCCGACATGATCCGATCTGAACTCGTACAGCGCCTGGTCGCCGAGAACCCCGGCCTCTCCGCGCGCGACGTGGAACGGATCGTCACCGTTTTCTTCGACAGCATCGTCGAACAGTTGAAGGCGGAAGGTCGCGTCGAACTACGCGGCTTCGGCGCCTTCTCTACCCGCGCACGCGATGCCCGGACCGGCCGCAACCCGCGGACCGGCGAGACCGTCGAAGTGGATGCCAAGCGCGTCCCCTATTTCAAACCCGGCAAGGAAATGCGCGCGCGCCTAAACGTGTGACGTTCCGCCTTGGCGCAACGCCGCGCTTGACGCGGATGCAGCCTTGCGGTTCCCGTGCCGCCATGCGGACGTGGCGAAACCGGTAGACGCAGCCGACTTAAAATCGGCTTCCGAACAGGAGTGCGGGTTCGAGTCCCGCCGTCCGCACCACCATGTGGCGCTCCGCCGCCTTCGATGGCAGGAAGGGGCCATGGCGCCCTTCCCCTTCTCGCACGCCCGCTTCCCGCTGCTGCTCGCCGCGGCTGCGCTGGCGCTTGGCGGCTGCGACCGCCGGCCCGACGATACGGCGGTGGCGGTCAGCGTCGTGGGCGGAACGGCTCGGGTGGCCGATCCTTCGCGTACGGAGCTCTCCCCCGCCGAGCGCGTGCTGATGGGCGCGACGGCACAGGGCCTCGTCCGCTTCGATGCCACCGGGCAGGTCGAGCCCGCGCTTGCCGAGCGCTGGATCGTGATCGACGAGGGCCAGAGCTATATCTTTCGCCTGGGTGACGCGCGGTGGCCGGACGGCAACCGCGTCACCGCGAGCGAGGTCGTGGCAACGCTCAAGCGGGCGGTCCGCCCCGCGCACCATAAGCCCCTGGCCGGCGCCTTGCGGCTGGTCGACGAGATCGTCGAAATGACGCCGGAGGTGGTCGAGATCCGCCTGCGCCGGCCGCAGCCGGAGTTCCTGAAGCTTCTCGCGCAGCCGGAGCTTGCCATCTTCCAGGCACGCGGGCTGCGAGGGACGGGACCATTCGAGCTTGGCCAGCCGGCGCGCGGCGCGCAACAGCTGCGGCCGATCCGCGGATTGGACGACGAGGATGCGGACACGCTGCCCAGCCCCGCCGAGAGGATCGAGCTGCGCGGGGAACGGGCAGCGCGCGCGGTGCTGCGCTTTACGCGGGGCGACCTCGACCTGGTACTGGGCGGGGGCGTGGATGACTGGCCGTTGCTGGCCGTCGCGGAGGTCGCGCGGGAGAGCATCCGCGTTGATCCGGCGGTGGGGCTGTTCGGGCTGGCCGTCGCACGGCGGCAGGGCTTCCTGGCCGAGACCGCCAACCGGGCCGCGCTGGCGGGCGCGCTCGACCGGAGCGCCATTGCGGCGGGGGTGCGCGAGGAATGGGCGCCTGCCACCGCGCTGCTCCCGGCGCAGCTCGACTCCGCAGCCGCCCCTGCCGAGTTCCCCTGGCCGGTCACGCCGACGGAGGACACGATTGGGCAAGCGCGTGCGCGGGTCGCGATCTGGCTGGCGGACCATCCGGACATGGCGCCGCTCCGGATCGCACTGCCGGAGGGGCCCGGCGCCAACCTGCTGTGGCGCGGCATCGCCCGGTCACTGCGCGCCATCGGCCTGCCCGTGGAGCGGGTGGCGATCGATGCACCGGACGCGGACCTGCGCCTGGTCGACAAGGTCGCGCCGCTCGATTCGGGCCGCTGGTACCTCGACAACGCCTGTGTCGCCTGCGACCCGATGATCCGCTCGATCATCGACAGCGCCGCCGATGCGCCGGACGCGGAGACACGCGGGCGGCTGCTGGCGGACGGGGACGCGGCGCTGGCGGCGGATGCGAGCTTCGTGCCGATCGCCCTGCCGCTGCGCTGGTCCCTGGTGTCGCCGCGGCTGCGCGCCTGGGCGCCGAACCCGCGCGCGTGGCACCCGTTGAATCACCTGCGCGGCGACCCCAGCTAACAGCCATGAACCGTAGCTCCCGCATCCCGCCCGAAGCGTTCGACCGCCTGGCCGAAGTCGTGCCCCTGGGCCGCGACGCCGCCGCCGTGCGCAAGCGGCTGGTGGCCCTGGAGCGGCTGCTGGAGCGCAGCTTCGTGATCCCGGGCATCAAGGTGCCGGTGGGCCTCGACTTCCTGTTCAACCTGCTGCCGGTGGGCGGCAGCTTCATCGGCGCCGCGATGGGCAGCTACATGATCTGGGAGGCCCGCAACCTGGGCATGTCCAAGCTCCAGATGGCGCGCATGGCAGGCAACGTCGGCGTCGACTGGGCGGTGGGCCTGATCCCGGTGGTGGGGGCGGTGCCCGACCTGCTGTTCCGGTCGAACACCCGCAACCTGCGCATCATCAAGCGCCACCTGGACAAGCACCACCCCGGCACGGCCACGATCGACAACCCGTGACCGCGCGCGGGGCGCTGGCCGTTACCGGCCGCCCCGCCAGATCTTGAGCGGGGCGTTGCCGGTGAGGCCGCCCTGGTGCGCCGGGCAGGCGCGGTAGCGCAGCCGCTTGTCCAGGCACAGCCACACCTCGTCCAGCCAACCGTCGCGGGTAGCCGTGATCCGCATCATGTTGGCCGCGATGCCGGGGTTCGCCCGGGCGATCGCCTGCGCGAGCTGGCCGGCGGTGAGGCGCGAGCGGCGCGAAAGCGCGTCCATGTCCGGGAAGCGCAGCCGACCGTAGAGCGCGTTGGAGCGCGCGAAATAGGCCGCCGGCGTCACCCCCATGCAGCTGCCGTGCTTGGCATATTCATGCTGGAGCAGCTGCACCGAGGGCGTCGCGCACAGATGCTTGCGCACCACCGCCTGGGGCAGCAGCGCCACCGGCTTGCAATATTGCGGCCAGGTCTTCCCCTCCCCGTCCGGCCACAGGCCGTGCAGGGTGAAGCCGAAGCGGTTGCCCTGACCGCACTGGAAGCTGTCGTCGCCCGCCCGCTTGCCGCGGCAATATTGCGGCGACCAGGTGAGCGCGAGCGTATAGCTGCCGATCGGGATCACCCGGCGCGGCTGCTTGGGCGTCGGCAGGTCGGCGTGCGGCCGCGGCAGCGCCGCCGGCACGCTGCACTGGGTGCTTTGTGCCAGGGCGGTGCCGGGAAGCGCGGCGGCGAGGAGCATCGCCGCCTTGTGCCAGAAGCGAATCATTCGAACGGCGTTTCCGCAGGGCCGGTCGGCTGCCCCTTGAACCAGGCGACGGCGTCCGGCTTGAACAGCATGACGACGGCGGCGGCCTGAAGCGCGGTCGACAGGATGCTGAGGATGCCGGTGACGCCGCCCGGATAGGCGCCGTTCAGGAGGGTGAACACCAGCGAGAGCACGCCGATCACGAAGAAGATCACCACGATCCACCGGGCGATGTTGCTGCGCATGCGCGAGGTGAAGAACCACAGCAGCAGCGAGATGCCGAAGCCGACGATCACGCTGCCGAGCATGACGGGCGTGGCGATGGCGGCAGTGGCGGCGTCTGCCTGCATCCGCTCCATCGTGGTGTTCCAGCCGATGGCCGTGCTGACGAGCCCGAGCGCCAGCGCGCCCAGATAGAAGATGTCGAAGCGTTGAATGGACTTGGGACGCATGGTGTTTCTCCCCCTGTAAACAGCGCCGAACCTAGCCGACCCGCCCCTTTCGGCAAGCGAATTAGAGGGCGGTGAAGTCGAGCCCGATATCGGCGGCGGGCGCCGACTGGGTGAGCCGGCCGACCGACACATAGGTGACGCCGGTCGCGGCGATTGCGGCAATGGTGTCGAGCCGGACGCCGCCCGAGGCCTCGGTGGGCACGCGTCCGGCGACCTCCGCCACCGCGGCGCGCAAGGTCGGCGGGTCCATGTTGTCGAGAAGGAGGTGGGTGGCGCCGCCGGTGAGCGCGGGGGTGATCTGGTCGAGCCGGTCGACCTCGACGATGATCGAGGCGATGCCGGCGTCCGCCGCCCGGCGCGCCGCGGCCTCGACGCCGCCCGCCACCGCGACATGGTTGTCCTTGATCATCGCCGAGTCCCACAGCCCCATGCGGTGGTTGGTCGCACCCCCCATGCGGGTGGCGTATTTCTCCAGCCGGCGCAGGCCCGGCAGCGTCTTGCGTGTGTCGAGCAGCGTGGCGCCGGTGCCGCGGATCGCGTCCACATAGGTGGCGGTGAGCGTGGCGATGCCGGAGAGATGTTGGACGGTGTTGAGCGCCGAGCGCTCGGCCGTCAGCAGCGCGCGGGCGTTGCCGCGCAGGCGCAGCAGGTGCGAGCCGGCAGGCAGGCGATCGCCGTCCTGCACCAGCGCCTCGATCTCCACCTGCGGATCGAGCGCGCGGAAAAAGGCTTCCGCGATCGGGAGGCCCGCGACGGTGATCGCGTCGCGGCTGTCCATGACGCCGGCGAAGCGCGCATCGGCGGGGATCACGGCGGCAGAGGTGATGTCGCCCCCCTCCCCCAGATCCTCGGCAAGCGTCTCGCGGACGAAGCGATCCAGATCGAAACCTTCGAGCGACCAGTGCATGCGCGTTCTCCGCCGGACGTGAGGAAGGGCGCGCGGTAGCGTGCCCGGGAGAGCCGCCGCAAGGCGGAAAGTTCGTCGAGAGTCCGTCCCAGAACGCGTGTCGCACCGGTGTCCGGGGCCTGCCGCGTGGCGTGCTGCACTGCGGAAGGTTAGGCTAAGGTTAGGCCAAGAACGGCTGGTGCGGGCGTGGATCGCCCTCGCACCGATGCTGCTGGAGGTGGCTGATCCCAGGCGCGGCCGATCCCTTGGTGTGCGTGCGAAGGGGGACCGTTGCTCTGCCGGGCGTTGGGTTCCTGCCTGCGCAGGGATACGGGTGTGACGAAAGGAGGGCGCCCTGCTTCGCAGGGGTCTCGCCTGCGCGGGAACACGGTGGATGCCGGGCGGGTGGTGCCCGTCTGTAGGGCTGTGGTGTCGTTTAGAAGGCGTCCGGACGCGGTCCGCGTGATCGGCCATGGCAGTCCTCCCCGATGTGGAGGAGGACTGTGACGACGCCTGGTCGTGTAGGACAGCCCGGGCGTGTGGCCCGGGCGTGCCGTCAGACCTTGGCGGCGTAGAGCATGCGGCCGTTGCCGAGGTGGCCGAACACCTGCGCCAGCTCGCTCTCGCCGACCGCGAAGCAGCCCTGGCTGCGGCCGAGCTTGCCATGGGTGCGCAGCATCGAGGCGTTGGAGTACCAGGCGCCGTGGATCACGATGGCGCGATCGAGCGCATTGTTGTTGGTGGGATCGAGACCGATCAGCCGCTGCGACTTGCCATGCTTGCCGACATAATAGTCGGAGGCGAGGAAAGCGCCTTCGCACGAGGCGTTGGAGCCGTTGAGGTTGGAGAAGCGCTGCAGATAGCCGCTGTGCGCGGGATCCGAGCCGCTGCCATGGGCGACCAGCAGCGTCGTCGTCTGGCCGCTGATAAGGTCGACGAGGTGGAAGCGCGGCACCGACGAAGAGGCTGCGAAATCGGCGATGGCGATGCGATCGCGATTGGCGACCCGGCCGCCATGCGCCTGGAGCGCAGCGACCGCACGGCGGAAGAGCGCCGGACGCACCATGCGCGGCGAGGTGAGCGGGGCGACGGGGGCCGCCGGCACGGCCGCGCGGACCGGCGAGGCGAAGGCGCCGGATGCGACCACGGCGCCCGCGACCGTGAGACCAGAGGTGAGGAATGCGCGGCGCGAGGGCGCCGTTTCGACGATGTTGTGCACGTGGATGTCCTGCCCTGAAGCCCGCTCTGGACACCGCATCGCGCTGCCCGGCACCCTTTTAGCCAAGAAATCCAAACAGTTCCTACTCGCGCACGCGCTCTGCCGCAGCCATGCCGCGGCTCATCGCAGGATCGCACGGCTAGCGGGTTGAGGAGGGTTTCGTTGCGCGGGCGGCAGATTCTTTCTCGCCTGTCAATGGCACAAAATAGACTTACCTACGTTTAGAAAGATGTGAAGCGGATGGGTCGCACTTCCCCCCACCCGCACGATGATGATGTTGAGGTGCGTAATGAACATTCGCAATTGTCGCGCCTGGCTGGCGGCCGGGGCGCTCGCTCTTTGCCTGCCAGCGGCTCCCGCTTTTGCGCAGGAAGCCATCGCGCAATTCGACATTGCGTCCAGCCAGGCGCTGAAGCCGGGCCAGTTTGTTTGGAAGGACGGCGGCGACACTTCGGAGCCGGTGACGGTGACCGTGAGCATCCCGTTGCAGCGGGCCTATGTCTTCCGCGGCAGCACCCTGATCGGCGTGTCCACCGTTTCCACCGGCAAGCCTGGTCATGAAACGCCCACCGGCGAGTTCGAGATCCTTCAGAAGAAGGTGATGCACAAATCCAACCTGTATGACGACGCACCCATGCCGTTCATGCAGCGGCTGACCTGGGACGGCATCGCGCTGCACGCGGGCAACATCCCGGGCCGCCCCGCCTCTCACGGCTGCGTCCGGCTGCCGTCGGCCTTTGCGAAGAAGCTGTTCGCGGCGACCGAGATGGGCGCGCTGGTGTCGATCAACAACGACCCCTACGACCCGCTTTCCGCGCCGCCGCTGCCGGCCGAGAACTTCGAATCGTCCATGTCGGGTACGGTGACGGCGTCGCAGGACGTGGTGCCCGGCCGCGGCATCCGTACCGCGACGGCGCCCTGAGCCGGGGCTGGCGGACGCATCCGGCGCTTGACCCCTGCCGTTGAAGGAGCGGCCGGGTCTGAGCACGGGACGTGTCGGGTCGCGGCGCGCGGATCTCGCCGGCGCCGTGGGCTTGCACACCGATCGGCTAACCGCCGCGCTTGCGGCGCCCCTCGACCAGGACTGCCTGCTGCCACCGCCCTGGCGCCTTGTCGGTCCGGTGCGTGCACCCTGCCCAGCAGCAGGGCCGCTTCTTGCCGGCCAGAACCTCCTCGCACATCCGCTGGAGGCGGCGCTGGCGCGTCGCTGGCTGCTTCGCGTCGGTGACCCAGCAGATGAACTCGTTGCGACCAAGGGGCGTCAGCTCCTGCCAGCGCGACGACAGGTCGGTGCTTGCTTGCACGGCGGCCTGAAGATCCTCGGGCGTGTCGTGGACCGTGCCGTGCGGAAACGAGTCAGCCATGGGATCTCCAGACTTCCGAAGCCGGCCGCACTGGGCCGGGCCAGCGGATATTCGCACGCATCGTGGCGCGCGCAATCAGAACCGCAATGCTCCGGGCGCCCGATGCGCCACTCAAAGGAAGGAACTACCGGCTTCATTGAAGTGTCACGCTCCCCGCCTAGCGCTGGATTCTCCACATTCATCCTTCCGGGGGGCAAGGACTTTGAAGCTTCATCCCATCGCCGCGGGCTTCTTCCTCATTGCGGGCGCGCCTGCTGCCGCCCAGGAGGCCAGCTTCTGCGAGCGGCTTGCGCCGCAACTCGGCATGGCCCCGATCGAGAAGGGGCGGCAGGGGCAAACCACTGGGGAATGGCGCGTCAACACGCTGGCAGGGCTGAAGACGGTGCTGTTCGGCGGCAGTACCCTGATCTCCTTCGGCATGCAGCCGGCTGGGGACAGCGCGACTGTCGAGGACTATGCGCGCCTGCAAAAGGCCTGCGAACAACAGAAGAAGAACTTTCTCTGCCGGATCGAAGGCCCGATGATCCTCACCGTGTCCACCGGGAAGGGGAAGGCCGAAATCGAGGCCTTGCCCGGCGAGCGCGCGGAAGTCGAAATGAAGGGGACGACGATTCTCTGCCGGGATCCGCGCGCGATGAAGAAAGCCTAGGGTTCGCCAGACTGGCACCCGCAGGAACAGGCCGCTTCCTGTATTCGGCTACGGACTCGCGATGCTGGCGAGGGGCGCGCGAACGGCGTAGCCTGCCAGGCGAGAACGGGCGGCCGCTCCTGATTGGTGCGGCAACGCCCCCTTTGCCTGGGAGGGCGGAATGCGGGTTCGGGTGGCAAGCTGCCGGTGCGGACAATTGCGGGCCACCTGTACGGGTGAGCCGGTGCGGGTGTCGGTGTGCCATTGCCTGGAGTGCCAGAAGCGCAGCGGCAGCGCCTTTGCCGTGCAGGCGCGCTGGCCGGACGCACAGGTGGCGCTTGCCGGCGAGTTCCGGACCTGGACGCAGCAGGGCGACAGCGGCGCGGTGGCGCGTTTTCGGTTCTGCCCCACCTGTGGCGCGACTTTGGTCTATGCGAGCGAGGGCATGCCGGGGCTGACGGCAGTTGCGGTGGGCGCCTTTGCCGATCCCGGCTTTCCGGCCCCGCACTATTCCGTGTGGGAAGACCGCAAGCACGGCTGGGTCACCGTGTCCGCGGACGGGATGGAGCACTTCGCCTAGCGCGACGCGGCTAGGCGGCGACCAGTTCGATGTTGGGATGGTCGGCGAGGATGTGGAGGATGGTGTCGAAGTAGGTCGGCCCGTCGCCGCCTTCGACGGCGTCAAGCTGGCGGCGGATCCGGGCCACGTCGAAAAGGTCGGGCCGCTGGAGCTTTGCGCGCAGATGGGCGGCGGTGGCCTCTGCGCCGAGGGCCGATTGGCTCGCCTCCAGGTCTTTCCAGACGAGCCGCACGGGTTCGCGGCCCGCGATCGCGCCATAGCCGCCGTGCAGCAGGTCCTCGAACGCGTCGAGGCTTTCGCCCAGCGTCCAGTTTTCGCCGGCCATGAAGACGCGGTTCACCTCTGCGTAGAAGGAGGCGATGTCGCGGATGCGGGCGCCTTCGAGCGTGAGGGTCTTGGGCACAAGCGCGCCTATCGCGCCTTGTCCGGGAGCACCGACGCCAGGTCCGGGCGCGGGAGGATCGGCGGCGTGCTGTCCGCGTAGGTGAGCCAGTGGCTCCAGATCACATGGGTGCGCAGCTTCGTGAGGCGCGTGTGGCAGGTGATGCTCATGTGGGTGCGGATCGTGCCGCCGATCCAGTTCTGGTACACACTCGCGCATTCGGCGTCGCGGTAACGGATCCAGGCGCGCTGGGCCTCGACCAGTTCCTTGGCGGTCTGCGCCTCCCCTTCGCTGCGCAGCCGGCGCATCGCCGCCTGGTAGTAGCGGTTCAATTCGGCATCGGCCGCGGCGAGTTCGGCGGAGGCGCAGGCGTCGACCGACGGCGTGTCGGCGCCGGGGCAGGATACGGGCTCCGCCGACTGGAGGAACAGGGCGAGCGCGAACAGGGGCATGGGGAGTCCTTGGAATTGCCGGTTGCAGCGATGCCGTGCCGACCAGAAGACGGCATCGGCGTTGCGCTACATCAGCGGGCGGCGTTGCGGATCGAGGACGGTGACCTCCTCGAAGCCGGCGGATTGCAAGCTGTAGATCGCGCCGCCGATGCAGCGATACGGGACCTCGTTCGTGTCCAGCCGGATGCGGGCGCTGCGTCCGGGCTTCGCTTCGGGACGGGCGGTGGCGAGCAGTTCCTGAGGGGTGATCGTGCGCCCGCCGACTTCGATGGTGCAGTCGGCCGCTGACCCTCGAACCACGATGTCGAACGGCGCGGGCGCCGCCCTGCTCGTCGCGTACCCAGCCAGGGCGAGTGCAAGGGCCGCGATGATCGTAGAAGGAAGGGCCGGCTGCATCGGCGAAGGATGCCGGAACTTTGGCACTCGAGCAACGTGCCTGCCGGGGCGCGGGCGGGCACAAAAAAGGGGGCCGGAGCCCCCTTTTCGGATTAGCCGCGCGGGCCGCCGCGGGGGCGGAACGGGCGGGCGTGGTGGCGCGGCTGGTTGGGGCCGCCGCGGGGCGGGCGCGGGCCGCCCGTGCTGCCCGGGGGCGGCGGACCGTCCATCGGCAGCACGCGGAAGTCGTCGTCGCCCTCGCCCGCGGTGCGCTTGATCGCGGCCACGAAGCGGCTGGCGACGGCGCGCGGGATCTGGAAGGCGGTCTCGTCCGCGGCGATGCGGATCGCGCCGACTTCCCCCTTGGTGATGTGGCCGCGGCGGCACAGCAGCGGCAGCAGCCAGCGCGGATCGGCGTTCTGGCGGCGACCGATGTTCATGCGGAACCAGACGCTGTCCTCGAAGCCGGCACGCGGGCCGTCGTCGCGGGGGCCACGCTCGCCGCGGTCGTTGCCGCCGACGAGGTCCTCGGCCGCCGGCAGCTTGGCGCGATAGGCGCGCACCAGCATCGCGGCGATGTCGGCGGGCTCACGGCCTTCGAGCAGGCGGGCGCCCAGCGCGCGATCCTCCTCGTCCAGCTCCACCGTGTCGCTGAGCTTGGCGAGCAGGCGCTCGCGATCGGCCTCGCGGATGGCGTCGGCGCTCGGCACCTCGACCCACTCGGCGTTGATCTTGGCACCGCGCAGCATCATCTCGACGCGGCGGCGGCGCTGATAGGGCACGACCAGCGCGGCGATGCCCTTCTTGCCCGCGCGGCCGGTGCGGCCGGAGCGGTGCTGAAGCGCCTCGGCATCGCGCGGCAGTTCGACGTGGATCACCAGGCTGAGCGAGGGCAGATCGATGCCGCGCGCGGCAACGTCGGTCGCGACGCAGACGCGGGCGCGGCGATCGCGCAGCGCCTGGAGCGCGTGGTTGCGCTCGTTCTGGCTGTGCTCGCCCGAAAGCGCCACGGCGTCGAAGCCGCGCTCGACCAGGCTCGCGTGGAGGCGGCGGACCGCTTCACGGGTGGCGCAGAAGAGGAAGGCGGTGTCCGGCTCGTGGAAGCGCAGCAGGTTCACCACCGCGTGCTCGATGTCGGACGGGGCGACGGTGACGCACTGGTAGGCGATGTCACCGTGACCGCGATCAGCGGACAGCGTCTCGATGCGGAGCGCGTCGCGCTGGTAGCGCTTGGCGAGTGCGACGATCGGGCGCGGCATGGTCGCGGAGAACAGCAGCGTGCGGCGGCCGTCGGCGGTCGCGTCGAGGATCTGCTCCAGGTCCTCGCGGAAGCCCATGTCGAGCATCTCGTCGGCCTCGTCGAGCACCGCGACTCGGATCGCCGACAGGTCGAGCGCGCCGCGTTCGAGATGGTCGCGCAGGCGGCCGGGGGTGCCGACGACGATGTGGGCGCCGTGGCTGAGGCTGCGACGCTCACGCGACGGGTCCATGCCGCCGACGCAGGTGGCGATGCGGGCGCCGGTCTGGCCATAGAGCCAGCCGAGTTCGCGCGCGACCTGGAGCGCGAGCTCGCGGGTCGGGGCGATGGCGATGGCGAGCGGGGCGCCGGCGGGGCCGATCGCGCCGTCCTCCTCCAGCAGCTGCGGGGCCATGGCGAGGCCAAAGGCGACGGTCTTGCCGGAGCCGGTCTGGGCGGAGACGATGAGGTCGCGCCCTTCGGCTTCGGGCTGGACGACGGCGGCCTGGACGGCCGTGGGCGCTTCATAGCCACGCGCAACAAGCGCCGCGGCGAGCGGTTCGGGAACTTTACCAAAGGGCATGGGGGCGCAAATGGCCCTTTCCGAGCCGTGGCACAAGGGCTTACGGTACTGGAGAGTCCCGGCGCGGGAGGCCGGCGCCGCCCCAGGGCGCGGCTTGGGGCGGATGCGACACTGGCGCACAAGGCCGATCGCGCTTCAGACTCCGCCCGTTCGTGCCGTCCTTATCAGACCGCCAAGCACGCCGTTCGCGGCGCGCGCTGGTAGGACCGGACCACGCAACCTGCCGGGCTCAGTTTCCCTCGACTGGCTCCGAGGGTTCGGGCTGCGGGTCTGGGGTTGGCTTCGGCTCCAGATACTTGGGGACGAACGGGTTCACGCTCGGCGGCGGGCCCGACATGCCGGCCGGATCGCCTTCGACACGTCCGCGCAGCTGGTCGATCTCGGCCTGCCTCCGGTTGAGATAGAATGCCCGGGTTGCGGCATAGGGATCGGGCGAATTGTCGTGCAGGTCCTTGAGCGTCTGATCGAATTCGGAACGATGATCGAGCGCGCCCAGGACCCCGGCGGGCACCGAATAGCTCAGGCTCGTGAACGGACTGCCGACGCCGACCGGCAGGACCAGCCGATCGACGGCGCCGCCCAGCAGGTCCCGGACGGTCGTGGGGCCGACCAGGGGCAGGAACAGGAACGGTCCGTTCTTCACGCCATAAAAACCCAGCGTGTTTGCAAACCCGTTCGACCGCCGCGGCAGATGGAACGGCTTCCGCTTGGCCATGTCCACGAACCCGGCAGCGCCGACGGTGGTATTGATCACGAAGCGGCCGACCGTCTCCGCTGCCTTCCCAGGCTTGAGCTGAAGCAAGAAGTTCAAGAACACGATCGGTTCACGGATGTTGTACAGGAAGTTGTGGATCCCCTTGCGGATCGGGCTGGGCACAGTCTTCTTGTAGGTTCTTGCGACAGGTCCGATGACGGTGTCGTCGACCTTCTGCGTGACGGCAAAAGACTCGGCATTCACCGCGCGCAGCGGATCTCCTGCCGGCTCCCGGCGCCCCGTGATGATGATGTCACCGTGCGCCGCCTCTTCGGCAGACGGCACCTGGAGGGGCGTAGCCGTGTCCAACGGGGGTACTGTACCCGGCGACTCCGGCGAGACTTGAACCGGGCTGACCGCTGGCGGAACAGCCGTGCTGGACTGCGACTGAGGCGGCTGCGCTGAAAGGAGTGCCGGATCGACAAGCAGGGCGGAGGGCGCAGCCAGGGTTGCCGAGGCAGCGCTCGCCGCGGCCGGGAAATCCGCCGCCGGCACTGAGCCCAGGGGGATGACCGCGAGCAGTAGCGCACCGGATACCGTCAACATCTACGCTCATCATCCTGTCGACTGGCTTCACCCGAGTCTGAAGCACTGCAACCGGTAACATGCGCTTTCGAAGCCAAACGGCATAGGGATAATCGGCGCAGGAAGCGCGTACCGCCTGGGTATGGGGGGAAAAGAGCGGGCCTTGGCGTCCCCGGGCTTGCCTGGTCGTTGCCGCCGGCGAAGTCGCCGAGGGCGCCGAGGATCGAGCGCGGCGAAGCGACGGTGCCCCAACCCTGCCCGCCTACCACGCCTGGTAGCGGCCGATAGGAAGCCTGCACGCGGGTGGTTCGGAACCGGCAGCTTGGAACGACCGCTGGCGGGCCAGTGCCGAAAAAGCACGGTGCCGCAACATCAGCCACAATAACGATGATGCCATGAAAATGCAGCGGAACAATTCTACTCTATACTTGTAGTCGTATTGATCAACAGGGGTGTTGTTTCATGAGATCGCTGGCTTGCGTCCTTTCGACGCCGTTTCTCTTTTTGTGCCCCGCGCTCTCCCAGGCACAGGAGCAACAGGGTGTGACCACGGCCACGACGGAATCGCAGGAGCGGTTTCTAAAAACGCTCGACTTTTCCGACACCTCCGATTTCGAGGATGCGAAAAAGGGGCTTGTTGAAGCGTTCAGCGATGTCATTCGCGACGCGGAAGGCAAGGTCGTGTGGGACATGAAGTCCTATGCGTTCGAGAACAACGCGCAAGCACCGGCGACCGTCAACCCGAGTTTGTGGCGCCAGGAACGGCTGAACAACATCGCCGGATTGTTCAAGGTTTCCGAACATATCTACCAGGTTCGGGGGCTCGACCTCTCCAACATGACGATCATCGAGGGCAAGTCGGGCCTCATCATCGTCGATCCGCTGATTTCTTCCGAGACCGCGGCGGCCGCAATGGCGCTCTATCGGAAGCATTTCGGCGACCGGCCCGTCGTTGCCGTGATCTACTCGCACTCTCACGTAGATCATTATGGCGGCGTGAAAGGCGTGGTCAGCGAAGCGGATGTTCTCGCCGGAAAGGTGAAGATCTATGCGCCCGACGGCTTTCTGGAGCACGCCGTTTCGGAAAACGTCTATGCCGGCACCGCGATGAGCCGCCGGGCTCAATATATGTACGGCGCCCTGCTTCCGAAGAGCCCGACCGGACAGGTCGGCGCCGGCCTGGGCAAGACCACCTCCCGGGGCACCGTGGGCCTGATCGCGCCGACCGACAGCATCGGTACGGGCGGGAAAGCAGTCGAACAGGTCACCATCGACGGGCTGCAGATCGAGTTCCAGCTGACGCCGGGAACCGAAGCGCCGGCGGAAATGAACATGTACATTCCCGCCTATCGCGCGCTCGGCGCCGCCGAGAACGCGACGCACACCCTGCACAACGTGCTGACCATCCGCGGCGCGCAGGTGCGCGACCCCAGCGTCTGGTCTTCGTACCTCGACGACACGATCGCCCGCTATGGCGCCACCACCGAGGTATTGTTCGCGCAGCACCACTGGCCGACCTGGGGCACCGCGCGGATTTCGGCCATGCTTGCCGACCAGCGGGACATGTACCGGTACATCAACGATCAGACGCTGCGGCTCATCAACCTCGGCTACACGCCGATGGAAATCGCCGAGGAACTGAAGACCCTTCCGCCGGCGCTCGGCAAGAAGTGGTATAACCGGGACTATTACGGCTCCATGAGCCACAATGTGCGCGCGGTGTATCAGCGGTACATGGGCTTCTATGACGGGAACCCGGCGAACCTGAATCCCCTGCCTCCCGTGGAAGCCGCGAGGAAATACGTCGCCTCGATGGGCGGCGAGGACAAGGTCATCGCGCTGGGGCGCACGTCCTTTGCCCAGGGCGACTATCGCTGGGTCGCCGAACTCATGAAGCACGTCGTGTTCGCGAACCCGCAGTCGGCGGCGGGCAAGGCGCTCCTGGCCGAGACTCTCGACCAGATGGGCTTCCAGTCCGAGAACGGAACGTGGCGCAACGCGATGCTGATGGGCGCCTTCGAACTGCGCAACGGCGTTCCCAAGGGCGCCGGGGGCACGGCATCCCCGGACACGATCAAGGCGATGCCGCTCGCCATGTACTTCGACTATCTGGGCATCCGGTTGAACGGTCCCAAGGCTGCTGCGAGCGGAGACCTCAAGCTCAACTGGGTGTTCTCCGACCCGGCGGAGACCCATGTCGTAACGGTGCGGGGTGGCGCGCTCACCCATCGCAAGGCCGATGCATCTCCGGAGGCGACGGCGACCCTTTCCCTGTCGCGCAAGACGCTGGATGCGATCACGCTGGGCCAAACCAGTTTCGACCGAGCGATCAGCGACGGTTCAATCAAGATTTCGGGAGATCGCAGCGCCGTCACCAGGCTGTTCTCCAACCTCGACACCTTCCCGATCTTCTTCAACATCGTGACGCCGTGAGGTCGCGACCATGAGCAAGCACCATGCCGCGTTCGCGACCGCCCTGGCCGGCGGGCTGATCCTGGCGTCCCCATCCGCCTTCGCCCAGGGCGCCCGGGACTGGGAGAATGTCCCCGTCGATACGAACATCCTGTTCCTCTACTATACCTATTCGAACACCGAGGCTTCGGTTGATCCGTCGCTACCGATCGAGGGCGTATCGGTGGACGCGCATGTGCCGATCGCGCGCTATGCGCGGTCCTTCGGCATCGCGGGCCAGGCCGCGGGTGTTCAACTGATCGTCCCCTATGGCTTCGTGACGGCACGTCTGGATGGGACGAACCTCCAGACCTACAGCGAGGGCCTGGGCGATGTGAACGCCGTCTTCGTCATGAACATCGCGGGGGCGCCTGCGCTGACCCGCCGCGAGTTCGCGACGTGGCAGCCGAACGCCTATCTCACCGGGTCGATCGGCGTGACGGCGCCGACCGGAGCCTATGACGCGGAAAGCCTCCTCAACATCGGCAAGAACCGGTGGATGGTGAAGCCGCAGCTTTCGTACGGAAAGTACTTCGGCCCGCGCACGCTCCTTGCCGTGAACGGCAATGTCCAGTTGTTCGGGGCGAACGACGAATATCGAGGCGACGGCAGGCTGCAGCAAAAAGCCCTGTTCGGCGTCGACGGGCACCTCAGCCACGACGTGAGCGACCGGGCCTGGCTGTCGCTGGACGCGGTCTATGCCCATGGCGGGACCACCAAAGTCGACGGCGTCGGGCAGGACAACCGGCAACAAACGCTGAGGCTCGGGGCGAGCGGCAGCGTCAGTCTGGACCGGGCGACGGCGATCAACCTCGCCTTCACCCGCTCCGTGGCGAAGAAGGACTATACGCCCTCGGCCACCACCTTCTCGGTGAACCTGAACAGAGCGTTCTGACCGGACGCGCGCGCTTGCCCTAGTTGTTGCCGCCGACGAAGTCGCCGAGGCCGCCGAGGATCGAGCCTTCGCCGCGGTTCTGGCCGCCGCGGCTGCCGGCGGCCGCCAGCATCCGGCCTGCCAGGCGCGAGAAGGGCAGCGACTGGATCCAGACCTTGCCGGGGCCGCGCAGGCGGGCGAAGAACAGGCCCTCGCCGCCGAACAGCACGCTCTTCACGCCGCCGGCCGTGACCAGGTCGAAGTCCACCGTGTCGGTCATGGCCGCCAGGCAGCCGGTGTCGACGTGGAGTTCCTCGCCCGGTGCCAGCGTGCGTTCGACGACGGTGCCGCCCATCTGGACGAAGACCCAGCCGTCGCCCTCCAGCTTCTGCATGATGAAACCCTCGCCGCCGAACAGGCCGGTGAGCACGCGCTTCTGGAAGTGGACGCCGATCGACACGCCCTTGGCGGCGGCGAGAAAGCTGTCCTTCTGGCAGATCAGCCGCCCGCCCACGTCGCCCAGGCGGATCGGCAGGATCGCGCCGGGCGTCGGCGAGGCAAAGGCGACCCGCGCCTTGCCATGGCCCTGATGGGTGAAGACGGTGGTGAACAGGCTCTCGCCCGTCACCAGCCGGCGGCCGGCGCCGAGCAGCTTGCCCATGAAGCCGGCACCCTGCCCGCCGCTGCCGTCGCCGAACACCGTGGTCATGTCGACCGCGGCATCCTTCCACACCAGCGCCCCCGCCTCCGCCACGGCGCTCTCGCCGGGATCGAGCTCGATCTCCAGGAACTGGAGCTCCTGGCCCTTGATCTCGAAGTCGATGTCGTCGGCGATGCTGCTGCTACGATGGTGCTGCCAGGGGCTCGGATGCGGCATGGGAACTTCCTCTCGCGGGTGGGGTCAGGCGCGGGCCATCAGTCTCCGGTGACGCGGACGGGGCCGAGGTCGCCCATGCCGACCGTGCCGCTGGCCATGCCGAGCATGCGGTCGAGCGAGACCTTGGCCTTCAGGCGCAGGCTCTCCTCGATCTCGATGCGCGGCTCCAGGTCGCGCAGCGCGAGGTAGAGCTTCTCGATCGTGTTGAGCGCCATGTAGGGGCAGATGTTGCAGTTGCAGTTGCCGTCGGCACCGGGCGCGCCGATGAAGCGCTTTTCCGGCATCGCCTTTTCCATCTGGTGGATGATGTGCGGCTCGGTCGCGACGATCAGCGTGTCGCCGGGCACGGTCTGCGCATATTCCAGGATGCCGCGGGTAGAGCCGACATAGTCGGCGTGGTCGAGGATCACCGCCGGGCATTCCGGGTGCGCGGCGACCGGCGCGCCGGGATGCTCCGCCTTGAGCTTCAGCAGTTCGGTTTCCGAGAACGCCTCGTGCACGATGCACACGCCGGGCCACAGCAGCATGTCGCGGCCGGTCTTGCGCGCGAGATAGCCGCCGAGATTACGGTCCGGGCCGAAGATGATCTTCTGGCTGGGCGGGATCTGGCTGAGGATCTTTTCCGCCGAGGACGAGGTGACGATGATGTCGCTGAGCGCCTTCACCTCGGTCGAGCAGTTGATGTAGGTGAGCGCGATGTGATCCGGGTGCTGCGCGCGGAAGGCGGCGAACTGCTCGGGCGGGCAGCTGTCCTCCAGGCTGCAGCCGGCGGCCATGTCGGGGAGCACCACGATCTTTTCGGGGCTCAGGATCTTGGCGGTCTCGGCCATGAAGCGGACACCGCAGAAGGCGATCACCTCGGCATCGGTGGCCGCGGCCTTGCGCGACAGGTCGAGGCTGTCGCCGACGAAATCGGCGAGGTCCTGGATCTCCGGCTTCTGGTAATAGTGCGCGAGGATGACGGCGTTGCGCTCCTTGCGCAGCCGGTCGATCTCTCCCAGCAGGTCGACGCCGGCCAAGTTGCCGCCGATGCCGTTGCGTGCGTCCATTCCAACTTCCCCCGCGTGCCCATGGAGCGGGCCACAAAGCGCCCACATGGCCATTTGCGCCCGGTGCGGCAAGATGGCTGACACGCGCGACCGCGCTCGATAGGCTGCGCGTCAGGGACAAGGGGGAGAGGACGGAATGCGTCGGTCGATACGGCTTGCGTCGATGATCCTGGGGCTGGCGACGACGACGGCGGCGGTGCCGGCCAGGGCGGAGTGGTACCAGGCGACCTCCAAGCACTTCGTCGTCTTTGCCGAGGGCAATGCGGAGTCGGTCAAGGAGCGGGCCGAGGAGCTGGAACTGTTCGACGGCGTCTTCCGCTACTTTCAGAACGTGGCGGCGCGGCCGGAGGACGAGTCCAACAAGGTGACGCTCTATGTCGTGCCGAACGACAGCGCGGTGCGGCGGCTCTACGGTTCGAACAGCGCCAACATCGCCGGCTTCTACGACGGGCGGGCGAGCGGTTCGGTGGCCTTCACCCCGCAGCGCGGGCTGGGCGGCGAGGGATCGGATCGCGAGCAGGCGCGGATCGTGCTGTTCCACGAATATGCCCATCACCTGCTGCTGGGCAATTTCGCCGCCGCCTATCCGGCCTGGTTCTCCGAGGGCTATGCGGAGTTCCTGTCGACGGTGTCGTTCGACAAGGAGACGGCCTGGATCGGCAAGCCCGCGCAGCACCGCGCCTATTCGCTGCTGCACGGCGATCCGCTTCCCGCCTCCGAGCTTCTCTCCGTCAACATGAGCACGATCCGCAGGGATCAGATGGACGGGCTGTACGCGCGCGGCTGGCTGCTCACCCACTATCTCACCATCGCGGCGCCGCCCGAGCGGCGGGCACAGTTCGCCAAATACCTGACGGCGGTGAACCAGGGGAAGCCGAGCGTCGAGGCCGCGCGCGAGGCGTTCGGCGACCTGAAGCAGCTCGACAAGGAGCTGAACGCGCGGCTGAAGGCGCGGACCTTCCCCGCGCTGCGATTCGGGCTGGACAAGCTGCCGAAGCCGGTGGTGCAGGTACGGGCGCTCAGCCCCGGCGAGAAGGCGATGATCGGGCTGCGCATGCGGTCCGACCGCGGGGTCAATACCAAGACCGCGCAGCCGATCCTGGAGGACGCGATCCCGATCGGCGCGCGCTATCCGGACGACGCGGTCGTGCAGGGCTGGCTTGCCGAGATGGCGCTGGACGCGCGGCGCTATGACCTGGCCGAAGCGGCGGCCGACCGGGCGCTGGCGATCGACCCGAAGTCTTCCCAGGCGCTGGTCTACAAGGCGCAAGTCATCCTCAACCGGGCGCGCGAGGCGCAGACGACCGACCCGGCCGTGTGGAAGGAGGCGCGCAGCTGGCTGCTGAAGGCGAACAAGATCGATCCGAACGACGCCTATACGCTGCTGCTCTTCTATTCGAGCTTCGGCATGGCGGGCGCGGTGCCCACCGCCAATGCCAAGCAGGCGCTCGCCCGCGCGCATGAACTGGTGCCGCAGGACGATGCGGTGCGCTTCGCCTATGCGCACCAGTCGCTAATCGACGACCGGGTGGACGACGCCAAGCGAGCGCTGCGCCCCCTCGCCTATTCGGCGCACGCCGCACCCGACAACGGCGCAGCGCGGCTGCTGGCGCTGCTGGACGCGAAGAAGTCCGGCAAGGAGGTGGTGGCGGCGATGGAGGCGGAAGGTGCGGAAGGTGGCGGTGCGGACTGAAGCGCCGACTGGCACGGCCCCCACGAGCAAACACCGCCTGCGAACCCGATCGCAGGCGCGGCAAGGATGGAGACAGGCATGATCGTGAACCGTCGAGGATGGATGGGGCTGGCTGCGGCACTGGGGCTGCCGGTGCTCGGATCGCGCGCCGCGGCCGCGGCGGCACCCCGGCAGGGCCAGATGGTCCACCACGTCTTCTTCTGGCTGAAGGAGCCGGGGCGCGCGGGCGATCGGGAGAAGCTGATCGCCGGCCTCAAGACGCTGCGCGCCATCCCCGAGATCCGGGAGCTGCGGGTCGGCGTCCCCGCCCCCACCGAGCAGCGTTCGGTGGTGGACAGCAGCTACCATGTGTCCGAACTGATGGTGTTCGACACGGTGGCCGACCAGGTCCGGTACCAGGACCATCCGGTCCACAAGCGCTTCGTGGAGACCTGCGGCGACCTGTGGGCGCGGGTCGTGGTCTACGACAGCATCGACGTCTGAGGCGCCGCCGCCGGGTCAGGCCGCGAAGGTGACGAGACCGTTCTCGTCGATGGTCCACGCCGGGTTCCACGCGATTTCCCAGGCGTGCCCGTCCGGATCGGCGACATAGCCGCGATAGCCGCCGTGCGGCGGGGCATCCGCCGGGCGGAGGATGCACCCGCCCGCCGCGACCAGTTGCTCCATGAGGGGTTCGACATCCGTCTGGGCCGGCACGTTATGCGCCAGCGAGAAGGCGCCGCCCGCCCCGGAGCCGAACCGGTTCATGTCGCGTTCCAGCGCCGCGCGATCGAAGGTGCCGAGGACCAGCCCGTTCATCTGGTAGAAGACGATCTCCGCATTCTCGAACACCGGCGTCCAGCCGAAGCCATGCATGTAGAAGCGCCGGGATCGGTGCAGGTCCGTGACGCCGAGCGTGATGACCGAAATCTGCTGCTGCACGTGCGCGCTCCTCCATCGGTTTCCTCGCCATGGTCGAGCGGAGGGCCGGTCCTGGCAAGCGGCTTGTCCGGCAGGGGCGAAAATCCCGCACGCGCCCGCGGGTCTGCGCGCCTGCCCTCTAGCCCGTTCGCGCCGGTGTCGCTAAGGGCTCGCGCATGACCCAGATCACGCCCGAGATCGTCGCCGAGCACGGCCTTTCCCCCGAGGAATATGAGCGCGTCCTGCACGCGATGGGCCGCGAGCCCAATCTGACGGAGTTGGGCATCTTCTCGGTGATGTGGTCCGAGCACTGCTCGTACAAGTCGAGCCGCATTCACCTCAAGAAGCTGCCGACCGAGGGACCGCAGGTGATCTGCGGGCCGGGCGAGAACGCGGGCGTCGTCGACATCGGCGACGGCCAGGCGGCGATCTTCAAGATGGAGTCGCACAACCACCCGTCCTACATCGAGCCTTACCAGGGCGCGGCGACGGGCGTCGGCGGCATCCTGCGCGACGTGTTCACCATGGGCGCGCGCCCGGTCGCGAACCTGAACGCGCTTCGCTTCGGCCGGCCCGACCATCCCAAGATGCGCCACCTGATCGCGGGCGTGGTCCACGGCATCGGCGGCTATGGCAATTGCGTGGGCGTGCCGACGGTGGGCGGCGAGGTGAACTTCCACCCGGCCTATGACGGCAACATCCTGGTCAATGCGATGACCGTGGGCGTCGCGGACCAGGACAAGATCTTTTACTCGGCCGCCTCGGGCGTCGGCAATCCGATCGTCTATGTGGGGTCGAAGACCGGCCGCGACGGCATTCACGGCGCGACCATGGCCTCGGCCGATTTCGGCGAGGATTCGGAAGAGAAGCGTCCCACCGTCCAGGTCGGCGACCCCTTTACCGAGAAGCTGCTGATCGAGGCGTGCCTGGAGCTGATGGCATCCGACGCGATCGTCGCGATCCAGGACATGGGTGCGGCCGGCCTCACCTCCTCCTCGGTCGAGATGGCGTCCAAGGGCGGCGTCGGCATCGAGCTGGTGATGGACGACGTGCCCCAGCGCGAAGAGGGCATGACGCCCTATGAGATGATGCTGTCGGAGAGCCAGGAGCGCATGCTCATGGTGCTGAAGCCCGGCCGCGAGGACTTTGCCGAGGCGATCTTCCGCAAGTGGGAGCTCGACTTCGCGATCATCGGCCGCGTGACCGACACCGGCCGCATGGTGCTGAAGTGGAAGGGCGACACGGTTGCCGACATTCCGCTCGCCCCGCTCGCCGACGAGGCGCCGCTCTACGACCGGCCGCATGTGCCGACGCCCAAGCCGGCCGAGCTGACGAACGTGCCGCCGTGCGGCGATCCGGCCGTGGACCTGCTCAAGCTGATGGGCTCACCCGACATCGCCAGCCGGCGCTGGATCTGGGAACAGTATGACCACATGGTCGGCGCAGACACCGTGCAGCGCCCGGGCGGCGACGCCGCGGTGGTGCGCGTCCACGGCACCAAGAAGGCGCTGGCGATCACCACCGACTGCACGCCGCGCTATTGCTTCGCTGACCCGGTCGAGGGCGGCAAGCAGGCGGTGGCCGAGGCGTGGCGCAACCTGACGGCGGTGGGGGCTACCCCGCTCGCGATCACCAACTGCCTGAACTTCGCCAACCCGCAGCGGCCGGAGATCATGGGCCAGATCGTCGGTTGCCTGGAGGGCATGGGCGAGGCCTGCCGCGCACTCGACTTCCCGATCGTGTCGGGCAACGTGTCGCTCTACAACGAGTCGAAGGCGACCGGCGGCGGCTCGGCGATCCTGCCGACGCCGGCGATCGGCGGGCTGGGGCTGATGGCCGACTGGGAGAAGTCGATGACCATCGCCTTCAAGCAGACCGGCGACATCATCATCGCGCTCGGCAACCGCTCCGGCCACCTCGGCCAGTCGCTGTGGCTGCGCGAGATCCACGGCCGCGAGGAAGGCCCGCCGCCGCCGGTGGACCTGGACGCCGAGCGCCGCACCGGCGACTATCTGCGCGCCGCGATCACCGCGGGCGTGGTGACGGCGGCGCACGACGTGTCCGACGGCGGCCTGGCGGTGGCACTCGCCGAGATGGCGCTGGCCGGCAACGTCGGCGCGATCCTCGACAAGAAGCAGCCGTACGACCACGCATGCTCCTTCTTCGGCGAGGACCAGGGCGTGTATCTGGTGACGGTGCACGACCACGCGCTGCTCGACTTCCTGAAGGGGGCGCAGGCGGCAGGGATCGAGGCGGAGCCGATCGGCCGCACCATCGGCAGCCGGCTGATCTTCGAGCTGGCCGACGGCGACTTCGTCGTGTCGCTCGATGCGCTGCGCACGGCGCACGAGGGCTTCTTCCCCAACCTGATGGGCAGCGACGCCGCCCTCGCCTGACGGAACCGCCAGGGGCGTGCGGGCGTCTCCTTGAGGCAATCCCTCAAGGAGGCCGCGCATGACCCCGGATTCTGCCAGCCTTGCCGCCCAGTTGAACCTGAAACGCGGCATGCGGCTGTGGATCAGCGGCGTGCCGGAGGAGATCGCCCGGGCGATCGACGCGGCGGTGCCGGGGCTGTCGATCGAGGCGGCGCCGTCGGCGGGCCTGGACGCCGCCGTGGTGGTCGTCCCCTCGCGCGAGGCCTTGCCCGCAGCGCTGGAGCGATTGCGCGGGCTGCTTGCGATGTCGGGCTTCGTGTGGATCGGGTGGCGTGCGGGTTCGCTCGGGCTCGACTCGCCGCAGCTGGGCGACCTGATCGGGCCGGGATGGCTGGTGGACGTGGAGCCGATGCTGCTGGTGCCCGGCTGGCGCGCGACCAAGCTGGTGCCGCGGCTGCGGGAGCGGCCGGGCGGGTGAGCGCGATGGGGGGCACGGCGTGCCCCTCACGGTAGCGCTTCATTGCCGCTGCGGGCGTGCGCACCGCCCCACCCACGTCCGCATCCCTGCGCAGGCGTGACTTTAGCGAAGCCCCTGACAGTGCTCCTGCGAAAGCAGGAGCCCAGGGTTCCAAGCACCGAAACTCGTTGGTCTGCTTGGCCCTGGATTCCTGCCTGCGCAGGAATACGGGTGTGTCAACGGACGGCGGCCTCTGTTTCGCAGAAGCCCGCGTAGGGGGCCAGGGCCTGGCACGGCAACGGGCGTTGGCGTTCGGAACCCTGCGCTCCCGCCTTTGCGGGAGCACTGAAGAGAGCGGGAGCGGGTTGCCCCTTTCATCCGCCTTCCCGACTGGGCCCCGGCCTTCGCCGGGGTACGGAAAAGACGGGTTCGGGGCTGGTTCGGCTTCTGTGGAAGGCGATCCTGCTCTAGAACGCCCGCGGGGCGAGTGGGGGAATGGGTATGGCGACGACGCAGACGGACCGGATCGGGTCGCTGGATACGGTGCGCGGGGTGGCGGTGCTCGGCATCCTGCTGATGAACATCGTCGCCTTTGCGATGCCCGATGCGGCGTACACGAACCCCAAGGCCTATGGCGGGCACCAGGGGATCGACCTGGCCGCCTATCTGATCAACTTCGTGCTGTTCGACGGCAAGATGCGCGGGCTGTTCAGCTTCCTGTTCGGCGCGTCGATGCTGCTGGTGATCGACCGGGCCGTGGCCAAGGGCGAGAGCCCGGCGCGGGTGCACTTTGCGCGCATGGCCTGGCTGTTCGTGTTCGGCATCGCCCATCTGCTGCTGCTGTGGTGGGGCGACATCCTGAACCAATATGCGGTGATCGGGGCGATCGCCTATACGTGCCGCAACGCGAGCGTGCGGTCGCTGGTGACCCGTGGGCTGGTGCTCGCCGGGGTGGCGTGGCTGTTGTACGCCATGATGCCGCTGGGCGTGATGGCGATGCAGGCCGGCATCCATGATCCCGACCCCGCCAAGGCCGCCGAAGCCGCCAAGTCGCTGCGCGCCTTTATCGACACCATGGGCGTCCCCAGCCCTCCCCATATCCAGGAGGAGCTGGCGCTGCATCGCGGCAGCTGGAGCGGCCTGGTCGCGCATCGCTGGGGAGAGCTGGCGCATTCGCTGTCGACCACGCTGTTCGTGGGAGCCGAGACGCTGGGCTATATGCTGCTGGGCATGGCGGGGCTGCGTTCGGGGATGCTGACGGGCGGCTGGTCGCGGGCACGCTATGCGCGGTGGATGCTGGTCGGCTTCGGCATCGGCATCCCGGGCTATGCGCTGCTCGCGGCATGGCTGGTCTCGCGCGATTTCGAGCTGCTGACGGTGGCGACCGCAACCATGCCCCTCGCCGCGCCGCTGCGCGTGCTGATGATCCTGGGCTGGGCGTGCCTGATCCTGCTGCTGGCGCGGCCGGGCGGCGGGCTCACCGAGCGGCTCGCCGCGGCCGGGCGGATGGCGTTCACCAACTATCTGACCACCAGCATCGTCATGACGACGCTGTTCTACGGCTATGGGCTGGGCTGGTACGGGACGCTGTCGCGGGCGGCGCTCTATCCGATCGTGTTCGCGATGTGGGCGGCGATGCTGCTGTGGTCGCCGGCGTGGCTGTCGCGCTATCGCTACGGGCCGTTCGAGTGGCTGTGGCGTTCGCTGGCGCGACTCGAGCTCCAGCCGATGCGGAAGGGTGCCGCCCTCCCGGTTTGACCGCCAACCCACCTGATTTGCGAATGCGTCGCAAAACAGTTGCGAGCAGTTCGCAATGACGCTAACCGATCCCCGTCAACAAGGAATCGGCAATGGTCGTCTGCGTTTGCAATGCGATTCGGGAAGACGAAGTCCGGCGGGCCGCGCGGTCCGGCGCGATGAGTGCCTGCCAGGCCTATCGGGCGCTCGGCCGACAGGCGAAGTGCGGACAATGCGTGCCATTCGCACGCGAGATCATCGATGAAGAGCGCGCGATTGCGTGACGCTTGCAGGTAGAACACCGCAGATTTCTGCCGTTTTCCGCCTGTTCAAACTGGGATCAGCACCGTAGATTCACGCCCATAATTTACCAGCAAGGGCATGTGAACGTGAAGGGTGATCCCAAGGTCGTCGAGTTTCTCAACGAAACGCTCCGCAATGAGCTGACGGCGATCAATCAATATTGGTTGCACTACCGGATGTTCGATCACTGGGGGGTATACAAGCTCGCCAAGTTCGAGCGCGAGGAGTCGATCGAGGAGATGAAGCACGCCGACCGGCTGGCGGAGCGCATCCTCTTCCTGGACGGCCTGCCCAACTTCCAGCTGCTCGGCCGCCTGCGCATCGGCGAGACCGTGGTCGAGGCAATCAAGGCCGACCTGGCGCTGGAGCTGGAAGCCGTCGCCCAGCTGCGCGAGGCGATTGCGTACTGCGAGAGCGTCCGCGACTTCGTCAGCCGCGACCTGTTCGCCGAGATCCTCGAGAATGAGGAAGAGCATGTCGACACGCTGGAGCGCCAGTTCGAGATGATCGAGCGCATGGGCCTGGAGAACTACATCGCCCTCAACGCGAAGTCGGAATATGACGTGAAGGAAGGCTGAGCCTCCCTACCCGTTTCCGAAAAGATGGGGCCGGCGGCGACGCCGGCCCTTTTTTTGTGCGCGGAGGGATTGGCTCAGCCCTGGTCCGCATCCGCGCCGTCGAATCGGCGTCGGGCGGCTCGAAACGCGTCTGCGTTGTCGATCACCCAGGTCCAGAGCGGCAGCATGCCCACCAGCAGCCCGCGCCCAAGCTCCGTCAGCCGATAGTCGACCCGCGGCGGCACCTCCCGATAGTCGTGGCGGGCGATCAGTCCGTCGCGCTCCAGCTGGCGCAGGGTGCGGGTGAGCATGCGCTGGGTGACCCCGTCCAGCCGCCGGGCGAGCTCCGCGTGGCGAAGCGTTCCCGCGACGCCCAGCGCATGGACGATGCCCAGCGACCAGCGGTTGCCGGCATGGGCCAGCACTTCCCGCTTCAGGCCGTCGTCCGCGTCGCTCAGCGCCGCACAGGCGGCCTGCGATTGGGCGATCACGTCTTCGAAGCTGCTTTTCGGGTGCGGTATCACGCCTGTGCCTTCTTTTGCTCGCGGATCGGCGAGCCATCTCCCCCACCCGATTGGAGGAGATACGAATGCACGAGACCGAACCCAAGCCCGATGCCACGCTCGTCCTCGGCGCGGGCGAACTGGGCGTTGCGATGCTGGAGGCTCTCGCCGACCGGCGCACGGCCGACGGACGCACGCTGAGCGTGCTGCTGCGGCCCCGGCAAGACCCTGCCGCCGAGGAGCGGATCGAGGCACGGTTGCACAGCCTGGGCATCGACATCGTTCGCGCGGACCTGGCGACGGAGACGGAGGACGCGCTTGCCGCGGTGTTCGCGCGCTTCGACACCGTGATCTGTTGCACGGGGTTCGTCGGCGGGCCCGGCACCCAGCGCAGGATCACCGCGGCCGTGCTGAAGGCAGGGGTGGAACGCTATGTCCCCTGGCAGTTCGGCGTCGACTATGACGTCGTGGGGCGCGGCAGCGGTCAGCCGGTGTTCGACGAGCAGGCCGATGTGCGCGACCTGCTGCGCGGCCAGTCGCACACGCGCTGGACAATCGTTTCTACGGGCATGTTCACCAGCTTCCTGTTCGAGCCGGCGTTTGGGCTGGTCGACCTGGAGCATGGCCGGGTGCATGCGCTCGGCAGCTGGGAGCATCGGCTGACGGTGACCACGCCTGAGGACATCGGCCGGCTGACGGCGGCGATCCTGGCGCATCGGCCGCGGCTGGACGACCAAGTCGTGTACGTGGCGGGGGACACCGTCTCCTATGCCGAGCTGGCGGACCGGGTCGAAGCCCATCTGGGGCGGCCGGTGGCGCGCGTGCTGTGGAGCATGGAGCAGTTGCGCGCGGACGCGGCGGCGCATCCGGGGGATAGCATGCGCGCATACCGGCTAGCGTTCGCGCGCGATACCGGCGTCGCCTGGGACCGGGAGCGGACATTCAACGCGGCGCAGGGGATCGCCGTCACCGATGTCACCGGCTGGCTGCGGCAGCAGCGCCCGGTGGGAGGTCGTCGCGGCTAGGCCGAAGGGGGGGGGGGGG
>NZ_BSEX01000006.1:36783-254631 GCF_027922045.1 Microbacterium terregens
CTGCGGTCAGCCGGGGGAAGCGGCGGAGCCTGCCAGCAGGCCGCCGTCGATGTTGATCTCGGTGCCGGTGACGTAGGTTGCCTCGTCCGAAGCGAGCGTCACCGCGATCGCCGCGACTTCGTCCGGCATGCCGAAGCGCTTGAGCGGGGTGTCGGCCACGAACGCCTGCATCCTCGCCTCCCGATCAGGGCCGCTGCCGAGCATCGGCTCCCAGATCGGGGTGAGGATGGCGGCCGGGTGGATCGAGTTGCAGCGGATCTGCCAGCCCTGCTGCGCGCAATAAAGCGCCACCGTCTTGCTGTGGTTGCGGATCGCCGCCTTGGACGCGGCATAGGCCGCCGCGCCCGGGATGCCGACCAGTCCCGAGCGCGAGGAGATGTTGAGGATCGAGCCCCTTCCCGTCCCCTTCATCGCGCCGATCGCGTAGCGGCAGCCGAGGAAGGTGCCGTCGAGGTTGACGCGATGCACCGCACGCCAGTCGGCGAGGCTGGCGTGTTCAGGGTCGTGGGGCACCATGCCCCCTTCGAAGCCGGTGATGCCGGCATTGTTGACCACCACATCCGCCACCGGGACGATGCCGGCCAGCCGCGCCCAATCGCCTTCCTCGCGCACGTCGAGGGGTTCGAACCGGCAGCCGATTTCGGCGGCCGCAGCCGCCCCCATGGCGGCGTCGATGTCGGTGGCGATGACGATCGCCCCTTCGTCGTGGAAGCGGGCGGCGATGGCGCGGCCGATGCCACGCGCAGCGCCGGTGACGACGCACGTCTTGTTCTTCAGTCGTTGCATGATGTTCTCGAAACAGAGTCCGGTCGGCGGATCGCTCCGCTGGCGCAGGTTTTTGCCGCCTTAGCGGTGACGCTGGATCATTTCGAAAACTCCCGAGAACGGGGTGGTGGTACGCCGGCGGGGCGCCGGTTGCAATCCGCCCCGCTCAGGCGGGATGGACTTCGAAGCGGGCGTCGGCGAGGCGGATCAGGCGGCGGCCGGCGGCCTCGGCCACGGCACGCATCTCGCGTTCGGCATTGGGATCATCGGCGAGCACTTCGAACGGCTCCGGGTGCTCCCCCTGGCGCAGCGCCCTGGCCAGGCGCAGGGCCGGCCAGGGGCAGCGCAGGCCGCGGGCGTCGATCATCCGTCCTTGTTGTCGAACGGGTTCTTGGGCGCGCGCAGGTTCAGTCGCACCGGCACCGCGCCGAAATCGAACTCGCGACGGATGCCGTTGATGAGGTAGCGCTTGTAGCTTTCCGGCAGCATGTCGACGCGGGTGCCGAACAGCACGAAGCTGGGCGGACGCGTGTTGTTCTGGGTGATGTAGCGCATCTTGATGCGCTTGCCGCCAGGCGCGGGCGGCGGATTGGCCTCGATCGCGCGATCGAACCAGCGGTTGAGCTGGCCGGTCGACACGCGGCGGCTCCACGCCTCGCGCGTTTCGAACGCGACCTTGAGCAGCGTGTCGATGCCCTTGCCGCTGAAGGCCGAGACGGTGAGCAGCGGCACGCCCTTTGCCTGGGCCAGGCCTTCCTCGAGCGCACCCTTGACGCCGTTGAACAGGCTGGAGGCGTTTTCGGCCACGTCCCATTTGTTGAGGGCGATCACCAGCGCGCGACCTTCCTGCAGCACGCGATCGGCGATCTTGATGTCCTGCACCTCGAGCCCGCGGGTGGCGTCGAGCAGCAGCACGACGACCTCGGCGAAGTCGACCGCGCGCAGCGCGTCGGCGACGGAGAGCTTCTCGAGCTTCTCCTGCACGCGCGCGCGCTTGCGCATGCCGGCGGTGTCGATCAGGCGGACCGGACGGCCCTCCCATTCCCACTCGATCGCGATAGAATCCCGGGTGATGCCGGCTTCCGGGCCGGTGATGAGCCGGTCCTGGCCAAGCATGCGGTTGATGAGCGTCGACTTGCCTGCGTTCGGGCGGCCGACGATCGCGAGCTTGAGTGGCGCGTCGGGGGATTCGGGATCCTCCTCCGGCTCTTCCTCGTCCTCGCGGTCGACGAACGGGCGCAGCGCGTCGAACAGGTCGACCACACCCTCGCCATGCTCGGCCGAAAGCGGCACCGGATCGCCGAAGCCGAGCGCCATCGCCTCGATCACGCCCGTCTCGCCGGCGCGGCCCTCTGCCTTGTTGGCGAGTACGACGACGGGGCGATCGGCGGCACGCAGCCAGCGGGCGATTTCCTCGTCGAGCGGGGTCACGCCGACGCGCGCGTCGATCATGAACAGCGCAACGTCGGCGTCCATGACGGCCGCCTCCGTCTGCTGGCGCATGCGGCCGGGCAGGCTCTGCGGGTCCTCGTCCTCGAACCCGGCGGTGTCGATGATCCGGAATTCCAGGCCGAGGAGGTTGGCATCCCCCTCCCGCCGGTCGCGCGTGACGCCGGGCTGGTCATCGACAAGCGCGAGGCGCTTGCCGACGAGCCGGTTGAACAGCGTCGACTTGCCCACATTGGGGCGTCCGATAATGGCGACGGTAGGAAGCGGCATGTCCGTTTTCAGCAGCGATCAGCGCCAGGCGCTGATCGTGCCCGAGTCATCGAGCAGGTAAAGGGTCGAGTTGGCGACGATCGGCGACAGGCCGATCGGGCCGCTGGAAGCCTCCACGGTGGCGCTGACGGTGCCGTCCTCGGGCGAGGCATAGACCAGCTGGCCTTCGGAGTTGGCGAGCACCAGGCGATTGCCGGCGAGCACCGGGCCGACCCACAGGATCGGGCCCTTCTTCTTCTTCTCGTTCTGGTAGCGGGGCAGCTGGTGCATCCAGCGGATCTTGCCGCTGCCGCGCGCGACGCAAAGCAGGCGCGCATCGTCGGTGACGACGAACAGCCACTCTCCGGCGACGGCGGGCGTCGAGATGCCGGCGAGGTTCTGCTCCCACAGGCGCTGGCCGCTGGTGACCTCGAGCGCGACCATGCGGCCGCCCTGCCCGACCGCATAGGCGCGGCCGGCGTCGATCACCGGCTCCGCATCGATGTCGGCGAGCGAGGAGACCGAGGTGGTGGCGCTGGTACGCGAGAGGCTGTCCGCCCAGAGCGAGCGGCCGTTCTCGTAGCGATAGGCGTTGAGCTCACCCGAGGAGAAGCCGGCGACCACGGTGCCCTGTGCCGAGGCGGGTGCGGCGACGCCGAACACGCCCTGGCTCTCGACGGAGCCGGCCTGGGTCCAGACGACGGTGCCATCGGCCTGCGCCAGCGCGAACAGCTGGTTGTCCTGGCTGACGACATAGACCTGGTCGTTGGCGACCGTGGGCGCACCGCGCAGCGGGCCGCCCGGCTTGGCGCGCCACACTTCGGCACCGTCCGCCACGTTGAACGCGACCACGTCACCGAGGCCGTTGGTGGCGAACAGGCGCCCTTCGCCGACGCTCACGCCGCCGCCGAAGCGCGCCGCCTGGTTGCCGTTATCGGCATCCTTGACCGTGCTGGCGGTCCAGCCGGCAGCGCCGGTCGTCGCGTCGAAGGAGTGGACGACGCCCTCCACGTCCATGACGTAGAGGCGGCCGCCGGCGACCACCGGAGCGGCGCCCAGGCGGACGCGGGTGGTGCCGCCGGGAATGCGGGCGGTCCACACGCGGCTGGGCGCAGCGGCAAGCGCGAGATGGCCCATCGCCTTCGACTCGTTGCCGCCCGGCTGGGTCCAGTCGGCATTGGCGACCGGGGGCGGCAGCAGCACCTGCACCGCGGCGAGCGACGGATCGACCGTCACGTCATTCTCCGCGGACAGGATCGGCACGCGCTCGCCAAGGATCGGCGTCTTGCGCTTGCCATCGCCCTTGAAGATGCCGCAGCCGCCCAGCAGCGAAAGCGCTGCCACGGCCGTCATCAGCTTCGCGCTGGTCCTCATCCTGCGTTCTTTTCCTCTGAGGTGGGGGTCGTCGGCGCCTTGGGGGCGGGCGCGTCTACGCCAAGAGCACTGGCCATCTGAACCGCACGTTGCCGGATCGATTCCGGCACGCTCTCGGTCTGGGCCATTTCCCCGAACATCTTGCCGGCCAGGTCACGGCGACCCAGGCGGATATAGGCGACCGCGACCATCTCGCCCGCGCTGCCGAACCAGGGGCTCTGCTTGCTGGCGAGGCCGCGCAGCCGATCGACGACGGCCTGGGGCTTCAACGTGTCATATTCGGCCGCGGTCTGGCGCAGGAGCGCAAGGTCGCGGAACTCGCCCGGAAGCGAGGTGTCGTTCGCGACCTCGGCGAACTTGGCGGCGGCGCCCTTCAGGTCCTGCTTGTTGAGCAGGATGTCGGCCTGCACGAACTTCGCCGAGGCGCGGTAGCCGTCGCTGCCCGAGCTCTCGAGCTTGGCAAGCGCGCCCGTGGCGGCATTGACCTTGCTCGCGCCCAGGTCGTCCATCGCCTGCTGGAGCAGCACGCCCTGTTCGGCCGCCTTCTCCTTCTGGTGGTGCTGCCACCAGATCCAGCCGCCGAACGCCGCCAGCACCGCGACGATCGCCACCGCGACCCACAGGCCGTAGCGGCGGCCGAAGCTCGCCACCTGGTCGCGCCGCAGTTCCTCGTCGACCTCGCGCAGGAAGGCCTGGTTATTCTGGGGGGTGAGCGCCAAGTCCTACTCCATGCGTGCGGCGAACGAAGCGCGCTATCTAGCCGCGCGGGAAGGGAAACGAAAGCCGTTCAAACCCTGGGTTGATAGAGGTGTTCGGCGTTGGGAAACGCACGCGACCGCACCTCCCCCGCATAGGCCTCAACCGCGGCCGAAATACGGCCGGCGAGATCTTCGTAGCGCTTCACAAACCGGGCGGTGCGATCGAACAGGCCGAGCATGTCCTCCCCCACCAGGACCTGGCCGTCGCACTGCGCCGACGCGCCGATGCCGATGGTGGGACAGGCGATGCGGTCCGTCACTGCGATCGCGATCGGCTCCAGCACGCCCTCGATCACGACCATGAAGGCGCCCGCGTCCGCGATCGCGACGCCGTCGGCGACGATCTTGGCGGCCTCCGCCTCGCTGCGGCCGCGCGCGCCATAGCCGCCGAGCAGGTTCACCGCCTGCGGCGTCAGGCCGATGTGGCCGATCACGGGGATGCCGCGCTCGGTAAGGAAGCGCACGGTGGGCGCCATCGCCTCCCCGCCCTCCAGCTTGACGGCGGCGGCGCCGGTCTCCTTGAGGAGCCGCGCCGCGCTTTCGAACGCCTGGGCCGGGCTCGCCTCATAGCTGCCGAAGGGCATGTCGATCGCGACCAGCGCATGGGCACTGCCGCGCACCACCGCCGCACCATGCGCCGCCATCATCTCCAGCGTGACCGGCACGGTCGACGGCAGGCCGTAGATCACCTGCGCCAGGCTGTCGCCGACGAGCAGCACGTCGCAGTGCGGATCGAGCAGCTGCGCCATGCGCGCGGTATAGGCGGTGATCATCACCAGCGGCTCGGCATCGGCACCCTTGCGGGCGCGGAGCGCGGGCACGGTCAGCCGCTTGGGAGGAGGCGACGCGGGATCAGCACGACGCGCGCCGCCCTCGATGGAGGAGGTGGTGGACATGGGGGCGGAATAGAGGTTGCGGCGCCAGCGCGCCAGTCACTCGCGCGGATCAGCGCCAGTGCTGCGCATAGGCATCCGGCTTGAAGCCGACCAGCAACGCATCCCCATCCTCCAGCACCGGGCGGCGGATGGACGAAGGGTTGGCGAGCATGATCGCCATCGCCCGATCGCGGTCGAGGTCGGCGCGCTGCTCCTCCGGCAGCGTGCGGAAGGTGGTGCCGGAGCGATTGAGCAGCGCCTCCCAGCCGAGCTGGTCGACCCAACGCTCCAGCGCCTGCCGGTCGACGCCCGCGGTCTTGTAGTCGTGGAAGGTGAAGGCGACGCCCTTCTCCTCCAGCCAGCTGCGCGCCTTCTTCATCGTGTCGCAGGCGCGGATGCCGTACAGGGTGGCGGTCACATCGGGTCCTTGGTGGTTTTGGTTGGTTCGAGCCGTAACCCCGCGTCCTCGGGAAGGCGACCGCCGAGTGCCTCGGCGGTACCCACCCCCGGCCCCTCCCTTCCAGGGAGGGGAGAAGCCGCCCGCGCTTAGCCGATGGCCGGCGAGCCGTGCCCGGTCAGCTGGCGCGGTAGGCGCGGCCGGACTGGATCAGGCGCTGGCGGGCGGTGTTGCCCGGGACGGCGATGTGGGTGGCGGGGTCGAACTCCTTGCCGGCGCCGGGTGCATCGGCGGGGACCCAGATCTCGACCACCGTGTTGGTGTAGCTGCTGGGCAGGTAGCGGACCCAGTAGCCGTCCGGATGGTGGCTCCAGCGGCCGGTCGGCACGTCGCGGCTGCCCGCCCCCACGGGTGCCATACCGGCGAGCACCGCCACGCGCTCCAGCTCGCTGTAGCTGGTGCCGGGCGTGGTCAGCATCTGGCGCAGGTCCGCCTCCGCCCGGAGCACGGCGCGCACCTCGGACGGCAGGTTGTCCGCGATCGGGCCGGACGAGAGCATGTCGAGCACGCCGCGGTTGAGGCCGGCGAGCTGGCGCGGGGTCAGCAGCTGGGCGGCCGCGGCGCGATGCTCGTTCGACATGTCCTCCAGCTTCGCGCGCGAGAGGATCGCCCACAGCAGCGCCTGGATGGTGTGCTGGTCGATCTCCGGGTGCTGGACCGAGTTGCGGACGATGGTGATCACGGCGCCCTTGGCCGCACCGAGCGGCGGGGCATAGAGATAGCCGTCGCCGTTGCCCGGGCCGTGGGTGCCGGCGTGCAGGCAATAGCTCTGATCGTGGAAGCTGTAATAGCCCGGCTGCAGGACGAAGCCGCCGTTGGGCGTGCGCTGCAGTTCGGCAAGGTTGCGCTTGGCCTCGCGCGGCACGAACCCGTCCTGGCTGGGATCGCCCCAGCGCGCGTCGGGAAGGCTGGTGGTGATCGGCTCCTTGCGCAGACTGGGCATCGAGACGCCCGCGCGCTTGGCGAGATCGCCGAGCATGCCGAACTGCGCATCCGCGGGGACGGCACCCCAGGCGAGCATCGACACGGAAACCGACGCCAGAACCTTGATCCACACGGTGCGCAAAGTCATTCCCCCTGAAGTTACTGCCCCATTCGCTGGCGGCCTCAGTAACGAGGGCGCCGATAGCTGTGAAGCTGGTTCGGAGACTTGCGCGCAGCCGCGCCAAGTCGCCAACAACTCAGGCAGTCGGGAGGACGGGACGCGAGCGATCCCGAGACTGGGTCAGCTGATTGATCAGGGCCGACGCTCCGGCTTCGATCCCCGTTGCCAGCTCGCCCTGCCGAAAGCGGGGCAGCATTTGCTCCTCGATGATATGGCCGCAAAGCGCGTCGGGGAGGGTTTTCTCAAGGCCGTAGCCGACTGCGATCCGCACCTTGTGTTCGTTGGGAGCAACGAGGAGGACGACGCCGTCGTAGTGTTCTGCCCGCCCGATCCCCCAGGCGTTGGCCAAAGCGGTCGTGAAGGCGGCAACGTCCCGCCCATCCAGCGAAGGGACGGTCACGATGACCATCTGATGACCCGTCGCCTGTTCAAGCGCGTTCAGGCGCTTGGAAAGCGCTTCTCCTCGCGCGGCATCTATGATGCCGGCGGCATCGGTGACGTACCCTGTCAGGACGACCGCCGGCTGTGACGACGCCTGGGACTGCCTTGAACGGCTATCCTGGACAGACGGGTTTCCTGCCGGTCCATCTGAGCAGGCAGCGGCAAGGACGAGCATCAACAATGTCAGCTGCTTCATGGAGGCACGCTGGCGCGCCGGCAATCTGTCGTCAACGTGCGCCACCGGGGTCGCTGACGGCCCGCTACTGGGCGCCAGCCCCGCGCCCGACTTCTCGGGAGCGCTCGAGCGGCGCGGCGGAACTGGGGCCTGGGCGGCGGGTTGGATCATCTTCCCTGACGGAGACTCGACATGGCTCAGAAAGGTGCAGGCGGAAATCCGGGTGCGATCACGACCAAGGGCGGCGATGGTGCGAGGGGCAGCACCGGCACCGGCCGGGGCGGCGCCACCGGAACCGGCGCGCGCAAGGCGTCGAAGAAGAAGTCGCCGGACAAGACCGGCGACGACAAGGACAGCTCGGCCGAGGAATAGCGTGCGAGGAGGCGTGCCAAACCGGCCGCCCCCTCCCCGTCCTGCCGTGGCTCGCCTTGTAGCTCCCAGTGGCAGGGGCACCGGAGAGCGGACGCTTCGATTGCCGGAAATGGCCGGTGCGCAGGCGATCGACCGGCTCGCCGGCAGTCATGGTCCCGTGGGGTGGCTCCACGAGGGCGGCACGACCGGGACCACCAGGCACAGGCTCTGCGCCGGCAGCACGTCGCGCCAGTCGGCGATCAGTTGCTTGTACGCCTTGCCCACCGGGCGGATGTTGCGGTCAAGGTCGTAGAGGCCGACCGGCGTCACCCGGCCGTTCTTTTCGCGCAGCGCGGTGTCCCAATCCATCTGGTCGGTCAGCGAATACCAGGTGAAGCCCACCGTCGGGATGCCGGTGTTGCGCAGCCTGAGGACGTTGGCCCATTCCTTCCACAGCCAGTTGACACCCTCGTCGCCGTTCGGTCCCTGGGCGATGTTGGTCTCGGTGTGCATCACCGGCAGGCCGTAGCGGCCGTAATATTGGCGGGTGATCTCGCAGTAGCCGAACACTTCGCCCGAGGCCCAGCTGTGGCCGTCCTGGTGCATGCGATGTTCGTTGGTCCAGTAATAGTCCGTGCCGAGGATGCAGTGCTGCTTCAGCCGGTTGCCGTGGAAGCGGTGGTACTCCTCACGCGTCATGCCGTTATCCATCAGATACTCGTACATCGCGCTGTCGACCCGGCGGCCGTAGTTGAGATCGAGGCTGAGGAAGCGGCGGGCGTTCATCACCTCGGCAGGGCGGATCGCAGCCGGACTGTCGGCGTGGAAATACTCCGACGACTCGCTCTGGATGAACAGCGCGTCGGCGCGATGCTCCAGGATGCGCCGCATCGCGAGGACGTTGGCATAGACGATGTTCTTGAGCGCGGTCACAAAGGCGCGGTCGCTCGCGAGCTGCTCGTTCCACCAGCCGTAGAGCGCGGAGAAGACCGCGCAGACGAACATCTCGTTCACCGGGGTATAGAGCTGCACCCAGGGATAGCGCTGGGCGAAGGCCGCTGCGTAATCGGCAAAGAGCTGCGGGAAATCGGGGTTCTGGAAGTCGCCCACGAAGTCCGGCACGCCGAAGTGGCAGAGATCGACGATGGGCGTGATGTTGCGGCGGCGGAGGTCCCCGAGCGTGAGGTCGGCGAACTCCCAATCATATTTGCCCGGCCCCAGCAGCGTCTTGTGGAGCGGCGGGCCGAAGCGGAGGAAGTGGATGCCGAGGTCCTCGACGAGGTCGAAGTCCTCCCGCCAGCGCGCGTAATGGCCGCAGGACTCCATCTGGTCGACGCGTACCCGGCCGTTGTCGATGGTGGGGATGCTGCTCTCGATCCCCGTGCAGAACATGAAGTGCGCCATCCGCCTCTCCCGGCAGCCGGTCGAATCGCATCAGGCGAGGCGGCCGAGACCAGGGGCTGGAACGCGGGCCGCGGCGCGAAGGTTTCGAGGCGCAGGCCCGCCCAGTCAGGCGGGCTCGGGATCCAGGAAGCGGCCGAGGGTGACGACGTCCTGCGGGGCGAGCCCCAGCCGATCGTAAAAGGCGAGCGCATCGGCATTGCCGGTGCGGACCATCAGCTGGATCTTGGGACAGCCGCGGGCGCGCAGCCATGCCTCCGCGGCCAGCATCAACGTGCGGCCGAGCCCGTGGCGGCGGCGATCGGGGGCGACGGCGAGATAATAGACCCAGCCGCGGTGGCCGTCATAGCCGACAAGGACGCTGCCGATCAGCGCTGCGCCGTCGCGCAGCACCAGCACCGCCGAGTCTGCGGCCGCAAGCGCGCGGGCGAAATCCGCGTCGGGATCGTTCCAGGGCCGCGTCAGCCCAGCCGCCTGCCACAGCGCGACCACCGCGGCGGCATCGTCGGGGCCTGCCTCGACCGGGGTCACGGGCAACGGATGCGGGTGGTGGTGATGCCGTCGACGGTGACGGCCAGCCGTTCTCCGCGGGACCGTGCGAGCCGATAGCGGCGGCCGGTGGTGATGCCGTCGACCTCCGCGGAGGTGTCGACGTCGACCGCGCCATCGGCGGCATTGGTCACCGCGTCGATGCGGGCGCCAGCGATGCGATCCGCCGCAACCTCGAGCGGATGGGCGCAGGCCGCGTCCTCCCCCCAGCGGCCGAGCATCGCGGGCGGAAGGCTGGTCGCGGCGGCCTGCGGCGGCAGCGCCGGGTCCGAAGACGGCGCCTCGTCCGAACAGGCGGACAACAGCAGCGCCGTCGCCAGGCCCATGCCTCGTATGTAGACGTTTCGCGCGTTCATCTTCGCCCCCTCCCCTGCAAGGCGCCCGCATAGCCAAGCGCCCCCGCCGCCGCCAGAGCCGGGAGGGATCGGATCGCAACTCCGGCTCGTTCAGCGCTCCGGACGGCCCTCCCCTTCGAGGCGCCGCACAGCCAGACGAGGTAGCATGAAGGCCCAGCTGAAGCCGCTTTCCGAGCAGGTGATCGTCATCACCGGCGCAAGTTCCGGCCATGGGCTGGAGACGGCCCGCCGGGCGGCGGCGGCAGGCGCGCGGGTGGTGCTGATCGCGCGCGACGGCGACGCGCTGGCGCGCGTGCGCGACCAGATCCAGACCACCGGCGGCAGCGCCGCCACCTTTGTGGCCGACGTCGGGCAGGAGGAGGAAGTCGAGCGCGCGGCGGCCTTTGCGATCGATCACTTCGGCGGCTTCGACACCTGGGTGAACAATGCCGGCATCGGGGTCTATGCCGCAGCGCTGGAGACGCCCACCGCCGACCACCGCCAGGTGTTCGAGACCAATTACTGGGGGGTAGTGTACGGATCGCTGGCAGCGCTGCGCCACCTGAAGGAGAAGCCGGGCGGCGGCGCGCTGATCAACGTGGGGTCGATCAACTCGGACATGCCGTCTCCGGTCATCTCCTCCTACACGGCGTCCAAGCATGCGGTGAAGGGGTTCACGGATTCGCTGCGGCTGGAGATGATGGCGGAGGGTGCGCCGGTGTCGATCACCCTCATCAAGCCCGGCCCGGTCGGCACCCCCTTTCCCCAGCACGGCCGCAACCTGACCGGATACAAGGCGCAGCTGCCGCCGCCGCTCTACGCCCCGTCGGTAGTGGCAGACGCGATCCTGGATGCGGCGCAGCACCCGCGGCGGTCGCTGACCGTGGGCGGCGTCGGCAAGCTGCAGGTGCTGGGTGCCCAGCTGGTGCCGCTGCTGTTCGACCGGGTGGCGCAGAACATGGGGGTGCTGTTGGCCAACCCCGCCCAGCCGGTGCCGGTGAACCCGGGCAATCTCTACGCGCCGGACGGCAAGGATGGGGTCACCGAGGGCGAGCAGAAGGGGCGATCGGTCAGCGCCTTCACGGCCACCCGCACGCACCCGGGGATTGCGCTGGGGGCCGTTGCACTGGCGGGTGCGGCGCTGGGCCTCGCCGTTCGTGCGCGGGGCCGCAAGCCGGAGCCGTGACCGCCGCTCCGCTGGGATTCGGAGCGGCGGCCGCGGCCGGGATGAGGGAAGCGCCCTCAGGCGAGCTTGAGGCCTTCCTTGTTCATTGCGGCGGTGATGTGCTTGTTCTGCGTTTCCGACAGCTGATCGCGCAGCTTGGGGAAGAGGTCCTGTTCCTCCTCGCGCATGTGGCTTTCGATCAGGACGCGGAACTCCTTGAGCTTGGGAAGCCAGGCCGGATCGTCCTTGGGCATCTCACTCAGGTCGAAGAAATACTGCTTCACATTTCCGTGCTCGTGATTGAGATGGTCCGCCGCCTCCGTCAGGCCCTGGTCGCGCATCATCGCGTAGACGACGTTCTCTTCCTGGAACGCATGCTTGCTGATCGCATGCTTCAACTGCATCAGCAGGAAGGCACGGCGGGCGGTGTCCTTGTCCTTCGTCTTTTCCAGCAGGTCGAAGATCTTGAGCGCCGCGGCATGCTCGGCCGCCAGCGCCTTGTCCCAGCGGCCGGCCATCACCGTCGGGGCCTGAACCGCGGCCTTGCGCAGGAAGTTGGCGAGGAGGCCGGCGGCCACTCCCGTCGCGGCGCCGATCGCGACCGTGCGGCCGACATTTCCCGAAGATGCTTGCTGTGTCGTGGCCATCTGCTTGCTCCTCACCGTTTCCGCCTCAACGACAGGCGTGGCGCGGCCGTTCCGCAGCGGGAGGGGAATGGCGCGGCTTGGTGCAGAACACTCGTTCGAACGTACACGCACGTCGCATCTTGATTTAACGATATAACATCACCTAGACGGCGCCGGTCTAAAGAGGCGGGGAGCAAGACCATGGGTTTTCGAAACATGCACCGCGGCGCAGCAGCGCTGCTGACGACGACCGCTTTTGCGGCGGGTGCGCCGGCCCCGGCGTGGGCACAGGAGGCGGTGACCGGGGGTGAAGAGGCGGAAGTCGACGCGCGTGGCCACGTCGGCACGCGCGAGATCGTCGTCACCGGCCGTTCCCTGGAGACGGAGGAGAATGCCCTGCCGGTGCAGGTGCTGGCCGGCGACGAACTGGCGCATCGTCGCGAAGGCGGCCTGGGCGAGACGCTCGCCGGCCTGCCGGGCGTGCACCTCGACAATTTCGGCGGCGGCGCATCGCGTCCCGTGATCCGCGGCCAGACGGTGCCCCGCATCGAGGTGCTGAGCGACGGCGCGAACCTGTTCGACGTGGCATCGGTGTCGCCGGACCACGCGATCACGACCGATCCGCTGCTGCTCGACGCCATCGAGATCCAGCGCGGGCCTGCCGCGACCCGCTATGGCGGCAATGCCACCAACGGCGCGATCAACCTGATCGACAGCAAGGTGCCCAAGGTGGTGCCGGTCGGCGGCCTTGCCGGCGCGACGGAGGTGCGTTTCGGCACCGGCGACCAAGAGAAGACCGTCGTCGGCCGCGTAACGGCCGGGATCGGCCAGTTCGCTCTCCATGCCGAGGGAGCGCGTCGAGCGGCGGACGACTATGACGTGCCGGACAGCTACGGCTCCGACAAGCTGCGCGACTCCTTCGCCGAAAGCACCAGCTATGCGTTCGGCGCCTCCTGGATCACCGCCAAGGGCTATGTCGGCGCCGCCTATTCACGCATCGAGAGCCAATATGGGCTGCCCGGCCACAGCCATCTGAACGGCGTCTGCCACACGCACGGGCTGGACCTGCATTGCGGCGCACATGGCAGCTGGGAGGATCCGTTCGGCTCGCCCGACGACCACACGGCCTATATCAAGCTGCGCAGCGACCGTGTCGATGTCCGGGCCGACTATGACGACCTCCTACCCGGCTTTTCCCACACGCGCGCGCGCCTCTCCTATACCGACTATGCCCATGACGAGATCGACGGCGCGCTGCTGTTCAGCCGCTACACCAACGAAGTCTGGGACGGGCGCCTCGAGCTGACGCACAAGCCGCTCCTCGGGTTCACGGGCGTGCTGGGGGTGCAATATACCGACGGCAGGTTTGGCGGCATCAACGTCAACGACCGGCACAAGCCCTTCCCGGACGGAGCCTATGGCTTTGACGGAAGTCCCGATTACCTCACCGACAACTTCGGCATCTTCCTGTCGGAGCGGCGGTCGTTCGGCTCCGTCGACGTTGAAGCAGCGGTCCGCAAGGACTGGCGCAAGGTGGACGTGACGGTGCCGCCCTATCGCATCACCCTCGATGCCGAGCTGCAGGACCTCTTCGCCGAATGGTATGGCCCGGATTGGCGCCAGATCCTGGAGCGCGAGGACGTCGACGCGTTCCGTGCTCGCAACCCGGCCGTGAAGCACGATCCCTTCTCCGCCTCGCTTGCCGCCAACTGGAACATCGGGCGCGGATATGGGCTGGCGCTCTCGCTGGGGCATACCGAACGCGCGCCCAGCGTGCGCGAGCTGTACGCGCGCGGCAACAACCTGGCGACCAACAGCTACGAACTCGGGCTTGCGGTCGGGAACCCGATCCTGGGCGAGGAGGGGCTGTCCGCCGAAGACATTCTGGAGACCACCGACGCGATCAACCTGACGTTCCGCAAAGCGGGCGGTCCGTTCGAGTTCGAGATCGGCCTGTTCTATCAGGAGGTCGACGATTATGTCTTCGCGCGCCTGATCGAGACCGAGACCGAGACCGGCGTTCCGCACGACTTCCTGATCTACACGGCGGCGGATGCGCGCTTCGCCGGGATCGACGGCCAACTCAGCTACCAGCTGACGCCCCAGTCGCGGGTGACGGTGTTCGGCGACTATGTCGATGCCAAGCTGAAGCGCGCGGACGACAACCTGCCCCGCATCCCGCCTGGACGCTTGGGCGCGCGCTTCGACCTTGCCGCCGGGCCGCTTTCGGGTGACGTCGAATATTATCGCACGTTCGAGCAGGACAAGGTCGCCTCCTACGAGACGCCCACGGCGGGCTACGACATGCTCAACGCCACGCTGAGCTATCGCATGGACCTGGGCGGCGCGCGGGCGGTGGAGCTCTATGCACGCGGCAGTAACCTGCTCAACGAACTGGCGTTCGCCCACACCTCCTTCGTCAAGGAGCAGTCGCCGCTGCGTGGCCGCAACGTCGTGATCGGCATGCGCCACGCTTTCTGATCGGGTGGCGGAACCCGCGCTTCCGCCCCCCTTTTCCAACCCAGGGAGAGCGTCATATAAAGATTTCTTTATATGATGGTTGACCGGACCATGATTTTTGCCGATGCTTATTGCGTCGAGGTTCTCCGGCCGGGCGCTTGCCTGCGCCGGAGCTAAGACGGGAAGCCGGTGCGCTCCTGATGGGGCAAGGCCGGCGCTGCCCCCGCAACTGTAAGCGGCGAGCGGCGATCCAATCATGTCACTGAGGCGCCCCGCGTCTCGGGAAGACGGATCGTCTGTGCTGACCCGCGAGCCAGGAGACCTGCCTTTGACGCCATAACGTCCACCGGCGGGGTGCCCGGTCTGGTCGCGTGCGTGTGCAGCCGGGCGATCCCTGGCGCGTGCCTGCCTGCGCTCGGTCCGGCGCTTCGCCCTCTTCGGGGTTGAAGACATGACAGTGACGATCGCGACCTTGGGGTTTCCCCGCATCGGGCCGCGCCGCGAGTTGAAGTTCGCATTGGAGAAGTTTTGGTCCGGCAGGATCGGCGAAGCCGAGTTGCAGGAAGCCGCCTCGGGCCTGCGCACCGCCGCCTGGGCGCGGCAAAAGGCGCTGGGGGCCGACTGGCTGCCCTCCAACGACTTCTCGCTCTATGACCACGTGCTGGATACCAGCGTGATGCTGGGCGCGATCCCGAGCCGCTATGGCGCGGCGGACGGGGTCACCGACCTGGCGACCTATTTCGCGATGGCGCGGGGCACCACCGGCGAGCATGCGGGATGCGGCCATGCGCATGGTTCGGTGACCGCCGGCGAGATGACGAAGTGGTTCGACACCAACTACCACTATATCGTCCCGGAGATCGAACCCGGCCGCAAGCTCGCGCTCGGTCGGTTGAAGGTGGTCGAGGAGTATCGCGAGGCCCAGGCGCAGGGCTATGAGACGCGGCCGGTGCTGCTCGGCCCGATCACCTGGCTGAGCCTGGCCAAGGGGCACGGCATCGACCCATTCGACCTGCTCGACGAGGTGCTCGGGCTTTACCGTGTCATCCTGGGCCATCTCGCCCATGCCGGGGCCGAGTGGGTGCAGATCGACGAGCCGATCCTGGTGACCGATCTGTCGGAGCAGCAGCGGGCAGCCTTCACCCGCGCCTATGCCGCGCTCCAGCGGTCCGGCCCGAAGCTGATGCTGACGACCTATTTCGGCGGGCTGGAGGACAATCTGGCTCTGGCGACCGCGCTGCCGGTGCAGGGATTGCACGTCGATCTCGTGCGCGCGCCAGGGCAGCTCGATGCCGTCCTTCGGGCGGCGCCCAAGGACCTGCTGCTGTCGCTGGGCGTGATCGACGGGCGCAACGTCTGGCGTGCCGACCTGGACGCGGTGCTAGAACGGCTCGCTCCGATCGCGGCATGGCGCGACCTGGTGCTGGCGCCGTCCTGCTCGCTGCTGCACGTGCCCGTCGATCTCGCGCTCGAACCCAAGCTCGACACCGAGGTGAAGCAGTGGCTCGCCTTTGCGATTCAGAAGGTGGAGGAACTGGCCGTCCTCAAGCGCGCGCTGAACGAAGGGCGGGAGAGCGTGGCCGGGCCGCTCGCGGCGGCGGCGGAGGCGGCAGCGAACCGGAAGGTGTCGCCCCGCATCCACGACGCGGCGGTGCAGGCGCGGGTGGCGGGGGCGACGCCGGACATGCGGGAGCGCCGTTCCGGCCATGCCGAGCGCACGCGTGCCCAGGCCGAGCTGCTCGACCTGCCGCCCTTCCCCACCACCACCATCGGCTCCTTCCCGCAGACCGCCGAGGTACGCCACGCCCGGGCCGAGCATAATCGCGGCAATTTGGACGACGCCGGCTACCACCAGTTCCTGCGCGAGGAGACCGAGCGCGCCATCCGCTGGCAGGAAGCGGTCGGGCTCGACATGCTCGTCCACGGCGAGTTCGAGCGCAACGACATGGTGCAGTATTTCGGCGAGCAGCTGGCCGGCTTCGCCTTCACGGTGAACGGCTGGGTGCAAAGCTATGGCTCGCGCTGCGTCCGGCCGCCGATCCTGTTCGGCGACGTCCGCCGCACCCATCCAATGACGGTGGATTGGTGGCGCTTTGCGCAGGGGCTTACGGACAAGCCCGTGAAGGGCATGCTCACCGGGCCGGTCACGATCCTCAACTGGAGCTTCGTGCGCGACGACCAGCCGCGCGAGACCTCCTGCCGGCAGATCGCCTTTGCGATCCGCGATGAGGTGCAGGACCTGGAGGCGGCCGGATGCCGGGCGATCCAGATCGACGAGGCGGCGCTGCGCGAGGGCCTGCCGCTCAGGAAGCGCGACTGGCAGCAGTATCTCGACTGGGCGGTGGACTGTTTCCGTCTCTCGGCCGCAGGCGTGGCGGACGGCACCCAGATCCACACGCACATGTGCTATTCCGAGTTCAACGACATCCTGCCGTCGATCGGCGCGATGGACACCGATGTGATCTCGATCGAGACGGCGCGGTCGCAGATGGAGCTGCTGGAGGCGTTCGCCAAGTATCGCTACCCGAGCGCGATCGGGCCGGGCGTGTACGACATCCACTCCGCGCGCGTGCCGGGCGAGGCCGAGATGGTCGAGCTGATGCGGCTCGCCCAGCAGCATCTGAGGCCCGAGCAGCTCTGGGTGAACCCGGACTGCGGACTGAAGACGCGCAAATGGGACGAGGTGAAGCCGGCAATTGAGGCGATGGTCGCCGCGGCACGCACGCTGCGCGCCGCTTAGCGCTGAAGAGCGGCTGCGTGCCGGATCGGCGGCACGCAGCCTCCCCGTCTCGGCTCAGCGGAGCGGCAGGCGCGGGGAATAGTCGGCCAGCGTCATGAACACGCTGTCGATCTTCGTCACCAGCTTCCCGCCGGCTTCGGAGGTGGCGACCACCGCACGCCATTCCGGATCGGCGCCGAACGCCTTCCAGCTCGCCTCCCGCGCCTCCCGGCTCGGGTAGGCGAGCACGTAGACGAGCCGGCCCTCGGGTGCTTCCGCCGTCGGCTGCTCGTTCCAATAGGCGACGTTGTGCATGCCGTGCTTGGCGAAGAGCGTGAGCGTATGCTCGCGAAAGCGGGCGTTGAGGGCGGCGAGCTTGCCGGGCGCGGGGTAATAGATGCGCAACTCATAGACCGCGGTCTTCGGATCGAGTGCGGGGGACTGGGCGATCGCCGGACGCATGGCGGCAGGACTGGCGATTGCCGCAGCGGCAAGACAGGCGGCGAGCAGCAAGCGCATTGAGATCTCCCGGACAGGTGCGGGGCGATCATAGGCACCATGCGTGCCCGCGCGCCACTCCGGCGGCGCGGTTCCGGCCGGTCGCGGTCGTCCCTCTACAATCCCGTCGGCCAGGTCTCGTCCTGCCCCGCCTCGCCGCTTGCCGCCGTGGCTTGCACGGCCGTCGTGGTGTCGAACCACAGGAAGGCATCATATTCCTGCGCCAGCGACGCCTCGGAATAGTGGCTCCAGCGCTCGGTGTCGGGGCGGTAGATGACGCCGATGTAGCGCTCGAGCCGTTCGGCCGTGAGGGCCTCGCGCAGTTCGGGGCTTACTGCCCCCTCGCGCAGATCGAGCAGGAAGCGCGGGACGCCGCTGTCGTGGAGGATGCGTTCGAAACTGTCGGGCCGGGACGGATTGATCGTCATGACCTGCATCGGTTCATCCCAGTCGTCGGCGGCGGCGACGGTGCCGGCGTGGGTTCCGAAGCCGATCAGGCAAGCGGCGCCGTCGTAGCGCTCCCGCACCAGCTGGCCGAGGTTCAGCTCACCGCGGCTCTGGCCCATGTCGGTCCGGCGGGCGTCGCCGACATGGCTGTTGTGCGCCCAGACCACCGCCTTGGCATCCGGCCCCTTGCGCTGCAGCAGCAGCTCCAGCGTGTCGGCCATATGCTCGTCGCGCAGGTTCCAGCTGGCCGCCGAGCCATAGTACATGGCGCGATAATAGGCCTCTGCATTGGCGACGAGCCTGGCATTCTGCGCCGCATCGAGGAACGAGTCCGGATCGCCGGGCGCATAGGCGGCTTCGTTGGCGAACAGGTCGCGCAGCAGCTGCACCACCGCCGATTCGCATCGGCCATGGCCTTCGCTCAGCGCCATGCGGCCATAGCGTTCGGGCTGCTCCTTCCACGGCTTCAGGCAGCCGTAGAGGCGGAGGGCCTCGGCGGCGGCCGCCGGATCGACCCGCTCCAGATAGCCGATCACGGCGGCGACCGACGCCGTCATGTTGTAGAGATCCAGACCGTGGAAGCTGACGCGGGCGGACGCCTCCCGTTCGGCGTTGTGGGCGGTGAGCCACTCCACGAAGCCGTCGAACTCGGCATTGCGCCACATCCAGGCGGGAAAGCGGGTGAAGGGGGTCGGCGCCTCGGGCGGCGCAGGCTTTGCGCGCACGGTGCGGTCGATGACCGCCGCATCGGGCCAGTCCGCCTCGACCGCGACCATGGTGAAGCCGTGCCGCTCGATCAGGTGGCGGGTGATGGCGGCGCGGGCGCGGTAGAATTCGGAGGTGCCGTGGCTCGCCTCGCCCAGGCACACCACGCGGGCGTCGGCGAAGCGATCGAACAGCGCTCCGAATGCCGGATCGTCGAAATCGGGCAGCGGTTCGGCAGCGCCTGCCACCAGCTGCGCCGCCCGGCGCGTGTCGTCTTCTGCCACCATCCGCCTGCCTCTCCGTTGCGGGAGACCAACGCCGGGACGGCGGCTTGGTTCGGCGGGAACGTCAGCGCCGGGCAAGGTGCGATACCCTGCCCGGCGCCCGGCGCTTACCAGCGGCTGCCGTAGTTGCGGTCGCGCCAGCCATAGTGGCCGCGATCGTCCCGCCAGTCGCGGCGATCATGGCGCCAGTCGCGGCGGCTGTCGCGGCGCGCGTCTGCGATCTCGCGGCGGCACTCGCGCTGTTCGCGGCGATACTCGCGGCGGCTGTCCGCCCGGCGCAGCTCGCGGCGGCATTCCTGCACCTCGCGCCGGACTTCGTGGTTGTAGCCGTAGCGCTGGGCGGATGCAGCGGCCGGAGTGAAAGCCGCAGCGGCCACAGTGGCCAGGATGATCAGCGTACGCATGGTTCTCTCCTTCACGATCTCGATGGGGAGAAGCTAAGCGCGCCGGCCTGAACGAAGCCCGTCCGCGACATTCATCGACGAGACAGCGTTTTGGGCAGCTTCGCGCGCGCGTGACGCCCGCGCGGGAACTCCCTTCCCCTTCCGCTCGTACTGCCTCCAGACACAGGGAAGGACATGCCTATGGCCGAGAGCATCGCGCACGCCGATCGACGGCCACCCGGCGTCCTCGGCCACCGGATCTATTCCGCGCTGCTCCCGGTCCCGATCACCTGCTTCGTCGGCGCGCTGATCACCGACATCGCCTATTCCCGCGCACCCGACATGATGTGGCTCAACTTCTCCAGCTGGCTGCTGCTGGCGGGACTGGTCGTGGGTGGGGTCGCCGGGGTGGTGCTGATCGTGGAAACGGTCCGCAGGCGCGCGCGGCGCACGGGCGCGTGGGCGGCGCATGCGCTGCTGTTCGTGGCCGCCTGGGTGGTGGAGGTGTTCAACTCCTTCGTCCACACGCGCGACGGGTGGACGGCGGTGGTGCCGACCGGACTGATGCTGTCGATCCTGGCCGTCGTGCTCGCGCTGCTGGCCGGATGGTTCTGGCAATCCGCCAATCGCCGCGTGGCGGGAGACCTGTGATGAAGCGCAGCCTGGCAGCCCTGCTCGCCGTTTCCGCCCTAGCCGGCTGCGGAGGCGGCCAGAAGATCGACCCGAACGCGCAATACGGGCCGAACCCCCTCCTGCCCGAGCCCAAGGAGGCGCTGATCTCCGACGTGGGCGTCTACAAGGTCGTGGGCTGGAAGGCGGGCGAGACCCCGACCGTGCCGGCCGGGTTCCGCATCGAGGCGATCGCGACCGGGCTCGCCAACCCGCGCAACGTGCTGGCGCTCCCGAACGGCGACGTGCTGATCGTGGAATCGAAGAAGGAAGGCGGCGAGCCGGTCCAGCGGCCCAAGGACCCGATCCGCGACTGGATCATGTCGATGGCGCACGGCCAGGCGAAGAGCGGCGAGGCCCCGCCGCAGAGCAACCGCATCACCCTGGTGCGCGACGCCAATGGCGACGGCCGGCCGGACGGGCGATCCGTGCTGGTGGACAAGCTGAATGCGCCCTTCGGCGTGGCGGTGATCGGAAGCGACCTGTATGTCGCGAACACCGACGCAATCGTGCGCTATCCCTTCGTGCCCGGGCAGACGCGGATCACCGCGCCCGGCGTGAAGGTGGCCGACCTGCCGGCGGGACCGATCAACCACCACTGGACCAAGAGCCTGACTGCGAGCCCGGACGGCACCCGGCTCTATGTGGGCATCGGATCGAACAGCAATGCCATGGAGCGCGGCGAAGAGGCCGAACGCGACCGGGCGGCGATCCTGGAGGTCGATCCGAAGACCGGTCTGCTAAAGGTATATGCCAGCGGGCTGCGCAATCCCAACGGGCTGACCTTCTATCCCGGGTCGAACACGCTGTGGGCCGTCATCAACGAGCGTGACGAGCTGGGCCCGGACCTGGTGCCCGACTATATGACGTCGGTGCAGCCGGGCGGCTTCTATGGCTGGCCGTACAGCTATTATGGACAGCATGTGGACCCGCGGGTGCGGCCGCAGCGACCCGAACTGGTCGCCAAGGCGATCTCCCCGGATTACTCGCTGGGATCGCATGTCGCGCCGCTCGGCCTCGCCTTCTACACGGGCGCGAGCTTCCCTGCGGCCTATCGGGGCGGCGCCTTCGTCGGCGAGCATGGCAGCTGGAACCGCAGCGACCCGCATGGCTACAAGGTGGCGTTCATCCGCTTCCAGGGCGGCCGGCCGACCGGCATGCCGCAGGATTTCGTCACCGGCTTCCTGAAGGACGGCAAGGCACGCGGCCGGCCGGTGGGCGTTGCGGTCGATCGCACCGGCGCGCTGCTGGTGGCGGACGACGTCGGCAACACGGTGTGGCGGATCAGCCATGCCGGCGGGGCTCCCGCTGCCGGCTCCGGCGGCCCTAGCGGGACGTAACATCCCCAAACGCAACGTCCGGCGCACTCGGGTGGAGTGCGCCGGACGGATGCGGGTCGCTTAGCGCGAGCCGGGGATCATTCCCACTCGATCGTGCCGGGCGGCTTGCTCGTGTAATCATAGGTGACGCGGTTGATGCCCTTCACCTCGTTGACGATGCGGGTCGCCACGCGCGGCAGGAAGTCGCCGGGGAACTGGAACGCCTGGGCGGTCATGCCGTCGGTCGAGGTGACGGCACGCAGCGCCAGCACCGAATCATAGGTACGTCCATCGCCCATGACGCCCACCGAGCGGACCGGCAGCAGCACCGCGAACGCCTGCCAGATCGCGTCGTAGAGGCCGGCGTTGCGGATCTCTTCGAGGTAGATGGCGTCGGCCTTGCGCAGGATGTCGCAGCGTTCCTTGGTGACTTCGCCCGGGATGCGGATCGCGAGGCCGGGCCCGGGGAACGGGTGACGGCCGACGAACGCGTCGGGCAGGCCCAGCTCGCGGCCGAGCTCGCGGACCTCGTCCTTGAACAGTTCGCGCAGCGGCTCGACGAGCTTCATGTTCATGCGCTCGGGCAGGCCACCGACATTGTGGTGGCTCTTGATCGTCACCGACGGGCCGCCGGTGAAGCTGACGCTCTCGATCACGTCCGGATAGAGCGTGCCCTGGGCCAGGAACTCGGCGCCGCCGATCTTCTTCGCCTCGTCCTCGAAGACGTCGATGAAGGTCTTGCCGATGAACTTGCGCTTGGCCTCCGGGTCGGTGACGCCGGCGAGGCCGTTCATGAACAGCGGTTCCGCGTTCACGTGCACGAGCGGAATGTTGTAGTGGTTGCGGAACAGCGAGACGACCTGCTCGGCCTCGCCGGTGCGCATGAGGCCGTGGTCGACGAACACGCAGGTGAGCTGCTCGCCGATCGCCTCGTGGATCAGGACCGCCGCCACCGCCGAGTCGACGCCGCCCGACAGGCCGCAGATCACGCGGCCTTGGCCGACCTGGGCGCGGATGTCGGCGATCTTGGCCTCGCGGAACTCGGCCATCGTCCAGTCGCCGGTGAGGCCGCAGACGTGGCGGGCGAAGTTGCCGATCAGCCGGCCGCCGTCGGGGGTATGGACGACTTCGGGGTGGAACTGGGTGCCGTAGTAGCGGCGCGTGTCGTCGGCGATCACTGCGAAGGGGGCGCCGGGGCTGGTCGCGACCACCCGGAAGCCGGGGGCGAGCGCCGTCACCTTGTCGCCGTGGCTCATCCACACCTGATGGCGATCGCCCTCATCCCAGAGCGCGTCGAACAGGCCGCAGCGATCCTCGACGCCGATATAGGCTTCGCCGAACTCGCCGCTCATGCCCTTTTCGACGGTGCCGCCGAGCTGCTGGGTCATGACCTGCTGGCCATAGCAGATGCCGAGCACCGGCACGCCCGAATCGAAGATCGCCTGGGGTGCGCGCGGGCTCCCCTCCTCCGGCACCGAGGCGGGACCGCCCGACAGGATCACGCCGCGCGGGCGCATTCGCTCGAAGGCTTCGGCCGCGGACTGGAAGGGCGCGATCTCGCTGTAGACGCCGGCCTCGCGGACGCGGCGGGCAATCAGCTGCGTGACCTGGCTGCCGAAGTCAACGATCAGGATGGAGTCTGTGGGATGAACGCTCATGGCAGCGCGCGATAGCAGAGCTTGTGCGCGCTGCCAGCCCCTTTGGCGAGGGACCTACTCCGCCCCCCCGCCTTCCGTTGGTCCCGAGCAGGGATCGAGTTTGTCGAGAGCCCGTGTCGAGAGAACCGCGGCCGGTTTCTCGACACGCCGTCTCGACAAGCTCGACGGCTGCTCGAAACAAACGGGAGAGGTGGGGATGCGCCCGACAGCCCGATAAGAACAAGCAAAGCCGTTCGTGCTGAGAAGGGGCTGAGCTTGTCGAAGCGCCGTATCGAAGCACCTGCGCAGGTCCTTCGATACGCCGTTTCGACTTCGCTCAACGGCTACTCAGGACGAACGGATACGCTCAACGCCATCACGCTCTCCTTACTCGACCGGCTTGACCTCCATGCCGGTCCAGCGGGCGGCGAATGCCCAGAGGTCGGCATATTCCTCGATGACCTTGTCGGTCGGCTTGCCCGAGCCGTGGCCGGCGCGGGTCTCGATGCGGACGAGATGCGGCTTGTCGCCGATCTTGGCCGCCTGAAGCGCTGCCACGTACTTGAAGGTGTGGCCCGGCACCACGCGGTCGTCCGTGTCCGCGGTGGTGGCGAGGATCGCGGGATAGTCCTTGCCCTTGCGGATGTTGTGGTACGGCGAATAGGCGCGCAGGGCCTTGAAGTCCGCTTCCTCCGCCGGATTGCCATAGTCGTCGACCCAGTAGCGGCCGGCGGTGAAGCGATCGAAGCGCAGCATGTCCATGACGCCCACCGCGGGAAGTGCCGCGGCGAACAGGTCGGGGCGCTGGTTGACGACCGCACCCACCAGCAGGCCGCCGTTGGAGCCGCCCTGGATCACCAGCTGCTGCTTGGTGGCGTCACCCTGCGCGATCAGATCCTCGGCCGCGGCGATGAAGTCGTCGAAGACGTTCTGCTTGTTGGCGAGCCGGCCGCCGTCGTGCCACGCCTTGCCATATTCGCCGCCGCCGCGGATGTTGGCGACCGCGAGCACCCCGCCCTGCTCCAGCCACGCCAGACGGTTGGACGAGAAGGCGGGCAGCACCGACGAGTTGAACCCGCCATAGCCGTAGAGGAGCGTGGGCGCGGGGCCGGTCGTCCCCTTCTTGCGGACCAGGAACATCGGCACGCGGGTGCCGTCCTTGGAGCCGTAGAAGCGCTGGGCGACGTCATAGTCGGCAGGGTTGAACGCGACCTTGGGCGTCTGCCACGGCGTCGCCTGGCCCGTGCGGACGTCGTAGCGGTAGATCGTCGTGGGCGTGGCGAAGCTGGTGAAGGCGAAGAAGGTCTCGGGATCGTCCTGGTCGCCGCCGAAGCCGCTGGCCGTGCCGATGCCGGGCAGCGGCACTGCGCCGTCGCGCGCGCCGTTGAGCGTATAGCGGCGCACCTCGGTCTTCGCGTCGACCAGGTAGCTCGCCATCAGCTTGCCACCGGTGATCTTCGCCCCCTGCAGCGTCGCTTCATCCTGCGGCACGATCTCGCGCAGGCGATCGGTCGAGGCGGCCGCATCCATCGCGACGATCCGGCCGCGCGACGCGTCCTTGTCGGTCACGAAGTAGAAGGTGCTGCCGATGTTGCCCGCGAGATCCCAGCTGTTCTCGAGACCGCGGACCAGCGTGCGGGGCCGCATGCGGGCGTCCGTCAGGTCGATCAGCGTGATCTCGTAGCGGTTGTCGGTGCCTTCCGACGTGGTGATCACCAGCCACTTGCCGTCGTCGGTGACCTGGCCGACGTGGCTCTGCTTGGGCTTGTCGGGGGTCGAATAGACCTTGATGTCGGCCGACTGCGGCGTGCCGATCTTGTGGAAATAGAGCGCGTGGTTGAGGTTCAGCGCCTGGAAGGCCGCCCCCTGCTCCGGCTCCGGGAAGCGCGAGTAGAAGAAGCCCGACCCGTTGTGCGCCCAGGCGACGGCGGTGAACTTCGCCCACTTGACCTCGTCTTCGAGCGGCTTGCCGGTGGCGACGTCGAGCACCTTGAGCGTGCGCCAGTCGGTGCCGCCGTCCTGGATGCCATAGGCGATCAGGCGGCCGTTCTCCGACGGCACCCATTCGGACAGCGCGGTGGCGCCGTCCGCCGCCCAGCCATTGGGATCGATCAGCACGCGGCCCGGCCCGTCGAGGGTGTCGCGGACATAGAGGACCGACTGGTTCTGCACGCCGCTGTTGCGCGTGTAGAAGTAATGGCCGCCCTTCTTGGTCGGGAGGCCGAAGCGCTCATAGTCGATCAGCGTGCGCAGCCGCTCCTTGAAGATGGCGCGGCCGGGCAGCGTCGCGAGGTACGCGTCGGTCACCCGGTTCTGTGCTGCGACCCAGGCGGCCACCTCCGGATCGGTGCGGACGTCGTTTTCCAGCCAGCGATACGGATCTTCGACCTTCTCGCCGAAGAGCTTGTCGACCTGATCGACCCGGCGCGTTTCGGGGTAGGACATGGTTACCTCGGCTTTGTGGGACGGCGACTGCGAAAGGCCGGGCATGCCGGCGCGAAAGCCCGGATCGGACTTGCCGCAGCCGGCGAGCGCCAGCGAAACCAAAGTCATTGCAGTCGCGCAGACGCGTCGTGACACCAGGTGCTCTCCGGGGAAAAAAGAAAGGGCCGGCGCCAAACTGGCCCGGCCCTTCTTTGTTTGCAACCGCTTAGGTGCGGCATGCGACGTCGCCGATTATGCGGCTTCGTCGAAGTCCTCTTCGGTCACGACCGGACCGGAGTCCTGGCCCTTGGCCGAGACGTCGCGGTCGACGAACTCGATGATCGCCATCGGCGAGGCGTCCGACGCGCGGATGCCGGCCTTGATGATGCGGGTGTAGCCGCCGTTGCGATCGGCATAGCGGGTCGCCAGCACGTCGAACAGCTTCACCAACTGCGCATCGTCGAGGAGACGGGCGTGGGCGAGACGACGGTTGGACAGGCCACCCTTCTTCGCCAGCGTCACCAGCTTCTCGACGTAGGGACGCAGTTCCTTCGCCTTGGCGACGGTGGTGGTGATCTGCTCGTGCTTGATCAGCGCGGCCGACATGTTGCGGAACAGGGCCAGACGATGGGCCGAGGTACGCTGCAGCTTACGACCGCCAACGCGATGACGCATGATAACTTCCTTCGTTCGTTAAGGGGCCGTGTCACGGAAACCCCAGACCTGGTGGGACGGTGAGCCACCCAACAATACCGTCATGCCGGCAGTGCCGGCATCTTTGAACCTGACGCTCTGAACCCGGAGCCCGCCGCGGCAAAGCCGCGACGTCGAACGGGCCGGTTTGCACCGGCCCGCCGGCCGGGGCTGTTCCGTCTCGCCCGCAGCAAGGCTGCGGGCGTGCGGATCAGCCCATGATTTCCTGCTCGAGCTTCTTGGCCATTTCCTCGATGTTCTCGGGCGGCCAGCCCGGGATTTCCATGCCGAGGCGCAGGCCCATCGACGAGAGCACTTCCTTGATCTCGTTGAGCGACTTGCGGCCGAAGTTCGGGGTGCGCAGCATCTCTGCCTCGGTCTTCTGAACCAAATCGCCGATGTAGATGATGTTGTCGTTCTTCAGGCAGTTTGCCGAACGTACCGACAGTTCCAGCTCGTCGACCTTCTTGAGAAGGAAGCGATTGATCTGCGCGGTGTCGCCCGCCGACTCGGCGACCTGCGCCGGAGCCGCAGCGCCGGTCGGCGCCTGACGGGTGACCGACGAGTCGTCGAAGTGCACGAACAGCGCCAGCTGGTCCTGAAGGATGCGGCCCGCATAGGCGATCGCGTCCTCCGGGGTCACCGTGCCGTCGGTCTCGACGGTCAGCGTCAGCTTGTCGTAGTCGAGCTCCTGACCCACGCGGGTGTTCTCGACCTTGTACGACACCTGGCGCACCGGCGAGAACAGCGCATCGACCGGGATGAGGCCGATCGGCGCGTCGGCCGGGCGGTTGCTCGCTGCCGGCACATAGCCCTTCCCGCTCTCGGCGGTCAGTTCCATGTTCAGCGTCGCGCCCTCGTCGAGGTGGCAGATCACGAGCTCGGGGTTCATCACCTCGATGTCGCCCGAAACGGCGATGTCGCCAGCCTTGACTTCGGCCGGGCCGGTCATGGACAGCTGGAGGCGCTTGGCGCCCTCGCCCTGCATCTTGAGCGCGATCTGCTTCACGTTGAGGACGATGTCGGTCACGTCCTCGCGCACGCCCGCCAGGCTCGAGAATTCGTGCAGCACGTTCTCGATCTTGATGGAGGTGACCGCGGCGCCCTGCAGCGACGACAGCAGCACCCGGCGCAGCGAGTTGCCGAGCGTCAGGCCGAAGCCACGCTCCAGCGGCTCGGCAACGAACGTCGCCTTGCGCTTGGAATCGCCACCGGACTTCTTCTCGAGGCCGCCGGGCTTCTTGAGTTCCTGCCAGTTCTTAGCGTTGACAGACACGGGCTTCCCCTAGTTGTGGGCGCAGGCGGGGGCTGCCCGCGCCGAATGACGATCCGGCCGCGCAGCCAACAAGGGTCGCGACGGCCGGACGGGATCGATCAAACGCGGCGGCGCTTGGAGGGGCGCACGCCGTTGTGCGGGATCGAGGTCACGTCGCGGATCGACGTGATCTGGAAGCCAACGGCCTGCAGCGCGCGCAGCGCCGACTCACGGCCCGAACCCGGGCCCTTCACTTCGACTTCCAGGGTGCGCACGCCGTGGTCGGCAGCCTTGCGGCCTGCGTCCTCGGCAGCGACCTGGGCGGCGTACGGGGTCGACTTACGCGAACCCTTGAAGCCCATCATGCCGGCCGAAGACCAGCTGATCGCGTTGCCCTGCGCGTCGGTGATGGTGATCATGGTGTTGTTGAAGCTGGCGTTCACGTGCGCGACGCCTGCAGTGATGTTCTTGCGTTCGCGCCGACGGAGGCGCTGTGCAGCCTGTGCCATAGGTATTCCTGACCTGAAGTGCGTGATCCGGCGACCGGGAGGCAATCCGCCTCAAACCTGCCTCCGGCGGAGTAATTCGTCCCCCGGACGAATTACTTCTTCTTGCCTGCGATCGGCTTGGCCTTGCCCTTGCGGGTGCGCGCATTGGTGTGCGTGCGCTGGCCACGGACCGGCAGGCCCTTGCGGTGACGCAGGCCGCGGTAGCAGGCCAGGTCCATCAGGCGCTTGATGTTCATCGCGGTTTCGCGACGGAGGTCACCCTCGACGGTGTGGCTGGCGTCGATCGTCTCGCGGATCTGCAGCACTTCCTGATCGCTCAGGTCCTGCACGCGACGCTCGGCAGCGATGCCCAGCGCGTCGGTGATCTGCTTGGCCTTCGCAGGACCAATGCCGTGGATGTACTGAAGCGCAATGATGACGCGCTTGTTGGTCGGGATGTTAACACCCGCGATACGTGCCATGAACTTTATTCTCCCAGCTCCACGAGGCACCGCATGGCTATACGCGCGCCCCATCTCGTAGCGTTGACCCGAAACGCACAATTGCGGCGGACACGCGTGCGCGCCGCCGGGACCGGTGTGTCGGGGTAAAGCGCAGGTAAGCCCGGGCGGGAAAGCTGTCAACCGCCCGGCGGAACCAAATTTGCGATGGAGCGTGCGGGTGGTTGCGGCGGAGGGGGCGGCAGGCCCCGGAGCCCCGGGGCTAGCCCGGTATCTGCGGGCGGACCGGAACCTAGTTGAAGAGGCCCGCGGCTGGAGTCGCGCCCTTACCGTCGCTAGGCCCCGGCCTTCGCCGGGGCACAGAAAGGCGGGGGCCGAAGCCCCCGCCCGCCTCAGCGGTTGAGGATGTCCGCGATCTGCGTGGCGACCGTGTCCATGTCGGCCATGCCGTCGACTCGCTCGACGAGCCCGCGTTCTTCGTAGCCGGGCAGGATCGGCGCAGTCTTGGCGCGATACTCGGCCATGCGGGTGCGCACCGTCTCTTCGTTGTCGTCCGGCCGGCGCTTGAACTCGATCGAGCCGCAGGCGTCGCAGGTCGCCTCGACCTTGGGCAGCTTGAACTTGTCGTGATAGCCCGTGCCGCAGACGGCGCAGGTGAAGCGGCCGACGATGCGCTCGACCAGCGCATCCTCGTCCACCACCAGCTCGATGACATAGGCCAGGCGGCGACCGCGATGCTCGAGCAGCAGGTCGAGCGCGTCGGCCTGGGCCGCGGTGCGCGGATAGCCGTCGAAGATCGCGCCCTGCCCTTCCTCGAGCTGGTCGAGGCGCTCGCCGATCAGGGCCGAGACGATCGCGTCGGAAACGAGCTCACCCGCCTCCATCACCGCCTTCGCCTTGAGCCCCACGGGCGAGCCTGCCTTCACCGCTGCGCGCAGCATGTCGCCGGTGGACAGCTGCACCATCCCGCGATCATGCTCCAGACGGCTCGCCTGCGTACCCTTGCCGGCGCCCGGCGGTCCGAGCAGGATGATGTCCACGTGTCTTCCCCTCTTCGATCGATCAGCGACGCGCGCGGCCGCCCTTGAGCTTGGCCTTCTTGATCAGGTCCCCATACTGGTGCGCCAGCAGGTGCGACTGGATCTGCGTAACCGTGTCCATGGTTACGTTGACCACGATCAGAAGGCTAGTCCCACCAAGATAGAAGGGAATAGCGAGGGCCGAGACCAGATACTCCGGAAGCAGGCAGAGGATCACCAGATAGGCCGCGCCGATCACGGTGATGCGGGTCAGCACGTAATCGAAATACGCCTCGGTGTTCTTGCCCGGGCGGATGCCGGGGATGAAGCCGCCGTAGCGCTTGAGGTTGTCGGCCGTCTCTTCCGGATTGAACACCACGGCGGTGTAGAAGAACGAGAAGAAGACGATGCCGGCGCCGTAAAGCAGCATGTACACGGGGCTGCCGTGCTGCAGATACTGGTTGAGGCTGATCACGAAATCGCCCCACCAGCTCTGGCCCTCTGCCGCCTGGCCGGCGAACTGGGTGATCGTGACCGGCATCAGCAGCAGCGACGACGCGAAGATCGGCGGGATGACGCCCGCGGTGTTGATCTTGAGCGGCAGGTGGCTGCGGTCGGCCTGTACCCCGCGCGCGGTCTGGCGCTTGGGATACTGGATCAGGATGCGCCGCTGGGCGCGCTCCATGAAGCAGATGAACAGGACGAGGCCGATCACCGCAACCGTGATGCCGACGAGCTTGAGCGGATCGAGCGTGCCCGAACGGCTGCCCTCGAACAGCTGGACGAGCGTGGTGGGCAGGTGGGCGACGATGCCCGCCATGATGATGAGCGAGATGCCGTTGCCGATGCCGCGGCTGGTGATCTGCTCACCCAGCCACATCAGGAACATGGTGCCGCCGATCAGCGAGATGACCGCCGCGATGCGGAAGGTCATGCCCGGCTCGATCACCGCCTGCGCGCCGGCCTGGGCGCCGAACGCCTCGAGACCCACGGCGATGAAATAGCCCTGCACCGCCGTCAGCGCGACCGTGCCGTAGCGGGTGTACTGGTTGAGCTTCTTGCGGCCCGATTCGCCTTCCTTCTTGATCGCGGCGAGCTGCGGCGACAGCGAGCTGGCGAGCTGCACGACGATCGAGGCGGTGATGTACGGCATGACGCCCAGCGCCACCACCGACATGCGCGTCAGCGCGCCGCCCGAAAAGGTGTTGAAGAAGTCGAGCACGCCGCCCTGCGTCTGGTTGGCGAGCAGGCCGAGCTGGGTCGGATCGATCCCCGGCAGCGGCACGTAGCTGAGCATGCGGAAGACGATCAGCGCGCCAAGCGTGAACCACAGGCGCTTCTTGAGCTCGGTCGCCTGGCCGAACTTGGCCAGGTTCAGGTTGGTTGCAAGGCCGTCGGATGCCGCTGCCATGAATGTGTCCCGATGATGCTGGCGGGCGCTGATGCCCCACCCCCGGCGCCCATATAGGGCTAAAGGCCGGGATGTCTAACGGGTCCGCGGCGAAACGCCGGCGGCCCTTTCAAACGAGCGGGCCCGCCCACCCCTGCCCGCTCGGCCAAGCCGGAAGCAGAGCGGAAGCGGACGGGCCCGACGCGAACGACGTTCAGGCGGCGCCGATCAGGCGCGCGCGGCCTTCTTGGCGGCCAGGGTCTGGCCCTTCTTGGCCTTTGCCTTCTCGGCAGCCGGCACGACCTCGATCACGTTGACGGTGCCGCCAGCCTTCTCGACTGCCTCGCGCGCCGAAGCCGACACGCCGGCGACGGTGAAGCTCAGCTTGGCAGTCAGCTCGCCCTTGCCGAGCAGACGCACGCCGTCCTTGCCGCCGCGGGCCAGGCCAACTGCCTTGAGCGCTGCGTGGTCGATGTCGGTCGCGGTCAGCGTGCCGGCGTCCACCAGCTTCTGGATCGCGCCGAGGTTCACCTCAGCATAATCCTTGGCGAAGATGTTGTTGAAGCCGCGCTTCGGCAGACGCATGTGGAGCGGCATCTGACCGCCCTCGAAGCCCTTGATCGAGACGCCTTCGCGGCTCTTCTGGCCCTTCTGACCACGGCCTGCGGTCTTGCCCTTGCCGGAGCCGATGCCGCGGCCGACGCGCATCTTGCGGTGACGGGCGCCCTGGTTGTCGGTGAGTTCGTTGAGCTTCATGAGTTGCACTCGCTTTCGCTTTTTACGCGCTGATGAAATGAGGAAGGGGGCCGCATAGCCCCCTTCCCCTTATTTGTCACCGGTGAAGGTGAAGGCTTCAGCCTTCGACCGACACCATGTGCTGCACCTTGCGGATCATGCCGCGCACCTCGGGGGTGTCGGTCAGTTCGACCGTCTTGTGCATCTTGTTGAGGCCCAGGCCGACGAGCGTCGCGCGCTGGTCCTTGGTGCGCCGGATCGGCGAACCGGTCTGCGTGATCTTCACGGTAGCCATGGGATTACTCCACCACCGCCGCGGCTTCCGCCTCGGCAGCCTGCGATCCGCCGCGACCCAGCAGGTCGGCGATCTTCTTGCCACGACGCTGTGCGACCGACTTCGGCGAAGTCTGCTCGTTCAGCGCCTCGAAGGTCGCACGGATCATGTTGTACGGGTTCGACGTGCCGACCGACTTGGTCACGACGTCGGCCACGCCCAGGCTCTCGAAGATGGCGCGCATCGGGCCACCTGCGATGATGCCGGTACCGGCAGGCGCCGAACGCACCGTCACGCGACCGGCACCGAAGTGGCCGTTGCCGTCGTGGTGGAGCGTGCGACCGTCCTTGAGCGGAACGCGGACCATCGCCTTCTTCGCCGAAGCGGTCGCCTTGGAGATGGCTTCCGGCACTTCGCGCGCCTTGCCATGACCGAAGCCGACGCGGCCCTTGCCGTCGCCAACGACGACGAGGGCTGCGAAGCCGAAGCGCTTACCGCCCTTCACAGTCTTCGAAACGCGGTTGATGTGGACGAGCTTTTCGATCAGCTCCTCGCCACCATCCTCGTTGCGACGATCGTCGCGACGCCCGCGGTTGCCGTCCCGGCCGCCACGACCACGCTCACCGCCACGACCACGGCCGCCACGCGGACCACGGCCCTGGGGCGCGCCTGCCTCTGCGCCCGTCGTCTCGACGGGGGCTTCGGCCTGGTTGTTCTCGTCGGCCATCTTAGAACTCCAATCCGCTCTCGCGCGCGGCTTCCGCCAGCGCCTTGACGCGTCCGTGGAAGAGGAACCCACCACGATCGAACACCACCTGCGTCACGCCGGCAGCCTTTGCGGCCTCCGCGACGCGCTGGCCAACCGCCTTGGCGGCATCGACGTTCGCGCCGCTCTGGCCACGCACGTCCTTTTCCAGCGTCGAAGCCGAAGCGACCGTCCGGCCCTCGGCGTCGTCGATGACCTGGGCATAGATGTGCTTGCCCGAACGGTGGATCGACAGGCGCGGACGACCGCCCGAGCGCGCACGAAGCGCGGTACGGTTGCGGCGGCGGCGCTTCTCGAACAGCGACATACCCTTGGTAGACATCACTTCTTCTTCCCTTCCTTGCGGAAGATGAACTCGCCGTCGTACTTGATGCCCTTGCCCTTATAGGGCTCCGGCTTCCGCCAGCGGCGGATCTCAGCGGCGACCTGGCCGACCTTCTGCTTGTCGATGCCCGAGATTTCGACCGTGGTCTGATCCGGGGTCTTCACCTCGATCCCCTCGGGGATGTCGAAGTTCACGTCATGCGAATAGCCGAGCTGCAGCTTGAGGACCTTGCCCTGCGCTGCCGCACGATAGCCGACGCCGGTGATGAGCAGCTTCTTGGAGAAGCCCTCGGTCACGCCGGTCACCAGGTTCTGCACCAGGGTACGCTGCATGCCCCAGAAGGCACGAGCGCGCTTGGTGTCGTTCGCCGGCTGCACCGAAATGCCACCGTCGGTGACTTCGTAGGCGATGTCGTCCGCGAGCGGCATGGAGAGGGTGCCCTTGGGACCCTTCACGCTCAGCTCACGGCCGGCGATGTTGGCAGTGACGCCGGCCGGAACCGGGACTGCCTTCTTGCCGATGCGGCTCATTAGAACACCTCCGCCAGCACTTCGCCACCGACGTTCTGCTCGCGCGCTTCGGCGTCGGAGAGAACGCCACGCGGCGTCGAGACGATCGTGATGCCGAGGCCGTTGCGAACGCGCGGCAGCTCCTGGCTGCCCGAGTAGACGCGACGACCGGGCTTCGAGACGCGCGCGACGTGCTTGATCGCCGGCTGACCCTCGAAATACTTCAGCTCGATGCGGACGCCGGCCGCGGGGCCCATCTGCTCTTCGCTGTAGCCACGGATATAGCCCTCGCGCTGAAGCACGTCGAGGACGCGGGTCCGCAGCTTGGACGCCGGCGACAGGACGGAGTCCTTGCGCGCGCGCTGGCCGTTGCGGATGCGGGTGAGCATATCACCCAGGGGATCGGTCAATGCCATCGGTACGGTCCTTACCAGCTCGACTTGACGACGCCGGGGATCATGCCGCGGTTGGCAAGATCACGAAGCATCACGCGGGCGAGGCGGAACTTGCGGTAGTAGGCGCGCGGGCGGCCAGTGACCTCGCAGCGGTTGCGAATCCGGGTCGGATTGCCGTTGCGCGGGATCTCGGCCATCTTCAGGCGCGCGATCAGGCGCTCGGTCTCGTCCAGCGAGGTGTCCGCTGCCTGCGCCTTCAGCTTCGCATACTTGCCGGCGTACTTCTTCACCAGCTGCTTGCGACGCTCGTTCTTGTTGATCGAACTCAGTTTCGCCATGGACTTAAGCTCTTCCTAGTCTGGCCCCGGCAACGCGCCGAAGCCCTTGTTGCGGCACCGCCCCGACCGATGGCCGGGGCGATCCCATCAATGGGTTAGGCCGCCTTCTGCTGCTCGCCGTCCTGCGCCTGCGGGAACGGGAAGCCGAACAGACGCAGAAGCTCGCGAGCTTCGTCGTCGGTCTTGGCGGTGGTGGTGACGATCACGTCCATGCCGCGCACCTTGTCGACGCGGTCATAGCTGATTTCCGGGAACACGATCTGCTCCTTGATGCCGCAGGCATAGTTGCCGCGACCGTCAAAGGACTTCGGGTTCAGGCCGCGGAAGTCGCGGACGCGGGGAAGCGCGATCGTGATGAAGCGGTCGAGGAACTCGTACATCCGCTCCCGGCGCAGCGTGACCTTGCAGCCGATCGCCATGCCTTCACGCAGCTTGAACTGCGCGATCGACTTCTTCGCCTTGGTGACGACAGGCTTCTGGCCGGCGATCAGCTCCATTTCGGAAGCCGCCTGCTCGACCTTCTTCTTGTCCTGCGTCGCCTCGCCCACGCCCATGTTGAGCACGATCTTTTCGATCCGGGGCACTTCGAGCGCGTTCTTGTAGCCGAACTTCTCCGTCATCGCCTTGACGATGCGGTCGTCGTAGATCGACTTCATCCGCGGCGTGTACTTGTCAGCCATTGATGACATCCCCCGTCTTCACGGCCACGCGGACCTTCTTGCCGTCGCGCTCTTCGAAGCGGACGCGGGTCGGCTTGCCGTCAACGACGTGCGCGACCTTCGAGATGTGGAGCGGCGCTTCCGAACGCTCGAGGCCACCCTGCGGGTTGACCTGGGTCGGCTTGCGGTGGCGCACGGCGATGTTCACGCCCGACACCACAACCTTGCCGTCCTTCGGCATCGAACGGACGACTTCGCCGGTCTTGCCCTTGTCCTTGCCGGACAGGACGATGACCTGGTCACCCTTCTTGATCTTGGCGGCAGCCATTACAGCACCTCCGGCGCGAGCGAGATGATCTTCATGAAGCCGCGCGAACGCAGCTCGCGAACCACCGGGCCAAAGATACGGGTGCCGATCGGCTCCTCGTTCTTGTTGACCAGCACCGCGGCGTTGCCGTCGAAACGGATCACCGAACCGTCGGTGCGACGGATGTCCTTGGCGGTCCGAACGATGACGGCGCGGTGCACGTCACCCTTCTTCACGCGGCCGCGGGGTGCGGCCTCCTTGATGGAGACGACGATGACGTCGCCCACACCTGCCGTGCGGCGCTTGGAGCCGCCCAGCACTTTGATGCACTGCACCCGCTTCGCGCCGCTGTTGTCTGCGACGTCGAGATTGGACTGCATCTGAATCATGATGCGCTTCCTTCTCTATGGGCCCGATTCCGACCGGCGCCCGCCTTCAAAAACGAACCCCCGGCGCGGGCAACCGCGCCAGGGGGAGCGGCCAACTAGCCGTCCCTGGGGAGGAACGCAAGCCCCTGCCCCAATTCCCGTTTCCGGCCCCGAAAGGCCGGAGGTGGAGGCCCTTAGGCCTCCGCCGCCACCTGGGCCGGGGTCGCGTGGGTGTTCACGCGGTCCACGACCTTCCAGGTCTTGAGCTTGGAGATCGGCGCAGTCTCTTCGATGCGCACGGTCTCGCCCTCGCGGTACTCGTTGCCCTCGTCATGGGCATGGTACTTCTTCGAACGGCGGATGATCTTGCCGTAGAGCGCGTGCTTCACCTTGCGCTCCACCTTCACCACCACCGTCTTGTCGGTCTTGTCCGAGACGACCGTCCCGGTCAGCACGCGCTTCGGCATGTCAGTCGTCCCTTACTTGGCCTGCGAGCGCGTGCGCTCGCTCTGCAGCGTCTTGATCCGTGCGATGTCGCGACGGACTTCCTTGACGCGGCTCGGCTTTTCCATCTGGCTGGTCGCAGCCTGGAAGCGGAGGTTGAACGCCTCACGCTTCAGGTTGCCCAGCTCCTCGGTCAGCTGATCGTCGCTCTTGGCGCGCAGATCGGTTGCCTTGGTCATTTTCAACCCTCCAGGTGCGAGGTGTCGCCCAGACGGGCAACGACCTTGACCGCGATCGGCAGCTTCATCGCTGCACGCTCGAATGCCTCAGCCGCGAGCGGGCCGGGCACGCCGTCCAGCTCGAACAGGATCCGGCCCGGCTTGACGCGAGCGACCCAGAACTCCGGCGAACCCTTGCCCGAGCCCATGCGGACTTCGGCAGGCTTCGACGAAACCGGAACGTCCGGGAAGACGCGGATCCAGAGACGGCCCTGGCGCTTGATGTGGCGCGTGATCGCGCGGCGAGCCGCCTCGATCTGGCGAGCGGTGATCCGCTCCGGCTCCATCGCCTTCAGCCCGTAGGAGCCGAAGTTGAGCGCGGTGCCACCCTTGGCGTCGCCATGGATGCGGCCCTTGAAGGCCTTGCGGAACTTGGTGCGCTTTGGTTGCAGCATTTTCCTAGTCCTTAGCGGCGGTCATCGCGGGCCGGACGCACGCCGGAGGTCTGAGCCTCCAGCATCAGCCGGTCCTGCGCCATCGGGTCGTGGCCGAGGATCTCACCCTTGAAGATCCACACCTTCACGCCGCACACGCCATAGGCGGTGTGTGCAGTCGCTTCGGCATAGTCGACGTTCGCGCGCAGCGTGTGCAGCGGAACGCGACCCTCACGGTACCATTCGGTACGTGCGATCTCGGCGCCGCCGAGACGGCCGGCGCAGGTGATCCGGATGCCCTCGGCGCCCAGACGAAGCGCCGACTGCACCGCGCGCTTCATGGCGCGACGGAAGGCGATGCGACGCTCGAGCTGGTCCGCGACACCCTGTGCCACCAGCTTGGAGTCGATCTCGGGCTTGCGGATCTCGACGATGTTCAGCGACACGTCGGACGAGGTCATCGCAGCGAGCTTCTTGCGAAGCTTCTCGATGTCGGCGCCCTTCTTGCCGATGATCACGCCCGGACGGGCTGCATAGATCGACACGCGGCACAGCTTGGCCGGACGCTCGATCACCACCTTCGAGATCGCGGCCTGCGGCAGCGTCTCGGTGATGTACTTGCGGATCTTGAGATCCTCCAGCAGCAGACGGCCATAGTCATGGCCTTCCGCGAACCAGCGGCTGTCCCAGGTGCGGTTGATCTGCAGACGCAGACCGATGGGGTTCGACTTCTGACCCATTACGCTTCCTCCACCTCGGCAACGACGATGCGCACGCGGCTGAACGGCTTCAGGATGCGGGTCGACTTACCACGGCCGCGGGTAGCAAACCGCTTCATGGTGATCGACTTGCCGACCGAAGCCTCCTTCACGACGAGAGCGTCGACGTCGAGGTTGTGGTTGTTCTCCGCGTTGGCGATCGCCGAAGCGAGGCACTTGCGGACGTCCACGGCCATCGCCTTCTTCGAGAAGGCGAGGATGTTCATCGCTTCACCGGCAGAGCGGTTGCGGATGAGGCCGGCGACGAGGTTCAGCTTCTGGGCCGAGCCACGCACCTGCGTGGCGACTGCCAGTGCTTCCTTCTCGCCCACGCGGCGAGGGGCTGCCTGCTTGCTCATCAGCGCTTACCCTTCTTGTCGGCGGCGTGGCCGGGGAAGAAGCGGGTGGGAGCGAACTCGCCGAGCTTCATGCCCACCATCTCTTCGTTGACCGACACCGGCACGAACTTGCGACCGTTGTACACGTTGAACGTCAGGCCGACGAACTGCGGCAGGATCGTCGAACGACGCGACCAGGTCTTGATCGGACCAGCGCGCGTACCGGCTTCCTGAGCGGCCTCCGCCTTCTTCAGCAGGCTCAGTTCGACGAACGGGCCCTTCCAAACAGAACGAGCCATCTATCAGCCCTTCTTCTTCGCGTGACGCGACCGGATGATCATCTTGTCGGTCGCCTTGTTGTGACGAGTGCGCGCACCCTTCGTCGGCTTGCCCCACGGGGTGACCGGATGACGGCCGCCCGAGGTCCGGCCTTCACCACCGCCGTGCGGGTGGTCGACCGGGTTCTTGGCAACGCCGCGGGTCAGCGGGCGCTTGCCCAGCCAACGGGTGCGGCCAGCCTTGCCGAGGTTCTGGTTCTGGTTGTCCGGGTTCGAAACCGCACCGACCGTCGCCATGCACTCAGCACGGATGTAGCGCTGCTCGCCCGAGTTCAGGCGAACGATGACCATGCCCTTGTCGCGGCCCACGACCTGCACATAGGTGCCGGCCGAACGTGCGATCTGACCACCCTTGGCAGGCTTCATCTCGACGTTGTGGACGATGGTGCCGACGGGCACCTGGCCCAGCTCCATCGCGTTGCCCGGCTTCACGTCGGTCTTGCGACCGGCGATCACCTTGTCACCAACGCCCAGACGCTGCGGGGCGATGATGTAGGCCAGGCTCTGCTTGCCGTCGATCTCGCCATAGTTGACGAGCGCGATGAAGGCCGTGCGGTTGGGATCATACTCGATCCGCTCCACGGTGCCCTCGACGTCCCACAGGCGACGCTTGAAATCGACGATGCGATAGCGCTGCTTGTGACCGCCGGCGATGCCGCGCGAGGTCACGTGACCCTTGTTGTTGCGGCCGCCCGTCTTGGTCTTGCCCTCGGTCAGCGCCTTTACGGGGCGCCCCTTGAACAGACCCGAACGGTCGACGAGGACCAGGCCGCGCCGTGCCGGCGAGGTCGGGTTGTAATGCTTGAGTGCCATTACGCCATGGTCCCCTGCGTTACGTCGATCGACTGACCTTCGGCCAGGGTAACGATCGCCTTCTTGATGTCCGTGCGCTTGTAGGCTTCGCCCTTCCAGCGCTTGGTCTTGCCCTTGACGACGATCGTGTTCACGCCGGTGACCTTCACGTCGAACAGCGCTTCAACCGCCGCCTTAATCTCGGGCTTGGAGGCGGTCTTCGCCACCTTGAACACGACTGCGTTCTGCTCCGACACCAGGGTCGACTTCTCGGTGATGTGGGGCGCGAGCACCACGTCGTAGTGGCGGACGTCGACCGCCTTGCTTGCCTTAGCCATGGAAGCGCGCCTCCAGCTTTTCGACAGCGGCGCGGGTGAGCACCAGCGTGTCATGCTTCAGGATGTCGTAGACGTTGGCACCACCGGCCGGCAGCACGTTCACGGCCCGCAGGTTGCGAGCAGCGAGCGCGAAGCTCGTCTCGACGGCGTCGCCGTCGATCACCAGCGCGGTCTTGCCGAAGCCCAGCTTCGACAGGTTGCCGGTCAGCGCCTTGGTCTTGCCGTCCTCGACCGTGAGGCCGTCGACGACGATCAGCGAACCCGCCTTGGCGTGGCTCGACAGCGCCATGCGCAGGCCCAGCGCGCGGATCTTCTTGTTCAGCGACGGATTGAAGTCGCGAACACGAGCACCGTGCGCCTTACCGCCGCCGACGAAGATCGGAGCGCGACGATCGCCGTGACGAGCGACGCCGCCGCCCTTCTGGCGACCGAGCTTCTTGCCGGTGCGTGCGACGTCCGCACGCTCGCGGGTGCCACGGGCGGTGCCGCGACGCTTTTCCAGCTGCCACGTCACGACGCGGTGCAGGATGTCGGCACGCGGCTCGACGCCGAACACCTCGTCCTTCAGCTCGATGTCGCCGCTCTCGGCGGCGTCGAGGGTCTGTACCTTGACCTTCACGTTCAGCCCTCCTGGCCTTCGGTCGCCTCGGGAGCCGCCTGTGCGGGCGCCTCGGCCGGGGTTTCGTTGCTGTTGGCGACGGCCTTCAGGCCGGCGGGGTACGGCGCGTCGGCATGGCGCGCGACCTTCACCGCGTCCTTGACGATCAGCCAGGTGCCCTTGTGACCCGGGACCGAACCCTTGACGAAGATGAGACCACGCTCAGCATCCGTCGAGACGATCTCGAGGTTCTGCTGCGTGCGGTTGCGGTCGCCCATGTGGCCGGCCATCTTCTTGTTCTTGAAGACGCGACCCGGATCCTGACGGTTACCGGTCGAACCGTGCGAACGGTGCGAGACCGAAACGCCGTGCGTCGCGCGCAGACCACCGAAGTTCCAGCGCTTCATGGCGCCCGCGAAACCCTTACCCTGGGTCTTGCCGGACACGTCGACGAGCTGGCCGGCGACGAAATGGTCCGCCGAGATCGTCGAACCGACGTCCAGCAGCGCATCTTCGGCAACGCGGAACTCGCAGACTTCCATCTTCGGCTCGACCTCGGCCTTGCCGAAGTGGCCGCGCTGCGGCTTGGCGACGTTCTTCGCCTTGGCAGTGCCGGCACCGATCTGCACCGCGACATAACCGTCGCGGTCGGCAGTGCGCTGCGCCACCACCTGAACCTCTTCCAGCGCCAGGACGGTCACGGGCACGTGGCGCCCGTCATCCTGGAACAACCGGGTCATTCCCATCTTCTTAGCGATCACGCCAGTGCGCATGACCCACTCCTCCAACAGAGGCTCGCCATCCCGGCGAGCTTGCCAACGAAAAAGGCCCCGGCCGCTTTCACGCTCCGGAGCCCCAGCCCTCACGACAAACGCCCCCGCCAGGGCCGGTCATCGAGGAACACCGCGGACGAACCGCCTGTTTTTCCCTCGATAGCGGGGACGCGGACAACGGCTTTGATCGAATGATCCCCTGCCGTTCGGTATCCCGTAGCTGCTTTCCCAGCCTCTACCGCGACTTAGCGCGGGAAGCGAAAGCGCGACGCCCGGTGAATCACCAAGCGTCGCGGTGCCGGCGCATTACGCCAGCTTGATCTCGACGTCAACGCCGGCGGCGAGGTCGAGCTTCATCAGCGCGTCCACCGTCTGCGGGGTCGGCTGCACGATGTCGAGGAGACGCTTGTAGGTGCGGGTCTCGAACTGCTCGCGCGACTTCTTGTCGATGTGCGGGCCGCGGTTCACGGTGAACTTGTCGATGTGCGTGGGCAGCGGAATCGGACCACGGATCAGCGCGCCGGTACGACGGGCGGTGTCGGCGATGTCGCCGGCTGCCTGGTCGAGCACGCGATGGTCGAACGCCTTGAGGCGAATGCGGATGTTGTTGTCCATATCCCTACCGATGCGAAATGGTCACGACCCCGGCCGTCACCCCAACCGAAGCTGAGGGCTCGTGCCGCAGGCGCAGCGCCGGCGGGTTGAGATCCCGGAAGAAACCGGGATGGCGGAGAAAGAGCCGAAACTCAAAAAAACTGGAAGGCCGCCCTTACAGAGGCCTCTACAAAAAGGCAACCGCCCGGCACCCCCTTTTTGGGGATGCCGGGCGGCTGTTGTCAGTCGCCTTGTGAGCGGCTTACTTGTTGATTTCGCTGACCACGCCCGCGCCGACGGTACGACCGCCCTCACGGATGGTGAAGCGCTGACCAACGTCCATCGCGATCGGTGCGATGAGCTTGACGCCCAGCGCGACTTCGTCGCCCGGCATGACCATCTCGGTGCCTTCCGGCAGCTCGATCGTGCCGGTCACGTCCGTGGTGCGGAAGTAGAACTGCGGGCGGTAGTTGGCGAAGAACGGCGTGTGACGGCCACCCTCGTCCTTCGACAGCACGTAGACCGACGACTGGAAGTCGGTGTGCGGCTTGATCGAACCCGGCTTGGCCAGAACCTGACCACGCTCAACTTCTTCACGGCCAACGCCACGGATCAGCGCGCCGATGTTGTCGCCTGCCTGGCCCTGGTCGAGCAGCTTGCGGAACATTTCAACGCCGGTGACGACGGTCTTGCGGACGGCTTCCTGGATGCCGACGATCTCGACTTCCTCGCCAACCTTCACAACGCCGGTCTCGACGCGGCCGGTGACGACGGTGCCGCGACCCGAGATCGAGAACACGTCTTCGATCGGCATCATGAACGGCTTGTCGAGCGGACGCTCCGGCTGCGGGATCGACTCGTCGACTGCTGCCATGAGGGCCAGGATCGCGTCCTTGCCGAGCTTGTCGTCCGAGCCCGAGAGAGCTGCGGTCGCCGAGCCACGGATGATCGGAATGTTGTCGCCGTCGAACTCACGCTTGGAGAGCTCTTCGCGGATTTCCATTTCGACCAGCTCAAGGATTTCCTCGTCGTCGACGAGGTCGACCTTGTTGAGGAAGACCACCATGGTCGGCACGCCAACCTGGCGAGCGAGCAGGATGTGCTCCTTGGTCTGCGGCATCGGGCCGTCGGTCGCTGCGACCACCAGGATCGCGCCGTCCATCTGCGCCGCACCGGTGATCATGTTCTTCACATAGTCAGCGTGGCCCGGGCAATCGACGTGCGCGTAGTGACGCGAGTCGGTCTCGTACTCGACGTGTGCGGTCGAGATCGTGATGCCGCGCTCGCGCTCTTCCGGAGCCTTGTCGATGTTGGCGAAGTCGACCGCAGCGTTACCCGCAACGTTCTCAGCCAGGATCTTCGTGATCGCAGCGGTCAGCGACGTCTTGCCGTGGTCGACGTGGCCGATGGTACCGATGTTGAGGTGCGGCTTGTTCCGCTCGAATTTCGCTTTTGCCATTTTCCTACCTTCTGATTCGAATCCGCTGCCGCATCAGGGGCCACGCGAACGCGGCCCCATAGCGACTGTTTCAGGGTTACGCCAGCTTCGCCTTCACTTCGTCGGCCACGTTCTGCGGCACTTCGTCATAATGCGAGAACTGCATCGAGTACTGCGCACGGCCCTGGGTGAACGAGCGGAGCTGGTTCACATAGCCGAACATGTTGGCCAGCGGCACCATCGCCTCGACCACCTGCGCGTTGCCGCGGCTGTCGGTGCCCTGGATCTGGCCACGACGGCTGTTCATGTCGCCGATAACGTCGCCCAGGTATTCCTCCGGGGTGACGACCTCGACCTTCATGACCGGCTCGAGCAGCTTGATGCCGGCCTTCTGAGCGGCCTCGCGCATCGCGCCACGGGCGCAGATTTCGAACGCCAGCGCCGACGAGTCGACGTCGTGGTACTTACCGTCGATCAGGTGCACTTCGAAGTCGATGATCGGGAAGCCGATCAGCGAGCCCGTCTGTGCCGTCTCGCGGAAGCCCTTCTCCACCGACGGGATGTATTCGCGCGGGATGTTGCCGCCCTTGATCTCGTCGAAGAACTGGTAGCCCGAGCCACGCTCGCCCGGCTTCACCTGAACCTTGACTTCACCGAACTGGCCCGAACCACCCGACTGCTTCTTGTGGGTGTAGGTCAGCTCGACGGGCTTGGCGAGATACTCGCGATACGCCACCTGCGGCGCACCGACGTTCGCCTCGACCTTGAACTCGCGCTTCATGCGGTCGACCAGGATCTCGAGGTGGAGCTCGCCCATCCCCTTGATGATGGTCTGGCCCGACTCATGGTCGGTCGACACGCGGAACGAGGGATCCTCGGCAGCCAGGCGGTTGAGCGCGATGCCCATCTTTTCCTGGTCGGCCTTGGTCTTCGGCTCCACCGAAAGCTCGATCACGGGCTCGGGGAATTCCATCCGCTCCAGGATGATCGGGTTCGACGCGTCGCACAGCGTGTCGCCGGTCGTGGTCTCCTTGAGGCCCGCGATCGCGACGATGTCGCCGGCGCGCGCTTCCTCGATGTCCTCACGCGAGTTCGCGTGCATGAGGAGCATACGGCCGATCTTTTCCTTCTTGTCCTTCACCGAGTTCAGGTAGCTGCCCTTGGTCAGCGTGCCCGAATAGATGCGGGTGAAGGTGAGCGAGCCGACGAACGGATCGTTCATGATCTTGAAGGCCAGAGCCGAGAACGGCGCATTGTCTTCCGGCGGACGCGAGTCCGCGGTCTCGCCGTCGAGCTTCACGCCCTGCACGTCGGGAATGTCGAGCGGCGAAGGCAGATAGTCGACCACCGCGTCGAGCAGCGGCTGAACGCCCTTGTTCTTGAACGCCGAACCGCAAAGGATCGGAACGAACGACATCTCGAGCGTGCCCTTGCGGATCAGCTTCTTGAGGTCGGCGACCGACGGCTCGTTGCCCTCGAGATACGCTTCCATGAGCGCATCGTCCTGCTCGACGGCCATCTCGATCAGGTCGCTGCGATACTTCGCGGCCTTTTCCTTCAGCTCGTCGGGGATCTCGCGATATTCGAACTTCGCGCCCAGGCTCTCGTCGAGCCAGATGATCGCGCGGTTCTCGACCAGGTCGACCAGGCCCTTGAAGCCGCCTTCCTCGCCGATCGGGATGTACAGCACGGCCGGACGCGCGCCGAGACGCTCGACGATCGTGTCCACGCAGTAGTAGAAGTTCGCGCCGGTGCGATCGAGCTTGTTGACGAAGCACATCCGCGGAACTTTGTACTTGTCCGCCTGGCGCCACACGGTCTCCGACTGCGGCTCCACGCCGGCAACGCCGTCGAAGCAGGCAACCGCACCGTCGAGCACGCGCAGCGAACGCTCGACTTCGATCGTGAAGTCGACGTGGCCGGGGGTGTCGATGATGTTGATCAGGTGCTCTTCGCCCTTGCCCTCTTCAGCGCGCCACTTGCACGTGGTCGCCGCCGAGGTGATCGTGATCCCGCGCTCCTGCTCCTGCTCCATCCAGTCCATCGTCGCGGTGCCTTCGTGCACTTCGCCGATCTTGTAGGACTTGCCGGTGTAATAGAGGATGCGTTCGGTCGTGGTCGTCTTGCCGGCGTCGATGTGCGCCATGATGCCGATATTGCGATAGCGCTCGAGCGGATGGCTGCGGGCCATGATCGTTCTTCCTTAGCGATGTGGGGAGCCGGCGTGACCGGCTCCCCATCATATAGGTCGGTTGTGTTGCCAGCGGAAGACCGCCGGAACCGCTGTTACCAGCGGTAGTGCGAGAAGGCGCGGTTCGCTTCCGCCATGCGGTGCGTGTCTTCGCGCTTCTTGACCGCGTTGCCGCGGTTGTTGGCTGCGTCCATCAGCTCACCCGACAGGCGGGCTGCCATGGTGTTCTCGCTGCGGTTGCGGGCCGATGCGATCAGCCAGCGGATCGCGAGCGCCTGTGCACGCTCCGGACGGACTTCGACCGGAACCTGGTAGGTCGCACCACCGACGCGGCGGCTGCGGACCTCGATGCCCGGCTTCACGTTGCCGAGTGCGTCGTGGAAGACGCCGATCGGGTCACGCTTGGCGCGCGCTTCGATGGTCTCGAACGCACCATAGACAATGGCTTCGGCGACGGACTTCTTGCCGTCCAGCATCACCGAATTCATGAACTTCGAAAGAACCTGATCCCCGTAGACGGGATCCGGCAGGATTTCCCGCTTCTCGGGACGACGACGACGTGCCATCTGCTTTATTCCTTTAAAACTTCAGCCTGAATGGACCGCAACAGCGGCCGGCTTACTTCGGACGCTTGGCGCCGTACTTGGAGCGGGACTGACGGCGGTCCTTGACACCCTGGGTGTCGAGCACGCCGCGCAGCACGTGGTAGCGCACGCCCGGAAGGTCGCGCACACGGCCGCCGCGGATGAGCACCACCGAGTGCTCCTGGAGGTTGTGGCCCTCGCCCGGGATGTAGCTGATGACTTCGCGCTGGTTGGTCAGGCGAACCTTGGCCACCTTGCGCAGAGCCGAGTTCGGCTTCTTCGGGGTCGTCGTGTACACACGGGTGCAGACGCCGCGCTTCTGCGGGTTCTGCTCCATCGCAGGGACCTTGGACTTGGTCTTCTGCAGTTCGCGGCCCTTGCGGACCAGCTGGTTGATCGTCGGCATGAAGCCCTTCACCTTTCAAACGGTTACTTTGCCGGAGTCGTGACAGGAATGCGCAAAGGCCACGCGGCAACACGCCCCGGGGCCTTAGGTCTCCAACAACGTTCAGCGCTGCCCAGCAGGTCGAGACCGGCGAACCGGAACCATCCCATTGAACGGGCGCGCCTATACGCGCTCGCCCGCGCACGGTCAATGGCGCGGCCCGCAGGGGAAGGCGTCGCCCTCCCCTGCCCCGCCGCACCTGCCGCGGGTCAGGCGCCCTGATGGCCGGCGACGAGCTTGCCGCCCTTCACCACCGCTGCGGGCCGTTCGAGCAGGGTCACGTCACGGATGGGATCGCCTTCGACCGCCACGAGATCGCCGAAGCGGCCAACTGCAATGGCACCCACGTCCGCCTCTCGGCCGAGCGCCTGCGCGGCATTCCACGTGGCGGTGCGGATCGCGTCCAGCGGAGTCATGCCGAAGCGGACCATGACCGCGAACTGGCGCGCATTGTCGCCATGGGGATAGATGCCCGCGTCGGTCGAGAAGATCATGCGCGCGCCCGCCTTCGCCGCACGGCCGAAGTTCTCGCGCTGGAGCGTGCCGACGCGGCGTTCCTTTTCGATATTCTCCGGCAGCACGCCGTTCGCCTTGCCCTCGGCCAGCGTATATTCGGTGTTGTAGACGTCGAAGCCGAGCCAGGTGCCGCGCTCCCGAGCGAGGCGGATGCCTTCGTCGTCGATGAAGCTGACGTGCTCGATGGTGTCGATGCCGGCGCGGATCGCGGCCTTGATCCCTTCGGCACCATGGGCGTGGGCGGCGGTCTTGAGCTTCCAGAAATGGGCCTCGTCGGCGACGGCCTTGAGCTCCTCTTCATGGAGCTGCTGGATGCCGGGCTCGGTGTTGCGGGAGAAGACGCCGCCGGTGGCGCAGACCTTGATCACCTCCGCGCCATATTTGCGCTGCTCGCGCACCCGCTTCTTCAGCTCCTCGGGGCTGTCCCCCATCGCCGGCGAGACGCGCTGGAAGGAAGGCGGCAGGAAGGTCTCGTCGCAGTGACCGCCGGTGGCGCCGAGCGCATAGGCAGCGGGAACGATGCGGGGGCCGTCGATCCATCCCTCCTCGATCGCCTGCTTCAATCCGACATCGGCGTAATTGTCCGACCCAACGTTGCGCACGGTGGTGAAGCCGGCGCGCAGCGTCCGCGCGGCATTGCCCGCCGCCTGCGCCACCCAGAAGCTGTCGGTGAACTGGAGGCCGGTGTAGCCGCCGTATTTCGGATTGCTGGTGAGATGGACGTGCATGTCGATCAAGCCGGGGACGATCGTCTTGCCGGGAAGATCGATGCGAGTCGCGCCCGCCGGAATCAGCGGCCGCGCGTTGCCGGTCGCGACCGAGGCGATGCGCCCGTCGGTGATCACCACCACCGGCTGATCGAGCAACCGGCCGCTCTGGACGTCGAGCATGCGATCGGCCGTCACCACGACCGTCTCCGACCCCGTCGTCTGGCTGAATGCCGGCGACGCGAATGCCGCCGCTGCGGCCGCAGCCGCCACCCCCAAGTTCCGCATCATCGTCCCCCTGCACGCGTTCGCCCCTTGGTCGGGGCGGATGCAGGCGGGGTCAATCCACTCGGGGGGAGAAAATGCGGCGGGTGCGAAAGCGCAGAGCCCTCGCACCCGCCGCCGGGGATTACATCCCCTGCACTTCCTTCAGATGACCTTCGACCACCTTGGCGGTGTTCGAGGCAAAGGTCTTGAGCGAGGCTGCCTCGCCATTGGCGGCATAGCCCTGCAGCGCCGAGAGCGCCTGCTGGTGGGCTGCGACCTGCTGCTGCTTGTAGACATTGTCGAACTCGGCACCGCTGGCGGCGCGAAGCGCTTCCAGGTTCGCGTTCTGCTCGGCGGTGAGCGCCGGTGCCGGGGTGACGTTGGCGCTGGCGGCCGCGGTCTTCAGCTTGGCGGTGGAGGCGGTGTGATCCTTCACCATCTGCGCTGCGAACTGCTTGAGGGCCGGCGCCGTCGCCTTGTCCTGCGCGATCTTCGCCGACTCGATCTCGAACGTATCGCTGGCGGCCATGGTGTTGGCGAAGCTCTGCGCGGTCAGCGCGGCGGCATCGGCCGCGTTGCCGGTGGTGGCGGCCTCGTTGCCGTCCAGCGTCTCGTCGGTCAGCACGGTGTCGTTGGCGGTGCCCTCATCGGCGACCACGACGTTGGTGTTGTCGGTGGCGCTACGATCGCCGCAAGCGGCAAGGCCGGCCAGTGCGGGCAACACGGCCCCGATCAGCAAAAGCTTCTTCATGCAGTCTCTCCTTCGGGGCTGTGCAACGCAGGCTTCCGGCGCCCGTTCCGTGATTTGCGACGAAGCGTGGAGCGGGCGCCGCTCCGGTCAGCGAGTTGGGGCGGCGTCGTTGGCGATCGGCAGCGTGTCGTTGCCGGCCGGCATCGTCATGTTGCCGTCGGTGCCGTTGCCCATCATGGCGCCGTCCGCACCGCCGGCGCTTCCGGCTGCATTGGCCGGATCCTCGCCGTCGTTGGAGAAGGCCATGTTGTCGTAGCTGTCGTTGAGGACGACGTTCTCGTCGTTGGTCACGCGGACCTCTTCGCCGCCTCCACACGCGCCCAGCAGCGCGACGAGCGGCAGCATCATCATCGGAACGGCTTTGGTCATGGCGGCGTCTCCTTCGCGGGCAACAACGTGCGTTCGCGAGGGGCGTTCCGAAGCCGCCGGCCAGACGGGGGGCAGCGGACGGCCCGAAGGACCGCCCGCCGGCCGGATCAGATGTGCAGCGCGCGCCCGTAGGCGGCGAGCACGCTCTCGTGCATCGCCTCGGACATGGTCGGGTGCGGGAACACCGTTTCCATGAGCTCGGCCTCGGTGGTCTCCAGCGTCTTGCCGACGGTGTAACCCTGGATCATCTCGGTCACCTCGGCGCCGATCATGTGCGCCCCCAGCAGCTCGCCGGTCTTGGCGTCGAACACGGTCTTGATGAAGCCTTCCGCTTCGCCGAGCGCAATCGCCTTGCCGTTGCCGATGAACGGGAAGGTCCCAGCCTTCACCTCATAGCCCGCTTCCTTGGCCTTCGCCTCGGTCAGGCCGACGCTCGCGATCTGCGGGTGGCAATAGGTGCAGCCCGGGATGTTGCGCACGTCCATGGCATGCGGGTGCTTGCCGGCGATCGCCTCGACCGCGATCACGCCCTCATGGCTGGCCTTGTGCGCGAGCCAGGGCGGCGCGGTGATGTCGCCGATCGCCCACAGGCCCTCGACATTGGTCTTGCAGGTGGCGTCCGTCTCCAGGAAGCCGCGGTCGTTCATCGCGACGCCCAGTTCCTTCAGGCCGATGTCGGCGGTGTTCGGCACGATGCCGATCGCGACGATGACATGGCTGTACTCGCCGTCGAACGCCTTGCCGTCCTTGCCCGTGATCGTCGCCTTCACGCCGTTGGCATCGGCGGAGATCTTGTCGATCTTGGCACCGGTCAGGATCTTCATGCCCTGCTTGGTGAGCGACTTTTCGAGGAAGGCGGAAATGTCCGCGTCCTCGACGGGCACGATGCGGTCGATCATCTCGACCACGGTAACTTCGGAGCCCATGTCGTTGTAGAAGCTGGCGAACTCGATGCCGATCGCGCCCGATCCGATGACCAGCAGCTTGGTCGGCATCTCGGACGGCGTCATCGCGTGGCGATAGGTCCACACACGCTTGCCATCCGCCGGCAGGTTCGGGAGGTCTCGGGCACGCGCACCCGTGGCGACGATGATGTTCTTGGCCGCAAGCTCGGTGGTCTTGCCGTCTGCGCCGGTGACCGTCAGCTTGCCCTTCCCCGTCAGCTTGCCGGTGCCCATGTGCACCGCCACCTTGTTCTTCTTCATCAGGTGGGTGACGCCCTGGTTGAGCTGCTTGGCAACGCCGCGCGAGCGCTTCACCACCGCATCCAGGTCGGCTCTGATCTTGTCGGCGGCGAGACCATAGTCCTTGGCGTGCTGCATATAGTGGAAGATCTCGGCCGAGCGCAGCAGCGCCTTGGTCGGGATGCAGCCCCAGTTGAGGCAGATGCCGCCCAGGTTCTCGCGCTCGACGATCGCGGTCTTGAGGCCCAGCTGCGCCGCACGGATCGCCGCGACATAGCCGCCCGGCCCGGAGCCGAGAACGATGAGGTCGTAGGTTTCAGCCATGGCTTGGTGCTTCCGTTCTGCGATTCTTCAGGATTGTACGGTGTTGATCGGGCGCGGGCGCCGGTTCTCGTCGATCGCGACGAAGACGAAGCGCGCCTGGGTGACCCGGCATTGTTCCTCGACGTGGCGGCCGCGGCGCCAGGCCTCGACCTCGATCGTCATGGAGGTGCGGCCGGTCTTCACCAGCTCGGCATAGACCGACACCTCGTCGCCGACCGCGACGGGGGCGTGGAACTGCATCGCCTCGACCGCGATGGTGACGGCGCGGCCGCGCGCGTGGCGTGCGGCGGTGAGGCCGGCGGCCATGTCCATCTGACTCATCAGCCAGCCGCCGAAGATGTCCCCGTAAGGATTGGCGTCGGCAGGCATGGTGGTGACGCGCAGCGCCGGCTGCCCCTGGGGCGGGCCGTCAGTCATGGGCCAGACCCTCGCGAGCAAGACGCTGTTCGGCAATGGCGCGCTGCAGCTGGCGGATGCCGAGCACCACCACGACCAGCACCGCGCCCAGCGTCACCAGCTCGACGTCATCGCGCGCGGGCCGGTAGGACCAGGCGGAGAGCATCCCCACCCCGACGACGGCCGCGACGCTCAACACGATCTGGATCAGCTCGATCGCAATCCGCACCTTCATCGCCGCGCTCCGCCTAGCAACCACCGGCTGCGCCCGGGCCTCAAGCAAGCAGGCCCATCGGCTGCTCGACCAGCGCCTTGAACAGCTTGAGCATCTGCGCGCCGTCCGCACCGTCGATGGCGCGGTGGTCGAAGCTGCCGGTCGCGGTCATGACGGTGGCGACACCGAGCGCGTCGTCGACGATGTACGGGCGCTTCTCGCCCGCGCCGACCGCCAGGATCATGCCCTGCGGCGGGTTGATGACCGCCTCGAACTGCTTGATGCCGAACATGCCCATGTTGGACAGGCTGGCGGTGCCGCCCTGATACTCCTCGGGCTTCAGCTTGTTCTCCTTGGCGCGGCCGGCGAGCTCCTTCATCTCGGTCGAGATGCGGGCGACGCCCTTGGCAGCCGCGTCGCGGATGATCGGGGTGATCAGGCCGGTCGGCGTGGAGACCGCCACCGACACGTCGGCACGGCTGTAGCTGACGAGCTGGTCGCCCAGGAAGGTCACGTTGCACTTCGGGCTCTGCTCGAGCGCGATGCCGAGCGCCTTGATGAGCAGATCGTTGACCGACAGCTTCACGCCGCGCGCGTCCAGGCTCTTGTTGAGCTCGCCGCGCAGCTTGAGCAGCGCGTCGAGGCGGACGTCGACCGTAAGGTAGATGTGCGGGATCGTCTGCTTCGCCTCGGTCAGGCGGCGCGCGATCGTCTTGCGGATGTTGGAGAGCTTCGAAACCTCGTGCGGGATCGACTCGTCGTACCAGACCGCCTTGGTCTCCTGGCTCGGCGCAGTCCCGCCGGCGGGAATGCTGGCCGCACCGCTGGCCGAGGCGCCCGGTGCGGGAGCCGCTGCCTTCGCCTGGCCCGGCTTGGCGCCGTCGAGGTCGGCCTTGACGATGCGGCCGTTGGGGCCGGAGCCGCTGAGGCCCGCGAGGTCGATGCCCTTTTCGGCGGCGAGTCGACGCGCAAGCGGGCTGGCCTTCACGCGGCTGCCGCTGCTGGCCGGGGCTGCCGGAGCGGCAGCGGGCTTCGCCTCCGCCTTGGGCTGCTCGGCAGGAGCCGGGCTCGCTGCCGGAGCGGGCGTCGCGGCCGGCGCAGCAGCTGCCGGTGCAGCGGCTGCCGGTGCCTCGATCGAGCTCGCGTCCTCGCCCTCACCCGCCAGGATCGCGATCACGGTGCCGACCTTCACATTGTCCGAACCCTCGGCGACGAGGATCTTGGCGATCACGCCCTCGTCCACCGCCTCGAACTCCATCGTCGCCTTATCGGTCTCGATCTCCGCCATCAGGTCGCCGGAACGAACGGTGTCGCCCTCTTTCACCAGCCACTTGGCGAGGGTTCCCTCCTCCATGGTGGGGGAAAGCGCGGGCATCTTGATTTCGATCGACATGGGTACAGCTGGATCCTCTCGGGGCTCTGACCTTCCTTTGCCGTCACAGCCGCACCGGTCAACCCCGTGGGCTTGCGCGAACGGCCGAGCGTCGCCACGCTTCAAACCAAAGGGGAGCGTTTTCGATGCGTACGTATCTGGTGGTGATCGACGAAAGTCCCGAGTCGCAGATCGCGCTGCGCTTTGCCGCGCGGCGCGCGGTGAAGACCGGCGGCTCGGTCGAGATCCTGGCGCTGATCGAGCGGCCGGAGTTCGTGCAATGGGGTGGCGTGATGGCCACCATGGAGCAGGAAACCCAGCAGCGCGCGCAAGGGCTGGTCGCCGCCGCCGCGGGCACGTTGCTGGAGGAGTCGGGCCTGAAGCCGGCGTTGACGGTGCGCGAGGGCGACGGCCCGGCGATCGTGCGCGAGATGATCGCCGGCAATCCGGAGATCGCCGCGCTGGTGCTGGGCGCGGCGGCAAGCGGCGCCCCCGGGCCGCTGGTGAGCCACTTCTCCGGCACCGACGCGGGCACGCTGCCGGTGCCGGTGATGATCATCCCGGGCAGCCTGGACCGCGAGGCGATCGACCGGCTGAGTTGACACGCGGCGCTTGAGCCGGGGCAAAAACGCGGTCAAACCCTTGGCCATGCGAACCCTTTTCCTGCTGCCGCTCCTTGCCCTCGCCACCCCTGCCACGGCGCGCGAGGCGCCCAGGCCCGAGCGGATGAAGGCGGACGTCGAGAAGCTGGTGTCGTTCGGCACCCGCCACACGCTGTCGTCGGCCGACCACCCCAGCCGCGGGATCGGCGCGGCGCGGCGCTGGTTCGCCGACGAGATGGGCCGGATCGGCGAGGCATGCGGCGGCTGCATCACGGTGGCGAACATCGCCCGCGGCTTCACCGGCCCGCGCGCACCCAATGGCGTACAGATCGTCGACGTGCTCGGCTTCCAGCAGGGACGCGACCCGAAGCGGGTGGTGATCGTGATGGGGCACATCGACAGCCGCGTGACGGACGTGATGGACGCGACCAGCGACGCACCGGGCGCGAACGACGACGCGTCGGGCGTGGCGCTGGTGCTGGAGGCGGCGCGGATTCTTTCCAAGGAGAAGTTCGACGCGACCATCGTCTATGCGGCGCTGTCGGGCGAGGAACAGGGATTGTGGGGCGGCGAACTGCTCGCCGACACCGCGCGCGAACGCGGCTGGACGGTGAGCGCGGTGCTCAACAACGACATCGTCGGCAACACGATCGGCCTCGACGGGCGGCGAGTCGCGGACCGGGTGCGGGTGTTCTCCGAAGGAATCCGCAGTTCCGAATCGCTGGAGCAGCAGATCGCGCGCCGCGCGGCCGGCGGCGAGGACGACGGCCCCAGCCGGTCGCTCGCCAAGGCGATCGACGGCGTTGCGGGAACCGTGCCGGGCGGGCTCGACGCGGTGCTCGAACGACGCCCCGACCGGTTCGGCCGCGGCGGCGACCATGAGCCGTTCCTGAAGCTCGGCTACCCGGCCGTGCGCTTCTCCGTCGGCGTCGAGAATTACGACGCCCAGCACCAGGACCTGCGCACGGAAAGCGGTCGCGTCTATGGCGACACGGTCGACCGGATGGACTTCCCCTATCTCGCGAAGGTGACGGCGCTGAACGTCGCGACGCTCGCGCGGCTGGCAGCGGCGCCGGCCGCACCCGAAGGCGTGACGATCGCGGGCGCGCTCAGCACCGACACGACGGCGCGCTGGCAGCCGGTGCCGGGCGCCGCCGGATATCGCATCCGCTGGCGCCGCAACGATCGCCAGGACTGGACGGACCAGGTGGACGTGACGGGCACCAGCCATGTGCTGAAGGGCGTGATCGTCGACGACCATTTCGTCGGCGTGTCGGCGCTTGCCAAGGATGGCAGCGAGAGCCTGGTCAGCTTTGCGGCGCGCGCGCCCCGCGGGTGAGGATCGGAGGCGGCGCCTCAGCCCGCGCGGGACTGGCGGTCCGGCTTCTCGGTGCGCGTAGGATCGGCGTCCCGGACCGGATCGAAGAGGCGCCATTCGCCCCGGACGTCATCGCGCAGCATCTCCTCGCTGCAGCGCGTGCAACGGGCGCGAAAGTCGACCCCATCGTGCCACACACGCTTCGCGTGCTTGTGGCCCATCACCATACAAAGCCAACCCACGGATCGTCTCCCGACTCTCCCCTGATATGCGCTTCGGCCCCGAAGTAACCGCCCCCCACGGAGGCCGAAGAGCACAGGAGGCATACGCTGCACCGCAAAAACGCGCCACGCCCTTAGCGACCGTACGTGGCCGCGCTCCGGTAAACCGCGTACGAATTACTACGTAGCGCCCTCAAGAGGACTAGGAGATCGCGTCCAGCGACTCAAGCGGTCAGCCGCGAAGCGCGAGACCGGCAAAGAACGGGCCGCTGAAGAGCGGCCCGAGGATCATGTTGTTAGGGGAACATGCGCCGAAATCCGGCTATTCGCTTCGTAGAACGGCCCGCATAAACCCAGCCTTAACGACCGCGGCCGGGCGAACAGCTGCCGAGGCGCCGGACCCAATATTCCTCCTGGAACGGCAAGCCTTCGGCGATGCCCTGCGTCTCGACCGTCAGCGCGTGCGAGGTATTGACGGTGATGGTGGTCCGTCCATGTCCCGATCCAGGACAGGTATAGTGTACCGTCGCGCGATTTCCGGCATCTTCGATGACGAAGCGCGAGCACTGAACGCCGGCATGACGGAGCTGAACCAGCGCGCCGACGTCGCGGACGCACAGATTGCGTCCCCCCGCCTTCGCACCGCGTTCGCGGACCTGCCACAGGCCGGGCTCGATCGACGCTGTTGCCTTAAGTCCGGAGCCCGGAACCACCGCTACGGCAGACGCCGCACCGAGTATCGCCGCCACTGCGGCCAGAATGGCGCGACCTGCGCCCCCACCCCTCATGTCTCACCTTCCGTTTGCCGCAGCGCGGCAGCCCCCGCCGCGCATGTGGGGGCTGCCTGCCGGGGATGCAACGTCAGGAGAGTGCCGTCTCGAACGGTACCGGGAACTTGGTGGCGCAAAAGGCGCAGTCGACGGTGATCAGGCCGTTCTCGTCGGCCATCTCGCGCCGCTCCTCCTCCGGGAAGCGCGACAGCACCTGCTGGATGTAGGTCACGTCGCAGCGGCAGCCGCGGCTCATGGCCGTGCTTCCCTGCACCAGCACCTCGCGCTCCTCGTTGAACAGCCGCCAGACCAGCGTCTCCAGCGGAAGCGCCGCATCCGTGAGCTCGTCCGCACCCATGGTGGCGCCGAGTGCCTCGACGTGCTGCCACTGCGGGTGATCGAGGCGGGTGTGGATACGATCGCGCCCCTCCTCGCCATCGGGGAGGTGCTGCAGGAACAGCCCGCCTGCAACCGGCCGGCCGGCCGCATCGCGACCGACACCCAGGCGCACCAGGCTCGGGATCTGCTCCGACTGGAGGAAGTAGCTCTGCGCCGCGTCCGCCAGCGACTCGCCGTCCAGCGGCACGATGCCCTGGTAGCGCTCGCCGGTCACCGCCTGGTCGAAGGTGATCGCGAGATAGCCGTTGCCGAACAGCGCGAACAGCGACGGCGCCTCCGGCAGCGCCGCCAGACGCTCGGCGTCATAGTCCACATAGCCGCGCAGCTCGCCGGCCTTGAAGTCGCAGACCATCAGCCGCACGACGCCGTTCTGGGTCTGCGCCTGCAGCGTGAGCTGGCCCTCCTCGCCCTTCAGCGTCGAACCGAGCAATGCGGTGAGCGCCAGCGCCTCGGCCAGCAGCGTCTCGATCGCCGGCGGGTAGGCGTGCGCGGAGAGGATCGAATCGAGCACCGGCCCCAGCCGGGTGATGCGGCCGCGGGCGTCCCGGTCGGGAATGGTGAAGCCGATCGCGCGGTCGAGATCGGTGGCGGTGAGTTCCTGCATGTCGTCTACCATTCGGGCTGAGCCTGTCCGAGCCCTGCCCTTCCCCTTCCGCCCGCATGGGAGAAGAAGAGCCGCCCCGTGTGGCAGGGCGAAACGACGCTCGGTGGATGTCGCCCCAAGATAGGAAGCCGCCCGCGTTCGGCAACTCGTGCCGCGGACCGGCTTCCTCAGGCGGCGCTCAGCCGATCTGGCCGAAGCACCAGCGCAGGACCGACTTCTGCGCGTGAAGGCGGTTCGCCGCCTCCGGCCAGATCAGCGACTGCGGGCCGTCGATCACCTCCGGCACCACTTCCTCCCCGCGGTGGGCGGGCAGGCAGTGGAGGAACTTGGCGTCCGGCTTTGCCGCGGCCATCAGGGCCTCGGTCACCTGGAACGGCGCCATCGCCGCGAGCTTCGCGTCGGCATGGGCCTGGCCCATCGAGATCCAGGTGTCGGTGACGATCACGTCGGCACCGGACACCGCCTCAAGCGGATCGCGGCAGACGCGCGCGCGGGCGCCCGCTGCCTCCAGCACGTGCGGTGCCGGGTCGAAGCCCTCCGGGCAGGCGGCGACCACGTCGAAGTGCATCAGCCCGCCCGCCTCGATGATCGAGTGGAGCACGTTGTTGCCGTCGCCCAGCCACGCCCATTTGCTGCCCGGCAGCGCCAGGCCCGCCTCGATGACGGTCAGCAGGTCCGCCATGATCTGGCAGGGGTGCGAATTGTCGGTGAGGCCATTGATGACGGGGACGGTGGCATAGGCCGCCATCTCCTCCAGCTTCGCATGGTCGTCGGTGCGGACCATGATGGCGTCGCAATAGCCCGACAGCACGCGCGCGGTGTCGGCAACCGTCTCGCCGCGGCCAAGCTGGCTGGTGCCGCTGTCGAGGATCACCGCGCTGCCGCCGAGCTGGCGCATCGCCATGTCGAACGACACGCGAGTGCGGGTGGAGGATTTCTCGAACACCATCGCCAGCGTGTGGCCGGCGAGCGGCGCGTCCACGTCGGGGCGCCCCTTGGGGAAGCCGGCACGCGCCTGCTTGCGATCGAGCGCGTCGGCGAGCATCGCGGCGACGCCATCGGCGCCGGCGGAGGAGAGATCGAGGAAGTGACGGGTCTGGGTCATGGCAAAGGCCCTTGGCTCCCCGCCCGACCGGCCGCCCCATTTGAGAGGGCGGACGGCCAGGACGGGCCGGTCGATGTCAGGTGGCGAGGATCAATCGTCGGCGAGCGGCACGAAGGTGCTCGCGCCGGCCGAGAGCTTTTCCACCGCCTCGGCGATGTGGCGCTCGTCGATCACCAGCGGCGGCAGCACGCGCACCACGTTGCCGCCGGCCGAGACGGTCAGCAGCTGATGGTTGTCGCGCAGATGCGCCACGAACTCACGCGCGTCGGCCTTGAGCTTGATGCCGAGCATCAGCCCCTTGCCACGCACCTCTTCGAACAGATGGTCGTGATTGGGGATCATCTGCTCGAGCGCCGAGCGCAGGCGCTCGCCCATCTGCTTCACATGATCGAGGAAGCCCGGCTCCAGCATCACGTCGAGCACCGCCTGGCCCGCCGCCATGGCGAGCGGGTTGCCGCCATAGGTCGAACCATGGGTGCCGTAGACCATGCCCTTGGCCGCTTCCTCGGTCGCGAGGCAGGCGCCGAGCGGGAAGCCGCCGCCGATGCCCTTGGCCACCGACATGATGTCGGGCGTGACGCCATATTGCTCGTGCGCGAAGAAGGTACCGGTGCGGCCATAGCCGCACTGCACCTCGTCCAGCACCAGCAACAGGCCGTGCTCGTCGCACGTCTTGCGCAGGCCCTGGAGGAACTCCGGCGTCGCCGCCATCAGCCCGCCCTCGCCCTGGACGGTCTCGACCAGGAAGCCGGCGGTCTCGTCATCGATCTTGGCGAGCGCGCCCTCCAGGTCGTTGAAGGGCACATAGTCGAAGCCCGGCAGCAGCGGCTCGAACCCGTCGCGCATCTTGGGCTGATCGGTCGCGGAGATCGCGCCGAGCGTGCGCCCGTGGAAGGCGTTCTGGAAGGTGATGAGCTTGTGCCGCTCAGGATTGCCGTTGGCGTAGTGGTAGCGGCGCGCGGTCTTGATCGCGCACTCCACCGCCTCGGCACCCGAGTTGGTGAAGAACACGGTGTCGGCAAAGCTGTTGTCGACGATGCGCTGCGCCAGCGCCTCCCCCTGCGGGCTGCCGTAGAGGTTGGAGACGTGCATCAGGGTCGCGGCCTGGTCGGCGATGGTCTTCACCAGATGCGGGTGGCCGTGGCCGAGCGCGTTCACCGCGATGCCGGCGGCGAAGTCGAGATAGCGCGTGCCGTCCTCGCTGAAGAGGTAGCAGCCCTCGCCTCGCACCGGGCGCACGCCGCACCGTGGGTAAACGGGCATGAGCGCGGTGATCGACATCGAACGGCCTCCTTCAGGCTAGGTGGAAAAAGCTCCAGAAACGCGAAAGGGCGGCCCAGCCAGGCCGCCCTTCCGTTGCTTTACGCGCGACCGGCGAAGCCGGTCAACACCAAGGCTGGCGCAGCAGCCTCAGCTCTTGGTCTTCCAGCCGGTTGCGAGCAGCCGATAGGCGATGATGCCGAGCACCACGTCGACGCCCAGGATCACCAGGCTGCCGAGCAGCACGGGCGAATCGGCGGTGCCGATGAAGCCGTAGCGGAAGCCCGAGATGATGTAGAAGAAGGGGTTGGCGTGGCTGATCGCCTGAAAGGTCGGCGACAGTCGCTCGACCGAATAGAAGGTGCCGGACAGGAGCGTGAGCGGGCCGACCACGAAGTTCTGGACCGCCGCGGCATGGTCGAACTTCTCCGCCCAGATCGAGGTGAGCACGCCCACCAGCGCCAGGAATACGGAGCCCAGCAAGCCGAACCACAGGATCGCCCAGAGATGCTGCGGCGTCACGTGCACGCCCGGCCACAGCGCCATCGCCAGCCAGACCGCGCCACCCACCAGGAACGCGCGCGTGACGGCGCCGCCGGTCAGCGCCGCCAGCAGCTCGCCGGTGGAGAGCGGCGGCATCAGGTAATCGACGATCGTGCCCTGCATCTTGCCCACCAGCAGCGAGAAGCTGGCATTGGCATAGGCGTTGGTGAGCATCCCCATGACGATCAGGCCGGGTGCGAGGAAATCGGCAAAGGCGACGGTGCCGCCGCCGACCGGAACCGCCCCGCGCGCACCCAGCGCCGTGGTGAACACCACGAGGTACAGGAGGGTCTGCACGGCAGGTGCCCAGATCGTCTGGAGCTGCACCTTGAAGAAACGGCGCACCTCCTTGATATAGAGCGCACGCAAGCCGCCCCAGTTGACGTTCCGGATGACCGGAACACCGGGGTCGGAAATCCTGTTTTCGGATGCGAGGGGCTGATCGGCCATGGGTGCCGCCTAGTCGCTGGCGTCGCGGGCCGCAACCCGCACCGGAACCGAGTGGGGAACGACGACGAATGAGTTGGACCGAGGAACGCATCGCCACGCTGACCAAGATGTGGGAAGCCGGGCAGACGGCGAGCCAGATCGCGGAAGAGCTGGGCGGGATCAGCCGCAATGCGGTGATCGGCAAGGCCCACCGGCTGGGGCTGCAGTCGCGTCCCTCGCCCGTTCGCGCCAATGATCCGGAGGCAAAGAAGGCCGCCGCAGCAGCCCCGGCCGCACCCGTGGCCGCGCCGGCGGAGCCGCCGGCGCCCAAGCGAGTCGAAGCGTCGCCCCCGCCTGCTCCCGAGCCCGTAAAGCCGGCGCCGGTACGCGCGCCCGAGCCGGTGCGCGCTGCCGCGCCGGAACCGGCCGAAGAGGACGACACCGCACCGGCCGCCGAGTCGCGGCCCCAGCCGACTCTGCGTTCGGTCGGCCCCGGTGGCTTCCTGCGCCAGAACCCCGGCGAGAACAGCGCGCCGATCACGCCCGCCCCGCCGCGCCGCCTGGTGCCCGCCCGCCCCAGCGAGGCGATCGCCGGCAAGACCACGCTGCTCGACCTCAACGACCGCATCTGCAAGTGGCCGATCGGCCACCCGGGCGAGCCGGACTTCCACTTCTGCGGCGACAAGGTGAATCCGGGCTTCCCGTACTGCGTCGAGCATTGCGGCCACGCCTATCAGGCGCAGCTGCCCCGCCGCGACCGGCGCCCGCCGCCGCCGCTGCCCTATGGCGGCCCGCGCGTCCGCTGAGGCAGAGCACGAAACACCGATCGCCCTGGAACCCGGTTCCGGGGCGATCGCATTTTGACGGGGCGGCGAGGAGGCAAGGATGCAGACTGCGGGTTGGATGATTGCGCTGGCGCTGGCGGGGGTGCCGTTCCCGGCGCTTGCCCAGTCGAAACCCGATTTCGGCGCGAACCTGGAGCGGTTCGACTATCCCTATCCGGTCCGCTGGTTCGAGACGCGCGCGCAGGGCGAGGCGGTGCGCATGGCCTATCTGGACGTCGCCCCGACTGCGGCCGCCAACGGCACCACCGTCGTGCTGCTGCACGGCAAGAACTTCTGCGCGGCCACCTGGGGCGAGACGATCGGAGACCTGGCGGCACGCGGTTATCGCGTGATCGCGCCCGACCAGATCGGCTTCTGCAAATCGTCCAAGCCGGCGGGCTTCCAGTACAGCTTCCACGCGCTGGCGAGCCTGACGGCGGCGCTGCTCGACAAGGCGGGTGCCGGGCGGGTCGTGCTGGTCGGCCATTCGACGGGCGGCGTGCTCGCGACCCGCTTCGCCCTGCTTTACCCCAAGCGCCTGTCGCAGCTGGTTCTGGTCAACCCGCTGGGCCTGAACGACACGCTGGCGGAGGGCGTGCCCTATACGCCGCTCGACGGCCTGCGCGCCGAGGAGGCGAAGACCGACGCCGGCTCGATCAAGGCCTATCAGCTGCGCAACTATTACCATGGCCAGTGGCGTCCCGCCTATGATCGCTGGGTGGCGATGCTCGCCGGGCAATATGCGAGCGCCGAGGGCGACACGGTGCGCGAAGCCCAGGCGCGGCTTTCCGACATGATCGAGACGCAGCCCGTCGCGGCCGAGCTGTCGCGCGTGGCAGTGCCCGTCACCCTCCTCATCGGCCAGCTCGACAAGACCGCGTTTCGCGCCAACACCGCGCCCGAGGCGGTGCGGGCGAAGGTGCGCACCGTGCCGCAGGCGGCGGAGGCGGCGGTGAAGGCCTTTCCCAACGCGCGGCTGGTGCGGCTGCCGGCGCTTGGCCATTCGCCGATGGTCGAGGACCCCAAGAGCTTCCACCTCGCCCTCGCCCACGCGATCCGGCACTGAACCTGGCCGGCGCGCTTTGCGCTGGGGTCGCCCGCGTACTATAGCTGTTCCATGGCAGAAGACCTGTTCGCGTCGCCCTCCTCCACCACCGCCAGCAACAGCTACGACGCCTCGTCGATCGAGGTGCTCGAGGGGCTGGAGCCGGTTCGTCGCCGCCCCGGCATGTACATCGGCGGCACGGACGAGCGCGCGCTGCACCACCTGGCGGCCGAAGTGCTCGACAATGCGATGGATGAGGCCGTCGCCGGCCACGCCAACCGCATCGAGGTGACGCTGGAGGAAGGCAATCGCCTGACCATCGTCGACAACGGCCGCGGCATTCCGGTGGACCCGCACCCGCGCTTCCCCGACAAGTCGGCGCTGGAGGTGATCCTCTCGACGCTGCACTCGGGCGGCAAGTTCACCGGCAAGGCCTATGCGACCTCCGGCGGCCTGCACGGCGTCGGCATCAGCGTGGTCAATGCGCTGTCGTCCGACACGGTGGTCGAGGTCGCGCGCGACCGGCAGCTGTATCGCCAACGCTTCGCGCGCGGGCAGACGCTCGGGCCGCTCGAAAAGGTCGGCGCGGCGCCCAACCGGCGCGGTACTTCGGTCGCGTTCACGCCCGATACCGAAATCTTTGGGGACATGCTTTTCAAGCCAGCGCGGCTGCACAAGCTGGTCCGCTCCAAAGCGTATCTGTTCGCGGGCGTCGAGATCCGCTGGCGCTGTGCTCCCTCGCTGATCTCCGACGACACCCCGGCTGAGGCTGTCTTCCAGTTCCCCGGCGGGCTCGCAGACCATCTGCGCGAGCAGATCGGCGGGCGCGAGTGCGCGACCTCGGATTTCTTCGCTGGCACGCAGGAATTTCCGGACGCGCAGGGCCGCGTCGAATGGGCGGTCGCCTGGCCGCTGTGGAGCGACGGTAGCTACAGCTGGTACTGCAACACCATTCCGACGCCGGACGGCGGCACCCACGAGCAGGGCCTGCGCCAAGCGCTGGTGCGCGGCCTGCGCGGCTTCGGCGAGTTGGTGGGGCAGAAAAAGGCCAAGGACCTGACGCCCGACGACGTGCTCACCGGGTCCGAAGTGATGCTGTCGGTGTTCATCCGCGATCCGCAGTTCCAGAGCCAGACCAAGGACCGGCTGACCTCCCCGGACGCCACCGCGCTGGTCGAGAAGGCCGTGCGCGACCATTTCGACCATTATCTTTCCGACAACATGGAGCGCGGCCGTGCGCTGCTCGGCTATGTGCTGGAGCGGATGGACGAGCGCCTGCGCCGCAAGCAGGAGCGCGAGGTCAAGCGCAAGACGGCGACCTCGGCCCGCAAGCTGCGCCTGCCCGGCAAGCTCACCGACTGCGCCGCCGACGATCCTGCCGGCACCGAGCTGTTCATCGTCGAGGGCGACTCGGCCGGTGGCTCGGCCAAGCAGGCGCGCGACCGCAAGACCCAGGCGATCCTTCCGATCCGCGGCAAGATCCTGAACGTAGCCAGCGCCACCAGTGCCAAGATCCTGGCGAACCAGGAGATCGCCGACCTGATCCTCGCCATGGGGTGCGGCACGCGCAAGGACTGTGATCCCAGCCACCTGCGCTACGAGCGCATCGTCATCATGACGGACGCGGACGTCGACGGCGCGCATATCGCGACGCTCTTGATGACCTTCTTCTTCCAGGAGATGCCGGACCTGGTGCGGCGCGGGCACCTCTATCTGGCGCAGCCGCCGCTCTATCGCCTGACGGTAGGCGCCAAGAGCCTGTACGCGCGCGACGATGCGCACCGCGCCGAGCTGGAGCGCACGGTGTTCAGGGGCAAGAAGGTCGAGGTCGCGCGCTTCAAGGGCCTGGGCGAGATGAACCCGATGCAGCTGCGCGAGACCACCATGGATCCCAAGTCGCGCTCGATGATCCGCATCACCCTGCCCCAGGAATATGAGGAGCGCGCAGGGGTGAAGGACCTGGTCGACCGGCTGATGGGCAATAATCCCGCCCACCGCTTCGCCTTCATCCAGGAGAATGCGGCAAGACTGGACGAAGAAGTCATCGACGCCTGAAAAGCGCGTGACAGACCACGTCGCCGCTTGATAGCCTTGTCATCGGAACTCCCGATGGCGAGGTCTTGGCGATGCTGCGAACTGCACTTGGCGTGTCCCTTTCCATGCTGCTGGCTTCGACGGCAGCGGCCCAGGAGGCGCCGGAGAGCGCGGGAGGCGAGGTCGTCGTCACCGCCGTACGGCTGGAGCAGACGGAACAGAGGCTGGCCGCGTGCATCGCGCGGCACTGCCCTCCCGCCGAGGACGTCGCCGCCTCGCTCTCCCATGTCGAGAATCAGTTCGTGGCGGGAGCGTATCGCGACGCCCGGCGGACGATCGGGGAGGCGATCCGGCGCAACCGCGGGTTTGCAAAGACCAATCCCGTGGACGTGGCCGTGCTCTACCGGGCCGACGCACGGATCCACGCCCACCTGGGCGATGGCGACGGGATGAAGGCCGCCATGCGGGGCATGCTCGCCTCCCTGCGCGCGGGGCTCTCGGAGGACGATCCGCAGACGCTCTATGGCCGTATCGAGCTGGCCGATGGGCTTTCCGAACTGGGCAACATCCGTGGGGCGGAACGCGAGTACAAGGCCATTGCCGAGGACGCGGCGGCAGCCGGGCAGCCGACGATCCGGAACTTCGCGCTACTGCGTACCGCTTCGCTCAAGGTCTCCCTTGCGCAGCTCAGCGAGCGGTTTCGCCCGGAGGCCCGTGCCGCGCTCCGGCAGCTGAAGACCGCCTCCGCGTCCGATGCGGCCGGCTTCCGACTGGCGACACAGGTGCTGGAGACCCGGCTGGCGATGGCCGAGGGAGCGCCGGATGCGGTCGATGCGCTGATCGCCCGAGTGCAGGCGGAACCGGCCAGCACGCCGCGCCTGCTCTACAGCGAGCCGGTCAAGCTCGGCGCCGGCAAGTGGGACGATCCGCCGCTCCAGAGTTATGAGGACCAGTGGATCGACGTCGCTTTCTGGATCGGTCCGGACGGCCGCACCCGCGACGCAGCGCTGCTGCGGCAGAGCGAGCATTACAGCGGTGGCTGGAACAAGCGCGTGCTCGAGTCGCTGGCGTCCCGCCGCTATGTGCCGCTGGCACTCCCGCCGGGCGACCCGGGGCTCCTGCGGGTGGAACGCTACACCATCACCTCTCGCCTCGCGACGAAACTCGGGTCGCGCATTCCCCAGCCTACCGGCCTGCCGCGCGTGGAAGTGCTCGACCTGACGATGGACGCACCGCCACCGGGCATGAACCCGCAGCGGGCGAGCTGAGCGGGTGCCGCTTTGCCGGTTTCGGGCCGCTGCGTTGGGAGTCGCGCTTGCGACGGGCACGTCGCTCGCCGCGCAGGAAGCGCCCGCTCCTGCCGCTGAGGCGCAGGCGGTGACCGCATCGCCGGAGTTGCGGCAGCGGGCCGAGGCGCTGGCGGCGGCGATCACGGGGAGCATCGCCTATGACCGCTATTTCGCGCCCAGCTTCCGCGCCGCGATCCCGGAGGCGGCATTCCGGCAGGTGCGCGACCAGCTGACGGGGGGCCTCGGCAAGCCCACCCGGCTCGAAGCGCTGGTGGCGCGTACGCCCCATGTCGCCGACTTCCGCCTCGGCTTCGAGCGCGGGACTGCGGTCGGGCAGATCGTGGTCGATCCCGCCGCCCCGCACCTGGTGACCGGCCTCCGGATCACCGGCAGCGAACCGCGCGAGGCGCCGGAGGCGAGCATCCAGGCGGTGGTGGAGGCGATCCGTGCCCTGCCGGGTGCCACCGGCTTTGCGCTCGCGCGGCTGGAGGACGGCGGACCCAAGCATCTGGCGGCGCACGATCCTGCCACGCCGCTTGCGATCGGCTCCACGTTCAAGCTGGTGATCCTGGCCGAACTGGTGCGCGCCACGCGGGCGGGCGAGCGCGGGTGGGACGACACGGTGACGCTGGATGGCAGCCCGCTTCCGGGCGGAGGCTATACGGGCAAGCCTGCAGGCACGCGCGTCTCGCTGCGCGAGCTGGCGACGCAGATGATCTCCGTCAGCGACAATTCCGCCACCGACATCCTGCTGCGCGCGTTGGGGCGCGACAAGGTGGAGGCGATGCTGCCGGTGATCGGTATCCGCGACGCACGCGGGCGCAACACGCCGTTCCTGGGGACCCTGGAGGCGTTCAAGCTCAAGGGCGTGGAGGGCGGTGCGCTCGGGCGGCAGTGGGAGGCGGCGGATGTCGCCAGCCGCCGCGCGCTGCTGGACGGAGCGGTCGCGCAAGCACCGGTGTCGGCGATCCCCGCCTCGCTGTTCCAGGATGGCAAGCCGATCCGGATCGCGACGATCGAGTGGTTCGCCTCCGCCGACGACCTGCTGCGGGTGATGGACTGGCTGCGACGCAATACCGAAGGTCCGGCCGGAGCGGAGGCGCGCGCGGTGCTGTCCAAGAACCCCGGCATTGCGCCGGCGAACGCCGCCCGCTGGGATTGGGTGGGCTACAAGGGCGGATCGGAGCCCGGGGTCATCAACATGACCCTGCTGATGCGCGCGAAGTCGGGCGGCTGGGTTGCCATGGCCGGGAGCTGGAACAACCCGCAGGCCGCGATTGACGAAGCGCGGTTCGTCGGGTTGATCAACAAGGCGGCGGCGCTGGCTGCGCCGTAGGAAGTGCGCTGCGGCGCGCTGGGGGGCCTTACGAGCTACTCCAGTGCTCCTGCGCAGGCAGGAGCCCAGGGTTCGGAACGCTATCGGCCGTTGCTCTGCTTGGCCCTGGATCCCTGCCTTCGCAGGGATACGGTGGAGGGGTTGGTACCGTCCCTCGATATTCCCCGCGTCGCGGCGAGGGACTGCGCACCTCTCGATCGTCCCCCAACTGGGCCCGGCCTTCGCCGGGGTACAGAAGGAATGTGGGAAGCGCTTCCGGCTCAGGCCTTGGCCTCGTCCTCTTCCTCGGGCGGGGCGTTGCGGGCGCGCTTGCGTTCGGTGAACCAGATGCCGATCAGCGCGACCTCGTAGAGCAGCACCAGCGGGATCGCGAGGAGCATCTGCGACCAGACGTCCGGCGGCGTCAGCACCGCCGAAAGCGCGAAGGCAGCCACGATCGCATAGCGGCGCGCGCTCACCAGCTGCGCACGGGTGACGATGCCGGCGAGTTCCAGCAGCATCAGCAGTACGGGCAACAGGAAGGCGAGGCCGAACGCGAACAGGAACTGCATCACGAACGACAGATAGTTGGCGACCGAGGGCAGCGCCTCCTGCTGCACGCCGCCGAGATTGCCCTGGTAGCCGAGCAGGAAATGCAGGGCGACCGGGATGGTCACGTAATAGGCGAGCGCCGCGCCCATCAGGAACAGGACCGGCGTCGCGAGCAGGAAGGGGAACAGCGCCTTTTTTTCCGACCGGTAGAGGCCGGGGGCCACGAACTGCCACAGCTGGTTCGCGATCACCGGGAAGGACAGCATCATCGCCGCAAAGAAGGCGACCTTCACCTGAACGAAGAAGCCTTCGAAGATCTGGGTGAAGATGATCCGCTTCTGCCCCGCCGCCAGCAGCGGCTGGACCAGGAAGGCAAAGATCTGTTCGGAGAAATAGAAGCAGGCGCCGAACGCGATCGCGATCGCGATCAGCGAGTAGATCAGGCGCTGGCGAAGCTCGATCAGATGATCGAGCAGCGGTGCCTGGCTGTCGTCGATGTCCCTCACGACGGCGCCTTTCCATCCAGCGCCGGCGGCTGAGCCGGGCGATCGTCCTCGCCCGCGGGCTCGACATGCGGTTTTTCGACCATGACGGGCGCGTCGTGCGCGTCATTGGGGAACGGCGCCGTGTCCGCTGCGCCCGTTTCAGGGGCGGCGGGGCTGGCGGTGTCCGCAGCCGGAAGCGCCGGATGCTCGCGCAGGATGCGGGCGTTTTCTTCCGCCCACTTCTTTTCCATCTCGGCCAGTTCCGCCTCGCGCACCATGGCGTCGAAGCCGGAGCGGAACTGGCGCGCGACGCCGCGTGCCTTGCCGACCCAATGGCCGACGAAGCGCATTGCCTTTGGCAGGTCCTTCGGGCCGATCACCAGCAGCGCAACCACGGCCACCAGCATCAGCTCGGTCGGAGCGATATCGAACATTCAGCGCCCGTTCGCGTCGAGGGGCGCGCCGGGCGCGCCCGTGAAGATCAGGATCAGCGGTCGTCGCGGGTGCGGTCGGCGTCGCGCACCGGATCGACTACCGGATCGCGAACCGGCTCACGCGGGGGCGCGACCTCGGCATCATAGCCGCGGGTGGCGTCGGTGCGCTGCTCCAGACGGGTCGGGCGCGCGGGCGGCAGATCGTCGTCTTCCTCGGCCATGCCCTTCTTGAAGCTCTTCAGTCCCTTGGCGACATCGCCCATCATGTCGGAAAAGCGGCCCTTGCCGAACAGCAGGAGCACGATGATCCCGACGATCAGCCAATGCCAGATGCTAAGACCGCCCATTGTCACTCTCCATTACGCGTTGGCGCCCACTTAGTCGCTCTCGTCGCCGCTTTCTAGCTCGCCCGCAAGGGCAACGTCGATCGGATCGAGCAGGCCGGCGGCGCGCAAGTCGTCCATTCCGGGCAGATCGCGGCGCGTGCGAAGGCCGAAGTGGGTCAGGAATTCGGGCGTGGTGGCGTAGGTGAGCGGCCGGCCCGGCACCTCCCGACGGCCGGCGGGACGCACCCAGCCCGCCTCCATCAGCACGTCGATGGTGCCCTTTGCGACCTGCACGCCGCGAATCGCCTCGATCTCGGCGCGGGTGACCGGCTCGTGATAGGCGATGATCGCCAGCGTCTCGATGCCGGCGCGGGACAGGCGGCGCGGCTCCTCGCGATCGCGGCGCAGGAACCGGGCGAGATCGGGCGCCGTCTCGAAATGCCAGCGGTCGCCGCGGCGGACGGGCGCGATGCCGCGGCCGGCGTAATCGGCGACGAGCTGGTCGAGCGCACGCGGAACGTCCGCCCCCTCCCCCACATAGGCGCGGATCGCGGCGACGCTCATGGGCGAGTCGGCTGCGAAAAGCACCGCCTCCACCGCGCGCGCCAGTTCGTCGGGTGCGGTGCTCATCGGATGGCCCGGATGCGAAGCGGCGCGAAGGGCGCGGACTGGTCGAGCTCTACCTTGCCTTGGCGCGCGAGTTCGAGCGCCGCGAGGAAGCTGGACGCGAGCGCCGAGCGGCGGAAGGCCGCATCGGCATCCTCGGGCAGGAAGCGTTCGAGGACGGTCCAGTCGAGATGGGTGCCGAGCATCGCCGACACCCGCTCGATCGCGGTCTCCAGCGTCATCACCGGGCGATGCTGGACGATGTGGAGCACCGGGCGGGTCCGCGCGCTCACGCGGCCGTAGGCGGCGACCAGGTCGTAGATCTCCGCCTGCCAGATCGTCTGGCGCAGGACGCGCAGCCCCTCGGGCGCGCCGCGGGGGAAGACGTCGCGGCCGATGCGGTCGCGCGCGAGCAGGCGGGCGCCGGCCTCGCGCATCGCGTTCAGCCGCTCGAGACGGAGTTGCAGGCGGAGCGCCAATTCTTCCGGGTCCGGCTGAGCCTCCGGGTCGCGCGGCAGCAGCAGCGCGGACTTGAGGAAAGCGAGCCAGGCGGCCATCACCAGATAGTCGGCGGCGAGCTCCAGCTTCAGCGCCCGGGCCTGCTCGACATAGGCGAGATATTGTTCGACCAGCTTCAGGATCGAGATCTCGCGCAGGTCGACCTTTTGCGTCCGGGCGAGCGCCAGCAGCAGATCGAGCGGGCCTTCCCAGCCCTCCACCTCCACCGTCAGCGTGTCGTCCGTTTCCATGAGGGTGTTAGACAGGGTCCGCGTGCGGATTGCCAGAGGGGGCGGCGTCCTGTGAGTCTGAGGATCGCAGGCGACTGATCTGGCGCGCAACCCGTACCCCGGCGGAGGCCGGGGCCCAGTTGCGATGTCCTGGCGGGGGTTGCACTCCCTTACCGCCGCCTTCCCAACTGGGCCCCGGCCTTCGCCGGGGGTACGAGGAAGAGCAGCGCGTTTTGGTTCAGGCGAGCGCCAAGAGGGCGTCGCGCTTTTCTAACAGGGGAGCGATGTCGGCTGCTTCGACCGGCCGCGTGACGCTCGCCATGGCGCGATCCAGTCTCGCGCGGCTTTCGGGCGCGATCTCGCCGAGGCGGCCGGCGATCTCGACCATCTCGTCCATGCGCGCCCAGCAGTCGAGCACCAGGTCGCAGCCGGCGGCGATTGCCGCCGCGGCCTTTTCGCCGGCGGTGCCGGACAGCGCCTTCATGTCGATGTCGTCGGTCATCAGCAGCCCGTCGAAGCCGATACGGCCGCGGATCACCTCTCCTATCACGGTCGGCGAGAGGGTGCCGGGGCGCTCGGCATCCCAGGCGCGGTAGACGACGTGCGCGGTCATCCCCATCGGCGCGTTCGCCAAGGTAAGGAACGGCGCGATGTCCTGCTCCAATGCCGCGGCATCGGCACCGACCACGGGCAGTTCGAGATGGCTGTCGACCACCGCGCGGCCGTGGCCGGGCATGTGCTTGACGATGCCGACCACCCCGGCGCGCGCGAGGCCGTCGAGCACCGCGCGGCCGATCGCCGCCACCTGAAGCGGATCGGCGCCATAGGTGCGCTCGGCGACGGCGGCGGTGGTGTCAGGCTGCCGCACGTCGAGCAGCGGCAGGCAGTCGACGGTGATGCCGACCTCCGCCAGCGTGTGGCCGATCGCCTCGGCATTGGCGCGCGCAGCCTCGATCGCGGAGGCGGGGGCGACGTCCCACAGCCGGGCGAAGGCGGCGCCGGCCGGGAATGCTGGCCATTCGGGCGGCTTCATGCGGGAGACCGCCCCGCCCTCCTGGTCGATCAGGATCGGCAGGTCGTCGCGGCCGGTGAGCACACGCAGCGAGTCGGTGAGTGCGCGCAACTGCGGGCGATCGACGACGTTGCGGCCGAACAGGATGAAGCCGGCCGGCTCCACATCGCGGAAGAAGGCGGCTTCACCGTCGGTGAGCGCGGGGCCGGACAGGCCGAAGATCACGGGCTTCATGCCCGCTGCGTAGCGGCTTGGGGGCGGGATTAGAACACCCGGGCGCGGGGTTCGTCGCGCGCTTCTGCGGAGCGTGCCCGGGTTCGAGAGGGGCGTACTCCCGCGAAGGCGTCACTTCTGCGAAACGGGGGCCGCCGTCCTTGGTCGCGCGCGTATTCCTGCGCAGGCAGGAATCCAGGGCCAAGCAGACTAACGCCTTGCGATGCTTGGAACCCTGGGCTCCTGCTTTCGCAGGAGCACGGCGGGAGTTTGGTCCCGTCGCGCCCCTGGGACACGGGGAAGATGCGGCGAGGTGCGCTGCGCCTTCGCTTCGGTCACCCAACTGGGCCCCGGCCTTCGCCGGGGTTACGGTGTCGGGAAACAAGCGCGTCAGCGGGCGATGTAGCAGCCTTCGCCGGCCAGCTTGAGCTTGCCGCACAGTTCGCCCGCCTTGGGAGCGTCGCCCGCGTCGACGCGCAGCCGGTAGACGGTCTTGCCGTTCACCTCGGCCTGTTCGATCGAGGGGGTGAGCGGGGCGAGATAGCCGAAGCGCTTGGTGAGGCGCTGCCAGCTGCTGTTGGCGACGCTTGCCTGCGGGAAGGAGCCGAGCTGGACCACCGAGCCGGAGGCGGTGCGGGCCGGGGCCGCTGCCGCCTGCCGGGCGGGCGCGCGGGCCTGGAGCTGGCCGGCGGAGGCCGGAACCGCTGCCACCACCTTGGCCGCACCCTCGGAGGGGGTCGCGGCGGGCGCCTGTGCCGGTGCCGCCTGGCCCAGAACCGGCGCCTCGGGCACCTTGCTCAGGTCCACGGTCGCAGCGCCCGCGTCCCGGCCTTCGCTGGTCGCGAAGACGGTGTCGCCGGTGCCTTCCACTTCCATGCCGCCGGGCTGGTCGGGCTTCACCTTGTACGGGCCCTTTTCCGCCGTGATGATCGCGCCGTTGCCGCCGCCGCCGCCCGTGACGTTCGCGCCGAAGTTGAGCGCCGCCCAGATGACGCCGCCGAGCACGGCGATGCCGACCAGGACGAGCAGCAGCACCCGCCACAGCGAGGCGGTCGCCTCGGGCGGGGGCTCGACGCTCTCCAGCCACGGCAGGCGATCCTCGTCGCGTGCGTGCATGCCCGTCGCCAGCCGTTCGGCCATCAATGCATCTCCTCGACGGCCTCGACCCCCATCACGGCGAGCCCGTTGCGGATGATCTGCCCGATTGCGTCGGCCAGGAAAAGCCGCGCGCAGGTGAGCGCCGGATCGTCGGGCTGGAGCGTGCGGCGCGACGGATCGTCGTTGCCCATGTTCCAGGCAGCGTGGAATTCCGCCGCCAGATCATAGAGATAGAAGGCGATGCGATGCGGCTCGCGCGCCGTAGCCGCGGCTTCCGCGACGCGCGGGAACTGGGCGGCGCGCTGCACCAGGCGCAGCTCCGCCGTATCAAGCCGGGACAGGTCGACCGTGTCGCACTCGATCCCCGCCTCCCGCGCACGGCGGTGCAGCGAGGCGACTCGCGCATGGGCGTACTGGACGTAGAAGACCGGATTATCCTTCGACGCTTCCACCACCTTGGCGAAGTCGAAGTCCATTTGCGCATCCGCCTTGCGGGTGAGCATGGTGAAGCGGACGACGTCCTTGCCGACCTCCTTCACCACGTCCGCCAGCGTCACGAAGTTGCCGGCGCGCTTCGACATCTTCACCGGCTCGCCGGCGCGCAACAGGCGGACCATCTGCACGAGCTTCACGTCGAAGCGGACCTTGCCCTCGGTCAGCGCCTGGACGGCGGCGACGATGCGCTTGACGGTGCCGGCATGGTCGGCGCCCCAGATGTCGATCAGCTGGTCGGCGGTCTGCGCCTTCTGGAAGTGATAGGCGAGGTCGGCGCCGAAATAGGTCCACTGGCCGTTGGACTTCTTGATCGGGCGATCCTGGTCGTCGCCGAACTGGGTCGAGCGGAACAGCGGCAGCTCGACCGGCTCCCAGTCTTCGGGCGTCTCGCCCTTGGGCGCTTCCAGCACGCCGTCGTAGACGAGGCCGCGCTCGCGCAGCCACGCCTCGGCCGCCTCGGGCTTGCCGGCCGCCTGAAGCTCGGCCTCGGACGAGAATAGGTCGTGGTGGATGCCGAGCAGCGCCAGATCGTCCTTGATCATGACGAGCATGGCGGCCACCGCTTCCTTGCGGAACATGGCCAGCCACTCGCTCTCGGGCGCGTCGACGAAGCGGGCGCCATGCTCGGCCGCGAGCTTCTCGCCGATCGGCTTGAGGTAATCGCCGGGGTAGAGGCCCTCCGGGATCTCGATCGTCTCGCCCAGCGCCTCGCGGTAGCGCAGGTGTGCCGAGCGGGCGAGCACGTCGACCTGGCCGCCAGCGTCGTTGACGTAATATTCGCGGATCACCTTGTGGCCGACGAACTCGAGCAGGCTGGCGAGCGCGTCGCCGACCACCGCGCCGCGGCAATGGCCCATGTGCATGGGGCCCGTCGGGTTGGCCGAGACATATTCGATGTTGACGGTGGTCCCCGCCCCCATCGTCGAGCGGCCATAGTCTCCGCCCGCCTGAATGATGCCGCGCAGCTCGTCGCGCCAGGTGTCGTCGGTCAGCGTCAGGTTGATGAAGCCGGGGCCCGCCACCGACACTTCGGCCACGGCGTCGAGCTTGCCGAGTTCGGCGGCGAGCTTTTCGGCGAGCGCGCGCGGATTGGTGCGCGCGGGCTTGGCCAGCACCATCGCGGCATTGGTCGAGAGATCACCGTGGCTCGGGTCGCGCGGCGGCTCCACCGTGACGGCGCGTCGTTCCAGCCCCTCGGGCAGGTCGCCCGCCGCGACCAGCGCGTCGAGGGCGGCATCGAGATGGGCGGCAAAGCGTGCGTACAGCGTCATGGGCGTTCCGGTGGTGAAAATCAGGCGCGGCTGTAGAGGAGTTTTCCGTTCGCTTGAACCATCATCCTGACGAAAGTGGGATCAGGGGCCGCTACGCCCCTCCCGCTTGTTTCGAGTAGCCGTCGAGCCTGTCGAGACGGCGTATCGAGAAATCGACTGCGGCTCTCTCGACACGGGCTCTCGACAAGCTCGATCCCTGCTCGAGACAAACGGGTCGGGGCGGACTGGAGCCGCGCGTCAGAACCCCTCGGGCAGGCTCACCTCGCCCACCAGCTCGCGGTAGCGGGCGATGGCGAAGCGGTCCGTCATGCCGGCGATGAAGTCGGCGATGTGGCGGCTGCGGCCGGGCTCGTCGGCGGGGAGATCGCTGCGCCAGCCATCGGGCAGCAGCGCCGGGTCGGCTCGATATGCGGCGAACAGCCCCGTCACCACCGTGCGCGCGGCATCCGCGGCGGCGAGTTGCGATGGGTGGTGGTATAGGTTGGCGTACATGAAGCGCTTGAGCGTACGCTCCTGCTCGCGGACCTTGTCGGAGAAGCCGACGAGGCAGCGGCCGCAGGCGCGCACGTCCGCGACGCTCTGCACGCCCGCGTCGGCGATGCGGCGGCGGGTCTCGGCGATCAGGTCGTTCACCATCGCGCCGATCTGCGCGCGGATCAGCTCGCCCACCAGCCGATCGGGCGCGTCGTCCGGGAATTGCACGCGCACCTCGTCCCAGCGCTCCGCGACGATCGGCACGCCCAGCATCTGGTCGAACGTCAGCAGCCCGGCGCGCAGGCCATCGTCGATGTCGTGGTTGTCATAGGCGATGTCGTCGGCGAGGGCTGCGACCTGCGCCTCCAGCGAGGACCATTCGCCCAGCCGCAGCGGAAAGGCCGCGTCCACGTCGGCCAGTGCCCAGCCGGGGCGGCGGATCGGGCCGTTGTGCTTGGCGAGCCCCTCCAGCGTATCCCAGGTGAGGTTGAGCCCTCGCCAGCGGGGATACGGGCTGTCGAGCCGCGTCAGCGTGCGCAGCGTGTGACCGTTGTGGTCGAAGCCGCCTGCCCCCATCAGCGCGTCCTTGAGCGCATCCTCACCGGCATGGCCGAACGGCGGGTGGCCGATATCGTGCGCGAGGCACAGCGCCTCGGTCAGGTCCTCGTTGAGCCCAAGCGCGCGCGCGATCGCGCGGCCGATCTGCGCGACCTCGAGGCTGTGGGTCAGGCGGACGCGGAAATGGTCGCCGTCGGGTGCCATGAACACCTGCGTCTTGTGACGCAGGCGCCGAAAGCTGATCGAGTGGATGATGCGGTCGCGATCGCGCTGAAACGCGTCGCGGGGGCCGCGCGCCGTCTCGTTGCCCTCGTCATGCAGGCGTCCGCCGTGCGCCCGAGGGTCCGCCGCCCAGGGCGCCTGTTGTCTGGTCACTTGGGAAGCTGCTCGATCTTTTGTCCGGGTTCGCTGGCCCAGACAAAGGCGGAGAGCCCCTGCTTGGCAAGCGTGTTGACGAGGGCCTGCGCTTCGTCGTCGGTCTTGAAGGGGCCGACCAGCAGCCGGTTGGTGGCACGCAGCGGCGTGGTCCAGGCCGAGCGGCCCTTGAGCGCTGCGGCCTTGGCACCGAGCGCGCGATAGGCCTTGGGCAGGTCTGCCTTGTTGGCGCCGCCCGCGACCTGCACCCAGGTGCGCGCAGGATCGCGCTTGACGGGATCGGGCTTGGCCGGCGCCTTCGTCTTCCCCTTTGCGGTCGCGGCCTTGGGGTCGTCCTTTGCCGCCTTGGCGCTGCCGGGCTTTGCGGCGGCATCCTTGGCCTTGGTTGCCGACTCCTTGGCGGCGGGCTTTTCCGTCTCGCGTGCCGCGGCAGCCTTAGCAGGCGTCGGCTTGGGCTCGGGCCGGGCGGGCTCGACACGCGCCGGGGGCGCAGCGGGGGCCGTGGCGGCAGGCGTCACCGGTGCGGGCGCGGGCGCGGCGGAGGGCAGCGGGGCGACGCCCAGCTCGGTCGCCGGGATCGTCAGGTTGCGGATGATGGTCGCAAGCGTGGTGTCGGTCGCCGCGGCGGCGGCATCGCTGCGCGCGGGCGCCGGCGGCTGGGGCGCCGAGGCGACCTGCCTGGGTTCGGCGGCAGCAACGTCGCGCGCCTCCTGCGCGGCGGCGGCAGCAGCCGCCCGTTGCGCATCGGCGAGCCGGGCGGCCTCCGCCAGGCGCTGCGCCTCGGCGAGCCGGGCAGCCTCTGCGGCACGCTGTGCCTGGGCGACGCGCTCGGCCTCGACCCGGCGGGCCGTCTCGGCAGCGGCGGCTGTGCGGGCCGCTTCGGCCGCGCGCGCGATCTGGGCGAGGCGTGCGGCTTCGGCGGCACGGGCGGCTTCGGCGACGCGGGCCGCCTCGGCGACGCGATCGGCCTCCGCCTTGCGCGCGGCGGCGAGTTCGGCCTCACGCTGGCGGGCCTCGGTCTCGCGACGGGCAGCGGCCGCGGCCTCGCGACGCTCCCGGCGAGACAGCTTGCGGGTGCGCGTGGCTGCCTGGGCCGGCTGCACGGCGGTGGTCGCTGCGGCCACGGCAACGGGCGCCTCGGCGCGCGGTGCGGGCACGATCGGGGGCGCAAGCCGGGCGTCGGCGATGCGCGCGGGCGTGGTCCCCAGGCGGCCGAAGTGCACGGCAAAGGCGCGATCGGCGGGCGAGAGCGACGGCAGGCGGCGGAAGAAGGGGGCGAGCTGGGTGCCGAAGCCCGGCAGCATGGTGGCGGCGATCCGGTCGGCCCCGGCCGCATCGCCCTGCATCGCGAGGACGCAGGCGTGGACGCGCCACGCCGCACGGTCGCTCTGGCGCAGCAGCGGGTCGAGCAGCTGGTTGGCGGCGCGGACGTCGCCGGTGATGCCGAGCGACAGCGCCAGGCGGCGGACGATCTCGTCATCCCGATCGACCGAAAGCGCGAGCCGGTAATCGCGCTGCGCGTTGGTGGGATAGCCGAGCAGGTCGAACGCGAGCCCGCGGTCGGCCGCGAAATAACGAGGCGCCAGACCCGCGCGTTCGGCAGCGGCGAACAGGCGCATCGCCTCCCCCGGCCGCTCCATCGACAACAGCGCGGAGGCACGTCCTGCGAGGACGCGCGGATCGCCGGGCGCCACCTTCTCCGCCCGGGCGAAGAACTGCACCGACGCCTGCGGGTCGCCGAGGCGTGTGCTCAGGCGGCCGGCCTCGATCAGGGCGTTGAGGTCGTTAGGACTGGTCGCCAGGATCCGCATCTGTTCGGACAGGCGGTCCGCGTTCGGGGTCGGCTGCTGGACGATCGCCTGCGCCCATGCGGGCTGCAGACTCGCCTGCGCCAGGGCGAGGCAGGAGGCGGCGAGCAGCGTTGGCAGCAACGCCCCGCGACCGGTGGTCGGGAAACGGTTCATGGGTGCAGCCACCTTAGAGGCGCGAGCGGAATACGGAAGTTGTACGCTGCTGACCAGGCGACCAGACGATGTCCCCAGGGGACGAACTGCGTGCGGGGAGATGGCCGGGCACCCCAGGGAGGCGCCCGGCCACCGGCCTTACTGGTTGTTCTGGCGGTGCAGGAAGCGCGGAATGTCGAGCGGCTCCTTGGCCGTCTCATCCCCGCGTGCCGGAGCGCGGCCGGCGTTCGCCATGCGCTCGAACAGGGTACCGCCCGGACGGCTGCGGCCGCTGCCCTGCTCCTCGCCGGCTGCCGCCTCGGTGCCCGGGGTCAGCCAGCGACGACGTGCCTCGAAGCCGGGGCGCGGCTCGTCGGCAGACGGCGTGGGCGCCGGAGCCGGAGCCGGAGCGGCCTGCTGCGGGACCATGGTGTCCGCGCCGAGCACCAGCTCGTCGGCATCCTCCACGGGCGGCTGCGGCGCGGGCTGGGGTGCCGGCTGCGGGGCAGCGACCGGCTGGACCTGGGGCGCTGCCGCCTGCGGGGCCGGTGCGGGCTGAGCTGCCGGCTGGACCGGAGCCTCGACCGCCTGCGGCTCGCCCGCCGGAGCGGGACGACGGCTGCCGCCGAAGGAGAAGGAGGTGCGCGCCGGTTCGGCAGCGATCGCCGCCTGCTGCGCGGGCGAGCTTGCCTCTATGCCGGTGGCGACCACCGAGACGCGGATCTTGCCTTCGAGCTCCGGGTTGAACGCCGAACCCCAGATGATGTTGGCGTCGTCGTCGACCAGCTCGCGAATGTGGTTCGCGGCCTCGTCCACCTCGAGCAGGCGCATGTCGTCGCCGCCGGTGATCGAGACGATCACGCCCTTGGCGCCGTTCAGCGAGACGCCGTCGAGCAGCGGGTTCGCGATCGCCTTCTGCGCAGCTTCGATCGCGCGGCTGTCGCCCTCGGCTTCGCCGGTGCCCATCATCGCCTTCCCCATCTCCTGCATCACCGAGCGGACGTCGGCGAAGTCGAGGTTGATGAGGCCGGGCATGACCATCAGGTCGGTGATGCCGCGCACGCCCTGCTGCAGCACCTCGTCCGCCATTTCGAACGCCTGCTTGAAGGTCGTATTGGCGTTGGCGATCAGGAACAGGTTCTGGTTCGGGATGACGATCAGGGTATCGACGTACTTCTGAAGCTCCTCGATCCCGGCGTCGGCCGAGCGGGCGCGCTTCTTGCCTTCGAACGAGAAGGGCTTGGTCACAACGCCGACGGTCAGGATGCCCATCTCGCGCGCCGCCTTGGCGATGACCGGGGCCGCACCGGTGCCGGTGCCGCCGCCCATGCCGGCCGCGATGAAGCACATGTGCGCGCCCTGCAGCGCTTCCTGGACCTGCTCGATGGTTTCCTCAGCCGCGGCGCGGCCGATCTCCGGCCGGCTGCCGGCGCCCAGGCCCTGCGTGATCTTCACGCCCAGCTGGATGCGCTGCGGCGCGTCCGACTGCTTGAGCGCCTGCGCGTCGGTATTGGCGACCAGGAATTCCACGCCCTGCACTTCGGCGCGGATCATGTTCGCGATGGCGTTGCCGCCCGCCCCGCCGACGCCGATCACCGAAATGCGCGGCGTCAGATCGTCGAGGTCCGGCGGAAGAAATTCGATGCTCATTCCTGATCTCCCGAAGCGGGCCGGCCGCTGGCCAGCAACCGCCTAACTAGTTTCTTCTGCACCAACGGCTTGGGGGACTCTAGCCCCGTTTGCCACCATCCGTAGCGAATCTTCAGTAGTTGGTCCGAAAGGCGGCCATCAGGCGCTGCAACATCGCCATCGGGCTGGGCCGGGTGACCACCTGATGGGTCGGCTGGATCGCCCGGAGATCGACCGGATCGGACGCCGCGAACATCGCCAGACCCGCGAGCGTGGCGAAGCCCGGGCCCGAGTGCGCCTCCGGCAACGCGGTCAACCCGCGCGCACGGCCGACCCGGACGGTGCGGCCGAGCGCCTGCTGCGCATAGTCGGCGATGCCCTTCAACTCCGCGCCGCCGCCGGTCAGCACCACCTGACGCCCGACGGGATCGTCGAAGTTCAGCTTGCGCAGTTCCTTCTGGATCTCTGCCATCAGCCGGTCGAGCCGCTGGCGGATGACCGCGATCAGCTGCGCCCGGGTGATACGCGTACCCTCGGCGTCCTCGTCGGGGCGGACCGGCGCCACGTCGATCATGTCGTGGTTGTCGCGCGGGCTCATGTTGGCCGAACCGTAGAAGCACTTCAGCCGCTCCGCCTGGTTGCGGCCGGTGCCGAAGGCGGAGGCGACGTCGTCGGTGATGTCGGCGGCCCCCATCGAGATGGAGGCGAGGCCGGTGAGGACGCCATTGGCGAACACCGACACGTTGGTGACGCCCGCGCCGATCTCGACCAGTGCGACACCGAGTTCGCGCTCCTCCTCGGACAGGCAGGCAAGGCCCGTCGCGACCGGGGCAGCGATGATCGACTTCACCTCCAGGTGCGCCGAGCGGACGCAGAGGTCGAGGTTGCGGACGGGCGAGCCCTCGGTCGCGACGACGTGGATCTCCACGCCCAGTCGATCGGCATGGAGGCCCATGGGGTCGCGCACGCCGCCCAGGCCATCCAACGAATAGCGCATCGGCTGGGCATGCATCACCATCAGCGCACCGGGATCGATCGCGTTGCGGCCGGCCTTCAGCAGCGCGTCCACGTCCGACTGCTCGACGCGGTGGCCACCCAGATCGACCTCGAGCTTGACGATGTCGGACAGGAGCCCGCCGGCCGAGAAGCTGACCCACACGTCCTCGATGTTGAGGCCGGCGATGCGTTCCGCCTGCTCCACCGCCTCGCGCACCGCGGTTTCGGTCGCCTTCATGTCGGCGATATAGCCGCGCTTGACGCCGCGGCTCTCGCGCTGGCCGGTGCCGAGCACCACCAGTTCGCCGCCGTCCCCCTTTTGCGCAATCAGCGCCGACACCTTCGACGATCCGATGTCGAGTGCGGTGATCAATCCTTCCGGTGCTACCTTCGCCATCGCCTGCCCCTTAAACGACGCCCGTGCTGCCTGTCTCTACGCTGCCTGTCTCGTTGCCCTGGCCGGCAGGCGCAGCCCCTTCCGCCGCATTGCCGGGCGCGGCATCGTCGGCCGCGGGCGCGGCTGCGGCACCCGGCGCCATGCGCACCACCAGCTTGCTGGGGTCGCGCAGGTCGAAGCGGGCATAGCCCTTGCCGAGCAGCCCCATGGTACCGTCCATCTGCGCGAACTTCACCAGCGCGTTCGCTGCGGCCTTTTCGCCTTCCGGCAGCACCAGCGTCTCGCCGGACTGGAACAGCAGGTCCCAGCGGCGGTTGCCGACCCATGTTGCGGCCTTCACCATCGGGCGGAACGCCGGCGCGGCGGCAATCAGGCGCTGATAGGCCGGCTCCTGCGCATTCGCCCCCTCCCCGATCACCAGCGGCAGGCGCGGGATCGCGTGCGCGGGCACCTCGTCGAGCAGCACGCCCTTGTGGTCGATCAGCATCAGCTGGCCGTTGTTCTGCCAGACGGCAGCGGGATCGCGCTCCACCACGTCGATCACCAGCGTGTCGGGCAGCCGCCGCGACACGCGCGCATCGGCGATCCAGCCGTATTCGAGCAGGCGGTCGCGGGTGCCGTTCAGGTCCACCAGCGGCATCGCGCGCGAACGCTGGTCGAGCGCCACGGCATAGACCGAGTTCGCGTCCATGCGCTTGAGGCCGGTGACCTCGATTTGGGCGACGCGAAAACCGAGGCTGCCGATCCCCTCGGCCATGGCAGTGCCGACCAGGCCGAACACGCCCAGCCACCCGGCCGCGGCGATCGCCGCACCGCCGACGAGCGCGGTGATGCCCCAGGCCGCCGCCTTGCGCACCGTCGCCTCGCCGCCAGGCACGCGGGCCACGGCGTGGTCGAGGATCGAGGCGCGGCGCTGGCGCTTGGGCTGCGGGCGGCGCTTGGGCTTCACCGTCCGCGCGGGTGCCGGGCGCCGGGAACTTGCACGGCTCATTCGGTCGCTCCGTGGGTGAGTGCCTCGTCGACGATCCACTGCACCAGCTGCGGATAGGACATGCCGACCGCGCGCGCCTGTTCGGGCACCAGGCTGAGCGGTGTCATGCCCGGCTGGGTGTTGACCTCCAGCAGGAACAGACCCTCGACGCCCTGGCTGTCGTCCCAGCGGAAGTCAGACCTCGACGCGCCCCGGCAGCCGAGCCGCTGGTGCGCGGCAACCGCGATCGCCTTGCACGCCTCGGCGATGTCCTCGGGGATCTCCGCCGGGCAGACGTGCTCGGTCAGCCCCTCGGTGTACTTGGCGTCGAAGTCGTAGAAGCCGGACTTGGGGCGCAGCTCCGTCACGGCAAGCGCGCGGTCCCCCAGCACTGCCGTGGTGAGCTCGCGACCGCGGATGAACGGCTCGGCCAGCAGCTCGTCGAACTCCTGCCAGGGGCCGGTCGCGTCGCGGGCAATCGGGTTGCCGTAGTTGCCCTCGTCCGTGACGATGGCGACGCCGACCGACGAGCCTTCGTTGACGGGCTTCAGCACATAGGGTCGCGGCAGCGGATCGCGCTCGAACAGCTCCTCGGTCGCGACGATGCGGCCGCCGGGCATGGGGATGCCGTGCGGGACCAGCGCCTGCTTGGTGAGTTGCTTGTCGATCGCGATCACCGAGGTGGCGAGCCCGGAGTGGGTATAGGGCAGGCCCATCAGGTCGAGCATGCCCTGCACCGTGCCGTCCTCACCGGGCGAGCCGTGGAGCGCGTTGAACACCACGTCGGGCTTCGCTTCGGCGAGGCGGAGTGCCACGTCGCGATCCATGTCGATGCGGGTCACGCGGTGACCGAGCGACTCCAGCGCGTCCGCGACGCCCGTGCCCGACATGAGCGAGACCGGACGCTCGGCCGACCAGCCGCCCATCAGCACGGCGATGTGAAGGGTGCGCTCGGTCACAGGGAAACTCCTTGGCTCGCGGCCAGAACGATGGTGCGCGGCATCACTGGGCAAGTCCCACGCGCTGAATCTCCCATTCCAGCTCGACGCCGGAATGGGCCTTCACCCGTGCGCGCACTTCCTCGCCCAGCGCCTCGATCTCGGCGCTGCTGGCCGACCCCAGGTTGAGGAGGAAGTTGCAGTGCTTTTCGCTCACCTGCGCGTCGCCGCGGCGCAGGCCGCGGCAGCCGGCGGCGTCGATCAGCGCCCAGGCCTTGTGCCCGTCCGGGTTCTTGAAGGTCGAGCCGCCGGTGCGGCTGCGCAGCGGCTGCGACGCCTCACGCTCCGCGGCGATCCGGTCCATCTCCGCGCCGATCGCGGCCGGGTCGCCGGGCGTGCCTTCGAACACCGCCTCGACCACGACCGCGCCGGCCGGCAGCTCGGAATGACGATAGGTGTAGCCCAGCCGCTCGGCGGACCAGGTCTCGATCGCGCCTTCGCGCGTGACGACGGTCGCCTCGACCAGAATATCGCTGGTGTCGCGGCCATAGGCGCCGGCGTTCATCCGCACCGCGCCACCGACCGTGCCGGGAATGCCGCGCAGGAACTCCAGGCCGGCAATGCCGGCGTCCCGTGCGCCGGAGGCCACGGTGATCCCCATTGCCCCCGCCCCTGCCCGCACGCGGTTGCCGGGCTCGACGGAGACGCGCGCCATCGCCTTGGGCAGGCGCACGACAACTCCGGGCACGCCACCGTCGCGCACGATGAGGTTGGAGCCGACGCCCACCGGAAGCACCGGCACTTGCGGGTCCAGCGTGGCGAGGAGATCCGCCAGCGCCTCGACCGTGTCAGGGCGCACCAGCCACTCTGCCGGACCGCCGGTGCGGAACCAGATGAAGTCGGCGAGCGAGCCCTGCGGCTCGACCTTGCCGGCGACCGGGGGCAACGCGCCCGTGTCGAGGCGGAGGGCGGTGCTCACTTGCTCCAGCCCCACAGCTTCGCCCAGGCGAGCCATGCCTTCCACTGCGCCTCTGCCGCGCGACGGCCGGCGTCCTGGAAATCGGCGGCTTGGCCACCGGCCTGGAGCATGCGGCGGACGGCATCGACCTGCGCCTCATGCGCGCGGAACAGTTCGCGCTGCGCCTCGCTCGCGGTCTTGAACCAGTCGCTCATGCCGCCTGCTCCACGCGCGCCGCCCGGGCGATCGCATCCGCGAGGCCGGCGGCGGTCTTGGTGATGTCCCCTGCCCCCAGGCAGACGATCAGGTCGCCCTCGCGCGCGTCGGCGGCGAGCAGCTGTGCGAGCGCCGCGGCATCCGCGACCGAGCGCGCGGAGCGGTGACCGCGCCGGCAGATGCGCTCGGCCAACGCCTCCCCGCTCACGCCCTCGACCGGTGCCTCGCCCGCCGCATAGACGGGGAGCGCATAGACCGCATCGGCGTCGTTGAACGCCTGCGCGAACTCATCCATCAGCGCGCCGAGCCGCGAGTAGCGGTGCGGCTGGACGACCGCGATCACGCGCCCGGCAGAGGCTTCGCGCGCGGCGGAGAGCACGGCGCGGATTTCGACCGGGTGGTGCGCATAGTCGTCGATCACGGTCATCGCAGGCTCGGCAACCGTGCCGACCTTGGTAAAGCGGCGCTTCACTCCGCCGAAGGCACCGAAGCCGCTGGCGATGGTGGCATCGTCGATGCCCATCTCGATCGCGACGGCAATGGCGGCGAGCGCGTTCTGCACGTTGTGGCGACCGGCCATCGGCAGGACGATGCCGGCGATGGTGCGCTGGCTGCCGTCGCGTTCCCGCACCACCGCGTCGAAGCGGTTGCAGCCGTCCTTCGAGACGATGTTGGTGCCGCGAACGTCGGCCTGGGCGGCGAAGCCATAGGTCACGATCCGCCGATCTCGCACGCGCGGGATGATCGCCTGCACTTCCGGATGATCGAGGCAGAGGATCGCCGCGCCATAGAAGGGCACGTTCTCGACGAACTCGACGTACGCATCCTTGGCGCGATCGAACGAGCCATAATGGTCGAGATGCTCGGGATCGATGTTGGTGACGACCGCGATCGTGCCATCGAGGCGCAGGAAGCTGCCGTCGCTCTCGTCGGCCTCCACCACCATCCAGTCGCTGGCACCCAGTCGCGCGTTGGAGCCATAGGCGTTGATGATGCCGCCGTTGATGACGGTGGGATCGACCCCGCCCGCGTCCAGCAACGCCGCGATCAGCGACGTCGTGGTGGTCTTGCCATGGGTGCCGGCGACCGCGACGGTGGACTTGAGGCGCATCAGCTCCGCGAGCATTTCCGCGCGGCGGACGACCGGCACACGGCGCGCAAGGGCAGCCTCGACCTCCGGGTTGCCGCGCTGGATGGCGGTCGAGGTCACCACCACGGCCGCGTCGCCCAGGTTGGCGGCGGCATGGCCGATCGCCACCGGGATGCCGCGGTCGCGCAGCCCCTGGACGACATAGCCCTCGGCCACGTCGGAGCCCTGCACGCGGTAGCCCAGGTTCTTCATCACCTCGGCGATGCCGGACATGCCGATGCCGCCGATGCCGACGAAGTGGATCGTGCCGATGTCGGTTGCGACGCCCTTCATGCCAGCGCCTCCCGCACGGCGGGCTTGGCCGATCCGCTCGGGATCCGGGCCGGAGGAGAGTCGATGCTCTCGACAAGGTCGGCGAGGTCGCGGACCGCATAGGGGCGGCCGCAGCTGCGCGCGCGAAGCGCGGCATTCTCCAGCGCCTGCGGCTCCAGACCGAGCTTCTGGATCTGCTTGGCGAGTTCAGTGGGCGTGAAGGCCGTCTGCGGAATGGTGCGTGCGCCGCCCGCCTGGGTGATCTCGCGCGCGTTGACGGTCTGGTGATCGTCGGTGGCGCTTGGGAGCGGCACCAGGATCGCGGGGCGGCCGGCGGCGGTGAGCTCGGCGATGGTCGAGGCACCGGCGCGGGCGATCACGACATGGCTCCAGGCGAGGCGCTCGGGTAGGTCGGGCAGATAGGTGGCGATCTCCGCCGGGATACCGTGCTCGGCATATTGCGCGCGCACGCGATCAATGTCCTCCAGCCGGGCCTGGTGCGTCACCTGCAGGCGGCGGCGGAAGTGGAGCGGAAGCAGCGCGAGGCCGTCGGGCACGACCTGGCTGAGGATGCTCGCACCCTGGCTACCGCCGGTCACCAGCACGCGGAACAGGCCGTCTTCCTCCGGCGTCGGGAACGGGCGGTCGCGCAGCGCAAGCACGGACTCGCGCACCGGGTTGCCGACCAGGTGGACCTTGCCGGCATAGGCGGGCTTCAGCCGCTGCACGTCTTCGTAGGAGGTCGCGATCGCGTTCACGCGGCCGGCGACGAAGCGGTTGACGCGACCGAGGACGGCGTTCTGCTCGTGGATCACGGTCGGCACCTTGCGCGCAAAGGCCGCGAGCAGCGCCGGTAGCGCGGGATAGCCGCCGAAGCCGACGACGGCGGACGGCTGGAAGGTGTCGTAGAGCGCCATCGCCATCGCGCGGCCGGCGAGCATCTCGCGCCCGGCGCGCAGCCAGCCCAGCGGCCCGCCCTGAAGGCGGCCGGCAGGAAGCACATGCGTCTGAACGCCGTCGAACAGGCCTGGGAAACGCACGCCGCGTTCGTCGCTGACCAGCGCGACGCGGTGGCCGCGCGCGGTCAGCTCCGTCGCAAGGGCCGCCGCAGGGACCATGTGCCCCCCCGTGCCGCCAGCTGCCAGGACATAATGTTTCGATCCGCGCATCAACCGTTCCACCGGGTACCGTAGGGAGATCGCGTCAGATACGGGTTCCGGCGCGTGAAAGCGAGCAGCAGTCCCATGCCGAGCGACAGCGCGATCATCGAGGAGCCGCCATAGCTGATGAACGGCAGCGTCATGCCCTTGGACGGCGCGATGCCGGTGTTCACCGCCATGTTGATCAGCGCCTGCAATCCGAACTGCACGGCAAGGCCGGCGGCGGCGAGCAGGCGGAAGGCGTCTTCCTCGTCCAGCAGCCGCACGAACACGCGCACCACCAGCGCCAGGAACAGAAGCGCGATCGCGGCACAGGCGATCAGGCCGAACTCCTCGCCCACAACCGCATAGATATAGTCGGTGTGCGCTTCCGGCAGCTTGAACTTGATGCGGCCGCCGCCGGGACCCGTGCCGGTGATGCCGCCGGCCGTCAGCACCGCATGCGCCATGTCGGTCTGGTAGCTGTCGGTGTGGACGGCGTTGGGATCGGGGAAGAGGAAGCTGTCGATGCGGATGCGGGCCGTGTCGTAGAAGACATAGGCCGCGACCACGCCGCCTGCGCCCATTGCACCCAGCAGCGCCATGATCCGGGTGGAGATGCCCGCGATCATCAGCAGCGTCAGCCAGACGGAGCCGAAGATGATCGTCTGGCCGAAGTCCGGCTGCAGCATCAGCACGCACCCTACCAGCGCAGTGAGCGCGCCGGTGATCGGCACGACCGGCAGGTGCGGATCCTTGGCGCGGAACGACAGGATCCAGGCGGTGGCGACGATGAACAGCGGTTTGAGGAACTCGGAGGGCTGGAACTGGCTGATCCCGACCCCGATCCAGCGGCGGGCACCGTTGATCTCGACCCCGATCAGCGGCGTCGCCATCAGCAGCACCAGGAACACGGCGGCCCCGCCCAGCGCAAAGCGCCGTGCCGCCGTCGCGGGCAGCATCGAGACCCCGATCATCACCGGGAAGGACAGCACCACCCACAGCGCCTGGCGCCAGAAATAGGCCATCGCCGGGATCTTCACCGCACCGCTGGAATAACGCACCGCCGTGGCGGGGCTGGCGGCGGCGACGGCGACCAGCCCGAGCGCGACCAGCAGCATCGCGATCAGCAGCAGCACCCGGTCGATGTCGCGGAACCACAGGCCGATCGGCGAGCGGGCGCCGCGGCCGACGTGGCGCTGGACGCGCTCGCGCAGGGGATCGGCACGGAGAGAAGCGGCGCGCGCAACATCGGTCATCGCAGGTCCTCCACCGCGCGCGCAAAGGCGCGGCCACGCTCGGCATAGTCGCTGAACTGATCGAACGAGGCGCAGGCCGGCGACAAGAGCACCACCTCGCCCGGCTCCGCACGGGCGGCGGCGGCGCGGACGGCTGCGTCCAGCGTGCCAGACTCCTCCACCGGCAGCTCGGGCGCCAGCACCTCGGCGAAGCGGGGCCCGGCCTCGCCGATGGTGTAGGCGCGCACGACATGGCCGAAGCCGGGGCGGCAGGCGTCGAGGTCGTCGCCCTTGGGCTTGCCACCCAGGATCCAGTGAATGCGCGGGAAGGCGGCGAGCGCGGGCGCGACGGACTCGGGGTTGGTCGCCTTGCTGTCGTCGATGAAGGCGACGCCGTTCACCTCCCCCACGCGCTGCATGCGGTGGGGCAGGCCGGAAAAGCTCGCGAGGCCGGCGTCGATCGCCGCATTGTCGACGCCCAGCGCCTCGCAGGCGGCGATGGCGGCGAGCGCGTTCTGGGCGTTGTGCGGACCCTGGAGCGATGGCCAGCGCGACTGATCCATGCAGACGCCGGGGGCGATCTTGGTCAGGTCGGCGCTGCGGCCCACTTGCGCGACCTGGCGGGCGATGAGAGCCGAGGGCGTGTCGCCGATGCCGATGATCGCGGCATGGCCAGCGGACTGCATCGCGAACAGCCGCGCCTTGGACGCGGCATAGGCGTCGAAGCCGTCGTAGCGGTCGAGATGGTCGGGGGTAATGTTGAGCAGCACCGCCACCTCACAGTCGAGCGTGGTGGTGAGGTCGATCTGGTAGCTCGACAGTTCGAGCACATAGACGCCGCCCGCCGGCAGCGGCTGCTGCTCCAGGATCGGCAGGCCGATGTTGCCGCCCATCAGGGTCGGCACGCCCGCCGTCTGGAGGATGTGGTGGATCAGGGCGGTCGTGGTCGACTTGCCGTTGGTACCGGTGATGCCGACGACGCGGTGCGGCGGCAGGTCGGCACGGGCCTGCGCGAACAGCTCGATGTCGCCGAGGATCGGCACGCCCGCGGCGGCAGCCTTGGCGGCGATGGGGTGGCTGTTGAGCGGCACGCCCGGCGACACGATCACGCCGTCGAACCCGGCGAGGTCGATTTCCAGCGGGTCGGCGAGCGTGGAGCCACTCACGGCGTCACGGCGCGCGGGATCGCTGTCCCAGGCGGTGACGGTCGCGCCGCCTGCAAGCAGCGCGTTGACCGTGGCGATGCCGGAGCGTGCAAGCCCCAGCACCGCATAGCGCCTGCCGGACCAGCCGCCCGCGACGATCATCGCAGCTTCAACGTCGACAGGCCGGCCAATGCCAGCACCAGCGCCACGATCCAGAAGCGGATCACCACCGTCGCCTCCGCCCAGCCGAGCTGTTCGAAATGATGGTGGATAGGCGCCATCTTGAACACCCGCTTTCCGGTGCGCTTGTAGAAGAACACCTGGATGATGACGCTGAGCGCCTCCACCACGAACAGGCCGCCGATGATGCCGAGCACGATCTCGTGGTGCGCGGTGACCGCAATCGCGCCGAGCGCGCCGCCGAGCGCCAGGCTGCCGGTGTCGCCCATGAAGACGGCGGCCGGCGGCGCGTTGAACCACAGGAAGGCGAGCCCCGCCCCCGCAATGGCGCCGCACAGGATCGCGAGGTCGCCCGCCCCCGCCACATAGGGAATGCCGAGGTAGCCCGCGAACTTCGCGTTGCCCGCCAGATAGGCGATCACCATGAATGCGACCGAGGCGATGATGACCGGCATGGTCGCGAGGCCATCCAGGCCGTCGGTCAGGTTCACGGCGTTGCCGAACGCCACGATCGTGAAGGCGGCGAACACGACGTAGAACGGCCCGAGATCGATCGCGACGTTGGAGAAGAAGGGCACGTAGAGCTGGGTGCCGGTCTCGCGGATGATCAGCCAGCTGGCGATGCCGGCGATCACGAATTCCAGCAGCAGGCGGACGCGCCCGGGCACGCCGGCGGTGCTCGCCTTGCGCACCTTGTCATAGTCGTCGAGGAACCCGATCGCCGCAAAGCCGAGCGTCACGAACAGGCAGGCCCAGACGAACGGGTTGCGCAGGTCCATCCACAGCAGGATGGACAGCGTCATCGAGGTCAGGATCATCAGGCCGCCCATGGTGGGCGTGCCGACCTTGGCGAGATGGGTCTGCGGTCCGTCGGTGCGGATCGGCTGCCCCTTGCCCTGGCGGACGCGCAGCCAGCCGATGAACCAGGGGCCGATGATGAGGCCAAGGAACAGCGCCGTCGCGACGGCACCGCCGCTGCGGAAGCTCAGATAGCGGACGAGGTTGAGGACGCCCGGAAAGCCCAGCGTCTCGGCGATCAGATACAGCATCAGCCTCTTTCCGCCAGCGCCGCGACCACGGCTGCCAGCCCCACCCCATTCGAGCCCTTGACGAGAACCGCGTCGCCCGGCGCAAGCAGCGCCGAAAGGCGGTCCTGCGCGGCAGCGGCGTCGGGCACATGGACGAAATCGACCGTGCCCTCAAGGGCTTCGGCAAGAGCCTTCATGCCCGCGCCCACCAATATGGCGTGCGAAACCCCCGCTTCGCCGAGCGGGCCCGCCAACTCGGCGTGGAAGCGGTCGCTCGCCTCCCCCAGTTCGCGCATCTCGCCGAGCACCGCGAGCTTGCGGCCCGGCTCCTCGGCCAGCACCTTGAGCGTCGCGCGCATCGAGGCGGGATTGGCGTTGTAGCTCTCGTCGATCAGCAGCGCGCTACCCTCGCCGATCGCGATCTGCGTGCGCGCGCCGCGGCCGGGAAGCCCCGGCAGGTCGGCAAGCGCGAGCCCGGCCTGGGCGAGGTCCCCGCCGGCCGCCTCGACGGCGGCGAGCACGGCCATCGCGTTGGCGACCCAGTGCACGCCCGGAGGCGCCAGGGTGAAGCTCAGTTCGCGGTCGCCGAGCTTCGCGATGACGAAGGTGCCGCCGGTGCCGATCGCGACATGCTCGACCGCGCGCACGTCCGCGCCCTCGCCCAGGCCGAAGGTGACGATCCGGCCGGCATGCGGGCGGGCCGCGGCGATCAGGCGGTCCCGGTGGGGGCTGTCGAAGGGAATGATGGCGGTGCCGCCGGGCTCCAGGCCCTGGAAGATCTCCCCCTTGGCGTCGGCGATGGCGGCTTCGGAGGGGAAGAAGGCGGTGTGCGCGGGGGCGATGGTGGTGACGACCGCGATGTGCGGGCGCACGATGCGGGTGAGCGCCGCCAGTTCGCCCGCGTGGTTCATGCCCATCTCGAACACGCCGAAACGGGTGGCGGCCGGCATGCGCGCGAGGCTCAGCGGCACGCCGGTGTGGTTGTTGTAGCTCTTGACCGAGCGGTGCGCGCTGCCCGGCGCGCCGCGGTCGAGGGCCGCGAACAGCGCCTCCTTGGTGCCGGTCTTGCCGACGGAGCCGGTGACGCCGATCACCGTCGCGTCCATGCGGGCGCGGGCGGCACGGGCGAGCGCTTCGAGCCCGGCCATGGTGTCCTCCACGCGCACGCTCGGATGCGGCGTATCGGCCGACACCAGCGCGCCGGCGGCGCCGCGAACGAAGGCGCCGTCGAGGAAGCGGTGGCCGTCGGTCGCCTCACCGCTCAGCGCGACGAACAGGTCTCCGGGCGCCACCTCCCGCGAATCGAAGGTAACGCTGTCGACCGCGAATTCGGCCGAGGCGGTGCCGCCGGTGGCAGCCGCGATCTCGGCCGAGGTCCACAAGGATGTCATGCCGTCCCCGCACACTCCCGGGCCACCGCGACATCGTCGAACGGCAGCACCAAATCTCCGACGATCTGCCCCTGTTCGTGCCCTTTGCCGGCGAGCAGCACGATGTCTTCGGGTCCCGCTTCCGCAATGGCGGCGGCGATAGCATCGCGACGACCGCCGATCTCGCGTGCATCCGGCGCACCTTCGAGCACCTGCGCACGGATGGCGGCCGGGTCCTCGCTGCGGGGATTGTCGTCGGTGACGATGACCAGGTCGGCCCCAGCGGCGGCTGCCGCACCCATCGGCTTGCGCTTGCCGGTGTCGCGGTCGCCGCCGGCGCCGAACACGACGATCAGGCGGCCGGCGGCATGGGGCTTCAGCGCAGCGATGGCGGCCTCGAGCGCATCCGGCGTGTGCGCATAGTCGACGTACACCGGCGCGCCGCTGCGGGTGATGACCGCGCGCTCCAGCCGGCCACGCACCGGCTGGAGCCGGGAAAGGCCGGCGAGCGTCGCCTTGAGATCGCCGCCGGTCGCCAGCACCAGCCCGGCGGCGGTGAGCGCGTTGGCAGCCTGATAGGCGCCGATCAGCGGCAGGTTGACCTTGTGGGTCTCCCCTTCCGCCTCGATCATGAGCGTCTGACCCAGCAAGGTGGGGTCGCGCCCGACGAGGCGCAGCGTCTCGCCATGCTCGCCGACCGTGAGCAGCCGGTTGCCGCGCATGCGGGCGAGGTCGATCACGCGATCGGCGTGGGGATCGTCCACCCACACCACGGCCGCGCCGTCCGGGTCGAGCACTTCGGAGAAAAGGCGCAGCTTGGCGGTGAAATAGGTCGCCATGTCGCCGTGATAATCGAGATGATCGCGGCTGAGGTTGGTGAAGGCGGCGGCGCGGACCGGCAGGCCCTCGGTCCGGTACTGCGACAGGCCGTGGCTCGATGCTTCGAACGCGACATGGGTCACGCCCTCGCGGGCCAGGCCGGCGACGTTGGAAAGGAACGTCACCACGTCGGGCGTGGTGAGGCCGGTCGAGACGCGATCGTCGGCGGTGGTGACGCCCAGCGTACCGATCGAAGCGGCATGATGGCCCTGCATGCGCCACAGCTGCCGGGTGAGCTCGACCGTCGAGGTCTTGCCATTGGTGCCGGTCACCGCGACCGCGGTCTCGGGGAACGGCGCAAAGAACGCTGCCGCGAGGCGGGCGAAGCGTTCGCGCGGGTTGCGGTCGGCGATGTGGACTGCGCCCTCGACCACCGCCTCCGGCCGAGCGACCACGGCGATCGCACCGGCGGCGACGGCTGCGGGGATGAAATCCTCGCCATTGACCGTCGCGCCCTCGAACGCGCCGAAGATCGTGCCCGGGGCCACCTTGCGATGGTCGATGGCGAAACCGGTGACGGTCGGGCCGCCTTCGGTGCCGAGGAGAGTTCCCAACTTCATTCCGGTCCCGCGCTCTTTTCCTGGCCAGCGGGATGCCACAGCAGCCCGCGCAATTCGCTCGTGTCGACGTCGGCCCGCGCATCCGGGATCACGCCCAGCAGCGGCCCCGTGCGGCTGATCACCCGCGACGCCACCGGCGCGGCCGTCCAGGCGGCACTGGTGAAGCCGTAGGTTTCCTTGGTTCCCTTGGGCGAGTCGAGCATCGCGATCACCACATAGCGCGGGTGGTCCATCGGGAAAGCCGCCGCAAAGGTCGAGACGTTCACCTTCTTGGAATAGCCGCCCCCCGACACGCGCTCGGCCGTCCCGGTCTTGGCGCCGACGCGGAAGCCCGGAGCCTCGCCGCGGCGGCCGGTGCCTTCCTGTACCACCAGGCGCAGCAGCTGGCGCATGCGGTCGCTGGTCGCCTGGCTGAACACGCGCCGGCCCTTGGGCACCGCGCCAGGCGCGCGCTTCAACAAGGTCGCCGGGCGCCAGATGCCGCCGTTGACCATGGTCGCGTAAGCCGTCGCGAGGTGGAGCGGCGTCACCGCGATGCCATGGCCATAGGCGGAGGTCATGGTCGTGGTGCGCGCCCAGAAGGTCGGCCAGATCGGGCGCGCCTTCTCGATCTCGATGCTGGGCGGCGTGTCGAAGCCGAGGCTGCGGAAGAGCGTCCGCATCCGCGCCTCGCCCATCTCGTCGGCGATGCGCGCCGTGGCGATGTTGGACGAGTGGACCAGCGTCTCGGGAATGTTGAGCCAGCGGCGCTCGGCGTGGTCGTCGTGGATGCGGAAGCGACCGATCGGCAGCGGCTGGGTCGCGTCGTAGCGCTTGCTCATCGAACTGGCGACGCCGGTCTCGATCGCGGCGGCGACCGTGAGCGGCTTGAAGGTCGAGCCGAGCTCGTAGACGCCCTGGGTCGGGATGTTGAGCTCGGACCCGCCGCTCGTCACCTTGTTGGGGTTGAAGGTGGGAAGCGAGGTCATCGCCATCACCTCCCCCGAGTCCACGTCGAGGATGACGCCGGCGGCACCGACCGCCTGGAAGCGCGCCATCGCCTGGCTGAGCTCGCTCTCCAGCGCCGCCTGGACGCGCACGTCGAGCGACAGCGCGACCGGCTGGCCGCGCTCTGCCGGGTCGGTCAGCCGGGTATCGAGGTAGCGTTCCATGCCGCGCATCCCGCGGCCGTCCATGTCGAGATAGCCGAGCGCATGGGCGGCGAGCGTCGATTGCGGATACAGCCGCTCCGGCTCGCGCGCGAAGACGATGCCGGGCTCGCCCAGCGCGTTCACCTGCCCCACCAGCTCGGGGAGCGCGCGGCGGCGAAGGTAGCGGAAGGTCGTGTCGCCCTGCAGGATGCGGCGGTAATAGCCGGCGTCATGCTCGGGAAGGACCGCCGCCAGCTGCTCGGCGAGCAGCGCCTTGTCGCCGATCACCTTGTTCGGCCGCACCGCGATCGACCAGGCATCGATGGTACGGGCAAGCGGCGCCCCATTGCGGTCGACGAGGTCGGCGCGCAACGGCACCAGCGCCGCCGCCGCATCGCGCGAGGAGGCGGGCGAGGTCGAGATGGCGAGCGTCGCCAGCCGGAGCAGCACCATTGCCACGCCCGCCGCGAACAGCAGCAGCACGATCATCAGCCGCACATGCGCAATGGCGACCAGCGAATGCCGGCCGCCATCACCCTGGCGCTGAGTCATCGGGGGCGCGACGACGACGATCACCGGTTCTTCACCGCCTCCTGCCGGGCACCGCGGGCGAGATCGCGCAAGGTGCGGTCGCTGAGCAGCGTCTGATCGAGCATCGCCACGGCCTGTGCCTTGCGCTCGGCCGGGCGGCTCGGCGCAGCGGTCACCAGGCCGGCGGTGCGGACCGGGGCGGCGGCGGGCTTGCGCGCTGCGGGCGCGGCGCTTGCGACGGCGACCGGTGCGGCGGCAGCCTTGCGCGGCGCCGGCTGCGTCCGCGCGACCGCGACGGGCGCTGCGGCGGCGACCGGCTTGGCCGAGGACACGCTTGCGGTGGCGACCGGTGCGCGGGTGGTCACCGCTTCGGCTGCGACCTTGGCTGCGGCGGCGTCCGCCTCCGCCTGCGCCATGGTCGCGGCGGTCAGCACCACCCCGGCGCTCGGCACCACATAGGAGGCGAACTGGACATCGTCGCCGGGCGTGCGGCCGGGCAGCTGCGCCAGCATCGCCTCGCCACCGACGAACTGCTCGGCACGCGGAGCGGCCAGCGAGAGGACGTCGCCGTTCCAGCGCTCCAGCTGCGCGAGGTTGGCGCGGGTGTCGAACTCGGTCTCCAGCACGCGGATGTCGTTGCGCGCCTTTACGATCGCACGCTCGACCGATTCGACGCGGCTGCGCTCGGCGGCCACCTGCGAGGTGACGAGGTAGAAGGCGGGCGCGACCACCGCGACGCACAGGCACCAGCCGAGTGTCTTGAACCCGAACGCTGCCATTACTTCACTCCTGCCTCTGTCCATGCCGCGGCGGCCGTACGCCGGGCGGTTCGCAATGTTGCCGATCGTGCGCGCGGGTTGCGCGCGAGCTCCGCCTCGCCGGCGCGGACCGGCTTGGCGGGGGATTCGAAGCTGGGCGCGCGGCCTGCCGCCTGGGCGGGCATGTGCCGCGATCCGGAGGGCGTGCTGCCGCTGCGCTCGCGGAGGAAGCGCTTGACGATGCGATCCTCCAGGCTGTGGAAGGTCACCACCGCCAGGCGGCCGCCGGGCTTCAGCACGCGCTCGGCCGCTTCCAGCCCGCGCTCTAGCTCGTCGAGCTCGGCGTTCAGGTGGATGCGCAGCGCCTGGAAGGTGCGGGTCGCCGGGTCCTTCTTCTCGTGCGGCTTGTGGCCGAGCGCGCGGCGGACGATCGAGGCGAGCTCGGCCGTGCGGGTGATCGGGCGCGCCTCGACGATCGCGCGCGCCACCCGGCGCGAGCGGGGCTCCTCGCCATAATGGTAGAGCACGTCCGCGATCTCCGCCTCGTCGGCGGTGTTGACGAAATCGGCAGCAGTGGGGCCCGACTGGCTCATCCGCATGTCGAGCGGCCCATCGGCCTGGAAGGAGAAGCCGCGCTCCGCCTGGTCAAGCTGCATGGAGGACACACCGATGTCCATCGTCACGCCATCGACGGGCACGACGCCCAGATCCGCCAGCGCCGAGGCCATCGAGGAGAACGGCGCCTCGACCAGCGTCAGCCGCTCGCCCGCCTCGGCAAGGGTCGGCGCGGCATTGGCCACCGCATCGGGATCGCGATCGAACGCGATCACCCGCGCGCCCCGGCCGAGCATGGCACGCGTATAGCCGCCGGCGCCGAAGGTGGCGTCGACATGCACTTCGCCGGGCTCGATCGCGAGGCCGTCGAGCACCTCGTCGAGCAGCACGGGGATGTGGGGCGCGTCGCTCATCGCAGCCCCTTCTCTTCCATGCAGAACTCGACGAGCTCGCGCGTCTCCTCGGCGATGCTGTCGTCGGCGAGCAGCGCTTCCGGGTTCCAGATGTTGAAGGTGTTGCCGCGGCCGTGGAAGAAGGCCCACTTCTCGATCTTGGCACGGCGGCGGAAGAAGGTCGGCAGCACGAAGCGGCCGGCGCTATCGAACGGCGCCGATTCCAGGTTGCCGAACGCATTGCCCGCCACGTTGTAGTCCACCGCCTCCCCGCTGTCCTCGACCGCCAGTTCGCGCGGATCGATGCGCGCGTGCAGGATGCGGGGCCAGTTGACGTCGAACCCGACCAGGCAGCCGTGCTGGGAATCGCGCGCGATCAGCAGGTCGCGGGCGTCCGCGTTGCGCTCCAGTGCGGCGCGCAGCTTTGCGGGAACAGCGACTCGCCCTTTGGCGTCAACTGCTTGCAGCCCGTAGCTCAGATAGAGTTCTCGGTCTGACACGCTGCCCCAATCGGTCGCGCAGCGTCGCCTTCCCCGCTGTCCTCACGATGCTGGCGCCGGCCAGTCGCGCTTCGGCTTCGCGGCGGAGGTGCTGCCCCCTCGTTGACACATTCGTATCAAATCCATCTTTGGCCCACAATGGGCTAACCTGGGTGAGAGTGGGATTTACCGCCACTTTTTCCCGCTTGGTCCGGGATTCACCGCCACGCGTAAGAACCCGGCTCCCGTCGAGGAGACGGGACCGGGCGAATGGCAGTGGGAGAGAATGGGAAACGCCGCCCGATCGCGGATACAGGCGCGCGAGCGCGCACGCCGGCTGGCGTTGCGCGGAACCCTCCGTCAGCGGGTGGAAACCGCCCCTATTGGGGAATCGAAGCCGGCGGCTCCATCGGCGCGAGCTTGGCAGGCGGCGCGATGCTGTTGGTGGCGGCGGGCGCGATGCCGAGCTCGGCGAGCGGCTCGCGACCCGCGTCGGCGGTGCTCACGCCCTTGTCGGTGCCGGTCATGTTGGCGACCGTCTCCACGTTGGGCGCGCCGACCGCCACCACCGGCGCATCGTTGCGCGCGGAACTGACCAGCGCACTCGCCAGCAGGATGAGGATGAGCACGACGGCGAGGCCGGTCATCCCGACCCGCACACGCTGCATCGCGCTCAGCTGTTCATTGGCATTCGGCATGCGTGAAGGAGAACTAGTCGAATCGTCCGCCACTGTCGACCGTGGCGTCAGGCTGCCGCCGCTTCGCGTCGCGGTGCGAGGCCCTTCGCCGCCAGCCATTCGGGGTTGTAGAGGGTGGAGAGATAGCGAAAGCCCGTGTCGCACAGGATCGTCGCGACCCGGCTGCCGGCCCCAAGCTCCCGCGCCAGGCGCACGGCCCCGGCGACGTTGATGCCCGACGACAGGCCGAGGCAGATCCCCTCCTCGTCCAGGAGGCGGCGGACCCATTCATAGCCCTCGGCATCGGAGATGCGGAACTGGGTGTCGATCGGCGCCCCCTCCAGGTTGGCGGTGATGCGCCCCTGGCCGATCCCTTCCGCGACCGAGGACCCTTCGGACTTCAGCTCGCCGCAGGCATAATATTCGTAGAGCGCGGCGCCATGCGGATCGCTGAGCGCGATGGTGACGTTCGGGTCCCGCTCCTTCAGCGCCAGGCCGACACCCGCGAGCGTGCCGCCCGTCCCCGCCGCACAGGTGAAGCCGTCGATGCGGCCGTCCATCTGGTCCCAGATCTCGGGCGCGGTGCCGGTGATGTGCGCGCGGCGGTTGGCGATGTTGTCGAACTGGTTCGCCCAAATCGCGTTCGGCGTCTCCTCAGCGATGCGGCGCGAGGTGTGCACGAAATGGCCGGGGTTGGAATAGGGCGCCGCCGGCACCAGCACGAGTTCGGCGCCGAGCGCGCGCAGCGTGTCCATCTTCTCCCGGCTCTGCGTCTCCGGCATCACGATGATGGTGCGATAGCCCTTGGCATTGGCAACCAGCGCCAGGCCGATGCCGGTGTTGCCGGCCGTCCCCTCGACGATGGTGCCGCCGGGCGCGATCAGGCCGCGCGCCTCCGCATCCTCGATGATCGAAAGCGCCGCGCGGTCCTTCACCGAGGCGCCAGGGTTGGCGAACTCGCACTTGCCGTAGATTTCCGCGCCCGCAGCCTCGCTTGGACCTTTCAACAGGACGAGCGGAGTGTTGCCGATCAGGGCGAGCGAGTTGGGAGCGGTGTGCATGACGGCTACATGGGTGCAAGCCGCCGCGGGCACAAGCAAGCGATGCTACGGGCGGGCCAACCCGCATTCGCTGGATGCCCGCGCTTTTCGGTTCAGCTTGGCGCCCGAAGGCAATAGGGCGCGGGCCGGACACAAGGGGATTTCCACCATGAAGCTGTCGCACTCCATCGCCGCGCTCGCGGTGTGCGCTCCTGCCGCCGCCGTGGCGCAGGAGGCAACGCCGCCCGCGAACGAAGTGGTGGTCACCGGCCGCGGGCTGGAGACACCCGCCGAAGCGACGGTGGCAGTGGTCGAGATCGATCGCGAGCGTATCTTGTCGGAAGCGAGCCACCGGCTCGAGACCCTGCTCGCCGACGCGGCCGGCCTGCAGCAGTTCCGGCGCGCCGACTCGCGATCGGCGCATCCGACCGCGCAGGGGCTGTCGCTGCGCGGCATTGGCGGCAATGCGTCGAGCCGCGCGCTGCTGATCCTGGACGGCGTGCCTCAGGCGGACCCGTTCGGCGGCTGGGTCGCCTTCCCCGCCTATGCGACCGAGCGGCTGGGCCGCATCCGCGTGACCCGCGGGGGCGGCAGCGGCTTCTGGGGGTCGGGCGCGCTCGCCGGCACGGTCGAGCTGGAGAGCGCGACGCCGGACCAGCTGTCGCCGCTCACCGGCAGCATCGCCTATGGCAGCCGCGACTCGGTGGAGGCCAACGGCTCGGCAACGCTGGTGCGCGGCAGCGGCTTTGCGACGGTGTCGGGCGCCTATGCCCGCGGCGACGGCTTCGTGCCGACCGTGGCGGAAGACCGCGGCCCCGCCGATCGCGCCGCACCCTATGAGCAGGCGTCAGGCGCGATCCGGGCGGGGATCGCGATCGCCCCGGAGACCGAGGTGCAGGTCAACGTCAGCGCCTTTACCGACCGGCGCGAGCGCGGCACCGCCTTTACCGACAACAGCAGCGAGGGCGCGGACGCGAGCGTGCGGCTAGTCGGGCGCGGCCGCTGGGGCTGGTCGGCGCTGGGCTATGTCCAGACGCGGGCGTTCGCGAGCAGCTTTGCGAGCGTCGATGCGACGCGGACCACCGCCACCCAGTCGCTGGACCAGTATAACGTGCCGGCCACCGGCATCGGCGCGCGCTTCGAAGTCGCGCCGCCAGTCGGCAAGGGCATCTCGCTGCGGCTGGGCGGCGACGTGCGGGCGCTCGAGGGGCGCACGCAGGAACGCTACACCTTTGTCGCGGGCAGCCCGACGCGCCGCCGGGAGACCGGCGGGCGGACGCAAACGCTGGGCCTGTTTGCGGACGGATCGGCGCAGTTGGGCGACCTGACCCTGTCGCTGGGCGGGCGTGTCGATTGGTGGCGGATCGAGGACGGGCATCTCGACGAGCGCGCGCTCACCGGGGGCGCGGCCCTGACCGACACGCGCTTTGCCGATCGCGACGGCAGCGAGGCGACCGGCCGTGCGGGGATCGCGTGGCAGGCGAGCGATGCGATCGCCTTGCGGGCCGCGGCCTATCGCGGGTGGCGGCTGCCGACGCTCAACGAGCTCTACCGTCCGTTCCGGGTGGGGCCGGACGCCACCGCCGCCAACCCGGACCTGGCGCCCGAGCAGCTGACCGGGGCCGAGGGCGGCGTTACCCTCACCCCGCTGCCGGGCATGCAGCTGTCGGGCACCTTCTTCTGGAACCGGCTGGAGGATGCGATCGCCAATGTGACGGAGGGCCGCGGGCCGGGCACTTTCCCGGGTGTGGGCTTCGTGTCGGCGGCGGGCGTCTATCGGGTGCGGCGCAACCTCGACGCGATCGAGTCGAAGGGGTTCGAGCTGGATGCGAGCTACCGGCCGGGGCCGTTCGGCGCGCGCGTGTCCTGGTCGCACACCGATCCGCGGGTGGAGGCGTCGGGCAGCGCCGCGGCGCTCGACGGGCTGCGGCCGGCGCAGACGCCGCGCGACCTGGTGTCGGCGACCGTCGACTGGCGGCAGGGCGGCTGGGGCGCCGCACTGACGCTGCGCCACGCCGCCCGCCAGTTCGAGGACGATGCCAATGAGGAGGCGCTCGCCCCCGCGACCACAGTCGACGCCTTCTTCGCGGCACCGATCCGCGCCGGCTTCTCCCTGGAGTTGCGGGGCGAGAACCTGCTCAACGAGCGGGTGGAAACCGGCATCAGCGGCGCCGACGTGGTCGAGCGGGCGTCGCCGCGGACGCTGTGGGTGGGGCTGCGCTACCGGGGGTAAGCGGCACGCCGGGGCAGGAGAAGACTTACATCTCCACGACCGTCCCGGCGAGGCGTTCGACCTCCCCGGGATCGTGGGTGACCATCAGCATCGGAAGCGCGAGTTCGTCGCGGAGCCGCTCGATGGTGCGCATCACCTCCTCGCGCCGGTTGCGGTCGAGCGAGGACATGGGCTCGTCCAGCAACAGGAAGCGCGCACCCGACAGCAGCGCTCGGCCGATCGCGACGCGGCGCGCCTCCCCGCCAGAGAGCGTTCGGGGCCAGCGATCGAGCAGGGGTTCGAGCTCCAGCAGCGCCACCGTCTCGTCGAAGCCGATCAGCGCCCCCTCCCGCGCCGCGCGGCGGGCGCCGTAGCGCAGGTTGCTGTGCACCCGCAGGTGCGGGAACAGCCGCGCCTCCTGGAAGACATAGCCTGCCTGGCGCCGCGCCACGGGCACGTCGATGCCGGTGGCGGAGTCGAACAGCGTGCGATCGCGCACGCGGACATGGCCGCGATCGGGGCGGACCAGGCCGGCGACCATGTTCAGCACCGTGGTCTTGCCGGCACCCGAAGGACCGAACAGCAACGTCAGCCCGGGTTCCGGCGCGATCCGGCACGCGAAGCTTCGGTCGCCGCGGCGGAGCACGACATCGACGTCAAAGGACATGCAGCCTCCGCCCGGAACGGCGGGTCAGCACCTCGGAGATGACGAGCGCGGCCAGGGCGAGCGCCACCGAGAGGAGTGCCAGCCGCAGCACCGCCGGCTCGCGCCCGGGCACCTGGAGCGCGTCATAGATGGCGAGCGGCAGCGTCTGGGTTTCGCCCGGGACGTTGGAGACGAAGGTGATGGTCGCGCCGAACTCGCCGAGTGCCCGCGCGAAGCCGAGCACGGCGCCGGCCAGCACACCGGGAAGGCTCAGCGGCAATGTGATCGTCGCAAAGACGCGCATCCGCCCTGCCCCGAGCGTGCGTGCGGCCGATTCGAGGCGCTGGTCGACCGCCTCGATCGACAGGCGCATCGCCCGCACCATCAGCGGCAGCGCCATCACCGCCGCCGCGATCGCCGCCCCCGTCCAGCGGAACAGCACGGTCTCGCCGGTCCAGCGTTCGAGAAGCGCGCCGATCGGGCCTGCGGGCGCGAAGGCGAGCAGCAGCAGCCAGCCGGTCACCACCGGCGGCAGCACCAGCGGCAAGTGGACGATGCCGTCGAGCAGCACCCGGCCGGGAAAGCGCCCGCGAGCGAGCAGCCAGGCGAGCGCGAAGGCGACCGGCAGCGCCGCTACCACGGCCACCCCGCCGACGCGCAGCGACAGCCAGACGACGGTCCACTCCTCAGGCGACAGTTCCACTGTTCAGCGCGTCGAGAAGCCGAAGCGGGCGAAGATCGCCTTGCCCTCGCGGCTGTTCAGGAATCGGCGGAAAGGCTCCGCATCCGGGCTGGTCCCGTTCTTGAGGCGGGCCGCGGGGTAGACGATCGGGGGATAGCTGCCGGCGGGAAACACCCCTGCGATCCGCACCTTTGCAGAGGCGCGCGCGTCCGTCGCATAGACGATGCCGAGCGGCGCCACGCCGCGCTCCACCAGCGCAAGGGCGGCGCGCACGCTTTCGCCCCGCACCACCAGCGGCGCGACCTGCTGCCAGCCGCCGAGCTTTTCAAGCGCCGCCTTGCCGTATTTGCCGGCCGGCACCGCGTCGGGATTGGCCATGGCGAGCCGCCCGCGAGGCCCGAGTGCGGGGCGGAGATCGACGCCGGGGCGCAACGCGACGCGAACGCTGCTGCCTTTCGGCGCGATCAGCACCAGCCGGTTGCCGAGAAGATCGGTGCGCGTGCCGGGCACGACGAGCCCACGCCGATCGAGATCGTCCATCCAGTCGCGATCGGCGGACACGAACAGGTCGGCGGGCGCGCCGGAGGCGGCTTGTCGGGCGAGCGCCGAACTGGCGGCGAACGACAGGCGCGGCCGCGGATGGCCCCGGCGCGCCCAGGCGTCGGCCGCCGCGTTCATCGACTCCTGCAGGCTCGCCGCGGCGAGCACCAGCGGCGGCCGCGGCTGTGCAGCAACGGGCGTGAAAGCGGAAGCACCCGCCAGCCCCAGCAGCGCGAGCGCAGCGAGCACGCCTCGTCTCAACATCCCCGTCTCCGTCTCATTCCGCCGTTCCTAGCGGGAGACGGAGGCGGTTGCACCTGTCGCTTGGCCGGCCGCCTGCGGCCGGCCGAACGGGTCAGGACTTGCCGGTCATCTGGCCGATGGTGGCGCGGCCGAAGCTTGCGATGAGTTCGCCGATTTCCCGGGCCTGGGCGACCGAGCGCGTGCTCTGTTCGCGCATATATTCGCTTTGCAGGCGCATCACCTCGGTCATGTCGTGGGCCTGGGCGGCGGCACGCATCATCCGAAAGGCTTCGCGGGTGTTGGTCTCGGCCTGGTCGAGCATCCTGAGGCCGAGCTCGCTGCCCTGGCCGGCGATCTGCCCGCCGGCCGCGCGCATGCGCTCGCCCGCGGCGCGCAGCCCCTCGGCCATGCCGCCGGCCGCGTCGCCCGATCCGCCCGGCATGCCGTCGCCGCCGAAGGCATTGTCCGCGCCGCCGATGCCTGCTCCCGTGGTTGCGGCACCGTCGCCTGCGGGTTCGGAGGTGCTGTTACCGGGATTCTGTTCCGCCATGTCTGTCTCCTGCCGGCGCGGCGCCCGGCCTCGAAAAGGGGGTCTGCCCGCGCCTGTCGGTGCGACGCGCGAGGATCGGCAAGGTTCCGCGCCGGCCGGCCGTTTCATCTCCGCAACGGAACGACTTCCCGCGCGAAAAGTTGATCGTCTCCCAGCCGTCGTCCTTGAGCGGAGTCGAGCCGTCGCCACCGCCTATGAATTCAAGCCGCACGAGCGGCCGCTGCTTCCGGGCTCGCCGGCAACGCCCGAGCATCCGCTCGGCCGCCGCTACGCCTATTTCGCGGTCGGAACCCTGCTGGGGCTCACCGGCGGCCTGAACAACGGGCTGCTCACCGCCAACCTGCCCCAGATCCAGGGGTCGCTCGGCCTGACGCCCGTGCAAGGTGGTTGGCTAACCGCGATCAACGCGATGACCAGCGTGTGCATGGGCATGCTGCTGATCAAGTTCCGCCAGCAGTTCGGCCTGCAGCGCTTCACCCGCGTGTTCCTGATCGCGTTCCTGTGCCTCAACGTCTTCCAGCTGTTTGTCCACGGCTATGTGACCCAGCTGATCGTCCGCGGGGCGGCCGGGCTGGTGGGAAGCGCGCTCACGACGCTGTGCTTCATGTACATCATGCAGTCGCTGCCGGCGTCGATGCGCTTGTCCGGCATGATTATCGGCTTCGGCTCCTCCACGGTGGCGCTGCCGCTGGCGCGGGTGATCTCACCGCTGCTGCTGCTGGACGGGCACATCCAGAACCTGTTCCTGTTCGAGCTGGGCCTGACCCTCGCCGCGCTCGCCTCGGTCGGCCTGCTCCGCCTGCCGCCGAGCGAGCGGTTCCAGGCCTTCGAGCGGATCGACTTCCTGACCTTTGCCCTGTTCGCACCGGGCATGGCGCTGCTGTGCGCAGTGCTGGTGCAAGGCCGCATCCAGTGGTGGACCACCGAATGGCTGGGCTATGCGATCGCCGCGGCGATCCCGCTGATCGGGACCGCACTGCTGATCGAGCACAACCGGGCCAACCCGCTGCTCAACACGCGCTGGATGCGCAACGGCAACATCCTGCGGTTCGCGACCGTCGCGGCATCGATGCGCATCCTGCTGTCCGAACAGAATTTCGGCTCCATCGGCCTGCTGACCGCGCTGGGTATGGGCAACGAGCAGCTGGTCACGCTGAACGTGGTGGTGGTGTTCGCGTCGATCGCGGGCATCTGCGTGAGCCTGGCGACCCTCACCCCGAACGAGCTGGGGCTGCCGGTGATCGCGTCGGTGGTGCTGATCGGTATCGCGGCGTGGATGGACTCGCACGCGACCAACCTCACCCGACCCGCCAACCTCTACCTGAGCCAAGCGCTGATCGCCTTTGCCGCGCTGTTCTTCCTGGGGCCGATGATCATGATCGGCATCTTCCGCGCGCTCGCCCGCGGGCCGAGTCACATCATCAGCTTTTCCGCCGTGTTCGGCATCTCCCAAACGATGGGCGGGCTGGTCGGGTCTTCGCTGCTGGGCAGCCTGCAGATCGTGCGGGAGAAGTTCCACGCGTTCCAGATCACGCAGGCGCTGACGACGACGGACCCGCAGGTCGTGTCGCGCATCCGGCAACTCGGAGGCGCCTATGCGTCGGCGATCGGCGATCCCGTCCGGCAGCAGGCGCAGGGCACGAGCCTCCTAGCCCAGCTGGTCACGCGCGAGGCGAACATCCTGGCCTACAACGACGTTTTCCTGATGGTCGCGATGCTCTCGGTCGTGCTGACCGTGTGGCTCGGCGGCTATTGGCTCTATCACAAGGTGCGCGGGGTCAACCCGTTGGCCGAGGAACTGGCAGCAGTGCAACGGATGCGACAGACGACGTGAGCGATATTCGCCCCCCCGCCCCGGAGCCGCACGAGCGGCTCAAGGATCCGATCGAGGTCCCGCCGCAGGCCGACGCGGCTGCCGCTCCCGCGCCGGCGCCTTCGCGCGGCTGGGCACCGCCACGCGGTAGCCTGCGCGCCACGATCGGCTTCATCGCGATGCTGGTCGCAGGCGTGCTGCTGGCACTCTATGCCTGGGGCCTGCCGCCCTTCACCACGGCGTTCCAGGAGACGGACAACGCCTATGTCCGCGGGCAGACGACGGTGATCGCGCCCCAGGTCAACGGCTATATCACCGAGGTGGCCGTGCGCGATTTCGAGGTGGTGAAGAAGGGGCAGGTCCTCGCCCGGATCGACGACCGCATCTATCGTCAGCGGGTAGAGCAGGCGCGCGCGCAGCTCGCCACCCAGATCGCGACGCTCAGCAACTCCGCCCAGAGCCAGCGGTCGAGCCAGGCGACGCTGGGCGGCCAGGCCGCGGCGGTCGAGAATGCACGCGCCCAGCTCGCCCGTGCCCAGGCGGACATGCGGCGCGTCGCCGAACTGGTGGACGAGGGATCGGTGTCGCTGCGCGAGCGCGACCAGACGCTCGCGGCGTTGCGCCAGGCGGAAGCGGCGGTACATCAAGCGGAGGCGCAACGCAGCGTCGCCCAGGAACAGGTGCGATCGGTGACAGTCGGCCGCGGCGGGCTGGAGGCGGCGGTGGAAGGTGCGCGCGCGGCGCTGCGCCTCGCCGAGATCGACCTTGCCAACACGGTGATCCGGGCACCGCAGGACGGGCGCCTGGGTGAAGTGGGCGTGCGGCTGGGGCAATATGTCACCGCGGGCACGCAGCTGGTGTTCCTGGTTCCGCCAACCGTGTGGGTCATGGCCAATTTTATGGAAGCGCAGACCGCGCGCATGGCGCCTGGCCAGCCAGCCACCATCCGCGTCGATGCGCTCGCCCGCGCCGAACTGCACGGCCGGGTCGAGCGCATCGCGCCGGCCGCCGCCAACGAGTTCACCGTGATCCGGCCCGACAATGCCACCGGCAACTTCGTGAAGGTGGCGCAGCGTATCCCGGTGCGGATCGCGATCGACCGCAACGACCCGCTGTTCGACCGGCTGCGGCCGGGCATGTCGGTGGATGCACGCGTCGATACCCGGGGCACCCCCGCCCCGACCGCCCGATGAGGCGCAGCCTCTGCGCGCTTGCGGCGGTCGCCTTGGCTGCCGGCTGCACCCCACCCGAGACGCCCCCGCCCGCGGGTGCCTCTGTCACGCCTCCGGCGGCATGGCGCACGCAGTTGCCGGCCGGCGCGACGGTCGACGCGCAGTGGTGGCAGCGCTTCGGCGATCCGGTGCTGACCCGGCTGGTGGAGGCGGCGCTTGCCCGCAACAGCGACATCGGGATCGCGGTCGCGCGGGTGCGGGAGGCGCGCGCCCAGGAGACGATCGCCCGCGCCGCCCGGCTGCCGACCCTCAGCGCCGGCACCAGCCTTACCGAATCGCGCAGCGTCAATGCGCTCGGCCAGCCCGGGGTCGGCACCTCAGCCCAGCCGGTGTTCCAGGCGGCCTATGAGATCGACCTGTTCGGGCGGATCGCGAACCAGGTCGAGGCGGCGCGGCTGTCCGCCGAATCCGCGGCCGCTGCGGCGGACGCCGCGCGGCTGAGCGTCGCTGCGGCGACCGCATCCGGCTACATCACCCTGCGCGGGCTGGATGCTCGCATCGCCATCGCGCGCGATACGATCGCCTCCCGCGGCGAGGCGCTGCGCATCGCCCGCAACCGCGCCGAAGTCGGCTACACCTCCGAACTGGAGCTCCGCCAAGCCGAGGCCGAGTATCAGAACGTCGCGCAGACGCTGCCGACGCTCGAGCTCGCCGCGCGGCGGCAGGAGGATGCCCTGGCGGTGCTGATCGGCGAGTCGCCCCGCGCCATCGAACGCGGAGCCACGCTCGCGACGCTGCAGGCGCCGGCAATCCCGGCCACCCTGCCCTCCGAACTGCTGCGCCGGCGTCCGGACATCGCGCAGGCCGAGCTGACCCTGGCGGCGTCGGACGCGACGCTCGCCGCCTCGCGGGCGGCGTTTCTTCCCTCGCTCAACCTGGCGGCATCGACCGGTGAGCTGTTCTCCAGCTCGCTGGGCAGCCCGGTCGGCATCTGGTCGCTGGGGGCAAGCGTGCTCGCGCCGATCTTCCAGGGCGGGCGGCTGCGCGGCGGCGTCGAGGCTTCGGCCGCCCGGCGGGACCAGGCGGCGTTCGGCTATCAGCGGACGGTGCTGACCGCGTTCCGCGAGGTGGAGGATGCGCTCGCCGCCGTCGACCGGCTGGGCGAACAGCAGCGCCGGCTGGAGGCGCAGCGCGTGGCACTTGCAGAGACGCTACGGCACGCGACCAACCGCTATCGCGCCGGCTACAGCCCCTATCTGGAGCAGCTCGATGCGCAGCGCAGCCTGTTCAACGCGCAGCTGGCGCTTGCCCAGGCGCGCGCCGACCAGCTGACCGCCTTGGTGGCCGTCTACCAGTCGATGGGCGGCGGCTGGGCGGGCCCGCCGACGCCGTAGTTCCGCCGGGGCGGGTTCGCGCGCGGCGCACGGTCCGTCGGCCGTTCGTTCCGGTACCCCGGCGAAGGCCGGGGTCCAGTTATGACGTCGGCCGAAAGGGCAGCGAGCCTCGCACGGTCACCCCAACTGGGCCCCGGCCTCCGGCGGGGTACGCCCGAACCGCTATCGCGCTATTCGCTGGCGGCGCTGCCGGCGTCCTTCGGCGCCGTCTCCGGCGCGCGGAGCACGGCCTTCAGGTTCATGAACTCGTGCAGGCCCCAGGGGCCGAGCTCGCGGCCGTGGCCGGAGCGCTTGATACCGCCGAACGGCGCCTCCGGGACCGAGGCGAGTATCTGGTTGATCGCGGTCATGCCCGCTTCGATGTCGCGCACGAAGCGCTCTTGCTCGGAGGGGTCCTTGGTCCAGACGCTGGAGCCGAGGCCGAAGGGCACGTCGTTGGCGATGCGGATCGCCTCGTCGATGTCGGCGGCGCGAAACACCATCGCGACCGGGCCGAACAATTCCTCCTGCGCAACCGGATCGTCGAGCGGCACGTCGACAAGCACGCCGGGCGTCATCCAGGCACCGGGGCGATCGATCTTTTCGGCCCCCATCAGCAGCCGCGCGCCCTTCTCCTGCGCGGTCGCGACCTGTTCGAGGACGGTGTCGCGCTGCTCCACGCTGGAGAGCGGCCCCATGGTCGTGTCCTCGGCCATCGGGTCATCGATCTTGGCGTCGCGCATGCCTTGCGCGAACTTGTCGAGGAAGGCGTCGTAGATGTCGGCGTGGACGATCATCCGCTTGGCGCAGACGCACGACTGGCCTGCGTTCTGGATGCGGCCGGTGACCGCCGCCTGGGCCGCCGCGTCGAGATCGGCAGAGGGCATGACGATGAATGGGTCCGAACCGCCGAGTTCGAGCACCACCTTCTTGAGCGCGCGGCCTGCGGCCTCGGCGACCTTGATGCCTGCGCCCTCGCTTCCCGTCAGCGTGACGGCGACGATGCGATCGTCCTCGATCAGCGGTGCCACCCGACGCGACGGAATGCCGAGGTTCGCGAACAGCCCCTCCGGCGCACCGGCCGCCGTCACCATCTCCTCGATCGCCTGCGCACAGCCCTGGGTGAGCGAGGCGTGCTTTAGAAGGCCGACGTTGCCCGCCAGGATGCAGGGGGCAAGGAAGCGCACCACCTGCCAATAGGGGAAGTTCCACGGCATGATCGCGAGCACCACGCCGATCGGCAGCCAGCGCGCGGTGCCCGTGCCCTTGGCCAGCGGCACCTCGACCGGCTCCAGCAGCTTCGGGCCGTGCTCGGCATAATAGCGAAAGCCGCTGACGCATTTCTCGACCTCGGCAATCGCGGACTTGAGCGTCTTGCCCATCTCGCGCGTCGCGATCTCGCCAAGGCGTTGCTTGTTTGCCTCAAACTGGTCGGCGATCGCCGAGAGCAGCGCCGTGCGGGTGGCGAGATCGGTCGTGCGCCACTGCGCGAAGGCGGCGTGGGCGGCGGCGACCTTCTTCTCCACTTCGGCGTCCGTCAGCTCGGGGTAGGTTGCGACGGTCTCGCCCGTGGCGGGGTTGATGCTGGTGAACATGGGGACTTTCTCGACGGTTTCGGGGTTGCCGCAGTAACGCGGCAGCACGCCGATCGGTCCGGCGGTTGCGCCTTTAGCGGACCTGCCGCATAGCTCGCGCATGACAGAAGAACAGGACGTCGCGGGGCTCAGCTTCGAGCAGGCGCTCAAGGAATTGGAGCAGATCGTCGGCCGGCTGGAAACGGGCGACGAGGAGCTCGACAAGGCGATCCAGCTCTATGAGCGGGGCGACAAGCTGCGCCAGCATTGCGCCGCCCGCCTGGATGCCGCGCAGGAGCGGATCGAGGCGATCCGCCTGGGCGCCGACGGCCGCCCGACCGGCACCACGCCCTTTGCCGCAGGCTGACGTGGCGACCGCCGAAACCCTGTCGTCGCTGGACACCGCGCTGCGCGAGGTCGGGGCGGAGATCGACCGGCAGTTCGACCTGCTACTGCCGGTGCCCGAGGATGCACGCGCGCCGCTATACGAGGCGATGCGCCATGCCGCGATCGGCGGCGGCAAGCGGCTGCGGCCCCTGCTGGTGTTCGCCACCGGCCAGCTGTTCGCAGTGGACCGCACCTGTCTGGCGCGCGTCGCGACTGCGATCGAGTGCATCCACGTCTACAGCCTGATCCACGACGATTTGCCGGCGATGGACGACGACGACCTGCGCCGCGGCAAGCCGACGGTGCACAAGGCGTTCGACGAGGCGACGGCGATCCTGGCCGGCGATTCGCTCCACGCGCTGGCGTTCGAGCTGCTGGCGGACGAGGAGACCCATGCCGATCCGCGGGTGCGCGTCGAACTGATCGCGGATCTCGCGCGCTCGGCCGGGCCGGCTGGCATGGCGGGTGGTCAGGCGATGGACCTGGAGGCGGAGGGCACGCGCTTCGATCTTGCCACCGTGACCCGGCTGCAGGCACTCAAGACCGGCGCGCTGATCGCCTGTTCGGTCGAAGCCGGCGCGATCCTGGGCCGGTTGCCGGCAGAGGGTCGCACCGGCCTGCGCGGCTATGCGCATGACCTGGGCCTCGCCTTCCAGATCGCCGACGACCTGCTCGACGTGGAAGGCGACGAGGCGGCGGTCGGCAAGGCGCTCCGCAAGGATGGGGACGCCGGCAAGGAGACGTTCGTCTCGCTGCTGGGGCAGGAGCGTGCGCGCGAACAGGCGCGCATGCTGATCGACCAGGCGGTGGCGCACCTCCACGCCTTCGGACCGGAGGCGAACCTCTTGCGCGACATCGCCCGCTATGTGCTGGAGCGCGACCGGTGACCCATCGCATCGGCGTCTATCCGGGCACCTTCGACCCGATCACGCGCGGCCACATGGACATCATCCGGCGCGGCGCCAAGCTGGTCGACCGGCTGGTGATTGGCGTGACCACCAACCCGTCCAAGTCGCCGATGTTCTCGCTGGCCGAGCGGCTGGCGATGGTGGAGCGCGAGGTCGCCGACATCGGCGGCGACATCCGGGTCGTAAGCTTCGACTCACTGCTGATGGACTTCGCCGAGCGCGAGCATGCGAGCGTAATCGTGCGGGGGCTGCGCGCCGTCGCGGACTTCGAATATGAATATCAGATGGCCGGCATGAACCAGCAGATCAATCCGCGGGTCGAGACGGTGTTCCTGATGGCCGACGTCTCGCTCCAGCCGATCGCCAGCCGGCTGGTCAAGGAGATTGCCCTCTACGGCGGGGACATCAGCAAGTTCGTGAACCCGGCCGTGCGCGAGGATGTCGCGGCGCGGGTCGAGCAGATGGGACGCAAGGGCAGCGCCTGACGCGCGGCCGATGGGCTAGCATCACCTCCCCCCGGCCCGCTACCCAGGCGGGGATGGGACACGACCACGCGAATCACGCACACGGCCACGGACACGGCCATGCGCACGGCGGCCATGGGCATAGCCATGCGCCCGCCGACTTCGGCCGCGCCTTTGCGATCGGCACCGCGCTCAACCTGGTGTTCGTGGGCATTGAAGGGGGTGCGGGGTTCCTGACCAACTCGGTCGCGCTACTGGCGGACGCCGGGCACAATCTGTCGGACGTGCTGGGGCTGCTGATCGCCTGGGGCGGCGCGGAGCTTGCCAAGCGGCCGACATCCAAGCGCTTCACCTATGGCCTGCGCGGCTCCTCGATCCTGGCAGCGCTCGCGAACGCGCTGGTGCTGATGGTGGCGGTGGGTGCCATCGCGCTGGAGGCGTTCCGCCGCCTGTCCGACCCGCAGCCGATCGAGGCCGGACTGGTGATGATCGTCGCCGCCATCGGCATCGTGGTGAACCTGGGCACGGCCATGCTGTTCGCGAGCGGGCGCAAGGGCGACGTGAACATCCGCGGCGCATTCCTGCACATGGCGGCGGACGCGGCGGTTTCGGCAGGCGTCGTGATCGCCGGCGCGCTTTACTTGTGGAGCGGGGCGGCGTGGATCGATCCGGCCGTCAGCCTGCTCGTCGTGGCGGTGATCCTGTGGAGCACTTGGGGGCTGCTCAAGGAATCCACCGTGCTCGCGCTGCAGGCGGTGCCGCCGGGGATTGACCCCGACAGGGTGGCGGCGATGCTGGAGGGGCTGCCCGGCGTCGCGCGGCTGCACGACCTGCACATCTGGCCGATGAGCACCACCGAGACGGCGCTGACCGCGCATCTGGTGATGCCGGGCGGGCACCCGGGCGACGCGTTCCTGGCGAGCACGCAGCACCGGCTGTCGCACGACTTCGGCATCGGCCATGCCACGCTGCAGATCGAGCTGTCCGAAGCCGCGGATTGCGGCATGGGCGAGCGGACGGTCTGATCGCGGCCGCTCACCTCCGCTAGCAGGGCGAAGGAGGGGCCGCGCGCCCCTCCCCTTATTCCCCGCCGACGCGCTGGATGTCGGCGCCGACGGCCTGCAGCTTTTCCTCCAGCCGCTCATAGCCGCGGTCGAGGTGATAGATGCGGCTGACCGAGGTCTCGCCTTCTGCGGCGAGGCCGGCGATGATGAGGCTCATCGAGGCGCGCAGGTCCGTCGCCATGACGGGCGCACCGACCAGCTTGTCGACGCCACGCACCACGGCAACCCGGCCGCGCACCTGGATGTCGGCGCCCATGCGGGCCAGTTCCGGCACGTGCATATAGCGGTTCTCGAAGATCGTCTCCGTGAGCACGCTGGCGCCATTCGCCTTGGTCAGCATCGCCATGAACTGCGCCTGCATGTCGGTGGCGAAGCCCGGGAACGGCGCGGTCGACAGGGTGAGCGGGCCGATGGGCCCGGTCGCCTCGACGAACAGCGCGTTGCGGCGCTCCTCTACGGTGACGCCCGCCTCGACCAGCGCGTTGATGGTCGCGCGCATGTCCTCGGCGGCGATCCCCGCCAGTTCGACCGCACCGCCGGTGATCGCGGCCGCGCAGGCATAGCTGCCCGCCTCGATGCGATCGGGCATGACGGCATAGGTGGCGCCGTGAAGGCGATCGACGCCCTCGATCTCCAGCCGCTCGGTGCCGATGCCGTCGATGCGCGCGCCCATCGCGACGAGGCAACGGCAGAGGTCCACGATCTCGGGCTCGCGCGCGGCGTTGTCGATCACCGAGGAACCGGAGGCGAGCACGGCCGCCATCAGTGCGTTCTCGGTGGCGCCCACCGAGACGATCGGGAAGGTCACCCGGCCACCCGGCAGGCGGCCGTTCGGCGCCGTCGCCTTCACATAGCCGGCGGCGAGCTCGATCTCCGCGCCCAGTGCCTCGAGCGCCTTCAGGTGAAGGTCGATCGGGCGGTTGCCGATCGCGCAGCCGCCCGGCAGCGACACGGTCGCCTCACCCGCACGCGCGACCAGCGGGCCGAGCACCAGGATGGAGGCGCGCATCTTGCGGACGATGTCATAGGGCGCGACCGTGGAGGTCAGGCGCTGCCCGCGCATCGTCATCACGCGGCCGAAGTCGCTGGGATGGGCGCCCTCGATCATGGTCGAGACGCCGAACTGGTTGAGCAGGTGGCCGAAGCTGTCGACGTCGGCGAGACGCGGCAGGTTGCGCAGCGTCAGCGGCTCTTCGGTCAGGAGCGCGCAGGGCAGCAGCGTGAGGGCAGCGTTCTTCGCGCCCGAGATGGCGATGCGGCCCTTCAGACGGTTGCCGCCGCGGATGAGGATACGGTCCATGGCGCGGCTTTACTCAGTTGCGGGCGGCGCGCAAGCGGCAGCCAGGGCCAGGCAGAACAATGGTCGGTGGTGCGTGCGGCCCTGGGCTCCTGCCTGCGCAGGAGCACAAGGAGCGAAGGGGGATCAGCGCCCGGCGATCAGGCCTTTTCGAGCGTGCATTGCAGCGGATGCTGGTTCTGGCGCGCGAAGTCCATCACTTGCCCGACCTTCGTTTCCGCCACCTCGTAGCTGAACACGCCGCAAACGCCGACGCCGTTCTGGTGGACGTGGAGCATCACGCGAGTCGCCTCTTCCATGTTCATCCGGAAGAAGCGCTGGAGGACGAGGACGACGAACTCCATCGGCGTGTAGTCGTCGTTGAGCATCAGCACGCGATAGGGCGTTGGCTTCTTGGTCCGCGTGCGGGTGCGCGTGGCGACACCCGAGACGGAGCCCGAATCGTCGTCCTTCTCGCCGCCTTCTGCAAGGCGGGGACGCAGGGTGGAGGCATCGATCATCACGAACGGCAAATATGGCATCGCAAGTCGCAAGGGCAAGGCCGCGCGCGCGGCGACCGGTGGATTTACCGCAGTCGGCCCGCGCAGCCGGACCGCCGTCACGCCAGCGAAGCGCACATGAAAAAAGGGCGCCCGCTTGCGCGAACGCCCCTTTTCTTCCCGCGTCGGATGCGACGCGTGGATGGCTTCAGGCGCCGACGACCTTGAACTTGTCGGTCGCGAGCGCGACGCGGTTCGAAAGCGGCTGCGCGGCGTCACCGGCCAGCTTCAGCATCGCCTCGGTGTTCTTCGACGTCTCGGCCACGAACGAGTCAAACGCGCCGCGGAAGAAGTCGGACTGGAGCTTGAAGAACTCGGTGGGCGACTTGACGGACGCCAGCGTCTTCATGGTCGCGGTCGCGTTCTCGAAGTTGCGGCGACCGAAGTCGGCGGCGTCGTGGCCGATCGACTCAAAACCCTTGGCAGCGATGCGGCTGGCTTCGACCAGCGCTTCGACGTTGCCCTTGGCGAAGTCGGTCATTTCCTCGACGCTCTTGGCGCTCTTTTCCATCGCCGCCTTGGTGCGGGCGTTGAAGTCGGAGAACAGGGCCTGCGCCTTGTCGGTGGTGGCTTCGGCAGCTTCGTTGGTGTGGATCATGGTGCGTTCCTCTGGCGCGGGCGCGGCCGGCTCGGCGGCGTCCGGGCTGGTTTCCCCGGCATGCGCCTGCACATCGGCTGCGGCCATCGCGGCGGCAGCGGTGTCGGCGGGCTTGTCGGCGATGGTTTCCAACTGCGCGGTCACCGGAGCCACGAGCTGTTCGATCGGCTCCGGCGCGGCGGGTGCCACGAACGGGACTTCGACAGGCTTCTTTTCGGCGGCGGCGGCAACAGGCGGCGGGGACACGGCCGGCTTGGCACGAAGCGGCGGAGCCTTGCGAGCCAATGGCGCGGGCGCCTTTGCCTTGGGTTCCTTGCCTGCCATGCGAACGGCCTCCTGCGTAGCTGCTGCGCTGCAACAAATACGCTTTGTTCCGTCCCATTGCAATCGAGATTGTGCGGCGCAGCATCACCGCCCACAAAACCGCTAACGCTGTGGGACGGCTTATCTTTTCAAAACGTATTCTCCAGGGGCAGGTCCCAGCGCGGCGAGCGCACCCTCACCCGGAACGCGCGAGCCCGACGCCTCTACCTCCGCAGCATCGATCCCGCGCAGCCACTGGATCCAGTCGGGCCACCAGCTGCCCTTCACCTCGCGCGCGCCGGCCAGGAAGTCGGCGAGCGTCGCCACTCCGGGCGAGTCGTTGAGCCAATACTGGTACTTGCCCGCAGAAGGCGGATTCACGACGCCGGCGATGTGGCCGGAGCCCGCCAAGACGAAGCGGAGCGGCCCCTCGAAGTGGTGGGTGATCCGCCACACGCTTTCCGCCGGCGCGATATGATCCTCGCGGCCCGCCTGGATGTAGCTGGGAGTGCGGACGGTGGTGAGGTCCAGCGGCGTGCCGTCGATCGCGATCGACCCCGGCTGCACCAGCCGGTTGTCGCGGTAGAGATCGGTCAGGTAGCTCAGGTGCCAGGTTGCCGGCAGGTTGGTAACGTCCGCATTCCAGTGGAGGAGGTCGAACGGCGGCGCGTCCTCGCCGAGCAGATAGTTGGCGGTGACATAGTTCCAGATCAGCTCGCGCCCGCGCAGCAGGTTGAAGGTGGCGGCCATGACCCGGCCGTCCAGGAACCCCTCGGCCGAGAGGGTGCGGATCAGCTCCAGCTGGTCGTCGTCCACGAACAGCGACAGCTCGCCCGCCTGGGAGAAATCGACCTGCGCGGTGAAGAAGGTGGCGCTGGCGACCTTGTCCGCCTCGCCACGCGCGGCCAGCAGCGCCAGCGTCGCGGCCAGCGTGGTCCCGGCCACGCAATAGCCGACCGTGTGCACCGCCGGTACGTCCAGCAGCGCGCGCACGGTGTCGATCGCGTCGATCTGGCCGCGCAGCACGTAATCGTCCCAGCGCACGTCCTTCATGCTGGCGTCGGCCGAGCGCCAGGAGACGACGAACACCGACAGCCCCTGCTCCACCGCCCAGCGGATGAAGCTTTTCTCGGCCGTCAGGTCGAGGATGTAGAAGCGGTTGATCCACGGTGGGAAGATCAGCAGCGGCGTCGCCAGCACCTTCTCGGTGGTCGGCGCATAGTGGATCAGCTCGTAGAGCTCGGTGCGCTTGATGACCTTGCCGGGCGTGGTGGCGATGTTGCGCCCGACCTCGAACGCGCTGGCGTCGCTCTGGGTGAGCTGGCCGCGCGCCATGTCGGACAAGAGGTTCTGCAGGCCCTTCAGCAGGTTCTCGCCCCGCGTCTCGACGATCCGCTCCAGCACCAGCGGGTTGGTGACGGGGAAGTTCGTCGGGCTCATCGCGTCGACGAAGCCGCGGGCGAGGAAGCGGAGCCGCTCCTTCTGGCGCGGCTCCACGCCCTCGAGCGCATCGACGCCCTTCATCAGATGCTCGGAGGCGAGGAAATAACTCTGCCGGATGAAGTCGAACACCGGCTGCTCGTGCCATTGCGGCGCCTTGAACCGGCGATCGCGGGCCTGCGCCTCGGGCTCGACATAGGGCTCGGCATGGGCGGGATCGACGAAGCGCTGCCACAGCTTGAGCGTGTCCGCCCAATAGTCGGCACCCGCCTGTGCCAGCGCGAACGGATCGGCCCAGGCGGGCAGTGCAGCGGGAGCAGCGCCACCGGCCGGGGCCGGCTTGGCGTCCTTGTCCACCGGGAAGGCGAAGCCGTGTTCCAGCAACATCTGCTGCGCGCGGCCGAACACCGCCGTCCAATGCTGGATGTCGGCGAGCGAGGGGATCGCCGGCTGCTCCGGCGGCGGGGGTGCGGCATCGTCTGCCATGACATTCCTCTCGATCTGGTGCCGTCCGGCTGGTGTAGCGCAAGCCAGCGGTTGCGTCAGGCCCGATCGGGCGGGCGTGTTTTCGTTGCGACCGATGCGTGCGGGACGCCAACTTTGTTTCCCGCAGGCCCGTGAATGGCGTAGAAGAACGCTCCATCAAGCAACGAGGGACCGATGTCCGAGGAATTCTACCGCATCAAGCGCCTGCCGCCCTATGTCATCGCCGAAGTGAACGCGATGCGAGCGGCGGCACGCGCGGGCGGGGAGGACATCATCGACCTCGGCATGGGCAACCCGGACCTGCCGCCGCCGCCGCACGTGATCGACAAGCTGTGCGAAGTCGCCCGCAAGCCCGACGCCCATGGCTATTCGGCGTCCAAGGGCATCCCCGGGCTGCGGCGTGCACAGGCCAACTATTACGGCCGCCGCTTCGGCGTCGACATCGACCCCGAGACCGAGGTCGTCGTGACCATGGGGTCGAAGGAGGGGCTCGCGAGCCTCGCCACCGCGATCACGGCGCCCGGCGACGTCGTGCTGGCGCCCAACCCCAGCTACCCGATCCACACCTTCGGCTTCATCATTGCGGGCGCGACCATCCGCGCCGTGCCGACGACACCGGACGATGCCTATTTCGAGAGCCTCGAGCGGGCGATGAACTTCACGGTTCCGCGGCCGAGCATCCTGGTGGTCAACTATCCGTCGAACCCCACCGCGGAGGCGGTGGATCTCGCCTTCTACGAGCGGCTGGTCGCCTGGGCGAAGGAGAACAAGGTCTGGATCCTGTCCGACCTCGCCTATTCGGAGTTGTACTTCGACGGCAAGCCGACGCCGTCCATCCTGCAGGTGAAGGGCGCGAAGGACGTCGCGATCGAGTTCACCTCGCTGTCGAAGACCTATTCGATGGCGGGCTGGCGGATCGGCTTCGCGGTCGGCAACAAGCAGCTGATCGCAGCGATGACGCGGGTGAAGTCCTACCTCGACTATGGCGCGTTCACCCCCATCCAGGCGGCGGCCTGTGCGGCGCTCAACGGCCCGCAGGACATCGTCGAACGCAATCGACAGCTCTATCACAAGCGCCGAGACGTGATGGTGGAGAGCTTCGCGCGCGCCGGCTGGGACATCCCCTCCCCGCCCGCATCGATGTTCGCATGGGCGCCGCTGCCTCCGGCGCTCGCGCATCTCGGCTCGCTGGAGTTCTCCAAGCAGCTGCTCACCCATGCCAAGGTCGCGGTGGCACCCGGCGTCGGCTATGGCGAGAACGGCGAGGGCTATGTCCGCATCGCCATGGTCGAGAACGAGCAACGGCTGCGCCAGGCGGCGCGCAACGTGAAGCGCTACCTCCAGTCGATGGGCGTCAACACGCCCGGCCAGGCAGCCGGCTGATCCTGAGGCGGAGCGAGGCCGGTCTTCGCTCCGCCACCAACCCGGATGCTGCGCCGCATCGCCGAGAGCCGACGAAGCAAATCTCCCCCGGAAGCGGGAGAATTTCGTTGCAAAGCAGCAGCGAGCCACCCCATCTAGTTCCCGTGCTGCGACAATATGAACTGGTGGAGCGGGTCAAAGGCTATGACCCGGAGGCCGACGAGGCGTTGCTGAACCGCGCCTATGTCTTTTCGATGCATGCCCATGGCAGCCAGAAACGGGCGTCGGGCGATCCCTATTTCAGCCACCCGATCGAGGTGGCGGGCATCCTGACCGACCTGCACCTGGACGACGAGACGATCGCCACCGCGATCCTCCACGACACGATCGAGGACACGGTCGCGACGCCGGAGGAAATCGAGGCGAAGTTCGGGCCGTCGGTGGCGCGCATGGTCGACGGCGTGACCAAGCTGTCGAAGATCGAGGCGCAGACCGAGAACCAGCGCGCGGCGGAAAACCTGCGCAAGTTCCTGCTGGCGATGTCCGACGACATCCGCGTGCTGCTGGTGAAGCTGGCCGACCGGCTGCACAACATGCGCACGCTGCATCACATCGCCAAGCCCGAGAAGCGGCGGCGGATCGCGCGCGAGACCATGGAGATCTACGCCCCGCTCGCCGAGCGGATCGGCATGTACGAATTCATGAACGAGATGCAGACGCTCGCCTTCCAGCAGATCGAGCCGGAGGCGTATGAGTCAATCACGCGCCGGCTGGAGCAGCTGCAGACCGGCGGCCGCGAGCGCATCGAGAGCATTGCGGGCGGCCTGAAGCAGCTGCTGGAGCGCAGCGGCATCGAGGCCGAGGTCTCCGGTCGCGAGAAGCACCCCTATTCCATCTGGCGCAAGATGTCGGAGCGCCACGTCAGCATGGAGCAGCTGACCGACATCATGGCGTTCCGCGCGATCGTGGAGACCGAGGAGGAATGCTACCGGGCGCTGGGCATCATCCACCGACGCTGGCCGATGGTCCCGGGCCGGTTCAAGGACTATATCTCGACGCCCAAGCGCAACGGCTATCGCTCGCTGCACACCAGCGTCATCCACTCCGAGAACATGCGCGTGGAGATCCAGATCCGCACGCGCGCCATGCATGCCCAGGCGGAGTTCGGCATGGCGGCGCACTGGGCCTACAAGCAGGACGCGGTGCGACCCGATACCCAGGTCAGCTGGATTCGCGATCTGGTGGAAATCCTGGACACGGCCGAGAGCCCGGAAGAGCTGCTCGAGCACACCCGCATGGCGATGTACCAGGATCGCATTTTCGCCTTCACGCCCAAGGGCGAGCTGCACCAGTTGCCCAAGGGCGCGACCCCGATCGACTTTGCCTATGCGGTACACACCGATCTCGGCAGCCAGGCGGTGGGCGCGAAGGTCAACGGCCGCGTGGTGCCGCTGCGCACCGAACTGCGCAACGGCGACCAGGTGCAGATCCTGCGGTCCAAGGCGCAAGAGCCGCAGAGCAACTGGCTGAATTTCGCCGTGACCGGCAAGGCGCAGGCGGCGATCCGCCGCCACCTGCGGCACAAGGAGCGCGAGGAGACGCTGGCGCTCGGCGCCAAGCTCTATGACGACATCGTCGCGCGGCTGCCGGTCACGCTGAGCGCGGCAGCGGTGGAGGACGCGCTCAAGCGGCTGGGCTTGTCGGACGAGAACGCGCTGCGCGACGCGATCGCCAACGGCAAGCTGGACGACGAGGCCGTGATCGAGGCGCTGATGCCCGGCACCGCCGCGGGCGCGCGCGCCAAGCAGCTGCTCGGGCAGCGCGCCCCTATCCTGATCGAGGGGCTGACGCCGGGGGTCGCCTTCGACCTGGCCGAGGATTGCCGCCCGGTCCCCGGCGATCGCATCGTTGCGCTGCGGAAGCCCGGTGGCGGCATCGAGGTGCATGCGATCAGCTGCCCCTCGCTCGCCGACCGCTACGACGCCGATTGGATCGACGTCGCCTGGGGCGACGGCGCGGAGGGCGGCACTGCGCGCATCGCGGTGACGCTGAAGAACGAGCCGGGCGCGCTGGGCGCGATCGCGACCATCATCGGCGCGCACAAGGCGAACATCCTGGGGCTGCGGCTCGACAACCGCGACACCACCTTCCACACCAACACCATCGACCTGGAGGTGCGGGACGCGACCCACCTGATGCGCCTGCTGGCAGCACTCCGGGCGGCCGATGTGGTGAATGCAGCGCAGCGCATCGACGGTTCCACCCAAAGCAATTGACAGGATTGTCAGTGGCGCGCAGGCGTTTCCCATGCACCTCCACCCGCTCGCCGTGGCACCTGCCGACATCGATCACATGGGTCATGTGAACAATGCGGTGTACCTGTCCTGGGTCCAGGAAGCCGTCGTCGCCTATTGGGAGAAGGTCGCTCCTGCCGAGGCGGTCGGCCAGCACCTGTGGGTCGCGCTCAAGCACGAGATCACCTATCGGCGCCCTGCCTTTCTGGACGACGCGATCATCGCGACCGTGGTTGCCGAGCGCGTCCAGGGTGCGCGTGCCTTCTTCTCCACGCTGATCAAGCGCGGCGAGGAAGTGCTGGCCGAGGTGCAGAGCACCTGGTGCTCGCTCGATTCGGACACGCGCCGCCCCTCGCGGCTGGCGCGCGACGTCGTCAGCCGCTTCCTTCCGGACTGATCCCGATCAGCGGGCCGGCGCTGCGGGCGTGACTGCGTCCGCATAGCGGATCCGCCACAGCTTGAACGGTGCCCGCTTCGACAGCGGCACCGGCTCCAGCCATGCCGGCACCTGGCCCTTGGCAAGCTGGGCGTAGAAGCCCTCCGGCGCGCGCGCGCGGTAGAGCGTGGTTTCCGCAAGGTTCGGGCAGACCAGCAGATAGGTCGCGCCGTGGCGCCGGGCGATTTCGCGGAACGCATCGGCACTGCCCTGGAAGGCGTGGTGCACGTCCAGGATCGGCTGCTCGTTGCGATGATAGGGTCCGGTGATGCCGTTGTGATGCGTGCCCACGATTAGCCGCGGGCCCAGGTCGACGTGGGTGAACATGGTGGCCGCGGGAATGCGGTCCAGCTCTGCCAGTGCCGAGATGCTCATGCAGCGCGCGCTGGCGCGGTTCACCATCAGCGTCCGCCGATCCGGCGGGTCGAGTCGCAGGCGCTGGATCAGCGTCGCGGAGAACAGCCCGGCGAGCAGCAACACGACCGCAAGCACCGCGCCTGCGACCTTGATGGCGGTCGAACGGCGGCTGACGAACCAGGTGAGGATCATCCAGGCGAGCGCCACTTCGCCTGCGATCGCCAGCAGCTGTGCGGCCGGCCCGGCGCGGATCTGCCACAGCAGCATCGCCCCGGCAAAGGCGGTGAACAGCGCGATCGCGGCCCAGCCCGCCAGCTGCTCCGGGTTGCGGCGGGCGCGCCAACAGGCGAGGCATGCGCCCAACAGGCCCAGCGCCGGCACGACCGCGATCGGCACGGCAATGCGCAGCGGGTGCTTGTAGATCGGCTTGGCTTCCCGGACGTTGTTGAGCCAGAGGTTGGCGAGTTCGTCCGACACCCCCTCCGGCCGCGACAGGCACTTGGGGAACAGCAGCGCGAAGCCGCCCGCGATCACCGCACCCACGGCGGCGCCGGCCGCAAGCCGCGCGATGCGGCTTTCGAGCGGCAGGCGCGAGAGCGCGAACAGCGCCGCGCCGCCTGCGACCGTCACCGACAGCCACACCGGCGTCAGCGCGTCGCAGCGCATCGCGTAGTTGGCGTTGGAGGCAAAGGCGACGAAGCCGAGCGCGCTGCCGCCGGCAAGCGTCGCGCCATAGACGGCGAGCCGCCGCGCCTCCGCCCGGTCCCACACCCAGCGCAGCGCGACCAGGCCGCCTGCCATCGCGCAATAGGGCAGCAGCTCGAGGCCAATGGTGAGCGACACCGCGCTCGAGATGCCGACCAGCGCCCCGCCCCTGCCCCTGCGCGGATCGGCGAGGCCCGCGACCGTGAGGCTGAGGCAGGCCAGCTGCCAGCCGTGGTGGTCGATGCGCATGGGCATGAACATCGGCAGCGTCGCGGAACAGCCGAACAGGAACAGGATGGCGAGTGCCCATGCCTGGGGCGCGACCAGCCGGCGGACGGTGGCGGCGATCGCGACCAGCACGACGCCCAGCGGCAGCAGCGGCGCGATGCCGCACGCCAGCCGCTCCGCAAGCGCCGCGCCGGTGAACGGCTTGAACAGCAGGAACAGCCCGGCGATCGGAAGGTCGACGAGCCGCGACCAGTGGATGTCGATTCCCGCGGGAGGATCGAGGCGGTACTGGCGCAGGTCGTACCAGCCCTGGCCGCCGAGCAGCCCGCGGACCTGCATCAGCCGCATGTTGTCGTCGGTGTCGTTGAGCACCAGCCAGTGGATCTGCGGCCAGCGCTGGATCAAATAGACGGTGGCGATCACCGCCCAAACCAGCAGCGCCCGGCGCACCCAATGGCGCTCCAGCATCTGTGCGAGACTGACGTTGCCCGACGCGTCGTTCAAAACCGCTTTCCTCACCCCGGCCGGCACGATACTGCCCGCGCGCTCGGCGCCGGCTCTAGTGGCGGGCGCGCAAAGGGCAAGGGCGGGACGGGCGTGGACACCATCTTGAGACGGGTCGAGACGATGCGGACGAGCGGCATGCTCGGCCAGCTGATCCGATTCGGCATCGCGGGTGGCATCTCGACGCTGATCTATGCCGCGGTGTACCTGCCGCTCACCACCTGGGTCTTCCCGCGGGAGCACGCGGTCTATGCGGTGCCCTTCGCCTTTGCCGTGGCAGTGACCGCGGGCTTCTTCCTGCACAGCCGCTGGAGCTTCAAGGGCCATGGCACGCGCCACCCGGGCGTCCGCCAGCAGCTGCAGTTCGTGGCGGTCCAGGGATCCGGCATGGCGCTGAACGCGGCGATCACCTGGGTCGGCACGGCGCTGTTCGGGCTGCCGGCCTGGGCGCCGCTGCTTCCGGCCGTGGCGCTCGCCACGATCTTCACCTTCATCCTCAACCGCTGGCTGGTGTTTGGCTGATATGGACCGCGTCATCTACGATCGCATGGCAGCGCATGACTCCACCCACTGGTGGTACCGTGCCCGTCGCGACATCCTTGCCGACTATATCGCGCGCTATGCGGGGCTGCCGAAGGATGCGCGCATCCTGGAGATCGGCTGCGGCACCGGCCACAACCTGCCGATGCTCGCCGCCTTCGGCGACGTGGATGCGATCGAGATCGACGCGGCGGCGCGCGACATCGCCAGCGCGCGGCTGGGCAAGCCGGTCGGCGAGGCGCCGCTTCCCGAACTCACCGGGGTTCCGGAGGGGAGCTACGACCTGATCGCGGTGCTCGATGTCGTCGAGCATATCGAGGACGATGTCGCGGCACTCGCGGGCATGGCGCGCCGGCTGAAGCCCGGCGGCAAGATCCTGGTAACCGTGCCGGCGCACCAGTGGATGTGGAGCGCGCACGACGTGGTGAACCATCACCACCGCCGCTATTCCAAGGCGACGCTGACGAAGGCGATCACCGATGCGGGCCTTGCCCACAACGGCCTGCGCTATTTCAACTCGCTGCTGTTCCCGGCCGCGCTCGCGGCGCGTGCCGTCGGCAAGCTGACCGGCAAGGACGACAGCGACGACTCGCCGCCGGCAAAGCCGCTCAACCTGGCGTTCGAGAAGATCTTCGCACTCGAGCGGCACCTGGTGGGTCGCCTGCCGCTGCCGCCCGGGCTGTCGCTAATCACGCTGCTGTCGCGACCCGCGTAAGCGCGCCTACTCCGCGGCGCTCGGCCCGCGGGGCGCGTAGATGACTTCGCCCGGCTCCCCGGCGCGATAGCCGAGCGAGGCGCGGCCCTGCACCGGGCCGGCGACATCGGCGACGAGGTACAGCGGTCGGCGCTTCGATTCGACATAGAGCCGGCCGAGATACTCGCCGATCATGCCGAGCACGAACATCTGCACCGCGCCCAGGAACACCACCACCAACATGGTGGAGGTCCAGCCCTGGACCGCGTTCCCCATCGCCCAGCCGATCGCGATGTAGAGCATCAGCAGCACCGAGGCGCCGGTGAGCACCAGCCCCATGTGGCTGGCGAGGCGCAGCGGGGCGGTGGAAAAGCCGGTCATCGCATCGAAGGCGAAGCGCATCATCTTGGCGAGCGGATACTTCGTCTCGCCCGCGTGCCGCTCCGCGCGGTCGTAGAGGAACGGCACCTGGCGGAAGCCCACCCAGGCGACCATGCCGCGGATGAAGCGGGCCTGTTCGGGAAGCGACAGGAAAGCGTCGAGGGCACGCCGGCTCATCAGGCGGAAGTCGCCGGTGTCGAGCGGGATGGGCGTGTCCGTCACGCGATCGAGCACGCGGTAGAAGATCGCGGCGGTCAGCTTCTTGAACAGCGACTCGCCCTCGCGCTTGCGGCGCACGGCGTAGACCACGTCCGCGCCCTCGCGCACCATCGTCTCGCGCATGTCGGAAAGCAGTTCGGGCGGGTCCTGAAGATCGGCGTCGAGGATCAGGATCTGCTCGCCCGCGCACAGGTCCAGCCCGGCGGTGAGCGCCAGCTGATGGCCGTGGTTGCGCGAGAGATTGATGGCGACGACGCACGGGTCCGCAGCGGCGATGCGCTGCATGACCGGCCAGCTGCCGTCGCGCGAGCCGTCGTTGACCAGCACGATCTCGTGACTGCCCCCCACCGCGGCATGCGCAGCGGCGGAGACGCGCGCGTGGAGCGCGTCGAGGCACGCTTCTTCATTGTAGCAGGGGATCACGATCGAGAGCGCAGGCCGGTTCATGGGCCGGCGCGATACTCCAACTCTGCGCCGAACGGAATTGCCTGTGCGACGGTCAGCGCGGCAGCAGCCGCGGGAGCTGGGGCAGGAGTTCGCGGCCGAGGAAGCCGACCGGCCCATTCGCCATCGCCAGCGCCGCTCCCGCCTCGCCATGCAGCCACACGCCCCAGCCGGCGGCAACCAGCGGATCGGCGCCGCGCGCGATCAGCCCCCCGATGGCGCCCGCGAGCACATCACCCGAGCCGCCCGTGGCCAGCCCGACGCCGCCGCCCGCATAGCGCAACAGTGTCCGCCCGTCGGGTGCCGCGACCAGCGTGCTGCTGTCCTTGAGCAGGACCACGGCTTGGAAGCGCTCTGCCGTTCGCAGGGTCACGCCCTCGCGATCCTTGGCGATCTCTTCGGGCTCGCAGTCGCACAGCGCCGCCATCTCGCCGAGGTGCGGCGTGAGAACCAGCCTGCCCCCGAAGGCCGAGGCCAGCCGCTTGGCGAGCGGCCCGGCACAGGCGACGGCGGCCGCGTCGAGCACCAGTGCGGCATCCTCCGGAGGATCGTCCGCGAGTTGTTCGACCAGCCGGATCGCCGCCGCGCGATCCGAGATGGCCGGCCCCACCACGATGGTGTCGCAGCGCCGCGACTCTTGCGCCAGCGCGCCCGCCTCGCCCGCGATTTCGCCGTCCGCGTCCTCCTGGAGCGCGGTCACTCCGGCTTCGGGCATGACAACGCCCAGCAGCGGCGCTGCCGAAGCGATGGTCGCGAGCATCAGCTTGCCGGCGCCGACTCGGAGCGCCGCCTCACCGGTCAGGAGCAGCCCGCCCGGCACGCGCCGCGAACCGCCGACCGCCAGCACGCGTCCCCGGCTGTTCTTGTCGGTACCCTCGCCATGGACGGGCAGCGGGTTCGCGGCGAGCCAGGCGCTGTCGATTGCCGTCGGTTCGCTCATCCGCGCACTCCGGCGCTGCGGTCCGGCTCGGCGGTGACCGCGACCGCGCTTTCCTCGACCGGCGCCGTCTCGTTGTAGCGGACGAGCGCCAGGCCGCCGTAGCGGCCCTTCTCCGGATCATAGCGATATTCGGTGACCGAGCAGTTGGCCACGTCTCCCTCCCGGTCGATGCCCAGGATCTCCGCCTCGCTCATCCGCTCGATGACGTAGCGCAGGCATAGCACCACGACCTGATGCGCGACGATCATCACCCGGCGGCCGCCATAGTGCAGCCCCACCGTGTCCATCAGCGAGCGCAGACGGAAGATGACGTCGCACCAGCTCTCGCCACCCGGCGGCCGATGGTAGAATTTCCCGAGCAGCCGGCGGAACTCCGCCTGTTCGGGCTGGAGCGTGACGATGCCGCTGGTGGTCAGGCCGTCGAGGATGCCGAACTCCTTTTCGCGGAGTCGCTCGTCCGGGCAGATCGGCTCTTCGGGAATGGCGGTGCCGCCCTGCTCGCGGAACAGCCGCGCCGTCTCCATCGCCCGGGCATAGGGGGAGGCGAGCAGCACCTCCGGCCGGCCGTGCGCCTCGCCCCGCGCAAACCAGCGGCCGAGCGCGCGCGCCTGCTCCTCGCCGCGGGCCGAGAGCGGCACGTCCACGTCGCGGGTGCCCACGGCGATCCGCGGGGCGCCCGCCGCGTGGGCCGCGTCGCGCGCCACATTGCCCGCGCTTTCCCCGTGCCGCACGATCCAGAGGCGTTCGGGCCAGGCGGGGGAATGGGCGGTCGGCATGGACGGTGGCTCCTGCGGCATCTTCGCAGGAAGGAAGCGGCGAACCCCGGAGGGAGTTCCAGAACTCCCTCTTTTTGCGACCCTTTCGCAGGTAAGAACCCGCACTTCCCACAGCCGCACCCCCTTGCTACAGCCCGCCCCGAATCTCGCATTCGCTTTTGATGGCGGCGCGCCCGAGCGGGACCCCCTCCCGCCCCTCCGTCCGCGCCGCGCAGACTGGAAGGACAAGTCCACCTATGACCGCCATCGGCCAGGACACGCTCGGCACCCGTGACACGCTCACGGTCGGCAGCAAGAGCTACAGCTACTACAGCCTCGCCAAGGCCTCGGCGAAGCTCGGCGACATCAGCCGCCTGCCCTTCTCGATGAAGGTGCTGCTGGAGAACATGCTCCGCTTCGAGGACGGCACCACCGTCACCCCGGCCGATGCGCAGGCGATCGTCGACTGGCAGAAGGATGCGCGCTCCGACCGCGAGATCCAGTACCGCCCGGCGCGCGTGCTGATGCAGGACTTCACCGGCGTGCCCTGCGTGGTCGATCTCGCCGCGATGCGCGATGCGATCACCAAGCTCGGCGGCGACCCGGCCAAGATCAACCCGCAGGTTCCCGTTCACCTCGTCATCGACCACTCGGTCATGGTCGACGAGTTCGGCACGCCCAAGGCGTTCGAGCAGAACGTCGAGCTCGAGTACCAGCGCAACATGGAGCGCTATGAGTTCCTGAAGTGGGGCTCCAAGGCGCTCAACAACTTCCAGGTCGTTCCCCCGGGCACCGGCATCTGCCACCAGGTGAACCTGGAATATATCGCGCAGTCGGTCTGGTCGTCGCAGGCAACCGACGGCAGCGCCATCGCCTATCCCGACACGCTGGTGGGCACCGACAGCCACACCACGATGGTGAATGGTCTCGGCGTGCTCGGCTGGGGCGTGGGCGGCATCGAGGCGGAAGCCGCCATGCTCGGCCAGCCGGTGTCGATGCTGATCCCGGAAGTCGTCGGCTTCAAGCTGACCGGCGCGCTCAAGGAAGGCATCACCGCGACCGATCTGGTGCTGACCGTCACCCAGATGCTGCGCGCCAAGGGCGTCGTCGGCCGCTTCGTCGAGTTCTACGGCCCGGGCCTGTCGTCGATGACGCTCGCCGACCGCGCGACCATCGCCAACATGGCGCCGGAATATGGTGCGACCTGCGGCTTCTTCCCGATCGACGAGAAGACGATCGACTATATGCGCCTGACCGCGCGCCCGGAGGAAGTGATCGCGCTGACCGAGGCCTATGCCAAGGCCAACGGCTTCTGGCACGAAGCCGGTCGCGAAGACCCGATCTTCACCGACACGCTTGAGCTCGACATGGGCAGCGTCGTCCCCAGCCTCGCCGGCCCGAAGCGTCCGCAGGACCGCGTCAGCCTGAACAAGGTGGACGAGGTGTTCAACGGCGACCTTACCAAGCTCTACAAGAAGGAGCAGCCGGAGCGCGTCGCGGTCGAGGGCAAGGACCACGACATCGGCGACGGTGACGTCGTGATCGCGGCCATCACCAGCTGCACCAACACGTCCAACCCGTCGGTGCTGGTCGCCGCCGGCCTGGTCGCCCGCAAGGCGCGCGCGCTGGGCCTCAAGCCGAAGCCCTGGGTCAAGACCTCGCTGGCGCCGGGTTCGCAGGTGGTTACCGACTACCTCAACAAGGCCGGCCTGACCGAGGACCTGGACGCCATCGGCTTCAACCTCGTCGGCTATGGTTGCACCACCTGCATCGGCAACTCGGGTCCGCTCGCGGCGCCGATCAGCCAGGCGATCAACGGCAACGACATCGTCGCCGCCTCGGTCCTGTCGGGCAACCGCAACTTCGAAGGCCGCGTGTCGGCCGACGTCCGCGCCAACTTCCTCGCCTCGCCGCCGCTCGTCGTCGCCTATGCGCTGAAGGGCACCGTCACCCAGGATCTGATCGAAACCCCGATCGGCCAGGGCTCGGATGGCCAGGACGTGTTCCTCAAGGACATCTGGCCGACCAACCAGGAAGTCGCCGACCTGATGGCGGCCAACATCGACGACGAGATGTTCCGCTCGCGCTACGGCAACGTCTATGCCGGCGACGAGCATTGGAGCGCGATCTCGGTCGAGGGTTCGGACACCTACAGCTGGCCGACCAGCTCGACCTACATCCACAACCCGCCCTATTTCGAAGGCATGTCGATGACGCCGGCGCCGGTCGCCGACATCATCGAGGCGAAGCCGCTGGCGATCCTGGGCGACTCGATCACGACCGACCACATCTCGCCGGCCGGCTCGATCAAGGCGGACAGCCCGGCGGGCAGCTTCCTCCAGGAGCACCAGGTCGCGCGCAAGGACTTCAACAGCTACGGCGCGCGCCGCGGCAACGACGAAGTCATGGTCCGCGGCACCTTCGCCAACATCCGCATCAAGAACGAGATGGTGCCGGGCGTCGAAGGCGGCATGACCCAGTATGAGGGCGAGGTGATGCCGATCTACGACGCAGCCATGCGTCACAAGGCGGATGGCACCCCGCTGGTGGTCGTGGCCGGCAAGGAATATGGCACCGGCTCTTCGCGCGACTGGGCGGCCAAGGGCACCAACCTCCTGGGCGTGCGCGCGGTGATCGCCGAGAGCTTCGAGCGCATCCACCGTTCGAACCTGGTCGGCATGGGCGTGCTGCCGCTGCAGTTCGCCGAAGGCGTCAGCCGCCAGTCGCTGGGGCTGAAGGGCGACGAGACCTTCACCATCCAGAACGTCGCGGGCCTGCGACCGCGCCAGGACGTGGAGGTCACGCTGGTCCGTGCCGACGGCACCACCGAGACGTTCCAAGCCCGCTGCCGGATCGATACCGTCAACGAGCTGGAGTATTTCCTGAACGGCGGCATCCTGCACTACGTGCTGCGCAAGCTCGCCGCCTAAGCAGCTGCCAGACGAGCAAGAGGGGCGTGGGAAGGAAGCTTCCCGCGCCCCTTCTTTTTGCCATTTGCCCGTAGAATGAGCAGCTCCCTGGGCGGCTGCCTAATTCCCCTGCAGAGGTGCGGAATTTACGCGCACGCGGATGTTGCAAGAACTGCAACTGCACCAATAAACCTTCGCAATTGCGTAAAGCCGTGCTGCGGCGCACAAAGGACGTGCCTTTCAGGCATCCTCTCCTAAACCTTTCAAGGCCGGCCCTCGGGTCGGCCCTTTTTTTTGTCCGCCGTTCTGCTATGCGCATGGCACTGCAGCCGCCGAACGATAATAATCACTGGGAGCGGAGCCGCCGGTAAACCGGCATGACGGCGGGTGCAGCGTGGGGGATCGAGCTGCCACCAGCGCCTGCTCTCCCCCACGAGCATCCTCTTTTTTGGTTCGATGGCCGGCCGGACAGCCTGCCGCCAACCGGGGACACTGCTGCCCGGACGCGCTACAAGCGCACCATGACGTTCCGCCTCCACATCCCCGAACAGCCCACCCCCGAAGATCGTGAGGCGGTGCTTGCGCCGCTGCGCGCCTACAATGAGCGGGTGGCAGGGCCGGCGAAGGCCGAACCGTTGGCGATCCTCTTGCACGATGAAGAGGGCAACAGCGTGGGCGGCCTGTGGGGTCGCAGCGGCTATGACTGGCTGTTTGTCGAGTATCTGGCGATCCCGGAGGCGTGGCGCGGCCAAGGGACCGGGAGCGCACTGATCGCCGAAGCGGAACGGATCGCGCGGGCGCGCGGCTGTTGCGGCCTGTGGCTGGACACCTTCGCCTTCCAGGCCCGCGGCTTCTACGAGAAGCTGGGGTTCCGCGTGTTCGGGACGCTGGAAGACCACCCGCGCGGCAGCCGGCGGTTCTTCCTCAGCAAGCGGCTGGACGGTTAAGCTTCCAGGAGCCCCCGATCCCTTCGCACCGGGGTACGGAGGGAATTCAGGTGCGGCGCAGCGCCCTGCCTGCCACCGCGTCCAGCCGCGCCGCCAGCGCAGGATCCCGCATCGAAGGTGCGGTCATGAGGGCGAAGTCGAGGCAGGTGTCGATCGGGGACGCCGGTCGCTCCTCCGGCAGGGCCGCGACCAGATGCTGGACGAGCGCCCGCGCCTTCCGTGCATTGGCGTCGAGCTGCGCGAGGATCTCGGCAGTGTCCACCGCCTCCCCTTCGCGCCAGCAGTCATAGTCCGTGACCATCCCGACCAGCGCGTAGGGCAGCTCCGCCTCGCGCGCGAGCTTGGCCTCGGGCATCGCCGTCATGCCGATCACGTCGCAGCCCCAGCTGCGATAGAGCCGGCTCTCCGCACGGGTCGAGAACTGCGGTCCTTCCATCGCCAGATAGGTGCCGGTCGGCGACACGGCAGCCCCTGCGGCGCGGGCAGCGTCGGCGGCGAGCGCCGACAGGCGCGGGCACACCGGGTCCGCCATCGAGACATGCGCCACCAGCCCTGGGCTGAAGAAACTCGACGGCCGCCCGCGGGTGCGGTCGATGAACTGGTCGACGACGGTGAAGCTGCCGGGCGGCCGATCCTCCACCAGCGACCCCACCGAGGAGATCGCCAGCACGTCCGTCACGCCCAGGCGCTTGAGCGCATCGATGTTGGCGCGGGCGTTGAGGTCGGAGGGTGGGATGCGGTGCCCGCGGCCGTGGCGCGGCAGGAACACCACGCGGACATGCCCCATCCGCCCAACGTAGCACGCGTCGGACGGCGAGCCCCACGGCGTTTCCACCGTCTCCCACCGTCCCTCTTCCACCCCTGCGACCGCGTAGAGACCGGAGCCACCGATGATACCGAGCGTCCAGCCGCTCACGCCGCCAAGCCCGTCGTCAGGCGGGGTTGAAGACACCGCAGGCGATCCGGCCGCCGCTGTTGCCCGAAGGATCGGTCATCAGGTCGTCCGCACTCGCATGCACCATGAACGCCGAGCCATCGGCATCGAGCAGGCCGTCGAAGGTGCCGCCCGGCAGAGTGAATTCGATCGTGCCGGTGCCGTCGGTGCCGACCAGCAGGTTGGGCATGTCGCCCGCGTGCGGGCCGGCCGGGTTCTTGGTGCCGTGCTGCCGGGCGGTCGGGTTCCAGTGGCCGCCCGCCGTCGTGAAGTCCGGCGCATCGCAACGGCCGGTGGTATGCACATGAGCGCCGTGCGGCCCCTGGGGAAGCCCAGTGACGCTGAGGGCAATGCGGACGCCGCCGGGAACTTCCGTCGCGGTGGCGGTACCCGCCGGCGCATTGGCGGCGGTGCGCAGCATCGCGGTCGCGACGCGCGGGGCAGCGGGCGCTGCGCTGCTGTCGACGGGAGCGGTCTGCGTGCAGGCAGCCATCAGGCCGGTCGCGGCGAGCAGGGCCAGGTGCGTCTTCATCGTCGTTCCCCTTGTTTGTTGCCAGTTCAATGGCCGATCGCGGTGGCAGTTCCGCGTCAGCCGGGCATCGGCCCCGCGATCAGCATCGGGTCGAGCCTACGCCCCTTCCAGACCATGCCCCAATGAAGATGCGGGCCGGTCGCGCGGCCCGTGCTGCCGACCGCGCCGATCACCTCGCCCTGGCGGACGCGCTGCCCGAGCCGGACGTCGATCCGCGAGAGGTGAAGAAATGCGCTGCTGAGCCCCATGCCATGGTCGAGCATCAGCAGATTGCCCTCCAGGGTAAAGGGCGAATCGGCCGCCAGGATCACCACGCCGTCTGCCGGCGCCGTCACCGGGGCGCCGGTGGGCTTGGCCACGTCGACCCCCGAATGATAGCTGCCGGGCTCGCCCGCATAGATGCGCTGCGACCCGAACCGGCCGGAGATGCGGCCGGTCGCCGGCCATTGGAAGCGTTGCGACCAGCCCTGCGCCCCGGTCTCCTGCTTGCGGGCGGCGGCGATCTGGGCGAGCTCGGGCGGGCGGCGGCGCTGGAACTCGGCACTCGGCTGGCTGACCTTGGGAAGCGTCGGCAGCCGCTCGATCTGCCAGGCGCGCGGGGCGACGCTGAGCGTCTCCACCTGCTCGCGGCCATCCGCGAAGCGCGCGACCAACCGGGCGGTGGGGCCCGCGTCGCGATCGAAGGCGATCAGGAAGCGGCGGTCCGGTGCGAGCGCGATCGGCTCGCCCTCGAAGGTCAGCGACGTCACCCCTGCCGGCGCGGTGCCGACCAGCATGCCGCCCTGGATGCGCTGGCCTTCGTAGCGGAACGACGCAGGGGCCGCCGGCCGCGGCGCAGGCGCAGGCGCGACCGCCACGGCCGCCGGCGGCGCCTGTACCGGCTGGGCTCGGCCGGCGCTTTCCGGCACCACGGCGCAGCCGGGCAGCGCCGCCATCAGCCCCGCTGCGAGTGTCGCGCCTGCGCGCAGCCTCACGCCGGGCGCATCGCCGCGGTTGCGGCCTCCGCAGTGGCATAGGCTTCTTGCCGTTCGGCGCTCCAGTAATGGAGCTCCTCGAGCGGGATCTTCTCGCCGGTGCGGGCGCAGACGACATGGTCGCCCGGCGACAGGACGCGGAACCCGCCCGAGAGATAGTGGAGGCGCGCCTGGCGCGAGCTGTTCGACATCAACATCCGGTAATCCATAGAGGCATCAGAGCAGGCTCGGCTGCTCGGGCTTGTCCGAAGGATAGGGCTTGCCCACCGGACGCTCAACCCGTGCGTCCACCACGCCGTCGCGGAAGTGGAGCTTCAGGCCCCCGGCCGCCCGCGCCGCGGCGGCGGAATCGATCGTCTTGCCGGTGCCGCGCGCCTCGACGCGGACATATCCGCGCTTGAGGAGGTTGTCGGGGTTCACGCTTTCCAGCAGTCGGCCGACCGAGGCGAGATGCTGGCGGCTGCGATCGAGCTGGCGGTCCAGCATCGCGGGCCGCAGCACCGCCGACTGGCGATCCAGCGTCCGCCGCGCCTGGCCCAGCCGCCGCTCCAGCCCCAGCCCCAGCCGCTGGGCGAGATCGTCCACCCGCTGGCGCTGCGGCCCCAGCAGCGCATCGCGCCGCGGCAGCACGCGGACGAGTGCTGCCAGCCGCTCCTCCCCGCGCTGGTGATAGCGGCGCACGCAGCGCTCGGTGCGCATCGCGTGGCTCTGGACGGTGTGGCGCAGGTCGGCGAGCACCGGCACCGCAAGCTCGGCCGCCGCGGTCGGGGTCGGCGCGCGCAGGTCGGCGGCGTGGTCGCAGAGACTCGTGTCGGTCTCATGCCCCACCGCCGAGATCACCGGGATCGAGCAGTCGGCGACGGCGCGGACCACGGCTTCCTCGTTGAACGCCCACAAATCCTCGATCGAGCCGCCGCCGCGCGCGACGATCAGCAGGTCGGGACGCGGCACCGGGCCGCCGGGCTCGATCGCGTCGAAACCGCGTACCGCCGCTGCGACCTGCTGGGCGGCACCCTCCCCCTGCACCTGGACGGGCCAGACGATGACATGGCTGGGGCAGCGGTCCTCCAGCCGGTGGAGGATGTCGCGGATCACCGCACCCGTGGGCGAGGTGACGACGCCGATCACGCGCGGCAGGAAGGGCAGCGGCTTCTTGCGGGCGGCATCGAACAAACCCTCGGCGCCGAGCTTGGCCTTCAGCTTCTCGAGCAGCGCCATCAGCGCGCCCTCGCCCGCCAGCTCCATACGATCGATCACGATCTGGTATTTGGAGCGGCCCGGATAGGTGGTGAGCTTGCCGGTCGCGACGACCTCGATGCCGTCCTGCGCCTGGAACGGCAGCGCGGCGGCGGCCCCGCGCCAGATCACGCCGTCAATGACCGCGCTCTCGTCCTTCAGGCACAGATAGACGTGGCCGGAGGCGGCACGCTTGTAGCCCGAAATCTCGCCGCGCAGGCGGACATGGCCGAACTCGCCCTCGACCATGCGCTTCAGCCGGCCGGCAAGTTCGCTGACGCTGACGGGTGCGGCGTTGTCGCCGGGGATGGGCTCGGCTACGAGCCGCCCCGATGAAAAGCCGGAAAAAGGATCGGGCATGAACGTCCTGCTGGTGGGCTCGGGGGGGCGCGAACATGCGCTCGCATGGCGGCTCGCACAATCTCCGCTCCTCGATAGGCTCTATGCCGCGCCAGGCAACCCCGGCATTGCCGAGCATGCCGAATGCGTCGCGATCGCCGCGACCGACCAACCGGCGCTGCTCGCCTTCTGCCGCGAACACGAGGTGCGCTTCGTGGTGGTCGGCCCCGAGCAGCCGCTGGTCGAAGGCCTTTCGGACCGGCTGCGCGAGGCCGGCATCGCCGTGTTCGGGCCATCTGCGGCGGCGGCACAGCTGGAAGGCTCCAAGGGTTTCACCAAGGACCTGTGCCAGCGCGCGAACATCCCGACCGCGGGCTATGTCCGGGTGACATCACTGGAGGCGGCGCGCAACGCGCTAGGCACCTTCGGGCTGCCGGTCGTCATCAAGGCGGATGGCCTGGCTGCTGGCAAGGGCGTGACCATCGCCAGCTCGCCGGAGGAGGCAGACGCGGCGCTGGTCGCGCTGTTCGACGGGCCGGGTGCCGAGGCGGTGATCGAGGAGTTCCTGACCGGGGAGGAAGCGAGCCTGTTCGTCCTGACCGACGGCACCAGCTACCTGCCCTTCGGATCGGCGCAGGACCACAAGCGCGTCGGTGACGGCGACGTGGGCCCGAACACCGGCGGCATGGGCGCCTATAGCCCCGCACGGGTGCTGACGCCGGAGCTGGAGCAGCTGGCGATCGACACGATCGTGCGCCCCACGATCGAGAAGCTGGCCGAGGAAGGCATGCCCTACAGCGGCGTCCTCTATGCCGGGCTGATGCTGACGCCGCTCGGCCCCAAGCTGATCGAGTATAACGCGCGCTTCGGCGATCCCGAATGCCAGGTGCTGATGATGCGGCTGGAAAGCGACCTGCTGGAGATCATGCTGGCGACGGCCGAGGGTCGGCTGGCAGGGCACAAGGTGCGCTTCTCCGACGACCCCGCGCTGACCGTCGTCGTGGCGGCGCGCGGCTATCCGGGCACGCCGGCGGCCGGCGGCACCATCACCGGCATCGACACCGCCGAGGCGCATGGCGCGCGCGTGTTCCAGGCCGGCACCCGCCGCGAGGGGGAGGCGCTGGTCGCCTCGGGCGGCCGCGTGCTGACGGTCACCGCGACCGGCCCCAGCGTCCGCGAGGCACAGGCCGCGGCCTATCGGGCCGTCGACCGCATCGCCTTTGCCGACGGCTTCTGCCGGCGCGACATCGGCTGGCGCGAAATCGCGCGCGAAGAAGGCTAAGCACCTCAACGCCTTGAGGATGGCGGCTGCGCCGCTATGTTCTGCCTCCGGCCGCGGTTTGGCCGGCCGGAGGCGTACGCATGGAAGAAGCCGAACAATCCCGCCAGACCGTCGTAGGGGCGGCGGACCAGATGATGCCCATCACCGTCACCCATCTGGTGGTGATCGCGGTCTTTGCGGCGATCATCGTCATCGCGATCCTGTGGGGAATGCGGCTTCGTGCCAAGCGCCGCGCCGCCGAGCGCGAGCTGGATGCGATCGGCCAAAGCCGGCGTGAGGCGCCGGGCGCCGCGGTCGCCGATCCGGACGCACCGGGCGCAGCCATCGCAGCCGAGCGGCGCGCGCCGGTCGAGCCGACCGACCTCCCCGCCCCCGCGCCGCAGCCTGTGCAGGAACCGCAGCACCCCGCGCCCGCCGCTCGCGCGACTCCGCCGGCACCCGCGGAGCCGATCGCTTCCCCGAGTTCGCCCGCACCTGCGGAGCTGGCAGCCACGCCGAGCGCTCAGCCTGTCAGCGCGGTCCCGGCTGCCGCGCCCGTCCCTGCGACGGCGGCAAGCGACCTCACGACGCTAAAGGGCCTGGGCCCTAAGGTGGCCGCGCAGCTCGCCGAGATGGGGATCACGAGCATCGCCGACCTGGCAGCGCTCAGCCCGGCCGAGGCCGACCGGATCGATGCGTCGCTCGGCACCTTCCAGGGCCGGATGGCGCGGGATCGCTGGGTCGAGCAGGCGCACCTGCTCGCGGCGGGCGACCGTGCCGGCTATGAAGCGAAGTTCGGGAAGCTCGGCTGAACTCTTGAAGCCGCCGCGGGTCAGGCCGCGGCGGACACCAGCAGCTTGTCGATCTTGCGCCCGTCCATGTCGACGATTTCGAAGCGCCAGCCCTGCTCGAGGAAGTGCTCGCCCTCCTCGGGCAGGTGCTTGAGGATCGCAAGGGCGAGACCCGCGACCGTCGCATAGTCGCGATCCTCGGGCAGCTCGATCCCCAGCCGCTCGGCCAGCGCGTCGGCCGAGAGCTGGCCGGAAACCAGCAGGGTGCCATCCTCCCGCGCGATGACGTTGGGCGTGTCGCCCGGCTCGGCGTCGGATGCGAACTCGCCGGCGATCGCCTTGAGCAGGTCGGCAGGCGTCACCAGCCCTTCGAAATGGCCGTATTCGTCGTGGACCAGGCCCATCGGCACATCGGCACCGCGCAACGCGGTGAGCGCGTCCATCGCATCGACCTGATCGGGCAGCACCGGCGCAACATGCATCAGGCGGCGCAGGTCCAGCGCCTCGCCGCGCATGGTCGCCGCAACGATATCGCGCGCCTGCACCACGCCCACGACCTTGTCGATCGAGCCTTCGGCGACGGGCAAGCGGGTGTGCGGCGTCTCCGCCAGCGCCGCGCGCAGCTTCTCCGGCTCCAGGTCCAGGTCGAGCCAATCGACGTCGGTTCGCGGCGTCATGATCTCCCGCACCGGCCGGTCCGCCAGCCGCACCACGCCGGAGATGATCGAGCGCTCATGCTCCTCGATCACGCCGGACTTGGTCGCCTCGGCCACCAGCAGTTGCAGTTCCTCGGCGGTGACGCGGTTCTCCGTCTCGCGATCGAGGCGCAGCAGCCGAAAGACGAGGCCGGTCGTCGTGTCGAGCAGCCAGACCAGCGGCGCGGTCAGCTTCGACAGGTAATGCATCGGCAACGCAACGATGGCGGCGATCGGCTCGGGCGAGCGAAGCGCGAACTGCTTGGGCACCAGTTCGCCGATCACCAGCGAGGCATAGGTGGTGAGCCCGATCACGATCGCGAAGCCCGCCGTCTCGCCGGTCTCCGGCGCGAGGCCGAGCCAAGCGCTCAGCCGCTCGCCCACCGGACCACCCAGGCTCGCGCCCGAATAGGCACCCGCGACGATGCCGATCAGGGTGATGCCGATCTGCACGGTGGACAGGAACTTGCCCGGATCGCTCGCCAGCCGCATCGCGGTGGCCGCTCCCCTGCCGCCGGCGCGGGCCAGCGCCTCCAGCCGGGCGGGCCGTGCGGACACGATCGCGAGTTCGGACATGGCGAAGACGCCGTTCAGGAGGACCAGCGCGAGAATGATCGCGACGTCGATCCACGGAAATGGGGTGAACTGGGTCATTGTTCTGCCCAACGCTTAGCCGCAATGGTGCGGCCCCGACAACCGCATCCTCAGGCTTTCGGTCAGCCCGCGTTCAAATCGCGTGCGGAACAATCCTGTCCAGGTCGGTGTTCACCGAAACAAGATCAAATCACGAAATTGCAGACGGAGGAGCATGATGCGGAGTGTGTCGAAGCTGATGTTGGCAGGCGCGCTGGGCACGATGACGCTGACCAGCGCGTGCGTGACGGACCCGGAAACCGGCCAGCGCACGATTTCGAAGGCAGCGATCGGCGGCGTCGGCGGTGTGCTCGGCGGCTATCTGCTGGGCGACCTGGTCGGCGGACATAACGACCGCACCGAAAAGATCGTCGGCGCGGGCCTGGGCGGCATCGCAGGGGCTGCGATCGGCAACTACATGGACCGGCAGGAGCGCGAGCTGCGCCAGCGCACCGCCGGCACCGACGTGCAGGTGGTCCGCCAGGGCGACGATCTGCTGCTGAACATGCCGTCCGGCATCACCTTTGCCTATGACAGCGCCACCGTGCAGCCGCAGTTCCAGCCGACGCTGGATCAGGTCGCCGACGTGCTGTCGCAGTACAACCAGACCTACATCGACGTGTACGGCCACACCGATTCGAACGGGTCGGACGCGTACAACCAGACGCTGTCGGAGCGCCGCGCCTCGGCCGTCGCCGGCTATCTCACGACCCACGGCGTGCAGAGCGCGCGAATCGGCACCCGCGGTTTTGGCGAGACCCAGCCGATCGCCAGCAACGACACCGACGCCGGCCGCGCCGCGAATCGGCGCGTCGAGATCAAGATCGTGCCGATCAATCAGGACGAGGTCCGCTAAGGCGGCCCGGGTTCTATCCCCAGCCACTGCTCCTGCGGAGGCAGGAGCCCAGGGCAATACAGGAAAGCGCCCGAAACCCTGGGCTCCTGCTTTCGCAGAAGCACGGTGATTGCGAAACGCCCGTCGAGCTTCGGCGGGCGTTTTGCTGTGCCGGCCCCTCCCGACGTCGCGGTGGGCGTGCAGATCCTGGCTGGTCTCGCGGTTACCGCCGACCCGCAAAGAAATTGCGCAGCAGCGCCGCGCCTTCGCGCTCGCCGATGCCTGGGTAGATTTCCGGCCGGTGGTGGCAGGTCGGTTGCGCGAAGAAGCGCGGACCGTGCTCTACGGCGCCGCCCTTCGGATCGGATGCGGCGTAATAGACCCGCGCGATCCGGGCGTGGGCGATCGCGCCGGCGCACATCGCGCAGGGCTCCAGCGTCACCCACAGATCGCAATCCTCCAGCCGATCCCGCCCGAGGGCCGCGGCGGCGGCGCGAATCACCCGCATCTCGGCGTGCGCGGTCGGGTCGCAGAGCGTGCGGGGCGCGTTGCCGGCAACCGCCAGCACGCGACCGTTCCGGAGCAGCGCGGCGCCCACCGGCACCTCGCCCGTCTCGGCAGCAGCGCGCGCCGCGTCGAGCGCCAGGCGCATGGGTTCGGGAAGCGGAAAGGCCATGGCCGCGTCATGGCCCGCCCGAAGGCCTTACGCCAGCGGCCAAGGTGCGAGACACCCCGGCCGTTGGGTGGCGGTTACTGCGCCGCCTGCGTGTTGTCGGCGCGCTGGATGTCGAGGGTCGGCACCTGCACGGTGCGGTTCTCGGTTCCGACGTCCACACGGCCCACGTCCGCTTCGAACTTGGGCGCCTGGACGGCGGCGGGACGGACCATGTCGATGCTGACCAGGCCAAGCATCATCGCGCCGATCAGCAGCAGGACGACGAGGCCGAGGATGAAGAGGATCGCGCGCATGAAAGGATTCCCCGGTTGCCAAAAGGATTCGCTGCCGGAATAACGCGCGCAGGCGGCGGGCGGTTGCACGCTGCGCAACGTCAGTCCGCGGGGGCGCTGTTGACGCGGCGCGCCTCTGCCGTTACTAGCGCCGACTTTCCCGGGGCAGTTGCCCCGACCATTGCCGTAACCAGGAACCAACGCATGTCGCGCATTTGCGAGCTGACCGGCAAGGGCCGGCAGGTGGGTAACAACGTTTCCCACGCCAACAACAAGACCAAGCGTACCTTTCTGCCGAACCTGCAGAACGTGACGCTTCTTTCGGACGCGCTGGAGCGCGGCGTGAAGCTGCGCGTGTCGACGCACGGCCTGCGCTCGGTCGAGCATGTCGGCGGCCTGGACAACTGGCTGCTCAAGACCCGCGACACCGACCTGTCGCTGCGCGTTCGTCGCCTGAAGCGCGAGATCGCCAAGAAGATCGCCACCACCACCGAGGCGGCGGCCTGATCTAGCTGCCTGTCCCCTTCGGGCGGACGGGCGGCCTGATCCTGCTACCTTCCGCCTGCGGGCGGAAGGTCCAGCCGGAACTTCAAGAGCAGCGACTGCTCGATCCACATCTGGTTGTCGTCGGACGCGAGCCACAGGATGGTCGCGTTTTTTTCATGCGTGACTGCCAGCGCCTCGTAATTGTCGTGGATCACGTCGTCCGCCAGCCGGGCGATCTCCCGCCCCTGCACCATTGCCCCCGGCCGAATCGCTTCCGGTTCGATAACGGAGAGGATGGCGGTGAACCCCTTCCGCAGCGATGCCGCACGATGCAGCATAAGCAGCCGTCCGTCGGCGAGCTCCACCACGTCCGTGGGCGCATAGTCCTTGGGCGGCAGGTAACGGAAGTGAAAGCCGCGGTCCGAGTGCACCGTCGGGTCGCCTGCGAATCGGATCGCGTCGAAGCCGATCTCCCGCCGCTTCCGGTTGCGCGCACCTTCGCTGAACACCAGAAACGCCCCGGATCGCAGGCGCACCATCGCTTCCGGTCCGCTGGCGTTGGGCCACTTGGCCATCGCCCTTGGGCGGACGTATCGCTCCGCGGCGCGGAAATCGGCCGAGTAGCGCCAGATCGCGTTCGCGCGCTCGAAGCCTACCCACAGGCGCCCCGTCGCCGGATCCACCGCAAGCGATTCGCTGTCGCGGTCGCGCTTTTCCCAGCCGGTGCCGGGGCCGCCGGGGAGCGACAGGAACTCCGGCTCCGTGACCTGCCAGTCGGCGCCCATTCGAAAGCGAACGACCGACCCGAAATCGCTGAGGAGCGTGAACCGATCTCCCTCGACGCGCAGGGCGGAGAAGCCGCCAAAGGCGCGGTCGCGGCTGGTGAGTTGGACGCCGCCCAGATAGGTGAGCGCCCCCACCCGCCTATCCTGCGGGTCGCCCGCACGCAGCGGCACTTGCCGCGCAGTCACGTTCGGGTGCTTGCCCAGGATCTGGCGGGGGATGGTACCCGTCCAACTCGGCACCAACGCCAGCGTCAGGAGCACCACGGAAGCGATACGCATACGCCGGCCTTAAGCGGCGATTCGGCATCGCGACAGCCGTTTCGCGCATGAACCTCCGATAACGAGCGCATTCAGGCTCGGCTCAAGGCGACTCGGCCAAAAGGGCTTCATCGACGACGGGCAATCCCGCCGCTGACGGAAAAGTTCGAGTTGGGAGACGACCGATGTTCAAGAAGCTTTCTCTCGCAGGCGCCGCCCTCGCCATGGGCTTCACCGCGCTGGTTCCCACCGCTCCGGCGGTCGCGCAGAGCCGCCACTATTACGGTGATCGCCACTATGATCGCGGCTACGACCGTGGCTACGACCGCCGCTATGACCGCGGGTACGACCGCCGCAGCTATCGCGGCAATGACCGCCGCTACTACAACAACCGCAACTATCGTCGCTGCGACAATGGCGACGGCGGCACGGTGATCGGCGCGGTCGCAGGCGGCCTGCTCGGCAACCAGGTTGCGGGTCGCGGAGATCGCCTGCTCGGCACGGTGCTGGGTGGTGCAGTCGGCGCGGTTGCCGGTCGTGCGATCGACCGTTCGGACAGCCCGCGTCGCTGCCGCTAACGGATTTCGCTCCCCTGTAGTGTATCGGGAGCCGGGGCCGGTCCAGCGATGGACCGGCCCTTTTTCGTTCGGCCGTAAGGGGGGGGGGGAGGAAGCCCGCCCTCCCGGATCAGTACATGTGCTGGCCGCCGTTGATCGACAGCGTCGAGCCCGTGATGAAGCCGCCGTCCTCGGCGCAGAGGAAGGCGACCGCGCGCGCGATCTCATGCGCCTGGCCGAGGCGCCCGACCGGGATCTTGGCGACGATCTTTTCCAGCACGTCCGCCGGCACCGCTGCCACCATCTCGGTATCGATATAGCCGGGTGCGATCGCGTTCACGGTCACGCCGAAGCGCGCGCCTTCCTGCGCCAGCGCCTTGGTGAAGCCGTGGATGCCCGACTTCGCCGCCGCATAATTGACCTGGCCATATTGGCCGGCCTGGCCGTTGATCGAGCCGATGTTGACGATGCGGCCCCATTTGCGCTCGCGCATGCCGGGGAACACGGCCTTTGCCATGTTGAAGCAGCCCCCCAGGTTGGTGCGGATCACCTCGTCCCACATCTGGGCCGTCATCTTCAGGATGGTGCCGTCGCGGGTGATGCCGGCGTTGTTGATGACGACGTCGACCGGCCCCAGCGCCGCCTCGACCTCGGCGACGCCCTGCTGGCAGGCATCATAGTCGCTCACGTCCCAGCGGAACGCGGCGATGCCGGTACGCTCGGTGAACGCCTTCGCCTTTTCCTCGTTGCCGGCATAGTTGGCGGCGACGGTCATGCCCGCTTCCTTGAGCGCCAGGCTGATCGCCTCGCCGATGCCGCGCGTGCCACCGGTTACAATCGCTACCCGTGCCATGACCTTGCTCTCCATCCGAGTTGCGGGCGCCAAAAAGAGGCCGCCCGCTTCCCCGTCAGGCTAGGCGGCGGGCAGCCAGCCTGCAAGCTCCGCTGCAAGGATGCTGCGCAGCATCCGCAAGCCCGCGGGCTCGGCGTTGAGGCACGGGAGATAGGCGAAATCGATGCCGCCCGCCTCTTCGAACGTCTCGCGTCCGCGGATCGCCAGTTCCTCCAACGTTTCCACGCAATCGGCTGAAAAGCCCGGGGCAACGATCGCCACCCGCCGCTTGCCGGCCCGGGCGAGCGCCGCCAGCGTGTCGTCGGTCGCCGGCCCCAGCCACTTGGCCCGGCCGAAGCGCGACTGGAACGCGACCACCAGTTCGATCCCCAGCGCTTCCGAGAGGAGCCGGCCGGTCTTCTGGCAGTGGCAGTGATAGGGATCGCCCAGTTCCAGCGTCCGCTGCGGCATGCCGTGGAAGCTGGCGACGATCGCGTCGGGGGTGAAGGAAAGCTTCGCCAGATCCTCCCGCACCGTCTGCGCCAGCGCGTCGATATAGGCGGGATGATCGTGATAGGGCGGCAGCGTCCGGATCGCCGGCTGCCAGCGCATTTGCGCGAGCGCGGCAAACGCCTTGTCGTTGGCGGTCGCGGTCGTTGCTGCGCAATATTGCGGATAGAGGGGTGCCAGCAGGATGCGTTCGCATCCCGCGGCCTTCATCGCGCGCAGCCGTTCGCCGATCGCCGGATTGCCGTAGCGCATGCCCCAGTCGACCAGCACCTCGGGGCCGAAGGCGTCCTTCAGTCCCTCCGCCTGCGCGCGGGTGACGGCGGCGAGCGGCGAGCCTTGCTCCGTCCACACCTGGCTATAGGCGTGCGCCGACTTCTTTGGGCGGGTGTTGAGGATGATGCCGCGCAGGATCGGCTGCCACGCGATCGCCGGCAGTTCCACCACGCGTCGGTCGGACAGGAACTCGCCCAGGTAGCGCTTCACCGCCCGCGGCTCGGGCGCGTCGGGCGTGCCGAGATTGATCAGCAGGACGCCGATCCGGGGCTGGGGAATGGCGGGATGATCCGCAGGCGGCGTCATTCTTCCTCCGGTAGCAGCGGAAGGCGGCGGAGGCGAACGCCGGTTGCGGCCATCACCGCGTTGGCGATGGCGGGTGCGACCGGCGGCACCGCGAGTTCGCTCACCCCGCCCGGATCCGCATCGCTGCGGATCAGTTCCACCGACACCTCGGGCGTGTCGGCGAGCCGCGGCAGGTCCATCGCACCGAAGCCGCGCACATCGGCCAGATTGTCGGTGAAGCCGGTGGTGGCGCCGAGCGCCGCGGCCATTCCGAACATCAGCCCGCCCTCGATCTGCTGGAGCACGAGGTCCGGGTTGATCTGCCGCCCGCAATCCACCGCCGCGACCAGGCGATCGACCTTCACCCGCTGGTCCGCACCCATCCGCGCCTCCGCCATCACCGCGATGAAGGAGCCGCGCATCTGGTGGCAGGCGAGCCCCTGGCCGCTGCCGGGGATCCCGCCCTGCCATCCGCCGAGCGTCGCGACGGTGGAGAGGCACCGCGCCAGTCGCGGGTTGCCGCCGAGCATGGCGATGCGGAAGGAATGCGCCTCGATGCCCGCGACATGGGCAAGCTCGTCGATGAAGCATTCGTTGAAGAAGGCGGTGTAGCTGTGCGCGCCCGAGCGCCAGTAGCCGACCGGCACGCCGATCTCGGCCGGGTGGTGGTCCACCGCGAACGCAGGGATCGCATAGGCGGGCACCGCCCCCTCCACCGCCAGCGTGTCGCCGCCCTGCGGCAGCAGCATGGCCGCGCGGGCGGTGGTGTCGTCGGCAAGCAGGCGTTGGGAAAGCGCGTGACCGACCGCGGGGGCCGCGATCTTGCACAGCCAGCCCGCCACCCCGCCACCCTTTGCCAGCCGCGCCGTCATGCGGGCGGCGGCCGGCGGGCGGTACCGATCATGCAGGCAGGTCTCGCTGCGCGACCAGGTCAGCTGCACCGGCTTTTCCAGGCGCCGAGCCAGCAGCGCTGCCTGCTCGGCGACCTGATGCTCCAGGTTCGCGCCGAAGCTGCCGCCGGCAATCGTCGGGTGCAGCACGACGCGCTCCTCGCCGATGCCCAGGGTCCGCGCCGCCGCGGCGCGTGCGAGCGCCGGCGCCTGGGTCGGCATCCACAGGGTCAGCCGCCCGTCCCGCCAGGCGGCGGTAGCGGTGGTAGGCTCGATCGCGGCGTGCAGCGCCGCCCCCACGCGATAGTCGGCGGTGACGACCTGTGCGTCCTTGAAGGTCGCGGCCAGATCGCCGGCGCGCGCCATGCGGGTGCCCTCCCCATCGAGGGCGGCGTCGAGTGCTGCGTCGATCGATTCGCTGTCCACCAGCGGGCTGCGCGTCTCGAAGCGGGGGGCCAGCGCATCGAGCGCAGCATTGGCGGCCCACCAGGTCTCTCCGACGGCGGCGACCCAGTTCGGGTTCTCCACCACCGCGGAGACGCCGCGCACGCGATCGGCGGCCGCACGGTCCACGCCTACCAGCCGGCTGTCGCCGATCGGCCCCTGGCGGATGGCCGCGAACACCATGCCGGGCAGGCGGATGTCGCCCGCGAAATTGGCGCTGCCGTCGACCTTGGCGGGCGCGTCGAGGCGGGGCAGCGACTCCCCGGTCAGCCGCTTCTCCTCGCCGGCGCGCAGCGGCAGGTCGCCGCTCGGCAGCCGCTCGTCGGCCGCATCCGCCGCAAGCGCGCCGAACCGCTCACGCTGCCCGCCCGCGATCACGAAGCCGTCTAGGGTGGCGCAGCTGTGCCAGTCCACGTCCCAGCGGCGCGCCGCCGCCTTGCACAGCAGGATCCGGGCCGCAGCCCCGGCCTTGCGCAATTCGCCCTCGAACGCGCGGACCGAGGTGGAGGCGGCGGTGAGCATCAGCGTCTGCGCCTCGGCGTGACGGCTGCGCACCCGTTCGGGCAGGTCGCCCAGCGCATCCTCGAACAGCACCGATGCCGCGAGCCGGTTGGCATAGAGCGGGTTGATCGGTGCCGGCTCGACCGCGACGGTGCGCCAGTCCGCGCCCAGCTCGTCGGCGACGATCTGCGGCAGCGCGGTGAACACGCCTTGTCCCAACTCGGCCTGCGGCACCGCGACGGTCACCTGCCCGTCCGCGCCGATCTTGATCCAGGGGCCGAAGATCGTCTCGCCCTCGGCCGCCGTCAGGTTGACGGCGTGGTCGCGTGGCCAAAGCGCCCAGCCGACCACCAGCCCCACCCCCGCCGCGCCGCCGACCAGCAGCCTGCGCCGGGTCAATCCCGTTGCCGAAGGGGCCGCGCGCGACACTGCATCCAAAGCCATGGCCGCCGCTCTATCGCCCGGCGAAAGCCGGCGCCAGCCGGCCTGCGCTTCCGCGCTTGGGTTTTCGGGGCGAGCGGCGTACCAGCAGCGCAAAGACTTCCGGAGCCTTCGACTTGATCCTTTCGACGCTTGCCGCCGCCGGCGGCCACATCCGGTTCGACCAGCTGGGGCTCGATCCCGTGGCGCTCGACCTCGGCTTCTTCACGTTGAAATGGTATTCGCTCGCCTATCTGGCCGGCATCCTGGTCGGCTGGTGGTACCTGCTGAAGCTGCTTGCGCAGCCGGGCGCCCCGATGGCGCGCCGCCATGCCGACGACATGGTCTTCTATGCGACGCTCGGCATCATCCTGGGCGGGCGCATCGGCTATGTGCTGTTCTACGGCGAGGACATGTGGTCCGATCCGTGGCGGATCCTGCGGCTGTGGGACGGCGGCATGTCGTTCCACGGCGGCGTGGTCGGCACGTCGATCGGCATCCTGCTGATGGCGCGCAAGCACAAGCTGAACTGGCTGCGCATCCATGACTATGTCGCGTGCTGCGCACCGTTCGGACTGTTCTTCGGCCGGCTTGCCAATTTCGTGAACGGCGAATTGTGGGGCAAGGCGACCGACGTGCCCTGGGGCATCGTGTTTCCGAACACCGTGGCCGGCGGCCTCGATCCGGCGCGCCACCCGAGCCAGCTCTATGAGGCGGGGCTCGAGGGCATCCTCCTCGGTGCCCTCCTCTGGTTCCTGTTCTGGCGCACCAACGCCCGTTATCAGCCGGGCAAGCTCGTCGGCTGGTTCCTGCTGGGCTACGGCCTCAGCCGCTTCTTCGTCGAGTTCTTCCGCGAGGCCGACGAGCAGCTGATGGAGTTCGCGCGGCAGACCGGGCTGCACATGGGCCAGTGGCTGACGCTGCCGATGATCGCGGGCGGCATCTACCTGATCGCCACCGCCAATGGGCGTCGCCAGCGCATCGAGCCGATCGCGGGGTCGGAGAGCGTCGCTTGAGCGAGGGGTCGCTTCCCGATCGGCTCGCCCGCGCGATCACGCTGGGCGGGCCGATCCCGCTGTCGCAGTTCATGGGCGCGGCGAACGCCCATTATTACAACAGCCGCGATCCGCTCGGCGCGCGCGGCGACTTCACGACCGCGCCCGAAGTCAGCCAGATGTTCGGCGAACTGGTGGGGCTGGCGCTTGCCGACGCCTGGCACCGCGCCGGGCGCCCCCCTGCCCGCTACGTCGAGCTCGGGCCGGGCCGGGGAACGCTCGCGGCCGACGCGCTGCGGGCGATGGCGAGCGCAGGGCTCAAGCCGCAGGTGCACTTCATCGAGACGAGCGCCACGCTGCGCGCCGCGCAGAAGGAGCGCGTGCCCGACGCCGAATGGCACGTCGACCTGGTAGGGGTTCCCGACGACGGCGCGCTGCTGGTGGTGGCGAACGAGTTCTTCGACGCCCTTCCCATCCGGCAACTCATCAAGACCGCGGAGGGCTGGCGCGAGCGGCTGGTCGCCTGCCAGGACACGCTGTTCCTGCCGATCGCCGGCACCACCGGCTTCGACCCGATCGTGCCGGAGGCGCTGCGCGAAGCACCCCCGGGCTCGATCCTGGAGACGGCGCCCGCCGCCGTCGCGGTGATGCGCCAGCTGGCGAAGCGGCTGGTGGCGCAGGGCGGCACCGCGCTGGTGATCGACTATGGCTACACCGGGCCCGCGATCGGCGACTCGCTGCAGGCGGTGCGCGAGCATCAATTCGCCAATCCGTTCGACACGCCTGGCGAGGTGGACCTCACCGCCCATGTCGACTTCGGGACATTGCTGGAGGCCGCACGGGTCGAGGACGCCAAGGGATATGGCCCGCTCGAACAGGGGTTCTGGCTGACCGCGCTCGGCATCGACGCGCGGGTGGCGACGCTCGCGCTCGCCAGCCCGGAGCGCGCGCAGCAGATCGCCGACGATCGCCAGCGGCTGGTCGCGCCCGACAAGATGGGCGAGCTGTTCAAGGCGATCGCCGTCACCGCGCCCGACTGGCCGGCGCCGGCGGGGTTCGCATGATCCTGCGCGACGCGCTGCCGGCGGACGGGCCGGCGCTGTCGGAGATGGCGAAGCGCTGCTACTGCGACACCTTCGGCACGCTCTACCGCGCCTCTGATCTGGCTGCGTTCCTCGACGCCACCTTCGGCGAGAACGGCCTGCCTTCGCATCTGTCGGATCCGGCCTACAAGATGCGGCTGGCCGAGGCGGAAGGCGGCGCGATCGCCGGCTTCGCCAAGCTGGGCCCCGTCGTTTTCCCGGGCGACTGGGGTGCGCGGACCGTCGAGCTGCACCAGCTGTACGTGCTCGGCCCTTGGCAGGGTGAAGGCGTGGCGCCAGCGCTGATGGACTGGGCGCTCGCCACCGCCCGCGCCCAGGGCGCCGACCGGCTGGTGCTGAGCGTCTACGTCGACAACCATCGCGCCCAGCGCTTCTACGCGCGCTACGGCTTCGTCGAGGTCGGTCGCTATGAATTCGTCGTCGGCGAGAAGGTCGACGACGACCGAATCTGGAGCCTGGATCTGTGAACCATCCCGAAGTGATCCGCGCCGCCACGCTGGCAGGCGTGCCGCACGGCTTCCTCGGCCGCCGCGGTGGGGTGTCGAGCGGCATCCATGCCGGGCTGAACGTGGGGCTCGGCTCCGAGGACGCCACCGAAGTGGTGGCGGAGAACCGTCGCCGCGCGACCGAGGCCGTGCTGCCGGGTGCGCAGCTGGTGACGCTGTTCCAGGTCCATTCCGCCGACGCGGTCGTGGTGACGCAGTCGTTCGAGCAGGCCCTGCGCCCGCACGCCGACGCGCTGGTCACGGACCGGCCGGGCCTCGCCCTCGGCATTCTCACTGCGGATTGCGCGCCGGTGCTGCTCGCCGATCGGGAGGCGGGTGTCGTCGGGGCTGCGCATGCGGGTTGGAAGGGTGCGATCGGCGGCGTCACCGACTCCACGCTGGCGGCAATGGAGCAGCTGGGCGCCAGGCGGGAGCGGATCGCCGCGGCGGTCGGGCCCTGCATCGCGCGCGTCAGCTATGAGGTGGATGCCGATTTCGTTCGCCGCTTCGCCGAAGCCGATCCGGAGAACGAACGCTTCTTCACCGACACGCGAGAAGGCCACGCCCAGTTCGATCTGGAGGCCTATGTCGTCCACCGGCTCGCAAGCGCCGGCGTGCGCCGGATCGAGGCGCTGGGGCTCGACACCTATGCCGATCCGGAACGGTTCTTCAGCTACCGCCGCGCGACCCACCGCGGCGAGCCCGATTACGGCCGGCAGATCGCGATCATCGGGCTGGAGTGAGGCTACCCTCCAGACCGGATCGACATACAGCTACCCGTTTGTCTCGAGCAGGGATCGAGCCTGTCGAGAGCCCGTATCGAGAGAGCCACAACGGCCGACCTCTCGATACGCCGTCTCGACAAGCTCGACGGCTACTCGAAGCGAACGGGTGGGGAGCGGCGTTGGTGATGAACGCAGCCGCCCCGCCCCTTCTTCGTCATGCCAGCTAAGGCTGGCATCCTTTCGCACTGCCGAAAGGTAGTCACCCGCCGCCGATCCCCTCGATCACCTTACCGGAGCCCTCGCATTCCGGACATTCGGCGCCGTTGATCTGCCCGCTGCCGCTGCAGCGTGGGCAGAGGTTCTCGCCGGTGCCGGGCGTACCGGGTGCGGCGTCGTCGCCGGGCGACAGGGGTTGTTCGGCCATGGCATGCTCCTCTTCCTCACGCGTCGAAACGCACCGGAGCGGCCGACGCTCCCGGCACGGGAAGCGTGATCGCGGCTCGACAGCGGCGGCGCGCGGCGGCATCAGGCGGGCATGTCCCCTCGTTTCGACTTCACCATCCACGCGACCGACGGCCGCGCCCGCACCGGCGAGATCGCGATGCGCCGCGGCACCATCCGCACCCCTGCCTTCATGCCGGTCGGCACCGCCGCCACCGTGAAGGCCGTGAAACCCGCGGACGTGCGTGCCTCGGGCGCCGACATCCTGCTCGGCAACACCTATCATCTGATGCTGCGCCCCGGCGCCGAGCGCGTGCACCGGCTGGGCGGGCTACACGGCTTCATGGGCTGGGACCGGCCGATCCTGACCGACAGCGGCGGCTATCAGGTGATGAGCCTGTCCGAGCTCACCAAGCGCTCCGAGGACGGCGTCGAGTTCAAGAGCCACCTCGACGGCTCGCGCCATCTGCTGAGCCCCGAACGCTCGATGGAGATCCAGCGGCTGCTCGGGTCCGACATCGTCATGGCGTTCGACGAGCTGGTGCCGACCACCGCCACCCGCGACGTGCAGGCGCGCGCGATGGAGCGCTCGATGCGCTGGGCGAAGCGCAGCCGCGACGGCTTCGATTCGGGCGGCGCCCATGCCGAGGGTGCGGCGCTGTTCGGCATCCAGCAGGGCGCGCTCGATCAGGAGTTGCGCCGAGAGTCGGCGGATGCGCTGAAAGACATCGGCTTCGACGGTTATGCGATCGGCGGCCTCGCGGTCGGCGAGGGCCAGGAGGCGATGTTCGGCGTACTCGACTATGCGCCCGGCCAGCTCGACGCGGCCAGGCCCCGCTACCTGATGGGCGTTGGCAAGCCCGACGACATCGTCGGTGCGGTCGAGCGCGGCGTCGACATGTTCGACTGCGTGCTGCCGACCCGCTCGGGCCGCACCGGCCAGGCGTTCACCCGCACCGGCCCAATCAACATCCGCAACGCGCGCTTTGCCGAGGACACGGGGCCGCTCGATCCCGAATGCCCCTGCCCCAGCTGCACCGGGTGGAGCCGCGCCTATATCCATCATCTGGTCCGCGCGGGCGAGATCCTGGGGGCGATGCTGATGACCGAGCATAATCTGTGGTTCTACCAGCGGCTGATGGCGGACCTGCGCGCGGCAATTGCGGCGGGCAGCTTATCCATGTTCGCCAACGACTTCCGGACGCGCTATTCCAGTCGCGGATGATCGTACTCGGAGAAGAGCAATGACCGACACGCACCCGATCAACGAAGTCGAGGCCGCCTGCAAGGACGCCAAGCGCGTGCGCGAAGCCGCGGCCGAAACCGCCGATATCGAGCGGCCCAAGCGCTGGCCCGCCGTTCCGATCAGCATCGGCGTCGGCATCGGCTCGGCGGCGCTCACCGCCGCGCTGCTCTACGCAAACCGCTCCCGTACCAAGCGCTGACCCGCGCACCACAAGGCTGATCGATGCACCCTTTCCGCGCGGCGCTGCTGCTCGCCACTGCACTTGTTCCCGCAACCGCCGCCGCACGGCAGCACGCCCCCGCCGCATCGACCGCGAAGCCACCAGCACCGGCCCCGGTCGCACCGCTCGCCTATACCGAGCGGACGCTGGCGAACGGCCTCAGGGTCTATGCGATCCGCGACACCTCCACCGCCAACGTCGCGGTGCAGGTCTGGTATGACGTCGGCTCGAAGGACGATCCGCGCGGGCGATCGGGCTTTGCGCACATGTTCGAGCATCTGATGTTCAAGCAGACGCGCAACCTGCCGTCCGAGGCGTTCGACCGGCTGACCGAGGACGTGGGCGGCTACAACAACGCCTCGACGGCCGACGACTACACCAACTATTTCGAAGTGGTGCCGGCCAATCATCTTGAGCGGCTGCTGTTCGCCGAGGCCGATCGCATGGCGACGCTGGTCGTGGAGCCGACCAGCTTCGCCTCCGAGCGGGGCGTGGTGAAGGAGGAGCTGCGCAGCCGCGTGTTCGCGCAGCCCTATGGCAAGCTGTTCGGCTTCTACCTGCCGATGATCTCCTACACCCGCCACCCCTATGCGCGACCGGGGATCGGCAGCATCGAGGATCTGGACGCGGCCACGATCGACGACATCCGCGCCTTCCACGCGACCTATTACCGGCCGGACAATGCGGTGCTGGTGGTGGCGGGCAACTTCGACCCCGCCGAGCTCGACCGCTGGGTCGACCAGTATTTTGCGCCCGTCGCCAAGCCGAACCGGCCGATCCCGCGCGTGGCGGTGAAGGAGCCGCCGCGCACCGCGGCCACGCGGCACGTCGTCCATGCCGAGAACACGCCCCTTCCGGCGGTGGTGCTGAGCTACCAGGTGCCGCCCGACAACGATCCCGACCAGGCGGCACTCGCGGTGCTGAACGCAGTGCTTTCGACCGGGCGCAACTCGCGGCTCTACCAGGCGCTGGTCTATCGCGACCAGCTCGCCCAGTCGGCCGAGACCTATCTCGACAGCAAGAAGGACACCGGCGTGCTCGCGGCCTATGCGATCGCCGCCGGGGGCAAGGACATCGGCGCGGTCGAAGCCGGGCTGAAGCGGGAAGTGGCACGGCTGCGCGATGCGCCGGTCTCTGCCGCCGAACTCGCGGAGGCCAAGAACGAGATCCTGGCGGCCGCACTCGCCCGGCGCGAAACCGCTGAGGGGCGTGCCTTCACGCTCGCCAACAGCGTGATCGTCAACGGCGATCCCCGCGCCGCCGACCGCCAGCTCGCCGCGATCGCCAAGGTCGATGCCGCCGCGGTCCAGCGCGTCGCCCGCCGTTATCTGGGGGAGAACCAGGGGGCGGTGCTGCAATATCTACCGCAGGCCGAAGGCGCGCCCGCGGACGACTCGATCCGCATCGCCCCGACCGTCGAGACGCGTGCGCTGACCATCCCCGCGGGCGTGGCGGTGCATCAGGTCGCCTCCGACGCGGAGCGCAAGCCGCTGCCCCAGCCCGGCCCTGCCGCCACCGCCGCGCTTCCCGCACGCACGGAGACGCGGCTCGCAAACGGGCTGCGGCTCGTGACCGTACCCAAGCCCGGCCTGCCGCTGGTCGCCGCAACGATGGTGGTCGACACGCGCGAGCTCTCCGCGCCGACGCGCCGGCCGGAGCCCAGCTGGTTCGCGACCGAGCTGCTGACCGAAGGCACCCGCACCCGCTCCGCCACGCAGATCGCGGCGGAGGTGGAGGCGCTGGGCGCATCGCTCGACACCGACGCGGAGGACGACGGCGCGAGCGTCTCGCTGCTGGTGGGCACCAACGGCCTGGCGCCGGCGATGGGCATCCTGGCCGATGTGATCCGTAATCCCGCCTATGATCCCAAGGAGATCGAGCGGGTCCGCACCCAGTGGATCGATGCGCTCCAGATCGAGCAGTCGGATCCCGGTTCGCTCGCCGGCAAGGTCGCGGCGCGCGCGGTGTTCGGCGACAGCCGCTATGGCAAGGTCGGAACGGAAACCAGCTATCGTGGCGTCACCCGCGAGCAGATCGTCGCCTCCCATGGCGAAGCCTGGCGGCCGGATCGCGCGACGCTGATCCTGGTCGGCGACATCACGCCCGCTAAGGCGCAGGCCATGGCCGAGCAGCTGTTCGGCGACTGGCAGGCAAGCGGCGCAAGCGCGGCGGCACCGGCGGAGCCGGCGCTTCCAGCGACGACGCGCGTCGTCGTCGTCGACCTGCCCGGCAGCGGGCAGGCGGCGGTGGTGGTGTCGCGGCCGGCGCTGTCGCGCGGCGATCCGCGCTTCCCGGCAGCGCGGCTGGCGAGCACGGTTCTTGGCGGCGGCTTCTCGTCGCGGCTCAACCAGGAAATCCGCATCAAGCGCGGGCTTTCCTACGGGGCACGCAGCGCCCTTGCCGGCGACCGTGGCGTGGGTCCGTTCAGCGCGACCGTGCAGACCAAGAACGAATCCGCGCCCGAGGTGGTGGACCTGATCGTCGCGGAGCTGCGCCGCATCGGCCGCGATCCGGTGCCTGCCGCCGAGCTCGCGACTCGCAAGGCGGTGCTCTCGGGCGGCTTCAGCCGCGACGTCGAGACGCGTGGCGGGCTGGCGGGCAAGCTCGGCGCCTATGTGCTGGCGGGCCAGCCGGTGAACGCGATCGACAACGCGCTCGCCGAGATCGAGGGCGTCGATGCGCAGGCGGTGCAGCAGGTGGCGGCGCAGGTGCTCGATCCGGCCGGCGCGAGCATCGTCGTGGTCGGTGATGCCAAGCAGTTCGCGGACACGCTTCGCCAGCGCTACCCGCAGGCGGAGGTAATCCCGGCCAGCGCACTCGACCTCGACACGCCGAAGCTGACGCGCTGATCGGGGCAAGGGCCAGGGAGTGACGGTGCGGCGCCTGGGACGGATTGGCAGGCGGCAGGTCGCGGTGACGGCGGTCGCCGCGGCTGCCCTGGCCTTCTCGCTGCATGCGGGGCGCATCGCGCTCGACCAGCAGCAGCGCGCCGCCGCCCGCCGCATGGCCCTGCCCCCGCGCAGCACGGCGCAGGCGGAGGCGCCGCCCTTCTCCGGCGCGCTCGCGGCACCGCAGGCGGGCACCACCGGCACCGCGCCGCTGCCGGACCTGCCGATTCCCGCGCTCGCCGCTCTGGAGGGAGACGGGTCGATCGTGCCCGCCCGGCCCTTTCGCGCGCGCGGCAGCGTGCTCGACCAGGCGCGCGCGCTCGAATGCCTCACGGCCGCAGTCTATTACGAAGCGGCGAACGAGCCCGACGACGGGCAGCGCGCGGTGGCGCAGGTGGTGCTCAATCGCGTGCGCCATCCCGCCTTCCCGGCAACCGTGTGCGGCGTGGTCTACCAGGGATCGGAGCGGCGCGGCTGCCAGTTCAGCTTCGCCTGCGACGGTGCCATGGCCCGGCAGCGCGTCCCCGCCGCCTGGGCACGCGCGCGGCGCGTCGCGGCACAGGCGCTGAGCGGCGCGGTGTTCGCGCCGGTGGGGCTCGCCACCCACTATCACACCTATGCGGTCACCCCGGCGTGGAACCGCTCGCTGGTGATGACGGGCGCGTTCGGGGCGCATTTCTTCCACCGCTGGAAGGGCTGGTGGGGGACCGCCGATGCGTTCAGCGACCGTTACGCGGGGCGCGAGCCCCCGCCCGGGCCGCACCTGCCCTCGCCGCTCGACCCGCTCCCGCTTCCGGAAACCGCTGCGGGCGCACCTCCGCCCCCGACGCTGCAACCGGGCACCGACGCGCCCGAAGTGCGCCCCGCACCCACTCCGGCGCCGGCCGCGGCCGAAAACAAGCTGCCGGAATCGACGGTGCTCGACCGGTGGAAGGACTCGGGCAAGCCGTTGCGCTGAAACGAACGACGCCCCGCCGTTGCCGGCGAGGCGTCCTGGTTCGTGATCGTCGGGCTCAGCGGCGGGGGCCGTGATATCCCTGGCGATCGTGCTTCTGATACTTGGTGCGTGCCATCAGCCGGTCGAGCCGCTGGTCGAGGTCACGCCGCTCGCCCACCGAGAGGCCGCCGCCGCTGCGGCGATAGCGATTCTCGAGCTGCGCGATCTGGCGGTACTCGGCGCGGAGGCGAGTGGCCTCGCGGCGATCGAGGCGGCCGCTCCGCACGCCCTGGTCGATGCGCTGCTCGACGGTTGCCTGGCGCTGGTTGATGTTCTGCCACGGCGCCGCGCTCGCGGCGGTGGGCAGCGCGGTCGCGGCGATCCCCAGGCCCGCGATCATCAGTGCGATCTTCTTCATGGCTACACTCCTCAAATCCGACCTTCGTCCGGTCGAGAAGCAATTTGGGGCCGCGCCGTCGCTGGATCGTGTCAGCAATAGCGCTTTTGTGTCGCCGATTGTCGCAAGTGCGACGGCATCGTTCATCTTCGGCCACCCCGGGTTGGAGCGTTCTGCCTGCATAAAAATCGGGCGGCCCGCCGGAAGACGGACCGCCCAAGGGGGACTGGTCGGGAGGGAACGGAAGTCGTGCGCGTCTCAGGCGGCGCGGGTGCGCGTGCTCGCCAGCCGGCCGCGGCCGATGCTGGTCAGCAGCGTCTCGAATTGATGCGTGCTGAACCCTGCGGAGAAGAAGCGGGCGATCTCGGACTTGGGCAGGTTGTCGCCGCGATGCCAGGCAAGCACCGACAGGCGGCGCAGCGCCTCCAGCTTGGGATCGGCGAGTGGGAGGCGCGGACGGGCGCCGAACAGCGAGCCCAGCGCCGTCAGGATCGGACCGGGCTGGCGAAGGCTTCCCAGGCGTTCGTTGCGGGCGATCGCCACGACCGACCATTCGAGCGGCGACAGCCCGGCCTGGACGGGCACCGGATCGGCCTGCGGCACGATGGGAGCCGCCGCCGCCTTCGCAGCGGCAGCGCCGCCCAACTCGCTGAATGTCAGATACGCCATCGGCCTTCCCTCGGTTCGGATGGGCAGGTCCACGGCGGTGCCGTCGTCATGCCCTCTATACCTACTGACCGGTACAGAAGGCGACTCGAGCCGTCAACGGGATATTTGTACCCGTTGGTAGTTTTTAGCGAAACCCAGCGTTCAGGCGCTCGGCCACATCGCCAGGCTGGTATCGACCAACGCGTTCAACGCCTCGCTGCTGGCACCCGCGCCCGCCTGCACCGTCATGCCCTGGAGGATGGCCACCAGATAGGCGGTAAGACCCTGCGGATCGACGTGCGCGGGCAGGTCCCCCTCTGCCTTGGCGCGCTCGAAACGGGCGACCAGCGCGGCCTGGGAAGAGGCGCGCCGCTTGAGGACCTCCTCACGGATCGACTCCGCGTCCGCCCCGCAGGCGACCGAGCTGATCACGCCCAGGCAGCCGCGCGGCCCGGAGGTGCTCGCGTGGCTTTCCACCGCGCCGCGCAACAGCCGCTCGGCGACTTCGCGGGCGGTCGGCGCTTCCAGCGCGACGCTGATATAGCTGAGCTTTTCGCGCTCGTAGAGGTCGAGCGCCTTGCGGAACAGCGACTCCTTGTTGCCGAAGGCGGCATAGAGGCTCGGGCGCGTGATCCCCATCGCCTCCGTCAGGTCGGACAGCGAAGCGCCCTCATAGCCCTTGCTCCAGAACACCCGCAGCGCGGCGGCCAAGGCTTCCTCGACATCGAATTCGCGGGGACGACCCCGTCCGGAACAGCAAAGCGCGGCTTTCATAATTCCCGTCATATAAGCAACTTAGCGCCCACCGCTAGAGCTGACGCAAGGCGCGTGCCGGGCGAATGCCCAGGATCGGAAGCGCGCCCAGGATGCCGATGACCAGCGTCACCCCCGCCCCGACCGCAAGCGTTCCCAACACCGTCGGATAGTCCGGCAGCCATTCGAACGCGAACACCTCCACCACCACGTACCAGGCACCCACCAGCCCGAGCGCCAGCGCCAGGGCCGCGATGGCAGCACTCAGCAACGCATATTCGAGCGCCTGCACCGCCAGCACCTGCGCCCGCGTGGCGCCCAGCGTCTTCAGGATCACGCCGTCATAGGTGCGTGCCTCCCGCGCCGCTGCGATGGCGCCGATCAGCACGGCAATGCCCGCAAGGATCGCGACGGAGGCCGCCGCGGCGATGGCGGTCGCCATCTGGCTGACGATCGTGCGCACCTGCTCCACGACGCCGCGCACCTCCACCACCGAGACCGAGGGAAAGCGCGGCAGCAGTGCGCGAGTGACCGCGCCCTCCTGCCCCTTCGCCAGGTCGATCGTGGCGGCCAGGTTGTGCGGCACGTCGGAGATGGCGTTGGGGCTGAACACCATCACGAAGTTGAAGCCCAGGCTGTCCCAGTGGATGCGGCGGAAGGAGGCGACGCGCGCCTCCCGCTCGACGCCGAGCACCGAATAGCGGATCGGGTCGCCGATCTTGAGGTCCAGGGCCCGCGCGAGATCGACGTCGAGCGACACCAGCGGCGGGCCGGCATAGCCGGCCGGCCACCATTTGCCCTCCAACAGTTCGTTGCCCTCCGGAAGCGTCTCCGAATAGGTTAGGCCGCGCTCGCCCCGCAGCGCCCAGGCACCTTCCGGCAGGGTCTCGAGGTCGGCGACGCGCGTCTCGGCATAGGCGGTGATCGTGCCGCGCATCAGCGGGACCATCCGCAGCTCTGCCCGGGGCGCAACGCCGGTGACGGTGCGGCGGAAGAGATCGACCTGGTCGCGGGGCACGTCGAGAGCGAACAGCGCCGGCGCCTTTTGCGGGATCGTCTCGCGGATGTTCGCGTCGATGCTGGTGCGGATCGCGGCCAGCAGCACGAACAGCGTGAGGCCGAGCCCCAGCGCCACCACCAGCGTGACCGTACGCGCGCCCGGCCGGTGGAGCCCGGTGAGCGCCAGCCGCAGCAGCGGGCCACGGGGCCGCGGCAAGCGCGCGGCAAGCCAGCGCACCCCCCAGCCGAAGCCCGCGAGCAGCAGCAGCGTGCCGGCGATGGTGGCGAGGAAGCTGGCGGTGAACCACGGCTGCTCGGCAGTGGCGACCGCGATCGCGACCACCAGGAGCCCCGCCCCGCTCGTCCACGGCAGCACGCGCCGCCAGGGCGCGCGCCGCAGATCGAGGCTGCCGCGCAGCAGGCCCGCGGCGGGAACGGCGCCCGCCCGCACCAGCGGCGGCGCGGTGAAGGCGAGCGCGGTCAGCAGGCCGTAGCCGGCGGCGAGCGCCAGCGGTGCCGGATGGATCGCGAGCTCCGGCGCCACCGGCAGCACGTCGCCCGCGACCCACAGGATCAGCGGCACGGCGGCGATGCCCGCCACCAACCCCAGCAGGATGCCGACGCCCGCGACCACCGCGACCTGAAGCAGGTACACGCGCGCGATGCCTCCCGAGGCCGCGCCCAGCACCTTCAACGCGGCGATGCTGCCGCGGCGGGTCGCCAGATAGGAGCCCACGCCATTGCCGACGCCGATCCCGGCGATGGCCAGCGCGGCAAGCCCCACCAGCACCAGGAACTGGCCCATGCGGTCCAGGAAGCGCGCGGCCCCCGGCGACGCACGGTCGCGGGTCTTGGCCTCCCACCCGCCGTCGGGAAAGGCTGCCTTGATCGCCTCCGCCGCCGCGTCCGGCGCGCGATCGGCGGGCAGCGCGATCCGGTACTTGGTCTCATAGAGGCTGCCCGGCTGGATCAGGCCGGTGCGGGCGACACCCTCCAGCGAGACGATCGCGACGGGGCCGAGGGTGAACCCCTCCCCCAGCCGGTCGGGCTCGTCGGCGATGATGCCGGCGATGGTGAAGCGGGCGCTTCCCAGGCGCAGCTGCTGCCCCACGCCGACGCGCAACCGCTCCGCAAGGCCGGGGGCGATCCAGACGCGCGTCGGATCGGCGGGATGGGCGATGCTGCCATCGGCGAGGCGCAGGGTGCCGTAGAGCGGGTAGTTGCGATCCACCGCCTTGAGCGTCACGGGAACCGTCTGGGGGCTCTCGGCACCGCCATCTCGCACGGCCATCGCCTGCATGCCGGTGGTCTCGGAAACCCTGCCGAGCCGGGCAAAGGCTGCGCGCTCCGCGTCGGTCGCAGCACGCTGCGAGGTGGCGAACTCGATGTCGCCGCCCAGGATCGCCGCGCCGCGCGCCTTGAGCTCGCCGTCGATCGCCGCCGACAGGCTGCCGATCGCCGCCAGTGCCCCAACGCCCAGGAACATGCACACCAGCAGCAGCCGCAAGCCGCGGAACCGCCCGTGCAGTTCCCGCCGTGCAAGCCGCCAGGCCAGCCGCCACTCGTTCACTTAGTCTCGTCCCGCACGATCCGTCCGTCGGCGAGGGAGACGATGCGGTCGCAGCGCTCGGCAAGCGCGGGATCATGGGTGATGACGACCAGTGTGGCGCCGGTGGCGGCGCGTCGCTCGAACAACAGGTCCATGATCGCAGCGCCGGTAGCGGCATCGAGGTTGCCGGTCGGCTCGTCGGCGAACACGATCTCCGGCCGGCCGGCGAGCGCGCGGGCGATGGCGACACGCTGCTGCTCGCCACCCGAAAGCTGCGCGGGATAATGGCTGAGGCGATGGCCGAGCCCGACCGCCTGCAGTTCCGCCTCGGCGCGCGCGAACGCATCCGTGTCGCCGGCCAGTTCCATCGGCACGGCGACATTCTCCAGCGCGGTCATGGTGGGCAGCAGGTGGAATGCCTGGAGCACGATTCCGATGCGCCCGCGCCGTGCCCTTGCCAGCGCATCCTCGTCGAGCGCGCCGAAGTCGAGGCCGGCCACGTGCACGCTGCCGCCCGTCGCCCGCTCCAATCCGGAAAGCACCGCCATCAGCGACGACTTGCCCGAGCCCGATGCGCCCAGCAGCGCCAGACTGGTGCCACGCGCCACCGAAAGGGTGATCCCGCGCAGGATCGGCGTGGCGGCGTCGCCGTTGCCGAGGGTCAAGGTGACATCACGCGCGGCGATCACCATATCGCCGTGGTTCGTTTCGGGCATGTCGGAGGATCGCATTGGAGGATGGTAGCTTTCGTTATGGAGCGGGTACGCTGCTTCTCCAAGCCTTGCTGCTCGCAGGCTGCGATGATCGAGGGGCGCGAGAGGTCCCGGCCGACCAGGCGAACGTGCCGGTGAATGGGGCGCAGGCGGCCGCGGCACCCGCGGCGAGCGTGCCCCAGGGTCCCGAGCGGCTGGTGCTGGCGTTCGGCGACAGCCTCTACGCGGGCTACGGCCTGGCGCGCGGGCAGAGCTTCCCGGACGGCTTGCAGACGGCGCTACGCGGCGCCGGCATCAACGCGACGGTGGTGAACGCGGGCGTCTCGGGCGACACGACCGCGGCGGGGCGGCAGCGGCTCGTCTTCTCGCTCGATAATCTGAAGCGCACGCCGGACCTGGTGGTGCTGGGCCTGGGCGGCAACGACGTGCTGCGCCAGATCCCGCCGGCCACCACGCGCGATAACCTGAAAGCGATGCTGGACGAGCTGAAGCGCCGCAAGATCCCGGTGGTGCTCACCGGTATGATGGCGCCGCCGAACCTGGGCGCGGACTATGCAGGCGCATTCAACCGCATCTTCCCGGAGTTAGCCGAGGAGTATGACGCGGTGCTCTACCCGTTCGTGCTGAACGGCGTGATCGGCAACCCCGCACTGATGCAGGCCGACCGGGTGCATCCGAACGCCAAGGGCGTGCAGCAGATGGTCACGCGCATTGCGCCGGTGGTGACGGAGCGGCTGCAAAGGCTGGAGTAGGGCGGGACATGTAACGGGGTCGGGCGCCGCGCCCGTTGCGGGCGTTCGGCGAATGGTGCAGCATCCTCAAACCTCGGGAGCACTCGACGCAGCGGCAACGCGGTTTCCGATCACCAAGGGGAGGCACATGCGAACACGGCGGCTGATCCTGATCCTCGCCTGCGTGACGCTGAGTTCCGGCGCGGCCGACGCCGGGCAGTTCGACCCTCCGGACCCTCGAGTATTCGCCCGCGCGGAAGATCAGGAACGCGCACGCCTGCTCACGAAGCCGTGCACGCAAGCGGATGTGGGGCATGGATGCTATCGCTACGCTGGCCATGCGTTGCGGGAGTACCCCTGCGCCTACCACATCGACGCGGGGACGATCGGATCAATCCCGACGGACCAATGCTACAAGATGGAGCCCCCCCGGCGCTACCGAGGCGTTTGGGTCGATGCGTTCGAGGGGCAAGCCTTCATACCGGAAGGATCCACCCCGCCCGAATGGCCACGCGCCGATCCGAAATCCGCCGGATGGCGGCAGCAATTCGAACGAGCCCGGGCGGCGACGATCTGGCTCGACATGAGCCGTGTTTATGTGGACGGCGAGCATCGTCCACGCGGGCGGAAATGGATCATCGAATTCGTCGGCCGAAAAACAATGTATCCGGGAGAATACGGCCACATGGGCCTATCGGGGCATGAGATCATTGTTGATCGCGTGCTTTTCCTGAAGGCGTGTTCCGGGGCGGACGTTTGCGGATGAAATCCACACGACCGCACCCCACTGGTTTCCGACGCGCAGCCGTGCTCCTGCGCAGGCAGGAGCCCAGAGCTACGAACGACCGCGCCTGAAACCCTGGGCTCCTGCTTCCGCAGGAGCACGGGCGGTCCTGCAAGCTAAGCGCCCCTCTCCAGGCGAGGGAGCGCCGCCTCAAACCGTGAAGCTCTCCCCGCAGCCGCAGGCGCCCTTGGCGTTGGGGTTGTTGAACACGAAGCCGGCGGTGAAATCGTCCTCCACCCAGTCCATGGTCGAGCCGACTAGGTAGAGGATCGAGCCGCCGTCCACGAACAGCGTGCCGATTGGCGTGTCGATGCGCTCGTCGAACGGCTTGGCCTCGGTGACATAGTCGACGGAGTAGGCGAGGCCCGAACAGCCGCGGCGCGGGGTCGAGAGCTTGACGCCGATCGCGCCCTCGGGCGCCTTGGCCATCAGGTCGGCGATGCGCTGCTCGGCCGACGGGGTCAGCGTCAGCGCGGCGGGACGGGGGCGAAGGGTGGTGGCCATGTCTCGTTCCTCCCTTACAACATGCCGAGTTCGAGCTTGGCCTCGTCGGACATCTTCTGCGGGTCCCAGGGCGGATCCCACACCAGGTTCACCTCGGCCGTGGCGACGCCCGGCACCGCGCCGACGCGCAACTCGACTTCGCCCGGCATCGATTCCGCGACCGGGCAGTGCGGCGTCGTCAGCGTCATGGTGACGGCGACATGGCCACCCTCGGTCACGTCGACGCCATAGATCAGCCCCAGGTCATAGAGATTGACCGGGATCTCGGGGTCATAGATCTCCTTCAGCGCCGCGATGACGCCGTCGTAGATTTCGCCGCCCGGCTCGCCGGCCGACACCGGCTCCGGCTTCTGCGCCAGGAAACCTTCCAGATAGTCGCGACGGCGCGGCTCCGCTGCCGCATCGACCACCTCGTCCACGCGTGCCTTGCGCGGCGCGTCCACCGTGTCGACTTCTTCCACCGCGATCCTACGTGTCTCGTCCATTAGCCGAAGATCCTGCTCACTCGTTCCAGTCCGCGCACCAGTGCGTCCACGTCGGCCTGGGAATTATAGACGCCGAAGCTTGCGCGCGCGGTCGCCGGCACCCCGAGCCGATCCATCAGCGGCTGTGCGCAATGGTGGCCGGCGCGGATCGCCACGCGTTCCTCGTCCAAGATGGTGCCGATGTCGTGCGGATGCACCCCCTGAAACGCAAAGCTGACGATGCCGGCGGAATCTTCCGGCCCGAACAGCGTGACCGAGTTGATCCGCCCCAGCCCTTCGCGGGCGGCGGCGACCAACGCCGTCTCGTGCGCGTGGATCGCGTCCAGACCGATGCCCGCGACATAGTCGATCGCGGCATGCAGCCCGAGCACACCGACGATATGCGGCGTCCCTGCCTCGAACCGTCCCGGCGGCGGCGCATAGGTGGTGCGCTCGAAGGTCACTCGGTCGATCATCGACCCGCCGCCCTGGTACGGCGGCATCGCTTCGAGCAGCTCCGCCCTGCCCCACAGCACGCCGATGCCGGTCGGACCGTAGAGCTTGTGGCCGGAGAAGACGTAGAAGTCGCAGCCGAGCTTCGTCACGTCCACCGGCAGCCGCGCGACCGCCTGGCAGCCGTCGATCAGGATCTTGGCGCCGACGCCATGCGCCAGCGTCACCGCGCGCTGCACGTCGAGTACCGAGCCCAGCACGTTGGAGACATGGGCAAGCGCGACGAGCTTGTGCTCGGGCCGCAGCATCTGCGCCATCACGTCCAGGTCGATGCGGCCGTCGGCGGTGAGCGGCACGACGTCGATTGCAGCACCCACCCGCTCTGCGACCATCTGCCACGGCACGATGTTGCTGTGGTGCTCCAGCATCGACAGCAGGATGCGGTCGCCCGCCTTCAACTGCGTGCCGGCCCAGCTTTGCGCGACCAGGTTGATCCCCTCGGTCGCACCACGGGTGAAGACGATCTCGTCCGGCGAGCCCGCGCCGATGAAGCTTGCCACCCGCCGCCGCGCCGCCTCGAACGCCAGCGTCATGTCAGCCGAGCGCTGGTAGACCCCGCGGTGGACGGTGGCATAGGTCTCGCCATAGCCGCGCGCGATCGCGTCGAGCACCGGCCGCGGCTTCTGCGCGGTCGCGGCGGTGTCGAGATAGGCATAGCCCGCCGGGATCGCCGGGAAATCGGCTACCACGTCGAGCGGACGGGTGTCGGCCAGCACGCTCACAGCGCCGCTTCCAGCCAGCGATCGGCGTCGGCCACGAACGCCTCGCGCACGGTCTCCTGGCCGATGCGGTCGAGCGAGTCCGCCACGAATGCGCGGGTCAGCAGCGCCTTGGCGCGCGGGCGCGGCACGCCGCGGCTCTGAAGGTAGAAGAGCGCGCGATTGTCGAGCTCGCCCACGGTCGCGCCATGCGCGCACTTCACGTCGTCGGCAAAGATCTCGAGCTCGGGCTTGAGGTTCACCGTCGCCGTGCGCTGGAGCAGGATGCCGCGGAGCGACTGTTCGCCGTCGGTCTTCTGCGCACCGCGCGCCACATCGACGCGGGCAGCAAGGCTCGCGGCCGACTGGTCGGCCGCGACCGCGCGCCAGGTCTGGTGGCTGGTACCGCGCTCGGCCGCATGGCGGACGGTCACCGCACACTCCTGGCGCTGCTCGCCGCGGGTCAGCAGCGCGCCACCCATTTCGGCATAGGCATCGGTGCCGCTCACCACGAGTTCGCCGTCGATGCGGCTGCCCATGCCGCCGGCACCTAGGAAGGTCGCGGCATAGCTTGCCGCCTGGCCGACATCGACCTCGTCGCGGATCGAAACGAAGCCGTCCGACTGGATCAGCCGGACCGAGCGCATCAGCCGCGCACCGCGTGCGAGTTCGATGCGGGTCTGGCGATTGGCCCAGCCGCTGCCGACGAAGGTCTCGACCACCGACGCCGCGGCATCGGGCGCGAGCGCGATGAACCCACGCAGATGATTGTCGCCGCCCGACCCCAGATGGACGATCTGGATCGGATCGCTCACCGCCTCCTGGCCGAGTTCCAGCGCCCAGCCCTCAAGCTGCCCGAAGCGGGCGAGCGGGTGCTCGCTCGTCCAGGCACGGCTACCGACAGCAACCGGCCCGGGCGCGCTGCGCGCGGCGTCATAGACGCCATCGACGAACACCAGCCGCGGGCCATCGATCGGCAACAGCGCGGCGTCGAGATCGGGTGCGGCTCCACGCGGGCTCTCGGCCGCGCGCTGCAGTGCCGGCAGGTCCGCCCAGCGCCACCGCTCCGACTTGGGCGAAGGAAGTTCGAGGGTGCTCACGCCGCCACCTGCGCGTAGCCCTCGCGCTCCAGCTCGAGCGCGAGTTCGGCACCGCCGGTGCGGACGATCCGCCCGTCGGCGAGCACGTGAACGACGTCCGGCTTCACGTAATCGAGCAGCCGCTGATAGTGGGTGATCAGGATGACCGCCTTGTCGGGCGCGCGCATGATCCGGTTGATGCCGTCGCCGACGATCCGCAGCGCGTCGATGTCGAGGCCGGAGTCGGTCTCGTCCAGGATCGCGAGCTTGGGATTGAGGATGCCCATCTGCACCATCTCATTGCGCTTCTTCTCGCCGCCGGAGAAGCCGACATTGACCGGGCGCTTGAGCATTTCCGCGTCCATGCTGAGCGCATCGGCCTGTGCGCGGGCGAGCTTCAGGAACTCGCCGCCCGACAGCGGCTTTTCGTCGCGCGCCTTGCGCTGGGCGTTCAGCGCCTCGCGCAGGAACTGGACGTTGGAGACGCCGGGGATCTCGACCGGATACTGGAAGCCCAGGAACAGGCCGGCAGCCGCGCGTGCGTCCGCCTCCATCTCCAGCAGGTCCTCGCCGCCAAAGGTCACCGAGCCCTCGGTCACCTCATAGCCCGGGCGGCCGCCGAGGACGTAGCCGAGCGTCGACTTGCCGGCGCCGTTCGGCCCCATGATCGCGTGCACTTCGCCCGCATTCACGGTCAGCGAAAGGCCCTTCAGGATCGGCTTGCCGTCGATCTCGGCGTGCAGGTTTTCAATCTTCAGCATGGATGACTTCCAGAACTTTCCATTGTCCGGGCAGCGCGCGCCGCCCCGTAGTACCAAGCGCCCTTGCGTCGATCAGCCGACCGAGCCTTCGAGCGAGATCCCCAGCAGCTTCTGCGCCTCGACCGCGAACTCCATGGGCAGCTGCTGCAGCACCTCGCGGGCAAAGCCGTTGACGATCAGCGCCACCGCCGCTTCCTGGTCGAGCCCGCGCTGCATCGCGTAGAACAGCTGGTCCTCGCTGATCTTCGAGGTCGTCGCCTCATGCTCGATCTGCGCCGACGGGTTCCGCACCTCGATGTACGGCACGGTGTGCGCGCCGCACTGGTCGCCGAGCAACAGGCTGTCGCACTGGGTGAAGTTGCGGACGTTCTCGGCGGTCGGGCCGACGCGGACGAGCCCGCGATAGGTGTTGTCCGAGCGGCCGGCCGAGATGCCCTTCGACACGATCGTCGAGCGGCTGCCCTTGCCCAGATGGATCATCTTGGTGCCGGTATCGGCCTGCTGGCGATTGTTGGTGACGGCCACAGAATAGAATTCGCCGACGCTGTTCTCGCCCGCCAGCACGCAGCTGGGATACTTCCAGGTGATGGCGGAGCCGGTCTCGACCTGGGTCCACGACACCTTCGAATTCTTGCCCTGACACAGCGCGCGCTTGGTGACGAAGTTATAGATGCCGCCGACGCCGTTCTCGTCGCCCGGATACCAGTTCTGGACCGTGCTGTACTTGATCTCGGCATCGTCCAGCGCCACCAACTCGACGACAGCCGCATGCAGCTGGTTCTCGTCGCGCATGGGCGCGGTGCAGCCTTCGAGGTAGCTGACGTATGCACCCTTGTCGGCGACGATCAGCGTCCGCTCGAACTGGCCCGTGTTCTCCGCATTGATGCGGAAATAGGTCGACAGCTCCATCGGGCAGCGTACGCCCTCAGGGATGTAGACAAAAGTCCCGTCCGAAAAGACCGCGGAGTTCAGCGTCGCGAAATAATTATCCCGCTGCGGCACGACCTTGCCGAGCCACTTGCGGACCAGATCGGGATATTCGCGGATCGCCTCCGAGATCGAGCGGAAGATGACGCCGGCGGCTTCCAGCTCCTTGCGGAAAGTGGTGGCGACCGAAACGCTGTCGAACACCGCGTCGACCGCGACCTTGCGCGCGCCCTCGACCCCGGCGAGCATCTTCTGCTCCTCGATGGGGATGCCGAGCTTTTCATAAACGCGCAGGATCTCGGGATCGACCTCGTCCAGGCTGCCGAGCTTCGGCTTCGCCTTGGGTTCGGCGTAATAGTAGGCGTCCTGATAGTCGATCGGCGGGACGTTGAGCTTCGACCAGTCCGGCGCCTCCATCGTCTGCCACAGGCGGAACGCCTTCAGGCGCCAGTCGAGCATCCATTCGGGCTCGCCCTTCTTGGCGCTGATGTAGCGGACCGTATCCTCGCTCAGCCCCTTGGGCGCGAAGTCCTGCTCGATGTCCGAGGAGAAGCCCCACTCGTACTTCTTGTTCGCGGCGGCGAGCGCCTCTGCGTTCTTGGTAGCCATTATGCGTGCACTCCGGCACCCGGCCGCAGCGCGGGGTCCAGTTGGGAAAGGGTTGGTTCAACAGGCTCGGGGCCTGCAGAAGAAGAAATCGTTGCCAGGCTGACCGAGGCGAGCGCGTCGCGGACCAGCGCGTTGACGCCGCCCCAATGGGGACGCACCCGGCAGCTGCCCTCCACCGCGCAGTCGTGGCGGTCGGCATCCACGCAGGTGGTGAGGGCGATAGGCCCTTCCACCGCCTCGACGATGTCGGCAAGCGAAATCGCCGCCGCGGGCCGTGCCAGCCGGAAGCCGCCGGCCGCCCCGCGCCCGGTCTCGACGAGCCCGGCGGCCGACAGGCGGCTCACCAGCTTCTGGACGGTCGGCAGCGGCAGGCCCGTATCCTCGGCCAGCCGCGTCGCGTTGAGCCGCGCCACGCCACCGCAGTGGCGCGCGGTCGCGCTCATCATCACGACGGCATAGTCGGCAAGGCTGGAAAGTCGCATGGCTCCCAATCGGATCATTCCGGTCTGAATTGCAAATGGGAGCAGCGACCCTTAGGGTCAACCGGATTTTGCAGGCGCGAAGGCTTCTTTGGCGTTATTGTTCCGATCACAGTAATCGGAGGGCCGCGCCGGGACACTCGCAGGCTTTGACCCCCCTTCCCGCCGCTGCCATAGCCGGACGATGCGCTTCTATCATCCCCTGCTGTTCTCGCTCGATGCCGAGCGTGCGCACCGCCTGACGATCCGCACGCTGGCTGCCTGGGGTGCCGCCGGCTCGCCGTTCGCGCCCGGTACGCCCCGCGAGATGCCGGTCACGATCGCAGGGCTGCGCTTCCCGAACCCGGTCGGGCTCGCGGCGGGCGTCGACAAGGATGCGGAGGCCGTCGCCGGCTTCTTCGCGCTCGGCTTCGGATCGGTCGAGGTCGGCACGCTCACCCCGCGCCCGCAGCCCGGCAATCCGCAACCGCGGCTGTTCCGGCTGGTGGAGGACCGCGCGGTCATCAACCGCATGGGCTTCAACAACGGCGGGCTCGACGCGGCGCTCGACCGCATCGCCCGCATGCCCGAGCGCCGCGGCGTGCTCGGCATCAACGTCGGCGCCAACAAGGAGTCGGTGGCGGGCGACAGCGCCATTGCCGACTATGTCGCCGGCATCACCAAGGCCGCGCCCTTCGCCGACTATCTGACGATCAACATCAGCTCGCCCAACACGCCGGGCCTGCGCAACCTGCAGGCACAGCCGGCGCTGGGCGAGCTGATCGCCGCCTGCGACGCGGCGCGTCACCTGGCGATCCGGCGGGTGCCGCTGTTCCTGAAGGTCGCGCCGGATCTCGATCGCGCCGGGCTGGAGGTCGCCGCCCGCGCGGCGATCGACGGCGGCATCGACGCACTGGTCGTCTCCAACACCACGATCTCGCGGCCGGCGGGGCTGCGGTCGGGGAATGCGGGCGAAACGGGCGGGCTTTCGGGGGCGCCGCTCGCCGCGCTCGCCCGCGCCAAGCTTGCCGAGGCGCGCGACATCACCGGCGGGCAGCTGCCGCTGGTGTCGGTCGGCGGCATCGGCTCGGCGGATGAAGCCCAGCGTCGGCTGGATGCGGGTGCCAGCCTGGTGCAGCTCTACTCGGCGCTGGTGTTCGAGGGGCCGGGGCTGGCCCGGCGCATCGTCGCCGGATTGAAGCCCAGCGCCTGAAGCATCAGGAAAATATGTCCGTTCGTGCTGAGTAAGGGCTGAGCGAAGTCGAAGTCCCGTATCGAAGCACCGTGGCGGTCCTTCGATACGCCATTTCGACTACGCTCAATGGCTACTCAGGACGAACGGGTGGGTTCAACGTTCGTGCCCCTAGCCTCAGTCCTCGGCGGCGATCGTCACGCGCAGGCCGTCGAGGGCCGGGGTGAACTGGATCTGGCACGACAGGCGCGAGCGTTCGTCACGGTCCGACGTGCTGTCGAGCAGCTCGTCTTCGTCCTCGCTCATCTGCGGCAGCAGCGGCAGGAATTCCGCGTCGACATGGACGTGGCAGGTCGCGCAGCTGCAGCAGCCGCCGCACAGCGCCAGCAGTTCGTCGAAGCCGGCGTCGCGGATCACTTCCATCACGCTCAGGCCGACCTCTGCGGGCACGCTGCGTTCTTCTCCTTCGCGCGTGGTGACGGTAAGCGTGGGCATGCATTTTCTCCAGAACAGCTGTCAGGCCATTGGCGACCGCCGCCGCCAAATTCAAGGCGCACGGGCTCGGATGCCGGCATGGGCTTGAGCGCACAACAGCTGCGCGAGGCACTGGATGCGCTTGGCGCGATCGAGCCGGCGTTCGCCGCCGCGGTCGGGCGCGTCGGCTATCCCCCACCGCGCATTCGCGAGCCCGGCTATGCGACGCTGCTGCGCACGATCGTCGGCCAGCAGGTGAGCGTCCATGCCGCCGCCGCCGTGTGGCGCCGGCTGGAGGAGGCGCTTGGGGAGGTCGAGGAACCTGCCCGTCTTGCCGCCGCAAGCGACGAGACGCTGCGCGCCGCCGGGCTCTCCCGGCAGAAGATCGGCTACGCCCGCAGCTTGGCCGACGAAGTGGCGAGCGGGCGACTGGACCTGGCCGCGCTGCCGGCGGACGACGAGGAAGCGATCACGGCGCTTATCCGCATCAAGGGGATCGGGCGCTGGTCGGCGGAAATCTACCTGTTGTTCGCCGAGGGGCGGCCGGACATCTGGCCGGCCGGTGACCTCGCGGTGCAGGTGGAGGTCGGGCGCATCCTGGGCCACGCCGAACGCCCGAACGAGAAGCTGGTGCGGGTGTTGGCGGAAGGCTGGCGCCCACACCGCGGGGCCGCCGCGATCCTCGCCTGGCACCATTACAACAGCAAGATGGAGGTGATCTGACCGCCCGGCGCGGCCCGACCGGCAGCGCCCCGACGCCACCATTTCGCTTGCGCAACCTTGGCGGCCCACGAATAACGGGCGCGTGGCATTCTCTCCCGTCCTCTCCACCGTCGCAGAAACGATCCAGGTCGCGATCGCGCCCGTGTTCCTGCTCGCCGGCCTCGGCGCGATCCTGAACGTGATGGTCGGGCGGCTCGCCCGCATCGTCGATCGCTCGCGGCAGCTGACCGCGCTGCAGCTGCGCGGCGGCGATCCCGAGCGGGTCCAGCATGTGGCGGAGCTGCGGCTGATCGACGGGCGCATCCGCATGATCAACAACGCGGTCTATCTGGTCGTCATGGCCGCGATCGCGATCTGTCTGGTGGTGGCGATGCTGTTCGTGGCCGAACTGGGCAATTTTCAGATCGGGCAGGTGATCGCGGTCGCCTTCATCGTCTCGATGCTGCTGCTGACCGGCGGGCTGATCTGCTTCCTGATCGAGATCCACATGTCCGTGCGCGCGATCCGCGTCCGCTCCGACCTGCTCGAACTGCCGCTGCCGTGACTTGGGAGCGCCGGCTGCTGCAGGCGGTCGTGGCGCTGTTGTGCCTGATCCCACTGTCCACGGCGAGCGTCGGCATCCTGCGCGGGGCCGAGTGGCTGGCGCAGGACGCCGTGCGCGCGGACCTCGACAGCCATTTCCGCTACCTGTCCGGCGTGTTCCTGGGGATGGCGCTGGGCTTTGCCAGCTGCATCCCCGCGATCGAGCAGCGGGGCGCACGCTTTCGCCTGCTGGGGATGATGGTGGTGATCGGCGGGCTGGCACGGGCGTGGTCGCTGCTGTCGGTGGGTGCGCCGTCCACCGGGCATCTGGTCGGGCTGTGCGTCGAGCTGGGAGCGGTACCGCTGGTGCTGCTGTGGCAGGCGAGCCTGCAACGCCGCTGGCGCGGTTAGGTCTTCGTCGCACTTCCTTCCATATCCCCGCGCAGGCGGAGATCCAGGGCCCAGCAGAACGACGGTCGCGCCCGGAACCCTGGGCTCCTGCCTTCGCAGGAGCACGAAAGAGGCGCCCGCCAGGCCGTCTATCGCGCCGCTTCCAGTCCGCCCACCGTCGGCACGCTCGCCGCATAGCCGGGCTTCACCCGCATCCGCCCGCGCTGTTCGAACGCATAGCCGGCGCCCAGCAGCAGCGCCTCGCTGTACTTGGGTCCGAGGAAGGAGAGGCCGGCGGGCAGCCCTTGCACCAGCCCCATCGGCACCGTCAGGTGCGGCGTGCCGGCCACCGCGGGAAGTTCGCTGGCCGAGGGCGGCACGAAATGATCGCCATGCACCGGATCGGAGAGCCAGGGCAGACCATAGGTCGGCGACACCAGTAGCCGGACCTTCGCCTGGCCGAGCATCGCGTCGATGCCCTCGGCACCCGCGAGCCGCAGCGACTTGGCGCGCGCCTCCTGATAGGCCGGGTCTTCGAGGCCGGGCATCTTCTGCGCCGCCTCGAACGTGTCCTGGCCGAAGAAGCGCATTTCGGTGTCGGCGTGCTCGGCATTGAACGCGATGACGTCTGCGAGCGTGCGGGTCTTCACGGCATGCGGCGTGGTCGCGAGATAGGCGTTGAGGTCGGCCTTCAGCTCCGCCTTCAGCACCAGGAACTCGGCTTCGCCCAGGCCGTCGAGCTTGGGCGGCGTCACGTCGACCAGGGTCGCGCCTGCCGCGCGCAGCACGGCTAGGGCCGCATCATATTGCTTCGCGAGCGGCGCCGACATTTCAGGCCGGAGCACGCCCACCCGCATACCCTTCAGCGCATCGGCCGATAGCGCGGCGGCATAGTCGGTGCGGTGCCGGTCGGCGTCGCGCGTGGTCGGGTCGGCGGGATCGCTGCCGATCATTGCCGAGAACAGCAGCGCCGCATCGCGCACGCTGCGCGCCATCGGTCCCGCGGTGTCCTGGCTGTGGCTGATGGGCACGATGTGGGTGCGGCTGACCAGGCCGATCGTCGGCTTGAGCCCCACCAGCCCGTTCATCGCCGCCGGGCACACGACCGAGCCGTCGGTCTCCGTCCCCACCGCCGCCGCGGCGAGGCTGGCGGCGGCGGCCGTGCCGCTGCCGCTGGAGGATCCGCAGGCGGTACGGTCGAGCGCATAGGGGTTGCGCACCAGCCCGCCGATTGCGCTCCATCCGCTGATCGACCCGGAAGAGCGGATGTTCGCCCATTCGGACAGGTTGGTCTTGCCCAGGATTACGGCGCCTGCCGCGCGCAGCCGCGCCACCACCGGCGCATCGCGGCCGGTGCGATTGTCCTTGAGCGCCAGGCTGCCGGCGGTGGTCGGCAGTTCCCGAGTCTCGATATTGTCCTTGATCAGCACCGGCACGCCGTGAAGCGGACCGCGGATTCGTCCTGCGCGCCGTTCGGCGTCGAGGGCACGCGCCTGCGCCAGCGCCTCGGGGTTCACGGCGACGACGCTGCGCAGCGTCGGCCCCTTGCGGTCGATCGCCTCGATGCGCGCGAGATAGGCGCGAGTCAGCGCCTCGCTGCTGGTGCCCGCGGCCAATGCGGCTGCGGCGTCGGAGAGGGAGAGTTCCTCGATGGGAGGCGTCTGGGGCGGCTCCGCGCGCGCGGTCGTCGCAAGCGCCAGCAGCGCCAATCCCAGCATTCCCCCTTGTACCCGCCGCATCCGATACTCCCTAGCTTGTGGACGCAGCTTGAGGCCGACAGCGACCGCTTGCAACGGGGCGGCAGGGCTGCCGGGCGCACGCGAAAATTTTTTCAGGCTGCGGTTTTCGCTTGATCGCTAGGAATGTCCACGCGTCGCGCGCGCCGGGGAACGATGAACGCCGGATTCACTGCGACGAGCGATCTTGCAAGCTGCCGAGGTTTGCGCGACACCAAGTCTTGTGGTGGCGCCTGGGAAGCGGCGCTATCGCTGGTATCCAGCGAAGGCTTCCAGTTTGAACGGAATGCGGCGGAAAAGCCGCGTTTTTTGACGGTGCAGGTGGCTCACGCGGGCTGGTTGCGGCCGTGTTCGGCGACGCTACATCGGGCCTGCCAAGGCCGCGAACAAGATATTTGGAACGAGGGCAGCATGGATTTCAGCAGGGACAGCCAGGACAATCGCGCAGGCGACAGCACGACCACGCTGGACGCACCCGCCCCTGCGGCCGCGCGCAACAGCCGTTCGATTGCCCGCCCCTATCCGGTCGAGGTCGACCATGCGCGCGACGCGCTGCTGACCGAGTTCGGCAAGGAGACGCTGACCGACCGCTACCTGCTGCCCGGTGAGTCGTTCCAGGACCTGTTCGTGCGTGTGGCCTCGGCCTACGCCGACGATGCTGCGCATGCGCAGCGCGTGTACGACTATATCTCGCGCCTGTGGTTCATGCCGGCGACACCCGTGCTGTCCAACGGCGGCACCGGCCGCGGCCTGCCGATCTCCTGCTACCTGAACTCGGTCCCCGACAGCCTGGAAGGCATCGTCGAGACCTGGAACGAGAACGTCTGGCTCGCCTCGCGCGGCGGCGGCATCGGCACCTATTGGGGCAACGTCCGCGGCATCGGCGAGCCGGTGGGCCTCAACGGCAAGACCAGCGGCATCATCCCGTTCGTGCGCGTGATGGATTCGCTCACCCTCGCGATCTCGCAAGGCTCGCTGCGCCGCGGCTCGGCCGCCTGCTACCTCGACATCTCCCACCCGGAGATCGAGGAGTTCCTGGAGATCCGCAAGACCTCCGGCGACTTCAACCGCAAGGCGCTGAACCTGCACCACGGCGTGCTGATCCCCGACGCCTTCATGGAAGCCGTGCGGGCCGGTGCGGAGTGGGAGCTCAAGAGCCCCAAGGACGGCTCGGTTCGCGGCAAGGTGGACGCACGCGCGCTGTTCCAGAAGCTGGTCGAGGTCCGCCTCGCCACCGGCGAGCCGTACATCGTGTTCTCCGACCATGTGAACTCGACGATGCCCAAGCATCATCGTGACCTGGGGCTCAAGGTCTCGACCTCGAACCTCTGCTCGGAAATCACGCTACCGACCGGCACCGACCACCTCGGCAACGATCGCACTGCGGTGTGCTGCCTGTCCTCGCTTAACCTCGAGAAGTGGGACGAGTGGAACGGCGACAAGCGCTTCATCGAGGACGTGATGCGCTTCCTCGACAACGTGCTTACCGACTATATCAAGAACGCTCCCGACGAGATGGCGCGTGCCCGCTATTCGGCCGAGCGCGAGCGTTCGGTGGGCCTGGGCGTGATGGGCTTCCACAGCTTCCTCCAGGCGCGCGGGCTGCCGTTCGAGGGCGCCATGGCCAAGTCGTGGAACCTCAAGATCTTCAAGCACATCAACGCCCAGGTGAACGAGGCGTCGATGCAGCTGGCGGTCGAGCGCGGCCCCTGCCCCGACGCCGCCGACATGGGCGTGATGGAGCGGTTCAGCTGCAAGATGGCGATCGCGCCCACCGCGTCGATCTCGATCATCTGCGGCGGCACCTCGGCGTGCATCGAGCCGATCCCGGCGAACATGTACACCCACAAGACGCTGTCCGGCTCGACCGCGGTCAAGAACCCGCACCTCCAGAAGCTGCTGCGCGAGAAGTCGAAGGACTCGGACGCGGTCTGGAACTCGATCCTGGAGCATGGCGGCTCGGTCCAGCACCTCGACTTCCTGTCGGTGGACGAAAAGGCGTGCTTCAAGACCAGCTTCGAGATCGACCAGCGCTGGCTGCTCGAGCTGGCCGGTGACCGCACGCCCTATATCGACCAGGCGCAGTCGCTGAACCTGTTCATCCCGGCCGATGTCGAGAAGTGGGACCTGCTGATGCTCCACTTCCGCGCGTGGGAGCTGGGCATCAAGTCGCTCTACTATCTGCGCTCGAAGTCGATCCAGCGCGCGGGCTTTGCCGGCACCGGCGGCGTCGAGGCGGACAACACGCCCGAGGCGCCGAAGTTCGAGATCGGCGAGAGCACCGACTACGACGAGTGCCTGGCCTGCCAGTAAGGCCGCGCAGCCGCCCGTCGGCTATGCTATAGGAAGGCGTCCCGGGAGCCGTTGCTCCGGGACGCCGATCCGCCCCGGCTGGGGCGATGAGGATGGAATGAACGCAGCCTCCGCCACGTTCGGAATCGCCGCACCGGTCCGCGCACCGCGGACCGCTGCGGCGGCATCCGGATCAGAGCGGCTCGCCGTCCTCTTCCTCTTCGAAGGTGACCGCGACGTCCGCGTTCGCCGACAGGCGGACCTTGTCGCCCTCGACCTCGGCGACCAGGCCGATGGAGATGAAGTGGTGATGGTCGGTATGGAGGCCTTCCTCGACGCCCTCGATGTCGGCACCGCTGTCCTTCTTGGTCAGCTTGATACGGTCGCCCTCGACCTTGTCGACGGTGCCGACATGGACGCCGTCCGCGCCGATCACTTCCATATGTTCCTTGATGGCCGTCAGGTCTGCCATGGGAGTCCTCCTTGGTTGGTGACGGCCGATCAACGCACGTCTCCCCGGATGGTCGCATGACCGTCGCGGTGTTCATCATGTACGGCGTGGCACTCGTCGCAGGTGTGGCCGGCGCCTGGCTGCTCCTGCGGCTGCGCGGGGCCACCAGCGAGGGTGCGGTCTACGGCTATCGCATCGCCGGCACCATGCTCGCGGCCCTCGCCCTCGTCCTTGCCATCTTCGCGACGGCGCAATGGTCCTGGAACCAGACACCATGACCGGTCGCCGCGCCCGCCCAATTCAAATTCCTGGAGTCTGACCCATGCCCCTTCTCGACGCCCGCAAGACCTACAAGCCCTTCGAATATCCCTGGGCCTATGAATATTGGAAGCGCCAGCAGCAGGTTCACTGGCTGCCGGAGGAAGTGCCGCTGGGCGAGGATTGCCGCGACTGGGCGCAGAAGCTGTCCGATCACGAGCGCAACCTGCTGACGCAAATCTTCCGCTTCTTCACCCAGGCCGACGTCGAGGTGCAGGACTGCTACCACGAGAAGTACGGTCGCGTGTTCAAGCCGACCGAGGTCAAGATGATGCTGACGGCGTTCAGCAACATGGAGACCATCCACATCGCGGCCTACAGCCACCTGCTCGACACGATCGGCATGCCCGAGAGCGAATATGGCGCCTTCCTCGACTATGCCGAGATGAAGGACAAGCACGACTATCTGCAGCAGTTCGGCGTCGACACCGACGAGGACATTGCCCGCACCCTGGCGATGTTCGGCGGCTTCACCGAGGGCGTTCAGCTGTTCGCGTCGTTCGCGATGCTGATGAACTTCCCGCGCTTCAACAAGATGAAGGGCATGGGGCAGATCGTGTCCTGGTCGGTGCGCGACGAGAGCCTGCACTGCGAGGGCATCATCCAGCTGTTCCACGCCTTCACCAAGGAGCGGGACTGCCTGACCAAGGCGGTGAAGGACGACATCGCCGACCAGTGCCAGACTACGATCCGGCTGGAGGACGCGTTCATCGACCTCGCGTTCGAGATGGGCCCGGTCAACGGCATGACGCCCAAGGAGATCAAGAAGTACATCCGCTACATCGCCGACTGGCGGATGGGGCAGCTGGGCATGAAGCCGATCTACATGATCGACGAGCACCCGCTGCCGTGGCTGACGCCGCTCTTGAACGGCGTCGAGCACGCCAACTTCTTCGAACAGCGCGCGACCGAATATTCGAAGGGCGCGACCCGCGGCAACTGGAACGAGGTCTGGGACAGCTTCGACAAGCGCCAGAAGGCGAAGGGCCCGGGCGCCACGAACGAGGAAGCGAGCGAGAGCGACATGTTCTCGCACGCCGGCATGGCCGCGGAGTAACGCCGACCTGCCACCGAACCGAAGGGGCGTCGCGCTGCGGCGCCCCTTTCGTTTTCAGGCCGGATCGGCAAGCCGATCGAGGATCGGGCAGTCCGGCCGGTCGTCGCCGTGGCAGCGCTGCGCCAAGTCGAGCAGCGTGCCCCGCATCTCCTCCAGCGCACGCGCCTTGCGGCCGAGTTCCTCGGCGCGTGCGATCGCCAACGCCTTCACGTCCGCACTGGAACGGTGGCGGTCCTGCCAGAGCCCGAGGAGCGAGCGGACCTCCTCGATCGGGAAGCCCAGGTCGCGGGCATGGGCGACGAAGCGCAACCGCGCCACATCCGCCGCATCATAGTCGCGGTAGCCGCTGTCCCGCCGCAGCGGCGCCGGGATCAGGCCGATCTTTTCATAGTGGCGGATCATCCGCTGCGAGATGCCGCTCGCGTCCGCCGCCTGGCCGATGTTCATAGCCGCACTCCGTTCAGTCGCAGCGCGTTGGTTACCACTGCAAACGACGACAGCGCCATCGCCGCACCCGCGAGCATGGGCGACAGCAGGATGCCGGCGACGGGATAAAGCACGCCGGCCGCGACCGGCACGCCGATGCCGTTGAACAGGAAGGAGAAGGCGAGATTCTGGCGGATGTTGCGCATCGTCGCCTTTGCCAGCCGCCGTGCGCGCACCATCGCGGCCAGGTCCCCGCGGGTCAGCGTCAGCCCCGCGCTTTCGATCGCGACATCGGTGCCGGTCCCCATCGCCACGCCGACATCGGCCGCGGCAATCGCGGGCGCATCGTTGATGCCGTCCCCCGCCATCGCCACGCGTGCGCCGCGCGCCTTGAGCTCGCCGACGATGCGCGCCTTGTCCTCGGGCGCGAGCCCGGCGTGGACTTCGTCGATGCCGCCAATGGTACGCGCGACGGCCTCCGCCGCGCCGCGACCGTCGCCGGTGAGCATGACGATCCGCAACCCCTCGGCACACAGCTGAGCGATCGCCCCGGAGGCAGATTCCCGAATGGGATCGGCGACACCGAGCAGCCCGGCGATGCGACCGTCGACAGCGACCAGCATCACGCCCGCGCCGTCGCGTGCCAATGCCTCCGCGCGGGCGGCGAGCGGCTGCGGGTCCGCGCCTGCCTGGCGCATCATCGCTGCGTTGCCGATCGCAACGGAGCGTCCCGCCACGTCGGCGATGACGCCTGCGCCTGTCTTCGATCGGAACCCTTCGGCCGGTGCCACCGCCAGTCCGCGCCGTGCCGCTTCCGTCACAATGGCGTGCGCCAGAGGGTGTTCGGAGTGAGCCTCCACCGCCGCCGCGAGGGCGAGCAGTTCGTCCTCGGCCATCCCGACGGCCTCGAGGACGGTCAGCCGCGGCTTGCCCTCGGTCAGGGTGCCGGTCTTGTCGATAACCAGCGTGTCGACCTTCTCCAGTGCCTGCAACGCCTGCGCGTCCTTGACCAGCACGCCCGCCTGGGCGCCGCGGCCGGTGCCGACCATGATCGACATCGGCGTGGCCAGCCCCAGTGCGCAGGGGCAGGCGATGATCAGCACCGCGATGGCGTTCAGCAGCGCATGGCTGAACCGCGGCTCCGGACCTACGACATTCCACACCAGGAACGTCACGGCCGCGATCGCCACTACCAGTGGCACGAACCAGCCGGAGACGCGATCCGCCACCGCCTGGATCGGCGCACGGCTGCGCTGCGCGGCGGCGACCATCGCGACGATGCGCGCGAGCACCGTGTCGGCGCCGACCGCACGTGCCTCCATCACGAGAGCACCGGTGCCATTGACGGTACCGCCGGTGAGCGCCGCGCCCGCTTCCTTGGCGACCGGCGCGGGTTCGCCGGTGAGCATCGATTCATCGACGGACGACTGCCCCTCGACCACGATCCCATCCACCGGCACCGCCTCGCCCGGACGCACGCGCAGCCGGTCGCCCGCAAGGATCGCGTCCAGCGGCACTTCGGACTCGCGCCCGCCGGTGTCGATCCGGCGAGCGGTCTTGGGGGCCAGATTCAGGAGCGCGCGGATGGCGCGGCCGGTGGCGGCACGGGCGCGCAGTTCCAGCACCTGGCCCAGCAGCACCAGCGTCACGACGACGCCGGCCGCCTCATAATAGACCGGCACCATGCCGTGGACGCGGAAGGTGGGCGGGAACAGCCCCGGCGCGACCGTCGCCACCAGGCTGTAGAGAAACGCCGCCCCCACGCCGATCGACACCAGCGTGAACATGTTGAAGTGGCGCGAACGCAGCGACGCCCATCCGCGCTCGAAGAAGGGCAGCCCCGCCCAGAGGACGATCGGCGCCGCCAGCACGAGCTGCACCCAGGACGACCATGCAGGCGGCACCAGCCGCAGCCCCAGCATCTCCGCGCCCATCGAGAGCGCGAGCAGCGGCACCGCGAGCGCCGCGGACACCCAGGTGCGGCGGGTGAAATCGACCAGTTCCGGGTTGGGGCCATCGTCGAGCGACGGCGCCTCCGGCTCCAGCGCCATGCCGCAGATCGGGCAGGTGCCGGGCCCCTGCTGCCGGATCTCCGGGTGCATGGGACAGGTATAAATCGCATCGGGCGCGGCAGGCGCCTGCGCGCGGGGCGCATCCCCGAGATAGCGGTCGGGATCGGCCAGGAACTTGGTGCGGCAACCGGCGCAGCAGAAATGATAGGCGACACCGTCCTGTTCGGCATGATGGGCGGTCTTGGCCGGATCCACCGCCATTCCGCACACCGGGTCCCTGGCCGTGGCGCCTCCGCCACAGCATCCTCCCTGCGCGTGTTCCGTCATGGGCGAGTGGTGATTGTGCATCGCATCCTCCATCACCGCCCTAGATGGGGACTGACATCATGTCAGGGTCAAGGGCTGCTTTCCGCTTGACCCTGACATGGTGTCAGCCGCCAGGGTCTCCCACGCGAGCAAGGGCTCGCAGGGCCGCAGAGTCGTGGCCGCATGAGGGTGAACGCATGAGTCTGGTTCTCGATCGCCGCAGGTTGTTGCGCGGAGCCACCCTGGCGGGCGGCGGCATGGCGCTGTCGGCCTGGATGCCGGCCTGGGCACACTCGGTGTCGACCGGGACCGCGCTTCCGGAGCTTTCGGGCGAGGACATCACGCTGCGCATCCAGCGGCAGACGATGACGATCGACGGGCGGCGGACGCAGGCGATCGGCATCAACGGCACCGTGCCGGCCCCGCTGCTGCGCCTGCGCGAAGGGCAGAAGCTTCGCCTGCACGTGCACAACGACTTGGACGTGGACAGCTCGCTCCACTGGCACGGGCTGCTGTTGCCGGCGCAGTTCGACGGCGTGCCGGGCGTTTCCTTCCCCGGCATCCTGCCCCGCACCCACTTCACCTACGAGTTCCCGGTCGTCCAGTCGGGCACCTATTGGTACCACAGCCATTCGGGCTTCCAGGAGCAGATGGGGCTCTATGGCCCGATCGTCATCGACCCGGCAGGAGCGGACCCGGTCGCCTTCGATCGCGAGCATGTGATCGTCCTGTCGGACCACAGCCGCGAGTCGCCCGACGCGATCTTCCGGCATCTGAAGGTCGAGCCCGGCTATTACAACCGGCAGCGCCAGACCCTCGCCGGCCTCGCCGCGGGCAAGGACCAGCCGCTCAAGGACCGGCTGCAGTGGGGCGCGATGCGCATGGACCCGACCGACATCGCCGACGTGACCGGCGACACCTATACCTATCTGGTCAACGGCCATGGCCCCGCGGACAACTGGACGGCGCTGTTCCGCCCGGGCGAGCGGGTGCGGCTGCGCATCATCAACGCCTCGTCGATGACGACGTTCAACGTCCGCATCCCGGGCCTGCCGCTGACGGTGGTGCAGGCGGACGGGCAGCATGTGCGCCCGGTCACCGTCGACGAGCTCCAGATCGCCGTCGCCGAGACCTATGACGTGGTCGTCACGCCGCCGGAGGACCGCGCCTACACGCTGGTGGGCGAGAGCGTCGACCGGTCCGGCCTGGCGCGCGCGACCCTGGCACCACACGCCGGCATGGTCGGGCCGGTGCCGCCGCTTCGCAGCCGGCCCGTCGCGACCATGAAGGACATGGGCATGGGCGACATGCAGCACACCCCAGCGCGCGGTGTCGATCCGACCGCCGAGCAGAATGCTTCCGCTCGGCTCGCCACGTCCGGCGCCGAACCACCGGCACAGGGCACGGCTCCCGGCGGCATGGCGCAGATGGACCACGCTGCCATGGGGCACGCCGGCATGGATCATGCTGTCATGGGCCACGGCACACCGGCGCCGCACACGATGGAGCATGGCTCCATGAGGATGCGCGACTTCGCCAACGCGCCGCAGGTCGCGCGCGACCCGAGCGTCCAGACGATCGCGCCGATGCCGGTCGACCGCACCGGCGAGCGCGGACAGGGGCTGACGGACGCCGGCCACCGCGTGCTCGTCTACCGCGACCTCGTCGCGCTTGCGCCCAACCCCGACGTGCGCGCGCCCGGCCGCTCGATCGAGGTCCACCTCACCGGCAACATGGAGCGCTACATGTGGTCGATGGACGGGCGGAGGATGTTGGACTCGATGGAGCCGCTGCCCTTCACTCTGGGCGAACGCGTGCGTGTGAAGCTGGTGAACGACACGATGATGGGCCACCCGATCCACCTGCACGGCCACTTCTTCGAACTCGTGACCGGCCATGGCGGCCATGCCCCGCGCAAGCACACGGTGCTAGTCCAGCCCGGCGGCACCGTCACCTTCGACTTCACCGCAGACGCGATCGGCGACTGGGCGTTCCACTGCCACATGCTATACCACATGGCCTCGGGCATGATGCGCGTCGTGAGCGTGCGACCGGCGGGAGAAGCGGCATGATCCGTGTGCTTTCGTGGACGGCGCTCGCGACCCTCGCCAGCGCTCCGGCGCTTGCCCAGCACCATGGCGGGCACGAGATGGCGCCCGCCGCCCCGGCTCCCATCCAGCACCACACGCCGGCCGCAGACCCGCACGCCGGCCACCAGATGCCGGTGCCCGCGGCCGATCCGGCGGGGCCGGTCGGCACCGACCTGCCCGCCGGCGATGCGCCGCCTCCGCCCGTCCCGAGCGACCGCTACGCCGACCGCTTCTTTCCGCCCGAGGACATGGCGCGCGGCCACCATGCGATGATGCAGGAGGGCGGTGGCCAGCGTTACGGCCAGGTACTCCTCAACCTTGCCGAGGTTCAGATGCGCAACGGCACGGATGGCTATCGCTGGGACGGCGAAGCCTTCTTCGGCGGCGACATCGATCGGCTGTGGATCAAGAGCGAAGGCGAAGGCAGCTTCGGCCGCGACATGGAGCATGCGGAAGTGCAGGCGCTCTATTCGCGTGCGATCGACCCCTATTTCAACCTGCAGGCGGGCGTACGGCAGGACTTCGGCGTCGGGCCTGATCGGACCTATGCCACGGTGGGGCTTGAGGGACTGGCCCCCTACCAGTTCCACACCGAAGCCGCGCTGTTCCTGTCGACCAAGGGCGACCTGCTGGGCCGACTCGGGGGCTGGTACGATCAGCGGATCTCGCAACGACTGATCCTGCAACCGCGCGTGGAGCTCAACTTCGCGGCACAGGACGTGGCCGCGACCCGCACCGGCTCCGGTCTCAGCGATGCGGAACTCGGGCTGCGGCTGCGCTACGAGCTTCGGCGCGAATTCGCGCCCTATGTGGGCGTATCCTGGAGCCGCAAGCTCGGCGACACCGCCCGCTTCGCGCGGCAGGGCGGCGAGGACGTGGAAGATACCGCCTTCGTGGCCGGGGTGCGCTTCTGGTTCTAGGCGCCCGCGCCTTCCATTTCGCGGGCGATGCCCCATATTGGAGCGATCGGTGGCAATCCGCTTCGTAGGCGCCCTCGACTGAGAGACGCATGCGCTCCCGCTTACAAGCCGGAGACTGCCATGGATCTCAATTACCTGTTGGCACGCCACCAAGTTTCCCTGATGCGGGCGCAAGAGGCGGAAGGGTGCGAGGCACGCTTCGCCCATCGGCGTCTGGCAAACGAATATGCCGTTCGCATCGACGCGCTGCGGGTTCACCTCGGCGCGACCTCGCCGATCATCGAGGCGCAGTGAACGATGACGGACATTTCCAGCACGGATGTCGCAACGCCAAAGGCCGAGGCGCCGACGGACTCGCTCCAACGGCCGAAACGCCGCCAGTTCGTGAGCCGCTACAAGGCGCCGCGGTTGTCGGCGGAAGAGGCCGACCGCCAAGGTCGGGTGACCATGATGGCGTTCCGCATGCTCGGCGGCCGTGACGAGGCGATCGCCTTTCTCAACACTCACGATCCGGTGCTGGACGGCCGCCCGCTCGATCTCGCGGTCGGAAGCGACACGGGCCTCGCCGCGGTCGAGCAGGCGATCGCCGGGCGTGCTACGGGCGGCTGACCAGCCGAATGTCGAGCACTCCCCTGACGCATGCACCACTTGCCCGGGCAGAAGCCACGCTGAGACGGGGCGCCCGCTTCCTTGCGGCGGGCCTCTATGCCGAGCCTCTGCAGGCGCACGCCCCCATCCTCGGCCGCTACCGCGCCAAGGTGATCGGCAACGGACTTCGCGAGCTAGACCGTTTCCTGAACGTGCTGGTGGATGAGGTGGCAATCGCAGCCGGGCAGCGAACCTCCCCTGCGGAGCGCAACACCGCGAACAAGCTGCGCGCGCTCCTGACCGGCGCGGCGCAGCCGGGCGGCGAGCATGCGCGGCTGCGCGCGCTGGGGCGGGCCCGCGACTGCCTTTTCTATTGCAGCGGGAGGGTGACGCGCGGGGACGTGGCAGGTTCTCCCTGGCTCACGGTCGGCTGGGCCGATGCACCCGATCGTAGCGGGCCGCTCAAGCAGTTTCCGGTCGGGGAATGCCTGATCATCACCGCCGACGATGTCGCCGACGTCTGCGATTTCTACCTGTCCATCGCCACCCGCCTCGTGAGGTCCGGCCCGGAGAACGCGGTCCGGCCGCGTTGAGCACCGGCTGCAAGGCGCCACGCGGCAGCGGACGCCCAGGTGCGGAGGGTCCTTGTCCGCAAGATCGCACCGGCCTTCCCTTCGAAGCCGCTCCTCGCGTCGTGCCTCCGCCGCCGGAACACGCGCCGGTTTCGACGCCACCGCTGCCTCTTCGGTCACGAAAGCCGACTGCTTCACCGCGAGATGAAGCGCGCTCTGGTGGAGCAGAGTTGCCCCTGGGTCGTGGGTGCTGGGTGCTGGGTGCCGGGTGCCGGGTGCTGGGTGCTCGCGCTTCTCGCCGCCCCGGACAACCCGCCCCCCCCGCCCCCGGCCCAGGCCCAGGCCCATCGGCACCGTTGACCGGGAACGCTGGTTCGGCGGGCGATACAAATGGGTTCGGGGTCGGCGCCTCGGGAACCGGGAGCCGGAGCGGGACAACACGGGCGTCAGCAGTCAACGCGGCGCGGCGGAACCTGCGATCGCGGCAGCGCGCTGGGTCAGGCGCCTCGACCTCCGGGGGTTGCCCCCCTCGATCCCGTCACGGCTCCGCAAGCGCGGCACCTCTGGCACGGCCTACCCGGTCTGTCAGATGCGGGTGCCGCGATACCATTGCAGCAACAGCCGCCCGAGGAACCGCATATTCCCGATCAGGTAGCGGCGGGCAAGGCGGCGCGGTTCCTGCACGAGCCGGAACATCCATTCACACCGGGCCCTCCGCACCCAGTAGGGCGCGCGACGGACCTCTCCGGCGAGGAAGTCGAGATAGGCACCCACCGCCATCGTGATCGCCCCCAGTTCGCGATGATGGGCGGCGCACCAGATTTCCTGGCGCGGATGCCCCATCCCCACCAGCACCAGATCGGGGGTGCTTGCGCGAATCCGGGCGATGAGCTCGGGCGTCTCGGCATCGGTGAAGAAGCCGTGGGCGGTGCCGACCACACGGTGCCGAGGCGCGCGTTCGCGCAGAGCTCGGGCGGCTTGCTCCCCGACGCCGGGCGCACTGCCGACCAGGAAGATGCGCAGGCTCCCTGCCGCACGCTCCAGCACCTGGTCCACCAGGTCGGTGCCGGCCAGGTTCTCCTGGAACGGTCTTCCGAACAGCACCGAGCTTGGCAGGTCGATGCCAATCCCGTCGTTGACCACCAGCGCCTGGGCCAGCGCGGCGGCAAAGGCCGGATCGCGCTGTGCGGTGTTGGCCGTGTGGGCGTTGCAGAATGCCACGAACAGCGGACGCCGTGCAGGGCTGGAAAGGCACCGGTCGATCCGGCGCAGGAACTCGCGCCGGCAGGACACGGTCACCGAGACCTGCCCGATGCGCCGGCGGCTGCGCCCCAGCGCACGCAGGTAGATGCCGCCGATCGCATCCGCCGCGCCCGTCCAGCCGAAGGAGGCCAGCCGGCGTCGCCGCTCGTCCGCATCCGGTGCCGCCCGAAGCCCCGCGTCTACTTCGGCGAGCGTTTGCGCCACGCTGTCGGGATCGGGAGCGAAGCGGGTCCGGGTGCCATAATCCGCCCGCGCGAGGGTCCGCCGGAAGGCCGGGATGTCGCTCAGCACCGGATAGAGACCGGCTGCCATCGCCTCCACCGCCGCGATCCCGAACCCCTCATAGGCCGAAGCGCAGACATAGACGCTGCTGCGCCCGATCAACCCGCGCAACTCGGCATCGCCGGGCCAGGGATGAATCTCCACCGCCTCCGCCATGCCGGACTGCCGGGCCTGCTCGGTAAGCGCGTCCGGCTCCACCCCCATGGGTCGACCGGCCAGGATCAGGCGCCAGGATGCGTCCTGGCGATGCACCTCCGCGAACCAGCCGATCAGCTGATCCAGCCCCTTGTTGGGCGCGAGCCGGCCGAAATAGATCATGGTGCGCGCGGCCGGATCGGCGCAGCCGTCGAACTTGGCGAGATCGACGCCGTTCTCCACGGTCTCCAGTCCCTCCGCCCGGATCCTGCGGAACTGCGCCTCGTCGCTGACGCTGGAGGGGATGATGGCAGCGAAGCCCCGCAGGCTGCGCCGCGTGACGTGGTGAAAGAACAATCGCTTGGCCCGGGCCGCGAAGGGCGTGTGGAAGAAACCGCCATGTGTCGACAGCACCAGCCGCTTGCGGTGCAGCCCGCGCGTCACGGCCAGGAAATCGCAAAAAAAGTCGACCCCGTGAACATGCACCAGATCGGCATCCTTGAGCGCGCGGAGCACGCCGGGGGCGATCGGGTAGCGCTTGGATCCCCACCAGGGCAGCCGCTGCACCTCCAGCCGGTCGATCCACTCCCGTGCCGGCAGCCGCGCCTGCTGCGGTTGATCGAAGATGCGATCCAGGGTCACGATCCGCACCCCCATGCCGGCCGCGCGCTGCTGGAGCGCGAGCTGCCGGACATAATCCTCCATCCCGCCGACGCCGGGCGCGAACTGCCGGACGACGTGGACCACGCGCAGCCCGTGGAAGAGCGAAGGGCAGAATGGCTCGTCGGACACAGCCTGCCGGGTCGCTGTGCGCAAATCCCGGCTGTGCGGCGGTTCCCGACCGACGCTTTCTTCCTGCGTCACCCTGAGGGTGCCGGTGAGCTCCTCCCCCCGTGCCATATGGCTCGCGGCGGCTGAACGATCGGCCAAGGCGGAAAGCTGCTGCGGCCCCGAGAGCGCGCGGACACGATCCACGTCGGCTGGAGGTTCGTCCCTGAGATCGGCGGCATCCTCCCCGGCCGAGTCAGGCGTGACAGCCATACCCCTGCGGCCGAAGCTTCGGGCCCTCCCCCGCAGCCGCGTCGGCAAGTTAGCGGCCACGGCCCGCCCGCTCTGAATCATCCTGGCTGCGACGTCCGCCGCTTGCCACCGACGCGGTGTGCGGCGGAGTGGGGGCAGCACCCCGCCGCACACCTACTCGCCCGAACGCAGCGCCCATCGCAGCTTCCGTAGGACGGCACCATGAAGCGAGTGGTGCAATCGAAGCCGACGCTATGCCGCTACGCCCAGCCGAGTTCTCCCCGCGCTTGGGACCTTGTAAGACACGGAGCAAGGTTCTCGTGCCTCCCGGCGACTGCGCAACAAGTTCAATGCGACGATGCGATGATCGCTGCGCATATTCCTGCGGGACCCGGCAAGACCTACAAGCATGGTGTAGCACCTCCCTCGCCCCCCTTTCGGCCAACGGACTATGGGGAGAGTTTAGCTACCTCATACCTTCAGGCCAGCGGACTTGGGTTCAAGCTGGATGCTTGTCTATCCGTTTCAAACGAACTGAACGTTGATGTCAGAGACAATCAAAAGAACCTCACTTGAACGCAGCTGGACTCGTACGATGCCCTGACGTCAGTGAAGCTGTGTCAGAATAGCAACAGCCAAGTTTTCCTGTAGCGACACGGTCTTGGATACTTGCAAATCCGCAAGTGTTGGCGTCCTATTGTCCGACATTAAGCGAGCGGCCAAAGCCGCCATAATGACAATCCTGGGGAGGATGTATGATCAAGGGAAGGCGTCTTTGCGTCACCACTTCCGTGCTCGCACTGCTGACGAGCGCACCAGCGGCATGGGGCCAGGACGTGCAGGCACCCGCGGCGGGCCAGGCGACCACCGGGCAATCGACGCCCGATCCGGTGCCGGTCACGGCGCCGACGCAGCCGAATGAAGCCGCCGGCGACGCCATTGTCGTTACTGGCGTGCGCCGGAGCCTGGAAAGCGCCGCCGCGATCAAGCGCAATGCGGACGGGATCGTCGATGCCATCGTCGCGGAGGACATCGGCAAGCTTCCCGACACCTTCGCCTCGGCAGCGCTGGCGCGGGTTCCGGGCGTGCAGGTGACGCGTGGCGCTGGCGAGGCGGCGGGGGTTCAGGTTCGCGGCCTGCCCGACCTCTCCACCACCTACAACGATCGCGAGATCTTCACCGCCGAAGGGCGCTTCGTGGCGATCCAGGACTTTCCGGCGGGCACCGTCGCCGCCTTGGAAGTCTACAAGAACGGCACCGCCGACCGGATCGAGGGCGGCATCGGCGGCCAGGTGAACGTCCGCGGCCGCAAGCCGTTCGACTTCAAGGGGCTCGAGGTCTCGGGCTCATTGAACGGGGTGAACTGGGAACAGTCCAGCGAGCTTACCTGGAACGGGAACCTGCTGGTCAGCAATCGCTGGGAAACCGGCGCGGGTGAGATCGGGTTGCTGGTCAACGCGTCTTATGTCGGACTGAACTATCTGGATGCGACGCGCGAACAGTCGCTCGTGATCGGTACGACCACTGCCGCAAACGCCCCTGCGGCGGGTGCCGGCATCCGCTATCCCGATGCGCAGGGCCGGTTCACCAGCAACGGCGATCGCTTCCGCCCATCGGCCAACGCAGCATTCCAGTGGAAGCCGACGCCGGAGTTGGAGATTTACGCGGACGGCCTCTACCAGGGTTTCCGCAGCAAGGACTCCAATCAGTGGATGTTCGTGCCGATCTTCGGCGGCGCCGGCTTCCAGCTGAACAATCTCACCACCCGAGAAGGCAATGGCAACATTGCCCAGAGCGCGACCGTTGTGGGTGCCAATGCCCCTGACGGCTACTACACCTCTGCCCAGGGCCATACCGACACGTTCCAGGTCGGCGGCGGCGCGATCTGGCGTCGCGGCGGCCTCCAGATCTCCGGCGACGTGGCCTACACGGACAGCAAATACACGTTCAACCTGATCAACCTGGACTATGCCTTTGCAAGCTCCCCGGCGCGCAACGTCGTCTTCGAGTCGCCGGGCCAGGATGGCGGCCCCAGCTTCGAGTTCGTCGACTTCGACGTGACCGACCCCGCGAACTTCATCGCGCGCGGCCTGTTCCAGGAGCGTCTGGAAGTCAGCGGAAAGGACATCCAGACGCGCGGGGACGTGCAGTATGAATTCGACGGGGGCTTCCTGCAGCGCGTCCAGTTCGGCGTGCGCTACAACGATCGCGATGCGACGCGGGACCGCGGCGCGCCGTATGTGAACACGATCGGCGGCACCAACGTGCTGGACCTGCGGATCCCGATCTCCAGCCTGCCCGTGACGGTCGAACCCACGCAGCCGGCGTTCACCTATAACGACACGTTCCCGATCCGCAGGTTCGCCGGGGTGTCGGCAAAGAGCCTCAGGGACAATATCGCCGAACTTCGGAGCTTCTTCGAGGCACCCGCCGGTCCGCCGGAGTTCAACCCGACGGAGAATTTTCGCGCCAACGAAAAGGCGCTCGCCGGCTATGCGCAGATCAAATACGGGTTCGACCTGAGCGGCTCGATGACCGTCGATGGTCTCCTCGGCCTGCGCGCGATCAAGACCAAGACCCGGATCAGCGGCTTCATCCGCGACGAAACCGGCGGTGCCACGACGCCGACGTTCGTTCCGACGACGGCCAAGAACGACTACACCGATTACCTCCCCAATGTGAGCGCGCGCGTGCGCTTCAACGAGGAGCTTCAACTGCGCCTGGCCTACAACCAGACGCGGACGCGGCCGAACTTCTTCGACCTCAATCCGACCCTCACCGTCGGCCCGCCCCCCACGATCCCGCCCGAGTGCACGGAGGACCCGTCGCTGCCGCAGTGCGCCCCGAACAGCAACCTGCGCACCATCACCGGCGGCAATCCCAATCTGAAGCCACTCACTTCCGACAACTATGACATCAGCCTGGAGTGGTATTTCTCGCGCTCGGGCTCGCTCACGGGCGCGCTGTTCCAGCGCGACGCGCAGGGCTTCATCTCCCGCGTCGCGATTTCGCCGGTCGACATCGGCTATGGCCCGTCGCGGCTCGACCTGCCGGAAAACACGGGCGACACCCGCTTCCGCGGCGCCGAGGTGTCGTTCACCAGCTTCCTCGACATCGACGGTATCCCGGAGTGGATGAAGGGCTTCGGCATCCAGGCCAACGGCACCTACATCGACTCGAAGGGCGATCTCGCCAGCGGTCTCGCAAGCTCCCCCAATGTGCTGGGCGAGCAGCAGCGGTTCACCGGGGTGTCCAAGTGGGCCGGCAACCTGGTGGGCCTCTACGAGAAGCCCAACTTCTCGGCGCGCCTCGCCTATAACTACCGGTCGGACTTCGTGAGCTACTACAGCGTCGAGGCACTGGACGTGGGTGCCGATGGCACCCCACGCACCCGCCCGGTGATCGAGGAAGGTCGCGGCCAGCTCGATTTCTCGACCACCGTCACGCCGATCCCCAGTGTCACCCTCGCCTTCGACATCGTGAATCTGCTGGGCAATCCGATCAAGCGGACGCGCGAGTTCAACGATGCGGGCGACACCTACACCCGCCAGGTTCTCTACCTGGAGCGCGTCTACTCTCTGGGCCTTCGCTTCCGGTTCTGAGCTACGCGGGCGAGCGTTCGGGCTCGCCCGTCCCGCGGGAGCAGGGTGTCTGCTCCCGCGGGACCTTCATACCAGTTTGAAGGTGAGCGGCGGCAGCCCTTCCACAACAGCCTCGACGGCATCTCCACGGTTCAGGGGTGCGACTCCGGAGGGCGTGCCCGTGAAGATCAGGTCGCCGGGCGCCAGTTCGACGTAGGTGGAAAGGATCGCGACGATCTCGGCGGGTGCCCAGATCATGTCGGAAAGCCTGCCCGACTGCCGCGGGCTGCCATTCACCGCGAGCGCGATCGCACCGTCCCGCGGCACCGGCCCCGGAACAAGGGTGCCAATCGGCGCCGACTGGTCGAAGCCCTTGGCCATGTCCCACGGACGTCCTGCCTTCTTGGCTACCGCCTGAAGGTCGCGACGGGTGAGGTCGACGCCCACTGCGCAGCCGAAGATCCGTTGCTCGGCCTCTTCCACGGGGATGTCGCATCCTCCGGCACCTAGCGCGATCACCAGTTCCACCTCGTGGTGCAGGTCCTGAGTCCGCGTCGGGAACGGAATGACCGTACCGGTCGGGACGACCGCATCGGCCGGCTTCGAGAAGAAAAAGGGCTCCTGCCGATCGGGATCATTGCCCATTTCACGGGCATGCTCGGCATAGTTCTGGCCGACGCAATAGATGCGGCGCACGGGGAAACGGGCGCTGCTGTCGTGAATGGCAAGGCTTGGCGTGTGGACGGTGGGAAGCTTCATGGGCCGCAGGATAGCTCCCCGGCGCCCGGCCGGCCAGGGGACGGCCGGCGTTCGCATCCTCCGGACGCAGAAAGGGCGGGGTCCGGTATCCCGAACCCCGCCCCTTCCGGTACGCAGTTACACGATCGCGCTTAGAAGTGCGCGACCAGACCCGCCATCGGGCGGAGGCTCTGGGCGTCACCGAAGGTGGTGACTTCCGCGCGGAGGCGGATGCCAGCGTTGTCGGTGATGCCGCCGAGACCGATGTCCTTCGGGCCGACTTCGAAGCCGAGGCCGTAGGTCATGGCGTGATAGTCAGGGCTGTCCTTGCCGAACGCTGCGAAGTTCACCCACTGGTAGCCGACCTTGCCGTAGATCAGGCCGCTCTCACCAGCGCGAACGCCCGCGCGGCCAGCAACGCCATACTCCCAGTCGATGTCGCCCGAGATGCCCTTGGCGACATTGCCTTCGGCGCCCACGAACACGGGGCCGAGCGGCACGTTGAAGCCGACGATGCCCTGAACCAGGCTGCCGTCGAGGCGGCCGCGGGTCGCGGCCGGGATGCCTGCTTCGTTCGGCTCGTTGTCGAACTGCTCCCAGCCACCCAGCACGGCGACATACGGATCGATGCCGAACGCGCGCGAGCCATCGGGGGCCTCGTCCTGCGCATAAGCCGGCATGGCGACGAAGGCGGCGGCGGCGGCGGCCGCAAGCGTGAACTTACGCATACTCTGTACCTCTGTTACTCGTTTGGATCCGGTGTCGTTGGTGCGCCGGCTATCCGAGGCTCCGTTAACCGGCCAGCATCAGGAATGTTGCACCGCGATCGTTTCGCGGCGCCACTCAGTTGGAACCAGTGGCCTTTCGGCAACAGTTCCTGACGCGGGGGTGAACAAAGCGCGCCAACTGCGGCAGGGGAGCCGCCGAAAGGTGGCCGAGATGTGGCAATCACGCCTTTTGCATTTGTAAAGCCCGATTGCTTCGGCTCGGCGCAGCCACGGCACCGCTGGCGGCAACAGCGGAACTCCCGCTTGGCGACGCCGGTTTGCGGCAGGTGCCATCAGGAGAGCGTATCATGTACAAGACCATGCTGGCCCTTGCCGCCGCCGGAACCGTGCTCGCCACCCCCGCCCTCGCCGGGGACCGGAGCCGGGCGCCGATCTACTCGGACGCGAATTCCCATTACCTCGACTACAAGACCGACATCAGCGAAGCGAAGCGTGAGCTCCGCAAGGACCTGGCGCGCGCGGATGACGAAGCGGACCGGGAGGATGCCTGGGCCGAGTATCGGCGTGAGATCGCCGACGCCAAACATGATTTCCGCAAGGAAATGGCCGAGGAAGGCCGCCCGATCCGGCGCATCCCGGTCGTGATCGTCGAATAGGATCCCGCATCCATGAAAAAGGGCCCGCCTGCCGAACTGGCAAGCGGGCCCTTTTTCGTATGCGCGTACGGCTGCGCCGTCAGGCGACGCGCGTTCCCGTCATCGGGAAGCTGCCGAATGCACCGGCGCCGACGTCACCCGTGATGGTGTCGCCCTCGATCCGCGCCGTGCAGTCGAGCGTCAGCGGCATCGGCACGGTCACCGACACCTTCCACCGCAGCGTGTCGCCCTCGACCTGGCCGTTCTCGATGTCGACCGAGCCCATCGCGCCGGAATAGGTGCCGGTGAAGCCGCTGCCTTCCTGCCGGATGGTCAGCGTCGCCTGCTGCTCGCCCAGCGGCGTCTTGGTCACCGTATCCCAGCTGCCGTCGATATCTGCCATGCTACGCTCTCCTACTTGCTGCCCTGCGCGCTTGCTGCGGGCTGTGCTGCAACCACCTCGACCGGCAGCCCCAGGCTGTCAAGCTGGGGCCGGACGACCTTGGCGTCACCGACCACGACGTAGACGAAGCGGTCCGGGCGCAGCGCCTTGCGAGCGGCTGCATTGAGCTGCGGCAGGGTGAAGCCGCGGTACTTGTCGGTGATGGTCGCGTAATAGTCGTCAGGCCGCTTGAGCAGGTCGTTCGATATCATTGCGTTCAGCACCGCGTCCGACGTCTCGAACCGGCCGGTCAGCTCGCGCGTCTCGCCCGTGATCGTCCGGTCGAACTCCTGCTGGGTCATGCCGTTGGTGGTCAGGAACTCGCGCACGTCCTTTTGAAGGGCCGCGATCGAATCCCCGGTGCGATCGGCCTGGACCGGCGCCGAGATCACATAGCTCACCGCGTTGGGCAGCTGGTTCACCGATCCGTGGGCGCCATAGGACCAGTGCTTCTCCTCGCGCAGGTCCATGTTGATCCGGGACAGGAAGTTGCCGCCCAGCGCATCGTTCGCGGTGTTCAGCGCGAGCAGGTCGTCGGTTCCCTTCTCCGCCGTCAGCTGCGCGCCATAGATCAACGACTGGGGCGAATCCGGCCGGTCGATCAGCAGGATTTTGGGAGTGGCCTGCACGGGCGCGGAGGCGAAGTTCTTGACGCCCGCCTGCCCGCTTGCACGCCAGTCGCCGAAGCCCTTCTCGAGCGCCGCCTGCACCTCGGCGAGCGGCCGATCGCTCGTGACGAAGACCTTCGCCTTGTCCGGGCGCAGCCAGGCGCGGTGGAAGGCGGCGAGATCGTCGCGGATTAGCGCCTGAACCGCGGCCGGGTCCCCGCTGCCGGCGGCGAGCTTCGCATAGGGCGAGTCCTTGCCATAGAGCAGCGGCGGCATCGCGCGGCTCGCCAGGCCGCCCGGGCTCGTCATCTCCTGTGCGATGCGGGCAAGCTGCGTCGCCTTCAGCCGCTCCACTTCCGCCGGAGCGAAGGCAGGGTTGCGCACGACGTCGGCGAGCAGGGTCACGCTGCTGGCAAGGTTCGCGCTCGGCCCGCCCAGGCCGATATAGGTCAGGTCCGGCGAGCTCGAGGAGAAGATGCGGGTGCCGAGGCGTTCCTGCTCCTCTGCCAGCGCCACCGAATTGCGGGTGGTGGTCCCTTCGTCCATCACCGCCAGCGTCAGCGCCTGGGTGCCGAGCTTGCCCGCCGGATCCGCGGCCGCACCCGCGTCGAAGCTGATCGCGATCTGCGTCACCGGCACAGCCGTGCGCTGCGCGTAGACGAGTTCGATGCCGTTGGAGAGGCGGCTCCGCTGGATGGCGGGGAAGCTCAGGTCCTGCACCTGGCCGACCGCCGGCATCGCCCCGCGGGTACCCTTTGCCGGGCCTTCCGCCGACGCGGGCGTGGGCGCGGTGTTGCCGGCGGGCACCTTGGGCGCTGCCTGCGTCTCCTCATAGGCGTCGCGCGCGCCCGGCTCCACCGTCAGCGCATAGACCGGGCGCGACAGCCACTTGGTGGCCGCCGCCTTGGCGCTCGCCGGGGTCGTCGCGGCGAGCCGCTGGAGCTGCTTCTTGTAATAGTCGGGATCGCGCAGATAGAGCTCGCCTTCCGCAAGCGCGACCGCCTTGCCACCGAAGCCGCCGACCGCCTCCAGGCCCGCGACGGTGCCGGAGACGGTGACGGTGGCGACCCGCTGCACCTCCTCCGCCGTCGGGCCGGTGCGCAGGAAGTCGGCCACGACCTGGTCCAGCCGCTGTGCGGCAAGCTTCGCATCCACGCCCGGGCGCACGTCCATGCTGATCACGAACATGCCCGCCTGCGCGAGCGTCTGGTTGGAGGCGGAAACCGAGACCGCCAGCTTCTCCTGCCGTACCAGGACATTGTCGAGCCGCGAGCTGCCCAGCCCGCCGAGCGCTCCTGCCGCGACGTCCAGCGCGGTCGCATCGGCGCTGTCCATGCCCGGCACTGCCCACATGCGCATGACGCGGGTGGTGGCGACGCGGTCGCGCATCGTCTCGACCTTCGGCGCAGAGAGCGTCGGCACAGTGATGGCCGGACGCGCCGACTCCGGACCCTTCGGGATGCTGCCGAAATACTTCTGCACCAGCGGCCGCGCCTCTGCCGCGGTGATGTCCCCGGCGAGCACGAGCACCGCGTTGTTCGGGCCATAATGGCTGCGGAACCAGGTCTTCACATCCTCCAGGCTCGCCGCATCCAGATCCGCCATCGAGCCGATCACGGAGTGATGGTACGGGCTGCCTGCAGGGAACAGGCCCTCGGTCATCTTGTACTTGACCAGGCCATAGGGCTGGTTATCGCCTTGGCGCTTTTCGTTCTGGACGACGCCGCGCTGCTCGTCGAGCACGCCCTGCGTGATCGCGCCGAGCAGATAGCCCATGCGATCGCTTTCCAAAAACAGCGCGCGGTCGAGCGCCGCCCGGGGCACCGTCTCGAAATAGTTGGTGCGGTCGAACGAGGTCGTGCCGTTGAAGTCGGTCGCCCCCACTTCGCGCAGCGGCGCGAAGAAATCGCCGGGTGCATTCTCCGATCCGTTGAACATCAGGTGCTCGAACAGGTGCGCGAAGCCGGTCTTGCCCTTGGGCTCGTGCTTGGAGCCGACGTCGTACCAGGTCGAGACCGCGACGATCGGCGCCTTGCGGTCGGTATGGACGATCACGGTCAGGCCGTTGGGCAGCGTGAACTTCTCATGGGGAATGTCGACCGGACGAATGAGCTCCGCGAGCGGCGCGGCCGGCAGTTGCGCCGTGGACGCCGGTGCCGTCTGCGCCGAAAGGGGCGCGGCCCAGGCGACAGAGCCGCTGGCGAGTGCAGTGGAAGCGGCAAGGGCATAGGCGAAGGAGCGGAACATGAAACCTCGCGATCGGAGCGGAAAGCACGAGCCTATGGGCTCGCGAACTGGCTGACAACGAAAACCGCGGCTCGTCGTACGAAATCATCGCGTCGTCGCAGCCCGGCATTTCGAGGGGCGCGTTGTCCGCCCCTTACTTCTGGAAATGATATTCGATCGGCACGATCACCCACGCCAGATCGGACGGCTTACCGTCCACCTCCGGCGGATAGATCCGGAACTTGGGCGACGCCGCCAGCGCCGCCGCACCGAAGCCGCTTCCTGCCGGCGTCTCCTTGAGAACCGAGCAGTTGCGCAGGTGTTTGTTCCTCTGGACCCGGCAGACCAGATAGGCCGTGCCCGAGATGCCGCGCTTGCGGACCTCTGAAGGGATCGACGGGTTCAACTCCTGGAAGCCGGGGCGCCGGACCCAGCGCGCTACCGTGATTGCAGGTTCCGCCCCGCCGCGCCCATTGCCGACGCCCGTGCCATCCCCGCTCCCGCTCCCGGTTCCCGTGGCGCCTGCCCCAGACCCGTTGGCATCGCCCGTCGAACCGCCGGTCCCGGTCGACGGTGCCGCGATGGGCGCGGGTGCCGCGGGGCGCATTGGCACCAGGGGCAATGGCGGGGGCTCGACAGCCTGCGGTGCGGGTAAGGAAGCAGCAGGGCTCCCTCCCCGGCTGCCGCCGGCAATCTCCTGCGCCGGCGGCGGCTGCGGCTGAGGCACGCGCTGCTCGGCGGGCCGCAGAAGAGGTTGTGGCGGTGGAGGCGGAGGCGGAAGCTTCCAGAGCGTCAGCCTGCGCTGTTCGGGGCGCGCAGTCGGCGAAACCGGTGCCCACAGCCACAACAGCAGCAGAAACGCCAGGAGATGCAGCAAGATCGCAGAGCCGAACCCAGCCGTCCGCATCCACAGGGGTGCGCCAGGAGGCAGGCGGGAAGCAGCGGCGTACTTCACCGCATCAGAGTAGCGGCCGCCGCAGCAGCGCCGCAAGCATCGAAACGGGTCCGCTCTCGCCTCGCCATTGCCCTTGAGCGCCGGGCGTCAGCCGCCCTCCACCCCGGTGAAGGCTTCGTTGTCCACGAACGCGATCGGGAACCGCTCCCCTGCCCCAGCCGCGGCGAGGATCTTGAGCACATCCTGCATGCAGGACTCGGCGGCCTTCGCGTCCGGCTCGAACCGCACTTCCTGCTTGGTGACGGCCCAGCGTGCCGTCGTCGCGCGCAGGCCATCGAGCGTGACGGCGACGCCGTCGATCGTGGGCTTGCAGGGGCCGGCAGGCACAACCAGATTGACCGACGGCGGCGGTGGCGCATCCTGAACGGCAGCCAGGGTCAACAACGCGAGTGTCAGCATCACGCACCTCTTGTGTTGCATAAAAGCAACACCACCTTGGTTCCCGAAGATAACAGGGATTTGTCATGAACCTAGAGAAATTCACGGACCGCGCGAAGGGCTTTCTCCAGGCGGCGCAAACCGTCGCCATCCGGCTCAACCACCAGCGCATCGCGCCCGAGCATCTGCTGAAGGCGCTGCTCGAGGACGACCAGGGCATGGCCGCCGGGCTGATCGAGCGCGCCGGGGGCGACCCGCGGCGGGCCGTGGCGGACACGGACGCGGCACTGGCGAAAATCCCCGCCGTGTCGGGCAGTGGCGCGCAGCAGACGCCCGGGCTCGACAACGATGCAGTGCGCGTGCTCGACCAGGCCGAGCAGGTCGCCCAGAAAGCCGGCGACAGCTATGTCACCGTCGAGCGGCTGCTGCTCGCCCTTGCGCTTTCCCCCAACACCGCCGCGGGCAAGGCGCTTGCCGCCGCCGGGGTGCGCGCGGAAGCGCTCAACACCGCGATCAACGATCTGCGCGGCGGCCGCACCGCCGACACCGCGACCGCCGAGGACCGCTATGACGCGCTCAAGAAGTTCGCGCGCGACCTGACGGAGGCGGCGCACGCCGGCAAGCTCGATCCGGTCATCGGTCGCGACGAGGAAATCCGCCGCACGATCCAGATCCTCGCCCGCCGCACCAAGAACAATCCCGTCCTGATCGGCGAGCCCGGCGTCGGCAAGACCGCAATCGCCGAGGGCCTGGCGCTGCGCATCGCCAATGGCGACGTGCCCGACACGCTCAAGGACCGCACGCTGATGGCGCTCGACATGGGCAGCCTGATCGCCGGCGCGAAGTATCGCGGCGAGTTCGAGGAGCGGCTGAAGGGCGTGCTCGACGAGGTGAAAGGCGCCGAAGGCCAGATCATCCTCTTCATCGACGAGATGCACACGCTGATCGGCGCGGGCAAGTCGGAAGGCGCGATGGACGCCGGCAACCTCCTGAAGCCCGCGCTCGCCCGCGGTGAGCTCCACTGCATCGGCGCGACCACGCTCGACGAGTATCGCAAGTACGTCGAAAAGGACCCCGCGCTCCAACGGCGCTTCCAGCCCGTGTTCGTGGGCGAGCCGACGGTCGAGGACACCATCTCGATCCTGCGCGGCCTGAAGGAAAAGTACGAGCTGCACCACGGCGTGCGCATCACCGACGGCGCGCTGGTGTCCGCGGCGACCCTGTCGAACCGCTACATCACCGACCGCTTCCTGCCCGACAAGGCGATCGACCTGATGGACGAGGCCGCCTCGCGCATCCGCATGGAGGTGGAGTCCAAGCCCGAGGAGATCGAGACCCTCGACCGCCGCATCATCCAGCTCAAGATCGAGCGGGAGGCGCTGCGGCGGGAGAGCGATGCCGCCTCGCAGGACCGGCTCGCCAATCTGGAAGAGGAACTCGCCAACCTCGAGCAGCAGTCGGCCGAGCTCACCACCCGCTGGCAGGGCGAAAAGGACAAGATCGGGGCCGAGGCGAAGCTGAAGGAACAGCTCGACGCCGCCCGCGTCGAGCTGGAGCAGGCGCAGCGCCAGGGCGACCTCGCCCGCGCCGGCGAACTCTCCTACGGCCGCATCCCCGCGCTCACCCGCCAGCTGGAGGAAGCGCAGAGCCAGACCAAGGGCGCCATGCTGCGCGAGGAGGTCACCGCCGACGATATCGCCGCGGTGGTCAGCCGCTGGACCGGCATTCCGGTCGACCGCATGCAGGAAGGCCAGCGCGAAAAGCTGCTCCACATGGAGGAGCAGCTCGGCAAGCGCGTGATCGGCCAATCCGAAGCCGTGCGCGCGGTCTCCACCGCCGTCCGTCGCAGCCGTGCGGGGCTACAGGATCCGAACCGCCCACTCGGCTCGTTCCTGTTCCTGGGGCCGACGGGCGTCGGCAAGACCGAGCTGACCAAGGCCCTCGCCGAATTCCTGTTCGACGATCCCAACGCGATGGTGCGCATCGACATGAGCGAGTTCATGGAGAAGCACGCGGTCGCGCGGCTGATCGGCGCCCCTCCGGGCTATGTCGGCTATGAGGAAGGCGGCGTGCTCACCGAAGCGGTGCGGCGCCGGCCCTATCAGGTCGTGCTGTTCGACGAGGTGGAAAAGGCACACGGCGACGTGTTCAACGTGCTCCTCCAGGTGCTCGACGACGGGCGCCTGACCGACGGCCAGGGCCGCACGGTCGACTTCTCGAACACGATCATCATCCTGACCTCGAATCTCGGCAGCCAGTATCTGACCAACCTTGCCGAGGGCCAGTCGGTCGAGGATGTCGAGCCGCAGGTGATGGACGTGGTGCGCGCGCACTTCCGCCCGGAATTCCTCAACCGGCTGGACGAGATCATCCTGTTCCACCGGCTGGGCAGCGCCCACATGGCGCCGATCGTCGACATCCAGGTCGGCCGCGTGGCGAAGCTGCTGGCGGATCGCAAGATCACGATCCACCTGACGGACGGCGCCCGCGACTGGCTGGGCCGGGTGGGCTACGACCCCGTCTACGGCGCGCGGCCGCTGAAGCGCGCTGTCCAGCGCTACCTGCAGGACCCTCTCGCCGACCTCATCCTAAAAGGCGAGGTTCGCGATGGCTCGACCGTGACCGTCGACGAAGGCGAAGGCGCGCTGCGGCTGACGGTCGACTGAGGGGCGGCGCTTCTGCCCAAACGAAAAGGGGCGGCTCCCTTCGGAGCCGCCCCTTCTTTTTTCAGCGTCCGTCGACTTAGAAGTTGACGCGCGCACCCGCCAGGAAGCGGCGGCCGTAGATGTTCTCGCCGGCCTGGACCGGGTTGTACAGCCACGCGCCGTAGGTGACCGGATCGACGTCGGGCAGACGATCGAACACGTTCAGCACGTTCACGTAGAAGGTCATGTTGTCGCTGACCTTGACGGTGCCGTTCAGGTCCAGCGTGAAGTAGCTCTTCACGCGGCAGCCCGTGTAGTTCGGGCTCGGTGCCAGGCTGCAGTCGCCTGCTTCGCCACCCTGGTCCTCTGCCGACAGGTCATAGCCCGAGGTGTAATTCGCAGTCGCGGTCAGCGAGTACGGACCCACCAGCAGGGTGTTCTGCCAGTTGCCGCGCCAGCGGAACGTGCCCGAACCGGCCGTCAGGTTGTAGTTGCCGAGCGTATCGACATAGCTTTCCTTGCGACCATCCGGGAAGGTGGTGCTCAGTTCCAGCTGCAGCGTCGCATCCAGGTTGCTCACCCAGGTCACGTCACCGAACTGCACGCGGCTGTTGATGCCGAAGTCGATGCCTTCCGACTTGATCGTGTTGGCGTTGACCAGCGCCGACGCGACGTAGAGCACGCGCGGCGTGGCGTTCGGGAAGGCCGCGTCCGGAGCGTCCGGAGTGATCGTGAAGGCCGGGTCCACCGGCTGGCCGGCGTAGTATGCCTGCAGCGCGTCACCGGCGGTGAGCGACGTGATCGCGTTGGTCTTCTTGATGTTGAAGTAGTCGACCGTGAACGCGACGTTGTGGAACGGCTCGAACACCACGCCGGCCGTGAAGCTGCGCGACTTCTCCGGCTTCAGATCCGGCGACGCGAGCGTCGTCGAACCATAGCTGCCCGAACGGATGTAGGTCGGGCAGCTGCTGAAGGTGTCCTTCGAGCACACCGCACCCGGAGTCGAATACTGCGCCAGGAACGCGTCGGTGAACAGGTTCGGCGAGTTGGTCACATAGCCGGTGGTCGGCAGTGCGTTTGCTTCCGCGAAGCTCGGGATGCGGTAGCCACGCGACCAGGTACCACGCACCGTCAGCTGCTCGATCGGCGTGAACTTCGCGCCGAGCTTGGGCGAGAAGTTGCTCTGGCCGGTCGAATAGTGGTCGAAGCGACCCGAGGCGTTGAGGGTCAGCTGATCGAGCACCGGCGCGTTGATTTCGCCGAATGCCGAGGTGACGGTGCGGTTGCCCTCGGTGCCGAAGGCGTTGAGGCGGAAATAGCGCTCGGTCGGACCATTGATGTCCGAGTTCGCGCTCGGCGCGTCCACGGCCTCATAGTAGATCGAGCCGCCGAAGCCGACTTCCAGGTCGCCGCCCGGCAGCTGGGTCACGGCCTTGTTGACCGAGAACTGTGCCTGGTAGAGGTCCGACGAGGCGTCGGTGATGTTCTCCGGCATCAGATAGTCGGTGACGCTCTGGCTGTTCGCCGACGGATTGATGAAGTTGTACGATCCGTCCGCGATCACATCGAGCAGGTGCTGGATGTAGACGTAGCCGTTCTGGCGACGACGCAGGTCCGTGTGCATCGCGGTCAGGTCGACGCGATAGTCCCAGTCACCGAACACGGTGCCGTGAATACCAGCAGCGGCGCGATAGACGCGGCTGCGGGTCTCGTCACGCTCGATGGAGTTCGGGAGCCAGCCGACGAGCTGTGCGGTCTGGCCGGCTGCCGCAAACGGGTTGTTCGGGTTGAGCGAACCGTCGGTCAGGGTCACCGGCAGCGTCAGCGGACCCGAGCCCGGTGCATAGGACGCAGCGTTCGAGCGGGTCGAGAACGGCTGGAAGTAGATGCCGGCCGGAGCGTTCGCATAGATCTGCGACGGCGTGCCGTCATAGCTGCTGGTGGTCTGCTGGAAGTTGAACTGCGCGTAGGCTTCGGAGCTGTCGCCGACCATCGCGGTGAACTTGGCCGAACCGCCGAAGCGCTCAACCTTCGGCGCGACCACGCCATACTGGTTGATGTTGTCCTGGCTGCAGATGGTGCCGGGCACCACGCCGGTTGCCGGCGCACCGGTCGACACGGCGTTACCATTGGCGCAGCCGCCGGAGAGCAGCGAATACTGGGTGCTGCCGGTCGGACGAACGTACAGGTTGGAACCGGCGTTGGTGACGCCCCAGGTGTCCGGATTGATCGTGTCGTTCGGGCCGCCGATGCCGGTCTGGTCGGAGGAGTTGAACGGATAGGGCAGGTCGCGGTTATAGACCTCGCCCGCGCGGTAGTAGAAGCCGCTGATGTACGCGTTGTAGCCGTCGTTATCGAGGTCGCCGGTACCGGCGGTCAGCGACAGGCGCTGGGTCGGCGCGATGCCGTCCTCGGAAATGCCGGCCTCGGCGCGGGCTGCGACGCCGCGAAAGCTGCGCTTGGTGATGATGTTCACCACGCCCGCGATCGCGTCAGCACCGTAGCTCGACGATGCGCCGTCGCGCAGCACTTCGACGCGCTCGACGATGTCGTCCGGAATAGTGTTCAGGTCGACGAAGTTGCGGGTCGCGTCATCGGCGAGCGGGAAATAGGCCGCACGCAGGCCGTCGAACAGCACCAGCGTCGAGCTGCTGGAAAGACCGCGCAGCGACACGGCGGAAGCGCCGCCTGCGAACGCACCGTTCGCGCTGAACGAGTTGGTGAGCGCCGGGCCGTTGTTGGCCGCCAGCCGCTGGATGCCTTCCTGGACGGTCTGGATGCCGCGCTGCTCGAGGTTCTCGGTCGAGACGACGGTGACGGGCGACGGGGTGACGGCCTGGCGGAACATCGACCCGGTGACGACGATCTCCTGACCGGTCGTGTCGGTGTCGGTCGCGGCCTCGCGAGCCCCAGGCGTCTGCGCCTGATCTGCGGTGGCGGTCGCCTGCTCGTCCGCCGTCTGGGCGAACGCCGGCGCGGAAACGCCCATGCCAACCAGCACGAGCGCGGTCAGCGCGGTGGTTCCACGCAACATCGAGGATTTGATCAAGATACTGTCCCTTTTTCGCCCGCTACGCAGCGGATCGCTTCCCCCCGGCACGGAAGCCGGTGGAGTAGCAATGCGACCCAGGGCTAAGATTTGTAAAGGACAGGGCGGCGAGCCGCGTACTTTTCTTTCGCGGGTGTAGCCCTCCCGCAACAAATGCACCTTACCGGTGCGTTTACTGTCCGGATGAGGCTTGGCGGACGCGAAGCCCCCTCACCTTACAAGAAGCTCGCCCGCAGGCCGTCGATCACGAACTGCGAGGCGAGTGCTGCCAGCAGCACGCCCAGCACGCGGGTGATCACCGCTTCGATCTTGGCGCCCAGCAGGCGCATCAGCGGGGCGGCGGCGAGGAGCGCGACGAGCATCAGCAGGAGGTTGCTCGCCAGGGCGGCGAGCACCACCAGCTTGGCGGAGGTGCCGTCGGTCTGCCCCATCAGCAGCATCACGCTGGCGATCGAGCCCGGTCCCGCGATCATCGGCATCGCCATCGGGAAGATGGAGACGTCCTCCACCTCGTGCGTCTCGATGATCTTGGCGGCGCGGTCCTCGCGGCGCTGGGTGCGCTTTTCGAACACCATCTCCAGCGCGATCAGGAACAGCATGATGCCGCCGGCGATGCGGAAGCTGTCGAGGCTGATGCCGAGCGCATGGAGCAGCCCGCGCCCGAACAGCGCGAACACCAGCAGGATCGCGGCCGCCGTCAGTACCGCGCGGATCGCCATGCTGCGGCGCTGCACCCCGCTCGCCCCCGCCGTCAGTCCCGCATAGATCGGGGCGCAGCCGGGGGGATCGATCACCACGAAGAAGGTGATCAGGGCGGAGATGAACAGCTCGAGCACGGTAGGCCCTTTGCGATCTTAGAGCGTGGCTTCGTCGAGCGGCACGCCCGCGCGGCGGTGCGCCGCCACCAGCGTGTTGCGCAACAGGACGGCGATGGTCATCGGCCCCACCCCGCCCGGCACCGGCGTGATCGCCCCGGCCACTTCGACTGCGGAGGCGAAGTCGACGTCGCCGACCAGCCCGCCCTCGACGCGGTTGATGCCCACGTCGATCACGGTCGCACCGGGCTTCAGCCACTCGCCGCGGACGAAGTTCGGACGGCCCACCGCCGCCACGACGATGTCGGCGCGCCCGACATGGCCCGGCAGGTCCCGGGTGCGCGAATGCGCCAGCGTGACGGTGGCGCTGTCGGCGGTCAGCAGCGCCGCCATCGGCTTGCCCACGATGTTGGAGCGGCCGATCACCAGGGCTTCCAGCCCCGACAAGTCGCCCAGCCGGTCGCGCAGCAGCATCAGGCAGCCGAGCGGCGTGCACGGCACGAACCCCGGCAGGCCCGAGGCGAGGCGACCCGCGTTGACCGGGTGAAAGCCGTCGACGTCCTTGTCCGGGTCGATGCGCAGCAGCACCGCGTCGGCATCCAGGTGGCGCGGCAGCGGCAGCTGCACCAGGATGCCATCGACGGCAGGATCGGCGTTGAGCTGGTCGACCAGCGCCTCCAGCGTCGCCTGGTCCGTGTCGGCCGGCAGGCGGTGCTCGAAACTCGCCATGCCGGCGGCGACCGTCGCCTTGCCCTTGGAGCGGACGTAGACCGCCGAGGCCGGATCCTCGCCCACCAGCACCACCGCAAGTCCCGCAGGGCGGCCGGCGGCCGTGGCAAATGCTCCTGCGGCCTCGCCTACCCGGCCCCGCAACTCGGCCGCGAAGGCCTTCCCGTCAATGATGTCAGCGCTCATGCCTTGGTCGCATAGAGGCTCGCGGCCATCTGTTCCAGCGCTGTGGTGTCGCCTTCCACCAGCAACCGCTTCACCCGCGCCGTGTCGCCGGCGACCAGCGTCACCGCGCGCTTGGGGACGCCGAAGCTGCGCGCCACGAGCTGCACCAGGGCGGCGTTGGCCGCCCCCTCGACCGGGGGCGCCGTCAGGCGGGCGGCGAAATGCTCGGCATCGCTGCCCCCGAACGCTTCACGCGAGGAACGCGGGGTCACCCGGACGGCGATGCGGATGCCGTGCTTGTCGGGCGACCAGGCCGCCCCGCCCCGCATCAGATCGCGTAGGGCAGCGTCGCCCGGTACAGCGCCGGCAGCACGATCGTCTGCAGGATGCCCATGGTCACCAGCACCGCCATCGGCGCGAGGTCGATCGCGCCCAGGTCCGGCAGGATCCGGCGGAACGGGCGATAGATCGGCTCAGTGATGACGTTCAGCGCCCGCCACACGCTGCGCACGAAGTCGCTGTGCGTGTTGATGACGTTGAAGGCGATCAGGATCGACAACACGAACTGGACGAAGATCACCCACCACAGGACGTTGAGCAGGTAGTCGATGATTTGAATCAGGACGTTCAACGGTGCGGCTCCGAAACGGTCTTGGGCAGCGATACCCTACCCGGACGGCAGCGGACAAGCGCCCGCTGCCCGGATGCGGAAGCGGTGCGTGTCAGGCGCGGACCAGCGTACCTGCGCCCTGGCGCGTGAAGATCTCCAGCAGCAGCCCGTGCGGGATACGGCCGTCCAGGATCACCGCCGCGTCTACGCCGGCGCCGACGGCGGCGACGCAGGTCTCGACCTTGGGGATCATGCCGCCCCGGATCGTGCCGTCTTCCTTCAAGGCGGCGATGTCCTTGGGCTGAAGGTCGGTCAGCAACTCGCCCGACTTGTCCATCACGCCCGGAACGTCGGTCAGCAGGAAGAAGCGGGCGGCCCCCAGCGCACCCGCGATCGCACCCGCCATGGTGTCCGCATTGACGTTATAGGTGTGCCCGTCCGCCCCCAGCGCCACCGGCGCCACGACCGGGATGAAGCCGTCGCGCGCCAGGCTGTTGAGCAGCGTCGGGTCGACGGCCACCGGCTCGCCGACGAAGCCCAGGTCGACGTGGCGCTCGATGCCCGAGTTGCGGTCGGGCTCGGTCCGCTGCACCTTTTCGGCGCGCACGAGGCCGGCGTCCTTGCCCGAGATACCGACCGCGCGCCCGCCGGCGGCAGCGATCCAGGACACGATTTCCTTGTTGATCTTGCCGGCCAGCACCATCTCCGCGACCTCGGCCGTGGCCGCGTCGGTCACGCGCAGCCCGTCGACGAAGCGGCTTTCGACGCCCAGGCGCTTGAGCATCGCGCCGATCTGCGGGCCGCCGCCGTGTACCACCACCGGGTTGATGCCGACTGCCTTCAGCAGCACCACGTCCTCGGCGAAGTCGCGCTGCAGCTCGGGATCGCCCATCGCGTGGCCGCCGTATTTCACGACAAAGGTCATGCCGGCGTAGCGCTGGAGATAGGGCAGCGCTTCGGTCAGCGTCTCCGCCTTGGCGAGCATCGCGGGATCGGGGGAATGGTCGGTCATGCGCGCGCCTGTAGCGCCAAGCGCGCCGCGATCCAAAGTTTTTGAGGGATGCGGCTACCGCGCCCGGCCCACACGCGTACCCCGGCGACGGCCGGGGCCCAGTTGCAGAGGCTCCCGAGAGATGGCGCGCCGTCGCCGACGCGATCCCAACTGGGCCCCGGCCTCCGCCGGGGTACCGCATATTCACCGCTTGCGCACGAACTCCGCGCGCAGGACCAGGCCCTTGATGCCTTCATAGCGGCAGTCGATCTCCTGCGCGTCGCCGGTCAGGCGGATCGACTTGATGACGGTGCCGCGCTTCAGCGTCTGGTTCGCGCCCTTGACCTTCAGGTCCTTGACCAGCGTCACGCTGTCGCCGTCGGCGAGCAGGTTACCCGCAGCATCCCGCACCTCGACGCCGCCGTTCGGCGATTCCGCAGGGGCGGCAGTGGCGGCGTCGGCCGGGCTGATCCACTCGCCGGTCGCCTCGTCATAGATATAGTCGTCGCTCATGCCGCCTGCTCCGCGCGCGGCCCGTCCAGCCAGCGGCCGAGCGCGACGAAGAAGTAGATGAGCGGCGGGACCAGCACGATCGACAGCACCACCTTGGCGATCATCTGGCCGACGATCAGCTGGCCGATCGGGAAGGCGCCATAGAAGGCGATGGTGATGAAGATCAGCGTGTCGACGATCTGGGACAGGGCGCTGGCGGTGCCCGCCCGCAGCCACAGGAACTTGCCCGCACCACGACGCATCGCGGCAAAGATGGTGACGTTCAACGTCTGCGACACGCCATAAGCGACGATGCCCGCCCCCCAGATGCGCGGGGTCGCGCGCATCATCAACTCGAATGCCGCGAGCCGCTCCGGCTCCATCTCGGGCGCGGCCGGCACCGTCAGCACGGCGAGCAACAGCAGGATGGAGAAGATCAGCGGCACGAAGCCGAACTGCACCAGGCGATTGGCCATGGCACGGCCGTGCAGTTCCGCGACGGCGCTGGAGACGGTCACGAGCAACAGGAAGGCGAAGATACCCGCTTCGACGGCGAGCGGCCCGACGGCGACCTGCTTGTTGCCGAGCACGCCTGCGATGCAGACCATGCCGCCGTAGAAAATGGAGAACACGAACAACGACCGCGGCACCGCGGTGGAAGGATGGGGAGTCATCCGCGCGACGCTAGACGCTTTCCCGTGTCGGTCAATGCGCGCAACCGCCTGAAATGGAACGTCCCACGACGAAAGGACTGTTGCCGCGGGCGCCGCTTGGCCATAGTCCCGCCGCGCTTCTGCGCCAGAAGCTCGACGTGACCATCACTACGCCTGCCGAGCGGGCACGGGGCCGGAACCAGGAATGAACCGTTTTCTTATCGGCGTGGCCGGTATCGTCGTGATCCTTGCGATCGCCTTCGCAATCTCGACGAACCGCCGGGCCATCCGGCTGCGCGTCGTCGGCGCCGCCTTCGCACTGCAGGTCGGCATCGCCGTGCTGGTGCTCTACGTGCCCTTCGGCCGCCGCCTGATCCAGGCTGCCGCCGCCGGCGTCTCCGCGCTGCTCGGCTATGCACAGGCCGGCACCGACTTCGTGTTCGGCCCGCTCGCGCGGCCGGAGATGGGCGGCCACAGCTTCGCCATCTCGGCGCTGCCGGTCATCATCTTCTTCGCGGCGCTGGTCTCGATCCTCTACCACCTCGGGGTGATGCAGTTCGTCGTCCGCTGGGTCGGCGGCGGCATCGAAAAGGTGACCGGCGTCTCCAAGGTCGAGTCGCTGTGCGCCGCGGCCAACATCTTCGTCGGCCAGAGCGAAGCGCCGCTGGTGATCCGTCCCTATCTCGCCACCCTCACCCCATCGCAGCTGTTCGCCGTGATGTCGGTGGGCATGGCGGGTGTCGCCGGCACGATCCTAGCGGCCTATGCCGCCTTCCTCGGCCCGCAGTCGCTCCCCTTCCTGCTCGCCGCCTCCTTCATGGCGGCACCCGGCGGGCTGCTGATGGCCAAGATCATCATGCCGGACGCGCCGATCGCCGCAAAGGATGCGGACGCGCAGGCGGACGAGGAAGCCGCGATCCGCGCGGCGGAAGTGAATCTCGAAGAGGAAAAGGCCGCCAACCTGATCATGGCGGCGGCCACGGGCGCGCAGATCGGCGTCAAGATCGCCGTCGCCGTCGGGGCGATGGTGCTCGCCTTCGTTGCGCTGGTGGCGCTCGCCAACGGCCTTCTCGGCGCAGTGGGCGGATGGTTCGGCCATCCGGAACTCAGCTTCCAGATGGTCATCGGCACCGTGTTCCAACCGGTGATGTTCCTGCTCAACATCCCCTGGCACGAGGCGGGCATCGCCGGCGGCCTGTTCGGCAGCAAGGTCGTGCTGAACGAGTTCGTCTCGTTCATCGAGCTCGGCAACCTGCGCGACCAGCTGTCGCCGCGCACCGTCGCCATCGTCACCTTTGCGCTGTGCGGCTTCGCGAACTTCAGCTCCATCGCGATCCAGATGGCAGCGACGGGCAGCCTGGCGCCCAATCAGCGCCCGATGATCGCCAAGCTGGGCGTACGCGCGCTGGTGGCCGGAAGCCTAGCCAACCTGATGTCGGCGGCGCTCGCCGGGCTGCTGCTGTCCTGAGCCCAGGGCGCAGCGGCCGGGCCTAGATCGTGTTCCGCTCGCACAGAGGCGCGTTGGTCAGCGTATCCAGGAAGCGGCGGCGCCACCACAGCACGTCCTCGTTGCGGACGTTGTCGAACATCGGCTTCCACCGGGCGATGCGCTCCTCGCGCGACATGCGCAGCGCCTTGTCGATGGCGTCGGCCACGTCCTCGGCGCTGTAGGGATTGCAGAGGACCGCCTGCGGCATCTGCGCAGCCGCACCCGCGAAGCGTGACAGGATCAGCACGCCGGGGTCGTGCGGGTCCTGCGCCGCCACGAACTCCTTGGCCACCAGGTTCATGCCGTCGCGCAACGGGGTGACGAGGCCGATGCGGGCCGCGCGGTAGATCCCCGCCAGCACGTCGCGCGGATAGCCCTGGTTGACGTAGCGGATTGGGACCCAGTCGATATCGGCATAGGCGCCGTTGATGCGCCCCGACATGGCGTCGAGGTTGTCGCGAATGTCGCGATAGCTCTGCACCGCGGTACGCGAAGGCGGCGCGATCTGCAGCAGATAGACCAGCGCGCGGCGATCCGCATGGTTCTGAAGGAACCGCTCATAGCCCGAGAAGCGCTCGGCGAGGCCCTTGGAATAGTCCAGCCGGTCGACGCCCACCATCATGCTGCGCCCCACCGCGCTTTCGAGCATGCGCAGCTGGGTCGCCTTGGCGACGGGGCCATTGGCAGCCTTGATGAAGGCGTCCGCGTCGATGCCGATCGGGCAGGCGATCGCGCGGATCGTGCGGCCGCCCACGGTCACGCAGTCGCCGTCCGAGAGCACGCCACCCATTTCCGTCACGACATAGTGGCGGAAGGATTCGAGCCACTCCTCCGTCTGGAAACCGACGACGTCATAGGCGAACAGCGACTCGACCAGCCGGCGATGCTGCGGAAGCGCGACCAGGAGGCGGGTCGGCGGCCACGGGATGTGGAGGAAGAAGCCCATGCGGTTCTTCACGCCCTGCTGGCGCAGCACCCAGCCGAGCGGGATCATGTGATAATCGTGGACCCACACCACGTCGTCCGGCTCGATATGCGGGCCGATCGCCTGGCCGAAGACCCGGTTCACCCGCTCATAGCCGCCCTGGAAGTCGCGCTCGAACTCGGTGAGGTCGAGCCGGTAGTGGAACAGCGGCCACAGCGTGCGGTTGGCGAAGCCGTCGTAATATTCCTCCACGTCCTGCTCGGACAGGTCCATGACCGCGGAGGTCACGCCCTCATAGGTCTCGAACCGGAGCTTGTGGTCCTCCCCGGTCTCGCCGGACCAGCCGAACCAGATGCCGTGCTCCTCGCGCAGCGCCGCCGTCAGCGCCACCGCAAGGCCGCCCTGTGCGCCCCCCGCGTCGGCAGCGGTCGGCGCCTGCACGCGGTTCGAAATCACGATCAGGCGACTCATCGTACCTCCGTCCACGGCTTGCTGAGCAGCATCGCCGAATTGATCAGCCCCACCAGCGAATAGGTCTGGGGGTAATTGCCCCACAGCTCCCCGGTGCTTGGATCGATATCCTCCGAAAGAAGTCCTGCCGGCGTCCGCCGCTCGATCATCTCCTCCAGCAGGACGCGCGCGTCCTCGACACGCCCCGTCGCGTGCAATGCCTCGATGAGCCAGAAGGTGCAGACATTGAAGGCGGTATGCGGCAGGCCGAAATCGTCTTCGGTCGCATAGCGCAGCATGTGCGATCCGCGCCGCAGCCCCGCCTCCACCGCCTCCAGCGTGCCGCGGAAGCGCGGGTCGTCGGGCGCGACGAAGCGCAGGTCGAGCAGCTGGATCAGGCTCGCGTCCAGATCGTCGCCGCTGAAGGTCGCCGACATGCGCTTCGTGTCCGGCCGCCATGCCGCCTGCTCGATGCGCTGCCGCATCGTGTCCGCACGGCCGCGCCAGAAGGCGGCACGATCCGCGAGCCCCAGGTGCTTCGCCACGCTTGCCAGCCGGTCGCATGCCGCCCAGCACATCGCGGCCGAATAGGTGTGCACGTGGCTGCGCGTGCGCAGTTCCCAAAGCCCCGCGTCGGGCTTGTCGAACGCCTCCCAGGCGCGCTCGCCTACCGGCTCCAGCGCCTCGAAGTCGCCCTGCCCGGCGATCCGGAACAGCCGCTGGTCGAAAAAGGCCTGGGCGTTCGACAGCACGATCTGCCCATAGGCGTCGTGCTGAACCTGCTCATAGGCCTGGTTGCCGACGCGGACCGGGCCCATCCCGCGATAGCCGGGGAGACTCTCCGCAATGCGCTCGGGAAGCTGCGCCTCGCCACCCACACCATAGAGCGGCTGGATGTGCCCGCCCTTGGCGTTGTCGACGATGTTGCGCAGATACTCGAGATAGCCCTCCAGCACGTCGAGCGCGCCGAGGCGGTTGAGCGCCTGCACCGTGTAATAGGCATCGCGAATCCAGCAGAAGCGATAATCCCAGTTGCGCTGCGACCCCGCGTGCTCGGGGATGGAAGTGGTGAGCGCCGCGACGATGGCGCCGGTCTCCTCGTGCTGGCACAGCTTCAGCGTGATCGCCGCGCGGATCACGGCGTCCTGCCACTCCGCCGGCGTGGCGAGGTCCCGCACCCAGTGTCGCCATTCGCGCACCGTCCGGTCGAGCATCGCATCGATCGCGGTCGGGATCGCGGCCGCGAAGCTCTCGTCCGGCCCCAGGAAGAAATAGAGCGGGCGCTCTACCCGGAACAGGCGCTCCTCCTCGATCCAGCCGATCGGCGCGTTGCTCGACAGCCGCAGCGTCATGTCGTTCAGCAGGTAGCGGATATGGTTGCTGCCTCGCGTCCGCTCGGGCGATTGCGCGCCCCAGTCGCGCGCCGGGCGCAGCCGCACGCGCACCCGCGGCGATCCTGCCACCGGCCGGACGATGCGGCAGAAGGCCACCGGCCGATACATGCGCCCGTTGCGGCGAAAGCGCGGCGCGAAGTCGACGACCTCGATGGCGTTGCCGTCGGCGTCGCTGTGCCGCGTGATCAGCACCGGAGTGTTGCGGACGTAGGACTGGCGGGTCTCGACGCAGCCTTCGAGGTCGATGTCCCAGAAGCCGCTCGACCCCTCCTCGCCGCCTCGGGGCCGGTCGTCGAGCAGCGAGCAGAAGGTCGGCTCGCCGTCGACACGCGGGACGCATCCCCAGACGAAGCGGCCGGCCCGGTCGACCAGCGCGGACACCTGGCAGTTGCCGATCGGCCAGAGATCGAGCGTCGCCGTCAAGCCGCCGCCTCCAGCCAGCGGCGCAGACTCCACACGTCCTCGAGCCGGAACCGGGCCGCGGTATCGCGCGGGCTGCCGATCAGGATGCCGGCACCACCATGACGGGCGCACAACACGAAGCCGGGCTCGTCGGTCAGGTCGTCGCCGACAAAGATCGGCGCATGGCCAAGGAACGGTGCATCCTCCAGCAGCGCGGCGATCGCGGTGCCCTTGTCATGGCCGGCCATGCGCAGCTCGGCCATCATCTTGCCGTGCTGTACCTCCAGCCCGTCGTGCCGGGCAAAGGCCTCCACCAGCGCCTGGGCCTCCGCCTCCACTTCGGGCGCCATGCGGTAGTGGATGGCGACCCCCAGCGACTTCACCTCGATGACCACGCCGGGGCGGTTCCCGAACCGCTCGGTGAACGCAGCCTCGGCCGTCTCCAGTGCCGCAGGGCGCTCCGGCCGCACGATCGCGCCGCCGGCGCGGCGGATCTCCGCGCCATGGCTGCCAACGACCGCGATCCGCCCGAGCGAACGACCGAGAAAGTCGTCGATCTGCGCGATCGAGCGCCCGCTGACGATCGCCACGCGCCCGTCGAGCCGCTCGCCCAGGCGTTGCAGCAGCGTGTGGAGCGCCTCGTCGACGGCGACGCCGTCCGGCCGCTGGGCCAGTTCCACCAGCGTCCCGTCGAAATCCAGGAACAGGCTTGCATCACGAAGCAGGGAAAATGGGGGCTCGACCAGAGCCGCGGACGCCGACGAAACTTGCATGCCTCTCCTAACCCCACAGCCGCGCATTCGTTTCGCGCAGCCGATCATTTCGTCCCGGGAACGACCTTTAGCGCCCCCGCATGCGCTCGACCACTGGGGGGCAGGCGTATCCGCCTCGCGCTCCCTTTCCGTGCTCCCGCGAAAGCGGGAGCCGAGGGTTCCAGGGACTGCCCGCCGTTGCTCTGCTTGGCCCTGGATCCCCGCCTGCGCGGGGATACGGAGTGCTGGGGTGGCGTTGGCAGCCCAGCAGGAGCCTCACCCCGCCAGTCGCCTACCGCGTCGGCACCGGCTCCGCGCCCGTGTAGTCATAGAAGCCGCGCTTGGTCTTGCGGCCAAACCAGCCGGCTTCGACATACTTCACCAGCAGCGGCGCGGGCCGGAACTTGGGGTCCCCCGTCCCCTCGAACAGCACACGGGTGATCTCCAGGCAGGTGTCGAGGCCGATGAAGTCGGCGAGCGTGAACGGCCCCATCGGGTGGTTCAGCCCCAGCTGGCAGGCGGCGTCGATGTCGGGGATCGTCGCCACGCCCTCACCCAGCGCAAAGCATGCCTCGTTCAGCATCGGCATCAGCACGCGATTGACGATGAAGCCGGGCGCGTCGTTCGCATGGACGATGCGCTTGCCCAGCGACTGGCCGAACGCCTCCACGCGCGCCACCGTCTCGTCGGAGGTCGCGAGCCCGCGGATGAGTTCGACCAGCCCCATGACCGGCACGGGATTGAAGAAGTGCACGCCCATGAAGCGAGCGGGATCGGGCGATGCCTGGGCCAGGCGGGTGATCGGGATCGACGAGGTGTTGCTCGCCAGGATCGCATCGGGACCCAGCACCTTGCCCACCTCGGCAAAGATCGCGCGCTTGATCGCCTCACGCTCAGTCGCGGCCTCGATGACCAGGTCGCACGGCGCCATGGCGGCCACGTCGCCTACCGCTTCGATGCGCCCGAGCGCCGCATCGCGATCTTCGGCGGTGATCTTTTCCTTCTCGACGGCGCGGGCAAGCTGCTTGGCGATCCCCGCCTTGCCTGCTTCGGCGCGCTCGACCGACACGTCCGACAGCAGCACGCGATAGCCGGCTTGCGCCGCCACCTGGGCGATCCCCGCCCCCATCTGCCCTGCGCCGATCACTCCGACTGCCTGCATCATCCATCCTCCTGTCTTTGACGGGGGCAATAGCGGGTTTCGACGGCCGGCACAGCGCGATAGTGTCGCCCCATGCACCGCCTCTCCCTGCTCGCCTGCCTGTTCCTCCTGCCTCTCGCCGGCTGCGACAACGATCCCGCGCCTGCCAACGCCCAGCCGGCCCAGACCGCCGCTGCGCCCCAGCCCCTTGCCCAGACACCGCAGCAGGCGGATGCGGACAGTCACGCTTCCCCGAAGCCTGCCGAGACCAGAACGTTCCGGGACTGGATTGTCGGCTGCGACAATGGGCTTGCGTGCCGGGCCGTGGCGCTTGCGCCGGAAGACGAGATCCAGCCGACGCTGATGCTGACCCTCGACCGTGCGGCGGGACCGGGAGCGGTGCCCACGGTGCATATCACGGGACAGGAGGAGCGCCTGCCGCCGCTCACCATCTCGGTTGACGGGACGCAACTCGCCAAGGGCGGCACGGCAGCCGATGGCGCGGTGCAATTCGACGGCACCGATGCGGAACGGATCGCCGCCGCGCTCGGCAACGGACGGCGGCTCGCTGCCTCGGACGGCACGGGAAAGGCGATCGGCACGGTCAGCCTGTCGGGCGCCGCCGCCGCACTTCGCTGGATGGACGAACGGCAGGGACGCGCCGGCACCGACGGCGCACTGGTGGCGCGCGGAAGCAAAGCGGACACGGCCCCCGCCCCGGCACTCCCGGTGATCCGCGCCGCGCCGGCGCGGGGGGAAGCCGCGCTGCTCGATCCCGCGCGCGTCGCCGCCATGAAGCGTGAGGCGGGGTGCGAAACCGATCGCGACCTCGGCGAGCCGCAGGCGAAGTCGCTCGGCGATCGCACGCTGGTCCTGCTCCCCTGCTCGTCGGGCGCCTATAATCTGATGATGGCGGTGTTCACCGTGCGCGCCGGCAAGCACACGCCGGCGCAGTTCGATGCGCCCTCGGGCATGTCCGAGGACGGCTCGCCGATCCAGAACGTCGTCGACGGCAGTTTCGAGAATGAGGTGCTCACCAGCTTCGCGCGCGGCCGTGGGCTCGGCGACTGCGGCATTCGCCAGGAGTTCGTCTGGGACGGCAACCGCTTCCGCCTCTCCCGACAGGAGGAGATGCCGGAGTGCCGCGGCAGCAAGGTGTACCTGCCGACATGGCGCGCGCGGGTCGTACGCTGAGGCGCTAGGGCGCGGCCGCGAACGGCTGCGCCTCGGCCAGGATCAGCGCGAACCAGCCCTGCTCGTCGGACCATTCGCCGATCGGGGTCCAGCCCCCAGCGCGCAGCAGCACGCGGGCACCGCGTTCGCCATATTTGTGGCTGTTCTCGGTGTGGATCGTCTCGCCCGCGCCGATCTCGAACGGCTGGCCCGCCACGGTGAAGCGAAGGTCGCGCGTCGCTTCCAGATGCATCTCGATGCGCGAGGCGGCGTCGTTCCACACCGCCCGATGGACGAAGTGCGCGACAGGGATCGTCCCCTCCAGCTCGCGGTTGATCCGTTCGAGCAGGTTGCAGTTGAAGGCGGCGGTGACGCCTTGGGCGTCGTCATAGGCGGGAACCAGCACCGCCTCTGGCTTCACCCGGTCGATCCCGATCAGCAGCTGTGCTCCCTCGCCCAGCGATCCGCGCATCGCCCGCAGCAGGTCGACCGCGGCATAAGGCTCCATGTTGCCGATGGTGGAGCCGGGAAAGAAGCCGAGCTTGGGCTTGCCGTCGACTGCGCCGGGCAGTGTCACGAGGCGAAGGAAGTCCGCCTCCAGCGGCAGGACCGGCAAGGTCGGGAATGCCTGCTGCAACTCGGCGGCGGAGTCGCGAAGGAAGTCACCGGAGATGTCGATCGGCACATAGGCCGCGGGGGCGATGCCGCCCAGCAGGATCGGCGTCTTGGCAGAGGAGCCCGATCCGAACTCCACCACCGCGCGACCCGGCCCGCACAGGCCTGCGACCTCCGGCACCGCCCGGTGGAGCAGCGCGGTTTCGGTGCGGGTCGGATAATATTCCGGCAGCCGGGTGATTTCCTCGAACAGCTCCGATCCGCAACGGTCGTAGAACCAGCGCGCCGGGATCGCGCGCGGGCGCATGGAAAGGCCGGCGAGCACGTCGGCGCGGAAACGTGGGTCGACGGCGCCGGGCGCGGCAGCGTTGTGTCCTGGCATCAGGGGGATCAAAGGTCCTTCGCGAGCCGTACGCCGGTGAACTGCCAGCGCTGGTGCGGGTAGAAGAAGTTGCGATAGCTGGCGCGCAGGTGCCCGCGCGGAGTGGCACAGGAGCCGCCGCGCAGCACGAACTGGCCGCTCATGAACTTGCCGTTGTACTCACCGACCGCGCCCTCGGCCGTTTGGAACCCCGGATAGGGACGATAGGCGCTGCCGGTCCATTCCCAGACGTCCCCGAAGAAGGCGGGAGCGGCGGCGGCGGGGCGCGGCTCGAGCGGCCCGGGACCGTCCAGCTGGTTGCCGCCGCCGGCATCCTCTCCGGCGGCTGCCGCTTCCCACTCCTGCTCGGTCGGGAGGCGTGCGCCTGCCCAGCTGGCATAGGCATCGGCTTCATAGAAACTGACATGCGTCACCGGGGCGGCAGGATCCACCGGGCGCCGTCCATCCAGGCCGAAGCGGGTCCAGCCGCCGCCCTCGCCTTCCGCCCAATAGAGCGGCGCGGTGATCCCCTCGCGTTGCACCCAGTTCCAGCCGTCCGAAAGCCAGTGGCGCGGCTCGCGATAGCCCCCATCGGCGACGAAGGCCGCCCACTCGCCGTTAGTGACAGTACGGTCGGCGATCGCATGGGGGTGTAGCAGCGCCCGGTGGCGCGGGCCCTCGCAATCGAAGGCGAAGCTCTCGCCATCATGCCCCACCTCGACGATGCCGCCCGGATGCTCGATCCAGCCGGTGGGCGGCGGCACCGCGACCGGCTGCTTGCGCGGCGCGGGCCACAGCGCCGGCTCGATCGGGTTCTCCGAAAACAGGTGCAGGATATCGGTCAGCAGCAGTTCCTGGTGCTGCTGTTCATGCTGGCAGCCGAGCTCGACGAGTTCCATCGCTTGCCGGGGCAGGCGCTCCCAGTTCTCCAGCACGGCCTGCGTCACCGCATGGCGGTAGCCCAGCACTTCGTCCAGGCTCGGGCGCGTCACCATGCCGCGGCGGGCGCGGGCGTGTCGCTTCCCCTCCGCCTCATAGTAGCTGTTGAACAGGAAGGGGAAGCGTGGGTCGTGCAGCGTGTAGCCCGACACATGGTCGCGCAGCACGAAGGTTTCGAAGAACCAGCTGGTGTGCGCCAGATGCCATTTCGCGGGCGACGCGTCGGGCATCGACTGGACGCTGGCGTCGGCATCCGAGAGCGGCGCGACCAGCGCCTCGCTCAAGGCGCGCACCCCGGCGAACCGACTCTGGAGCGGGGGATACGCAGGCTCGTACTGAATGTCCTGCATCGCCCGCCGCTTCGCCTATCGCTGTGCCCCTGGAACCCAGAGAACGTCTCCGGCCCCCGCTTGGTTCACCCAGCGGGCGGCGACGAACAGATAATCGGAAAGGCGGTTGAGGTAGGCGAGCGCCAGCGGGTTCAGCGCCGCGTCCTGGGTCGCTGCAACCGCGCTGCGCTCGGCGCGCCGGGCGATGGCGCGCGCCAGGTGGAGGGCGGAGGCGGACGCGTCGCCCGCGGGCAGCACGAAGCTGGTGAGCGGGCTCAGCTCGTCGTTCAGCCGGTCGATCTCCTGCTCCAGCCGGGCGACTTGGGAGGCGACGATGCGGAGCGCCGCGCCCGGTGCCTCGCCCTCCGCCAGCGGAGTGGCGACGTCCGCGCCTAGGTCGAACAGGTCGTTCTGGATACGCGCGAGCGCTTCCTCGACGATGCCGTGCCCCAGCGCCGTGCGCGCGACGCCGATGGCACTGTTCGCCTCGTCCACGTCGCCGATCGCCGTCATGCGCAAGGAGGATTTCGCAACCCGCGATCCGTCCGCCAGGCCGCTGGTGCCGTCGTCGCCGGTGCGCGTGTAGATCTTGTTGAGCTTGACCATCAGGTGCGCCCCGCCGCGAACAGGATCAGCACTACGATCAGGATGGCGATCGCCTGAAACAGGATGCGCGCCTGCATCATCTTGTTCGATTTCACGCTCGCCGCACTCGGCCCCTGCCCGCGCGCCTCCTCGCCGGAGGTCTTGAGGAACGTGACGACGCCACGGACCAGCGCAACCACCGTCGCGATCATCGCCGCGACCAGGAGCAGGACGAGAAACGTGTTCATGCAGGGAGCCTAGGCGCTTGCCAGCGCGAAGCCAAGCGGCAGGCGCCCCGCCCTCAGCTCCCCTGCGAGGGCCCGCCCGTCGACGCCCGTCACCCGCATCGATTCCAGCGTCGGCGCACCATGGCGCTTGGCGAGCCGCTCGCCATCGCTGCCCACCAGCAGCGGGTGGTGATGGTAGAAGGGGGTCGGCAGGTCGAGCAGCGCCTGGAGCAGCCGGTGGACGTGGGTTGCCGCAAACAGGTCGCGCCCCCGAACCACGTCGGTGACGCCTTGTGCCGCGTCGTCCACCGTCACCGCCAGGTGATAGCTGACGCCCGCGTCCTTGCGGGCGAGCACGACATCGCCCTGGCCCTGCGGATCGGCCCCCACCACCCCGGCATGGGCATCGCGCCACTCGAGCGGCCCGGCGACCGCGACCGCGCGCGCCATGTCGATCCGCCAAGCGTGCGGCTCGACGGCGAGCCGGCGGGCGCGGACATCGGGCGCAAGCTCGCGGCAGGTTCCCGGGTAGACCGGCCCGTCGCTGCCGTGGGGAGCGGATGCGCTTGCCGCCACTTCGCGCGCGATGTCAGCGCGGGTGCAAAAACACGGGTAGACCAGCCCCTGCGCCTTCAGCTGGTCGAGCGCCTCGGCGTAGATCGGCATCCGCTGCGACTGGAACGCCACCGGCCCGTCGTGCTCGAGCCCAAGCCAGGCGAGGTCCGCCAGGATCCCTTTGACATGCTCGGGCCGGCTGCGGCCCTGGTCGATGTCCTCGATGCGGAGCAGGAAGCGGCCGTCGCTCGCCCGCGCCAGCGCGTGGGCCTGCACCGCCGACCAGGCGTGCCCGAGGTGCAGCCGCCCCGTGGGGCTCGGCGCGAAGCGGCTGGTTCGGATCAATGCAACTCCCCCTTGACCGGCCCTTGCGGCCCATGCTGTCATGCCCTTGTCACCACGCGCTGTCATAGGCAGCCGGGAACGAGGGCGAGGGGAACGCATGTTTCATCCCGATCTGATGCGCCATCCGGACAGTTGCCCGGCCCTTGTGCTGAACGCCGACTATACGCCGCTCAGCTACTATCCCTTGAGCCTGTGGCCCTGGCAGACCGCGATCAAGGCGGTATTCCTCGACCGGGTCGACATCGTCGCCCATTACGAACGCGAAGTACACAGCCCCACCGCCTCGCTGAAGCTCCCTTCGGTGATCGCGCTCAAGCAATATGTCCGCCCCTCCGCCTTTCCCGCTTTCACCCGCTTCAACCTGTTCCTGCGCGACCGCTTCGCCTGCCAGTACTGCGGCGCGCCCAAGGACCTGACCTTCGACCACGTCGTACCGCGCGCCCAGGGCGGCCGCACCACCTGGGAGAATGTCGTCACCGCCTGCGCGCCGTGCAACCTGCGCAAGGGCGGCCGCACCCCCCGCCAGGCCGACATGCCGCTCCACATCGCGCCGATCCGCCCGACCAATTGGCAGCTCCAGGAACACGGCCGCCGCTTCCCGCCCAACCATCTGCACGACACCTGGCACGACTGGCTCTACTGGGACGCCGAGCTGGAGGCCTGAGGGCTGCGGGCCGGTCAAGCCGGCCACGTCTCGCAACCGAACCCTGCCTTTTCCTCGCCTAGCTCCTGCGCTAGCGGCTCCTTGCGCACCACCGCGACGCACCCGCGCTTGCGGATGCTGTGCTAGAGACGTAACACAGCCCTTCAGATGCAAGACGATCCCTTCCCGCAAGGCCGCCCGCTCGATCCGGCCCGCGTCGGCCGCTCCTCCACCGCCCTGCGCGAACTGGAGCAGCAGCGCCGTGCGCGGATGGCGCAGTTCGATGCCGCGCTGGCGGAGTTCGATCTGGCGGCTGGCGCCGGTAGCGGCACCGCCACGCCG
>NZ_BSEX01000006.1:254664-376082 GCF_027922045.1 Microbacterium terregens
CCGCCGCCTGCTCCTCCGGTCCGGAGCGGGCGTCCCCGCTGGTTGCGCTGGACGATCCGGCTGGTGGCGGCCGGCATCATCCTGCTGGTGCTGGCGATCGCGTGGCTGGCGCTCACCGCGCCCCTGTCGAAGTCGCTGCAGCCGCCGCTGCCGCCCTCGATCACGCTGCTCTCTGCCGAGGGCACTCCGATCGCCCAGCGCGGCGCCAACATCGGCAAGCCGGTCGACGCGACCAAGCTGCCCAAGCACGTCACCCAGGCGTTCCTCGCCGTCGAGGACCGTCGCTTCTACAGCCACTGGGGCATCGACCCGCGCGGCATCCTGCGCGCCATGGTGCACAACACCATGTCCGGCGGCGTGCGCGAGGGTGGCAGCACCATCACGCAACAGCTCGCGAAAAACGCCTTCCTCGACTCCGACCGCACCGCCGCCCGCAAGCTGCGCGAGGTGATGATCGCCTTCTGGCTCGAAGCCTGGCTGACCAAGGACGAGATCCTCTCGCGCTATCTCTCCAACGTCTATTTCGGCGACAACGCCTATGGCCTGTCGGCAGCGTCCGAGCATTATTTCAGCCGCAAGCCGCAGGACCTGAATACCGCGCAGGCGGCGATGCTCGCAGGGCTGGTCAAGGCGCCTTCGCGCCTCGCCCCCACCGGCAATCTCAAGGGCGCGCGCGAGCGGCAGGCCGTGGTCGTCTCGACGATGAAGGCCGCCGGGTTCCTGACCCCCGCCGAGGCGCGGGCGGTGAAGCCTGCCAAGCTCCGCGTCGCCAAGGGCGATGATCTCCCCAGCGGCACCTATTTCGCCGACTGGGTGATCCCGGCCGCGCGCGACCGTGCCGGCGGCGTCGGCACCGACCTGCGCGTCACCACCACGCTGGAAAGCCGCATCCAGCGCGCCGCCGAGCGGGCGGTCCGCCGCGCGGGGCTTCGCCAGACCCAGGTGGCGCTGGTCGCGATGCACCCCGATGGCCGCGTCATCGCGATGATCGGCGGCAAGAACTACAAGGACAGCCCGTTCAACCGCGCGGTGCAGGCGCGGCGCCAGCCCGGCTCCACCTTCAAGCTGTTCGTCTATCTGGCAGCACTGCGCTCCGGCCTCAGCCCCGACTCGCCGGTGCAGGACGAGCCGCTCACGATCGGCGACTGGAGCCCCAAGAACAGCGACGGCCGTTATCTCGGCACCATCCCGCTCACCCGCGCCTTCGCCCGCTCCAGCAACGTCGCCTCGGCGCGGCTGACGCAGGAAGTGGGCGTGCGCAACGTGATCCGCGCCGCCCGCGACCTCGGCATCTCGACGCCGATCCCCAACGAGGCGACGATCGCGCTCGGCACCGCGAACGTCTCGCTGCTCGAACTGACCGCAGCCTATGCCGCGATCGCGGCCGGCGAGGCGCCGGTCCGCCCGCATGGCCTGAAGGACGAGGAACAGACCAGCTGGTTCGAACGGCTGCGCAACAGCAGCCGCCCGCTCGGCCGCCGCGAACTCGACGGCATGCGCGAGCTGCTCGCCGCCTCGATCCGCGGCACCGGCCACCAGGCGAACCTGCCCATCGAAGCGTTCGGCAAGACGGGCACCACCCAGGATTCCCGCGACGCGCTGTTCGTGGGTTATGCCGGCGACATCGTCGCGGGCGTGTGGCTCGGCAACGACGACAACACGCCCAACCCCGGCCTCGCCGGCGGCGGCCTGCCGGCGCGCATCTGGCGCGACTTCATGACGGAGGCGTTGGGCGTGCAGCTGCCGCCCCCGCCGCCCGAAGTGAACGAGGATCTCGACGAGGCAATCGATAACAGCGTCGACATCGCAGGCGACGCGATCGACGAGGCCGGTGCCAGGATCGACGAGGCGACGGACGCGCTGGAGGGACAGGTCCAGGGCCTGGGCCTCAACCTGCGCCTTGACCGGGACGGCGGCATCGTGGTGGACCGCAACGGCGACCGCCGCGGCCCGCCCCCGCCGCCGCCGCTGCCGGACGCACGCCGCCTGCCGGAAGACGAAGAGTGAGCGCGCCCTTAGCTAGCCGTTGACCTCGGCCGCGCCGCCGCCCAAGGCGCGGCCATGCGCTTCTTTTCCGACAATGCCGCTGCCGCCTGCCCCCAGGTGATCGAGGCGATCCTCGCTGCCAACCGGCTCGACACCGCCTATGACGGCGACGCGCTCAGCCAGTCGCTCGACGGCCGGCTGTCGGAGCTGTTCGAGACCGAGGTGGCGGCGCTGTGGGTCCCTTCGGGCACCGCCGCCAACTGCCTGGCGCTCGCAGCACTTTGCCCGCCGCACGGCGCGATCGTCTGCCACGCCGACGCGCACATCCAGAACGACGAGGGCGGCGCGCCCGAATTCTACACCCACGGCGCCAAGCTGCTGCTGGTGGAGGGTCCTGGCGCCAAGCTCACGCCCGACACCCTCACCGCCCGCCTCGACCGGATCGTCAACGGCGTCCACTGGGTCCAGCCGCACGCCGTCTCCATCACCAACGCCACCGAATACGGCCTGGTCTATACGCCCGAAGAGGTCGCAGCGATCGGCGCCATCACCCGCGCCCGCGGCCTCGGCCTCCACATGGATGGCGCCCGCTTCGCCAATGCCGTCGCCCACCTCGGCTGCTCGCCCGCCGAGGTCACCTGGAAGGCTGGCGTCGACGCCTTGAGCTTCGGCTTCATCAAGAACGGCGGCATGAGCGCCGAGGCGCTGGTGTTCTTCAAGCCCGAACTCGCCGCCGCGACCAAATACCGCCGCAAGCGCGCCGGGCTGCTCGCGTCCAAGGGCCGCTTCCTCGCCGCGCAGATCCTGGCGATGGTGGAGGACGACCTGTGGCTCGCCAACGCGCGTGCCGCCAACGCCGGTGCCGCGCTGCTCGCGCGGGCCGCAGGCGACCGCCTCGTCTACCCGGTCCAGGCGAACGAGGTGTTTCTGCGCGCCAGCCCCGAGGAAGCCGCCTCGCTGCGCGCGCTCGGCTTCGACTTCTACGACTGGGCGCCGGGCGAGATCCGGCTGGTCACCTCCTGGGACCAGACCGAGGAGCAGATCCGCCCGCTCGCCGATGCCATCGCGGCGCTGTGACCACGCCCGTCCTCGCCGGCGAGACGCCGCGCTCCGCTACGCTGGGCGTGCTGATCCCGTTCGGGATTGTCACGCTGATCTGGGGATCGACCTGGATCGTGATCCGCGACCAGCTCGGCGTGGTCCCGCCGACCTGGTCGGTCGCGTATCGCTTCGGCGTAGGCGGGATCGCCATGCTGGTGTGGGCGCTGCTCCGGCGCGAGTCGCTGCGCCTCGACGCGCGCGGCTGGAGCTTCGCGGCCGTGCTGGCGCTCACCCAATTCTGCCTCAACTTCAACTTCGTCTATCGCGCCGAACAGTTCGTGACCTCCGGCCTGGTCGCCGTCGTCTACGCGCTGCTGATCGTCCCCAATGCGACGCTCGCGCGCATCTTCCTTGGCCAGCGCATGGGCCGCCAGCTGCTGGTCGGCTCCGGCATCGCCATGGTCGGCGTCGCGCTGCTGTTCGTGCATGAGCTGCGCCAGGCAGCGGCCGACAGCGACACGGTGCTGCTCGGAATGGGCATCACCCTTGCCGGCGTGCTTTGCGCCTCCGTCGCCAACGTCATGCAGGCGACCAAGGCCGCCAAGCGCTACCCGATGGCGCCGGTGCTCGGCATTGCCATGCTGATGGGCGCAGCGATGGATGCTGCTTTCGCCAGCGCCACCGTCGGCCCGCCGGTGTTCGACTGGCGCTGGGCCTATGTCGCGGGCATCCTCTATCTCGCGATCTTCGGCTCGGCGATCGCGTTTGCGCTCTACTTCGGCATCATCCGCGCGATCGGCCCGGCCAAGGCGGCGTACAACGGCGTCGTCGTGCCGGTGATTGCGATGCTGCTCTCGACCCTGTTCGAGGGCTACCGCTGGTCGATGCTGGCCGGCGCCGGCGCACTGCTCGTGCTCGCCGGGCTGGTCATTGCCTTGAGCGCGCGCAGGCCGAACCGGTAGTCGGGAAAGCGCGGCCGCCAGCCGAGCACGCGCTTCGCCCGCCCGTTCGCCACCCGCCGGTTTTCGGCATAGAAACCCTGCGCCATCGGCGATAGGCTTTCGAGCGGCACGAACGGCGGCGGCGCCATCCCCAGCAGTCGTGCGGCATAGTCGACCACCGCATTCTGGTCCGCCGGCAGGTCGTCCGCGAGGTTGTAGGCCCCCGCCGGCCCGTCCAACGCCGCGGCGATCCCGCTGGCGATGTCGTCGACATGCACCCGGCTGAACACCTGGCCCGCCAGGTCCACCCGATGCGCCGTCCCCGCCCGCACCCGCTCCAGCGGCGAGCGGCCGGGACCATAGATGCCCGGCAGCCGCAGCACCCGAGCGCCCAGCGCCAGCCAGGCGCGATCGGCCGCCACCCGCGCGGCCCTGCGCCCGCCCAGCGGCGCGCTCTCGTCCACCCAGCCGCCGCTGGCGTCGCCATAGACCCCGGTCGAGGACAAATAGCCGAGCCAGCATCCGCGCTCGGCCAGCGCATCACCATAGGTCTCTAGGACCGGATCCACGTCGCCGACAGGCGGCACGCTCGAAAGCACCGCATCCGCCGCCGCGACCTCGAACCGCACGCGATCGCTGTCGGCAAACGCGATCGTCCCATCACGCCCGTCCCGGCTCGTGCCGATCACCCGCCAGCCCCGCGCGCGCAGCCGCTTGGCAGCAACGCCCGCGGCATAGCCCAGCCCGAACACCAGCATCCGCATCCTAGACCGACCCCAACCTCACCACGCCATCCCTCCTACCCGTTTGTTTCGAGTAGCCGTCGAGCCTGTCGAGACGGCGTACCGAGAAATCGCTTGCGGCTCTTTCGACGCCGTTCTCACACCCCGCCTGCACCCCTGCCCTTCGGGTCGAGAGGTCGCGCCTCCCTCTCGACACGGGCTCTCGACAAGCTCGATCCCTGCTCGAGACAAACGGGGGTGGGATCCTGCGCGACCCGCCTACTTCGCCATCGGCCCTTTGTAGAGCGTCCCGAAATAATCCCCCTTGTTCCAACGCGGCCGGTCCGGCGCATCCGCCAGCGTACGCACGATGGCCTGGTTCACGTCGACAAAGTCCTCTGCCGCCCTCCAGTCGATCGGCAGCCCGATCTCGTCCGAGGGCTGGTGATAGTTGTTCTCCAGGAACGCCTTGGTCGCCGCCGCGCCCGGCCCGCCCGGCCCCGGGTTGAGCGACACCGAAGGCACGCCCTGCCGCACGAAGCTGTAATGGTCGGTGCGCACGAAGTCGGCTTCCTCCGGCGCCGGGTCCGGCACCAGCGCGAGGCCGCGCGCCTTAGCCGCCGCCGCCACCGCCGGTCCGATGCTCGACCGGTCCGCCCCGAACGCGACCAGGTCGACGAAGCGATAGGTCAGGATCGGCATGTCGAGGTTGACGTTGGCGACCACATTCTCCTTCGCCACCGTCGGGTGCGCCGCGAAATAGTCGGAGCCGATCAGCCCCTTCTCCTCGGCGGTGACGGCCACGAACAACAGGCTGCGCTTGGGCCGTGCGGCTTCGGTGCCGAACGCCTTGGCGACCTCCAGCATCGATGCGATGCCGATCGCATTGTCGAGCGCGCCGTTGTTGATCGCGTCGCCATCGACGGGCTTGGTCACGCCGATGTGGTCGAGGTGGGCGGAAAGCACCACCACTTCGCTCGACAGCGTCGGGTCGGAGCCGCGCAGCATCCCCACCACATTGGCGCTCGGCACATGCTCGATCGTGAAGCGCTGCTCCGTCGACAGCGTCGCCGCCAGCGCCCCCGTCGGCAGCTTCTTGCCCGCATCGTCCGCGGCCCGCACGTCGCTCCAGCGGATCTTCGATCCCGCAAACAGCTTCTCCGCGCCGGCAAAGCTCAGCACGCCCAGCGTCGGCACGCCGGCGTCGCGCGGCTTGCCCGCCGCGTCCGCCCAGGTCACGCCGCGCGTGTCCCAGCCCTCGGCCATCGCCTCGAACGGGAACACCTGGTGGATCTGGCTGGTCTCGATCACCACGACGCCCACCGCGCCATGCGCCTTCGCCACCCGCGCGCGGTCGAGCCGGTTGCTCAGGTGCGCCGCGATCTCGCTGTTGAGCCCCTTGGGCCCGCTGTAGAGGATCGCGACGATCTTGCCGCGCACGTCCAGCCCGCGATAATCGTCCCGGCCGCTGGCCTTGTCGACGATGCCATAGCCCGCGAACACCACCGGCGCGGAAAGCGCGATGCGCTCGGCAGTGGGCGTCACCCGGATCGTCCAGTCGGTGCCGAACGCCATCGGCACGGCCTGCCCCGCGACGCGCAGCGCCATCGTCGGTTCGCCCGCCGGCTTGGCGGCGACCAGCGGCACCGGCTGGAACCAGCTGCCGTCCTTGCCGCCCGGCGTCAGCCCCGCCGCCAGCATCTGGGCCGCGACATATTCCGCCGCCACGTCATAGTCCGGCGTCCCCGCCTCGCGGCCCCGCAGCGCATCGGAGGCGAGGAACGCGACATGCGCCTTCAACGCCGCCTGCTTCGGGGTCAGCGCTGCCTCGGCCGTGGACACCGCAGGCGCGGCTTGGGCAAGCGCGGGCTGTGCCGCGTTCAGGGAAAGCAACGGCAGGCAAAGCAGCAGGGAACGCATCGGCAACCTTCGGGGAGAAGAGAAAGGACCACCCTAGAGCAGGATAGCGCCAAGCAGAAGCGGCATGCCGCAGGCGCCAGGGAACGCGGTCGCTCGGCCGATCGCCGGCCTGAATGTCGCATTAGGATGGGAAACGGACGGTCCATTTTGGGGCGTTGGAAGGTCCAAGCTGCCGCTGCCCTGCGGATCAGGGTTCGTATCTCACCTTGCGCGGCCATCTGGGATCATAATCCACGGGCTTCAATCGCCGGATTGCCAACCAAAGGCCGACTAGAAGTAGGTCTACTGCCAGCATCAAGGGCGAGCGCCGAACCCACCACTCAGCGGTCGCAATCATGAAGACGGACAGCGTCAGAATTTTAGCGACCGCCCAAGCAGGTGGGTAGTCAAGCACCGCATCGACGGTCTTTTCTGGCATCAGCGCACCCCGAATAAACACCTCGCTGGTTTCTCACGAACGCCGGCTTTCAGGCAACCGGCTTACCCAAGTGAACGTCCGGTGTGGATTAGCTGCGCAGGCCATGTAGTCGGGGGTCCACGCGCTTCGCGGTATCCAGCGGGTAGCTCAGGATGACTTTCGTTGCGCCAATCTCGTGGTCAGCAACATAGTAGATCACCCAACGATCTCCTGGACGTGGCATCGGCGTTTCGTCATCACATGCCGCAGCTCCCCACCCCCTGTCGAAGACGACCAGCTCCGGTGAGTCGCCCCCATGGACCGTCTGGTTGATCGAAGCGGTGACGCGCCACGGAGCCTCGTAGCTTTCAAAAAGGGCCTGCATCCTTCGGGTCATTGGATTGCTGAGGTGCCGAGCTTCGGTCACAGTCACCAGCGCCACCCGCAGTTCGGCCTCCTCAGCGTATACATCCGCGATCCTTTTCTCCGGTGTTTGCGACACGCGGCATGCGTTCGCCGAAGGGGTAAGAACTCCCATGAAGAGCAGGGCGCACAAGGCTAGCTTCAGACCGAGCATGCGTCATCCATAGCACGGCGCCTCAGGTTCGAAGTAGGGGGCTGCCGGTGAAGGTAGGCACTGGGGTACAGCGATGCGTTCCAGGCTCCTGACAGCGTTTCTGCGGCATCGGCAGGCCAAGCGGAGGGTGTCTCCGTCGCGGGGACCGAAAGTGGGTGGTTTGCCGAACGGCAGCTATCGGGAAGAACTATGGCGAACCTGACGGTCTGATCAGTCCTCTTCCTTCACCCAGAATATGAAGGCGTTGTCGCGGTCAAAGCCAATCACTCCGCAGTCAAAGGTTGCAGAGGTGAGTGGGCTCCAACCGGTCGGATCGCCCTCTTTCCAATGCCCGTTGCTAAGGAAGCTGGCGTCGTCAGCCAAGTCGGCGAGAGCCGCTTTAGCGTCCCGGACAAACCCGGCGGAGGGTGAAGGCTTACCGTAGGCTAAGCTTGTCGTTCCTGCCACGGCAAGGACGTGCGCGGCTGCGGCCCTATCGAGAAAAACCATCCGGTCGCCCGCGAATGGATCATCGAGCGCGGTCGGCAACCCCACTTGCCCCGCGATCACCTTAGCTACTTGCCCCTCACGAACGTCTGGTCGCTTGCCGACCCACCAGCTTGCGTGGGACCGCCGCGCAAGGCGGCGAAGAAGTGGTTCGAGCGTCTGCATCCGGGTAGTAGATCGTACCCCATCAATGACCACAACTGGGCGTTAGCGGACGTTCCCTTCTGAGGGTCACCACCCAGCACCCCGCAATGCCCCTCAGACGGCATCGATCAGCCGGGCCGCCTGCGCCCGCGCCTCGTCGGTGATCTCCGCGCCCGACAGCATCCGCGCGATCTCCTCGCGGCGTTCCTGGGGATCGAGCGGCGTGACCCCGGTTCGCGTCACCACCCCGTCATGGCGCTTGGCGATCAGCAGGTGCCGCCGTCCGCGCGCGGCGACCTGCGGGCTGTGGGTCACCACCAGCACCTGGGTGCGCTCCGCCAGCCGCGCGAGGCGGTCGCCGATCGCCGACGCCACCGCGCCGCCGACGCCGCGGTCGATCTCGTCGAACACCATCGTCCCCGCGCCGCCTTCCTCGGCAAGCGCGACCTTCAGCGCCAGGATGAAGCGCGACAGTTCGCCGCCGCTCGCGATCTTGATCAGCGGCGCGAACGGCGTGCCCGGGTTGGTCGCGATCTCGAACTCGACCCGGTCCTTGCCCGCGGCCGACCATTGCTCGGAGCCCAGCGGCGCCACCACCGTGCGGAAGCGCGCCGCCTCCAGCTTGAGCGGCGCCAGCTCGCCCGCCACCGCACGGTCCAGCGCGCTCGCCGCCGCCGTCCGCCGCGCACTCAGCGCCTCGGCCGCCGCATCATAGGCGCCGCGCGCCGCCGCGACCTCCGCCACCAGCGCGGCGATCCCTTCCTCGCCCGACTCCAGCCGCCGCAGCCGCCCGCGCAGCTCGTCGGCGAGATCCGCGAGTTCGTCCGGCCGCACGCGATGCTTGCGCGCGACGCCGCGCAGCTCGAACAGGCGTGCCTCATCCTCCTCCTGCGCGCGCGGGTCGAAGGCGAGCGCCGCCCGCGCCTCGCGCAGCCGATCTTCGGCCACCGCGCCCTCGATCACCGCGCGATCGACCGCCGCCAGCGCCTCGGCGAGGGCGGGATGGTCGTCGCCCAGCCGCTCCAGCACCCGCGCCGCCTGGCGCAGCTGGGCGAGCCCCCCGCCCGATCCTTCCAGCAGGGTTTCCACCGCTCGCAGATCGTCGGACGCCTTTTCGGCGCGCTGCATCAGCCGCCGGCGGTCGGCGAGCGCCTCCTCCTCCCCCGGCTCGGGCGCGAGCGCGTCGAGCTCTGCGACCGCGTGCTCCAGCCACTCGCGGTCGCGCTGGGCGGTCTCGATCTCGGCTTGCGCCGCGCCGAGCGCCGCCTCGGCATCGCGCCACTTGCGATAGGCGGCGGCCGCCTCCCGCACGTCGATCCGCGCAAAGGCATCGAGCAGGGCGCGGTGGCCACGCGGGTTGAGAAGGCCACGATCGTCATGCTGGCCGTGGACCTCGACCAGATGCTGGCCCATCTCGCGCAGCAGCGCCGCCGACGCCGGCTGGTCGTTGACGAAGCCGCGGCTGCCGCCGTCGCGCTTCACCAGCCGGCGCACGATCAGCGGCTCGCCGGGCTCCAGCTCCAGCCCGTTTTCCTCGATGATGGCGGCAAGCGGCGTGCCGGCCGCGGGCGCATCGAAGCTCGCGGTCACCACCGCTTGGGTCGCACCGTCGCGCACCAGCCCGGTGTCGCCGCGCGCGCCCAGCGCGAGGCCGAGCGCGTCGAGCAGGATCGACTTGCCCGCCCCGGTCTCGCCGGTCAGCACGCCCAGCCCGGCGCCGAACTCCAGGTCCAGCGCCTCGATCAGCACGACGTCGCGGATCGACAGTGCCGTCAGCATCGATCCGTCCTCATCGTCCGGGGTCGGAGATCGCGCGCGTCAGGCGTCCTTGGCGGCCGCGGTCTGAGGCGCATGCTCCTGCATCAGCTTGTAGGCGCGCTCGTACCATTCGGTGCCAGGATAGTTGGCGCCGAGCACGGCCGCGGCCTTGCGCGCCTCGTCCGGCACGCCCAGCGCCAGATAGGTCTCGGTCAGCCGCATCAGCGCCTCGGGCGCATGGGTGGTGGTCTGATACTCGTCGACGACGCGGCGGAAGCGCATGGATGCCGCCAGCCACTGGCCGCGCTGCTCGTAGAAGCGACCGATCTCCATTTCCTTGCCGGCGAGATGGTCGCGGACCAGGTCGAGCTTCAGGCGCGCGTCGGCAGCATAGTTGGTCTGGGGATAGCGGCGGATCAGTTCACCCAGGGCGGTCATCGCCTGATCGGTGATCTTCTGGTCGCGGGTGACGTCCGCAATCTGCTCGTAATAGCACAGCGCGATCAGATAATAGGCGTAGGGCGCTTCCTGATTGCCCGGGTGCACCGTCAGGAACCGCTGCGCGCCAGCGATCGCCTTCGCATAGTCCTTGTCGAGGTAATAGCTGAACGCACCCATCACCTGCGCGCGGCGCGCCCACACCGAATAGGGGTGCTGGCGCTCGACCTCGTCGAACAGGCCGGCGGCGAGCTTGTACTGCCCCCGATCCAGGCGGTTCTTCGCCGCGGTGTAGAGCGTGCCCACGTCGCGCGCCACATAGGGCGTGTCGGCGGAGCCGCCCCCGCTGCGCGCGCAGCCGGAGAGGGTTGCCGCTCCAGCGGCGAACAGGACCAGCGTGCTTGCACGGAACAGGGACTTACGCATGAGCTGCGTCCTAGCCGCTTAGGGGTGGCGCGAACAATAGCTTTCGCGCAACGTGAAACCGATCGGATGCGCGGCGGCCCCGCCGTGCTTCCCGATGCCTTGTGCCCAACGAGAACGGAGAACCGACTTGCCCGCGACGATGCTCGAAACCCACCGCGTCGAAAAGCCCTGGGGCCGCACCGACCTGTGGCCCGGCTTCCCCGATCCGGCCCCGGGCAGCGATCCGATCGGTGAGGTCTGGTTCAAGTCGCCCGGCGATTCGACCCCCGACCTGCTCGTGAAGTACCTCTTCACCAGCGAGAAGCTGTCGGTGCAGGTCCACCCCGACGACACCCAGGCCCAGGCCCGCGGCCTGCCGCGCGGCAAGGACGAATGCTGGGTGATCCTGGCCGCCGAGCCGGATTCGACCATCGCGCTCGGCACGCTTGTACCCATGACCCACGAGGAACTGCGCGCGGCGGCCGAGGACGGCTCGATCGAGCACAAGCTCGACTGGAAGCCGGTGAAGGCGGGCGACTTCTTCTACTCGGCCTCGGGCACCGTGCACGCGATTGGTGCTGGCATCACGCTGATCGAGATCCAGCAGAACTCCGAGACGACCTACCGCCTCTACGACTATGGCCGTCCGCGCGAGCTGCACCTGGACGACGGCGTCGCCGTGTCGGACGCAGTACCCTTCGTCGCCCCGCCCGCACCCGGCAAGGTCTCCGAGGACCGCACCATCCTGGTCGAAGGTCCCAAGTTCGTGCTGGAACGCTGGCCCGCCGGCACCCGCACCGTGACGCTTCCGGAAGGCACCACCGGCTGGCTCGTCCCCGTCACTGGCGAGGGCACCGCCGACGGCACCCCGTTCAAGGCCGGCGAGTGCCTGACGCTGACCGGCACCACCCAGGTGGAAGCCGGCGAAGGCGCCGACCTGCTGTTCGCCTACCCGGGCAGCGAGCGCATCGCCGCTTGATCCACACGGCCGACCCGCGCGCCCGCGCTCGGGTCGGCCCGCCTCCGTTCGACAGGTTGGTTGATGAACGCGACTCTGCTGCGCCTGCTGCTTCCGCTCTCGCTTGCCTTGCCCGTGCCCGCGCTCGCCCAGGCCGACGAAGCCGAGCCTGAGGCAACCCCGGTGGAGGACGAGGACATCCGGCTTACGCCCGAGACGCTGGGCGATGCGCTCAGCTGCCGGTCCCATCCGGCCGCGGTCGCCTTCGCCACCGCGCTGTTTCTCCAGGGCAAGCGGCCCGCCTGGATGCGGGAGATCAAGGAGAGCGAGGAGACAAAGGGCGTGATCGGCCTCTACGGCTACACGCTCTCCAAGCCCGTCGCGTTCCTGGGGGAGCAGGTCTCCACCGTCTACTTCCTGAAGGATTGGGTCGTGACGTTCTGGCCGCGGGACAAGGCAGCGGCCTTCATTGCCGCGCAGAAGATGGAGCGCGCACCCATCAAGGTCACCGAGCAATATTACCGCTTCGTGGATCCCGAGACCGGCCCCATGCTCGGCGCCTATGAACCGACCGGCGGTTCGATCGAGGCGGCGCTGGCCAAGGCGTTCGGCGGCGAGGCGCCCCCGTCCCCTCCCGCGGACCACCTGTTCGTCGGCTGCAACTATACGCCCGCCTCCCAGGCGGACTTCCTGAAAGCCGCCGCGCAATCCGAAGCGATGCTGCGCGAAGCCGCCGCGGGCATGGCCGAGGCACTCGGCTCGGCAGACGCGGACTAGGTTGCGGCCTGAACGAGAACGACAGCTAGCGCCTACTTGCCGACATTCCCTAGCGCGTCGATGCTGGCCTGATGGAATATGATCCTCAGGCGTTGGATGCTGCTCACCGTCATTCGCGCGACCACCGGGAGCAGCTGGAGCGAAGTGGGGTGTGCGGCTGCTTCTACTGCCAAGCAACCTTCATGACGGCTAGTATCGATGAGTGGCTGGAGGATGAAGGCGGAACAGCCCTTTGCCCCCAGTGCGGCGTGGATTCGGTGATCGGTTCAGCGTCCGGGTATCCCGTGGAAGACCGATCTTTTTTGAGCTCTATGCACACTCGCTGGTTCGACTGAACGGCAGCTAACCACTTACTTGCACCCATGTCGGATCAGCCGATGAGATTTAGGCCGTGACTCATCACGAGGTTTCTGATGGCGGCCTCATCCGCATTCCGTTCGAGGAACACGGTATCGGTGCGGGCATCGCCGGACGAGATACGGATGTGAGAGACCGGTGCGTAGAACTCCGCGCCCCAAGTTCGGTCTTCTACCATAGCGGTCACGGCCTTCTTCAGACGGCGATCCCAGCGAGCGTGCCAAGTCACCTGCGGCCTCGAACGCGATCCAGTCAGACGGAAAACACCACCGTCGAAGATGCTGCGGTAAAAGGCGCGAAATTTCCGGTTTTGCTCGTGGAAAGCCTGCTCAAACCCGTTCGCGCGGGCTCGCTCCAGCGAGACGAACGGGTGCAGTGACCATTCGTCCTCCGTCAGCCAGTGGTCGAATATCGAGACCGAGTACCGCCTGTAGCCAAGCTGCTGGAGGCTGAATTCGGTCCAGTCTTCCGGTTGCGGAAAATGCTCAATGCCTCTGATCGTCATATAATACCGTTACACGCTATGTCCGCTGTCCACCCATTCCTGACAAGCATTCAAACTCTTCCGCCTCGCTTGCTGGCCTCTGGATGAACGGAAGGTAGTTTGCCGTTCACGCAACCCGGGACTCCATCGCACCGTTCTTCACGCATCAAAGCCAAGTGGAGACTGTCATGCGTATTCCCCTGATCGCCAGCCTGATGGCGGCCATGGTTCTTCCCACCATCCCGGCTGCCGCGTCGGCGGCGCCGGCCGCGCAGGAATGGCGCGATCAGGATTATCGCGATGCCCGCGCCCGGCAGCAGCGCGAGCGAAACGAGCGGCGCTGGAACGAACGCCGCGAGGATCGCCGCGACGACCGGCGCCGCGCCGCCCAGAACCAGCGCGATTGGCGCCAGTACCGCAACTACGACTACAACCGGTACGAGCGCGGCCAGGGCCGCTACTATGCCGATCGCTATTACCGCGGCGGCAACTACTACCAGCCGCGCTACCTCAGCCGAAACGACCGCGTCTATCGCGGCAGCAACGGCCGCTACTACTGCCGCCGCACGGACGGCACGACTGGACTGATCGTCGGCGGCCTGGCCGGTGGCGTGCTGGGCAACATCCTTACCAACGGCGACTCGCAGCTGCTGGGGACGCTGATCGGCGGTGCGGGCGGCGCACTGCTCGGCCGCTCGCTCGATCGTCGCGAAGTGGTCTGCCGCTAAGCCTGGAGGGGCCGGCGCCTGCCGGCCCCGTTTGCGTCAGGCGACGGCGTCACGCCGCGTGCGGCTGAGGACGCTGCCGCCGACATAGACCGCAAGCCCGGCCCATATCAGTCCGAAGCTCAGCAGCTTGGCCGGGTCCAGCCGCTCGCCGAACAGCGTGATCGCCAAGAGGAACTGCATGGTCGGCGCCAGGAACTGGAGCAGGCCCAGCGTCGCCATCCGAAGCTCGCGTGCGGCGGCCGCGAACAGCAGCAGCGGCACCGTGGTGACCGCCCCCGCCAGAACCAGCAGCGCGGTGGTCCCGCCCTCCCGGCCGAAGCTCATGCCGCCATGGCCGGACAGCCAAACGAGATAACCCAGCGCGAACGGCGCCAGCAGCAGCGTCTCGACCGTCAGCCCCTCGAACGCCTCGACCGGGGCCAGCTTGCGGATCAGGCCATAGAAGGCAAAGCTCAGCGCGATCGTCAGGCTGATCCACAGCGCACCGCCCGCCCCCAGCGCCAGCACCGCCACGCCCGCCCCGGCAAGAAGCACCGCCACCGCCTGCGCCCGCGTCAGCCGCTCGCCCAGGAGCGCCACGCCCATCGCGATGTTGAACAGCGGGTTCAGGAAATAGGCCATGCTCGCGGCCAGCACCTGGTGGTGCAGCACCGCCCAGACATAGAGCAGCCAGTTCGCCGCGATCAGCACCGCGCTCGCCGCCAGCATCACCATGGTCCGCGGATTGCGCAGCACAGCCCACAAGGAGGCGCGACGGCCCAGCACGAGCACGATCGGCACCAGCAGCACGACCGACCACAGCACCCGCTGCGCCACGATCTCGCCGGCGTCGACCTGATCGAGCAGGTGGAAATAGAGCGGAAGCAGACCCCACAGGCCATAGGCGGTGGCGCCGTGGATCAGGCCGCGGCGGCTTTCAGGCTGTTGCGTCATGAAATCGGAACCCGCGGTGGTGGGGGAGGAGCGCCGCCGCCGTGCCGCCAAAGCGCTGCCATGTCCACCCGTCGCGCACTTAGGGTCGCCCTCTGCACGGCTTCTGCACCGAAGCGCCATGGTTTCCGGTCGAACGCTTCCACGTGACCTCGACGGGCGCTGCCTAGTCCCTGGCCGATCAAGGGAGATCGGCATGACCGCCAGCAAGCACCGACCACGTTTCACCTTCCTCTGCAAAGCGCTCGGCGCCGTCGCGCTGGTCGCGGTGGCGCAACTGCTCTTCTACGGCGAGGAGCCAGGCGCCACCCTCGGCCTCTTCGCGCTGGCCTGGACCGCGGTGGTCGCGCTCACGCGCCCCCACCTGCGCCACAACCGGGCTGCGCTCGGCGCGCTGTTGTTCGCGGTCGCGGCCGGTTTCGCGCTGGTGGACGACCCCGACCCGCTCGACTGGTGCCTGTTCTGGGCGGCGCTCGCCTCCGCGGTCCTGCTGCCGCAGCACCGGTTCGGGACCGCGATCGGCTGGACCGGGCGGCTGTTCCTCCACGGCCTGCTCAGCCCGGTCGCGTTGCTGCAGGACATGATAGGCCTGCGGAAGGTCTCACCCGCGCGGCCGGGGGCGAATCTGGCAGCGCTGCTCGCGATCCTCGCGCTGCCGCTCCTGGGTGGCGCGACCTTCCTCGCCCTGTTCGCCACCGCCAATCCGCTGATCGGCAATGCCTTTGCCGCGATCCGTTTCCCGGACCTCAGCTCGGCCGTGTTCCATCTGATCTTTTGGTCGTTCGTGCTGCTGCTGGTCTGGCCCAGCCTCCGGCCGCGCCACGCCATGCTGCGGATCGGCGACGCCTCTGCCTTCGCGGGACCGCGCGCACCGGACGTGCCGATCGCGACCCTCACCCTTTCGCTCGTGACTTTCAACGCGATCTTCGCGATCCAGAACGCGCTCGACCTCGCCTTCCTATGGAGCGGCGCGCCGCTGCCGGATGGCGTCACGCTTGCCGACTACGCCCACCGCGGGGCCTACCCGCTGATCGTCACCGCGCTTCTCGCCGGCGCGTTCGTGCTCGTCGCCTCCCGGCCAGGCAGCAGCGGCGCGCGCAGCCCGCTCGTCCGGCGGCTGATCCTGCTCTGGGTCGCGCAGAACCTGTTGCTGGTCGCCTCCAGCATCCTGCGAACCCTCGACTACATCGACGCCTTTTCGCTCACCCGCCTGCGCATCGCCGCACTCGCCTGGATGGCGCTGGTGGCGGTCGGGCTCGTGCTGATCGTCTGGCGGATGCTGGCCGGGCGCTCGACCCGCTGGCTCGTCAACGCGAACGCACTCGCCGCCGGCCTCGTCCTCGCCGCCGCCAGCGTCATCGATCTGGGCGCCACCGCCGCCAGCTGGAACGTCCGCCATGCGCGGGCCGGCGATGACCTCGACCTCTGCTATCTCGCGCGCCTCGGCCCTTCCGCGCTGCTGCCGCTGGCCGAGCTCGAACGCCGCGCCGGCGGCCCGCTCCTGCGCGACCGCGTCTCCTATCTCCGTGCGGAGGCGCTGCGGCGTCTCGAACGCGACCAGGCCGACTGGCATAGCTGGACCTGGCGCAACGCCCGCCGCCTCGCTGCCGCCCGCGCACTGCTCGGCGACCACCCGCCACTCCCCCGCGCCGTACCGTACGGCCGGGGCTGTGACGGCGCTCCGTTCCCACCACCGGCGCCGTTGACGCAAGGGCGGCAACCATGATCCTGTGCCCCATGCCCCGCACCATTCTCGTCGCCGACGACGATCCGCACATCCGCCAGCTGCTCGTCTTCGCCCTTGGCAAGGCAGGGCTCGACGCGGTCGAGGCGGAAGATGGCGAGGCCGCGCTCGAGATCGCCGAGGCTCGGCGTCCCGACCTGATCGTGCTCGACATCAACATGCCGCGCATGGACGGGCTCGAGGTCTGCCGTCGGCTGAGGGCGAGCGGCGAGCTGCCGATCCTGTTCCTCTCCTCCCGCGACGACGAGATCGACCGGGTGCTCGGCATCGAGCTCGGCGCCGACGATTATGTCGTGAAGCCTTTTTCCCCACGCGAGGTGGTGGCACGCGTCATGGCGATCCTGCGCCGCACCCATGGGCGGCCACCAGCGGCCGATCACGTCGGGGCCGCCATTCGCCACGCCCGGCTGACCCTGGACGTCGAGGGATGGCAGGCACGCTGGGACGAGGCGGAGGTGCCGCTGACCGTCACCGAATTCTCAATCCTGCGCACGCTCGCGGTGATGCCGGGCAAGGTATTCAGCCGCGACGCGATCATCGACCGGCTCCACGGGCCCGGCTTCGCCATCACCGACCGCACGGTGGACAGCCACATCCGCAACCTGCGCGCCAAGTTCGCGCAGGCCGGCGGCACCGACGTGATCGAAACCCGGCCCGGCATCGGCTATCGGCTCGGGACCTGCACCGGCGCCCCCGCGTGATCGGCGCGGCCAAGGCCTGGGCCCGGCGGCACTGGCCGCGGCTGTCGCTGCGCACCTATCTGTTCGCCAGCTTCTTCCTGGTCGCGGCGCTGCCCGGCGTCGGCGCGGTGTTCCTGCGCGTCTATGAGAACACGCTGGTGCGCCAGACCGAAGCCGAACTGGCCGCGCAGGGTGCGGCGCTTGCAGCCAGCGCCACCGCATTGTGGCCGGGGGCTTCCCCGGCTTCCTCCGCGCGAGCGCCTGCGAAAGCACAAAGGTCGCGGTCGTACGAAGCGGCCGGCAGCACGGAGGTCGACCTCAGCAGCACTCCGATCCTTCCGGAGCGCCCGGCACCGACCCCGGCGGGGCCGCCGGCAGCCGATGCGCGGGCGGCCGCGGTGCGCTTCGGGCCCGTCCTGGAGCAGACGCGCGAGGCGACCCTCGCGTCTATCCTGCTGCTCGACCGGCAGGGCCGCCTCGTGACCGGCAGCAAGGCAAGCGGCAGCTACGCGGCCCTGCCCGAGGTCGCCTCCGCCCTCGACGGCAGGCCCGCCACCACCCTCCGCCGCAACGGCGCCTATCGCGCGGTCTATCGCTTCGAATGGCTGTCGCGGGCCGCCGCAATCCGCGTCCACCATGCCCGGCCGATCATCGTCGATGGACAGGTGGTGGGCGTCCTGCTGCTGTCGCGATCGGCACGCGCGCTGTTCGTCGGCCTGTACGAGGATCGCGGCAAGATCGCCTTCGGGGTGCTTGCGATCCTGGGCGCGCTGATCGTCCTGTCGGGCCTGCTCTCGCGCGGCATCGCTCGCCCGATCGACCAGTTGCGCCAGGCCGCGCGCGGCGTCGCCGCCGGCCAGGGCAGCGTGCCCGCGGTGCCTCCCACCGCCGCCATCGAGATCCAGGACCTGTATCGCGATTTCGCCGTCATGGCCGAGGCGATCGACAAGCGTTCCCGCTACCTGCGCGACTTCGCCCATGCCGTCAGCCACGAATTCAAGACGCCGCTCGCCGCCATTCGCGGCGCGATCGAGCTGCTGCAGGACCACGCCGACGACATGGGGCCGGAGGATCGGCGCCGGTTCCTGGCGAATGTGGACGCAGACGCCTCCCGGCTGACGCTGCTGGTCTCGCGGCTGCTGGAACTCGCCCGTGCCGACATGATGACGGCAGCGTCGGAGGGCACCGCCGACGTCGTCGCCACCGCCCGCCGGCTGGCCGACGCGCTCGGCAGCGCGGAGTGCGCCATCGCCGTCGAGGTCGAGACGCCGGTGCCAGCCGCCGCCATGCCGCAGGCGACGCTCGAGGCCGTGCTCGCCACCCTCCTCGACAACAGCCGCCAGGCCGGCGCGAGCGAGATCACGATCGGCATCCGGGAGGATCGAGGCGTGCTCGTCACCGTCACCGACGATGGTGGCGGCATTCCGCTCGCCGACCGTGGCCGGATCTTCGAGCCCTTCTTCACCTCGCGGCGGGCACGCGGGGGAACGGGCCTCGGCCTGCCGATCGCACGATCGCTGCTGGCCTCGGCGGGGGGCGAGCTGGGACTGCTCGACACCCCGTCCGGCACCGTCTTCCGTCTTACGCTCCCCGCAGCCCCTTAAAGGTCAGCCTCAACAGCGCCCCTGCCTCCCCAGGAGCACGCCGCCCCGGATCAGCCCTTCCGCTGCGCGATGTAGCGCGTCACCTGTTCCTCCAGCACGTCGAGCGGCAGGGCGCCCTGGCCCAGCACCACCTCGTGGAAGTCGCGGATGTCGAACTTCGGGCCCAGTTCGCGCTCGGCGCGCTGGCGCAGCTCGGCGATCTTGAGCTGGCCGACCATGTAGCTCGTCGCCTGGCCGGGCCAGTTGAAGTAGCGGTCGACCTCCCGCGCGATGTCGGTGTCGGATACCGAGCTGTTGGCCTTGAAGTACGCGATCGCCTGCGCGCGGTCCCAGCGCTTGGCATGGATGCCGGTGTCCAGCACCAGCCGGATGGCGCGCCACACCTGGAGCGACAGCATGCCGAACCGGTCATAGGAGCCCTTGTAGACGCCCATCTCGTCCGCCAGCCGCTCCGAATAGAGCCCCCAGCCCTCGGTGAAGGCCCCGTAGCCGCCGAACTTGCGGAACTTGGGGATGCCGGTCAGCTCCTGCTGGCGCGCGATCTGGAAATGGTGCCCCGGCGCGCCCTCGTGCGCGGCGATGGCGGCAACCTGCACCTTCTGCGTCTGGTTCATGTCGACCAGGTTGACGTAGTAGATGCCCGGCCGCGATCCATCGGCAGACGGGCGGTTGTAGAAGGCGGTGGAGGCCGTCCCTTCACGCCACTTCTCGACCGCGCGCACCTCCAGCGGCGCCTTTGGCAGCACCCGGAAATAGCGCGGCGCGACCTCCATCACCGATGCGATCACCGCGCGTGCGTCGCGCAGATACGCCTCCCGGCCTTCCTCGGTGTTCGGATATTTGAACTTGGGGTCGGTGCGGATGTGGTCGAAGAACTGTTCCAGCGTCCCCTGGAAGCCCACCTCGCGCTTGATCGCCTCCATCTCCTGCCGGATCGCCGCGACCTGGCGCAGGCCGAGCGCATGGACCTGGTCGGCGGTCAGGCTGGTGGTGGTCGAGTTCTTCAGCCGGTCGGCGTAATAGGCGGCGCCGTCCGGCAGGCTCCAGGCGCCGAAGTTGCCCTTCGACTTGTGCTCGATCTCGTCGAGCGCGGCGAACAGCGTATCGAACCCGCGGCGGAACGGCCCCGTCAGCGCCGCCTGCGCGTCGCGCAGCAGCGCCTCCTTGGTGGCGGCCGGCGCGTCGAGCGCCCCCACCTTCTTGCGGAAGTCCGCCATCAGCGTCGAATCGGCGCCGGTGTCGAACGGCGCGCCAGTGATGACCTTGCGCGCATCCGCCCGCGCAGGCGCGAAGTTCACCTTGTTGGGGATGATGCCTGCGGCCGCCTGCTCGCGCATCGTCGCCGCCACCTCGCGCATCACCCGTTCCGTATCGCGCAGCCGGGCGACATAGGCGCGTGCGTCCTCGACCGTGTCGACCTTGTGGTTGTTGATCAGCAGCACCGGGATCGAACCCGCGGGGCTGCCGTTGGTCGACACGGGAAAGCGCAGCTTCCGAAAGCGGAAGGATTCGCGCGCGCGCTCCGCCTCATATTCGAACAGGCGATAGCTGATGCGCGCGCTTTCGCTCAGCCGATCCGGCCGGAACTGCGCACGCAGTTGCTTCAGCTGCCGCTCCGATAGGTCGCGCCGGCGCTGCGCTGCCGCGTCCGTATAGTCGTCCAGCCGGTCATAATTGCTCTTGAAGCCCAGGTGCGTCTGCGTCTCCGGGCTGAGGGCGACCTGCTCGTCAAAGGCGCGATCGAGGAAGGCGAGCAGCGCCGCGTCCTGCTCCCCTACCGCAACCTTTGTCGCCTGCATCACGGGCGGGGCGCTCGCCTGGATCAACGGCACGAGCGGCAACAGCAGCATCACCAAGGCAGGACGCATGGAAATCTCCCCTTTTGATTTCCTGCTTGTCGCGTGCCGTCCCGCGCCGCGCAATCGCCCGGCCGCACTTTTCCTTGCCCGGGATGGTCAACCGCGCGGCGCCAGGATCTCCAGCAGCCGCGGGCGGGCGCCCGCGATCGGTTCGAGATGGGGATAGCGATGGCCGGTGGTGCAGGCGACCTCGACGGTGCGCTCCTGCCGGCCCGCGCGGACCTTCAGCCGAACGCGGCCTTCGGGGCCCTTCGCCCTTGCGACCGCATTTCGCAGCCCCTCTGGGGAGAAGGGCCGTCCTTCCACCTCCGGGATCGTCGTGCCGGTCGTGAGGGCAGCGTCATAGGCCGGCCCCTCCCACAGCACTTCCTCCAGCTTGCCCTGCGTGTCGACGGTCAGGCCCAGGGAGAACATCAGGTTGACGTTGCCCGCGAGCGTTTCGGCATTGCGCCAGTAATTACTCGGCGCGTCCCGATAGACCAGCCGGTAGCCGCCCCGCTCCAGCCCTTGGAGCGGCGCGCCCTCGTGCTTGCCCTCGATCATGTCGCGGAAGAATCGCACCCAGTCGAACGGGGCGAGATCCTCGAGCGCGGCGACCACCTCGTCGAAGGTGTAGGTGCGCGTGGTGCAGGTGCCCGCTTCCTCGGCCGCGAAGAACGCCCTCGCGAAATCGTCGAGCGACCGCCTATCGTCCGTCAACACTCGGATGCGCGTGTCGACATCGAGCCAGACGAGCGACCCTTCGGAATAATAGTCCTCGCTCCGCTGCCAGCTGGCCCAGGGCAGCGTCGCGCGCGCGGCGATGATCGGATCGCGCGTCGTGTCGCTCATCGGGCGCCAGCGGCTCCCTGCGCGGGCCTCATGGGTGGCGGCGGTGAGCGCGATCGCCTGCATCGTCCAGTCCGGCGTCCAGAGGCCGGAGCGCGCGCACAGCACGCGGTCCCAATACTGGGTCTGGCCCTCATAAACCCACATCAGGCTGTTGCGGATCGGCCGGTCGAAGCTCGGCGTCCAGCTGTCCTCGCCGCGCCGGTGCTTGCCGTTCCAGGCATGGATGAACTCGTGCGGGATGGTGTCCCGCCTGGAAAAACTCCCCTCCCAATCCGTGAAATAGGTCGGCAGCGTCACCGCCTCGCAGGATCGGTGATGCTCGACGCCGATGCTGCCGATCTCTTCGCTGAGCGCAAACAGCACTTCGTAGCGGTCGAACGGCCGTGCCCCGAACAGCTTCTCGGCCTGGTCGACCATGGCCCGATGCGGCGCGACCTTCTCTGGCGTGAGCGCGATCTGGTCAGGGCTGTCGGCAAAGATGTTGAGGTGCACCTGCCCCGCGTCGTCCAGCGGAACGCGTTCGAAGTGCCGCCCCGCGAACACGGGCGAGTCCACCAGAACGTCGAGGGGCGCGGTCTCGTAGCGGATGGTGGTGCCGTCGCTGTCCACCGCCGCGAGCGCGCACGCCTGCTGCCATCCCTCCGGAAGGGTCAAGCTCGCGTCGAAGGGGATCTGCCGCGCATAATAGCCGGCCGGGTAGAGCAGCACCGTGTTCCACTGGAGGCTCAGCATCTCCGAACCTACGAGCACGCGGCCCTGGGCGCCGTCGGTCGGCGACAGGAACTGGAAGCGGACCTCCACTTCCGCGACATCGTCCGGCACGTCGACATGAAAGGCGTGCACCTGGACGGCATGGCGCTTCCACGAAAGCGGCGCTCCACCGGCCGTGACGGTCAGGCCTGCGAAGAGCTCGATCGGGGCCTGCGGCGCGTGGTAGCCCGGCAACCACTCCGGAAAGAGCAGCGTCAGGATACCCGGTGCCGGCACCGGGACGACTTCGCGCACCCGGAAGATGCGGCGGGTGATGTCCGTCGCGTCCACATGCAGGGCGATGCGCCCGGGAAAGGGCACGTCCTCGGGCGCAGGGACGGGATAGTCCCCGCCCGCGTTTTCAAGCTCGGTCACGGAAGGTTGTCCTCAGGACATCTGACGGGCGAGTTCTGCCAGAAGGATACGGGCGACGGGGGCATCCCCCTCGTCACGCACGTCGAGGCGGGCGCGCAGTTCGCATGGCTTCCGGCGAACGCGCTGTCGGATCATGCCCCGGCCGATGCGCGCGGCCTCCGCCAGCGCGGCACCGACATCGGGGAACTCGTGATGATCGTTCTTGATCGGACGGCTCTTGTCGAGCGTGCAGAGATGAAAGGAATATGCGGGCATACCCCTGAAAATCCCGGGGCGGGCCCTGGGTTGCCATCTTAAATGTAGATCAACACGATTTCCGGCCCGAGCCTCCGACTGCCGATTCCGGACCTGATCGGAGGTGAAATCTGCCCCTATTTCCACGACTTGAAGAGACGAGCGACACCGCGTCGCGGCAGCCCGCCGGCGGCTCAGCGGGAACGATGCTCAAGGTAGAGGTAGCTCGGATCGAACTCCGCGATGCGGCGTAGCAAGGGCAGGTCGTGGATCATCACCCGCCCGCTCCGGAACTCGACCGCCCTCTGTTCCCGCAGCTCGCGCAGCACCCGGTTCACATGCACCGGCGTCAGGCCCAGGCATTCGGAAAGCTGCTGCTGGGTAAGGTCCAGCCGATAGCTGCTTCCCTCCGTCAGTCCGACGATGCCCAACCGCACGTGCAGTTCGCAGAACAGATTGGCCATGCGCGCGATCGCCGTGCGGCGGCCGAGCGACACCGTCCATTCGCGGTGGATTGCGGCATCCAGGTTGGTCCCGAACCAGTAGACGCGGGTCAGGTGCGGAAATTCTTCGGTGATTCGCTTGAGGTTCTCGTGCGACATGGTCGCGACGCGGCACGGCGTCAGCGTCATCACGTCGTGGTCGAGGCGCTTGAGCGTGAAGCTGTGCAAATCGGCAAAGTCACCCGGTACGTGCAGTTCCGTCACCTGGCGCTGGCCGTTGCGCAGGTCCTTGTAGCGCGAGACCAGGCCGTCGAGCACGAGCGTGGATTCGCTCAGTTCCACGTTGGCGTGGATGATGGTCCGGCCTGCCGGATGCTCGCGCACGTCGTCGATGGCAGATCGGATCGCCTGCTCCTCCTCCGCGCTCAGCGAGTCCCGCGCACGCAGCTTCAGCAAATGGCGTTCGATCATGCACCTGTCCCGGCTTCGAAGACCCACCCCTCCCCACCCGTGGCCGCAAACGGCCGCGTGTGGTGGCGCAAGGCCAGATAGCCGGAGCCTTTCACCGACGCCAACCCCTGCGGTGCTCGCCGCCTGCCTCTGGCGCGAGACGCAGCCGGCTAGCTAGCCGCCGATCTGCTGGACTTCCGTGGTGTCGTCGTGCTCGCCCCAGCCCAACGCGTAGGACACCGCAATGATCGCAACCAGAAAGGCGATCACGATATAGAGACCGAGCAGCCCTGCAGGCTTCCTCGACGGGTCCCTCTTGTCCGTGCCTGCCATGATCGCTCCTCCATGCCGCTCGGTCGGTAACGCGGCATCGGCCGATTGGGTGCCTTGGCGGCGGAAGATGCGCCGGGCGGACTAGTTCACTCGTGGCGCAGCAAGATCGGGGGCCGTCTCGCGCATGCGGAGCGGACCGGCGACGACGCGTCCGCTCGACTTGGCATGGTGCAGCGCCAGGTCGGCGATCTCCAGCAGGATCGGCAGGTCCTCCCCATGCTCTTCCGAAAGCGCCACGCCCACGCTGGCGCCGACATGCACCTGCTGCCCATCGACGAAATAGCCACGATCGGCGATCGCGGCGCTGATCCGCGCCTTCAACAGCTCGGCACCGCCGCGGTCCACGGCCTCCGCCACCAGGACGAACTCGTCCCCGCCCAGCCGCGCCACCTGCCCCCGCCCGGCTGCGAGCTGCTGCAGGCGCTCGGCGACGCCGACCAGGACGGTATCCCCCGCCTTGTGCCCCAGCGTGTCGTTGATGCTCTTGAACCAGTCGAGGTCGAGGTAAAAGACGGCAAGCGCGCCTTGGCCGTGCCCCATCCGATCCTCCGCCCAGCGCGCCAGGCCGCTGCGGTTGAGGAGGCCGGTGAGCGGGTCGTGCCGGGCGTGATGGTCGTTGATCATCTCCGCTCGCATCGTCCGGACCAGCAACCGGTTGAGCTGGAAGGCGGCCGCGCTCATGCTGATGAGGTAGAACGGGATCTGGAACATCACGAGCAGCAGCACCGGCTGGCCGGAAAATGCTGCGGCGACCGCGCAGGGCCCCAGGCTCAGCCCGATCATCACCGCCACCAGGCGTGGAGCGCCGAAGTTGCGGAAGCAGATGCCGCCCACCATCGCCGCCGCCGAGAGACAGGCGAGCGCCGCCGCGACCCAGTCCCCGCTCGCGACGCACATGAAGGTGCCATAGCCGACGCTTGCCGCCCAGAGCACGGCAAGCGAGATGTAGATGTCGGTCGGACCCCGCCGTCCCTGGGCGATCGCCTTGCGTCCCAGCACCAGTGCCGGCAATCGCGCTGCCGCCAGCAGCACCTCCAGAGCCACCCACAGATAGGCCGCCGTCGTGTGCATCCGTGCGGCGACGAGCGCCGACACCGCGACGGTGTTCAGCACCCCGCCTGCAAAGATCGGCAAGCTGGCATAGAGGCTGTGCAGCAGCGTCCTGCGCATGCTGTCGGGGATGTCCTCCCCTGGCTCCACCAGCCATCGCGTCAGAGACCATCGGGGCAGTTCGCACCCGAAGCCGGATCGTGCACTCATACAAAGGCTCGCAACCTGTGCACCCCCCGGTGCATCGTTGTTCGCCCTTAATGGCAGAATATCCTTAACAGAAGGTTTGGATCTTCGCGGGCGCCGGGCGGATCGTCATCATTGCCCACCTATTCTGCGCAGGCAGCAATAATGCTGTGCAGAAGAAGGCAAGCATCATGACTATTCATCAACCCCGCTTCAAAGCCGGCATCAAGCACGATTCGGCAACGCAAACACCTCGACTGGACGCAGCCGACAACAACGCCCGGCCGCTATTCGCATTCGAACAGCTGGATGTGCAGTTCGATACCGAACTGGACACGCTCTGGACCTATATGTGTCCGCGGGTGCGGCCCAGCTTCAATCCGGACCTGCTTCGTGAGTTCGGCCAATGGCAGGACGACATCGTCCGCGCCTGCACCAGCGGAACCGCGCCGATCCGCTATCTGGTGCTGGGCTCGCGCTTCCCCGGCGTGTTCTCGCTCGGCGGAGACCTGGACCTCTTCTCCCAGCATATCCGCGCGCACGATCGCGATGCCCTGGCACGCTACGGCCGTGCGTGTGTGCGCATCCTCCATCGCAACATGCTGGGCCTCGACCTGCCGATCGTGACCATCGGGCTGGTCGAAGGGGACGCGCTCGGCGGCGGCTTCGAGGCGCTGCTTTCCTTCAATGTCGTGATCGCCGAGCGGGGCACGAGCTTCGGCCTGCCCGAGACGCTGTTCGGCCTGTTCCCCGGGATGGGCGCCCACTGCTTCCTGTCCCGTCGGCTGGGCGCCGCACGGGCGGAGCAGATGATCCTGAGCGGGCAGACCTACAGCGCGGAGGACCTCTACGACCTCGGGCTCGTCCACGGCCTGGCCGAGCCCGGCGAAGGCCGCCGGACGGTGGAGGAGTATATCCGCCAGAACCGCCGCCGCCACACCGCGCACTGCGCGATCTATGAGGCGTCGCGCGCGATCAACCCGCTCCCGCTCGCCGAGTTGGAAGCGGTGGTCGAGCTCTGGGCCGACGCCGCGGTGCGGCTGACCGAGGGCGACCTCAAGCGGATGCGTCGCCTGATCGCGGCGCAGACCCGCCTGCTCGAGAAGGCCGCCGCCTGATCGCTTGGACGTTCAGGCGTCCGGGCTAGTCTCGACCGCATCGCCGGCGAGCATGGTGCCGACCATGTTCGCCGGCATCGGCCTGGCCAGCAGATATCCCTGCACGGCGTCACAGCGGGTGCGGCGCAGCTGGATCAGCTGCGCTTCCGTCTCGACGCCCTCCGCAACCGTGCGCATCCCCAGCTTGGTCGCGAGATCCACGATCGTCTGCACGATCGCGATTGAGGCCGGGCTGCGATCCAGGTCGGAGATGAACGAGCGATCGATCTTCAACGTCTGGAACGGAAAGCGGGTGAGGTAGCTCAACGACGAGTACCCCGTTCCGAAATCGTCCAGCGTGGTGCAGACACCGACGCGATTGAGCGCCTCCAGCGCCGCGAACGACGCATCCACGTCCTCGAGCAGGACGGACTCCGTCACCTCCAGCTGGAGCCGCCCCGGCGGTATCCCGCTCTGCTCCAGCGCGCGCGCCACCACGGCTGGAAGGTCGGCGGACCGCAGCTGGATTGGAGACAGGTTGACCGCGATGGTGACTGCGTCCGGCCAGTCGCGAGCGGCCTGGCACGCCTGGAACAGCACCCAGCTTCCGATATCGTCGATCTGGCCGCTGTCCTCCGCGATCGGGATGAACTCGGCCGGGGAGACCACGCCGAACCGGCGGTTGGTCCATCGCAGCAGCACCTCACACGAGGTGATCCGCTCGTCCGCGATCCGGAAGATCGGCTGGAACATCAGGTGGAATTCGCCGCGTTCCATCGCTCCCTGCAGTTCCGCGCCGAGCTGGCGGCGCCGCTCGATCTTCTCGTCCATCTCTGGTTCGTAGAACGAAAGCTGGTCGCCGCCGCCCTCCTTGGCCCGATAGAGGGCAAGGTCCGCGTTTCTCAGCAGCGTGTCGGCGTCCCGGCCATCTTCCGGCGCGATCGCCACGCCGATCGACGCGCTGGTGCGAAGGCTGTGGCCGTCGAAGGAAACCGGCTGCTTCACGAGCTCCAGCACGGTGCGGCCGCTCGCAACCGCTTCCTGCTCGTGCCCGACCGCGCACACGATCGCGAATTCGTCCCCGCCCAGCCGGGCGACCACGCAGGACTCGCCGTACCGCTCCCGCAATCGCCCTGCCACCGCGACCAGCAAGGCATTGCCCGCCAGGTGCCCGAACGAGTCGTTCACTTCCTTGAACCGGTCCAGATCCAGCCATTGCAGCGCGAGCTTGCCCTGCCCCGCTGCCACGGCCTGAAGACGATGCTCGAACTCCTCGCGAAAGGCCGTCCGGTTGGCGACGCCGGTCAGGTCGTCGCGCCGCGCCATCGCTGCGTTGTGCTCGGCCAGGGCGGCATTCTCATGGGAGGCGATGGTGGCCTTCAAGATCGCGTCATAGGTCTGGAGGGTGATGTCCATCATCGCCGCCACGAACAGCAGGATCACGGCGGCGAGCACCGCCTTTAGCGGATCGAGCGCGACCAACAGCCCGGCGGCAAGCGGCAGGGACGCGCAACAGAGCTGCGACAGCGCGATCCACGGCCGCCCGGCATTGCGCCCGGCGATCCCGGCAGCATAGCCGATCGCCGTCGTCACCGAGAGCAGCTGCAGCACGCCGTCGTCGGTGCGCACCAGTGTCAGGAGGCCGAACAGGCCGAGCAGCCCGGAATAGCTCAGCGCGCCAAGCCGGTAGAGCAGCTCGTGCCGCCCCGCCGTCCCGGGCCCTCGCGCGCCCTCCGCCAGTTCCTGCCGGTGCAGGCGCACCGCATCCACGATGCGGACGAGCCCGACCACCCCGATCAGGATCGCGCAGACGATCAGCCAGGCGTCCTTGCTGGAGAGGGACACGACGGCGGCAATCGCGGTGCTGGTCAGCGCCCCCAGGATCAGCGACTGGCGAGAGGCATAGAGCGACTCCACCAGTACCGCCCGAACCTGCGCCGTGATCCGGTCATCGGACTGCCGGAGCTGTTTCAATCGAACGATCAAACGCGCCATTGCACCATCATGCGCGCGAACCGTCTACTTTGTCTAAAGGCCGGCGCTAAACGCGTGCAGCCGACCGCTTTCTCTAGAACGGACGCGCGACAGGAATCGACATCCCCGATCCGCGCCTGAGGCGAGAGGAGGCATCGCCCGAACGGAAGATTGGCTGGTCCTCGCCCGACACAAGAAACTGGCGGAGATGGCGGTGGAAGCGGAACTTCCCGGTTCTGCCATCTCGATGCGTTCCGGCGAGCCCATGAGGCCCGCCGGAACCTGCCCATCAGGCCGTGTACCGCTGCCGCAAAGCACGGAGCTCCGCATCGCCCAGGCCCAGCCGGTCGCGCAGATAGCCGCGCGCGCCGCCCGGGTGGGCGTCGATCACCTGGAACACCGCCTCGATATACCGGCGGTCGACGCCCATGAACGCCTTGAGCACCGGCGCCGGCAGCCGCTTCCACGCCGCACTCGATTCGTCGGACGGCACGACCTTGTTCGGATCGAAATAGCGGTTGCTCAGCAGATAGTCGCCGATCACCGTCTCGCGCGGCACGTCGAGGGCGGTCAGCAACAGCGCGGCGGCGACGCCGGTCCGGTCCTTGCCCGCGGAGCAGTTGAAGGCCAGCGGCGCGTTGCCGGCAAGAAGCTGGGCGAACATCCGGCGGAACTGGCCGTTGAATTGGTCGAGCAGCCGCGGATAGAGCCCGGCCATCTTGGCCTTGGCCTCCTCTTCGGACCAGCTGCCGGCACTACGAAAGTCGAGCCCGCCCATGTCGAGGGTGTAATCGTCGGCAAACACCGTCGGCGCCTTGCCGCCCGGCCAGCGCACCGGCGCGGTGCGCCGCTCGTCGGGGCTGCGGAAATCGCACACCGTGCGGATGCCCAGCTTCTGCAGATAGGCGAAGTCGGCCGGGGTCAGCCCGTTCATCGCCCCCGAACGGTACAGCATGCCCCAACGCACCGCCTTGCCATTGCCGGTCTGATAGCCGCCCAGGTCGCGGAAATTCTGGCCGCCCTGAAGCGGCAGCACGCGCTGGTGGCTCGCCTGCGCCCGCGACTGCGGCTGCGGTTGGGCGGCGCCGGGAAGCGTCGGCGCGGCAAGAAGGGCGAGCGCGCCGAGCGCGCCCGCGAGAGGAAGAAGTCGCATGGTCTGGTTTCTCCAAAAGGTCAGAAGCGGATCGTGCCGTCGAGGCCGAAGGTGCGGGGTTCGTTGAAGATGCCGTAGTCGCCGCCGGCGGCGTAGGCGGCGTGGCTGCGCACGAACAAATGCTGTTCGTTGAACAGATTGCGCGACCACAGCGACAGTTCGAGCGCGGCACCGTTGGCCATCCGCAGCCCACCCAGCGCCAGCCGGCCGTTCACCACGAACGAGCTGTCGGTCAGCACGTCCTCGCCCGATTGGGCGCGGTAGCCCTCGGCGACATTGGCATCGAGATGCGCGCGCAGCACCGTCTCGCCGGCGACCGGCACCGTATAGTCGATCGCCGCGCTGCCGGCATGTTCGGGCGTGTAGACGATGAACACGTTCTGCAGCGCGCCGTTCAGGAACGGATTGGCCGCCTCAGGTAGTTCACCATGCGTGTACGCATAGCCTGCACTCAGGGTCAGGCCGCTCAGCGGCGTGACCGATAGGTCGGCCTCGATGCCCTTGATCGTGCCCTTGCCGGGCGCGTTGACCGTCTCGATCGTGGTGCGGTTGCTGTTGTTGAGATTGACCGCGGTGAAGTCGATCTGGATGTCGGTATAGCGCGTCGTATAGGCCGCGAAGTTGAACCGCGCGCGCCGGTCCCAGAAGCTGGTCTTCACCCCCGCTTCAAAGGTCGAGACCTGTTCGGAGCCAAACGCGCGATAGGTGAGCGAGCGCGAATTGGCGCCGCCCGCGCGATAGGCGGTGCCCCATTTGCCGTAGAGATGGACGTCGGTGCTCGGATCGAACGCCAGCGTCACCTGCGGGTCGAAGCGGTCGGCCGAGAAGTCGAAGCTGTACGGCGCATCAGCGCCATTGACCTTGTAGAGCTGGCCACTCTTCTTGTCGTGGGTGTAGCGCCCGCCGATGGTGAGGTGGAGCATGTCCACCGGCGTCCAGGTCGCCTGGCCGAATGCGGCATAGCTGTCCGCCTTGGCGGTGCTGGCGCGATCGGGAAACGGCCCGGTGGCACCGGCCGCGAGCGAAGGCAGCGGCGTCGCCGCGGTACCGTCGGCGTTCCAGCGCATCGTGTTCGGGCTCCAGGCGTCGTCGTCGCCTGCCTCGTGATAGTAGTAGAGCCCGGCGACGTAATCGAACGCGCCGGCGCTGCCGACCAGCTGGAACTCCTGGCTATATTGCTCCTGGCGCAGCGACGCGAGGCTGTAGCGAGCGAAATTGGCGTTCGGACGGAACACGCCGGCATGCGCGCCGATGCCATTGTCCCACTGATCCTGCTCAAGATGGCGATACGAGCTGATCGAGCGCAGCTCCATACCTTCGGCCGGGCGCCAGTTCAGGTGCAGCGCGGCGCCATAGGTCTCGCCGACATTGCCCTGCTGCGGGACGCCGATATCGACCGTGTCGGCGCGATCGGGCTGGACCTGGACGATCGGCGCCAGCGCCGGCGCCGCCGGGTTCTTGTTGATCAGCTGGACGTAATAGGGCGTGGTCACGTCATGGCTGTAGTCGGCGTCGAGCTGCGCGCTGAAGCTCGCGCTCGGCTCCCACAGCGCCGCGCCGTGCACACCCTTGCGATCGAAGCGGTTGAAGTCGTCCTCGCCTGCCAGGGTGTTCTCGACGGTGCCGTCGCGCTTCGACAGCACGCCGTCGAACTTGAGGCTGATCCCCGCGATCGACGGCAGATCGAGATGCGCCTCGGCCGAATAGCCGCCGAAGTTGCGCACCCCGGCGGTCGCACGCAGCCCGAATTCGCCCGATGGCTTCTTGCTGACGATGCTCACGGCTCCGCCGGTCGAGTTGCGGCCGAACAGCGTGCCCTGCGGGCCTTTCAACACCTCGATCCGCTCGATGTCGATCAGCGCCATGCCCAGGCCCTGCGAGCGGCCAAGATAGACACCGTCGATATAGATGCCGACACCGGAGTCGCGGCTCGGCTGGTTGGCATCGAACGGCACGATGCCGCGGATGCCGACGGTCAGCGCCGAGTTGCGCGAGAAGAACGGCGCAACGCGCAGCGAGGGGACCGCACCGTCCATCAGATCGGCGAGGCTCTGGACGTGCCGATTGGCCAGATCCTCGGTACCGAGCACCGAGATCGCGATCGGCGTCTTCTGCAGGTTGGTCTCGCGCTTCTGCGCGGTGACGACAATCTCGGTCAGCCCCTCCTGCTCACCTGCGTCCGCCGGATCGACGGACGGCTCGACGGAGGCGGCAAGCACTTCCTCCTTCGCGTCCCGCGCCGCGGCGCTACCCGCCGAAGTCGTCGCCCAGAGCGCCGCGCCGCACAGCGACAAGGCACGCGCCCTTGTTGAAAAACCCCGCTTCATTGATCTGCTCCCCAATCGAGTCGGCGAGCAATTAGAACGCTTGTATGTAGTTCATGTGACGCTTGTATCTGTGCAGCGGGTGACGGATTATGCCGATCGTGAAACAGGGAACTCCAATGCCCAAAACGCCGGACACTGCCACTCAAAGGGAGAAAACCTCCTCGGAAAAGCTTGTTTCCGCTGTATTTTCTGGACTGGAGCATGAAGGCGGCGCCGCCATCTCGGCGCGTTCCTTGAGCGCTGCCGCCGGCCTGCCGGTGTCGTCGATCTACTATCATTTCGGCAGCGTGGAACAGTTGTTGGAAACTTCCCAGCGTGAGGCGCACACTGCTGCCGAACGCTGGTGCGATGCTCAGCTCGACGCGATCGGCGCAGGCGCGCCCGCGCTGGGCCCAGTGCTCGCCGGACTGATCGACGACTGGTGCGAAACGCAGCGGGCGCTTGCCTTCGTTCGGCGCGAGGCCGAGCTCGCCGCTCTGCGCGACCCGGTACAGACGTCGATCTCGGCCGCGTGGGAGGCGCTATGGGGACGGTTTTGGGAGGCGCTTTGCGGCCGGCTCGGGATCGGCGACATGGCGCAGTCGACCGCATGGTTCTTTGACGGGGCCAGCGCGCTGCACCTGCTTCGCTGGCGTCGGCCAGTCGATCGCGCCGCCCTTTCGGAGCTGTGCGACCATTGGGCCGGCTGGTTCGAGGGACGCGTTGGCGGCGCGGCACCATGGTTCGAGCGCGCACGCGCCGACGCCGCCGCACTGCTCCCCCCGCCCCCGCCCGGCGATGCGGTCGCGGATGCGATCGCCGATGCGGCTGCCGATACGATCTCCCAACGCGGCGTCGCCGGGCTCACCCACCGCGCCGTCGCCGCTGCGGCGGGCGTGACGCTGGGGGTGGTCTCGTACAAGTTCCGGACCAGCGCCGACCTGCTCCAGGGTGCCTTCGAGGCGATCTACCGCCGCATGGCGCCCGAAGTCGGGGAGACGCGGCCGCTGCCGCCGCTCACCCGCGCGGAAGCGCGTGCGAAGCTGGAGGGACTTGGTCCGGAGCGCGCGCACCAGCTCGCCGCCGAGGAACTATTCATGGCGGCGGCACGCACCCCGGCGCTGCAGCCGCTCGCCGCGCGGCTCCGCTATCTGCGCGGGCGCTCTTCCGGCCGCTTTCTCCAGGGGCTGGTCGGCCCGGAACGCACCATCGCGCCGATCGACGCTGCGATCATCTCGGCGCTCGCCAGCGGACGCAGCCGCGCCCAGATCTGCTCGGGTCGCACCACCCGGACGCCGGGCGCCGACTATGCCGCATTGCTCGCGCGGCTGGATCGCGCCTCGGCCAAGTAGGCCGCCGTCATACCGGCGTCATCGCGTGCGCGCAGGGCGCACGCGAAAGGGGCGTCATCTTGCGACATACTTCGCCCGACCGGCTCGGGCCGGCGGCGCTCGCGGCATTCTCGCTGCCGATGGTCGTCTTCCAGACCATCGAGCTGGCATGGCGGGTCTATCTGCCGAGCTTCTTTGCGACCACACTCGGGCTGTCGCTCGGCGCGGCGGGTGCGGTGCTCATGGCGGCGCGGCTGTTCGACAGCGCCATCGATCCGCTGATCGGCTGGGCGAGCGACCGCTTCCCAACCCGCTATGGCCATCGCCGCCCCTGGCTCGCGATCGGGGCCCCGCTGGTGACGATCGGTGCCGGCGGCGTGTTCTTCGACTGGCCGTGGAGCAATCCCGCGCTGCTGTTCGCGGCCTGCCTGCTGCTGCACCTGGGCTATATGATGATGGTCACGCCGCATGGCGGCTGGGCGCTGGAACTGGGCAGGGACGCAACGGAACGGCTGCGGATCATCGGCGCGAAGACCTGGTTCGCGATCGCCGGGATGATCGCGGTCGTGCTGATGCCGGCGCTGCTCGAGCGCGGTTTCGCGGTGGGACGGACCGGGCAGGTCGCCGCGCTCGGCCTGACCGTGATGCTGCTCGCCCCGCTCGCTGCGGCGCTGGCGCTGCGGCTGGTCGCCGAGCCGGCGCTGCCGGTTGAGCGCCGCGGCGAGCTGGCCAATCCGCTGCGGCTGTTCGCGCAGATCCTTCGCTCGCGCGATCTGCGCCCGGTACTGCTGCTGTATCTGTTCGCCGGCTTTTCCGACGCGGCGATCGGCGCAAGCTTCCTGTTCTTCGTCGAGCAGGCGCTCGGGCTGGCGGGCTGGGGCAGCACGCTGCTGCTCGCGCAATCGGCGATCCCGCTGGTGACGCTGCCGCTGTGGAGCAGGCTGGCGCCGCGGATCGGCGCGCACCGCCTGCTTCGTCTTGCGTATTGCTGGCAGGTCGCGCTCACCCCGCTGGCGCTGCTGCTGCCGCCGGGAGCGCTGATGCCGCTGGCGCTGTTCCTGGTCGCGCGCAACCTGTTCTTTGGCGTCGATTATCTCCTGCTGCGCACGATGGTGGCGGAAGTGACCCGAAGTGCCGCGCAAACCGGCCTGCGCCACAGCGCGAGCTGCTATTCGATGAGCAACATCACCCTCAAGCTGGCGATGGGCCTTGGCGCCTGGCTGGCGCTGGAGGCGATCGGCAGCACGTCTGTGCACGGGCCGCTGAGCGCCACCATGCGGCTCGTCTACAGCACGCCGCCGATCCTGTGCGGACTGGCGGCGCTGGCCGTGCTCGGATGGCCGCGCGGTTCACGCACGCGCCGCACGTGGCCTCCGCGCCAGCAGCAGGCTCTTACCGCAGAACCTTGAGAACGGCTACGCGGCCTGGAGTGGGTCAAATCTCAAGGCGGGCAGGTCCGCCTTCGTCGACCAATCGGAGCGGTCATTCATCTGGCTGCCCGCTGTTACGGCGTCGGCGCATCTGCCGGAATCAGCCGCTCCGCCTTCAGCTCGGCCCATAGATCGGCGGGAAGCTTGGCTCGCATCGACGCCGCGTCCTCCGCCATTTGCCGTCCGTTCCGGGCACCGACGAGGACTGCCGCAACGCTCCTGGGCGCGCTGGCAAACCGCAATGCGGTCGTACGCATATCCGTCCCGTGCGCCCGTGCGATCGCAGCGATACGTCGCCTGCGCGCCTCCAGGTCGGGCGTGATCGTGCCGAGATAGTCGATCCGGTCGGCGCCGCTCAGGAAGCCGACGTTCAGCGGGGAGCCGATGATGAGCGGCACACCGCGTTCCAGGCAGGCCGGCTGCAGCCGTTGCAGCGATTCCGTATGCCGGATCAGCGAATATTGCGTCGCGGACAGGAAGATGTCGGGATCGCTGACCTTCAGCGTTTGCAGCAGGGGATCGATCCGGTTGACGCCCAATCCCCATCCGCGGATCAGGCCTTCTTCCCGCATGCGGATGAGTTCGGGCATGGCGCCCACGCGCGCCTGCTCGAAATACTCCGTCCAGCGCTCGCCCATGTCCGCATTGTCGGGCGAGAGATCGTGGATGAACACCATGTCGATGCGATCCACGCCCAGCCGTTGCAGGCTGTCCTCGATCGACCGACGCACGCCTGCAGCGCTGAAGTCGTAGCGCGCCTTGAAGGGAGGCGGCGACGGCCAGACCGGCGTGTTCTTCGGTGTTCCCGCCTCGAAGATGCGCCCGACCTTGGTAGATAGGATATAGTCGCCGCGGGGTTTCTCGCTCAGGAACTGGCCCATGCGCCGCTCGCTGCGCCCGAATGCATATTGGGGCGAGGTGTCGAAGTAGCGGACACCGGCATTCCAAGCGGCCTCGAGCGCAGCCTGGGCATCGGCGTTGGAAGTGGGCTTGAACCCGCCCGCCAGGGGAACGCCGCCCAGTCCGAGGCCAAGCGGCGGCCGGAAGCTCTGGGTCCAGCGCCCGCCCGCCGCGAGGCGCTGCACCGCAGCGGAGGCAGGAGCCGCTCCGTGCATCATGGCTGCTGCTGCGGCGGCGGAAGCGCCACCCAGGAACCCGCGGCGGTGGATGTCCATCTGCAATCTCCGTGTCAGCTCTGCCGCATCTTCCAGGCAGGGCGCTAACGATCGGCATTGATGCTGCACGGCACAATGGCGCGATGGATCGATTGACTATCGAACGCCGGTTGATAGTGGCAGCGGAACTTTCGCGCGAATGGAGGATCGGCTGCTTAGCGATCTGATGGAGCTCAAGACGTTTCGCGAGATCGTGGAGCAGCGCAGCCTCACCGCGGCCGCCGCGCAACTGGGCACCAGCCTCGCGGTCGTGAGCAAGCGCCTTGCCTCTTTGGAACGGCGTGCGGGTGTCCGGCTGATCCATCGAACCACGCGACGGCTCGCCCCGACCGACGAGGGCCTGGACCTGTTCGATAGCGTCGTTCGTGCGATCGAGGCGATCGAAGAAGGAGAGGAGCGGTTGGCTCACGGCCGGCAGGAAGCAGTCGGCTGCCTCCGCGTGACCGCGCCCGTCTCCTTCGGCCGCGCCCATGTGACGCCGTTGCTTGGCGCCTTGTCGCGTGAGCACCGAAAGCTGCAGGTGGCATTGCGGCTGACGGATACGGTGGTCGATCTTGTCGCCGGCGGCTATGATCTCGCCATCCGGATCGGCAATCTGCCCGACAGTTCGGCGGTGATGCGGAAGATCGCCGACAATCGGCGGCTGCTGGTGGCCGCGCCCGCCTATCTCGATCGCCACGGCCGCCCCGGATCCCCGCAGGAGCTTGCTGCGCATCGCCTGCTCGGATTCGGAGCGGGCACGCCCTGGTCGCTGACCGCGCAAGCCGGAGGATCATTCACGGTCGCAAACGGCTTTTGCATGACATGCGACAATGGCGATGTCGTGCGGGATTGGGCCGTGGCCGAGCACGGGATCATGATGAAGTCGCAGATCGACGTTTCGGACGACCTCGCCAGTGGCGTGCTCGAACGCGTGCTGCCGGAATGGCACGGCGGCGAAGCGCCGGTGATCGCGCTCTACCCTTCCGCAAGACTATTGCCGGTAAAGACGCGCATCCTCCTCGATGCGCTCGCAAGCCGGCTCGCAGCGTCCTGAAGACGGCCCTGTTCTGAACAGCGACGTACCGCCCGCGCAGGGCGAGCCGCTGCCGCAAGGCCTTGGCCACTCGGACGAGGGTTTGCCCACGAACGCATTTCAACCCGCGAGTTCGCCTGTTCAACGTTTGGCGAGGCGTCCCTGCGCATCCACCGGCGACAGTTGCTTCAGTTCCGCAAGGCCGTCGACGCTCACCTTCGCCCAGTGCGAGAAAAGCTGCTCGAACTCGCCGGTATTCGTCGCCCGGTTGCGCAGATAGGGGCCAAGGTCGCCCGTCGTGTCCCCGTCTACCGCGCGTCCGAGCACGGCACCGGTGACCGAATCTCGCGCTTCCACCACCAGGACCGCACCTCCGGCTTCGTGCGTGTATACGCGCGTCATCCCCGCGGACATGGTATCCGGCGCCTCCACGTCGATGTCCACCACGGCGGTCTCGATCCGAAGAACGTCGGCGGCGGGCTCGGTGACGATCTGGTAGCCCGCCTTGGTATAGGCCTCGCGAAGCAGCTTCTCGAACCCCGTCCGCGCCTCGGTGAGAATCCGGGTGACGTCCCTGTCGGTCACGTCCTCGAAGATGCCCACCGTTTCGTTGTTGCGGTCGCGCTTCCAGTCCTTGCGCATCGCGACCTGCGTCGGATCCAGCATCACCTTGGTATAGCCGCGGAAGTCCGCCTGCGGCAGCAGATACACCGCATCCATCTTCTTGGCCTTGACGCGCAGCAGGTTGTCCCAGCTGTGTTTGTCCTGCGCGATCGCGGCCGGCACGGTCGCTGTTGCCAGCAGGAGCGATGCTACGATCGCAAAGCTTTTCATCGGGGGGTCTCCTGTCCTTGGATCAGGAGTAAAGGCTCTCGAGGGCCCGGTTCGCCATCGGCAGAATCACCGATCATGGTCGGGATATGTCCGCAGCCCCGGTGCGGCTGCGCGAAGCGCCGGCGGGACAGCAGCTACCGGGATTTGCCATGCGGAAGCCGATGCTCGGCCGATCGTGCGCAGCCACCTCAGAGTGGCAGCCGAGCGGGCGTCCCATGGAACATCACCAACGCCTGGAAACGCGCTTATGACAAATTTGCGCAATCATCACGAGGCGCGAAGATTGTCCGCTCCTGGCGACAGCCTAGCGGCTGAAAAGACCCAGATGCGGTCACTCGAACCCCGTTTGCCTGCTCCGCCTATCCGTCGTTCGTTCAACGTCGCCAGCACCTACCCAGTCGGGCTCTCGGCGGTGAAGGGTGAGCAGCACGGCTTGGTCACGGGCTGGAACTCCATCAGCTCGACGCGCGTACCGTCGGGATCGTAGAGGTTGGCCTGCCACTTGCCGTCCAGGCCCATTTGCGGGCCGTCGTGACGCGGGCTCAGGCGATCTTCCCGGCGCAGAGTCGCGACGGTGGCCTGCATGTTGGGAACGCCCAAGGACAGGTGGTTCAGTACGCCCAGCTGGCGGGCGTCGACCTTGGTCAGCGGCACGTCCGAGCCCGGACCGACCATCATGTATTCCAGCCAGTCCCGACCATCGGGCGTCTGCTGCGACACCCAGTCGACCTTGTCGGGCTCGAATGCGCCATACCAGTACGGCCGGAAGCCGAGCAGGCGGCGGTACAGCCCGTCCTGCTTGGCCCGGTCGTGGACGGCGTAGCCGACGTGGATGATGCGCCCGCTGATCGCGCCGGGAACGGCGTTGGCGTCAGCGCTCGCGGATTGGACGAACTGGATCCCGTTGCCTTCCGGATCGCGCAGGGCGAACCAACGATCCCCTTCGGTGGAGCGCTGCATCGCGCCCAGGCCAGAGACGCCTGACGCGGCCAGCCATGCCCGCAGCGCCGCTGCGTCCGTCGTCGCATAGGCGACGTGCGCCAGCATGCTGGGCCCCTGCCCGGCGGGCGCGGGTAGCACCTCCACGAACTGGCGCGGGCTCAGATAGTAGCGGACGCCGGCCGGGTTCTCGGGGTCCGTACCCTTCCGGGCCCCCAGGACGTGCGTGTAGAAGTGCTCGGACTTTGCCATGTCCCGAGCATAGACGGCGAGGTGCGAGATGCCGGTGATGCCCGGACGCGGACCCGGCGGCGCCTTGGCCCCGAGCAGAGCGGCAGCTGCGCAGGCTAGCACTGCGATACGACGGGTCATGGCAGCCTCTCCTCACCCGGCCGCGTTTGAAGCCGTGGCGAGCAGCCTAGGCAGCGATGTCGGCACTGTCACGGGTTCACGTGCTCGGCTCTCGTCGATACCGTTGCCGAGGTGCGATGCCGCTGTCTGCTACGACGCCGTGCTGGAACAAGAAGTGGTCTCGGTACCGAACACTGACCCGCACCGCTGCGCTCTTTGACCCAAGATCGGCCGCACGCAGCCTTCCAGCCACTGCCTGGAAACGGACGCTCGTTCATGTCGCTGCTGCTGCCGTTTCGAGCGGAAGCGGCTAAGGAGACGCGATCTTCGGAGTCTTCACATGCATGTCGTTGCTTGGTTCGTCTCTGTCTCGCTGTGCGTAGCGTCTCTGATCATGTCCGCACGCCTTCGCGCCGGGCTTGTCATCAAGCTCGCACTCGGCGCCATCTTCGGCGGGATGGCCCTCCTCACGATGGTGGGCTGGACGTTGAAGAAATTCGATATGCAGCCGTCTCACGCGTTCACGACGATCCTGATCCAGGTGCTGCTCACGATCAACGTTACCGCGATGCTCAACATCATGAACGTCGCCTTCCACAAGATGGTCGATGCGCATGGCGCCTTTCATCGGCGCTTCAACGCCGCCAGCCTGCACCGTTTTCCAGTGAGCTTCGTGATCAGCGGCGCCCCCCAGCTCAAGAGGCTCGCGACGACCTTCTGGTCCCTTGGATCAGCGTTGATGCTCTACGGCCTGTGGTTCCACATGAAGCTTTGAACGACAGGCGGGCCCACTGCCAGTAAAGCCTGATGCTTCCCCGGCGGCTTGCGACCGAAAACCCAAACTCAGCTGTTCAGGTCGCATTACCCGTTCCCGAAACCTGCCGTTCCCTTGAGATAATCGAACGCCATATATCAGCGCTGCTTCTTCGTGATCGTCGCGGTAAAATCCGGATCCTTTTTCGCCACCCAGTCCACGAACTTGCGCACGTTCGGATGATCCAGCAGGCCCGCCACCTCCATGCCATGCCGCTGCAATTCGGAATTGGTGAAGTTGGAGATCAGGGTGTGTTGGCAGATCGGATGCATGGGCACGACATCGCGGCCACCGCGGCTCTTGGGTACGGGATGATGCCATACAATGGTCTTGCCGGTCGGCCGGCCGCAGAGCCAGCATGACACTGGCACGGCCGGGGCGTCGTCTTCCTGCGGAAGGTGATCGTAGGGGTCTTGTTTCGAACGTCTCGCCATAGCTCGGTCCAACTGCCTTGATTGCCCTCGCCTGTAGCAAAGCGATCCCGCGCATCATATGGGAAGCGGCCAAACACGGTCCTACCGCCGCGGACCGATCGGGGAAGAACGATGACGGATCCGTTGAAACCTTGGGACGCGGCGTTGGTCCGCAAGTGGCTGGAGCGCCGTCAAGAGGCGTCGCGGCTGGATCAGGCGGCAGCGGACAGGCGCGGCTATGAAGCCCGGGATGATTTTGACAAGGCCGCTGCAGAGGAATGGGCGTGCAATGCGCTGAAGAGCGCCGACTGCATCAACGACCAGGCTGCGCTCGCCGCCCGCCTCAAGGAGTTGATTGGCCAGGACGAATATCCTGCGACGGGCCTCCATGACGATACCCGGTTCGAACGGCATGTTCGTACTTATTTGCGGAGGCTAGTCAAAATGACGAAGGCAAACCAGGGCTTTGAGAAGACTCTCCGCCATCAGTGAAGGTGGCGGCTCTACGCCAGAGTGCCTTCGGCTCGGGTTTACTTTGAGCGTTCAACCGGCGGTCGGTAGAACACCGCAGGAAAGGCACCTTGTTTGCCTCCAGCCGAACTTCGCAAGTCGGCACGAAAGCCCGCATCGGCGCTCAAGGGTATCTGCATCCCTTGCGTCTTCTCCAGGATGTCGAACAGCCTGCCACTGAGCCGTTCCGCCAGATCTTCATGCCCGGGCTGCGCAAGCAGGTTGTTGTTCTCGTGCGGGTCGGCGGCAAGATCATAAAGCTCGTCCAGGTCCCAGATGCCGTGAAAGTGCATGTACTTGTACCGGTCCTCACGCAGGGCGTGGACGGTCGGCGTCTGGGGGAAGTTGCGCTCCCAGTAATATTCGTAAAGCAGCTCAGCACGCCAGGGAGCGGCAGGGTCGCGCGCCAGCGGCTGCATGTCGGATCCCGCCATATAGGAGGGCGCCTGCAATCCTGCCGCTGCCAGCAGCGTCGGTGCGATGTCGATGTTCGCCACCACCTGCTCGATGGTGCTGCCGGGCGCGAACAGCGAGGGGCAGCGCATCAGCAACGGCACCCGCATCGACTCCTCATAGGCTGCCCGCTTGTCGATGAGGCCGTGCTCGCCGAACATGAAGCCATTGTCGCCCATGTAGACGATCAGCGTGTCGTCGAGTTCGCCGCGTTGCTCGAGCAGATCCATGATCCGGGCGATGCCCTCGTCGACCGCGAGCAGCGTCTCCATGTAGCGCTTGTAGTAATCCGCGATGTCGAGCGTGCCGTGATAGGCATAGTCGACGCCGTGCCAGCTGTTGCGCTGGTTCTCGACCCAAATAGGCCGGCCAGGCACGCCGGGCTTCATGTTCTCGGGGTAGCGGAATGTTTCCTTGTCGTAGCGCCCCTTGTGGCGCTCCGCAGGGATGAATTCGGAATGCACCGCCTTGTGCGCGAGGTGCATCATCCACGGCTTTTTACGATCGCGCTTCCCGATCCAATCTAGCGCATAGTCGGTCAGCTCGTCGGTGATATAGCCTTTTTGCGGTACCTTGCGGCCGTCGACGTTGAGCCCGTCAGCGCTCGGCAGATAAGTGCCCTGGCCCTTGAAGCTCACCCAATGGTCGAAACCGGGCTGCGGCGCATCGCCCTCGTCCCCCATGTGCCATTTGCCGATGAAGGCGGTGTCATAGCCGGCGCGCTGCAGATATTGCGGGTAGAAGATCAGCCCGGGCGGGATCGGATGGTTGTTGTCCACGACCTTGTGCTGGTGCGCATAGAGGCCGGTGAGGATCGACGCGCGCGACGGCGAGCACAGCGCGGTGGTGACGAACGCGTTGCGGAAGTGCGCGCCCTCGCGAGCCAGCCGATCGAGCGTGGGCGTGTCCCCGAAAGCCTGCGCCTTCATGAACCCCATGGCGTCGAACCGATGGTCATCGGTGAGCACGAACAGGATGTTCTTGGGCTTGGTGCCGGGCTGACGCGCGAGCCGAAGGTGTTGCGGGGAGGTGCCCTTTGCGCCCTGAGCACCCGCTGCCCAGGAATAGAGCCCGAAGGCGCCGCCGCTGCCGGCGAGCAGGACGCCGCGCCGATCGACTGTGTCAGCCATGCATGTCTCCGTCAGATGGGCCGACACTCTGGCCGGCAGAGGCAGGTCGTTAGAAGTTGAGGCGGATGCCCCCGAACACACGGCGTCCGGCGTCCAGGTAATTGGCCGGCAAGCCCGTTGTGTATTCGACGATCTCGTCGCGATCGAGCAGGTTCACCGCCTCGAGCACCACAGAGGCTTGTGGCGTGACCTGGAGGCTGATGCTGGCGTCCAGCGTACCGAACGCCCGATTGACGCGTCCCATTGCAGGAGCGGTGGCTGCCGACGCCAGATAGCTGCTGCGCCACGAATATGACACCCGCGCGCCGATCGGTCCTTTCTCGTAATAGCCGATCAGATTGTAGTTGTGCTTCGAGGCAGCGGTGAGCTGTGTGGGATCGCTGTTGTCAATATAGGTGTAGTTTAGGATCGTGCCCAAGCCGTCCAACGGAGCAGGGAGCCGGGTGAACGCCTGCTGGAAATAGAGTTCGACGCCTTTCAGATCGACGCCCGAACCGTTGACCAACTCGCTTACCGTGAAGTCGGTCTGGATCATGGTGGTACCCGTCGTGCGGATATAGGAAACCGGCAGGGAAACGATGCTGGTTTCACGCCGGATCAGGCTTTCCAGGTTCTTGTAGAAGAGCGAGGCCCCGACGAGGGCGTCCTGTCCGAAGTAGTACTCGATCGTTGCATCGAGGTTGTTTGACCGGAAGGGGTCCACATAGGGGTTGTTGCGCGTCACCGTCAGCGCATTGCCGTTTGCGGTGGTTGTTGGGGAGATGTCGCCGAGATTGGGGCGGGAGATCGTCCGCGACGCCGCAAAGCGGAGCTGAAGCTGGTCGGTCGCTTCGAACTTGAGGTTGAGGCTCGGCAGCCAGTCCCAATAGCTGCGCTCGACCCGTAGCGGCTCGGCGGCTGGGACGCGGGTCGTGTTGCCGGTCTCGACCTCGACGGTGATGCCGTTGAGGTCGGGGGCTACACCAGCCGTGGTCTGGTTGGTGCGGACGACGCGCAGGCCGAGGTTGCCGGTGAGCCTGCCGAAGGAGAGATCACCGCGGCCGTAAAAGGCCAGGATCTTCTCCTGCACGTCCAGGATGCCGGTCGCATCGTTGGTGTAGGTCCCCACCGCGATCAGTTCCGCATCGCTCAGCCCCGCCACGAAGGAGCGCGCGTCCGAGCCCAGCCACTGGGTGGGAAAGGCGCCGCCACCGTCGTAGCTGCCAAGGAACGCCCCGGCACCAGATCGGATGGGGATCATGAACGGGGCGGCACTGAACGATCCGGCGATCGGCCCGGGCGGCAATCCACCAAAGAGCTGCGAGACACCCGCAGCGGAGATCGTCAGCGTCTTGTTGTCCGAATACACGGCACGATCGGTGTATTTGACCCCGGCGCGCAGCGCGGTCAGCCCCCGCTCACCAAGATCCCGGCGCACGTCGAGCTTGATGTCGCGCAGGCGGTCCGTAGTCAGGCGATCGAGCTCGCCGTTGAGGCTGAGCAGTCGAAAATTCTCGGGGTCGAGCTTCCTGGTGTCGAAGCCATCGAGATAGGTGATGCTCGGGATGGCATCGCCCGGCCTCGCCACCACTCGCGCCGTTCCGTTGATGCTGTCGGCGATGTTGAGCGTGTCGCGGGTTTGGCGCGAGCGCTGCTCCGAACCCTCCAGCACCACGGTCCAGCTGCCCGCCTCGAACTTGCCGCCGCCCACGAGCGAACGGATGTAGCCGCTGCGATCCTGGAAACGCCCGCCGTTACGCAGGTCGATGTTGCTGACCGTGAAGTCGGTTGCAGTCTCCACGCCGTCGAGCATTTCCGTACGGGAGGAGAGGACCCCGCCCGCGCCGGCGAAGTTCTGCCAATTCTCCTGTCGCACCGCCTCAACGTCGACGCGTGTGTAGAAACCGTCGACATAGAGCTCCACCGCGTCGCTGGGCCGGAACTGAACGGAGGCGATGCCGCTCAGCCGGCGGTTGTTCTCGGTGAACATGTCATGGATGATCAGCCCGGGGATGCGGACGAGCCGGTTCGGCTCGATGACGCCGTCGCCGTTGAGGTCGTCGCTCCCGCCGCCGAGCGGCACGCCCTGCGCCTCGGTGACGGTGTTCCAGCCAGTCTCGATCTGCTGCGTCTGGGGGCGGCGCTGGGTGTAAGAGGCGCCGAGAGTCAGCCCGAGCCTTCCATCGAGAAAGGTATCGGCGAACAAGCCTGATAGGCGCGGCGAGAGCTTCCCGGAGTTGCTCTCATGCTCACCTTGCGCGGACAGCGCCAGCACGCGCTTCCCCAGATCCAGAGCGCGTGGCGTCCGGATGTTGACGGTTCCCGCCAGGCCCCCGTCCTCAAGGTCCGCGGTGGGCGACTTGTACACCTCCAGCGTGCGCACGAACTCCGGCGCCAGTGCGGAGAAGTCGAACGAGCGCGAGACGCCCGCAAACAGGTCGTTGAGCGCGTTGGGAACGGCGCGGCCATTGAGCGTCACCAGCGTGAAGGTGTCGGGAAGCCCGCGAATGTTGACGCTGCGACCCTCGCCGCGGGTTCGGTTGATCTGCACGCCGCTGATCCGCTGCACCGACTCCGCCACGTTGACGTCGGGGAAGCGGCCGATGTCCTCGGCACTGATCACGTCGACGATGTTGTCGGCGTCACGCTTGATCCGAACGGCCTGCTCGATGCCGCTGCGGATACCGGTCACCACGATATCCTGCCCATCCCCGCCCTCGGTATCGGCGAGCGGCTGCTCTGCATCTGGCGTCAGTGACGTGTCGACGGTCGCCGTCTGCGCGACGGCTGCAACAGGCATTCCCAGAAGCAACGATGCGACAGCACCGGAAACCCGCGTCCATTCAGCAGTCATCATCGCTCCCTGCAGTTCGTCTTCTTCTATTCTCCTATCAATCGAGTGGGAATAACGAGATAGCTTTGCTTGCGTCGAGAACACCTGCGGTTGTCAGGGCGGCCAAGGTCCCTGCGCTAGGCATTCAGGCGCAGCGGGCGGGTGGGACGTCCCTCGTCGGCGAGCTGAACCGGTGCATCAGCAATCGCTGTCCTCAGGAAGGACAGGTAAGATCGCGCAGAGGCTCGGTTTCCGATCAACGGTGGCAGCGCACCCGCGAGGATCGGCGGTGGCGCCTCAGCGCCAGCCGAGCGCGGGTGCGACGTGCGTGAGGATGGCATCAAGCACATGGGCGTTATAGTCCACGCCAAGCTGGTTCGGAATCGTGAGCAGCAGCGTATCGGCTTCGGCGACGCCCTCGTCCGCCCGCAATTGGGCGATCAACTGTTCGGGTTCGGCGGCGTAGGAACGGCCGAACACCGCGCGCATATTGTCGATCACTCCGATCTGGTCGCTGCTACTGCCCCGCCCAAAATATGCACGGTCGCGGTCGTTCATGAGCGGGAAGATCGAGCGCGAGACGGAAACACGCGGCTCCCAATCGTGCCCTGCTTCCTTCCATGCCTGACGGTAGAGCCGGATCTGCTTGGCCTGCTGTACGTGAAGTGGCTCACCACTCTCGTCCGCCTTCAGGGTCGAGCTCTGCAGGTTCATGCCGCGCTGCGCAGCCCAGATCGCGGTGGCGTTCGACGCCGATCCCCACCAAATGCGCCGACGCAGGCCCGGCGCATGCGGTTCCACCCGCAACAAGCCTGGTGGATTGGGAAACATCGGGTTGGGACTCGGCTCCGCGAAACCCTCACCTCGCAGCAAATCGAGCAGAACCTCCGCATGCCTCCGGCCCATATCGGCGTCGCTCTCCCCCTCCCTGGGCGCATAGCCAAAGTGACGCCATCCCTCGATCACCTGCTCGGGCGAGCCCCGACTGATGCCGAGTCGCAGCCGGCCGCGGCTGATCAGGTCGGCGGATCCGGCATCCTCCGCCATGTAGAACGGGTTTTCATACCGCATATCGATGACACCCGTGCCAATCTCGATCCGGCTGGTTCTAGCGCCCACCGCCGCCAGCAGTGGGAAAGGCGATGCCAACTGCTGCGCGAAATGGTGAACGCGGAAGTACGCGCCATCTGCGCCGAGTTCTTCCGCGGCAACAGCAAGATCGATCGACTGCAGAAGCACGTCTGAGGCGGATCGGGTTGCGGACTGCGCAGAGGCCGACCAATGGCCGAACGAAAGGAACCCGATCTTTTTCATGATGCACTCCGGTTGGATGGATGCCGCCGGCCGCGGCAATCAGCCTCGCCACCTCCTACATAGGATGCGTCTGGCTTGGCTTCGCGGCGGCACAGGGAAACGCATCTTTTCCGCCCCACGACGGGGCTAAAAGACCCACAAAACGCCATTCAGACGCACAAAGCCGCTCCCCAGGAGCGGACATCTGTTCATCTGGTCGGGCATTCACCGACGGCTGTGTCCTGGCTGCGAATGAAGTCGACAAACGCGCGCAGCGGCGGCGGCACCAGACGGCGGCCCGAATAATAGAGGAACGGTCCCGAGAATGCCGGCCACCACTCTGGCAGTACCGGTTGCAACGCTCCGCTATCGATCGCCGGTCGCAGCCAATCTTCGAACAGAGAGACGATCCCGCCGCCTCCGATTGCCACGTCGACCAGCAGATCCGCCGCGCCCGTGACGCTGGCGATCAACGGGCCCTGCGGCTCAACTCGCACGATCTCGCCTTTGCGCTCAAACTCCCATGGACTCGTCAGCGCGCCGCTGGTGAACCTGCCGCGCAGACAGGCATGCTTGAGCAGGTCGCGCGGATGGCTTGGGCGACCATGCGCGTCCAGATACGCCGGTGACGCCGCGGTTGCGAAGCGCTGCACGCGCGGTCCGATCGGTACCGCGATCATGTCCTGCTCCAGCCGCTCGTCATATCGGATGCCCGCGTCGCAGCCCGATGCCACCACGTCGACGAAGCCATCTTCGGCGACGATCTCGACCTGAATGTCGGGATAGGCAGCGAGGAAGCCGGGCAGGATTGCCGGCAGCACCAGCCGCGCCGCGCTCACCGGTACGTTCAGGCGCAGTGTCCCCGCCGGCCGCTCGCGGAACAGGTTTACCACCTCGAGCGCCGCCTCCACCTCGTCCAAAGCAGGCGTAAGACGCTCGATCAGCCGGGTGCCTACCTCCGTCGGCGTGACGCTGCGCGTAGTGCGGTGGAGCAGGCGGACGCCTAGCTGCGCTTCCAGGCGCCGGACCGCTTCGCTGAGCGTCGAAGCGCTCGATCCGACCGCACGGGCGGCATCGCGGAACCCGCGCGCCCGCGCAACCGCGAGGAAGGCGTTGAGGTCGGCAAGGTCGGCTTTCATCGTTCGGTTTTCCGTACAGCCCGTGCGGATGACTCCGACTTATCCGCACGATCCGCAAGCCGTATCTCGGTTCCAGCACACAGGAGACCGACAATGATCGACAAGGCAGGTACTTTCCCGCTGGCCGGGCGCAGCGTGAAGCGGATGGGCTATGGCGCGATGCAGCTCGCCGGACCCGGCGTGTTCGGTCCGCCGCGCGATCCCGACCAGGCGCTGGCGGTGCTTCGTGCCGCGATCGCGGCGGGCGTGAACCACATCGATACGAGCGACTTCTACGGCCCGCACATTACCAACCGGCTGATCCGCGAGGCGCTGTCACCCTACCCGGACGACCTGTTGATCGTCACCAAGATTGGCGCGCGCCGCGGCGAGGATGCGGCGTGGCTGCCGGCGTTCGAACCGGACGAGCTCGCGCGCGCCGTCGAGGACAATCTGACGAACCTCGGGCTGGAGGCGCTCGACGTCGTCAACCTGCGCCTGATGTTCGATGTGCACGGCCCGGCCGAAGGATCGTTGGCTGCTCCGCTGAAGGCGATTGCAGATCTGCAACGCCAGGGGCTGGTGCGGCATATCGGTCTCAGCAACGTGACGCCCGCGCAGTTCGAAGAGGCACGCGGGATTGCCAGGATTGTATGCGTTCAGAACCAGTACAACCTCGCCCATCGCCAGGACGATGCCCTCATCGACATGCTGGCGACCGAGGGCGTCGCCTATGTGCCCTTCTTTCCACTTGGCGGATTCAACCCGCTCCAGTCGTTGGCGCTTTTCCATGTTGCGGAACGGCTGAGCGCGACGCCTATGCAGGTGGCGCTTGCCTGGCTCTTGCAACGCGCGCCCAACATCCTGCTCATCCCCGGCACCTCGTCGGAGGCGCACCTGCACGAGAACCTTACCGCGGCATCGCTGACGCTGCCCGACGACGCCGTCGCCGAACTCAACGCCATCGGCTGACACAGGAGGGCGCAGTAGCACACTGCTGCGCCCTGAACCGCCTTGGCATCCGCAAAAGGCGACATCCGCAGCGGAAGTTCGACCATCCGACATCGGCCGCTCGTTCATGTCGGCGGCAAAGCCTGCGCCTCCCCGAAGTCCCGTCCCCGGCCTTCAACAAAGGCGGCGAGCTCCTCCGGCGCCCCCGCGGGGAACGACCGGCGCAGGAATTCGAGGAACGCCGCTACCCTGGCATTGAGGAGCCTGCGGCTCGGATAGAGGGCCCAAAGCGCGATGTCGGATCCCGCCACGTCACCCCAGTGCGCGAGCCGGCCGTCGGCGATATCTCGGCCGACAAGCGACAGCGGCAGGCGAGCTGCCCCGCCCCCTGCGAGAACCGCGTCGCGGATCATCACCATCGAGGACAGACGCATGACCGGATCGACTTTCAACTCCCTCAGTCCATCCCCTGCGCGCACCGACCAGATCGCCGCGGCATCGCCTCCGCGGACGACGACTGGCGCGGCCGCGTCGGTCGGTCGCGGCACCTCCGAAGCAGCCACCACTACCAGTCGATCGTGCAGGAAGGGGCGGCCGACCAGCGCCTCGTCGGCCGCGGGATCGACGCGGATCACGAGGTCGTAGCCCTCCTCGATCATATCGACCGCCCGGTCGTCTGTCGTAACCTCAAGGCGCACCTCAGGGTGCTGCCGCACGAACTCGGCCGCCAGCCGCCCCATCGCCAGCTGCCCGAACAGCAGCGGCACGCTGATCCGCAGCCGCCCCCGCACCCGCTCGCTCCCCGATGCGATCGCTGCGGCGGTTTCCTCCAGCTCGCTCAGCAACGCGCCGGCGCGTTCGAACAGGGCGCGCCCCTCCTCCGTCAGCTTGAGGTCGCGTCGACCCCGCTCGAACAGGCGCAGGTCAAGCGCCGCCTCCAACTCGGCCACGCGCCGCGACAAGGTGGCCTTGGGCCGGCGCGCGGCGCGCGCCGCTTTGCCAAAGCCGCCGTGGCGGGCGACGAGTGTGAAGTCGGCGAGCGCAAGCAGGTCCATGTCGTTCCACCAGTGAGACGCTGCGTCCAGATTGCGCGCCTAGTTGCGCGTCCATGGATCACGCATCTTCGCCTCGTCAGCAAGACCCAGCGAAGGAGCGAATACCATGACCATTCTCGTAATCGGAGCCACCGGCCGCGTCGGCCGCCACCTCGTCGAGCAGCTTGTCCAGCGCGACGCCGCCGTGCGTGTGCTCACCCGCGATCCCGCCAAGGCGTCCTTTCCTGCCAGCGTCGAGGTGGCGCAGGGCGAGCTGCTCGACATCGATGCCGTGCGTTCCGCCTTCGTCGGCGTCCGCACGCTGTTCCTCCTCAACGCCGTCACCGGCGACGAGTTCACCCAGGCGATCGTCACGCTCAATCTGGCGCGCGAAGCCGGGATCGAGCGCGTGGTCTACCTGTCGGTGTTCGACGCCGATCGCGCCGTCAACGTGCCGCATTTCGCGGTGAAGTACGGCGCCGAGCGGATGCTGGAGGCGATGGGCTTCGGCGCCACCATCCTGCGCCCGACCTATTTCATCGACAACGAGGTGATGGTGAAGGATGTGATCCTGAACCACGGGATCTACCCGATGCCGATCGGCGGCAAGGGCGTGGCGATGGTCGACGCCCGCGACATCGCCGAGATCGCCGCGATCGAGCTGATCCGTCGCGACACCGCCGAAGCCGCGCTGCCGATCGAAACGATCAACGTCGTCGGGCCGGACACGCTGACCGGCGAAGCGGTGGCAGCGATCTGGTCGGACGTGCTCGGCCGCCCGGTCGCCTATGGCGGCGACGACCCCAGCGGCTTCGAGGCGAACATGGCGACGTTCATGCCGAAATGGACCGCCTACGAGATGCGGCTTATGGCCGAGCGCTACGTCAGCGACGGCATGATCCCGGAAGCCCGCGACGTCGACCGCCTGACGGCACTGCTGGGCCGCCCGCTTCACAGCTACCGCGAGGCCGCGGCTCGAATCGCTGGCGCCTAGTTCCATGAAGCGTCCACCTGTTGCTGGGATCGTCCGGCAACAGGTGGACCCATAGTCGGCCATTCAGTGCCTCCGTCGCGTCCCCAACATCTGCCATTCGTTCAGGACAGCTCAGCCGGTGGTGACAAATGGCTGCTTCGGTCGTTCGGATTGCGCAGCTGAGCATCCGTGTGTGGGGCGGAAGAGGACGGGCAGCTTAGTGAGCGCAAAGGCCCACATCCGGTCGTTCAGAGGCTCTCGTCCGCTGCTTACAAGCGAACGCTCGTTCATCTAACTGACTAGGCTTTTGCACGATGAGGCTGTCCAGGGCCTCAAAAGGGCTTTTTACGCTCAGAAGACCACGGGCGTGACGCGACATCTGCTCGGAGAACGGCCTTTATGATCAAGGACAAAAACGTGCCGCGCGCGATTCCGCCCATCGTCGATGTCTATCAGCGTCACGGTGCCGCCTGGGCGGCCCTGCGCGGCACCGCTCTCGTGGAGGCAGTGTGGCTGGACCAGTTCGACGCGCTCTTGCCCGCGGGCGGTGCGGTGCTGGACCTGGGCTGCGGCGCGGGCGTGCCGCTCGCTCGCGAGTTGGTGCGGCGAGGCTATGCGGTCACCGGGCTGGACGTCACACCCACCATGCTGGCGCTGTTCCGGCGCAACCTACCCGGCGTCGAGGTGCTGGCAGCCGACATGCGGGAGCTGGCACTGGGGCGGCGCTTCGCCGGCCTGCTTGCCTGGGATAGCTTCTTCCATCTCTCGCCAGAAGACCAACGCAGCATGTTCGCGCGCTTCCAGGCTCACGCCGCACCCGGCGCGGCGCTGATGTTCACCAGCGGCGACGTCGAGGGCGTCGCGATCGGCGAACTTGAGGGCGATCCGCTCTATCATGGCAGCCTAAACGAGGCGGAATACCGGGCGCTGCTGGAGACGCATGGGTTCGATGTGGCCGCGCATGTGGCCCAGGACCCAACCTGTGGCTACCGCACGGTGTGGTTGGCCCGGCAGCGGGACACACCGTAGCCGATACGGGATCGGCTCCGGCCTCAACATTCTGCCCCGGCCTGAAGGCTGGCCTATAAGTGAACGCTCCTGTCGCTCGGCTCGCCTCACCATCGCCTCTTCAGCTTGCGACGATCCCCGGAACACCATGCTCAACCACGAACCGGTGGTTTGTGGTACGCGGGGAGCGCCGATCCGTGACTTGATCGAATGCGATCATGTCGGTCGTCCAACTTTGGGGCGTGAGCGTGCAGATGGAGTAGCCGCGGCGATCCTCCAGCAGCTTCAGGTCGGGATTGCGCGACAGGATGATGTCGTTGCCCGGCAGTGCGCCCGCCCCGTCTCCGCCGGAGGTAGCGGACGTCGTCAGGAACTCGGCGCCCAGCACCGGCCCGTCCTTCCGGCGGAGATTGCCGGCGAAATGCTGGTGGGCGTCCCCGGTCAGCACGACTAGGTTGCGCACCCGCTGATCCGCGATGTGACCGAGCAGACGCTCCCGTGCCGCCGGATAGCCACCCCAGGTGTCCATGCTGAAAATCGGCTCGCGCGCTCCCGGTGCGTTCCCCAGGTCGAGATCCATCATCAGCACCTGCTGGGCGAGCAGGTTCCAGCGACTTTCCGATCGCGCGAGGCCTTGCGCCAGCCAGCGCTCTTACTCCGCTCCGAGCAGGGTGCGCGCAGGATCGCGGGCCATGAGCCGCTCAAACGTTCCCATCGAGGAAAGCAATGACAGATGTCTCCACGGCCGACGTCAGCGCCCGATAGGAGCAGCAAACGACGGTTGCATGACACTCCCAAAGCTTGGCCTCATGAGCCTCTTGAGAAGGCGGCCATCGCCACGGAAAGGTTGCCTCGGAAGCCGGCCTTGGGCGGTCCTGACGCCGAGTGGTTGGTAAAGCTCCTAGCACGCAAGTGGAACGGGGCCGCCAGCGGCGGAGCAGCTGTCACGGGAACTTCATGCGGCCGGCATAGTCGCTGTGCAGCCATCTTTGGCCGGGGGGCAATGATGCTGCGCGCCTGATCGGCGGACGCGGCCTTTGTGGTGGAGGGTCGACGTCATGATCGAAGTGACGGCTATCGGCGAGCGGCCGGCCGCTGCCGTGCACGATGCGGAAATGCGGCGTGCCTTGCACCGCTTCGTCTCGCAGCGGCTTCGTGACCAGGTTGAGGGCGAGGACATCGTCCAAGAAACGTATCTCCGCCTCTACGACTATCGCCGCACGCGCCCGATCGCGGACGCGGCCGCGTTCTGCTTCGCCGTGGCGCGCAACCTGGTGCACGACCATTTCCGCCGTCAGCGGGCGCACCCGCCGGTCGCAGAGCTGGCGGAAGAGATCGCCTGTCCGTTGCCGCGGGCCGAGGAGGTGCTGGACTACCGACAGCGCGTGGACATTCTGGTCCGCGCGCTCAAGGTCATGCCCCCGCTGCGGCGAGAGATCTTCTTGAGGCGCCGCCTGGACGGGGTGCCGAGTGCCGTGGTGGCGACCGATCTTGGCATGCGCCAGGCTTCGGTCGAGAAGCACTGCACGCGCGCGCTTGCCGACCTCCGGCACGCCCTGGAGCGGCGCGGCCTGTCGATCGGAGGCGGGGCATGAGTCGGCGGGAGGCGCTCCGCGAGGCGGCGCACTGGGCGATGCGCGAAGACGAGGCGGTGCTTGCCGAGGCCCCGCCAAGCGCCGCGGCCGACATCCAGCGCGTCCTCGACGATCCGGCGCTGACTGCGGCCTTGTCAGAGATCGCTGCCAGCAGCCGTCTGTCCGATGAGGAGGTCCGCCGGATGCGCGCGCGTGGCAAGCGGGCCGCCGGCGCCGGGATAGTGACGATGCTGGGGCTGGCAGTCGGCTTAGGCACCTGGCAGACGAGCCTGCCCCAGACGCCTGCCGCGGTGAACCAGCATTTTGAAACCGGGCGCGGCGAATACCGGGTCGTCGCGCTCGCCGATGGGACAAAGGTCGAACTCAACGGCGCGACTAGCCTGGACGTCACGTTCGACGGTGGCTTGCGCACCGTGGCGATGAAACGGGGCGAGGCCCGTTTCGACGTCGCGCACGAGCCGAACCGCCCCTTCGTCGTCCGCGCGGGCGACTCCACTACCCGGGTGCTGGGGACGGCGTTCTCGGTCGATATTGCCAGCCAGGCGGTGAAGCTGGCGGTCTATCGCGGCCGCGTCCGCTTCGGCGGTGAGGCCGGCAGCGCCCGCGACGTGGTGGTGCCCGCCGGCTGGCGCTCCAGCTTTGCGCATGGTGCCGCCACTCATCCGACCCGGTTCGATGGCGTTCCGCAGGACTGGCGACGATCCTGGATCGACACCGACAACATGGTGCTTGGCGACTTGGTCGAGGAGCTCAACCGACGCGCCGGGCCGGCGGTCGCGGCCCCGCCCCCGCATCTTGCCGAACTGCCGCTTTCCGGCCGGTTCAAGCTGAACGATGCGGAAGGACTGCTGGGCGCGATCGGGGAGATCTATGGATTCCGCGTCGCCCGCGAGGAGGACGGGCTGCGGCTGGTGACGGCGCAACCATGACATTGGCGTCACAGAACTGACGCTGCGCTGCAACAAAATTCTTTTGTCCTGATCCCATGCCGCCCTCGTCTTTGCCTCGGAGGCGCCGTTGCGCCGAGTGGAGGGAATGGAATGAAGATCTGGGGGATTTCCAAGGGCGCGCTGGCGATCGCATGTGCGGCGCCGGTGACGGCTCAGGCGCAACCGGTGGCGACGCCGGCAGCCGCCGTGCGCTTCGACATCGGGGCGTCGGATCTGCGGTCGGCGCTGTCGCACTTCTCGCGCGTGACCGGGATGCAAGTGGTGGTGGCACCGGCGATGGTGTCGGGCCGCCGGACGAGCGGCGTTCGCGGCGCCTTTACCACGCGCGCGGCGCTCGACCAGCTGCTGCGCGGCACCAGCCTGGTCGCCTCCGTGCGCGGCGGCGTGGCCATTCTGAAGCCGCAGGCGAACCTGTCGGTCCCGCGGCCCATCCCGGCCGCAGCCGTGCGTCCGGCGCCGGTCGTGCAGGACAGTGCCTCCTATGTATCCGGAGCGTCGGATGAACTGTCGACCGAGGAGGTCGTCGTCACAGGCTTTCGGCAGAGCATCGCCGAGGCGCAGCAGCTCAAGCGCAACGCGGTGGGTGCCGAGGACGATATCGTCGCCACCGACATCGCCGCCTTTCCCGACCTGAACCTGGCGGAATCGCTGCAGCGTATCCCCGGAATCACCATCACCCGCGACAGCGGCGAGGGCCGGCAGATCGCGCTGCGCGGCTTGGGCGCCGACTTCACCCGCACCCAGCTCAATGGCATGGAAGTGCTGGGCAACACCGCGTCGGGTATGGACAATCGCGGTGGCGTCAGCCGGTCGCGCTCATTCGACTACAGCCTCTTCGCGTCGGAGCTGTTCAGCCGCGTCTCCGTACAGAAATCCTATTCGGCCGAGCAGGACGAAGGCGGCATCGCCGGCACGGTGCAACTCACCACCGCCAAGCCGTTCGACTATGACGGTGCCAAGTTCGTCGTGTCGGCCAAGGGGCAGACCAACACCAACACCAGCGGCGTGACGCCGCGCCTGGTGGGCTTGGTGTCCGAACGTTGGGGCGATTTCGGCGCACTGTTCTCGGTCGCGTACAGCCACATCCGAAACAACGAATATGGCTACCGCAACTGGGGCTGGGGCCTCACCAAATATGCGCCGAAGAACATCGCCCCGGGCATTGATGCCGCCACGCGGGCGAACCTCTTGGCGGGCGTTTGGCAGCCGACCGCCCAGTCGCCGTCGAGCTGGTACACGGATCGTCGCCGACTGGGCGTGACGTCCGCGGTTCAATATCATCCGGGCGACCGCTTCAAGATCGATGTCGACCTGCTCTACGGCCGGCTGTGGGATCATCGCGACGGCTATGCAATCGCCAGCGCCGGTGCCAATCCGCTGACCGGCACGTCGATCAACGGCACGCAGATCATCCAGAGCGCGGTGATCGACGACACCAACACCCTGCGCGCGGCGAGCTTCACGGGCATCGACCAGCGTTCCGAGCACCACATCGTCGAGAACCACACCGACTTCTACCAGACGGTCGCCAATGCCGAGTGGAAGCCGACCGACCGGCTGACGATCCACGCGCTCGCCGGCTTCGAGCAGTCCGACTTCGCCCAGCCCGTGTTCGACAAGGTGTTCATGGAGGCCAAGAACATGGCCTTCAGCTATGACACGCGCCCCGACCGGCCGTTCAACACCTATGGCAAGGACCTGACCGATCCGAACAACTGGCAGTTGCAGCGGCTGGACGTCCAGGAGAACGAGATCGTCAACCGCTACACCAACGGCCAGCTTGAGGCGGCCTGGCAGCTGAACGACGCGCTGACGCTAAAGGCGGGCGGCGCGTACAAGCATTTCGTGAACAGCGGCTACACTTGGGCGAACAAGGTGTTCCACAATGTGCCCGGCCTCACCCCGATCCCGAACGACCTGAAGCAGCTGGTCGGGGTCGACACCACGATCCAATATATCGTCGGCAATGTGGACGGCACCTATGCCTATATCGGCGACAAGCGGAACCTGACCGCGGCCAACCTGCAGGCCGGCAGCGATTATCGGGTGGACGAAGAGACCTGGGCCGGGTTCGCGCAGCTCAACCTCGACACGGAGCTCGGCGGCATGCGGCTGCGCGCCAATGCGGGCGTGCGCTACTACTCGACCGACCTGACCTCGTCGGGCAATCTCGCGACCGGCGCCGGCTTCGTGCCGGTGTCGATCCAGAACAACAGCGGCGGCTGGCTGCCCGCCGCCAATGTCGCACTGGACGTGGCGCGCGACGTCGTGCTGCGTGTCAGCGCCAGCCGCAACGTCAACCGGCCCGGCCTCGGTGATCTCGCCGCTGCAGGATCGATCACGACCCGCCCGAACGGCGGCTCGCTCAGCCTGGGCAACCCGTTCCTGAAGCCCTTCAAAGCGACTTCAGTCGAGGGTTCAGCCGAATGGTACATGGACAGCGACGGTTTCGCGTCGGTGGCCTTCTTCTACAAAAGCATGGATAGCTTCATCACCTCGTCATCGCAGCAGATACCTTATGGCGAGACCGGGCTGCCGCTGTCGCTGCTGATCCAGGGCCAGGACGCCAGCACGCCCTATGATGTCAGCCAGCCGATCAACGGCCCCGGCGCCGACATCAAGGGGGTCGAGGTCGCGTTCCAGCATGACTTCACCTTCCTGCCCGGGGCGCTCAAGGACTTGGGCGTGGTCGTGAACGGCACCTGGTTCGATGGGGAACGGACCGCCTTCTACACCACCGGCGGCGTGACGAGCTCACGCGTGCTGCCGCTCGACAACCTATCGAAGTGGGCGTTCAACGCGACGCTCTATTACGAGAACCCGGTTTGGGGCGCCCGCATCTCCAGCGCCTATCGCGACCGCTATCTGACCGGTGCTGGCAACGCGCTCGCGAATTCGGGCGGCGGCATCAAGGCGACCAACAACGTCGACTTCCAGGCGCACGTCAACCTGCTGCCCAACGTCCGCCTGATCGCCGAGGGCATCAACCTGACCAACCAGCCGATCGAGCAATTCTCCAGCCTGCTCGATGCCGAGCGCCGGGAGGTCTACACCACGAGCGGCCGTACCTTCGCGCTCGGGGTTAGCGCGGAGTTCTGAGGCACCCGCAAGGAAGCACCGGAGGACGCCAGGCGTTCTCCGGTGCCTCCGCCTGCCCGGCCCCTTCTATCGGGGTTGCGCAAGCGCCACTGCCAAGCGAATGTGGAAGAGATTGTCGCCCACCTCCTCCATCTGAACGGGACCCAAGGTCCGGTATCCGTCCGCTTGTATCCGCCGGGCGAGGCCGCCGAGCAGCATTTCCTGCCGCTTCTCCAGGAACGCCGTGTCGGTCGGCGGCGGGATCGTTGCCGTGACGCCGCAGCCCTGCGCATCGCAGCCGAACTCGACGTCCGTCAGCAGCGGATAGGCTTCGCGGACATGGCCCACGACCGTGTCTGGCGGGGTCGGCAGCGTCGCTGCCGGCGCGGCCATAGCGGCTCGGGGCTGCGAAAGGCGGGGTGAAGCGGCCGCCGGGCGCTGGATCACGATCCCCTCGACCTCCGCCGGTTCCTCCTCCGACTGCACAAACCAAATCCCGGCGACGACCAGAGCCGCCGCCACCGCCCACCCCAGCATCGGCATGCTACCGCGCTGTTCGCGATGTGCTTGCATCGAAACTCCCAAAAGCAAAGGCTGGCCGGGCGGTTGAACCGTCCGGCCAGCCGATCCGCAACGCATTCGCCGCCGCAATGCTCGCGGCGACGGTCGGCTCAGCAGATGGTCGAGCCGGCCGGGCATCCCGGCGAGTTCGGACCGGAATCGAGGTTCGGATTGAAGCCCGGCGTGATGCCGGTGTTGAGCGCGGCGGCGAGCACGCCCGCGAAGCGCGAGTCCTTGTTGTCGAAATTTGCGCCGCCGAACACATCGCCCGATACGGCGTCGCGCACGCTGCGCGACGGATAGCCGTTCCAGCTGACCAGCGGCTGGATCACCCACCGGCCGGTGCCGTTCTCGGGCGGCTCGTCGCCGTTGTCGGTCTTGGAAAAGCGCCAAAGGTGCGAAAAGCCCCAAGTTTCGTAGTGAAACACCAGCTTTACATGCTCGCCGCTCGCGTCGCTCTGGAAGCGGAGTTGGCCACCGCTGGTAGCACGAGTGTCCCAATCGCCGTGATCGCCGCGCGTGACGCCCACCACTTTGCTGTTCGTGCCCTGGTCGGTCGTCCACACGATGATGGATTCCCAGTCAAAGGCGTGGGAGAAATCCGATTGCCAGAAGTAGCTGTAGACTCGCGCGCAATAGCCGTTGTTGCAGCGCGCGCGCACATAGACGTTGCTGGTCGCCAGATAATTGGGGTTGCGGCAGGAAGCCGGCGGGCGCGTTGCATAGGTCGACGCCCCGCCGCTGACGGCGCCCGAAGCGTTCACCGCCGGAACGTTGAAGCAGACGTCGGTGTCGAAATCGACGGCCGGCTGGAACCGCTTGTCCAACGCCGTCGCCATCTCGGGCAGGGGTGCTACCGGCGCCGGCCAGCCCTGCGCCTGTGCGGCCGATGGCTGCAGCAGGGCGCCAGAAGCGACGAGAGATAGAGAAAAAAGCGACGCCCAGTGGGCATCATCCAAGTTCTTCATGCAAACTCCTCCTTTGCGAGGCGTCGTACGATCACCTCAATAGAAAGAATGCAACGCACTTGTTAAGCCGTCGTGACAATAGACTTCGGGAGTTCTTAATAACCAATCATACCTTGGCGAATCTTATTGTGGATGATTCGACGCCATTTCGCATCTTCGACCATCAACGTAAAAACAGCGCGAAGTTCATTTGGGAACACGTCGCAGGGGCAGCAATCCGCACCCCTGGAGCAAACTCGTCTAGGTTAAAGACGGACTCGCTTGACGGGATGGGACAAAAATATTTTCGGACGCACGGCTCCGCCCACCCATAACAAATCCGCGCAAATCATGACGAGGCCGTTGCCCTTCCTCCCCGGTGGTCAAGCGGCTGAAAAGACCCAATTTCGGTCATTCAGTGCCTGCACGGGTCGTCCAACTTCAGACACTTGATCATGTGTCGAATTGACGCGCTCCGCAGGCGCACGTCGCGCTGGACCGCCTGAGCGGAATTTTCCGGTTCACCCGCTTTCGCTTGTGAAGGCTATTGAGCCGCAGGCAGGCAGCACGACTGTTGCGGCTCCCCTGGCGCCTCGTCCTATCGTTCCGTCGGAATCAGGCCACCGAAAGCTCGTTGGCCGCCACATCAGAAATGAGCGCTCGCAACCAACGGTGGGCGGGATCGTGGCGGTATCGAACATGCCAAGCCATTTCCACGGGGAAGGTTCCAAGGTCGACAGGCGGAGCCAGGACCTTGAGGCGAGGATCGTTTTCCAGCCGTCGGCAGATCAGCTTGGGGAGAGTGGCGCAGTAATCGGTCACCGCCACCATCTCCGCGACGGCGAAGAAGTTGGTTACGGAGATGGCGACGTCGCGTTTCAGCTGCTGCTGGGCCAGTGCCTGGAACAGCCCTGCGCGCATCCGGCCCGGCGGCACGACATTGACGTGCCTCAACGACTCAAACTGATCGCGCGTGATGCCGCCGCCTATGTCAGGATGATCCGCACGGACGATGCAGGCGAGCCCTTCGTCCATCACATGCTGGACGACCAGATTGTCGGGCGGATCGACAATCCGGCCGAGCACCAGAGCCGTCGTGCCGGAGACAACCCCCGTGTCCGTCAGATCGTTGCCATACGGGGTCAGGCGCAGCCTGATGCCGGGCGCCACCTGCTGAAGCCTTGCGACGATCGCCGGCACCAGCACGAACTCGGCATACCCGTTTGGCGCGATCGTCAGCAGCCGCTCCGCCTGCGCAGGATCGAACTCCTGTTGCCCGAGCACAGCGTCATCGAGCCTCGCCAGCGCCTCCGCGATCGCCGGCGCAAGATCCAGCGCGATAGCGGTCGGCTGGATGCCGTAACGCTCGCGCACGAAAAGCTGATCCTTCATCATCAGGCGCAGCCGCGCGAGCGCGTTGGACAGCGCCGGCTGCGTCATGCCGAGCCGCTCGGCGGCGCGGGTCACGCTGCGCTCTTCCATCAGGGCGATGAAGATCGGCAGCAGGTTCAGGTCATACCGCATGTGTTATAGCGTGCGCGGCATATCTTGAATGCACAAGATAAACTTCTGCAATGTCTAGTGCAGCGTCATCTTGCCCTCGCCCCGCAGCGAAGCGGGCGTGAAACGGAGGCTCACATGACCAAGGGTACAGTGCTCGTGACCGGTTCCAACGCGACCCGCATCGAGCTTCAGGGCGGCGGTTCAGCCGTGATCGGGCAATATCTCAACGAAACCGTGGTGCCGGTGCTGGCGCTGATTGATGCCGGCTACGACGTGGTGCTCGCCACGCCCCACGGGACCAAGCCGCACATCGACGTAGCGTCGGACTCGGTCGATCATTTTGGCGGCGACGAAGCTGCTTATAGTCGCGCGAAGACCTTCTTCGCCGATGATCCGACGATGAAACAGGTACGCACGCTGCGCTCGGTAGTGGAGGAAGGGCTGGACCGCCACCTCGGTTTGTTCGTGCCGGGCGGCCACGCCCCCGCCGTCGATCTAATGCAGGACGAGGACATGGGCATGATCCTGCGCCACTTCCATGAGCGCGCAAAGCCGACCGCGCTCCTCTGCCACGGTCCGATCGCGGTCACCGCCGCTCTGCCGCAGGCCCGCGCCTTTCGCACCGCGCTGGTCACCGGAAACAAGGCCGAGGCGGCGGAATACGCCCGCGACTGGGTTTATGCCGGCTATCGAATGACCGTTTTCTCCGCGAGCGAGGAGCACTTCGCCGAGGAGCATCTGCTTCATGGCAAACTGCCCTTCGACATGCCCGCCGCGCTTGAAGCCGCGGGTGGCGTGGTGACCACCAACCCGATCGATTTCGAGCCTAACGTCGTTGTCGACCGCGAGCTGATCACCGGCCAGAACCCGGGTTCGGACCACCGGATCGCCGCCGCCCTGGTGGAAGCGCTCGATCGCCAGCGCACGGGCGCGTGAAGACGCGCCCGACCGGCGGAGCGCTTCGACCGCGCTCCGCCGGCGCAACCCCACTCACAAGGAGCAATTCAATGTCCACTCACGTCAAGATCATGGCCACCCTCGTCCCCAAGCCGGGCAAGGCGGAGGAACTGCGCACCCTCCTCGACGAGATGATCGGGCTGAGCCGCGCCGAGCCCGGCAACCTGCGATATGACCTGTGGCAGGATCAGGTCGTCCCCGCGCGCTTCGTCCTCGACGAGCTCTACGCCGATGCCGATGCCGTCGCCGCGCACCGGGCGACGCCGCACTTTCAACGCTACCTGTCGGTCATCAACGACCTCGCCGAACGCACGTCCGCGGTGCTCACCCCCATCCAGGTCGCCTGAGGTGCCCTTGGGTGCTGAGGTCCGGTGCGCCTCGGGCGCGACTGCCAGAGCGCTACGGCCTCGCGCGCCGTCGCGCCCGCTGACGAGGCTTACAATGCCGACCGCATCCGCGAGCTGATCCAGACCGCGGCACCACGCCCAACATACCGCTCAAGAGCAATCGGCGCTTCAGCAAGCGGCTTTATCGCCAGCGCAACCTGATCGAGAGGTTCTTCTCCAAGCTGAAGCACTTCCGCCGCGTCGGCACCCGCTGCGACGAGCTCGCAGCCGACTTCCTCGCCATGGTCCAGCTCGCCTCAATGCGGCTGTGACTCCGGAACTTATGAGTCTACGCCAAGAGCGAGGCTCTAGCACAGCCGAAGGAACGAAAACTCCGGGGCCGTGCGATCGACAGAAGCACGCTGATGATGAGCTTTGGCTTCAGATGCCAAGCGTTCGCCGCCGTCCGCCTAGGGCCGCTACGAAAGTGGGCATGGCTTGGGCAGCACCGCTGCCGAGTCCAATAAGTCGCTGAAAAAGAGAAAGCTCTGGCGGAGAGGGAGTCCGTAGAAGATCCTCTTCCGCTGACGTTCGCGAACGATCGCAAATGACCGGATAAGCACTTACTTACAATGGCTTGGCGAACTTCGGTGTTGCTCAGCCGTCCGGGTTGGTTCGCGCTTGTTCGCCTAGAGCCAAGTTGAAAGTGGGCATAGAAGTGGGCATGAAACAGGTGGAATTCGAACCCTCTGGAGGCTCATGGCACGCACGTTGAACCAGCTAACCGCACGGGAAGTCGCTTCGCTGAAGGAGCCCGGCCGGCATGCGGACGGGGGCGGATTGTATCTGCGCATCACGTCAGCGGGCGGACGCTCCTGGGTGTTCATGAAAGCATCAAACGGCAAGCGGGCCGAGATTGGCATTGGCGCTGCTGCGTCGGTCAGCCTGGCAACCGCACGTCGGATCGCTGGCGAGATGCGCGAAGCGGTCGCCACCGGAAAGGATCCGCGGAGCGTACTGTCACCAACCGAGGCTCAGAATGAACCAGCCATCCCAACCTTCGGCGCCTTCGCCGAGCAGTATATCAGCAGCGTGGAGGAGGGTTGGAAGAACCCAGTGCATCGTCAGCAGTGGCGGAACAGCCTGCGCGATCATGCCAGCCGCATACGCGACCTGCCCGTCACCGACATCAGCACAGACGACGTGCTCGCGGTGCTGCAGCCGATCTGGCTTCCCAAGGCCGAGACCGCAAAGCGGGTACGCGGTCGTATCGAAAAGATCTTGGACGCTGCCAAGGCTCGCGGCCTCCGCCCACGCGAAAGCATGAACCCGGCAATGCTGCGCGGTCATTTGGCACTTCTGCTGCCGAAGCAATCCAAGCTGCAACGTGGCCACCATCCTGCCCTACCCTTCCGCGAAGCGCCTGTCTTCATGGCCGCCTTGCGGGCACGTCCTGCCCTCGCGGCACGCTGTCTCGAGTTTGTGATCCTGACAGCAGCGCGCAGTGGAGAGGCGCTTGGAGCCACCTGGGGTGAGATCGACTGTCACCAGAAGCTCTGGACGATACCGGCCTCACGAATGAAAGCAGGCGCCGAGCACATCGTCCCGCTCTCCGACGCGGCCATGGCCCTTCTGCAGTCGATCAGACCCGATGCAATGAACCCGAGCGAGCCGATCTTCGCAATAGCCGGAGCCGCTCGATCCAACATGGCTATGACCATGTTGCTGCGTCGAATGGGTTATGGACACGTGACGACGCATGGCTTCCGCAGCACCTTTCGTGATTGGGCCGGTGACACCACAACCTACCCCCGCGAGATTGTGGAGCAGGCACTCGCCCACACCATCCAGAACAAGGCTGAACGCGCGTATCGCCGCGGCACTGCCGTTGATCGCCGGCGCCAGCTAATGCACGACTGGGCCGGGTATCTTAAATAGGACAACCGCGTTGAGCACCGAGGAACCGAAGAAGAAACCTCTTAGCTTGGAAAGGGCGCTGCCCCCCAGCCAGGTTATAAAGCAGTATGGCGGCCTGAATGGAGGGCCTGTTCACGCTCGCGAGATCATTGCGCTTTCCCTCAGAGAGGGAACCATTCGCGCCCGAGCGGCAAAACGATGGGAATCGTCGGAAGAGACTTTGCATGCGGCTTGGAAGACGGAGCCCGAAACCGAAACCCCGCTGCGCCAAATTCGGATTACAAAGGAGCACAAAGTACCAAGGGCCGTCTGGCGCAAGTCTGTCTGCTGGCACGACGACGTAGCCGGATGGGACTTTAGGACTGGCAGACTCTACGTCACTACATCGCTACATCCTACCAGACGAATCTTAATGCGACGCGTTCGACTCAACAGCGCAGATGTGAAGAAAGTTATGGTTCCTGGATCTCTTAGCTTAGGAGCTGGCTCGTTCAGTAATTTAAAGAGCCTCGAACAGTGGAGAATTTTTTGGCACGAGCTGTTCTTACTGGCCACGAACAATGGAGACCTTGCCAAGCAATCACGGCTTGCAACTATCACATCAGATCAGAAGGTTCTTGCTGAAATAGATTCCATATTGAGTAAGGAATATGGATTTTGGCAGGATAACCCAAACACCGTTGATGAAGAGATTGCGTCTATAGTTGCCTCACGTAGCGTACTAAGCTTAGCTGATTCCACAGTCCTAGACGAGATAAAGGCTTTGCGGCAGACTTTGAAGCTGAAGCGAGCGTACAAGACTGCGAAGAGCAAGCCGGCCACGTGAGCCGCTTACGTCCCCCGGACACGAGAATCGCTCCAAGGATCTGAGCGGCCGCACTTTGGGGGTAGCAGCTGCTCCCCCAAAAAGGGCTTCGAGCTTCAGAACCGCGATATTGGGGGACAGAACCCGCCGGGTATTTTGACCTGCGAATCTGCGTAGATGCCCTTCCCCAGCTCGGCCGCCGGTCGAGTGGCCCACTGGGGATTTCAGAATGTTTGATTACATTTCAATAAAGGAAGCGTGTGCGGAAACACACCTTTCCAAAACTACCTTGTACAAGCTCATGGCGGAAAACCGGCTGCGCAGGCTTAAAGTCGGCCGTAAGACCTATCTTTCTGTTGCGGAACTCAAGGCTCTTTTCGGAGGTGAGAAGTGAGCAATAAGAAGGGTCTGAACCGCAACGAGGGTGCTGCTGCAGGCGCGACGGCCCCTGGTAAGCGGGATCCGCTGGCAGATATCCTGGCGGCGTCGCCTGAGATGACCAGCATAGCGAAGAGCCTATATCACAGCGGCAGTTCAAGGCTTTCCTTCGCGCCAGTCGGGAGTGAGCATGCCATCGCGACGATGACAACTGAGGTTTCTCGATTGGCTTGCGAACTCGTGCGCGACGGCCGCCTACAAAGCATCGCTATTCAGAGCCGCTACAATGGCAGCTTGGACAGCCGACAGTCGCATCTCCAACTTGACATCAGAAAACTTTCAAAATTTCACACCTCGGCAAAGAAGATCGCCCCTAATTCGCTGTCGCGCGTGATCACAGCCATTGGCCCCTCCAGCATTGAGGGGGAAGCGTACAGCGCCTTTGCGGTCTTCATGACGCTGATATTGGAACTCGACGGCGAGCAAAGCCGCCCCGTTCTCCCCGACGTGCGTTCTGGTGCTGAACCGCTAGGCCCTCGCCCAGCGCTTCGAACCGAACGTTGCGACAATCCCGACGAGCGAACCGCCCGCGGAGTCGTCGAACGGTTCATGCAGGCGCACAAGCTGCTGCGGGCCGATGTAAGCCAGCTTGCCAAGCAGCTACGCATGATACCGTTCAAGGAGCATGCGCAAGCACGCCACCTTGCCACGCTCCAGATGGACGTCTTGCTGCCCCTTAGCAAAGCCTTCTTCGGGGCAGGCATGGGTGAGACGATTCTGCGGATGGCGTCAGCCGCGCCGCTCGCCGAAGCGCGCAACATTAAAAAATCGGAGGGATCGATGAGCCGCGAATATGTTCAGCATGTCATGTGGCTCGACGCGCTGAATAACTGCCGGCCAGCACCACCCTTCATCAACCTGTAAACGGCAGTCGCCGGACTGGTATCCTGTGACCAGTCCGGCGACACCCCTGCCCTGCTCGAACTCAGTTACGGCAGCGGGCAGCCTGTAACCCACCCCCTCCCCAGGTAATACCCCTCCCCAGCCTACCCAGCTTATAGGTTGGTGGGGTCTAGCGGGTCATTGCCAGGGTTCTCTTCATGGATCCCGTACCACATGTCTTTCCTCGAAGCTCGTTTGAGGGCGCGACGCGCTGCGCGCGCCAAATTCGACTCATTCCATCAAAAAGTTGCGCGTGGGTTGGCGTACTACGTACCACCGCGCCAAGACGGACACGTCCTGCACTTCTCGAAACCAGATAATCCGCCGTACGGCTTTTTGCCGCTGGCCAACATGCAGGTCCGGCGGGCCGCCACCTACATCCTGATCGACAAGATGCTGGAACAATACCGGCGTGTGCGCCGGGACCCCGACGTGCGGGCGTTTCTCGCCACCTTTGCCTGGAACGCAGGCCTCACCCCCATCACCGCACCAGAGATCGACCTAGAAGCCATGGAGAGGTCCGTTCGTCGCCAGCTCAACCGCCTTGGTCTGAATGCCGTATGCGCATTCGACATCGACGTATTCAGCAGGCCGTTCGACGGCGAGCAGACACGCTACCTCCATTTTCACGTGCACGCGTTGTGTTGGACGCGAGATCCCAAGTTCCAACCTCGCAACAGCGCTGAGAAGCTCTGTAGCAGCCGGGCCTTCCCGAACCGCATCGGGGTGCCCAGCGTGACGTTTCGCTCCCGCGCAGAATCCGCTGCGCAGTTCGCCGGCTTTCAACGCGCGCTCCCGAATCAGGATCAAACCGCGGCTTCTATGGCGATGCTGGCCCAGTACATCCTCAAAGATACCTGCGTCTCCAAAAACCGATATCGAGGCCGTGACGGCCGGATGCGCACGCGACCCGAGGCTGGACGTTTCACGCCCACGGTCGCGCTGCGCTTCGCGGAGATTTATTCTCAGATATCTCCGTACGACGCCGTGTTTGCGGTAGGCCCGGAAGCCAGCATGATCACCGCCGCCTACGGCGCCCGACTGCGCAGGTGGGAACGCCGCAATCGTGAGCACGGGGAGCAGTGCGACGAGCACAGGCTGATGGCTGCCTGGGCACGCTACTTCGACCTGCACCCCGAGCTTGAATTTGCCCCCAGCAGCATCCACCAGCGTCGGCACACGCTGGCAGCCTCGTCCACCTGCTAACCCCAACTTTGGCAGGCGTCGTGCCGGTGGTGTCGACGCCTGCTCGCAAGTGAGGGTCGGCAGTCGCTATGTCGGGAGCGCCAGCTGCAGCTAAGGCCTCGTTTGGCGGTCCACGGGATGTTCGTTGTACCTCCGCGATAGCTGCTCTCCGCGCGAGAGAGATAGCATTGGCGATGGGAAGCGAATCGACCGCTTCGGGGCGCCGAGCTTACTTCCCCGGCCTTAGCCTGGGCCCGAGAGCAACGGCTGCTATGCGCCCCAAACTCAGTCGTTCAGGCACGGCCTGCCTGCTCCCAAAAAGCCGCCGTTCATTGATCTTGCTTGAGCAACGGCTTGAGCGACCGACTCTGAGGGCATTGCCGTCAGGCAGCTATCGGGCGCCTCGGTGCGGATAGCTGACGTACGCGGACCTTTCCTGCGCATTGTTTCCTGAACGGGTTGATGAACGTTGCCCCGCGGAAAGGACCGGCTCTGAGCGGCCCTAATTCCGCCGTCCGGTAAACGGCCGTTTGATGAACAACGGCGACGCCGTTGCCGAGATCGCGGCAGCTTCAACCTACGAAGCGCCGCTGACGACTCTGCGCAGCGACGAACAACGTTCCACGCCGAGCCGGCGACGCTATCCGTCTGTCTGATCCAGGCATCCTCTCGGCCACAACACCGGATATTCGGGACCGGCTCCTTCGTTTTCCTCATGGGAGGAGATTGCAAATGGCAAACACCAACATCGCGACCGACGAAGCCGATCGACTAATCGCCTCGGACAAGATCGAGGGCACCGCTGTCTACAACCGCAACGGTGACAAGATTGGCTCAGTCTACAACTTCATGGTCGACAAGCGCTCGGGCAAGGTCGAATACGCCGTCCTATCCTTCGATGGCTTCTCGGCATAGGCGAAGACTATCATCCGCTACCCTCGGACCAACTCACCTATGATACCGAGAAGGGAGGCTATGTGGTCGATCTGACCAAAGAAGTGCTCGGAGGCGGTACGCGTTACAGGGTAGGACAAGACGACGTTGGACCGTGCCGATCGCCGGGAGGTCTTTGGCTATTAAGGGTCGGACTACCTATTGATACGGTATGAGCGGCGGGAAACCGCCGCCCAGCACTTCATGCTGCGTGAGCCGGTATCTACTCAGCCGATGCCTTTCCGGTCCTGATCGATAACTTGGGACGCGACCGAGGACCTTCACCGCTTGGAAGGTGTCTGTCCTGCTTTACCGCAATGCCTTCCAGCCGGGCTCTCAGCTCGCGCGCCTGCGCGTTATATTCGATCGCCAACAGCCTGTGCGCGGAGGCCGCCTCGATTGAACGGGCGGACACCGCCGCGGCGGTTTCGTCGCGGGCGCGCCGCTCGTAATATTCGAGATTCTCCTTGCTCACATACCTCTCCATCCCGCTTGCATCTCACCGGGAAAAGGACCGGCGGATGTCCGACCCGCGCACCCGAACGCAAGCTGCGGTGCTTCCTGCCGGCTCTCTTGGGTAGTGCCCTGCCACCGATATAGGTCCGGGTCGGCTTCGATGAAGGTTGGCGGCTTGAAGTGTCGGCTACCTGACAGTTGGCTGACAGCATGTTCCACTGACCCCTCCCATTTTGTATCGCTTACGTTACCAGTTCCAGGCGACATGCCGCAGGGGTTTTCAGGGGGATGTTCGTTGAGTTCGCGTGAAGCTTTTAGTTCCAACCTTCTTTTGACGCTGATGGAGGATGATGATCTTGCACTGCTGCAGCCGCACCTGACGCGGGTAGAGCTGGGCCGAGGCCAGAAACTCGTCGTTGCCGGCGAACCGATCGAGCATATTTATTTCCCCGAGGGAGGGGTCGCGACCGTTGTCTCGACGTTGCCGGGGAGCGGCAGTGCTGAGGTGGGCATCTTCGGCCGGGACGGCCTTTCGGGCTTCTGCGCGATGATGGGTGCTGAGAGTTCGCCGTACGATACGATCGTGCAGGTTGACGGAGCAACCGGCCTTCGTGCGGATACCGCGACGCTCACCGAGCTGACGGAGCAGAGTCCAAGCCTGCGCTCGTTGCTCGCGCGCTACGTGCAGAGTTTCATCGTCCAGTTGGCGCATGGCATCGTCTGCCATGTTCACCACCGGATCGAGGCCCGCGTCGCGCGCTGGCTCCTCATGTGTCACGACCGGATTGACGGCGACGAAATCATGCTGACGCATGATTTTATCTCAATGATGGTCGGCGCCCAGCGCACCAGCATCACGGTCTCCCTGCATATTCTCGAAGGTGTCGGCATGATCCGCGCGCAGCGGGGCCGGGTAACGATCACCGATCGCGAGAAGCTCGAAGATATTGCTGGCGAGGCCTATGGCCTTCCGGAAGCCGAATATCGTCGCCTGCTGGGGCCTCTCGGCAAAACCGCCGCCCGACCTTCCTAACGGCAATGGGCGCTAGCGTACGAAGATACAGGCCGAGCGCCACGGCTGCAGTCGACAAACCTGCAAATTTGAAAGGCGGGCGATGATAGATTCCGGCGAGGTTCGGCTGCGGGAGCTGGAGCACCGGTTCAGGAACATTCTGACCGTCGTGCGTTCGATCGTGAGCCAGAGCCTGCAATCCGCGGACTCCCTGGAGGACGCCAGAGCAACGATCGACGACCGCCTTGCCGCGCTGGGCGGCGCGATCGAGCATCTGCTGTCGCATCAATGGCAGGCCGCCCCGCTGCCCGCACTGGCGGAACAGGCGGTCGCACATTTCTCCCCCTATGCGGAGCGGGTGCATCTCGACGGCCCGACCTTCATCATTGGTCCCAGGGCTGCGATGACGCTCACCCTCGTGTTCCACGAGCTGGCGACGAACGCGATAAAATATGGCGCGCTGTCCGGCGAAGCAGGAATCGTCGATCTGGCATGGAAGGTGCTCGGATCGGGTAATGAGGCGCAACTATGGATTCAGTGGGCGGAGCGCGGCGGCCCGCCTGTAGTCCAGCCCAAGCGGCAGGGGTTTGGAAGCCGGCTGATCTGCACCGCCGCGAGCCGCAGCCTGCGGGGCCACGCGGAACTGGACTTCCCTGTAACCGGCGTCACTTGGACGCTGATCGCACCATTGGCGGCGATCGGCGCCTGATCCATGATGCGACATCTCCCCATCGGCCGGCTGGCTGAACGGCTGGAAGCGTGGCCGGCCTGGCAGGCGTGGCTCACCATCATCGCGGCAGCTGCCGCCCTCGCTTCCGTGGATCATGCGAACCCCGGTATCGGCATGGGGCCGCTCTACGTCCCGCTGATCTGCGCCGCGGGCTGGTCGCTGGGCGAGCGCCAAGCTTACCTAGTCGCGGTCGCCGCCGCCATCCTGTCCATCAGCTCCTATCTTGGTGGATACGGTGATCAGCGCCCCGTACCCCTCGGGGTAGAGGTGCTGATACGCCTCAGCTCCTACATCTTAATCGCCGTCATCATCAGCAGCTTTCGACGCTCCTTCAATCGCGAACGCTTCATGGCGCGTCGCGATCTGATGACGGGAGCGATGAACAAGGCAGCATTCGAACGGCACGCAGAAAAGCTGCTCCGCACCGCCTGTGCTGCCGGCAGGACCATGCTCCTCGCGACGATCGACCTCGATGACTTCAAGGCGCTCAACGATCAGCAAGGCCATGCTGCCGGCGACGCGGCGCTCCGCGCCTTCGCCGCGGGAGCGGCCGGCGTGCTCCGGCGTCAGGTGACCTGAGCCCTACGGATTGGTCCATTCTTTGTGAGAGATTCCCGGTTAGGTTTGGCAGGTGCCGGACGAGGGAATCCGCCGATGAAGAAGTCGAGGTTCAGCGAGCAGCAGATAGCGTTCATCCTCAAGCAGGCCGAGGATGGAACAACCGTCGAGGAGGTTTGCCGAAAGGCCGGCATATCAATCCAGACCTACTATCGATGGCGTAGCAAATACGGAGGGCTGATGCCGTCGGAGATGAAGCGCCTGAAGGTGCTGGAGGAGGAGAACGTCCGGCTGAAGCGGCTGGTGGCCAACCTCAGCCTGGACAAAGAGATGCTGCAGGATGTCATCCGCCGAAAAATGTAGGGCCTGGTCGAGCCCGGGAGATCGTCGGCTATTTGCAGGCGAGCTACCAGGTTAGCGAACGGCGAGCCTGCGGCGCGTTTCCGATCAATCGATCGACCCAGCGCTATCAGTCCCGCCGCCTCGATCAGGCCGGCCTCAAGATGCGGATCAAGGAGTTGGCTGCGACCCGTGTTCGCTACGGGTATCGACGCATCCATGTGCTGCTCCGACGGGAGGGCTGGGAGATCAACCACAAGCGCACTCATCGGCTGTATCGCGAACTCGGGCTGCAGCTGCGCAACAAGACACCCAAGCGCAAGGTGAAAGCAAAGCTGCGCGATGACCGGACGCCGGCGACGGCACCCAACGAGTGCTGGTCGATGGATTTCCTGTCGGACCAGCTGTTCGACGGGCGCAAGATCCGCGTGCTGTCGATCGTCGACAACTTCACCCGTGTGTCGCCAGCGCTTGACGTGCGGACAAGCTACCGCGGATCTGACGTGGTCGAGACGCTCGACCGCATTGCCGCGGCACACGGTCGTCCCAAGCGCGTTCGTCTGGATAATGGCCCGGAATTCATCTCGAAGGATCTCGACCTGTGGGCGTACCAGCATGATGTGGTGCTGGACTTCAGCAGGCCTGGAAAGCCGACCGAAAATGCGTTCGCGGAGGCGTTCAACGGCCGGGTGCGGGCCGAATGCCTCAACGCATACTGGTTCTTGAGCCTGGACGACGCACGGGTAAAATGTGAGGCGTGGCGGCGCGATTACAACGAGCACCGTCCGCATAGCTCCCTCGGCAACCAGACCCCGATGGAGCGCGCTTTTTCGTCAGGGCAGGCATGCCTGCCCTGACGAAAAGAGAGCCGGTTTTCTCATAAAGACCGGGCCAGAGACGGGGTGAGGCTCACCTCGATCCAGACTGTCATAGTCGATGGACCACTCAGAAGGGGGCAGCTCAAGGCCGCCACGGTCGACCGGGTGGTTGTTATAGCCACCCTCACGCGCGATCACCTCGTCGACCAGCTGGGTCGCCGTCTTTGGCATGGTTCGTCCTTTTCGGGCGTGCTGGCCGGGTTCATCGTTCGGCCATAGTTGAATGGCAGCGGTTCGAATGAGCGCGCCTTCCCTTGTCGCGCTCTCGCCCCGGCTCCCGGGCAGCAACACGAAGAGCCGGGGCGACTTCTTCGCTCTTCGTGGACGCGCAGCCTGGACCTCCGCCGACGACGATTATCTTCCAGATAACGCGGCTTCTCGCTCACATTGGTCAGCTGTGTCGTTCCCGCCATGAGGCGCGGATCAGTGCAGGTCACAGGGGGTTCAGGATGCAGCGCGCAACGTAAGCGCGTCGAAGCGTACAGGTGCCTTATGTGGTTAACGTTCTTCCTAATGGTTGCGGTCGCTGCCACCGTAGCCGGGCTACTTTGGCATAGGCGGCAGCGGAACCGTCAGCTCCAAAGGCGGGAGGCCAGGCGCCTCCGGCACGAAGCTCAGGCCCGAGAATGGGAAAAGATGGTGAGCCAGCTGCGTCGCCGGCGCCAACACTCGGACCGGCAAACCCATTCGGCTGTGCGATCACAGCCTCGGAATATTGGTCGACGATGAGCTGAATGGCCAGAAGTACGGGACTCGCCCGACCCTGTTAATCCTGGCGTAACATTGCCTTGGCAGAACAACCGCTGTCCGGCTCTCCTCATGAAGCCGGCGCCCCTCTCCTAAGAACCTGCCCCGCCTGTCCCTTCAGGTGGGGCTTTTATCAATCGTGTTTGCGCAGTTCCCGGGTCAGCCGCTCGATTTCATCGTCATCGCTCAGCGTCCGCTCAGCTGGATGGGGCGGCGCCGGTGCGCCACGCGTACGGGTCATCGCCTGGAAGCCCTCACGGACCGCGTTGAGCATCTGGCTCTTCGCCATGCCGATCAGGCCATAGCCGATGCCGGCGATGGTCATCGCGCTGATGCCGGCCGGCAGCAGGTCCAGCTGGTGCGCCTGCGTCCACAGCGCCGCGATCGCGCTGCACAGCGCCGTCACCGCCAGGTCGAGCGCGATCTGCTTCTTGCCCTGAGTGTTGAGATAGACGCACAGCCGCGTGATCAGGACGATCCCGACGGTCACCACCAACAGCCCCGCCTGAAACTGATAGCCCGCCATCGACCATACGACCGGAATGGGAACTGCCGCGGCCGCCCCCGCCGCAGCCGCCTGAGCCTTCACCGAAGGAGGACAGCCGCAGCGGCAATGATGCCGCTCAGAAGCACAACCCCCGCCGCTCGCGCCAGCACCGGTCAGCGAGACCACATGTCGACCGGCGGCGGACCACTGCGCAGCTTGTACTGGATGCCCGGCTCGCCGAGCACCACGATCGCCATCCACGAGAAGCCGCAGCCCAGCGCGACCGGATCCAGCCACCGCTTCGCCATGACGACGCGGGCATAGGTGGCCGGATCCGCCGGGTTCCAGCCCCACAGGTTCAGCGCCTCGGTCCCGCACCGGATCATAAGCGCGAGGGCCGCCAGAAACGTGACCGCACGGTAGAGCGTCACCGGGTGAAGCGGATGGTCGTAGACCCGCTGCGCCCAGATCCTCTGCGCCTGCCGCGCGGAAAGCATGAAGCCCAGGAACATGCCGGCCGTCATCAGGAACAGGTTCCAGGCGAACAGGGTCGGATCGCCGTTGAACGACGGCGGCGCCTGTGATCGCGGCGCGTTGACGATCATCTGCGCGGCCAAGCTGTTGCCCGCGGAGCCCCATTCGGCGCTGACGGGCACGAGCAGGCCCACCAGTACCGCGGCGACCCGAGGCCACGATATTGCCATTCAGGTCGACGTCCCACCAGGCGCGCGCGCCGACGTTGTTGATGAAGGTGCGCCGATCGACGACGTGCAGGTTGCCGTTCTTGAGCGGCGTGACGCTCTGCTCGCCCTGGACGCGGTTGCTGTTGGGAATGCCCGCCTGCCCCTGGGCGATGGTCCAGAAGCGGATCCACTCGCCGTCCGCCACGCCCCGCTTGAGCAGCCAGATCCGGTAGGAGGTGCCGACCACGCCCCAGCCCGGCGCGATGTACGTCTGGTCCGGCAGCGTGACGATCGCCTGCGGGCCCATATAGGCGCGGATGCAGTCGGGCGGGATGACGCCCTGCACCTCGCGCGCGCCGGCGTCGGTGCCGCCGACTGCGAACGGCACGCCACCGATGCCCTTGGTGAAGTTCCCGGCGGTGTCATACCCCAGCTCGAAGAGCTTGAGGTTCGGCACGTCGCCGCGCGCGTCACGCGAGAACAGGATGACGCCGCCGTCGTGGGGCCGGTACCCCGCGCACGGGTTCACCAGCTTGTTGGGGTAGTCGTCGCCGACCTCGCCGCCATAGGGCAGCTTGTCCCGCATGGTCGTGAGATTGTAGCGCCCGGCGATCGTGCTGACCGGCACACCGTCGACGGTTTCGACGGTCGCCAGGCGCAGGCCTTCCGCCGATGCGGAGGTGACTGTCTCCAGCGCAATGACGGGCGCACCGGGGGTGTCCGGCGCCAGACGCACCTGCTGGCGCATCGTCTTGCCGGTCATGTCCACACCTGCCAGCTGGATTGTGAACGTGCGCACGTTGTTGCGCCGGAACGCCATGTTCCAGCGAGCGTCGGTCGCCATGGGCGATTTCCCCTATTTGGAAGTGGTGGAGGTGCGCGCCTCAGGTCTGGTTCGGCATCTCGGGCGTGTTCATCTTAATGTTGTGCGAGAGGACGCCATTCGAGACGTAGGTGTGCGCGTCGGTCACGGTCATCTTGACGATGCTGTGCGTTCCGGGGACTTGCGCGCCGATCTCCCGCATCGGTCGCCAGCTGCCGGTGTAGACGAGGTGGCCACCGATCGCGCGGAGCATGCGACCACCAATCTCCGCCTCCCACACATCGCTGCTGTCGGCGATCACCAGCGCCTCGACTGGGAATATGCCCCACCCGCCAGCCACATCGTTCAGCCGCAGCTCGTGGCGGGTGGCCGAACTGTGTTGGGCGCGCCTATCGCGTGCACAGTGAGGATGACATCCACGCGGCTGCAGATGCGGCGGTGAGGTAGATCTGATGCAGGTTGAACAGGTGTGCCGGCGCTTACCCGGCCGGGCAGGGCGAGTAGGCGTCAGCGCCTCAAGCTTGCTACCGTTGACGAACTCTGCTCCAACGCCTCCGCCTACAGTGATTTCCAGTTTTCCATCCAAAAGGGGATGAAACCCGATGAAGAAGATTTTCGCACTCGCCACCGCGGCAGCTGCCCTGGCTTCTCTCTCCGCCTGCAACTCCGACCCGCGCGAGCAGGCTGCGGACAATATCGAAGCGAATGCAGAGGCATACGCCGATAACCTTGAGGAAGCCGCTGACAACGCGACCACGGAAGCCGGCGAGGACAGCCTCGAGAACAGCGCCGATGCAGTTCGCGCGACCGGTCAGAACCAGGCCGACGATATGCGGACGAACGATCCGGACACCAATCTGTCGAATGGCATCTAGTACCGACAGAGCTTTTGGGGCAGGTTGAGCTGCTCCCAAGCGCATGATTGAAGGGGCGTTCGAGCTGACTCGAGCGCCCCTTCTTTGTTCAGCGGTCCAAATGCCGCCCCCAAACCGAGCGCGCCGCGCTGGATCTCGTCACCTCGCCCGGCTTTCATGTGCCGCCTGTTCCGGAAGGGACTGGCTTCCGGGGGGTGTGGTTGTGGGTTGCGTGTGAAGGGACCGAACGATCGCCCATACTGCCATGATCGCCGCCGCGATGATCAGGACGCAGATCAACTTCGCGAGTAAGCTCGGTTTTTGGCGCACGCGTTGACCTCTTGCTGTGGCGCAGCAGGCGGCGCCGAGTTGTTAACGGCGAAGGGGCAACATGGTGCCATGCCGGCAGAATAAGCGAAATGGTTTCTTAGGGGGTGGGGAGAGTGGCTCGGTCCGGGTTGAGCACCGGCAGGCAGGACCCAATTCCGGTCAGCGGCCGCGTCGATCACCAAGGTAACCTGACGGATTATCGGCAACCCGATGTTTGCCAGATCGCCGAGGAAGGCAACGTCGGGGTTTTCGAGCGTGACTGGGCCGATCTTGATTGTACCTTTGACACGCCCACCGTAGACCTCACCTTCGGTGTTGATCGACTTGAACCTGCCGATGACCTTCGCTTGTTCGAACAATGGAATCTTGTTCATCATCGATATGGGCAGACTCAGCGCGGCGTTGTAGCCGGTGTCGAAGTGAGCTGGCAGAGTCGAACCATCAGGCAGTACGATATGCGTGCTGGGTATCCCCTCCACGTACTCAGTAGCCGCTCCAGCTGGTAGGCGAGACGTGTTTCGTGGGGTTAGCAGCGCTCGATCGTTTGAGAGGTCCAAGTACAAGAGACTGTCAGTGAACATTTCCGAAGAGACGATACCCATGGCATCGTTCCGGTCGTAATCGAAAACTGCGGCGTCGATCCTGCCAACCTTCAGGCCACCGAGCTTGACATCAGGGATGGTGACTTCGGTCAGAAGTTGTTCGTTGCCGGTGGTTCCATCGACCGCTCGAACCTGGCCGATCTCCTTTAGCTGAAGACGCTTTGCCAGCGACCGCTCGATCGTCGCACCGTCGGAGCCGGTGTCGAACACCATCGGCACCAGATCGCCATCACCCACGCGCATCATCACAAGCACACGGTTCACGGACTGGTAGAGCTCGATCTCACGCGCAGCCGCTGAGGTCGCCCTTTCAGGATCGTCGGTTGCCCACGCCCCAGCCGATGCCGACATAAACGAGAGCACCGACAACAGAGCCGCTCTGGCGGTAATAGAGAATCGAGACATGGCACGTCCTTCGACAGTCCGGCCTCAGGAGGAGAAGAGGCCTGCAACGATATGACTACACATGTAGTCAATGACGGATATGATTCCTCGATCAGAAGAAGAGTGGAAGCGGTTGCATCGCTGCTTCCGTGGCGCATCAAGTTCGATCCGGCGCGCACGCTGATCTACCAGCCGACGATCGACAACGCGGAGAAGTTCAGTCGCGACGATCTGGATCCGGTGCTGCAGTGGCCTGTCGTCCGTTCGGTTGCGACCTTCTGGGCGTGCCCTATGAGGCGCTGACCGGCGACCTGTCCAACGTCAACTTTTCGTCCGGCCGTATGGGCTGGCTCGAATACCAGCGTTCCCTGGCCGCATGGCAGTGGACGATGTTCATTCCGCAGTTCTGCGGTGCCGTGGTGGCCTGGCTGATCGACGCGTTCGCGATGATCGGCGAGGACGTCGAGGGCGTCACCGTCCGGTGGACGCCACCTGGTCGCGAGATGATCAACCCCGCCGAAGAGGTGAAGGCGACCCGAGACGCCACCTTCACCTCCGGCAAGGACCTGCTGCCGTCCGCCTCGATTGAGCTCGGCAACCCGGAGATCCCGAGCTACTCGGTCAATTTCGGCGCGCTCGCCAACCAGCTGCGTGTTTCCATGGCGCGGTCGGGGATGCTGCCCGACTGGACGAATACACGATCACGCATGTGGAATCCGGAAGGCTGTATGGCCGCTATCTGCGGTCGAGCTTCACCGTCGCCGCTACTCGTGCGCCATGAGCCCGCACCAGAAATCGCTCAGTACCAGCCCGTCCGGCGCACCCAGCCGGACCTTCCAGCCGCCAAGATCGTGATCGGGAAACTGCTCCGCTGCCCATTCGAGGGATCTCGCCTCAGCTCGGTGGAGCTCGGTCGCCGCCAATTTCTCGTTTCCGGCGAGCGTATCGACATCATGGTCCAAGTCGAGACGAACGGCCTCGGGCGTCATCTGGATGCTCCCATGCCGCCCGGGCGTCCTGTCGGCCGCATAGCTCAACCAGAAGTCGAAGAAGAGTGCGGCCGGCTCCGGCATAGACATCTACCATAACGAGGCCGCGCGCGACACGAAAGGACGGCATATCACGCCGCCTGTCTGGTGATGATGGACAATGCCAACGAGGAAGCGGTCACCGACACCGCCACGGAGCAGCCCGCTGGCCTTTTTCGAACCCTGCTTGGAGGCCGAACCTAGCGTTGAGGAGGTCGCTTCCGTAGAAGTCAAGCGAAGCGGGAGTCCAGCTAGGATTCGGAAGGCAGCATCGACGGCATTCTCCCGGCATCTCATCGGAGGGCGCCGCGCGCCTTCGCCGGAAGGAACGGAAGACGTGGATATCGAACGGCTGCAAATCGAGGGGGGGTTTCTCGACGGGTTCGACGTTAAATTTGCCGATGGCCTCAATGTGCTGATCGGCGCCCGCGGAACAGGCAAGACCTCGGTCATCGAATTGATCCGGTTCGCCCTGGCGGCGCGCAATCACACCTCGGAGGCTGGCGAACGATCGGCGGAGCATGCTGAAGCGGTCCTCGCAGACGGCTCGGTTACGATCGAGATGAGTGACGTGATCGACACGGTTACAGTCACGCGCGCGACCGGAGAGGATCAGCCGCAAGCTAGCGGCGACTACGAGAAGCCGCTCGTTTTCTCGCAGACCGAGATCGAGAACCTCGGGCTCAGTGAAGGTGGCAGGCTGCGCTTGCTCGACGGGTTTGTCAGCGGCGGGGCGAAGCTTGCATCGGAGGAGGCATCTGCGGTCGCGGGCATTCGCTCCGTCTTCAAGGAGATTGCGGCCGCCGAATCCGATCGCGCCAATCTCGCTAGCGGGCTCGACACGCTCAGCGCGCTCAATGAGCAGATCAAGGCGCTGAAAGCACAGGCGGTCAAGCATCAGGCATCGTCCGCCGATTTGGCAGGGAAGCAGAAGCAGCTTGCCGCGGTCACCGAATCCATTTCAGCTTCGGCTGTTCGCGAGGGCGTGCTCGAACGGTTCGCGGGGTCGGCGCAAGAATGGGCGGACGCGCTCATGGAACGCGTCGAAGACGATTTCGGGGTCGAGGATTGGGACCCGCTCGATGGCGACGATCCGCTCGTCGAGGCTCGGCCAGCTTATGCGAAGCTCGTTGCCGAAGCCAAGGCTCTCGCCCAACGCTTCGATGCGCTGGCCGGCAAGGCAACGAGCGATCGCGAGACGTTGATGCAAGCGCGGATCGCGCGCGAGAACCAGGCGCGCAGTGTCCGGGCGGAGATTGAACAGTCGGTCGCAGGCGCCGGCACCGTGTCCCGTCAACTGACGCAGGCTCAGACAGAGGTCGCTCAGCTGATGTCGCGCCGTAAGATTGTCGAAGAACGCGACCACCGCTTGACGCTATTGCGTACCCGTCGGGACGAGCGGATCAAGACGCTCGACACGGTGCGCTCGGAGCGCTTCGCTCGCCGCCAGGCGGTCGCCAAATCGCTGAGCAAGGCACTCTCGCCCCAGATCCGAGTGACGGTCGAGCGCTACGGTCAATATGCCGAATACAGCAAGGCGCTAACCGAAGCGCTGCGGGGCAGCGGGATGCGCTATACCGACCTTGTCACTGCCCTCACGCAAAGCGTCAGTCCGCAGGAGCTGGTCCGTTTCATCGATTCGAACGATTTCGTCAGCCTCGCCGACATTGCATCGATTCCGAAGGATCGCGCTGCCCGGCTGCTCGGCCATCTGCGCGAGAACGGCGCTGCCGATGTCGTCGTGGCCAGTATCGAGGACAATGTCCGTATGTCGCTGCTCGACGGCGTGGACTATAAGGATGTCGAGAATCTTTCAGCTGGCCAGCGATGCACCGTCATCCTGTCGATCGTGCTGCAGCATACATCGCGGACGCTGATTATCGACCAGCCCGAGGACCATCTCGACAACGCCTATATCGCAACGACGGTGATCAAGGCGATTCGCAATCGCAAGGCACACGGCCAGCTCATCATCTCCACTCACAACGCCAATATTCCGGTGCTGGGAAGCGCCGACCTGGTGGTCGAGATGACATCGGATGGGCGCAACGGGTACGTCCAGGTCTGCGAGCAGCTGACAAATCCCAAGGCGGTTGACGCGATCACCAACGTCATGGAGGGCGGGCGCGAGGCCTTTGCCAACCGCGCTGCCTTCTATGACGAGCATGAGCTTTGAATGTCGCGTGAGGAAGCGCTCGCCGCGCTGACATCGCGAGAGGCCGACGAGCGCCTGAAGGCGGCGCGCTTCTTCGCGATGAATGCGGTCGGCGGGGACCGCCGCAAGCTTCGAGCAGCGCTCAACAAGGAGACCGTGCCTTGGATCAAGCGCGCGCTTGAGCGGTCGCTGAGCCGCGCGGGACCGATCTCTGACGCGGTGTCGCGCCTGGGGGTCTATGCAGATCCGCCGGTCCGCGTGCTTGCCGAGCTTCGGGCCGCGGCAATCGACGAAGTGGCGAGCACGATCATCCATGAACTCGCGACGCTAGTTGGGCGCCTGCGCATCCGCGCGCCGATTGAGGTCAATGACTATCCCGGGAGTGACACCAGAACCCTCGTTGATTCGCTCGCGAGCCTGCTAGCCGGCATCCGCAATCTCAAGACCGCCGTCGCGCAGCCCGATTATGCCGAGACCGACCTGGCGACGGAATGCCGCGAGACGTGTGCGATCTTCGCGGAGGCGGCGGACGCCTTTCGGTTTGCAGGACCCTCGCCTTTCCTTGCTGAGATCGACCCTGGACTGTTCAAGCTCGCTTTAACGAACGTGGTGCGCAACGCGGTGGAAGCGCTCGGCGCAGCGGCCGATGGCGAGGCGGTGATAACCCTCAACTGGGGTCGAGCCGGGCACGAGGTGTGGGTTGCGGTGATCGACAATGGCCCGGGCTTCGATCGCGACCCGTCATCGCTGGTCGATTTCGGCAAGAGCACCAAGGAAGAGCATATCGGTTTCGGTCTCGCGACTGCAAAGCAGGCGATGCAGGCCATGGAAGGTGACGTCTATCCGTCGAACGCCGCCGAGGGCGGCGCTCGCGTTGAACTAAGGTGGTTTGGCACCCATGAGAATCCTGTTCGTTGAAGATAATGACGGGTTCGCCCGAGATCTCGAACCCGTCCTGCGCGTGATTCCCGGCGTTGACGACGTATTGCGCGTCATCGACAAGGAGAACGCGGCAACAGCGCTGCGCGACGAGCTGATCGACTTAGTCATCCTCGACCTTTCCATCCCACCGAACAGCACGGCGGACACACCTGATCCCGAACATGGCCAGGCGCTGTTCCATGAGGCTCGCGAGCTGCGTCCGGGCACGCCGATCTTCATTCTCACCGGCGCGGAGGTCGAGAAATTCAGCCGCGGGCTGGCCAAGTTCGGAAACCAGGTAAAGCTCTGGGGCGACAATACCGCGATTGAGACCGTCAGTTTCTTCCTGAAGGAGGAGGTCGACGAGTTGCTCGGCCGGGTCCGTGCCCTCGCCGAGATTTTCGGCAAGATGAGCGCCGTGGCCATCAATACGCGAGGCAAGGACCTCGGCCTGACACCCATCCAGGATCAGATGCTCAAAAGCTTCGCCAATCTCGCCGATGGCATTGCTTGCGATGTCAGCCTGCTGAGCGGCGGCCTGTCCGAAGCCAAGGTCGTTAAGGCCTCGGCGATGGACAAGGGTCGCAAGCCGCAGGCCCTGTGTGCGGGCAAACTTGGCCCGAGCAGCGTCATCCGGTCCGAATATGAGGCCTATGAGAAGCATGCGCGTAAGCTCGGCATCGGCGCCTGTCCCCCGCTTTACTGCGCAATCGATGTCGGCGTCGGGATGAATGGCGCTATCTTCTACACGCTGACTGACGACGACACGGCGCCGCTGTTCGACCGGCTGAAGGCTGATTCAGCGATAGGCCCGGCGGTGGTCGGCCGGGTGCGGAGTGGATTGCAACGCTGGTCCGAGGCTGCCACCGCCGATATGGTGGCGGTGGCGGACATACGGCGCCGCCTGCTCGACGATGATGATGCCGCCGCAATTGAGGTGAAATTCAATCTCGGGGCGTTGCGTAAGGTCGAGCAGCGGACTGTCCAAGCGTCACAAAGCTGCATCCACGGCGATCTTCATTGCGGCAATGTCCTTGTTAAAAGTGACGGCGAAGCGGTCCTGATCGATTTCGGCGATGCCGGACCAGGCTTCACCGCGCTCGATCCGATTGCTCTGGAATTGAGCCTCGTCTTTCATCCAGATGCAAAGAAGCTCGGGTTGCGCGACGGGCTGATGGGCAACCTCGAGGTTTGGCCGGATGTGGACGGGTTCGTTCGAAATGACACGCTGAAGCCGATGGTCGCGGCGTGCCGTGACTGGGCGCATGATGTCGGCGGCGGCGACCAAGCGGTGCTTGCATCGGCCTATGCCTATGCGCTGCGCCAGCTCAAATATGGCACGGTGGACCCGGCCGTCACAATCGCGTTTATCGCGAAGCTCTCTGAACGAATTGCCGCCGGGTAAGCGGTGAATGAACGGCCGGCTCTTGCAAGCCACGCCCGCAACCGGCCATTCCGGTTTCCACCCATCAAGCACCTTTGACTTTTTCTCGGCAGTGTATTATACTGGCAGTACAGCTCCACCTAGCCGCGGCTGTTCCCACATCACCGGAGAGCATCATGTCCACACCCGCCAGGGTGCTGGAGGCAGAAGACGTGCGCCGTCTCCTCCAGCAGGTGCGTGCGCACCGCTATCCCATACGCGACCGGGTTATTATCCTGCTGAGCTTCAAGGCCGGGCTCCGCGCCGGTGAAATTGCGGGCCTTGGCTGGCCCATGGTCCTCACCCCCTCAGGTAAGGTTGACCAGCACATCATGTTGACGGCCGCCATCGCTAAGAAGGGCTCCGGCCGCCGGATCCCCATCAACCCGGATCTTCGGAACGCATTGGTGCAGTTGCACACGGAGAGCGGCCGCCCGCGTGACGGTCCCGTGATCCGGTCGGAGCGCGGGCGTCACCTGCACCCGCGCAGCATCGTCAACTGGTTCGCCGAACTCTACGCCGCAGCTGGTCTAGCAGGCTGCTCGTCCCATTCCGGTCGGCGTACCTTCATCACCCGTACTGCCAGACTGCTCGCGAAAGCCGGCGGCTCCCTTCGCGATGTCCAAGAGCTTGCGGGGCACCGCAGCCTGACCACCACCGAGCGCTACATCGCCGGTGACCGCGACGCCCAGCGTGCGCTCGTGCGGCTGGTCTAGCCAGCACCCTTCCCTTTCCATCGTCAACAACAGGAGACCACGCCCATGACGGGACGTGATGAAGACGCGCGTCTGAACGACGTGCTCGATGCCGCGCGTGCAGCGACCATCGCCAAGCTCAACGACCAACTGCGTGCTCAACAGACTGGCGGCAGGCTGTACGTGACCTCAGGGGTGACAAGCCTTGGCCGGGGCGCCGTGCCCGCCATCTTGGATGCGGTGCGCAGCTACGACCGCTTCGACAGCGGCAACGATCCGTACGGCGAGCACGATTTTGGTGCTTTCGAGCATGGTGGCACCCAGCTGTTCTGGAAGATCGACTACTACGACCAGGCGCTGCGCTATGCCTCACCGGATCCAGCTGACCCGAGCGTTACCACCCGCGTGCTGACGGTCATGCTGGCGGAGGAATGGTGATGTCTCGCCCCTCCCTCTTACCTGATGCTGAGGCTGACCGGCCAAGCAGCTGGCTAGCTCGGCACTCCAGCGACAAGCCGTACCGCCAGGGTGACCTCGACGGACTGTGCGGCATCTATGCGGTCGTCAACGCGCTGCTGCTGCTAACTGCCAAGGCGGCACCTTGGACCAGGACCTACTCGAGGTCGCTGTTCAGGCGCGGCGTCGCAATGATCAACGCCAAAGGGGATCTTGATGCTGTTATCCTCGACGGCATGGCGCCTGAGCGGTGGTTCAAGCTGGTGGAGGCGCTTGCCGAGCAAGTCGCAAGTGATCTCCGACTCGACATCCACGTTGACCGGCTGGAGACCGGATCCGCCAGCATCCGCTTTCCACTGGTGCAGGAGGCGATCGAAGCAGCGTTGGCGCGTGATGCACTCGTGCTGGTCCTGCTCGATGGCGTGCATCAGCACTACACCGTCATCGCCAGCCACACACCGCAGCAGTTCCTGCTCTATGATAGCTTGGGACTGCGCCGGTTGACGAAGCAGCTGTGCGGTAACGAGCGCTCGAACAAGCGGCATCGTATTGCCTCACGTTGGGTCGTGATCTTGGAAGTCACAGCCTGACATCGTTCGCCGGGCGGACCGGTAGCATTCTTGCTTACCGCACCGGCTCCGCCTACCATCATCATTGCGCTGCGTGAAAGCCGCAGCGTGGGGCGTGGAAACCCCTGCTCATCAGACTCGGTCGCGAATTCATTCGAGGCCGGGTGGCATGCGCGCATGTCCAGTCGGCTTCGGCCGATAAAGGCGCATGCGCCTGTGATGAGCGGGTTTCCAACATCCGGCTTCGGCCGTCGCCCCGAGAGGACATAGGGGCGACGCGACGGCACGAAGCCAGGCGCGCTGCCCCGCACAGGGGAAGTGTGATGTTCATCAAAGCTATCGGAGCAGGTTGTGGCGCGGTGGCACTGCTCGCGGCGACTCCCTCCAGCGCTCAATCCTTAGGTGACCTTCTAGGAGAGGCGATCGGCGGATCGCTCAAGTCCCGCAGCATGAAGCGCGTTTGCCAGGAGACCGCGACACCGCAAGCATTTCTCGCCGACCTGTTCGCGGTTCGGGAGAAAGATACCACGTCGGACGGGTGGCAGGACACCCGCGACACTGCTGCGCTCGAGCTGTCGCAAACGACCACCATATCGCTCGAGTACAAGGGCTGGAGCGGCAACGCCTATCAAGGTCAGTGCAACTTCGACGTCACGCTCACCCTGCCGAAGCAGGAACCGACCGAGGCTGAAGCACCTGCTCTACGTGTGCCGCTGGCGGGCGTGCTTGAGATGCGGGAAACAGGTTGGGTCTTCGATCATGTCGGCGACACCGATGCCAGCGCTCGGCCAATCGAAGGCCATCTACACGCGCACCTCTCGAAGCTCGTCAGCGCTCGTGCCACGCAGATCGAGCAGGTGCGTCTCGCGGAACGAGAGGCGCAGGAGCGGCAAGCCGCTGTTGAGCGCGCGGAGTGGATCAGGACTCATCCAGAAGAATATGCAGCGGAACAGCGCCGAAACGTCCAGTTGCTCAGGCTCTTCGCAAAGGCGGCCGCCCAAACCGAAGCTGAAAACCGGCGCCGCCAGCGCGCCTGCCAGGAGGCCGGTGGGGTTTGGGGCCGCCGCACGCGCAACGGCGTGCCGGTCGGCATGCTGGGCTGCTTCACCCGCTGATCTGAGCTGCCAGCTCTGAGAGCTGCGTCCACCCACTGCCCCGACAGGTCGGCCAGACCGGCAACGCTTGCGGCCAGCGTACCCAAACAATCAGCGTGCATAGCACAGAGGCTCTCATGAAGATTCTACCGCCTGAAAACCCCCGTCGCCTCACCAACTCCGACCATCCAGGGGATGCCGGCCGCAAGGTGGAGAACGACGATGGCGCGCGACATTATCACTACCACGCGTCCAGCGACGCTGAGGAACGCATCCGCCGCGACGCGTTGCGGGATTACCTGCATGAACAGGCGAAGGAGCGCGATGCGCATCGCCGTGCGGTTGCGCTGACCATCTTCGGGCTCGTCGTAGCAGCGGGCGGCTTGGGTGTGTTCCTCACGCCGCGCATCAGCACCTCGAATCCGAGTACCCCTTCCGGGTCCAACGCGGTGCAGGTCACCAGCGAGCTGCGTGACGGCAAGTGGGTGGCAACCGCCAAGCGGGTAACCGTGCCCGACACCAGTGAGGACCAGAACAGCAATGGGATCCGCCCTGAGGACGAACAGACTATGGACGGCTTCGTCGAGGATGACACCGTGGCAGACAGCACATCCGCGGCGCTCCGCTTGTGCCAAGGTCAGTGGGCCGGCCCAGACGGTGTTCTTGCCAGCGTCGACGACACCAAAGCCACCATGTGGTTCGAGTACCAGGTTCGCGAGGGCAACATGATGGGGCAGACGTTGATCGGTGAGCCCGTCGGCGCCGGCCTTAGCTTCAGCGGCAACGATGGTCTTCCCGGCCTCGTATTCAAATGCGGGGGGGACCACATGCTTGTTACACGCCTCAGTGACAACACCAGTACGCTACTCGCGCCCTCGAACGACGAAGAGTTCGCGAACTTCCTGAAGGCATGGCGAAATGGATCGTGACGTCATGCACTTCCTCAGCGGCATACGTGCATTAGACACGTGTAGAAATCATACATTTGTCATGAGTCTGCGGTGCGCCACGGCCGTCTCCGCTTTCACGCGGCGGGTTAGCCTGGCCCGCCATCGGTTGTTGCTCGTCTAGTGGCTCTGAAACGTTCGCGCATCGGCGATCGGGTGGTCTCCGCCAGCCTTAGCTACTGGTGAATCGCGTTGCAGAAGTCGTTCGGGCGAGCGGCGTTGCCGTAGTTCGCAGCCCGAACAATCCTGTTGGTGAGCGCGTTAGCGGATCAAACGGTGCTGTCAGTCTAACGCAAAGCGCTCTCCACGGGATGCAACTCGGGCTTTGCGCGCGGCGGCCAAGCTTGCCAAGATCTGCCACTCTGCCAGGGCGGCGGAGCGGCGCTGCTTGTAGGTGTCACGGTCGACGAGGTGGCGTTTAAGGCTGAAGTGGTTGTGGACGTTGGCGTGGACGAAGGCGAACTTCTGCAGCAGGTAGACCATCTCGCCGTTGACCTCACGTACATCTCGTCCAGGTGCCACCGCCAGTGACGGAACCCCGCATCCGGCTCACTCGCTGGCGGCGGATGTCCCTGCAAACATCGGCCCTAAGCGGTTCCACCAGTGCCGCACCGTCTCATAGCAGATATCGATCCCGCGCTCGAACAGCAGGTCCTCTGCGTTGCGCAGCGACAGCGGGAAGCGCACGTACATCAGCACCACCAGCCGGATCACCTCCGGCGAGGAGTTGAAGTAGCGGAACCGGCTAGCGGCTTGCGCGGGCGAGGCATGCTCGCGTCCTACCCGCGGTCGATTACCATCCGGTGCATTTGGTCAGACAATGCCGGTTTTTGAGCGAAAGGTGGTGACCGCATTGATGCTGATGGCCGGCAAGTGGGCGACCTGAACCAGCCGCTTTAGGCTTATCGATGCCCATCGGGAGGGGATCGCAGGCCGCCGCGGGTCCGGCGTCAGCGGCACTATTCAGGTGGCGGCCCACCCACCGTCCGAGGAAAGAACGGCACCATTCACGTTGGCAGCCTCGTCGCTCAACAGCCAAAGAACGTTGCTGGCAAGCAGGTTCGGCTGCACGGACGGCGGCGCGTTGGTCGCCACGACTGGCGCGATCCTGGACCAGGCGAAGTCGGACCGCGGAACAGCTGCGATCGCCGTCTCAACGCCGCCGGGTGCGACCACGTTGGTGCGGATCCCCTTGGGACCATAGATGAACGCGGTGCTCCGGCTGAGGCCGATCAGGCCGTGCTTGGAGGCCGTATAGGCGGCACCCGCCGCGGAACCGCGCAGACCAGCGACCGATGCGACATTGACGATGCTGCCGCCTCCGGCCGCAAGCATCGTCGGCAGCACAGCGCGCGTCAGGCGCATTGCGGCGGTGAGGTTGACAGACAGCACCCGTTCCCACGTGGCGTCGTCGACCTCGGCCGCGGGCAGGAAGCCGTCCATGATACCAGCGACATTGGCCAGGCCATCGATGCGTCCGTCGCACGCCGCGACGATGCGCGCGACATCCTCCTCCCGGGAAATGTCCCCTGTGATTGAAACTACGGCTTCGGAAGGATGATCGGCAACAAGCGCCGCCAGCCGATCCGCGACGGTGTCGCTTGCGATCACGCGCCCGCCTTCGCGTATGATACGATCCGCCGTGGCGCGGCCGATGCCGGCGCCCGCGCCCGTGACAATGATCGTCCGCCCCGCGAACCGGTCTTGATTATAGTGCATGAGAAATCTGTCCTTCATTGCGCCGCGCGCGGGTCCCGGCTCTGGATGAGCGGGGCGGCTGGACGGGGATGGTTTGATGTCGCGGAAGCTTGCACGGTCCAGTCGGTGAGGTCGGCTCCCCAGCGCATGACCGCACGGTCGAACGCCGCGACGATGGCGCTCGTGCTATTCGCATGGGCCGGCTCTTCGGCGGAAAAGCGGTGGCTACCGGCGGCTTTCCGATCGACCGCGTCGGAGAGCACGGCGACGCCGCTCACGATGATGGTCGGAGGAGCCTTTCGGTCGCCATCAGGGACATACCGCGCCTCGAACCGATCCAGACTGACCTGCAGGAGGTGGGTCGCCCCGACGGCACCCCGTGGGGGAGCAAGCCGGATTTCCGGTGCGCGATCCTCGAACTGGCCTGTGAGCGCCTGGGTCAGCAAGTCCGCAACGGGTGCCACCCAGCGCGCGTCCTTGATGTAGAGAGCCTGATCTCCGCGGGTGGTGAGGATCCGGTCTCCGTACACTTCGGAAGCGAGACGAAGCCGGAGAAGCGAGATGGTGCGCGGTGGCAACGCGCCCGGCGCGGCGGCCCAGCGCGGCTGCTGCGTCACGCCGAAGCGATAGAGCATATCCCGCTTGCTATCGCCAAGGAGCAGGCCGCTACAGCCCGTGAGTAGCAGTATGCCGAGCGCCGGCAGGCACCAGCGCGGTCTGATAATCTTCATTGCGGGAGCTCCAGTTCCTTGCCGCTGTCCTTGCTCAGCATCTGCCGCGGGCTCTGGCGGATTTGCCGGATGAGGCCGTCCAGCGACTCCGCTGCCTCCTGCAGGCTGAGCATGGTTGAGTTGATGGCGGGGACTGTTGTCGTCCCGACCTCGGAACTCTGCGCATTGAGAGTGGCAATCACCCCTCGGGCTTCACTGACGGCTGTCTTGAACTCGCCGGCCGCCGCCGAGACGTCCGCAAAGGCATGCCTGCCGTCCCCGTCGACGATCTGGCGCGCGGAGGCGGCAGTCTCCTGAAAATCGGTCGCTGCGCGGTCGAGCTTGGCCAATGCAGATGCCGCACTGGTGATCATCGCGCGATTGGCTGCTATTTCGCCTGCGGTTGTCCGGATGTCCTGCACGGCACCACTAAGATTGGTGATGTTGCGGTCCGAGAGGATGCGGTTCACCCGCCCCAGCGCTTCGGCCGCGCTCTGGAGGACTTCGCCGCCGCCCTGCAGAATGGAAGACAGAGCGTTCGGCTTGCTCATGATGACCGGCCGGCGGACACCGCGAGACTCGCGCAGCAACGGCTTGCTTGGGGTGCCGGCACTGATCTGGACAATGCTGACCCCCGAAATACCCTGGGATTCGGTCGACGCCATCGAATCCACCCGCACCGGCGTGCCGTGGGTCAGCGTGATGTCCGTGATCACTTGATTGGGGTCCTGTTCGCTGAGCCGGATCCGGTCGATTTGGCCGAACTTAATTCCGTTGAACTGAACCTCCGCGCCCACGCTCAGGCCGCGCACGGGGCCGTGAAAGATGATCCGGTACTGATCATATTGCTGGTTGAACCGCGATCCCCCGAGCCAGACGACAAAGACCAGCGACGAAATGATCAGCAGGACCGAAATGGCCCCTACCAGCGCATAGTTAGCGTGGCGTTCCATCAGCCGTCTTTCCTCTGTTTCTGGTGGTGGGCAGCCCGGCCGCGTGGCCCCAGGAAATAGTTTCTGATCCAGGGATGCTCCGACCGCTCAAGTTCAGGAACCGGCGCGACCGCGATGACGCGCTTGTCCGCCAGCACGGCGACGCGGTCACATATGGCGTGCAGCGTGTCGAGATCATGGGTGATCATGAAGACGGTCAAGCCCAGAGCCTTGCTCAAGGTCTTGATGAGCACGTCGAACTCGCTGGCTGCGATCGGGTCGAGGCCTGCCGTAGGTTCGTCGAGAAACAGGATGTCGGGGTCCAGGGCGATGGCGCGCGCAACGCCAGCGCGCTTACGCATGCCGCCCGACAGCTCCGCCGGTTTCAACGCCCCCGCGCCGTTGGGAAGGCCGGCAAGACTGATCTTGAGCCGGGCTAGGTCGCCGAGGATTTCGCCCCGCAGCTGGGTATGTTCGAGAAGCGGCGTTTCGACGTTTTCCTGCACCGTCAGGAAAGAGAACAATGCACCTTGCTGGAACAACACGCCAATCCGGCGTTCCATATCCCCCTGTGCGCCAGGGTCGTCTATATTCCGTCCGAAGATCTCGATAGTCCCGCCGTCCGGGCGTTTGAGGCCGAGGATAGTGTTGAGCAGAACCGACTTTCCCGTACCCGATCCGCCGACCACGCCCAAAATCTCGCCGCGGCGGACCTCTAGGTCGAGATCCTGGTGAATGACCTTGTCGCCGAATGCCGTGCGCAAGCCTGATATGCGGATCGGTGGAATGTCGCAGCGCATCTCCGGACTCGCGCTCATAGGTCGAGCGCCATGAAGATCATCGCGAACACCGCGTCGAACATGATGGTCATGAAGATGGACTGGACGACGGCAGAGGTGACATTGCGACCCAGGCTCTGCACGTCGCCGCCGACCATCATGCCATGACGGCACCCGGAAGCCGCAATCAACAGGGCAAGGAACGGCGCCTTGCTCATCCCGATCCAGAAATGCTTGACGTCTACGGTCTCGAACGTGCGCTGGACGAAAAACACCGGGCTAATGTCGATGGTCGCCCAACTGACGAGTAGCCCACCGAGCACACCGCCGATGTCCGCAACGAAGGTCATGAGCGGCATCATCACCAGCGCGGCAAGGATGCGCGGCGTGACCAAGGCGTCGAAGTGATCGACACCCATGACCTGCATCGCGTCGGTTTCCTGATTCATGCGCATCGATCCGATCTGCGCCGCAAACGAGGAGGCTGAACGCCCGGCGAGCAGGATGGCCGTGATCACCACCCCGAACTCACGCAGGATCGCGACGCCGACGAGTTGGACAGTGAACACTTCGACGCCGAGCGTCGTCAGGAGGTTGGTGCCGACCAGCGCGATGACCGCGCCGATGAAGAAGGTCATGATGAACACGATCGGCAACGCGTTGATGCCGACATCCTGCATCACCGCCACCAGCGGGGTGAGGCGAAGTCGCCGGGGTTGTACGACCACCCGGCCGAGCGCCGCCATCATATGGCCGAAGAATTCGAGCATGGCGTAGACGTCACCCGCCATGCTCACGACCTGCCGGCCGAACCGCGTCAGGAAACCGGTCAGTCCAAAGGACGTGATCCGTTCAGGCTCGCGTTCCTTCACCAGAAGCGGCTCGACCAGCGCGATCAGCCGCTGGAGATCTTCCCGGCCGGCGCAGTCGACCTCGGCACCGCCAGCCAGCGCCCGCAGAAGAATGACGACGCCGGCAGTGTCGACCTTGCCGATATCAGACAGGTCCAGGCGCCGTGGCGGGCCGGCGAAATCGGCACACGCCCTCAGCCGCCCTGCCGCGTCACCGATGCGCAGGGCAGTCCAGTCTCCGCTTGGATGCAGTGTCCGGCTCCCGTCACGTTCCTGGATGTCCCAGTCCGCCCCGTTCATCGTGCGGCCACCCCAATACGCGCCGCGCCGCCGCCGCCGCACGTTTCCCAGTCAGGAAACTGCAGTCCGTGCAGCACCGTCGACAGCTGCTCGTTCGCGGGAAAGATTCGCACGGTCACCGCCTTGTCGCCATGCTCAGGCCATCGCGCTGATGGTCTTGCGGAAGCGGGCAAGCGCAACCGCGCAAAAGAGTCCGCCGATCGCCACCAGGGCCAGGAACTGCGGCCACACCACCTCCAGCCCGGCGCCGCGGTAGAGGATAGCCTGAGCCATCGCCACGAAGTGCGTGGTCGGCGCGATGAGCATGATGTTCTGCACCAGCTCGGGCATGCTCTCGCGGGGTGTCGATCCGCCCGACAGCATCTGCAACGGCAGCAACACCAGCATCAACAGCAGCCCGAACTGCGGCATGGATCGCGCCATGGTGGCTAGAAAGATGCCGATCGAGGTCGCTGCGAACAGGTGCAGCATTGCCCCAGCCAGGAACAGCAGCACCGATCCTTCGATCGGAACCTTCAGGACTGCCTGCACCACGACCGTCAGCGCGAACGCGCAGCCAGTGAGCACGACGAGGCCCATCGCCCAGATCTTGCTGGCCATGATCTCGAAAGGTGTGACGGGCATCACCAGCAGATGGTCGATGGTGCCATGCTCGCGCTCGCGGATCAGCGCGGCCCCGGACAGCACGATCGCAAGCATCGTGATATTGTTGACCATCGCCATGATCGATCCGAACCACGCCGGTGAAAGCGTCGGATTGAAGCGCGCACGCACCTCCAGCTCGACCGGCTGCTCCGGCGTGTCCCGGTTGCCTGCGACGAACTCCGCCACTTCCGCCTGCACGATCTGCTGCACATATCCGCCGCCGCTGAAGGCCTGGCTCATCCGGGTTGCATCGATGTTGAGCTGAATGGCGGGGGCGCGGCCTGCCATCACCTCGCGCTGGAAGTTCTGGGGAATGTCCAGCGCGAAGGTGAAGCGGCCCTCGTCCAGCCCCGCGTCGACTTCGTTCAGGCCGACCTGCTGGGGCGGCAGGAAGTACGGTGCGTAGAAGGCGCCTGCAATGCGGGCCGAAAGCGGGGACTGATCCTCGTCGACGATCGCAATCGGCGCCTTGTACAGCGTCTCCGGCATGCTCGTCGCGCCGCTGTAGACACCGTATGAGCAGGCATAGACGATCAGCACCAGCATGATCGGATCGCGCAACAAACTGCGCAGTTCCTTAATGCCGAGCCAGAGCACGTTGGCGGCAACACGCACGGTCAGGTCTCCTGCTTCTTCAGCAGCAGCGCGCAAAGGCCCATGACGACCGGGTAGGCGGCGATCAGGATGAGCAGCGGCTGGGCGAGGTCGGCAAAGCCAAGGCCCTTGGAGAAAACCCCCCGGCAGATCGTGACGAAGTGCGCCGCCGGAAACACCGCCCCGATCATTGCCCCCATGCCCTCCAGCGACGAGACGGGGTTGGTCAGTCCGGAAAACTGGACCGCCGGCAAGATGGTCCCCAGAGCCGTTGCGAACAACGCTGCGACTTGGCTCTTCATGAAGGTCGAGATCAACAGGCCCATGCCGGTCGAGAACAGCACAAAGAAGAGCGCGGCAATGGTCATGACCAGGATGTTGCCCGTCAGGGGCACCGCAAAGATGGTGATCGCCATGCCCACGAGCAGGACGTAGTTGACCAGCCCCAGCGCCGCGTAGGGAAGCTGCTTGCCGAGCAGGAACTCTAACCGCCCCACGGGGGAGACGTAGAAGTTGATGATCGACCCCAGTTCCTTTTCCCGAACCACGCTCAAGGCCGTCAGGATCGCCGGGAACATCAGCAGCAGGATCGGAATGACCGCGGGCACGATCGCCACCAGGCTCTTGACGTCCGGGTTGTAGCGGTAGCGCAGCTCGATATCGACGAGGCCAGCGGGCTGTTGCAGCCCCATCTCGGCCGCGGCAGTCTCGGCCATCCACTGCGCATGCATCGCCTGGACATAGCCGCGAACGGTTTCCGCCCGCTGCGGCATCGCGCCGTCCAGCCAGACGCCGATCTTGACGGGCGTACCGCGGCGGACATCGCGGCCGAAGCCCGGCGGGATCTCGATCGCGAGGCTGAGTTCGCCCTCACGCATGCGCCGGTCGAGCTGGCCATAGTCCGTGATCGGCGGCCGCTCGATGAAATAGCGCGAGCCCGACAGGTTCAGGACGTAATTCTCACTGACCGTGCTGCCGTCGCGATCCAGCACGGCGAATGGCAGGTCTTCGGCATCCATGCTGATGCCGAAACCCATGATGAACATCAGCAGCACGCTGCCAACCAGTGCGAGCGTCGCCCGGATCGGGTCGCGCCGCAATTGCAGCGCCTCCAGCCGGGCATAGGCCATCATGCGGCGGATGCTGAAAAATCCGGAAGCATGGTCCCGGGCTTCCTCCTCCTCGATGGGCGGGGAGGCGGGGGTGCCGGCCGCTTCCTGCTCGCCCGACGCCTCGCGCAGGTACGCGATGAATGCCTCTTCCAGGCTGCCATTTCCCTTGTCGTCTGCAATCGCGCGGGGGGTGTCGCTGACGAGCACCTTCCCGGCATGCATCAGGGAGATGCGGTCGCAGCGTTCCGCCTCGTTCATGAAATGGGTGGAGACGAAGATCGTCACACGGTCGCGCCGCGAGAGGTCGATCATCATCTGCCAGAAACGGTCGCGCGCGATCGGATCGACGCCCGATGTCGGTTCGTCCAGGATCAGCATCTCCGGTCGGTGCACCATGGCCACCGCGAGGCTGAGCCGCTGGCGCTGGCCGAGCGGCAGCGCGTCCGGCAGTGCGTCCATGATGCCGGCAAGGTCGAAGCGGCGCGCCACCTCGTCGATGCGAGCAGGGGCTTCGTCGTGAGGCACGCTGAACAGCTTGGCGTGCAGTTCCAGGTTCTGCCGGACGGTGAGTTCCGAATAGAGCGAGAATGCCTGGCTCATATAGCCGACCCGGCGCCGGGTCGCCATGTCGTCATCCTCGACGGGCTGTCCGAACAGCCAGGCTTCGCCCTCGCTGGCCTTGAGCAGGCCGGTGAGCATCTTCATCGTCGTGGACTTGCCGCAGCCGTTGGAGCCGAGGAAGCCGAAGATCTCGCCTCGCTCGATCCGGAAATCGACATGATCCACGGCCGTGAAATCGCCGAAGCGCATGGTGAGGCCTTTCGCCTCGATCGCGACCTCGCCGTTGGCCTCGGCCCGCTCGGGGATCCTCACCGGCGCATGCCCGCGCCGCCGCTCCTCGGGCAGAAGGGCGATGAACGCTTCCTCCAGATTGTCCTTGCCCGTGCGCGCATAGAGCGCGTCGGCAGTGCCGGTAGCGAGAACCCGGCCGGCATCCATCGCGACCAGCCAGTCGAAACGTGCGGCCTCCTCCATGTACGCGGTAGCGACCAGCACACTCATGTGCGGGCGATCCGCACGGATGCGGTCGATCAGATCCCAGAACTGGGCGCGCGACAGCGGATCGACCCCCGTCGTGGGCTCGTCCAGCAGCAGGAAGTCGGGATCATGGATGAGTGCGCAGCAGAGACCCAGCTTCTGCTTCATGCCGCCCGAAAGCTTGCTCGCGGGCCGGCCCCGGAAGGGGGCGAGACCCGTGCTCTCGGTCAGTTCCGCAATCCGGCGCTCCCGCTCCTCGGCATCCTGACCGAACAGCCGCCCGAAGAACGACAGGTTCTCTTCGATCGACAGCGTGGGATAGAGGTTCTTTCCGAGCCCCTGGGGCATGTAGGCGATCCTCGGCCCCACGGCTTCGCGGTGCTGCCGTTGCGCCATGTCGCCGCCGAGCACCTCCACCTTGCCCTCCTGCCCCGCGCGCGCGCCCGCGATCAGCGAGAAGAGGCTGGACTTGCCGACGCCGTCCGGACCGATCAGGGCGACCATGCGGCCTGCGGGAACGTCGAGGTCGATCCCGTCCAACGCGCAGGTCTTGCCATAGCTGAGGCGGACGCCGGCCAGCCGCGCCACGACGGCATCGCCACCCGCTTCCACTTGTCCTGTGTTGCCACGCACCGAAGGGCTCAGCGCTGCTGCGAAAGGGCCAGCTTCTCAGGCCAAGGCACGTTCGGATCGATACGGACATAGGCCATGCCGGGCAGTCCCGTCTTTACCTGGCGCAGGTTTCGCTGAAGGAGCGCGGGATCGATCCGGGCGCGCACGCGGAACATGAGCTTCTCGCGCTCGCTCGCGGTCTCCACCGTCTTGGGTGTGAACTGCGCCGCGTCGGCCACGAACGAGACCTTCGCCGGAATGACAAAGTCGGGTGCGGTATCGAGCACGATCCGGACCTCCGACCCGAGCCCGACCCGGCCCGCTGCCGTCGTCGGCAGGAAAAAGGTCATGTAGACATCCGAGAGGTCGATCACGTTGAGCACCCGTCCGCCACCAGCGACGATCTCCCCGGGTTGGGCAACGCGGAACTGGACGCGGCCGCCGCGCGGCGTGCGCAGCGCACTGTCCCGGATGTCGGCTTCGATCCGCTGGATGGTCGCCCGTGCCGCATCGACATTGGAGCGCGCACCGACGACTTGGCTGCGTGCAGATGCAATGGCGGCATCGACGGCGGCGAGCTGCGCACGCGCCGCTTCCACCGCAGCGGTCGCGCCTTCCACCTGCGCCCGGTCGTCGTCCCGCTCCTGCGCGGGCGTGGCGCCCTCGCGCGCGAGCGTCTCCGATCGGCTGAGCCGCCGCCGTGCCGCGTTCAGCTCTGCGTCCCGCTGGCGCACCGCCGCCAGCGCCGCGGCACGCTCGCTCTGCCGCTGCGCGACCTGGGTCTGAGCCGTCTCCACCGCGGCAGCCGTCTGGGCGAGTTGCGCCACCGCTTCGGCTCGCTGCGCCTCCAGCACATCGGTGTCGATGTGCGCCACGACCTGGCCCGGCTTCACGAACGCGCCTTCTTCCGCCACGATGTCGCGGATGCGGCCCGGCGTCTTTGCCGACACGTCAATTTCCGTCGCTTCGATCCGTCCGTTCCCGGCCTCGATCCCTTCGGGGAGGTCTGACGGCTTCACCAGCGTCCACAAAAGGAACGCGGCTGCGACTACGGCAAGCACGATGCCACCGATGATGAGCGATTTCCTGGCGGGCATCTTCATCGTGCCGATTCCTCAAGGTCCGTCATGCTAGTCGGAAAGCCGCCGCCCAGGGCGGAATAGAGCGCCACGACGCTGGTCAGTTCGGCGCGGCGAAGCTGGATGAGGGCCTGCTCCGTGTCGAACAGGTCGCGCTGCGCGTCGAGCACCTCGATCGAGGCCGAGCGACCGTTCTGCACGCGCAGCGTGGCCAGCCGCGCCCGCTCGGTGAGCGCCTCGAGCATCGAACGCGCGCTCTCGACCTGAAGGCCGATCTGGCGCCGGCGGACGAGCGCATCCGACACGTCGCGGAACGCGCGCTGAATGGCTTGCTCGTACTCGGCAACGGCGATGTTGCGCCGCGCCTCCGCAACGTCCAGGTTGGCGGCGAGCCGCCCCGCGTTGAACAGCGGCAGGGTGATGGTCGGAGTGAAGGTCCATGCCTCCGTGTCGCCGGCGAACAGTCCGTCCAGCGCGTCGCTCGCGGTGCCATAGGCGCCGGAGAGATTGATGTTGGGCAGGAACGCGGCACGTGCGGCGCCGATATTGGCGTTCGCCGCACGCAGCCGGAACTCGGCCGCGACAATGTCCGGACGGTTGACGAGGAGATCCGAAGGAAGCCCTGGCGGGAGCATCATTGCTGGTCCCTCTTCGGCCAGCCGCAGCGTTCCGGGTGCGATCTCCACCGGCCGCCCGACGAGCAGTGCCAGCGCGTTGCGGTTGACGCCGCGATCCTGTTCGATCGAATGCAGCGCGGTTTGCGCCTGTCCCAGCAACAGCTGCGCTTCGCTCATCTCCAGCTTCGAGCCCGATCCGACCTCAAACCGCCGACGCGCGATGCGTAGCGCCTCCTGTCGGGTTTCGATGGTCCGACGGGCGAGTGCGACCCGCTCCTCATATTCGCGCTCCAGCAGATAGCCGTTGGCGACCTGCGCGACGAGGTCGGTGGCCACGGCGCGGCGCGCCTCCTCGGTTGCCAGATATTGCTCGCGGGCCGCTTCGCGCAGGTTCCTGAGCCGGCCCCAGAAGTCGATCTCCCAGCCGGCGCTGAGCTGGGCGCTCACCTGGCGCACGTCGGCGCGCTGCGTGCCAGCCCCTGGCAGGTTGAAGATCGAGCGGCCACGCGTGCCCGTTCCCACCGCGTCGAGTTGTGGATAAAGCGCAGCGCCCTCGATCCGCCACGCGGCGCGCGCCTCTGCCACGCGGCCGGCGGCGATACGCAGGTCCCGGTTGTGGACGAGTGCCTCTGCGATCAGGGACTGAAGCTGGGGCTCGCGAAAGAAATCACGCCAGCCGATCGCCGCGACGCTGACCCCGGCAGGCTCGGCGGGAACGAACGCGGCGGGCACCGGAAGGGCCGGCCGCGCATAGGGCGGCGCGAAGCTACAGCCCGCCAGGGAGGCAGCGCCACCCCCTGCGACAACAAGGCGCCAGCATCTGGCCGCCGCATCTGAAATCCGCCTGCCGGCAGCCATTCAAACCATTCCCGTCCTGCCACCACCGGGCTGATCCTTGCCGAGGTGGCACCTTCGTTACTGCGCTGGTACTACCCGCGCACCGTTATGTAAACGGTACCGTAGCGTTTTCTCGCAGCGGCTTTGTGCTTCCCCTTGGGCGGAGTCGGTGGCACCTCCTGGTTGATGGAACAGTTTAAGCCGAGCGAACCGCGTCGCCGCCTCCAGCCGCGCAGCCCCAAAGGCGGACGGCCGACGCAACAGGTCGCCGCACAATTGCACGAGCATATTCTCGACGCGGCGCTTGAAGAGTTCACCCGATCCGGCGTCGAACGATTCAGCATGGAGCGAGTGGCAGCATCCGCTAAAATATCTAAGCGCACGCTTTACGAGCGTTTCAAATCCAAGAACAACCTTGCGGTGGCGACGGCCAACTACGGTATCGAAAAGCTCGCGCGACCGGTCATCGACGGCTGTTCGCAGGGATCCGTTCGCGACAAGATCCTGTTCGCGACACGCAGCATGCTGGACATTTCGCTGACCGACCGAGTGCGAGGGTTGGAAGCCCTGATCTACTGGATCGTCGATAATGGGCTGCACAAGGACGCCAGCACATCACCTCTCGCCATTGATACGGGCACGAAGATGCTCGAGTCGATCCTGGCCGAGGCGTTCGAAGAGCCGGAGGAATGTCGCTTCCTGGCGAAGCACCTTTACGAGGTGCTCGTCACGATCCCGCGGCTGCGGATCATACGGCTCGACAGCCTCGCCGATACGCCGGAATGCAAGGACGAATATGCACAACGGGTCCTCGCCCTGCTGTCGCGCGGCATACCGGCCCTGGCAGACTGACTGCCATCCGGCATCCGCCTGGCGTCTTAAACAGGGACGGGCGACGTTGAGCCCGCAGGCAAAACTGATCAACGCGGCTTGATCGTCCGAGTCCGTGAAACGAAGTCCGTTTTTGGTAGGGATGACGGTGGTCTGCTACCTAGCCCGCCGTACGCTCGCGAGGCGCGTCGGGCGCCATTTCGCGCACAAACTCTCCCCACGCATGGTGGCCGGTAAGCGACAAAAACGCGAGCCACCGCAATCGGAAGTACGTATCCGCGTCGTCGCCGCCCAAGGCGACGGATGGATTCTTGAACAGCCAACGGGCCTCGCTGCCGAAGACGAGATCGAACAGGAGAGAGGTCAAGCGCGGCGGCTTACCGGGGCCGATCGAACCCTCATTCTGGGCCGCGCCAACCAGGCGGCAGCCGTGGTCGAACAGCTTCAAATACCATCTGTCCAAGTGATCGCGGATTTCCGGATCACTTTGTGCCTCGAATTGAAGGTAGCGACGGAAAGCCCGCTCTTCCGCCCGGTTCATATGGTCAAAGATGAGGCGGGACCAAAGTTGAAGCTCTGCAAGTGCGCCATTGACCGGTCTGTCGGGACTCTCTTCAGGGCCGGAGACTGCCACGGTCAGTCGATCGATCTCCCGAGTCACGACCGCGTCGATTAGGCCCGCCTTGCTCTTGAAGTGCCGATAGATCGTGCGCTTCGTCACGTCGATTTGCGCGGCAACCCGGTCGATCGACAATCTTTCGGATCCCGCGTTCCGCAGTGCGCGCAGGGTCTCGTCCAGAATGGCCTGTCGTAGAGCGATCGACTCTGCTGTGGTCGGCCGACCGGTTCGACGCTCGGATACACTGGACATTCAACTCTCCTTATCTGCCCCGCCTAGCAGGCCGCGAACACGCCTGCCATTTGGGCGGCGTTGCTACCGATGGGCGGCGGGGGCCACCCGCGAAGCGCCCACGATGACCTCCGATCCGTCGGTCTCCTGATCGGGCAATCTGAAGCGGCGCGCGACAAAGGATACTGGCCTGTAACTTTATTCTCGGCACGACGGAACTCCGCCTGGTACGGCGCGTCATGCGAGCGTAAAAAGTAGCCATAAGTGTATCTCTGCGGGACGTCTCGCGGAATGCGCTGAACCGGAGCGCCGCTCGTGCCGCCAAGTGATATCGTGCTTCCTGTCCCCGGCGGCTCCGCTCCGTCGGCAATGCTGGACCCAATGCAGTTCAACCGCGACCTGCGGGCACTGCTTCCCGATCTGTCCCGCTATGCCGGATCCCTCGCGCGGGATGGGGATCTGGCTCAGGATTTGATCCAGGAAACCGCGATCCGGGCGTGGCGCAATCGCGAGCGGTTTGTCGCCGGTACCAACTTCAAGGGCTGGCTCTATCGCATCTTGCGCAACTGTTTTCTCTCTCATGTCCGTCACCAGCGGGTCGCCCGGACCGATACGCTGGGTGACGACTTCCCCGACGTTCCGGTTGCGTGCGAGCAGGAAAGCATCGTCATGCTCAAGGACGTCCAGCGTTCCTGGAAAAGGCTAGCTCCGGAGCAGCAGCGGTCCATCCGGCTGATCGGGATCGAGGGGCGCAGCTACGAGGAGGCGGCCGCGATCGAGCATGTGCCGCCGGGCACCATCAAGAGCAGGGTGGCCCGCGGCCGCGACCTGCTGCGCGCGATTGTCGAAGGAGACATGGCAGGTGCGGTGCCGCCCCCCATGGACGCCGCCGACCGTGCGCCAATTCCTGTCTCCAGCCATGCTGCGAGCCTGTCAGACGAAGACCGTCTCCAGGTAGAAATCCTGCGAAAGTGGCGGGGACAGCGAACCTTCCCGAAGTCGCAGACGGCCTGATCCGCCTGCGATCTAACAGATGATCGTGGGTTTTTCCGGCCTGCAACTTGGCAGCCACTTCAGGAGGTTTTCCTGGTTCAACTCGGCAAAGGAGCGGAGCGTCCCAACGCGCCGACTCTCTTTGCCCGGAGAATGGATTTGCAGGACGGCTCCGCTAAGGGGCGTTGACAAGCGGACAGTTATGTCCACTTGCGAGCTGGTGACCATTCGGATCGATGCACGCCGGCACCGCCAGGCCCTCCTTGAGGCTGCGCGGGAGGTTTTTCTTCAGCACGGGATAACCGCGCCCCTTGAACTGGTGGTCGAGCGATCAGGCCTGGGGCGCGCCACCCTCTACCGGCATTTTCCGGACCGGGCTTCGCTCGCCCTGGCGATCGCGTCGGAGAGTCTCAATGCGCTCGAGCAGTGCGCAAGGACCGATGACGGTCGGCCCGCTTCCCTGAAAGACCTTCTAGGCCATCTCGGTCGGTCGCTTGTCACCAACCCGTTCCTCGCCGACGCCTGGCGCGTGACTGCATCCCGTGCCGAGGAAGCCCGCGAACTGGCTGATCGGTGGTGCGCGCTGTTCGAGGAACCGATCCGCCTGGCAATCGCCGATGGCACATGCCGGCCCGACCTCCGGGCTTCGGACATATCCTTGATCGGAGCGATGCTGAGCGCCTCCATCCGGGAGCCTGACGACGAGGCGCGGCAGCGGATGATCGAGCGCATGAAGGAACTGATCACGGACGGCCTGTGGAGCCGCGATCCATCATGAGCACGCCGCTAGAGCCAATTCCGAACTGGACCGACGAGGAGAAGCCGTCGATGCCGGGGTCGCCGTCGACCCCGAAGCACACTCCACCCGTGCGGGTGGCATATATCACGATCGCGTTCCTGCTTGGCATCACAGGTGGGCTCGGCAACGCACTGGTCAGCGCCAACCTGCAGAACATCCAGGGCTCTCTCGGCCTGACGCCGGTCCAGGCGGCCTGGTTGCCGGCCGCTTATGTGATGGTCAACATTTCGACCAGCCTGATCCTGCTCAAGTTTCGCCAGCAATTCGGACTGCGCCTCTTCGCCGAAATCGGCCTCCCGCTCTATGCCGCGGCGACCATCCTGCACCTGATCGTGGATAGCTATCCGACCGCCCTGTTGGCGCGGGGGATGAGCGGCTTTGCGGGCGCCACAATCAGCACGTTGGCAATCTTCTACACCTTGCAGGCGTTTCCGAAGGCGAGGCTTGCCCAGGGATTGGTGGTCGGCCTGGGCATCTCGCAACTGGCGACACCGCTCGCCTGGCTACTGTCCCCCGCACTGCTGGACCTTGGTGACTGGCGGACGCTCTACATGTTCGAATCCGGGCTGGCGCTGTGCTGCCTCGCTGCCGTGGTCTCGCTCAAACTGCCAGCGGGCATCCGCATCAAGGTGTTCGAGGGGCGCGACTTCCTGACCTTCGCGCTGGCTGCGCCTGCGCTTGCCCTGGTCGTTGCGGTGCTGGCACAGGGGCGGACCCAGTGGTGGACGGAGCAACCCTGGATCGCGGGCGCACTGATCGTGGCGATCATCCTGTTGGTTGCTGCGGCCTTTGTCGAACATCACCGCGCCAATCCCCTGATCCAGACGCGCTGGCTGGGCACCGCCTCGACTATCCGCTTCGCAATCGGAGCCATCGGCCTGCGCTTCCTGCTCTCCGAGCAGACCTATGGGGCCACCGGGCTCTTGCGGACGCTGGGCATGGGCGCGGAGCAGTTGCAGCCGCTTTATGCAGTGATGCTGGCCGGGCTGGTGGTCGGGATCGGCACAAGCGCGCTGACCTTCAACCAGAAGACGGTGGTCCCGCAGATCCTCGCGTCCGTGGTGCTGATCGCGATCGGCAGCTTCCTGGATTGGAACGCCACCAGCCTGACGCGCCCGCACGACATGTTCCTCAGCCAGTTCTTGCTGTCAGTGGCCGGGGGGCTGTTCATGGGCCCGCTGCTGCTGGTCGGCGTCATGAGCGCGCTCAAGAACGGGCCGAACTATATCGTCAGCTTCGCCGTGCTGTTCGGCGTCAGCCAGTCGATCGGCGGCCTGGCCGGCCCGGCCATCTTCGGCACCTTCCAGCAGTTTCGCCAGCATGAATATTCCGCCGCCATCAATGCCGGTGTCGATCCGACCAACCCGCTCGTGGCGCAGCGTCTCCAGATCCAGGGCCAGGTGTATGGCCGGGTCATCCCCGATCCCGTGCTGCGCCAGGCGCAGGGCACGGCGCTGCTCGCCCAGGCCTCCACACGCGAGGCGAACGTCCGCGCCTACAACGATGTCTTCCTCCTGAACGGCATCCTGGCGCTGCTTTTGCTGAGCTGGTCGCTGTTCAACGTCATCCGCCTTGCCATCAAGGCGAAGTCCAACCCTCCCGCCCCCGCCGGTCCCACGACCGGCGCTGCGGCATCGATCTGAGAGAAACCTGATGGCAGACGCGCCAATCATCCGCCCGGAAAGCGACGAGCCTGACAAGCCCGAAGAACACGCCTCCACGCTGGTGGATGCGGGTGGCCGCCCGTTGAGCGCAGACGCTCCACCCGCCGCGGCTGAACCGCCCAAGACCATCAAGCCCCGCCGCTTCACCGTAGCCCTCATGGCCGGGGTTGCCGTGGTGGGCGTGCTGCTGATCCTTGCCGCGTGGCGGATATGGCCGTTCACCGGCACGATGGTCGTCACCGAGAACAGCTACGTCCGCGGCCAGATCACGGTGATGGCGCCGCAGGTGAACGGCTATGTCGCCGAGGTGCTGGTGCGCGACTTCCAGCATGTGAAGGCGGGGCAGCCGCTGCTACGGATCGACGATCGCATCTATCGCCAGCAACTCGAACAGGCGGAAGGCCAGCTCGACGCGGCCGAGGCCAACCTCGCCAATGCCGTCCAGACGATCGCGCAGAACGAGGCGGACATCGAGGCGCGCCGTGCCGATCTGCTTGCTGCCGAGGCCGAACGGGATCGCGCCGCGGCCGACGAGCGGCGCGTCGATGATCTATCCGAACGCGGATCGGTCTCGCTGCGCGAGCGCGATCGGATCCGCGCGACCGCACGAGCAAGCACTGCCGACGTGATGAAGGCGCGCGCGGCCATCCGCATCGCCGAGGAAACGGTGAAAGCCACGCGCGTATCGCGGCTCGGGCTGGAGGCGCAGGTAAAGACTGCCAAGGCGCAGCGCGACCTCGCGCGGATCAACCTGGCTAATACCGTCATCTACGCACCCAAGGCCGGGCAGTTGAGCGAAGCGAGCGTCCGTCAGGGGCAATATGTCTCGGCCGGGTCGCAACTCCTGTTCCTGGTACCCGAAAGCCTGTGGGTCATCGCCAACTACAAGGAGACCCAGACCCGCAATATTCGGCCTGGACAGGTCGCCACCTTCAAGGTCGATGCACTCGGCGATGAGCAACTCACCGGCCGTGTCGAGGGCTTTGCGCCGGCGACCGGATCCGAGTTCAGTGTGCTCCGCCCGGATAACGCCAGCGGCAACTTCACCAAGGTCGTGCAGCGCATTCCGATCCGGATCACGATCGATCCCGGCCAGCCGCTCGCGAACCGGCTGCGCCCCGGCATGTCGGTCGTGACGCGAGTGGAGACGGCGGGCGCGACCGGCGAGGGAAGCGCCCGATGAGACGTGTGCGTCCGACCGCCGCGGCAGGGGCGGCACTTGCGCTCGTCGGCTGCATGCCTGCCGATGTGCGCCCGCCCGCGACGGCCTCCGTCACCGCGCCGGCGGGTTGGCGCGACGGCACTGCCGGCAATGCGGCGATCGACCCGCAGTGGTGGCAGGCGTTCGAGGATCAGGCGCTCACCGCGCTGATCGAGCGGGCCCTCGCGCGCAACACCGACGTGCTGGCTGCCGCGGCTCGCATCCGGGAGGCGCAGGCATCCATCCGGACGGCACGCTCGGCGGCGCTGCCCACGCTCGATGCCGTTGGAGGGGCGCAGCACGGGCGCGATCTCGGCACGGCCGGGGCGACGACGAGCACCGCCATCCAGCCTGAACTCCAGCTCAACTGGCAGGTGGATCTGTTCGGTCGGCTCTCTCGCCTCACCGATGCCGCGCGACTGCGCTACGTTGCCAGCCAAGCGGATCGTGACGCGACCGCGCTGGCGGTTTCGGCTCAGGTCGCCCAGGCCTATATCGGCTTGCTCGCGCTCGACGCGCAGTTGCTAGTGTCGCAGCAGACGGTGACCTCGCGGGCGGAGGCGCTACGGCTCGCCGCCGATCAGGCGCGGGTCGGCTATACCTCGCAGTTCGAGCTCACCCAGGCCGAGTCCGAATATGAGGCCGTGCAGCAGGCGATCCCCCGGCTTCAGTTCGCGATCCGCGCCCAGGAAAATGCGCTGAGCCGGCTGACCGGGGACCTGCCGGGAGCCATCGTCCGGGGGCGCAGCCTGCGGGAGTTCCTGCCACCGGCTGTGCCGGCCACGCTGCCCTCGGATCTTCTGCGTCGCCGTCCCGACATCGCCAGCGCGGAACTCGCCGTTGCGGCGGCCGACGCGACGCTCGCCTCGGATCGCGCTGCCTTCCTGCCGCAGGTCGCCATCTCGGCTGCGCTGGGTCAGCTCTTCGTCAACGCGCTGGATTACGATCCGGTCACGATCTGGAGCGTCGGCGGCAGCGTGCTCGCGCCACTCTTCGCGGGCGGGCGCCTGAGTGCGCAGGTCGATGCAACCGCGGCGCAGCGCGACCAGGCCGCGTTCGCCTATCGCGGCACGGTGCTGACCGCGTTCGAGGAGGTCGAGACCGCCCTGAGCGGGGTCACCCGCTATGCCGAGCAGATCGAGCGGCTCCACAATCGCCGCATCATCCTACAACGGTCGGTCGCGCTCGCCACCGACCGCTATCAGGGCGGCTATGCTTCCTATCTCGAGCAGCTGGACGCGCAGCGGGCGCTCTACTCGACCGAACTCGACGCCATCAGCGTGCGGCAATCGCAGCTCGAAAACATCGTGACGCTGTACCGAGCGCTCGGCGGTGGCTGGCAGGGGGCCGGACTGACCGACGGCGCAACCCGCCGGTGACCCTCAAGCGGCCAGGCGGCTCCCATGCGCAACGACTGCCGCCGCGCGTTTCCGCACCCGGCCTGCCTGCCCGTGCCGCACCCCGCGGCCCCGACATACCCGAACCCCATTTACCCTGGAGCGCCGCTGGCCGTATGCACAAATGCCTGACCTTTCTTCCGGCGGCGGCTCTTGCCGCCGGACTGCCCGCCACCGCATCCGCTCAGCAGGGCATCGAGACGTTGATCGGCCGTGTCGAGGCCGGCTCGGGGGGTGAAGCACGGCTCGAGGTTCGCCTGCTCAACACCGGCCCCGGGTCCGCCGAGGCACGCTTGCCTGACACCGTCGAGGCACGGATCGAGGCACCCGACGCCGCGTACGCTTCACGCGCCGTCACGTTGCGGCGCGACGCGGCAACCGCTGAGAGGATCACCATCGCACCCGGAAGCTTTGCCACTGCGCGCTACCGGTTGGGGAGCGAGGACTTCCAGGATGGCGGCGTGATTTCCGTGCCGGGGTGGGGCGGGCAGACGGTCACGCTCGCGAGGGCGACCCCGGCGCCATCGGCTCCGGCGCAGCAGCCCGATTCCCAGCTGGCCGACGCAGCGCCGGCAACCCCGCCACCGACCGACCGCACCATCGGCAATGCCTTTCTCGAGAACCTGAGCGCGTACGAGCCGATCTACGCCGCCTATGGTCCCGGCACCAACAGCGACGCGCGCCTGCAGATCAGCTTCAAGTACCGGCTGTTCGGCAGCCGCGCGCGGGAGGATGGCCGAGCGTCCGAAGACGGGCTCTATTTCGGCTATACGCAGCGGATGTTCTGGGATCTGGGCGCCGAGTCCTCGCCCTTCCGCAACATCGATTTCCAGCCAGAGGTCTTCTACGTCACGCCGGCCAAGGCCCTGTCCCACAAGGCCACGTTGAGCGCGCAGGCTGGCTTGCGCCACGAATCCAATGGGCGCGAGGGCGAGGAGTCGCGCAGCCTCAACACCTTCTACCTGGCTCCGATGGCCGCGTTCTCGCTGGGCGGAGACACCCGGCTGACGGTGGCCCCGCGCGCATGGTTCTATATTGGCGACCTTTCGGACAATGCCGATGTTCGCCGCTATCGCGGCAATACCGGGCTGTTCGTCGAAGTCGGCGAAGACGACGGGCTGCGCCTGTCCACGTCGAGCCGCTTCAACTTCGGCAGCGGCAAGGGGTCGGTCGCGGCGGACGTCTCCTATCCCCTGCGCCGCATCCTCGGCGGCGCTCCGGACTTCTACCTCTTCGGACAGACGTTTCTGGGCTACGGCGAAAACCTGCTCGACTATAACCGCCGCACGACGCGCCTTCGCATCGGCGTAGCGCTTGTGAGGTAGGCATGGCCCTGAAGATCATCGGCGCGCTGCTCCTGGCGCTTTTCGCGACGGGCGAGGCGATCCGGGTCTTCAACCCGCTTCCCCCGCTCGAGCCGCATCTCCCGTCGCAGGCGCTGAGCGACACCGCAGGCACGCCACTCGGCCAGGGTGTCACGCCGATGGTGACCGCGCATCCGGGCCTGACGGGTCTTCACATGCTCAACGACGGCCGCAGCGCGTTCGCCGCGCGCGTGCTGCTCGCCCGTGCCGCAACCCGTAGCCTCGATATCCAATATTATATCTGGCACGGCGATCTCTCGGGCACGCTGCTGCTCGAGGAAGTGTACACCGCCGCAGAGCGCGGAGTGCGCGTACGGCTGCTGGTCGACGATAATGGCATCGCCGGCCTTGATGCGCCGTTCGCCGCGCTCGACGCCCATCCCAATATCGAAGTGCGGCTCTACAACCCGTTCATCGTGCGGCGGCCCAAGCCGATCGGCTATCTCGCCGATTTCCCGCGACTCAACCGGCGCATGCACAACAAGAGCTTCACTGCCGACAATCAGCTGACGATCATCGGTGGGCGCAATGTCGGGGATGAATATTTCGGCGCGCGCGACGAAGGGCTGTTCGCCGATCTCGACGTGCTGGCAGCGGGCACGGCAGTCGCCGACGTCTCGCGCCAGTTCGACCGCTATTGGGCGAGCCAGTCCGCCTATCCCGCCGCCCGCATTCTTCCGCCGGTCTCCTCCGGGGCCCTCGTAGCAATCCGGGACGCGGCGGCCGAGGCGCGCCGCGATCCCGCCGCCCAGGCCTATGTCGAGGCGGCCCAGTCGCTCCCCTTTGTGGAGCAGGCGAAGCGGGGAACGCTCGCGTTCGAATGGGCTCCGGTACGGTTGGTCAGCGACGATCCCGCCAAGACGCTCGGCGGGGGTGGGCGCCAGGGCCTCCTGTTGACGAGGCTCGGTGAGATCATCGGCACCCCTCGCCGGGAGCTGGGGCTGGTTTCCGGCTATTTCGTACCCACGAAGGCGGGCAGAACGCATTCGCAAAGCTCGCGCAGGACGGCGTCGCTGTCAGTATCCTGAGCAACGCACTGGAGACGACGGATGTCGGCATCGTTCATGCCGGCTATGCCCACCGCCGCAAGTCGATGCTGAAGGCTGGCGTCCGGTTGTTCGAAATGCGAGTGCCCAGGGGCGGTGAGGATGCCGTACCATGGTCGCGGAACCTGCTCGGCACCGGCTCTGGGTCGCGGATCGGCGGCTCTTCAGGCACGGTGCTCCGGTCGAGCGCCTCGACGCTGCACGCCAAGACCTTCACCGTCGATCGCACGCGGATGTTCATCGGCTCGTTCAACTTCGATCCGCGCTCGGTGCACCTCAACACCGAACTCGGCTTCGTCGTCGAAACTTCGGCCATGGCATCGCGGCTGCAAGGCAGTTTCGAGAAGCTCATCCCGCAGCGAGCCTATCAGGTCGTCCTAGGCAGCGATGGCGATCTCGTCTGGATCGAACGCGATGGAAGCCGCGAAATCCGTCACGAGACCGAGCCAGGAACGACCTTGCTGCAGCGAGCGAGCATAGCAGTCCTGAGCCGCCTCCCGATCGAATGGCTTCTCTGACCCTCATGCCGGGGGGCTAGCGGCGGGTTGATTGATGGGCGCAAATTCCATGACCTTGTCGCCGAAGTCCTGACACCCGGGCGTCGCATATTATGCAGCTTCTGCAACAACGTAATGGCGGCAAGTGGGTAGATTGGGGCCTGTCCGCGTTCGAGCAGCGGTCAGCGAAGCAGCCCTTCTTTCAAACGGCAGGTAGCGGGCGCAGATGCCTGCCGGTTGTGGTTAGCTGCCCACCCGCTTTGGTTGGTCAGTAATTAGCCGACAGCGTCCCACTTGCTGCGAGCGTAGAAGGCAGCAGATACGCTACGTCCGGAATACAACCGCGCGCATGGCCGTCCGCGTTGAAAGCGTTCGGCCTGTGGTCAGGCGGCTGTTCAACGAAGGAGCGGGAGCGGACGGGCGAGCACTACCCGCTAATCGTCATCCAAGAGGCGGGCTTGGACGGCTTCTGGATACATCGCTGCCTCGTGCGCGAGAGCCCGCAAATCTCAACCAACGGCAATCATTGCGAGGCGCTCGCGCACTTCTTCAAGGCGACCCTTAACCACCAGGGCAATGACATTCTCTTGGAAGCACAACCGTTCGCGTACGTTCGCCAGGAGCCCAAACCAAAGTGGGCATGGCAGTGGGCAGCGCGACTGCCGAGTCTAATAAGTCGCTGAAAAGTAACAAGTTCTGGCGGAGAGGGAGGGATTCGAACCCTCGGAACCCTTGCGGGCTCAACGGTTTTCGAGACCGCCCCGATCGACCACTCCGGCACCTCTCCGCAGAGGTTTGGCGCGATCCGTTCCTGAGAAGAAACAGCGCGCCGGTCAGCGAGCGGTCGCCGTTAGGCCAAAGCGTTCGGGAGTGCAAGCGCCTCCTTGTGCCTTTTTCTCCCGGGATTAGATATTGTGCATGATCGAAATGTCCGAGCCCCGGAACCTGCTCGATGCGCCGGTGGCGATGCCGCCCATTGCGCATGCCCGTTTTTCCATCGGCGACGTGGTGCGCCACCGCCTGTTCGACTTCCGCGGCGTGGTGTTCGACGTCGACCCCGTCTTCGCCAACAGCGACGAATGGTATGAGGCGATCCCGGAAGAGATCCGCCCGCGCAAGGACCAGCCCTTCTACCACCTGCTCGCCGAGAATGCGGAGGCGAGCTACATCGCCTATGTCAGCCAGCAGAATCTAGTGGTGGACGAAAGCGACGAGCCGGTCGAGCACCCCGCCATCGAGGGCCTGTTCGACGTCTATTCGGAAGGTCGCTACCGGCTGCGCCGCGAACACCGGCACTGAGAGCCGAAGGCGCCGCAACCTTCAAGCAGGCGTGCCGATTTCCTGCAATGTCCCGGGTGGCGTGCCGCCCGGCGATCCGGCGGCGAAAGGGGTGGTGGAGCTGAGGGGAATCGAACCCCTGACCTCTGCAGTGCGATTGCAGCGCTCTCCCATCTGAGCTACAGCCCCGCCCCGTCCCCGGCAAAGCCGGGGCCGCTCCCTTAGCCGGGCTTTTCGGGCGATGCAACCGTCGCCTTCTTCCGAAACCGCCCTGCATCGTGCGCCGAACGGCATCCGCTGTGCGTCCAGCGCGCGGAACCGGCCCATCCTTAACCTGTTATAATTTCCGGAAGCTGCGCCACGAGACGCGGCACCGCAGGATGACGTTTCAGGAGACGATCCATGGCGTATGAACGCTACCCCCGCGGGCGCGGTACCGCGGGTGACTATGGCCAAGATTTCGGCTCGGGCCGCGACTATACCTATTCCAGCGCCCGCGACTATGCGGCGGCCGGCTATGACGAGGATCGCGGCCGCGGCGGCTACCGGCGCGAGGAGGGTCGTGGCTATGGCGAGCGTGACTATGACGGCCGCGACTACGGCAACCGAGACTATGGGACCCGGGACTATGGCGCGCGCAACTTCGGCGGCGAGGGTTCGGGCGGATACGGCGGCGGACGCTATCGCGACCGCGGGTCGAGCCAGCCCTACCGCGGCAGCTATGCGAGCGACGGCCACCGCTTCACCGACGTCGACAACCAGGACGAAGGCAGCAGCTGGGATCGCGACAACCGCTACGGCGGCGACCGCAACTCCGGCGGCCGGTATCTGAGCGACCGCGACCAGCGCCCTCGCGGCTATGGCGCATCCTCCGGCTATGGCGAGCGCGGCTTCATCGATCGCAGCCACGGCGAACGCGGCTATGGCGAGCGGAGCTTTGGCGAGCGCAGCCATGGCGAACGCGATCATCATCGCGGCTATGGCGCGCAGAACCGCTTCCGCGACCGGGACGATCGCGACGAGCGGCGCTTCGGCGGGCGGCCGCAGGGCTATGACCATGACGAGCGCGGCTTCCTGGAACGCGCCGGCGACGAGGTCCGCTCCTGGTTCGGCGACGAAGAGGCGGAACGCCGCCGCGAGCTGGACCAGCGCTATGACGAGCAGCGCGAGCGCCGCGACGACCGCTATGGCCACGATCCCCACTACAGCAACTGGCGCAGCAACCAGCTTGCCGAGTTCGATCGCGACTATGACGAGTATCGCCAGGAGAATGCGAGCAAGTTCCACAACGAGTTCAGCAGTTGGCGCACCGAGCGGCAGGGCCAGCGCACCTCGCTGAACCGCGTCCAGGAGCATATGGAAGTGGTCGGCTCGGACGGTCAGCACGTCGGCACCGTCGACAAGGTGCGTGGCGACCGAATCCTCCTGACCAAGAATGATGCCGACGCCCACGGCCGTCATCACTCGATCCCGTCGCGCTGGATCGAGACGGTCGACGACAAGGTGAAGATCCGCAAGACCGCGGACGAGGCGAAGCGCCACTGGCGCGACGAGGAGCACAGCCAGGCGATGTTCGGCGACGATGCGCAGGGCGCGTCGGGCGCGGGCCGTGGCGTCGGCAGCACGGGCACGACCGGCTCCAGCACCAGCGGCACGACCAGCACCACCGGCACGCTGGGCACGGTGGGCGCTACCGCCAACACCGGCGGTACGTCGGGAACGGGTACTGCCGCGGGATCGAGCACGACCGGCGGCACCACCCCTCAGGGCGGCTCAACCTTCCGCTGAGCGCCGCCCGAGCGCTGCCAGGCTTCCCCCCTGCCTGGCAGCACCTACGGCAAGGGCCCGGACTTCGGTCCGGGCCCTTTTTGTATGGAGACGAAGCTCAGGGGCCGCCTACCACTCGACGCCGATCTTGCCGAAGTGGCTGCCGCTTTCCTCGTAGCGGAACGCGTCGGCAAGGTCTTCGAGTGCGAAGCGCCGGTCCACGACCGGGCGGATGCCGGTCGCCTCCAGGGCGGTGACGAACGCCTGCTGGTCCGCGCGGCTGCCGACGATCAGCCCCTGCAACCGTGCCTGCTTGGCCATCAGCGCCGCCGTCGGCACCTCGCCGCCCCGTCCGGTCAGCACGCCGATCAGCGAGATGTGGCCACCGACCCGCACCGCCTCGATTGACTGGGCGAGCGTACCCGGTCCGCCGACCTCCACGACATGGTCGACGCCCGCCCCGCTCCAGTCGCGCACCCGGCGGCCCCACTCGGCTTCGGACCGGTAGTTGAGCGTGAAGTCCGCGCCGAGGGCGCGGGCGCGCTCCAGCTTCTCGTCGGACGAAGAGGTGATCGCCACCCGCGCGCCCATCGCCTTGGCGATCTGCAATGCCCAGATCGAGACGCCACCGGTGCCCAGCAGCAGCACCGTGTCGCCGGCCTTGAGGTTTCCGTCGACTACCAGCGCGCGCCAGGCGGTGAGGCCGGCCGTGGTGATCGTCGCCGCTTCCACCGCGTCATAGCCCTTGGGCGCGCGCGTAAAGGCGGTGGCGGGCAACACCACCCGCTCCTGCGCGAAGCCATCGATGCCGTCGCCGGGCGTCCGGCTGAAGTCGCCGATCCTGGCGGGTCCGGCGAGCCAATCCGGGAAGAAGCAGGACACGACCGATTCACCGACGGCAAACTCGCGGACGCCCTCGCCGACCGCCTCCACCGTGCCGCCGCCGTCGGCCATCGGCACGCGCCCGTCGTCGGTGGGCATGCCGCCGGTCGCGACGCCATAATCGTGATAGTTGAGCGAGCTTCCGTGCAGCGCCACGCGGATCTCGCCGGGACCGGGATCGCCCGGCTCGGGCCGCTCCTCCAGCCGCAGCCGGTCGAGGCCGCCCGGGGCGGCTACTGTCATCGCCTTCATCGTCTGCTTCTCCTGTTCGGGACGCAGGCACAACGCAGGCGACGGCGCGGGTCTCCCGCCCGGGCGATCAATGCAGCTTGGCGATCGGCAGCCCGTCTTCCTTGGCACGCTGCTTCACCGATTCCTCGCTGCGGGTGAGCGCCTTGGCGATCGCCTTCAGGGCCATGCCCTTCTTGGCGAGCGTGTGCAGCTTCTGGATCTCGTCGGGGCGCCAGGGCTGGCGATGGCGCTCGAAACGTTCGGCCATGATGGTTCTCCTTGGGAAGCCCTGCGCTACCCCGTCCGCGCCAGCCGCACCAGCAGCGTGTCGAGCGCCTGAAGGAAGCGCGATCGATCCGCCTTGGAGAAAGGCGCCGGTCCGCCGATCTGCTCGCCCCCGGCACGCAGGTCCGCCATGATCGCGCGCACCGCGATGGCGCTGCCGATAGAGGCGGTGGTGAACGGCTTGCCGCTGGGTGCGACCACGCTCGCTCCCGCCTTCAGCGCCCGGTCCGCGAGCAGGATGTCGGCGGTGACCACCACGGATCGGGCGTCGGCATGCTCGGCGATCCAGTCGTCGGCCGCGTCGAAGCCGCTGTCGACCACCACCCGCTCGACGCCCGGCGGCACCCGCAGCCAGGCGTTGCTGACGATCGTGACCTGCGCGCCATGGCGCTCGGCGACCCGACACACCTCGTCCTTGACCGGGCAGGCATCGGCATCGACCAGGACGCGAAGCGACGTACTCAGGACGCCGGTTCCGCGATCGGGCGGGTATCGAGCACCTCGATCGCCGCCGGGCGCCCGCCGAAATCGACCAGGTCGCCCGCTTCCGCGCCCGTCATCGCGACCGCAAGCGGCGCGGTAAACGGGATCAGCCCCGCCGCGGGGTCCGCCTCGTCACTGCCGACCAGCGACACGGTGCGGGTCTGTCCGTTCAGGCGAAAGGTCACGCAGGAGCCGAACGCCACCTCCCGCTCGGGCGGGGGCGGCGCAATGTTCGCCGTGGAAAAGCGCGCGCGCCAATAGCGCAGGTCGCGCTTCAACGTGGCACGCTTCTCGTCGTCGGTCTCGGCGGCGACCGCCGCCTCCAGTCGGGCGACCTCCGCCTCGATCTTCGCCAGGCCGCGGCGGGTCACCAGGTTCTCGCCGGGCGGCAGCGGCAGCTCGAACTTCGGCTCCTTGTGCTCGTCGTCGTCCTCACGTCGAAAGGCCACGCTCATCGGGTCAGATCGCTCCGGAAAAAGTATCGCATTTGGCTGGATCACCCGATTCCAGGCCGGTGCGCAACCACTTCATCCGCTGGGCGGAGGTGCCGTGGGTGAAGCTCTCCGGCACGACGCGGCCCTGCGACTGCTGCTGGAGCGTGTCGTCGCCGATCGCCTGCGCCGCGCGCATGCCTTCCTCGACGTCGCCCGGCTCGATGCGGTCGCGGTTGCGCGCCGCCCAGACGCCGGCGTAGCAGTCCGCCTGCAGTTCCAGCCGCACCGAGGCGGCATTGCCCTCCGCCTGGCTGGAGCGCTGCTGGATCGCCGTCACCTTTTCGGCAGTGCCGGTCAGGTTCTGGATATGGTGGCCGACCTCGTGCGCGATGACATAGGCCTGGGCGAAGTCGCCCGCCGCGCCGAAGCGCTGGCTGAGTTCCTGGAAGAAGCTGGTGTCGAGGTACACGCCCTGGTCCGGCGGGCAGTAGAAGGGCCCCATCGCGGACTGGGCGGCGCCACAGCCTGACTGCGCGCCACCCTGGTAGAAGTTGATCGTCGCCGGGCGATAGGTGGCACCCTGTTCCTGGAAGATCCGGCTCCAGGTCTGCTCGGTGGAGGTCATCACCCGGCACGAGAACAGCTCGGCCTCGGTGTCGCAGGCGACGTTGCCGTTGCCGCTGCTGGCAACCCGCCCCTGTTGCACGCTTTGGCCACCGCCGCCGCCCAGGATGCCGCCGCCGCCGCTCATCAACAGATAGCCGACGACCACGACCGCCAGGATCGCGAAGCTGCCGCAGCCCATCCGCCCTCGGCCGAGCAACAGCGGCAACAGGCCGAGCAGGCCGAAGCCGCCGCCCCCGCCGCCGCCGCTTCCCAGGTCGCGTGCGTTCCGTGTCGGATCGAGATCGTCGAGACGCATCGCGCCATCCCTGTTCGTTGAAGGTCCGCAACCAAAATGCGCGGCGAGCCGGGACGTTGCACGCCCCGCCGCCGAATGTGCGCATCCCGTTGAAGCCGCGGCGCTTCCGGTCCATGGTCGCTCCCGATGGCCGATGCCGATCCCAGCCTGCGCCGCACGCGCCGCAGCCGCGACGTCCTTCCGCTGCCCGACTGCGTGGCCCTGGTGCTGCAGGGCGGCGGCGCGCTCGGCAGCTATCAGGCCGGCGTGGTCGAGGCGCTGGAGGGCGCCGGCATCGAGATCGACTGGGTGGCGGGCATCTCCATCGGTGCCGTCAACGCCGCCATCATTGCCGGCAATCCGCCCGAGCGCCGGATCGAGCGGCTTCGCGCCTTCTGGGATCAAGCGAGCAGCGCCCTGCCGCGGTTCCCGCTCTATCCCGACGACCGCGTGCGCGAGGCGGTGCATGAATGGTCCGCCGCCTTTGTGCTCGGCCAGGGCGTCCCCGGCTTCTTCCGCCCGCGGCTCTGGCCCCCCGCCCTGGCCCTGCCCGGCACGCGCGAGGCGCTGAGCTTCTACGACACCGAGCCTCTGCGCGAGACGCTCGACGCACTGGTCGACTGGGACCTGCTCAACGACGGCCCGGTGCGCCTCTCGGTCGGCGCCGTGAACCTGGAGAGCGGCAACTTCGCCTATTTCGACACGCGCGAGCGCCGCATCGACGCGCGCCACATCATGGCGTCGGGCGCGTTGCCGCCGGGCCTGCCGCCGGTGGAGATCGACGGGCAATGGTATTGGGACGGCGGCCTCGTCTCCAACACGCCGCTCACCCATGTGCTCGATCATCAGGACGCGGCGATGCTGGTGTTCCAGGTCGATCTGTTCGCCGCGGCCTCCGAACGCCCGCGCACGATCACCGACGTGCTGGCGCGCGAAAAGGAGATCCGCTTCTCCAGCCGCACCCGCCAGGTGAGCGACGAGCGCATGAAGCTGCGCCAGGAGCGGGAGGCGATTCGCAAGGTCCTTGAAAAGCTCCCTGCCGAACTGTCCGGCGACCCCGACGTGCAGGCGCTCGCGACGATGGCGGCCGAGCTGCCGGTGAGCCTCGTCCAGCTGATCTACCGCGCGAACGCCTGGGAGGGCGGATCGCGCGACTTCGAATTCTCCGCGCGCACCATGCACGAGCATTGGGCCGCCGGCGGTGCCGCCGTTGCCGAGACCATGGCGAACGCACAGGTGGTCGCCGCCGACCTCCTCAACGGCAAGACTGCCGCCTACGACCTCACCCGCACGCCGCCGCTCCCCCCGGCGCCGCGCTGATCCAGCAAAAGGACCCTGCCATGTTCCTGAAGGGCAAGACCGCGATCGTCACCGGCTCCACCTCCGGCATCGGCCTGGCGATCGCCAAGGCGCTGGCTGCCGAGGGCGCGACGCTGGTCATCAACGGCTTCGGCGATGCGGAAGCGATCGAGCGCGAGCGCGCGGGCCTCGCGGCGCTGAGCGGGGGTGAGGCGCGCTACAATGCCGCCGACATGACCAAGCCGGACGAGATCGCGGCGATGGTCGATGGCACCGCGGCGGAATTCGGCTCGGTCGACATCATCGTCAACAATGCCGGCATCCAGCACGTCGCCCCGATCGAGGAGTTCCCGGTCGAGAAGTTCGATGCCATCATCGCCATCAACCTGTCGTCGGCGTGGCACATGATGCGCGCCGCGGTGCCGCACATGAAGCGGCAGGGCTGGGGCCGGATCATCTCCACCGCCTCGGCCCATTCGCTGGTCGCGAGCCCCAACAAATCGGCCTATGTCATGGCCAAGCACGGCATCGCCGGTCTTACCAAGACGATCGCGCTGGAAACCGCCACCCACGGCATCACCGTCAACTGCATCTCGCCCGGCTATGTCTGGACGCCGCTGGTCGAACAGCAGATCCCCGACACCATGGCGTCGCGCGGGATGACCCGCGAGCAGGTGATGAACGACGTGCTGCTCGCCGCCCAGCCGACCAAGGAGTTCGTCACCTCGGAGCAGGTCGCCGCCTTCGCGCTGTACCTCTGCCGCGACGAGGCGAAGGCGATCACCGGCGCCAATCTCTCGATGGACGGCGGCTGGACCGCCGCCTGACGGCGCTTGCGCTTGCAGATCGAAGCGGCGAGCTTGGTCGTTCGACAAAACGAAATCGGATCGGGGGATGGTGCGGATGCGAATTGGCGGGTGTTGGACGGTGTTGGCGGCGGCACTGCTCGCGAGCGGCTGTGCTCATGGCAGTGCCGAGCGTTCCGACGTTGCCGCCACGCCGAGCGCCACGCCCGACTGGCGCTCGATGGCGACCGCCGCCGATCGCGACCGGCTGCGCAACTGGCGCACCGCCTGGATGGCGGCACTGGCGGCGGCCCGGGTGGTTAGTCCGAAGGAGGTCGCAGCGCAGGGCGAGTTGTTCGATCCCGATCTGGCGCTGCCCGGCTCGCCCCCACCGCCCGGCGACTATCGCTGCCGCGTCTTCAAGCTCGGCACCGGTCGTGCCGCGACCCCCGGCTACGTCGCCTATCCCTTCTTCGACTGCCGCATCGAGCAGGAGGGGGATGTGCTGAGCTTCTACAAGCGCACCGGCTCACAGCGTCCGGTCGGGCTCATCCTGCCGGACAGCGAGGTGCGCGGCATCTTCCTAGGCACGCTGATGCTCAGCGACGAGACCGCACCCCTGGACTATGGCCGCGACACCACCCGCGACATGGCCGGCCGGGTCGAGCGCGTGGCGGAGGGCCGCTGGCGCATCGCCCTTCCCTATCCGCGCTTCGAATCCACCCTGGACGTGATCGAGCTGGTCCCCGCCGGCTGAGCGCTGCTTGCCAAGCGGCGGCTGGTCGTCGCACGCTGGCGTCCACATCAGGGGGAATCGCCATGCGTCCAATGCTCGCCGCCACTGTGCTCACCACCGCCCTATCCGCCGCGGCTTCGCCCGCCGCTGCCGAACCGGTCCGCGACGCGACCATGGCGGCCCTGCCGCAGCTGACCGCGCTCTACCGCGAACTGCACGCCGCACCCGAGCTCAGCCGGCAGGAGGTGAAGAGCGCCGCCCGCATGGCGACCGAGGCGCGCAAGGCAGGCTTCACCGTGACCGAGAAGGTCGGCGGCACCGGCGTGGTCGCGGTGCTGCGCAACGGCCCCGGCCCGACGCTGCTGATCCGGACCGACATGGACGGCTTGCCAGTGTCGGAGGCGACCGGCCTCCCCTTCGCCTCGACAGTCCGCGCCACCACCGCCGATGGCGTGGAAACGGGCGTGATGCACGCCTGCGGCCACGACACGCACATGGCGAGCTGGGTCGGCACGCTGCGCAACCTCTCGGCGATGAAAGGCCAATGGTCCGGCACGCTGGTGATGATCGCGCAGCCGGCGGAAGAAGTGGGGCTCGGCGCGCAGGCGATGCTGGCGGACGGCCTCTACACGCGCTTTCCCAAGCCCACCCATGCGATCGCCTTTCACGATAGCGCCGGGCTGCAGGCAGGCGTCCTCGGCGTCCATTCCGGCTACACCTTCGCCAACGTCGACTCGGTCGACGTGGTGGTGCGCGGCGTCGGCGGCCATGGCGCCTATCCCAACACCACCAAGGACCCGATCGTGCTCGCCTCCCGCATCGTCGGCGCGCTCCAGACCTTGGTCTCGCGCGAGCTCGATCCGCAGACGCCGGGCGTGGTGACGGTCGGCAGCTTCCATGCCGGCGCCAAGCACAACATCATCCCCGACGAGGCGAAGCTGCTCTTGACCGTGCGCAGCTACACCGACGAGTCGCGCAAGCAGCTGCTCGACGGCATCGCCCGGATCGCGCGCGGCGAGGCGATCGCCGCCGGCATCCCCGAGAATCGCATGCCGACCGTTCAGGTCGAGCAGACCTACACCCCCGCCACCTTCAACACCGAGCCCTTGTCGGACGAGCTGCGCACGCTGTTCACCGGCCGGTTCGGTGAGGCACGGGTCAAGGAGGTGCCGGCGACGATGGGCGGGGAGGACTTCAGCCGCTATTATCTGGCGGACAAGTCGATCCAGAGCATGATCTTCTGGGTCGGCGGGGTGCCCGCCGACAAATGGGCGGAGGCGCAGGACGGGGTCGCCGAGCTGCCCTCGCTCCACAGCGCCGGCTGGGCACCGGATGCGGAGGCCGTGATCGGCACCGCGACGGAGGCGCTGACGGCAGCGGCGCTGGACGTGCTCAAGAAGTAGCTGCGGCGGCTCTGGGCGGCGGTTCGCTTGCGTTCCGGCGCGCGTTCGCGTAAGCGCGCGCCCTTGTCGTGCCGGGGTCATCCCTGGAGGCCCGGTCGGCGAACATGGAACCAAGCGCAATACGGAGACTGTGATGAGCGACCAGCTTACGCTGTCGGCCGAGACGCGCGATCGGGTTGGCAAGGGAGCCTCCCGTTCGCTTCGTCGTGAAGGCCGCGTGCCCGCCGTGATCTACGGCAACAACGAAGAACCGACCCCGATCCACGTCAACGGTCGCGAACTGATGCGCCTGCTGATGACCGGCCACTTCATGAACTCGGTCGTGATGATCGACGCCGGCGGTTCCTCGATCCGCACGCTGCCCAAGGACGTGGCCTTCGATCCCGTCACCGACCTGCCGGTGCACGTGGACTTCCTGCGCATCGGCGAGCACTCGACCGTCACCGTCCAGGTGCCCGTCGTGTTCACCGACGAGGAAGAGGCTCCCGGCATCAAGCGCGGCGGCGTTCTGAACGTCGTCCGTCACGAGCTGGAGCTGGTGGTCGACGCAGCGAACATCCCCGACCAGGTCGAGGTTTCGCTCAAGGGCGCCGAAGTCGGCGACTCGATCCACATCTCCGCGGTGACGCTGCCCCAGGGCGCGCAGCCGGCGATCGAAGACCGCGACTTCACCATCGCGACGATCGTGGCGCCGTCCGCGCTCAAGTCGAGCGAAGGCGACACCCAGACCGAAGTCGAGGGTGCGGGCGCCTGAGCCCTTCCCTTTTCCGACATCGGTAAAGACAGCATCGCCTCCGCAACCTGTTGCGGGGGCGATGTTCTTTTGGAACACCCAAGCACGGGGACAGCCATGCAGCTCTGGGTCGGCCTGGGCAATCCGGGCCCGCAACATGCGATGCAGCGCCACAACGTCGGCTTCATGGCCGTCGATGCGATCGGCGAGGTGCACGGTTTCTCCCCGCCGAAAAAGGCGTTCCAGGGCTGGGTGCAGGAAGGGCGCATCGGCAGCGAGAAGCTGCTGCTCCTGAAGCCCGGCACCTACATGAACGAGAGCGGCCGTTCGGTCGGCGAGGCGATGCGCTTCTACAAGCTGACGCCGGCCGACGTGACGCTGTTCCACGACGAGCTCGACCTGGTCCCCTTCAAGGTGAAGGTGAAGACCGGCGGGGGTGCTGCCGGCCACAACGGCCTGCGCTCCACCGATCAGCACATCGGCAACGACTATCGCCGCGTCCGGCTCGGCATCGGCCATCCGGGGCACAAGGACCGGGTGACCGGCTATGTGCTCGGCAACTATGCCAAGGCCGAGATTGACGATCTGTCCGACATGCTGGGTGCGGTCGCGGCGGAAGCCGAGTGGCTGGCGCGCGGCGACGACGTCCGCTTCATGAACGAGGTCGCGCTGCGGCTGCAGCGGGATTAGGGCACTCCTCTGTCGCGGATGCTCTGCCCGCCTAGCTCATCCACCGTTCGTCTCGAGTAGCCGTCGAGCTTGTCGAGACGGCGTATCGAGAGACCGGTTGCGGTGGCTCTCTCGATACGGGCTCTCGACAAGCTCGATCCCTACTCGAGACAAACGGGTCGGGTATCATGTCGATCTACCCCAGGAGTCCCCCATGCCCGTCCGCCACCTCTTCACCACCCCGCTCTATCAGGAGCAGATCGGCCAGCCCGAGCTGATCGCCGAACTTGAGGAAAGCGTCCGCGCGCTGGCAGAGGACGACCTTGCCGGCAAGCGCTGGTCGCGCGAGCATCGCTACCGCGGCTACACCAGCTATGCCTCGCTCGACGACCTGCCGATCCGCGACCCCGCGTTTGCGGACCTGAAGCGCCTGCTCGACCGGCACGTCGCGCGCTTTGCGGAAGCCTGCGCGATGGACCTGGGCGGGCGCCGGCTGAAGCTCGACAGCCTGTGGGTCAACCTGCTGAAGCCCGGCGGCGGCCACTCCGGCCACCTCCATCCGCACAGCGTCGTCTCCGGCACCGTCTATGTCGCCGTGCCCGAGGGTGCCGGCGGCCTCAAGCTGGAGGACCCGCGCCTCGCACGGTTCATGGCGGCCCCGCCACGCCGGCCGGATGCGCCCGAAAGCCTCGCCACCTTCGTGGAGGTGAACCCGGAACCCGGCACCATCCTCCTGTGGGAAAGCTGGCTGCGGCACGAGGTCATGCCGCACGCGGGCAAGGGCGAGCGGATCAGCGTGAGCTTCAACTACCGCTGGTAGGGGGAACGCCGGGGCGGGCTGGACGGTTGAAGGGGAGACCCAGCCAGAAAGGACCGTCCCGATGATCCAGGATCCGAACCCCAACGACCAGTCCACCGAGAACCAGAACGAAGACGAACTGGAAGAAGCCCAGGCCGAGGCAGCCGAGGAGCGCGAGGAAGAAGGCGGCTATCAATAAGCCGCCCTTGCCTATCCCCAGCAGACCGGAAGATCGCCCATGAGCCACACCCCGCCCGTTCCTGACGCGAACCAGGCCCCCTACCCCCGCCAGGCACCGCCCCCGCCATCGCCCGCAATTGCAGAGACGGCGGCGCGC
>NZ_BSEX01000006.1:376108-478101 GCF_027922045.1 Microbacterium terregens
GCGCGCAGGATGAGGCGGATCGCGAGCGGACGCGCAGCGTAACGCTGGCGACGCTTGCCGGCGTTGGCCTCGGCGCGCTCGCGATCGGTGCCGTGCTGCTGCTTTCCCGCGACAGCGAGGCGCCGAAGGCCAAGGCCAAGGCCAAGCGCAAGAAGACGACCAAGAAAGCATAGCCTTCGCGGCGGTGCCGCAGCACCCGTCTGGTAAAGGGAGCCCGAAGCGCCTATGCGGCGGGCTTCACCTTCACCAACGGGATCGAAGAACCGGACATGGGTTTCCGCTGCGGCATCGTCGGGCTTCCGAACGTCGGCAAGTCCACCCTTTTCAACGCGCTGACCCAGACGGCAGCGGCGCAGGCGGCGAATTATCCGTTCTGCACCATCGAGCCCAACGTCGGGAACGTCGCCGTCCCTGACGAGCGGCTGGAGAAGCTGGCTGCCATCGCCGGCTCGCAAAAGATCATCGAGACCCAGCTGGGCTTCGTCGACATCGCGGGGCTCGTGCGCGGCGCGTCGAAGGGCGAGGGCCTGGGCAACCAGTTCCTGGGCAACATCCGTGAGGTGGACGCGATCGTCCACGTCCTGCGCTGCTTCGAAAACGACGACATCCAGCACGTCGACAACAAGGTCGATCCGATCGCCGACGCCGAGACGGTCGAGACCGAGTTGATGCTCTCCGACCTGGAGAGCCTGGAAAAGCGCGTCCCCAACCTCGTCAAGAAGGGCCAACAGGGCGACAAGGAGGCCAAGATCGGCGCCTCCGTGCTCGGCCAGGCGCTCGAACTGCTGCGCGAGGGCAAGCCCGCACGCCTCACCCAGCCCAAGGACGAGGAAGAAGCCCGCGTCTTCGCCCAGGCGCAGCTGCTCACCGCAAAGCCGGTGCTCTACGTCTGCAACGTCAACGAGGAAGACGCGGCCGAAGGCAACGCGCTCTCCGCCAAGGTGTTCGAGAAGGCCGCCGCCGAAGGCGCGCAGGCCGTCGTCGTCTCCGCTGCGATCGAGGCCGAGATCGCGACCATGGAGCCGGCCGACCGCCAGGAGTTCCTGAGCGACCTGGGCCTGACCGAGACCGGCCTCGCCCGCGTGATCCGCGCCGGCTACAAGCTGCTCAACCTGCTGACCTTCTTCACGGTCGGCCCCAAGGAAGCGCGCGCCTGGACGGTAGAAGCCGGTGCAAAGGCGCCGCAGGCCGCAGGCGAGATCCACACCGACTTCGAGCGCGGCTTCATCCGCGCCGAGACCATCGCGTACGACGACTACATCGCCTGCAACGGCGAAGCCGGTGCACGCGAGGCGGGCAAGCTGCGCCAGGAGGGCAAGGAATATGTCGTCCACGACGGCGACGTGATGCTCTTCCGCTTCAACGTCTGATCCTTTGCCGGTCGAAAGGCCGGCCAAGGGCCCAACTGTCATATTCCTGCCGCGGACGCGCGCGAAGGGCGGGTCATGTTCAAGCCCGCTTCCGCCGCGTTCCTGGCCCTCGCTTCGCTCACCGCCTGCACCCAGACCCTGCCTGCTCCAGGCACGGTCGCCGGCACTGCCCCGGTGGCTGCCCCGGCTGAGGCAAGGGCGCCCGTCACCATCCTCGTCTCGATCGACGGCTTCCGCCCCGATTACCTGCAGCGCGGCGTGACGCCGGTGCTCTCCCGCCTCGCCGCAACGGGCGTGACCGGGCCGATGCACCCCTCCTTCCCCTCAAAGACCTTCCCCAATCACTGGACGCTGGTGACCGGCGTGCGTCCCGATCGGCACGGCATCGTCGCCAACCGGATGGAAGATCCTGCCGATCCCAAGAACGTCTTCACCATGGCGACGGACGATCCGAGCTGGTGGAACGGCGCCGAGCCGATCTGGGTAGCGGCCGAGAAGGCGGGCATCCGTACGGCGACCCAGTTCTGGCCCGGCTCGAACGTTCCGATCGGCGCCACGCGCGCCGCCGAATGGCCGCACAAGACGCAGGGCGGCACCCGCCCGGCCGACTGGCAGCAGTACAACCAGGCAATCAGCGCGACTCAGCGCGTCAACGGGGTGCTCGACTGGCTGCGGCGCCCTGCCGCGATCCGCCCCCGCCTGCTCACCCTCTATTTCGAGGCGGTGGACAGTGCCGGCCACCAGTTCGGTCCGGACTCGCGTGAGGTGAACGAGGCCGCTGCCGATGTGGACGCAGCGGTCGGTGCGCTCGTCGAAGGCCTGGCCGCGATGGGCCAGCCTGCAAACCTGGTGATCGTCGCCGATCACGGCATGGCCGCCACCACCAGCGAGCGGGTCGTGGCCCTCGACAAGCTCGCCGATCCGGCCCTCTACCACGTCGTGGAGGCGGGCCCCTATGCCGCGCTGACGCCAACGCCGGGCAAGGAAGCGGCAGTCGAAAAGGCGCTGTTGAAGCCGCACGCGCATATGGAGTGCTGGCGCAAGGGGGAGATCCCCGCCCGCTTCCACTATGGCCGCAACCCGCGCGTGCCGGCGATCCTGTGCCTGGCGGAGGACGGCTGGCAGGTGCTGCCGACCACGCCGACACAGCCGCAGGCGGGCGGCAGCCATGGCTTCGACAACATGGCGCCGGACATGACGGCGCTGTTCATCGCCAACGGCCCCGCCTTTGCGAGCGGGCGCACGCTGCCGGATTTCGACAACGTCGACGTCTACCCGCTGCTGCGCGACCTGATCGGCCTGCCGCCCGCCCAGGGGGTCGACGGCACCGACGCGCCGTTCCGCGGCGTCCTCAAGGCGCAGTAACGCGCTCGGGCGGCGCGGCCCCGGGTTCAGCCCGAAGCCCGCCCCCTAAGGTCAGTTCGGACGCGATCCGCCCCGGCCGCTGGAGCGCGGACCGCCCGAACGGCCACCCTGCCCGCCCCAGCGCGGGCTGGAGCGGCCGCTCTGGCCACCCCAACGCGGGCTCGACCGACCGCCGCGATCCCCCCAGCTCGGGCCGGGCCGGCCGCCCGGCCGCGCGTCGCTGCCGCCGGGGCGATCCGGGCGCTGGGCGCCTGCGCCCCCCTGGTCCGGACGCGAACTGGGGACCCAGGAACCGGGCCGGCCGGGACGGACACCGGGACGATATTCGCCGCCTTGCCCCGGACGGACACCGGGGCGCCCGTCGCCCGGACGGCCATAGCCGGGACGACCGGGGCGTCCATCACCGGGGCGTCCGTCACCCGGGCGGCCGGGGCGCACGCCGGGACGTCCGTCGCCGGGACGGAAGTCGTTCCAGTTGTTGCCCGGACGGCCATCGCCGCGCCAGTTGTGCCGGCGCTGCTCCCAATAGCGGCGCTGGCTGTCGTTCCAGCGGTGCGGGCGGCGATAGCGGTCGTAGACGTAGTAACCGGTGCCCGGATAATAATAATTGCCCTGCCAGCCCCAATAGGGCGAGCCGAAGCCGCTGCCGTAATAGCCGGCGCCATAGCTGTCATAATAGGGATCATAGTACCCGCCGGAGCCATAGCCGACGGATACGCCGCTATAGCCATAGCCGCCGTCGCCATAGGTGCAGGCGCTGACGCCCAAGCCCGCTGCTGCGATCAGCGCGAGAGTACGGATGCGCTTCAGAAACATGGGAATTCTCCCGAATAGGAATGCTCGCACTGGTCGCAGAACGCGGTTGAACGGAGCGTGAACTATTCGGAACAACGTGGGCGATACTTGGCCGGTTCCGGCGTCGTCTCCACGAGCGACGCCTACGCGCAAGTATCGGCAGCCTCTCCTCCCGGACGCCGGCCCGGGAGGAGAGGCTGCGCGGCTACTCGGCTGCTTCCGCCGCCGGCTGCGGCGCCTTCCAGCGCAGCACTGGCTTGCGGGCCGCCTGGGTCTCGTCGAGGCGACGGCGTGGTGCGAAGTGCGGCGCGCCCTTCAGCGCCTGGTCGCCGGCCTTGGCGCGTTCCGCCACCGAGCGCAGCGCGCCGATGAACTGGTCGAGCGCAGCCTTCGACTCGGTCTCGGTCGGCTCGATCAGCATCGCGCCGTGGACGACCAGCGGGAAGTACATCGTCATCGGGTGATAACCCTCGTCGATGAGCCCCTTGGCCACGTCCAGCGTGGTGAAGCCCTCGGCCAGGCCTGCGTCCGAGAACAGCGCCTCGTGCATGCACGGGCCGCTGCCGCCGAACGGCGCGTCGAGCACGTCTTCCAGCTGGCGCAGGACATAGTTGGCGTTGAGCACCGCATCGCCCGATACCTGGTAGAGGCCATCGGCACCGTGGCTGAGGATATAGCTCAGCGCACGGGTGAACATGCCCATCTGACCGTGGAAGGCGACCATGCGGCCGAAGCTGCCGGCATGATGCTCGCCCGCGGTCTCTTCCTCGATCAGCGCGAAGCGGTCGCCCTGCTTCTCGACGAAGGGCAGCGGTGCGAACGGTGTGAGCGCCGCCGAGAACACCACCGGGCCCGAACCCGGTCCGCCGCCACCGTGCGGGGTCGAGAAGGTCTTGTGCAGGTTGATGTGCATCGCATCGATGCCGAGGTCGCCCGGACGCACCCGCCCGACGATCGCGTTGAAGTTGGCGCCGTCGCAATAGACATAGCCGCCAACGCCATGCACCGCGTCGCTGATCGCGCGCATGTCGCGCTCGAACAGGCCGCAGGTGTTCGGGTTGGTGATCATCACGCCCGCGACGTCCGGCCCCAGCCGCGCCTTCAGCGCCTCCAGGTCGACACGCCCTTCGGCGGTGGCGGGAATGTCCTCGACCTTGAAGCCGGCAAAGGCCGCGGTCGCGGGATTGGTGCCGTGAGCGCTCTCGGGCACCAGGATCACCTTGCGGTGTCCCTCGCCCTCGGCCTCCAGTGCCGCGCGGATCGCGAGGATGCCGCACAGCTCGCCATGCGCGCCGGCCTTGGGGCTCATCGCGACCGAGTCCATGCCGGTCAGCGTCACCAGCCAGTGGGCGAGCTGGTGGATCACCTCCAGCGCGCCCTGCACCGTGTCGACCGGCTGCAGCGGGTGCACGTCGGCAAAGCCCGGCAGCCGCGCCATGCGCTCGTTCAAGCGCGGGTTGTGCTTCATGGTGCACGAGCCGAGCGGGAACAGGCCCAGGTCGATCGCATAGTTCTGACGGCTGAGGCGCGTGTAGTGACGCACCGCCTCCGGCTCCGACAGGCCGGGCAGGCCGATGGAGTCCTTGCGCTCCATGCCGCCGAGCCGCGACGGCGCCTGCGGCGCCTCGTCGAAGTCGACGCCGGTCGTGTCCACCGAGCCGATCTCGAACAGCAACGGCTCTTCGAGCATCAGGGCGCGGTTGCCGGTGAAGGTCGCCTGGGTGGCCTCGTCGCCGCCGCCCATCTCGGGGCGCCAGCCGCTCTGGTTGATCGTCATGCCAGCACCTCTTCGAGCTCGGTTGCGAGCGTCTCGATATCTTCTGCAGTCACCGTCTCGGTCACCGCCACCACTAGTCCGTTCGCAAGCTGTGGCGCGTCCGGATACAGCCGGCCGAGCGACACGCCCGCGAGTACGCCGCGATCCGCAAGCGTCCGGACGACCGGCCGCGCTTCCTTCGACAGCTTGAGCGTGAACTCGTTGAAGAAGCTGGTGTTGACCAGCTCGACGCCCGGCACCTTCGCCAGCCGGTCGGCCGCAGCCGAGGCGCGCGCGTGGTTGCTCGCCGCGAGCTGGCGCAGGCCCTTCTCGCCCAGCAGCGTCATGTGGATCGAGAAGGCAAGCGCACACAGCCCCGAGTTGGTGCAGATGTTCGACGTCGCCTTTTCGCGACGGATATGCTGCTCGCGGGTCGACAGCGTCAGCACGAAGCCGCGCTTGCCCTCGGCATCCACGGTCTCGCCACAAAGGCGGCCCGGCATCTGGCGAACCAGCTTGTCGGAGCAGGCGAACAGGCCGACGTACGGCCCGCCGAACTGCAGGCCGACGCCCAGCGACTGGCCTTCGCCGACGACGATGTCGGCGCCCAGCTCGCCCGGCGAGGCGATCGCGCCCAGCGCCACCGGCTCGGTCACCACCGCGATCAGCAGCGCCTTGTTGGCGTGCGCCGCCTCGGCGATCGGGCGCAGGTCCGGGATGCGGCCGAGGATGTCCGGATACTGGACGACCACGCACGACGTATCCCCGTCGATCGCGGCGATCAGCGCCTCGGCATCGGTGTCGGCGGTGAGCGTCGGCGCGGAGGTATCCAGCACGTCGCCGGTGAACTTCGCCATGGTGTTGGCGACCGAGACGTAATGCGGGTGCAGCCCCGACGAGAGGATCGCCTTGCCGCGGCGGGTGACCCGGCGCGCCATGGTGATCGCTTCCCAGCACGCGGTGGAGCCGTCGTACATCGACGCGTTCGCTACGTCGCAGCCGAACAGCTGTGCGACCTGCGTCTGGAACTCGAACAGCATCTGCAGCGTGCCCTGCGCGATTTCCGGCTGATAGGGCGTGTAGGCGGTGAGATACTCGCCGCGCTGGATCAGATGGTCGACGCTCGCCGGCACATGGTGGCGATAGGCGCCACAGCCGAGAAAGAACGGCGCGGTACCGGCGGCGAGGTTCTTGGCGGCAAGCGCCGAAAGGTGGCGCTCGACGGCGAGTTCGCTGGCGTGGTTGGGCAGGCCGGGCACGGGGCCGTCGAGGCGCGCGGCCTCCGGCACATCGGCGAACAGCGCGTCGACAGAGGACGCGCCCACCGCGGCGAGCATCGCCTCACGGTCAGGCTGGGTCAGGGGCAGGTAGCGCATGGCAATCCTTCGGGACGTCACCCCGGCCACCGCCAGGGTCTCACGCCGCGGGCGCGTCTTCGAGGAGAGGCGCGCCCGCGGCCCGAGATGCCAGCCTAAGGCTGGCGGACTTGGGGTTTAGAGCTTGGCGACGAACGCCGCGTACTTGTCCGCGTCCATCAGCCCTTCGAGCTCGGACGGGTCGGACAGGGTCAGGCGGAAGAACCAGCCGTCGCCTTCCGGATCCTCGTTGACGAGGGCCGGGCTCGCCTCGAGCTCGGCATTGCCCTCGACCACGGTGCCCGATGCCGGCGTGTAGACGTCGGAAGCGGCCTTGACCGACTCCACCACCGCGGCCTCGTCGCCCTTGGTCAGCTCGCGGCCTTCCTCGGGGACTTCGACGAACACGATGTCGCCCAGCTGGCTCTGGGCATATTCGGTGATGCCGACGGTCGCGACGTCGCCGTCGACTTCGACCCACTCATGCTCTTCGGTGAAATAACGGCTCATCGACGGCGCTCCTTAGCGGACGTAGTTGTGGGCAATGAACGGCATGGCGACGACTTCGGCGCTGTGCGCCTTGCCGCGCTGGGAAAGGGTGATCTCGGTGCCGGCGACCGCGAGGGCGGCGGGCACATACGCCATGGCGATCGGCGCGCCGACGCTGGGGGCAAAGCCGCCCGAGGTCACGCGGCCGATGGTCTTGCCGGACTGGTCGACGACGGCCGCGCCCTCGCGCACCGGCTGGCGCCCGTCGACGCGCAGGCCGACGCGCTTGGTCGCCGGACCCACGGCACGCTCGGCCAGGATGCGCTCGGCACCGGGGAAGCCCCCCTCCTCGCGGCGGCGCTTCGACAGCGCAAAGCCCAGGTCGGCGGCGACCGGCGTAGTCTCTTCGTCCAGGTCGTGGCCATAGAGCGGCAGGCCGGCCTCCAGGCGCAGCGAGTCGCGCGCGCCGAGACCGATCGGCTGGACCTCCGGCTCGGCGGCGAGCGCGTCGGCGAACGCCTCGGCAGCTTCGGCCGGCAGCGAGATCTCGCAGCCATCCTCGCCGGTATAGCCCGAGCGGCTGATCCACAGCGCGTGGCCCGCCCATTCGAATGCACCCGCCGTCATGAAGCGCAGCGCATCGACTCCGGGGATCAGCCGCGCAAGCGTGGAGACCGCCTCCGGGCCTTGCAGCGCCAGCAGCGCGCGGTCTTCGAGGTGGTTGATGGTGATCGAATCGGCCAGCGCCTCGCGCAGGTGACCCAGGTCGTCATACTTGGTGGCGCCGTTCACGACCATGTAGAAGGCCTCGCCCGCCGGCGCCGGCTCGCCCGCTTCGCCGAACGGGTGCGCTTCCGGCAGGCGGGTCACCATCAGGTCGTCGAGGATGCCGCCATTGTCGGCGAGCAGCAGCGAATAGCGCATGCGGTTGGCAGCCAGCACCTGGAGGTCGCCCGGCAGCAGCGCTTCCAGCGCCTGGGCCACGCCCTCACCCGTGAACAGCAGCTGGCCCATGTGGCTGACGTCGAACAGGCCGGCGTGGCTACGGGTCCACAGGTGCTCGGCCATGATGCCTTCATACTGCACCGGCATCTCGTACCCGGCGAAGGGCACCATGCGACCGCCCTTGGCGCGATGCCAGGCGTCGAGCGGCAGCAACGAGGGCGCGATCGGCTCGAAGCCGTCCGCATCGGAAGAGGAAATCGAGTCGCTCATTCGCGCAGTCTCCGGCAGGTCTGGCACGACGCAGACACAGGCCTCCCCGCATCCCCGCCGCCCCCTCTGTCACGGAACCTGAGAGCTTTCGCGCAGCGATTGTGCGCTTACCCCTTCGGTGGCGCCGGAACCACGGCGCGCTTTCCAGAGTGTCGTTGGCGCGCGCGGTCCCTTTAGCCTGAGAGATTCCGGGGCGGTTGCTCCTTCGGCGGCCACATGCGGCCTCCAAGGCCGGCGGCGCTCTCCCGCGCGTGCCCATGGCCGTTCCCGGCCATCGACGCGCCCGCTCTGGCTCGACCGCGGGGCCGAGTCAATCGGCCTCGCGCGGTGAGCGTCGATTAGACCGGCGTCCGATCAGCGCGTGGCGTTGTAGCGCAGCTGGTCCTGGGTGAGCTGGAAGCCGACCAGCGCCTCGAACGAGGCGTTGAGCACGGCCTGGCGCACTTCCGGAGTCGACAGCGGGTCGACCGCGGCATCTTCTGCGCCGGCCTTGCGCGGCCGGGTGATCTGCTGGCGAATCTCGTCCGGCAGCGTGGCCGCCGAACGCTGCACGACCGCGGTCGCGCTGCCGGTCGCCTGGGCGCGCGCCTCGCCGGGGGCGAAGTCGAGCACGGCGTGGTTGATGCGCTTGGCCACCACCTGCGATCCGCCGCGCACCACCGTCAGGAAGTACGGCAGGTCGACCTGGCGGGCGCCATCGGTGCGGGTGCGGCGCGCCTGGATGTCGAAGGTGACGGTGGAGACGATGTCCTCGCCCGTCTCGTTGCAGGTGGCGCGCACGTTGGTGATCGTCGCGGTCACGTCGATCGCGCTCGCCAGCTGGGTGCCGGCCGGATCGAACAGGGTGATGTCGCCGGTGCCGGCGGGCACGCCCGCCGCCGGGCAGGCGGAGCGGACCGTGGTGATGCCGACGCCACGGGTCACGTCGATCTCGCCTTTACGGCTGCACCCCGCGAGGGCGAGGAGCGCGACAGCGGAAACAGCGAGCGTTCGGACGATCACAGGGGAGTACACCTTTCACGACGAACGGGCCGTCGCATGCAGCGCCGACCCGGACCGCCGCCAGCATAGGAAGCGCCTTTCAAGCACGCAAGCAATCGCGTAGATGCGCAGGGGTGATGACCGATCCCGCCACGCCGCCCGCTGCCAAGCCCGTCCTCGAGCTGCTGATCGCGGCGCCCCGCGGTTTCTGCGCCGGCGTCGACCGCGCGATCCGCATCGTCGAGCTCGCGATCGAGAAGCACGGCGCGCCCGTCTACGTCCGGCACGAAATCGTCCACAACAAGTTCGTGGTCGACAGCCTGCGCGCCAAGGGCGCGGTATTCGTCGAGGAACTGGACGAGGTGCCTGCCGGCGTGCCGGTGGTGTTCTCCGCCCATGGCGTGCCCAAGTCGGTGCCGGCCGAGGCGGAAGATCGCGGCCTCGAATATCTCGACGCCACCTGCCCGCTGGTCTCGAAGGTACACCGCCAGGCCGAGCGGCTGGTGACCACCGGCCACCACATCCTGTTCGTGGGCCACGCCGGCCACCCGGAAGTGATCGGCACCTTCGGCCAGGTGCCGCAGGGCCAGATGACGCTGATCGAGACGGTGGCGGATGCCGAGGCGGTGATGCCGATCGACCCGAACAACCTCGCCTTCCTCACCCAGACCACGCTGTCGGTCGACGACACTGCCGACATCATGGCGACGCTGCAGCGCCGCTTCCCCGCGATCGTCGCGCCCAAGGCGGACGACATCTGCTACGCGACCTCCAACCGCCAGGCCGCGGTGAAGGCGATCGCGTCGTCCGTCGACCTGGTGCTGGTGATCGGCGCCCCCAACTCCTCCAACTCGCTGCGGCTGGTCGAGGTCGCCGAGCGCGAGGGCACGCCCGCCCATCTGATCCAGCGCGGCAGCGAGATCGACTTCGCCTGGCTGGAGGGTGTCGGCTCGCTCGGCCTCACCGCCGGGGCGTCCGCCCCCGAAATGCTGGTGCGCGAAGTGGTCGATCGCCTTGCCGAGCGCTTCGAGATCCGCGAGCGCGAGGTCGAGATGACCCGCGAGACCCTCACCTTCAAGCTGCCCCGCGGCCTCGAAGCCGCCGCCGCCTGACCGGTGGCCGTCTATACGCAGGTTTCGGCGGAGGCGCTCGGCGCCTTCCTCGCCCGCTATGACGTGGGCGCGCTGGTCTCGGCCAAGGGGATCGCCGAAGGGGTCGAGAACTCCAACTATCTGGTCGACACCACCCGCGGCCGCTTCATCCTGACGCTCTATGAAAAGCGCGTGGATGCGGGCGACCTGCCCTTCTTCTTCGCGATGATCGATCGACTCGCCGACGCCGGCAATCCGGTGCCGCCCGCGCTGCCCGACCGCACCGGCACGGTGATCCAGACGCTGGAGGGGCGCCCCGCCTGCCTGATCGAGTTCCTGTCCGGCGTATCGCTCAGCCAGCCGACGCCGGCGCAGGCCCGCGCCGGGGGCGCTGCGATGGCGCGCATGCATGCGGCGCTCACCGACTTTGCCCCGACCCGCCCCAACTCCATGGGGGTGGAGACCTGGCCGCAGCTGTTCGAGCAATGCGCGTCCGGGCTCGACAGCATCCAGCCGGGCCTGCGGGATCGGGTGGGAAGCGCGCTCGACAGGGTGCTCGCCGCCTGGCCGCACCAGCTGCCGGTCGGCGCCATCCACGCCGACCTGTTCCCCGACAATGTGCTGATGCTGGGCGACGAAGTCACCGGCCTCATCGACTTCTACTTCGCCTGCACCGACGTGCGCGCCTACGACCTCGCCGTGATGCACTCCGCGTGGAGCTTCGACGGCACCGGCACGCCGCTCGACCCCGCCGTTGGACGCGCTTTGCTGGCGGGGTATGAAGCCGGCTTCGGCCTCTCGCCCGACGAACGTGCGGCGCTGCCCGTGCTGGCGGAGGGGGCGTGCATTCGCTTCCTGCTGACGCGCGCTTGGGATTGGATCAACACCCCCGCCGATGCGCTGGTGACGCGCAAGGACCCGCTCGCCTATCTGCGGCGGCTCGATTGGTACGAGAACAACAGGAACGCGTTTGCATGACCGAACTGACCCCCGTCGAAATCTTCACCGACGGCGCGTGCAAGGGCAATCCCGGCCGCGGCGGCTGGGGCGTGGTGATCCGCTCTGGCGAGCACGAGCGCGAGATGTCGGGCGGCGAAGCGCATACCACCAACAACCGCATGGAACTGATGGCCGCGATCGAGGGGCTGAACGCCCTCAAGCGGCCGTGCCAGGTGACGCTGTCGACCGACAGCCGCTACGTCATGGACGGGCTCACCAAGTGGATCAAAGGCTGGCAGAAAAACGGCTGGAAGACCGCCGATCGCAAGCCGGTGAAGAACGCCGAGCTCTGGCAGGCGCTGCTCGCCGCCGCCAAGCCGCACCAGATCAAGTGGGTCTGGGTGAAGGGCCACGCCGGCCATCCGGAGAACGAGCGCGCCGACAAGCTCGCGAGCGACGCCGCGATGGCGGTGGGCAGCCGGAGCGCCGCCGCCTGAGGCGTCAGCCGAACCGTTCCGGACGGTAGAGAGCGGCGTCCACGCCCGCCGGCACGGTCCCCCGCCCCATCAGCGCCGCGCACAGGGCCGCGCCCGCGGGCGCGGTCTGGATGCCGAAGCCCCCCTGCCCGGCGCACCAGAACAGCCCCTCGACCCGCGGGTCCCAGCCATAGACCGGCAGTCGGTCCGGCGCGAAGCTGCGCAAGCCCGCCCAGCGCCGCTCGACCGCCTCGACCCGCCAGTCGACCACGCGCTGCATGCGATCGATCGCGAGCGCCACGTCGATCTCCTCCGCCGCGACGTCCCCGGGCTCGGCCGGCGTCTCGTCATGCGGCGTCAGCCACACCCGCCCCCCGGGCTCGGGCTTGAAGTAGAAACCACCCGCCGCGTCCATCACCACCGGCAGGGACGGCGGTGCGGGCGGATCGACGCGCAGCTGCACCATGGTGCGGCGATAGGGCTGGATGCCAACCGGCCGCGCACCCGTGAGCGCCGCCACCCGGTCCGCCCAGGCGCCGGCCGCATTGACGAGCACGTCGGCCTCCACCACCCCGCCATCGCCCAGCCGAAGCCGCCAGCTTCCCGCCTCGCGCCGCGCCTCCACCAGCATCGCGTCGCAGCGCAGGGTGGCGCCCAGCCGGCGCGCGCGGGCGAGGAAGGCCCCGTGCAATCGCGCTACGTCGATGTCCGCGCAGCTCGGCATCCACAGGCCCTGCCATCCGCCTCTCAGGCCCGGCACGCGCCCCGCCGCATCCTCGCGCATCATCGCGATCCCCGACCCGGCAAACCGCGCCTCGAACGCGTCCAGTGCCGCCGGATCCGCTGCCGGCGCGATCATCAATTCGCCCCGCTCGGCCAGGAACGGTTCGCCACCGAACTCCGGCGGGGGCCGGTGGAGGAACGGCCCCGACGCGCTGGTGAGCGGCTGCACCCCCGGCCCGCCATAGGTCTCCGACCAGAAGGCGGCCGAGCGGCCCGTGGCGTGGAAGCCCGGATGCCCCTCCGCCTCCAGCAGCACAACCGAGTCGCTACCGGCGATGCTCGCGGCAAGGCTGGCGCCGGCCATGCCTGCGCCGACGATGGCGACCCGGCGGGTCACGCCGGTACCAGCACTTCGGCCAGGAAGCGGTCGATCTCGCCGATCGCGCGATCGCGGATCGCATCGCTTTCGCGCAGCAGTTCGTGGCGCGCCTCCGGTCCGAACCGGACCAGGGTTCCCCGCTTGAGCCGCGCCGCCACCGCCAGCGCCGCCTTGGGATCGACCAGCGCATCCCCCTCCGCCACCAGCAGCTGGACCGGTACGTCCAGCGTGGCGAGCGCAGGGCTCGCGTTCAACGTGCGGGTCGACCGGAACGCCTCCAGCACCCACGCCCAGCTCGGCGGGCCCGTGCGATGGGCCGGGTTCGCCTCCATCCACCAGAGCTCGTCCTCATAGCGCGCCCGGTCGGAGGTGAGCAGCGTCTGGCGCGCGGCGCGGGTGAAGGGTCGCTCGTTAGCGCGCCACGCCCGGCGGCTGCTGCGGCCGAGTCCGGCCAGCAGCCGCGCCGCACCCTCGCCGAAACGCGGGCCCACCGGCGACTTCAGCCCCAGCATCGGCGCGACCAGCACTGCGGCATCCGCCGTCACCCGGCCCTCTGCCAGGGCGCGCAGCACCAGGTGCCCGCCCATCGAATGGCCGACCATCACGTGCGGCCCCGCCCGCTCCTCCCGCCAGGCGGCGGCAAAGGCCGCGAGGTCGTCGACATAGGTGTCGAACGAATCGATGTGGCCGCAATGGGGATCGTCGGTCAGCCGGCCCGACCCCGCCTGCCCGCGCCAGTCGAAGCTCGTCATCGACCAGCCGCACGCACGCCAGTGGGCGAAGCTCTCCAGATATTTCTCGAATATGTCGCCGCGCCCGACCTGAAACAGCATGGCGCCGCGCTGGCGGGCACCCTCTGCCGCTGGCCAGTCGAACCGGCGATGCACCCACCCGTCGGGTGCATGCCATCGGGTAATCCGCGCCGCGGCGGGAATCGCGCGGCGATACAGGGCGTGGGCAGCCATGCCCCCGGTTACGGTTTCGTAAGCGGCTGCGTCTAGGCCCTTGGACGATGCCGCTGTCCCTTGCCTCGTTTCTGCTGCTCGCGCTGGTGGTCCTTCTGCTGTCCGCAGGCATCGAGGACGTCCGCACGCGGGAGATCGCGAACTGGAAGAACGCGCTGATCGCGCTGCTCGCCCCCGGCTGGTGGATGGCGAGCGGGCTCAGCCTGTGGCCGGGCGTCGCGATCCAGCTGGCGGTGGCGGTGGCGGTCTTCGGCCTGTTCGTCGGGGCTTTCTGGCTCGGGCAGATGGGGGGCGGCGACGTGAAGCTGATCGGCGCGCTGGCGCTGTGGCTGCCGCCGCAGCCGCTGCTGTGGATGCTGGTGCTGATGTCGCTGCTGGGCGGCGCCCTTACTCTGCTGATGGTCGCCGACAAGCTGTTGAGAAAAAAGAAACAACTTCCTGAGATACCCTATGGGGTTGCGATCGCGCTGGCGGCGCTCCTCGTGATCCGCGAACCCATTCTTAACCAGTTCCGGTGACTGCCTAATGCCGCAACATCGCTGCCTAGGGACGGAAAGGTCTCGACGTCATGGATTCTCGTAAAGTCCTGCTGCTGGTGGGCGCGCTCTTCGTGGCGGCCATTACGGCTTTCATGGCGCGCAGCCTGATGCAGGGCGCATCGACCCCTACCGCCACCGCAGCCGGCGAACCGACGGTGGTCGCAGGCCCCAAGGTGCTGGTCGCCAAGCGCGCGCTCCCGGTGGGCACAATCATCGATGCCGGCGCGCTCGCCTTTCAGCCGTGGCCGCAGGACCTCGTCACCGATGCCTATTACACCGAAGGGTCGCCGGACGCGACGAAGCTGGTCGGAACGGTGGTCCGCTATCCGATTCCCGCCGGCCAGCCGATCACGCAGGGCGCGCTGGTGAAGCCGGGCGACCGCGGCTTCCTGGCGGCGGCGCTTGGCCCGGGCATGCGGGCGGTGACGGTGCCGGTTTCCGCGCAGGGAGCGGTCGGAGGCTTCGTCTTCCCGGGCGACCGCGTCGACCTGATCCTGACCCAGAACATCGAGGGTGGCGGCGACGGCCCGCCGCTGAAGGCTTCGGAGACGATGCTGCGCAACCTGCGCGTGCTCGCCACCGACCAGCGGACCGACAAGCAGGTCGATGAAAAGGGGAACACGGTCGTCAACACCTTCTCGACCGTGACGCTTGAGGCGACCCCGCGCATCGCTGAAAAGATCTCCGTGGCTCAGGCCGTGGGCCAGATCTCCCTTTCGCTCCGCTCGCTGGCTGACAGCGGCACCGAACTCGAGGAAGCGATCGCAAGCGGCGAAGACGCCGGTCTTCCCGACAGCGACGATCCCAACGCGGAACGGGCCGCCCTCGCGCGCCTCGCCGCGCGTCCGGTCGAGGGTGGCAGCACCGTGTCGACCGGCGCGGACGTCTCGCGCTTCCAGCGCAGCTCGGTGCCGGGCAAGCCCCAGAACACGGACCGGGCGCCACCGGCGGTCTTCCCGACCATGCCGGGTGCCGCCGGCAGCGCCATGGCCGTCACCGGGCCGAGCGTCCGCATCGCGCGTGGCAGCGCGGTTTCCGTTGTCCCGGTCGGGGGGAGGAACTGACATGCGTATCCAGGCAAGGCTGCTGGGCACGCCGCTCGCACTGATCGCCGCCCTGGCGACCGGAATGGCCGCGCCCGCCCCGCTCAACGCACAGACGGCCGCACCCTCGCCGCCGGTGGTTCAGATGAACTCCGGCCGGGGCCAGCTGATCAACCTGCCTGCGGGCATGACGGACGTGTTCGTCGCCGACGATCGCATCGCCGACGTGCAGGTCCGCTCGGCCCGGCAGCTCTATGTGTTCGGCAAGTCCCCGGGCGAGACTACCGTCCACGCCGTCTCCCGCAGCGGCGCGACCGTCTATGCGGCGACCGTCCGCGTGGGGAACAACATCACGACGCTTGGTGAGATGCTCGCGCTCGCCATGCCCGAGGCGCAGATCGTCGCCACGCCCATGAACAACATGGTGCTGCTGACCGGCACCGTCCGCTCTCCCGAGGACGTGGCAGAGGCGCAGTCCCTGGCGCAGGCATTCGTGGGCGAGAACACGCGCGTGCTCAGCCGGTTGAAGACGGCCACGCCGTTGCAGGTGAACTTGCAGGTCCGCATCGCCGAGGTCAGCCGCAGCTACGTCAAGAACATCGGCGTCAACCTGACCTCGCGCGACAGCACGGGCGGGTTCCTGTTCAACATCGGCCAGGGTCGCCAGGGCACCATCGAGACCCTGCCCTCCGGAGGGACCGGCTTCACCGCTCCCGGCGTTCCCGAGATCGGGACCACGATCGGCGCTGCCGGTCGGCTGCTGGGGCTCGATCTGCTCGCCTCGCTCGACCTGGGGGAACGCAACGGCCAGGTGACGACGCTCGCCAACCCGAACCTGACCGCGGTCTCGGGCGAGACGGGCACGTTCCTGGCAGGCGGCGAGATCCCCATCCCGATCAGCCAGGGCGGGCTCGGGAGCATCTCGGTCGAATACAAGCAATATGGCGTCAGCCTCGCCTATACGCCGACGGTCCTCACGGATGGCCGCATCTCCCTGCGCGTCCGACCGGAGGTATCGCAGATCACCAGCACCGGTTCGGTGGAGCTCAACGACATCACGATCCCCGCGCTCACCACGCGCCGTGCGGAGACGACGGTGGAACTCGGCTCCGGCCAGAGCTTCATGATCGCCGGGCTGCTGTCGAACACGCACGACAATTCGGTGAACCAAGCGCCGTTCCTCGCCAACCTGCCGATCATCGGCTCGCTGTTCCGGTCCAACGCGTTCCAGCGCAACGAGACGGAGCTGGTGATCGTCATCACGCCGTATCTGGTGAAGCCGGTCGACGCGAACCGCATCGTGCTGCCCACCGATGCCTATCGCGCGCCCGACGACGCGGATCGCGTGCTGCTCGGCAACGCCACCAGCCCCACCTTTGGCGGGCCGCGGCCGGTGCCCACCATGGCGCCTCCGCCCGTGGTCGGCGCGCCCGTAGTCGGCGCCCCGTTGCCGGCCGGCCCCGGCCTTCCGGTGCTCGCCGAAGAGCGATCGGGCAAGCGCAAGAAGCGGTCCGCCACCCCGGGCTTCAGCAATCAATGACGCCGCCGATGGAGAAGAACATGTACTCGCGTCTTGCGGCCCTGGCGCTCTGCGCCCCCGCCCTCCTCCTCGCCGCCTGCGATCCCAACGCCCACCGCGGCCTGGAATCCGTCAACCAGCCGGTCGTCACGCGCAGCGACTATGCGGTCGAATTGGCGACCACTCCTTATGGCTTGAGCGAGGGAGAGGCTGGGCGGCTGGCCGGCTGGATGGCCGCGCTGAAGCCCGGATATGGCGATCGGATCGCCGTCGAGGATCCCGCCGGCGCCACCGGTGCCCGCGCGCAGGTGGCGGCCGAGGCCGCACGCTACGGCCTGCTGCTTGCCGACACCGCCTCGCCGGCGCCGGGTGGCGTGGCGGCGGGCACGGTGCGCGTCGTCCTGACCCGCGCGTCCGCCAGCGTGCCGACCTGCCCGCGGGCCGATCCCGCAAACGGCTTCACCCTCGATTCGCACACCAGTCCCAATCACGGGTGCGCCGTGAACTCCAATCTCGCTGCCATGGTCGCGCAACCCGAGGACCTGATCCACGGCCAGTCGGGCACCGGCATCACGGATCCGGTCAACGCCACGCGTGCAATCCAGGCCTATCGCGGTGCCGCACCCAGCGGCGCAGGCGGCTCGAGCAACCAGGGCACCGGCGGCGGCAACACGACCGGCGGCGCCGGCGGAGGCCTTGGCGGCAGCATTGGCGCCGGCACCACCGGATCGGCGGGCAACTGATGGCCAGCCGTCCCGCCAATCGCGATCCCTTCGCCGGCTTCGTCACCGACGAAGCCTCTGCCGACACGCTGCGCCCGATCGTCCACGCCTTCGGCTGGTCCGCCGACAGGGTGCAGCGCGGCAACCTGCGCAGTGCCGTGCAGGCGCTCTCCGTCGCCTCCAGCCCGACCGTGCTGTTCGTCGACCTTTCGGAATCCAGCGATCCGATCAACGACATCAACGCGCTGGCGGAGGTGTGCGAGCCGGGTACGGCGGTGATCGCGACCGGCCAGGTCAACGACGTCCGGCTCTACCGCGACCTGATCGCCAGCGGCATCCAGGATTATCTGTTGAAGCCGCTCAACCCGGACGCGGTGCGCGACGCCTTTACCCAGGCGCAGGCGACGCTCGCCGCCCCCAAGGCGAGCGAGGCGGCCGCAGCGGCGGTGCAGCGACCGCATTGTGCCGTCGCGGTGATCGGCACGCGCGGCGGGGCGGGCGCCTCGACGATCGCGACCTCGATCGCCTGGCTGGTGAGCGAGCGCGCCGGGCGCAGCACCGCCCTCCTCGACCTCGACGTGCACTTCGGCACCGATGCGCTCGCGCTCGATCTGGAGCCCGGGCGCGGCCTTACCGACGCGATCGACAATCCCAGTCGCATCGACGGGCTGTTCATCGAGCGCGCGATGGTGCGCGCCTCGGACCGGCTGGCCGTCCTCTCTGCCGAAGCGCCGATCAGCAGCCCCGTGCTGACCGACGGCAGCGTCTTCCGCCGCCTGCGTGAGGAGATGCGCAGCGCCTATGAATGCACGGTGGTCGATCTGCCGCGCTCGATCCTGGTCAACCATCCGCAACTGGCGCAGGAGATGCCGGTGGTCGTGGTGGTGACCGAATATACGCTCGCCGCCGCGCGCGACGCGATCCGCATCCTCTCCTGGCTCAAGAGCAACGCGCCGGAGGCAACGGTCTTCGTGGTCGCGAACCGGGTGCACCCAGCGCAGCAGCTGGAGATCAGCCGCAAGGACTTCGAGAATTCGATCGAGCGGCCGGTCGACTATCAGCTGCCGTTCGACCAGAAGCTTGCGGCCCAGGCCGCGAAGCTCGGCAAGCCGATGGCAGACGTGGGCAAGGGGTCCAAGACGATCGCGCCGCTGGTCGACCTGGCAGCGCAGGTCGTGGCGGTCGCGGACGCACTCGGCGAGGGCGGCGCGGGTCGCCCGGCCGCACCGGGCGCGGGGGCACCGTCGCTGCTCGGCCGCCTGGGGCAGTTCCGTTCACGCTTCGCTGCAAAGCCGGCGAAGCGATAGGCGCGGCCGGATGCGGGGCACGAGGCAGATCAGGGGACGGCGGGCATGAACCCGATGCCGTTCCTGCTGATGATCCTGGGATCGGCGCTGGTCCTGCTGCTGCTGGCGTTCGCCTTCATGGGCCCGTCCACGGGAAAGGCCCGCGCGCGCCGGCTCGCCGCGGTGCGCGAGCGGCACCAGGCGGCAGCCTCCGGCACGAGCATGGAAGCACAGATCCGCCGGATCACGACTGCGCGCGCCACGCGCATGGACGTGGCCGCGGGGCGTCTGCTGCCCAACCCTGCCCAGCTCCAGAAGCGGCTGTCGATGACGGGCAAGAGCTGGACCGTCGGCCAGTACGGCATGGCGACGCTCGGCATCGCCATCGCGGCGACGATCCTGCTGTGGAGCCGGGGCATGCCGTTGCTGCTCAGCCTGTTTGTGGGCCTGTTCCTGGGGGCAGGCATTCCACACAAGGTGGTCGGCATGGCGATCAATCGCCGGATCAACAAGTTCACCGCCAAGTTCCCCGACGCGATCGAGCTGCTGGTCCGCGGCCTGCGCTCGGGCCTGCCGATCACCGAGACGATGGGCGTCGTCGGCCAGGAAGTGCCCGGTCCTGTCGGCGAGGAGTTCCGCGCCGTATCGGACCGCATGCGCATCGGCCGCACCCTGGACGCGGCGCTTCAGGAAACGGCCGATCGCATCGGCACCCCGGAGTTCCAGTTCTTCCTGATCACCATCGCCATCCAGCGCGAGACCGGCGGCAACCTGTCGGAAACGCTGAGCAACCTCGCCGACGTGCTGCGCAAGCGATCGCAGATGAAGCTCAAGATCAAGGCGATGTCGTCCGAATCCAAGGCATCCGCCTATATCGTCGGCTCGCTGCCGTTCGTGGTGTTCGGGCTCATCTGGTTCGTCAACAGCGACTATCTCGCCAAGTTCTTCGTGGACCAGCGGCTGATGGTCATCGGTGTCGGCGGCTTCATCTGGATGGCGATCGGCGGCTTCATCATGGCCAAGATGGTCAGTTTCGAGATCTGACGCGATGCTGAGCAACCCCGAGGGCCCGACTATCATGGGCGTGGACGTATTGATGGTGGCGACGCTGCTCGCCGGCGTCGCCGCGTTCGCCGTGCTGATCGCGATCTATGCCGCCTTGTCCGTACGCGATCCCATGTCCAAGCGCGTCAAGGCGCTCCACGAGCGGCGCGAACAGCTCAAGGCCGGCATCGTCGCGCCGGTGTCCCGGCGCCGGGCACAACTCGTCAAGAAGAACGAGACGACCGACTGGATGCGCGCCACCCTGTCGTCCCTGAAGGTGCTGCAGGACGAACAGCTCAAGGCTGCCCAGACCAAGCTGCTCCAGGCCGGCATCCGTTCGCGCGAATGGGCGGTGGCGGTGATCTTCGGGCGGTTGGTCCTGCCGATCCTCATCGGCGGCCCCGTGGCGTTCATAGTGTATGGCACCGACACCTTCGCCACCTGGGGACCGCTCAAGTCCTATCTGGTCGTCGCGGTTGCGCTGGTCGCGAGCTACAAGGCCCCCGACATCTACCTGAAGAACCGCATCACCAAGCGGTCGGACGCCATCCGCAAGGGGCTGCCCGACGCGCTCGACCTGCTGGTGATCTGCGCCGAGGCGGGCCTGACCGTCGATGCCGCCTTCGGGCGGGTCGCACGTGAGCTCGGACGCGCCTATCCCGAGCTCGGCGAGGAGTTCTCGCTCACCGCGATCGAGCTCGGCTTCCTCACCGAGCGGCGCCAGGCGTTCGAGAACCTGACCCAGCGCATCGACCTGGATGCGATCCGCAGCGTCGCCACCACCATGATCCAGACGGAGAAATACGGCACGCCCCTCGCCTCGGCCCTGCGCGTCTTGTCGGCAGAGTTTCGCAACGAGCGCATGATGCGTGCCGAGGAAAAGGCCGCGCGGCTCCCGGCGATCATGACGGTGCCGCTGATCCTGTTCATCCTGCCGACGCTGTTCGTGGTAATCCTGGGTCCCGCCGCCTGCTCGATCTCCGACGCGTTGAGCCCGCAGTAGGCATCCTCAAGGAACGCAGGGCTCGCCCGCGTCGTTGACGCTCCGAATCGATCCGGAGGCCGCCATGCTGTTCCACACGCCGACTCAATATCTCGTCCTCGTGCTCTGTCTGGTCGCAGGCTGGCTGTTCGGCCTCGCCTCCAGTTCGGGAGGCCGCAAGTGGCGCGAGCGGCACCATGCCGAGGAGATCGAGCACCGCCGCTACCGGGATGAGACGGTGGCCGAGCTGAAGGCGCGCGATACCCGCATCCGCGAGCTGGAGGCCGAGCGCGATCGTGCGCTGCGTGCCGCACCCATGGGCACCACCGGCACCGTTGCCGGCACCGCGGTTCCGGTCGCGGCCACCACTGCGGCCGCTGCGGCGACGTCGCACACGCATGACTCGCATCGCCATCACGAGGGGCTGGGCGGCTGGTTCGGCTGGGGTCGCGACAATCTGTCGCGCATCCGCGGCATCGACGAAGTTCGTGAACGCGAGCTCAACGATCGCGGCATCAAGACCTTCAAGGGCATCGAGACGATGACCGCCGAGGACGAGCAGACCCTCGAAGTCCAGCTCCGCCTCGCCCCCGGCACCATCGCCCGCGAAGGCTGGCGCGAACAGGCGGCGATGATCCGCGAAGGCCGCGACGACGAACACGTCCGCCGCTGGGGGTAAGAACGTCCTCCGGACAATCGCTTGGCAGCGATTGGGGTGACAATCTCGCCCTTACACACAACGGTACCCCGGCGAAGGCCGGGGCCCAGTTGGGAAAGCAGGCGTTGGCAATCCAACCCGATCCCATCGAAGCTGGGCCCCCGCCTACGCCGGGGTACAGTTGAAGAAGGCGGCCGGGTGCCGTCCTAGATCGTCACCCACTCCGTGCCGCCGGGCCAGAGCTGGTCCTCGATCCGGTCGCCGGCCATGGTGAGTGCCGCCAGGATCGCGAGCACCACCAGCAGGTCGAACAGCAGGATCGCCGCCCAGACGACATAGGGGTGGAAGGGCCCGATCCGGTCGAACCCCTCCCGCGTCAGCTTCTGCCCCTCGCCTGAGCGGCGCATGCTCATGCCTGGACCTTCAGCGCGGCTTGTGCCGCCGCCAGCCGCGCGATCGGCACGCGGTACGGCGACGCCGAGACATAGTCGAGACCAGCGGTCTCGCAGAAAGCGATGGAGGCCGGATCGCCGCCATGCTCGCCGCAGATGCCGAGCTTGATGTTCGGCCGCGTCTTGCGCCCGCGTTCCGCCGCGATCTCGATCAGCTCGCCCACGCCTTCGACGTCCAGGCTCACAAACGGATCGCGCGCATAGATGCCCTTGTCGACATAGGTGCCGAGGAAGCGTGCGGCATCGTCGCGGCTGACGCCCAGCGTCGTCTGCGTCAGGTCGTTGGTGCCGAAGGAGAAGAACTCGCCCACCTCGGCGATCTCGCCCGCCTTGAGCGCCGCGCGCGGCAACTCGATCATGGTGCCGACCAGATACTCGATCGTGCGGCCCTTCTCGGCAAACACGGCCTCAGCCGCCTTGTCGACCACCGCCTTCATCAGCTCCAGTTCCTTGCGCGTGCCGACCAGCGGGATCATCACCTCCGGGATCGGCGCCTCGCCCGATTTCTCCGCGACCTCGCACGCCGCTTCGAAGATGGCGCGCGCCTGCATCTCGTAGATCTCGGGGTAGGTCACGCCCAGGCGGCAGCCGCGATGGCCGAGCATCGGATTGAACTCGTGGAGTTCGGCCGCACGGCGCTTGAGCTGCTCGACGCCCACGCCCGCGGCCGATGCGACCTCGGCGAACTCCGCCTCCTGGTGCGGCAGGAACTCGTGCAGCGGCGGATCGAGCAGGCGGATCGTGCAGGGCAGCCCCGCCATCACCTCGAAGATCTCGATGAAGTCGCGGCGCTGCTCCGGCAGCAGCTTGTCGAGTGCCGCGCGGCGACCCTTCTCGTCCTCCGCCAGGATCATCTGGCGCACCGCCGTGATACGGCTGCCCTCGAAGAACATGTGCTCGGTGCGGCAAAGGCCGATGCCCTCGGCACCGAAGTCGCGTGCCGTCCGGCAGTCGAGCGGCGTCTCGGCATTGGCGCGCACCTTCAGGCGGCGGACGCCATCGGCCCATTCCATCAGCGTGCCGAAGTCGCCGGCAAGCTCGGGCTGCACGGTCGGCACCGAACCCGCCATCACCTCGCCGGTCGAGCCGTCGATGGTGAGCGTGTCGCCCTCGCGGATCTCCCGCGTGCCGACGCGCATCACGCGCGCACGGCTGTCGATGGCAAGGCTACCGGCACCCGACACGCACGGCCGGCCCATGCCACGGGCGACCACCGCCGCGTGGCTGGTCATGCCGCCGCGCGCGGTCAGGATGCCCTTGGCCGCATGCATGCCGTGGATGTCCTCCGGCGAGGTCTCGACGCGCACCAGGATCACCGGCTCGCCCGTGGCGGAACGGCGCTCTGCGGTGTCGCTGTCGAACACGGCCACGCCCGATGCGGCGCCCGGCGATGCCGGCAGACCCTTGGTCAGCACGTCGCGCGGCGCATCCGGATCGAGCGTCGGGTGGAGCAGCTGGTCGAGTGCCGCCGGGTCGACGCGCGCGACCGCCTCCTCGCGCGTGATCAGCCCCTCTTCGGCCATGTCGACCGCGATCTTGAGCGCGGCCTTGGCGGTGCGCTTGCCCGAGCGCGTCTGGAGCATCCAGAGCTTGCCTTGCTGCACCGTGAACTCGATGTCCTGCATGTCGCGGTAATGCCGCTCCAGCCGGTCGAACACCGCCGCCAGCTCGCCATAGGCGTCCGGCATCGCCTCTTCCATCGACAGCGGCTTGGCGCCCGCGCCCTCGCGTGCCGCCTTGGTAAGGTACTGCGGCGTGCGGATGCCCGCGACCACGTCCTCGCCCTGCGCGTTGATCAGGAACTCGCCATAATAGGCGTTCTCGCCGGTCGCCGGGTTGCGCGTGAAGGCGACTCCGGTGGCCGAGGTGTCGCCCATGTTGCCGAACACCATCGCCTGCACGTTGACGGCGGTGCCCCAGTCACCCGGGATGTTGTTCAGCCGGCGATAGACCTTGGCGCGCTCCGCCTGCCACGATCCGAACACCGCGCCGATCGCGCCCCACAGCTGGTCGTGCACGTCCTGCGGGAACGGCTTGCCCCACAGTTCCTCGACCAGCGCCTTGTATTCGGCGACCAGCTTCTGCCAGTCCTCGGCGGTCAGCTCGGTGTCGAGGTTGTAGCCATTGTCCTCCTTGGCGATCTCCAGCGCTTCCTCGAAGCGGCCGTGATCGAGCTCAAGCACGACGTCCGAATACATCTGGATGAAGCGGCGATAGCTGTCCCAGGCAAAGCGCGCGTCGCCCGACGCGGTCGCCAGCCCCTCGACCGTCTGGTCGTTGAGGCCCAGGTTCAGCACCGTGTCCATCATGCCCGGCATCGACACGCGCGCGCCCGAGCGCACCGACACCAGCAGCGGGTCGGCCGCGTCGCCGAACGTCTTGCCGGTCACGCCCTCGATGTGCGCGATCCCCTCGGCCACTTCCTGGCGCAGCGAGTCGGGGAAGCTCTGCCCCTCCTCATAATAGCGCGTGCACATCTGGGTGGAGATGGTGAACCCCGGCGGCACCGGCAGGCCGATCGACGCCATTTCCGCGAGGTTGGCGCCCTTGCCGCCGAGCAGCGTCTTGTCGCCGGAGCCCCCGTCCGAAACTCCGCCGCCAAAACGGTACACATACTGCGTCATCGTGGTTCCTTGCGTGGGTTGGAGTGCGTTCCCTGGGGAGGAGGATCACAAACCAGACCTTCGGGCGAAGGGTAGCATCAGCGCCTCGGGCTGTCCGCTATCCTTCGATCCGGGAGAAATCGGCCACGCGATGCACCGCCGCCCGAACCCGCGCCAGCAGCGCGAGCCGTGCCGTGCGCTTGGCGGGATCGGCGTCGTTGACGGTCACCTGGTCGAAGAAGGCATCGATCGGCGCACGCAGCGACGCGAGTGCCGCCATCGCGCCTTCGAAATCCTCGTCGGCGATCGCCTTGGCCGCGCGCGGCTCGGCGACGTCGAGGGCCGCCATCAGCGCATCCTCGGCCGGTTCGGGCTCATAAGACAGCGACTGCGCGCGCTCGCTGCGCGCAAAGGCGGCGACGGAGCCGGTGAATTCGCCCTGCTCCACCTCGACCAGCGGGTCTTCCTCGCCGGTCTGGGGAATGCCGTCGGGCTGGCCGCCGGCAAAGGGATGCGCCGTGCCATCGTGCTCGGTCGTGCCCTGGCGGTCGACGGCCTGGTTCGCCTCTTCGTCCTGGTGGCGCAGGTTGCCGGGCGTGCCGGTGCTGCCGGTCGGAACCGACGCGTCGGTCGCATCCGGAGCATTGGCGGCAACGCTGCGGCGCTGGCCCAGCGCGGCCGCAGGGATTTCCGCCGTCCCTTCTTCTTTCGTACCCCGGCGAAGGCCGGGGTCCAGGGACTCACGCGCGGCGTGATCCGGGAGAGTGCGGGCCTGGGCCCCGGCCTCCGCCGGGGTACGGGGGTGATCGGGGGTGGTGTAGCCCTCCTTCTTCAGGATGTTGGCCGCACGCTTGTAGCCGGCAAGCAGGTTGGTGCCGTCCTCGGTGGTCACGAACCCCTGCAACGCATGCACTCGCGCCAGCAGCCGGACGAGATCGTCCTCGCCGCCCAGCGCAAACACCGCGTCGATCAGGTCGTGGCGAACCCCCGCCTCGCGCTGCTGCACCTTCAGGCGATCGGCAAAGAAGTCGAGCACGTCCTCGCCTGCGACCTGCGACAGAGGCAGCCGCAGCTTGTTGTCGAGCAGCAGGGCGATGACGCCAAGCGCCGAGCGCCGCAGCGCGAACGGATCCTTGGAGCCGCTCGGCTTGAGGTCCACGCCAAAGAATTGGGTGATGCTGTCGAGCTTGTCCGCCAGCGCCACCGCCACCGTCACCGGCGCGGTCGGCACGTCATCGCCCTGCCCGACCGGCTTGTAATGGTCGCGGATCGCCTCGGCGACTTCCGCCGGTTCGCCCTGCGCGGCGGCATAATAGCCGCCCATCAGACCCTGCAGCTCCGGAAACTCGCCGACCATGCCGGTGACGAGGTCCGCCTTGGCAAGCCGCGCCGCGCGTTCGGCCATGTCGGCCAGCCGCGCGCGATCGGCGCTCGCGGTGCCCGCGGCGATGTCGCGTGCGTCGATCGGCGAGGACGACGGATCGAGCGGCAACTCGACATGCGCAGGCGCCTCGCGCGCCCCGACGATGCCCTGCTCCACCAGCCAGCGGGCGAGCTTCGCCACCCGATCGACCTTGTCGGCGACCGTGCCGAGCTTCTCGTGGAAGACGATCTTTTCCAGCTTGGGGGTCAGGTCCTCCAGCCGCGTCTTCAGGTCCGTCTCGTAGAAGAACTTGGCGTCGGACAGCCGTGCGGCCAGCACCTTGCGATTGCCCTCGACGATCTTGTCGCCGCCGTCCTCGGCATCGATGTTGGCGGTGCAGACGAACGCGTCGGCAAGCTGCCCTTCACCGTCGCGGCAGACGAAATACTTCTGGTTCACGCGCGCGGTGAGCTGGATCACCTCGGGCGGCACCGACAGGTAGCTTGCGTCGAAGCGGCCGAGCAGCGGCATCGGGAATTCGGTGAGGCCGGCGTTCTCGAACAGCAGCCCCTCGTCCTCGACCAGCGTCAGCCCGGCGCCCTGCGCGGCAAGCTTGGCGCCCACCGCGATGCTCGCGCGGCGCTCGGCCCCGTCGACGATGACGTGGCAGGCGCGCAGCTTCTCGACATAGTCGTGCGCCGATCCGATGGTGATGGCACCGGGGTGGTGGAAGCGATGGCCAAGCGTCGCCGCACCGGACGCCACCCCGAACACCTCGAACGGCACGACCGTGTCGTCGAGCAGCGCGACGATTCCTTGCAGCGGGCGCACCCAGCGCGGGCTCTCGGTCGATACCGATGCCGCGCCCCAGCGCATCGCCTTGGGCCACGGAAACGCACGGACCACCGCCGGCACGGCCTCGGCCAGCACCTCGGCGGTCGCGCGGCCCGGCTTGTCAGTCACCGCGAACAACACGCCGTCGCGCTCGACCAGATCCTCGCGGGTGAGGCCCGTCTTGCGCAGGAAACCCTCCAGCGCCTGCGGCGGCGCAGAGGCGCGCGGACCCTTCACTTCCTCGCGCACCGCCTCGGTCGCGAGCGGCAGCCCGCGCGCGATCAGCGCCAGCCGGCGCGGGCTTGCATAGGTGACGAGTTCCGCCGCCTTCAGCCCCGCCTTGCCGAGTTCGGCGGCGAACAGCTTGGCCAGGTCCTCGCGCGCCCGCTCCTGCATGCGCGCCGGGATTTCCTCCGAGCGGAGTTCGAGAAGAAAATCGCTCATGCCGTCCACCCCGGAAAGCGCGCCTGCCATTCGGGCGTCTTCTTCTCGATCCACGCGGCGCATGCGCCCTTTGCAAGGTCGCGCACCCGGCCGATATAGGCCTGGCGCTCCGCGACCGAGATCACGCCGCGCGCCTGCAGCAGGTTGAACGTGTGGCTGGCCTTGATCGCCTGCTCGTACGCCGGGATCGGCAGGCCCGCGGCAAGGCACCGCTCGCACTCGGCCGCGGCCTTGCGGAACTGGTCGAACAGCGTGTCGGTATCGGCGACCTCGAAGTTCCAGGTCGACATCTGGACCTCGTTCTCGTGGAACACGTCGCCATAGGTGACGCCCGCGTCGTTGAAGGCCAGGTCGTACACCGAATCCTTGTTCTGGATGTACATGGCGAGCCGCTCGAGCCCGTAGGTCAGCTCGCCCGCCACCGGCTTGCAGTCGAACCCGCCCATCTGCTGGAAATAGGTGAACTGGGTGACTTCCATGCCGTCGCACCAGACTTCCCAGCCCAGGCCCCAGGCGCCCAGCGTCGGCGACTCCCAGTCGTCCTCGACGAAGCGGATGTCATGACGGGTGAAGTCGATGCCGATCGCCGCCAGCGAGCCGAGATACAGCTCCTGCAGGTCCGCCGGGCTCGGCTTCAGGATCACCTGATACTGGTAATAATGCTGCAGCCGGTTCGGGTTCTCGCCATAGCGCCCGTCGGTGGGGCGGCGGCACGGCTGAACGAACGCGGCGTTCCACGGCTCCGGCCCCAGCGCGCGCAGCGTCGTGGCGGTGTGGAAGGTGCCGGCGCCCATCTCCATGTCGTACGGCTGGAGGATGAGACAGCCCCGATCGCTCCAATAGTCATGGAGCGTGAGGATCATGCGCTGGAAGCTGAGTGGCTCGGACACGGCCGCGCTTTGACCCATGGCCTGAAAGGGGTCAAGCATCGAGCCTCTCCGACGCCCGGAGATGGCGATACCGCCGCCCAGCTACCGGGCTGGGAAGCGCCGGAGTGAGGGCGGCAGGCGCAACACCCGTTCCAGCGGTTTCCCGCTGACCGCGCCCGGGTGGCTCCATTACATGGCGACCATGTCACCACGACTCATCAACCAGCGCGGCGCGGTCTTCTAACCGTGGGTAATAGATCCCTCCGAAGTGCGGATTGAGCATCGACGATGAATCCGATTCCGGGCTTGGCGCATAGACATGAACCGCCGTCACGTCAGCACGAAGTCGTAAGCATAGAATTCGGTATCCCGCGTCCAGCCAGCGCGCTCATGTAAGGATTGAGCATTCGCGTTGTCGGCCGCGGTTGAGAGCGACAACCGTGCCGCGCCAATCTGCCGGCCATAGGTGCAGGCAGCATCTAGCAGGATCCTGCCAAAGCCAGACGCACGCGCGTCGGGTGTGACAAACAGGTCATTGAGGATGAAGGTTCGAGATAATCTGACAGACGAGAAGCTCGGATAAAGCTGCGCAAAGCCGACGTCGCGCCCGTCCTTGCGTGCAAGCAGGATCACGGACTGCTGATGCTCCAATCGGTCCTTCAAGAATGTTCGTGCAGCAGCGGGATTCGAAGGCTGTCCGTAAAATTGGCGGTACGCATCAAACAACGAAACGAGAGTGTCCAGATCGGCGATGGTGGCTTGGCGAACCGTCAATGCTAGCGCTCCCGATTAGTAGCAGCCGGCTCTTGGCCGAGCCTTCTATGTTCCGCAACGGATGGATGTCCGCTACGCGTCGTTGCCGTCCAAAAGCTGCGGTCCGCTTCCCGCCCAATTTCACGATCCGTGCATGAGCTTCCTCTTCCGGGAAAGCTGGATTGGCGCAGCCCCAGGCCGACGACCCCGGGCCTTCGGTCGACAAAGCACAAATCGCGCGAAATTCGGATCGCGTCGGCGACAATGCTGCGTTCGGCACATCGGCCCGCTTCTGCTCGCACCCGCCAGCCTCTAAGAACACCGGCATGCCGCTCGTCCGCCTGCTCCTGGCCGCCTTCGTCCTGTTCTTCGCCGGCCCTGCCGCGCGCCCGGCAGGACCGCCGCCGCAGCCGGCGCTGTGGGCGGTCCAGGATGCCGACACCATCGTCTATTTGTTCGGATCGGTGCACGAGCTGCGCCCGGACCTCGCCTGGTTCCAGGGGCCGGTACGCCGCGCGTTCGAGGAAAGCGACGCGCTGGTGCTCGAACTGGTCGCCCCGCCCGAGGGGGAGGTGCAGGCGGCACTCCGCCGCGTGGCGCCGCCGGCCGATGCGCCCCCGCTCCCGGAGCGCCTGCCTCCCGGCTATGCGGAGAAGCTGGCCGCCGCGACGCGCGCAGCCGGCTATCCGGAAGGGGCGTTCGACCGCATGGACCCGTGGCTGGCGGCGACTTCGCTCTCGATCCTGCCGCTCCGCCGGACCGGCTACAGCCGGGAAGCGGGCGTGGAGGCCGTGCTCACCGCGTCCGCTCGGCGTGCGGGCAAGCCGATCGAGGGCCTCGAGACCCAGCGCGACCAGATCGCGATGTTCGACCAGCTGCCGGAGGCCGAGCAGATCGCGATGCTGACCCGCGTCCTCGACGGGCAGGACGCCGCCGCCGATCTTATGCGCCGCACGGCCGAGGCGTGGAGCCGCGGCGATACCGACACCCTCGCCGCGATCATCGCCCACGACCTGCGCCAGACTTCGGATGCCGTGCAGCAGCGCGTGCTCGCCGACCGGAACGCCGCCTGGGCAGACTGGGTCACGCGGCGCATGGAGCGACCGGGCCGTGTCTTCATGGCAGTCGGCACCGGCCACCTCGTCGGCCCCGGATCGCTCCAGGACGCCCTCGCCGCCAAGGGGCTGCACGTCCGCCGCCTCACCCCTGCGCCGACGAAGCCTTGAGAGAATTGATCGGGGCGCAGCGGCACCGGCATCCTCCAGTGAGCAGCGATCGGGCCGAAGAGGCGCTGCCGCCACAGTTCCGCACCGGCTGCGGGGCCTTGGCGGGCAGCGGCGGCAGCCAGCGTCTCGACCGTTGCACCGCCCCAGCTTCGTGAGCCGCTCGAATCCGCACCGGCTAATCGTTGCGTTTCGGTGCCATCCTCCTGATTGTCGGGCGAACCGCTTCCCCCTCTGCTGCCTGGTGCAGCGCCAGCACAAGCCGATCGGGTCTTGGCGACTTCCAAGTCGCACGCCATCGCGGCGCCGTTGCCCCACAGGCGGCGAGCCGTGTCCCGCATCGATGGGCCAAGTGTGCCGAACGCCCAGTTCCGGATGCCGCGATCGGGCGCGCCATGGCGCGACTGCCCGAGCATAGGAACCACCCAACCTGCCACACCGCTTCGTGCAATGGCGAAGCGCTGGCGGGTGGGACCGACCGGCTGCTGGATGCCATCATCCCCACGGCATCGGTCGCCCGAGCAGCGCCTCCAGCTCCGCCTGGTGCGGGGCGAAGAGTCTCGAAAGCTCCACGCGCTCCTCCTTCGACACACCGAAGCGGAACAGGCGATCCACGCGCGCGGGCGTCACCGATTCGATTCCGCGACGCACCACACGCCCGGCTAGTCCGGAAGGCGGCAAATGGCGCGCGAGCCGCAATGCCAGATAGCTTCGGCGCGCATTCAGCTGCTCGTAGAGCGACGGCACCTCGAACGGCGCCAGGCCGAGGTGGGCGAACAGCCGCTGCGCCGTCGCGGGCTTGACCGTGTCGGGCGCGACGTCCTGTTCATAGATCAGCACCATCAGCGGCTCCCGCCCGAACGCGTCGATCCAGTGCCGCAGGTGGCGCGCGTACATGCCCATCGACGCGATGCCCAGCGTCCAGAGATGGTCGAGGATGCGCGCATCCGGCGCGATCCGCCCCTGGTTGATGTGATGGTGAAAGGCGGAGATTGCCCGGTCGACGGGGTTGCGCAGCGTCGCCACCAGCCGCAGCTGCGGGCGCAGCTCGGCCAGCTTGGGCGCAAGATCATGGTGCTCGCCCGGCACCGGCCGGTCGCGGGGATCGAGGTGATTCCACAGGTAATTCGGCGTGCACTCCCCGCGCAACTGTCCCGCCCCGGCAGCGGCGAACTGGTCCGCATACCAGCCGCATCCTCGCGAAAGCGCCGACGACTTGTTGAAGAAGTGCAGTTCCTTGGCCGGCGGGATGAAGACGCCGGGGTGCTGGCTCAGCACGTGGTGGATCCAGGTGGTGCCGCACTTCTGGGCGCCCAGCACCAGGAAGTCGATCGGCACGCTGGCCGCACCGGCGTCGACCTCCGGCCGGTCACGCAGCGCAACGCTCATCGCACCCGCCTTGCGAGGTACAGCATGTCTCGGAACCGGGAGCGGTAGGGGATCACCAGCGGCACCGGCTGCCCGAGCGTCTTCTTGATCAGAGCCTTGGCTGCCCAACTCGCCGTGTCCAGCCGCACCAGGTCGCGACGATAGGGTTCGAACCCCGCCTCGCCGAGGAAGGCGTCGAGTTGCGGACGCCCGGCGAACACCAGATGGTCGGGCAGGTCGAGCCGGTCGGGATAGCTGTCCGCGCTGTCGAGCTCGGCCCCATTCCCGGTCATCAGCACCAGAGTGCCCCCGAGGCGCACCAGCCGACGGAGGTCGGACAGGAAACTGCCCGGGTCCGGCAAGTGCGAGAACACGTTGATCAGCGACACGAAGTCGAACCGCTCGGTCACCTGCGCAAGCGGTTCGGAGGTGACCGGCAGCCCACGCGCCCGCGCGTGCGCCGCCTTGGCCGCCATGGGCTCGATTCCCCGGATCCGCGAGCCGGCAGGAAGCACGTCCCGCAACGCCTCAAGCAGTTCGCCGAAGCCGGCACCGATGTCAAGCCAGGTCACCGGATCGTTCCCCATCTCGCCGGCGAGCACCCGCTGCATCCGGTTGCGATAGCGCGCGAGCTTGCGGCGGCTGGGCGAGTAGACCACCGACATCGCGCCCACCTCATGCCGGTGTTGACCGGTGCGCGTCGCCTCGCTGATCGTCTCATTGGCCGGGCGTGGCGAGACATAGACGAGCCCGCATCCGACGCACTTCACCGCCGAATAGCCGTTCTCGCATCCCCAGCCCCACGCCTCCCGGCGGTCGCACAACGGACACGGCACCACGACCTGCGTCTCGAGCGCCGTCATCGGCTCGTGGTCGGCCGGGATACCGGCCCCGCGCGAGGCGGAGCCGATATCCTGCGAGACCAGCCGGAGTGCCGGTGCCTCGCTCACGCCGCGAACGCGAGGCCGCCGGTGTAGCCCAGGCTCTCGAGATAATCCTCGAGCGCGGCGATCTGACGGTCCTGCGCCGCATTGTCCTTTTCGGTCATCACGTCCGCCAGCCACAGCTGCTGGGTCGAGCCGTTGTCCGAGGTGAGGGTGATGCGGATGTCCGGCCGCTCATTGTCGGCGTAGAGGCTGTCGGGAAGATCGGTGATCACCGCGGCGGTGATCGTCACCCCGTTCTTGAGCAGGAGCGTGTCGCCCTGCGTCAACTTGAAGTCCTTGATGATGTCGTTCGTGCCGTCGCTGTGGTTGAAGTCGTCGAAGACGAACTTGTCGGCACCGTATCCACCGAACAGGAAGTCGCTTCCCGATCCGCCGAAGAGGATGTCGTCGCCGGCGTCCCCCTGCAGATAGTCGTTGCCTTGCTGCCCGGCGAGATTGTCGTTGCCCGACCCGCCCTTGATCCGGTCCGTGCCATGGGTGCCGTTCAGACGATCATTGCCGGCGTCGCCTTTGAGGACGTCCTCTCCGTTCCCATCCGCGACGATCACGCTGTCACCCGAAGTACCGTTATAATAGGCCATGCTTACCTCCCGACAAAGGGCGCAGTATCGTCTATCAGGCGACTTGCCTGATTTGAATAGTTTGTGAAATCGGTACTACGCACCGCGGCGCAATTTACTTCCGAAGTTCATCTTCTTGCAATTCCATGCACAGCCTCATCTCCGGAGATTGCTCCGATTGGGCTGGGCAATTCGTCCATTTTGGAGGTCCGAAATGGATGGAGGCGAAGTTGCTCCCACCGCGCCCACAAGGCCCAGCAATTCGCCGGCAACCTCGTCCCAATCCGCCACCGCCTCCGGAGGGCCTCGCCCCTTCTCCAGCGCCCTACGCAGCGCATCCGCCGCGCTCTCCTGGCAATCCGGGTCATAGGACAGCGCCCCCGGCACGCCGCGCATCGCAAACGCCGGCCCCACCACCGGCAGCCCGCAGTAGCGATATTGGAGGTTCTTCAGGCTGGATTCGGCCAGGTAGGCGAGCCCCGGCACGCGCCGATAGAGCGCCAGCCCAACGTCCGCATGCTGGACGAACGGCACGAGTCGCTCGAACGGCTGCTCCCCCCATGCCGTGAGGTTCGCGCGCAGCGGGAACGCGAGCGGCGTGCGCCCGAAATAGTGGAACCGCACGTCGGGGAACGCACCGGCAAGCCGCTCCAGCAGTGGCTGGTCCAGCATCATGTCGCCGATCAGCACCGCGTTCGGGCCGCTGCTGTACGGGGAGGCCGAGACGCGGTCGAAGGCGCGCCGATCGATGCCATGGCGGACAAGCGCCGCGCGCGCGCCCGGCAGGTCATCCAGCAGCGCGGCCGCGGGGACACGCACCAGATCATAGCCCGCCGCGTCCGCCCGCAGCCGTCGCTCGAGCCCCGGATGCATGCCCACCACCGTCAACCGGTCGCTCATGCTGTAGAGGATCCGCGCCTGTCGGGCGATCCGGCGGATGCGCCGGAACAGCGCGACCGCCGCGCAGCTTTCGATCACCACCAGCTCCGCAGCCTGCAGCGGCTCCACCACGGCGCGCGGCAACAGGGCGGAGTAGGCGGCGATCAGCGGTGCCGCGGCCCACTGCCACAGCCGGCGGCGTGCACCCACCGGATGCACCGGCGGGACCCACAGGAATCCCCGCATTCCGTCGGCCGCGTACCAGCGATTGCGGGGCACGCCGCGCAGGGCGCCGAGCTTGCTCCCTCGCCGCAGCCCGCTGAGCCAACTCAGCTGCACGGTGACGACATGGACCCGGTAGCCCCGCCGCACCAGCGCCTCCGCCAGGAACACCATGCTGGTCTTGCGCGCCTGTAGGCCGATCGTCTGTTGGGTGAAGAGGAATGCGGCAGGCGAGTCCACGCTGCCGTCTTTTCCGCTGTCGAACAAAATATCGGCCGCCATCCCGCCCCTCAATCCACCGGCTGCAACGCAGCTGCCAGTCACGCTCGCTCGGCTTCCAGGTCCGCACAATGCTGGATTGGTTCAATACTGCCGTACTTGTTGGACCCGTCCACTTTTCTACTTGCCGCATGCGCCGTACGACTTGGACATGGCAGACGATGGCAAGACACGCGGGTGGTGGCACCAGGTTCGACGCGCCGTCCATCGCATCGTGCGTTGGGCGGTGAACGAGCGGCCGTCGCCTGCCCCCTCGGCCTTGCACCACCGCAGCGCACCGGCAATCCCGGTGGAAGCGCCGGCGGGCCCGGACACGGCGATTGTTTCCAACATGGATGCAATGCCGGTCCGCCCCGCGGCGGAATGCACCCAGGCTCCGGCGCAGCGCTTTGCGGCGGCGATGGGGGCCCGGTCGCAGCGCGCCCGCGTCATCGCCGCCTTCAATGCCGCGCAGCCGGTGGACGACCGCTACGAACTGCTCGGGCGCATGGCCGAGCTCAACCGGCTCGTGGATGGCGTGGTCGAGCGGCGCCAGCATGCGGTGATCTTCGGTGCCCGCGGCTCGGGCAAGACGTCGCTCGCGCGGATCTTCGGCGATCTTGCCGATGAGGCAGAATGCGTTGCCCTCTATCACGCAGCGACCGGCGACACCGAGTTCGTGGACCTGCTGCGTCCCTATCTTCCCTTCTTGCAGGCGGAGGCGCGTCCCGCCGGCCGGGCCGCACTTGCCGCGCTCGCGGAGCGCGATTTCACGGCGCGCGACTTCGTAAGCGCGGCCGCGCCCGGGCTCGCGCGGCGAGTCTTCCTGATCGTGGACGAGTTCGATCGCATCGAAAACGCGCAGACGAAGGCGCAGATGGCGAGCCTGCTGAAGCTGCTGTCCGACACACGCGCCCCGCTCCAGTTCCTGCTCGTCGGAATCGCCGCCGATGTGGACGAATTGCTCGAGGCCCACCCGTCGCTGCGCCGTCACCTCACCGCCGTGCCGATCCGCCCGTTCGGATCGCGCGCCGTGGAGGCGGTGATCGACGAGGGGTCGCGGCGCAGCGGCATGCTCTTCCCTGCCGAGGCGCGCGTGCTGATCGGCGCCGCCGCGGCGGGCTCTCCCTATCATGTCCGCCTGTTCTGCCAGGCAGCCGGCCTGGCGGCGGCAGAGGCCGGCACCGACACGGTCGATGTGGCGGCGGTGCGCACCGGACTGGCCGCGAGTTTCGAGGAATGGGCCAGCGTCAACGCGTCCGCCGCCGCGCTGTTCGAACGCCTCTGCCGGCTTGCCGATCTTCGCGAGCGGCTGCGGGCGCTCGCCTGCGATGCCGCCGCGCATCAGACGGTTGCCGCCGAGCGGGTACCGCAGGCGCTCGCCCCCGCTCTGCTGTTCAACGATGCCGGCACCGCCGTCTTCGCGGACTCGCTCGCACCCCAGTTCCTGCTCGCGCGGCTTCAGCTCGCAGCCTCCGAGCATCGGCCGGCGATGGCGGCCGCAGAATGAAAATCGGGAGAGTCCTGCCATGAGACTGCGCTCCACCGCATTCGATGCACGCAGCCCGGAAGGCGTGCGGCTGTGGCCGAACGATGCCCCCGGCGACTCGGGTCGAGGCCCGCTGCCGTCGCCGGGTATGCCGCCCTTCGACTCCTTCAGCGATCCGATGGCGTTGCATCCGCGGGAGGTCGGAGGCGCGGTGCACGACGGTGCATCAGCGTCCCGCAGTGCCGCAACGGGAGCGCTTCGGCACGGTTCTCTGCTGCATCCGGGCGACCCTCGCGTCGACCCGTCCGTCTTTGCCGCGTTCGACGCCGGCGGCGACGCGGTGGCTCGCATCCGCGACCTACGCAGCGCCCTGTCGAGCCGCTGGCACAGCGACACCCCCGATGACCGCCGAGCCGTCGCGGTGATCGGCCTCGACACGACGGTGGAGGTGGGATGTGTGTCGGCGAACCTCGCGGTCGTCTGCGCGCAGCTCGGCTGGCCGACGCTGCTGATCGACGGCGATATCCATGCCCCGGCGCAGGACCGGCTCTTTCGCACAGCGAACCAAGCGGGTCTGTCGACGCTGCTCCAAGAGGCGGAGGGACGCGCCGCCGTCCGGCCGACCGCGATCGAGCGCCTATCGCTGCTGCCCGCCGGTCCCGCAGCGGCGGATGGCGCCGAGCTGATCGAGCGCAAACCGCTGGCAAAAGCGCTGGAAGGCCGCGTCGGCCGGTACCGGCTGCTCCTCCTCAGCCTTTCCGCCCGCGGGGAGTCGACCCGTTTCGGCGCGGTCGACACGATCCTGAGCGGCTTCGACGGCGCGCTGGTCCTGGCGAGCCGCAACGCCAGCGCGCTCCGCCCGCTCCAGCGGCTGACGATGCTGCTGGAGGAAAGCGGGGTGCCGCTGCTGGGGACGGTGATCGTGCCGTGACCGGCGGCGTTCGCACGGTCGTGCTCCCGTTCCTCGTCGCGCTGCTGCTGCCCGCGCCCGCCGCCGCCGTCGCTGCCGCGCAGGCCAGGCCGCAGCTGACCGGCGTCAACCTCGCAGGCGGCGAGTTCAAGCCTGCAAGGCGCCCGGGCGTCTATGGCAAGGACTATCTCTACCCGCGGGACGTCGATCTGGCGACGTTCGCCAAAGCGGGCATGAACGTCGTGCGCGTGCCGCTCCGCTGGGAGCGCGTTCAGCCCGGGCTTTCGCAGGCGCTCTCACCCGAGGAAGTCGGGCGGCTCGATGCGGTTGTCGCCAGGGCGTTCGCCTACGGACTGACGGTGATCCTCGATGTGCACAACTACGGCAGATATGCCGGCCGCAGCGTGACGGAGCCGGTGGTCGCCGACGGGCTGGTCGATCTTTGGAAGCGCCTCGCCGCGCATTACAAGGGCAAGCGTGTCGCCTTCGGGCTGATGAACGAGCCACACGGCATTGCCGCCACCGACTGGCGCAGGATCGTCGATCGGGTGGTGAGCGTGATCCGCGCCACGGGCGCCCGCAATCTGGTGCTGGTGCCCGGTACGAAGTGGACCGGCGCCCACAGCTGGACGCGCACCGGCGGTGGCGGCTCCAATGCCGATGCGTTTGCCGGGTTTCGCGACCCCGGCGGCAACTTCGCATTTGAAATGCACCAGTATTTCGACAGCGACTCCTCCGGCACCCTCCCCGGCTGCGGCGGCCCGGATACCGGCGTCGACCGACTCCGTGCTGCCACCGCCTGGCTGCGCTCGGTGCGGGCGCGCGGCTTCCTCGCCGAATTCGGCGCCGGCGGCGACGCCGAATGCCTGGCAACCCTCGACCGCATGCTCGCCTATATGGACCGGAACGGGGATGTCTGGTCCGGCTGGACCTATTGGGCAGCGGGTCCCTGGTGGCCGGCCAGCTACGCCTTCAGCGTGCAGCCGAGCCGCACGGGCGGCGAGCGGCCGCAGATGCGAGTCCTACGCCGCCACCTGGCGCGATAGGACGCGCAGCGGCGACGAGGGAGTCCATGTCGTCTCTCCGGATCGTCGAGCCCGAGCGGGCAGCGCGCCCTCCTTCCGTCGCCCTAGGACGCCGGCCTGCCGACTCCGGAGAAGAAGCTCCGCGCCCATGCGATCGAGCGCAGACGATCCTCTGCGGACTGCACCCGACGGGGAGGCCAACACTTGCCTCGCCAACGCCGTGGTCCCGTTCATCGCTGTTGTCGCGGCGAAATCAGGAGACGGAACCCACTCGAAGGTTCTTGTCGCTTGCTGGATCGTCGCAAGCACGTTTGCTGCTAAGCGAGGCTCCAAAGCAAAGGTAGCCTTGCCGAAGCCCGATCCCCGGCGGTGGCGTTCGCATACATCGCGGACCCGCCCAGCGCAGATGATGGGTTGCCTCGTCCTTCGCCAGCACCGCCAGCACGCATCCGAACGCAGACGGGCGTCAGGCCCTGCTCCTGCCGCGAGGACAGCACGTCCGCTTCCGGACACACGCCACGCCCGTCTTTCCTACCGGAGAATGCGCGCGCTAAACCCAGTTTCGTTCTCCAGGAGGCGGAAGCGGTGTTGGACCAAGGCCCTCATCCCGTTGCCGATTCTCCCGCGGGCCGCGGCCGCCGCGCGGGCGCTTCGCCGGGAGTGCGCGGAGCCTGTTCTTGGACTAACTTTCGACTAACTTTCCGCGGTCGCATGGCCGCGGCCGGAGCCGTTCGCCCGGCCGGGCACGACCTGCCGGAATGGCGCCATCCGGAACGCTTGTCCCGGCAGCCCGTTGTTTCCGTCCTGCCACCCCCCCGGCAGATCAGGGAAGGAAACCGCGTGCGCATGACCGACACACCCCCGGTGCTGGATGCGTCCGCGTTCGATCCTCCGCCCCATTCGCAAGGCTTCTACACCGACTCGCTCCGGCTGCTGGGCGAGTCGGGCGTGCCCTATCTGCTGTCCGGCACCTATACGCTCAGCTGTCACACCGGAATCATCCGCCCGACCAAGGACATGGACGTGTTCTGCAAGGCGGGTGACGCGCCGCGGCTGCTCGCCTGGTTCAAGCAGCATGGCTACGAGATCGAGGTCGAGGACGATCGCTGGATCGGCAAGGTCTGGCAGGGCGAGCATTTCTTCGACGTGATCTACAACCTGTCCTCGGCCAGCATCCCCGTGACCGAGGACTGGTTCCGCGACACCTATGAGGTGGAGATCTACGGCAGCACGGTGCCGGTGACGCCGCCGACCGAGTTCATCCTGTCAAAGCTCTTCATCCAGGATCGCTATCGCTACGACGGTGCCGACGTCGCGCACGTCATCCTGAAGAAGCACGACGAGATCGATTGGAAGCGGCTGCTGGCCACCATGGAGCTGCAGTGGGAAGTGCTGCTGATCCACCTGCTCAACTTCCGCTTCATCTACCCGACCGAGCGCGACTGCGTGCCGCGCTGGCTGTTCGACGAACTGATGGAGCGCGCGCGGCTGCAGGCGGACCTGCCGCCGGCCAATGTGAAGGTGTGCCGCGGCCGGCTGCTGAGCCCGCGCGACTACCTCATCGACATCTGTGATTGGGGCTTCGCCGACGTGGTCGGCAAGGGACTTGAGGAGCAGCATGAGCGAAAAGCCTGAGCGCATCGTCCTGGCCGCGACCGGCGACCTGCACGTCAACGACGCCGACGCAAACCGCTACCGTGACCTGTTTGCGGAGATTTCCGAAAAGGCCGACGTGCTGGCGCTGACGGGCGATCTCACCAACTTCGGTCGGACCCGCGAGGCCGAGAATCTGGCCGAGGACCTGCGCTACTGCACGATCCCGGTCGTCGCGGTGCTCGGCAACCATGATTACGAGTGCGGACAGCCCGAGGAGGTGGTGCGCATCCTCCAGGGCGCGGGCGTGACAGTGCTCGACGAGCAGGCGGTGGAGATCGCCGGGGTCGGCTTTGCGGGCGTGAAGGGCTTCGTCGGCGGCTTCGATCGCGCCGAACTGGGCGCCTTCGGCGAAAAGGCGATCAAAGACATCGTCGATGAATCGCTCGCCGAGGCACGCAAGCTGGAGAATGCGCTGCGGACGCTGCGCACCGACCGCGCGGTGGCGCTGCTCCACTACTCTCCCGTGGCTGCTACCGTGGAAGGGGAGCCCAAGGAGATCTGGCCGTTCCTGGGCTCGTCGCGCCTGGCTGATGCGGTCGACCGCTTCGACAACGTCCGGCTGGTGCTGCACGGCCATGCGCACCGCGGCAGCTATGAGGGGCGCACCCGGCGCGGCATCCCCGTCCACAACGTCGCGCAGTTCGTGCTGACCGAGCAGTTCGGCAAGCCCTACATGCTGTACGAGGTCTAGCGCGGCTCGGGCCGGCCCAGCCCCATGCGAGCGAGCTCGCGCTGGCGATCGACGAACTGGTGCTTGAGGGCGCCGGCGACGTGGAGCAGCAGCAGCGCGAGCAGGATCCAGGCGCCGATGGCGTGGAAGGTCTCGATGCGTTCATGCACGGTGCGCTGCTCCGGCACCCCAGCGGGCGTGCGGCCGAGTTCCTGGACCGGGCCGATCATCGGCAGCGGGAACAGGCCCCAGATTTCGGTCGGGCCGCGCTTGCGTGGAGGCAGCCCGCCGCCCTTGCCCTCTCCCGCAGGGCCGCCGCGGGAGGTCGTGTCGGGCTTGAGCGTGGGTGCAGGGGGCGCCCCGGGCGGGTTCTCGGCCGCCCAGGCCGCACCGGCCGAGTCGGCCGGCGGATTGGCCGAGATCATCGCCCAGCCGGAGAAGGGCATCAGCACCATGGCGGCGTAGAGCAGGAAGTGGACAGCCTTGGCGAGCCCCTTCTCCCACCGCGCCATGGGCAGGAAGGGCGGCGGTCGGTGGGTGAGCCGCCAGCCGACAAGGACCAGCGTCAGCACCAGGATCGAGATCCCGGACGATACGTGGAAGGCGAAGAAGCCGCGAGGCAGCACCGGCCGCAGCAGCCCGGAGGTGAGATTGTAGAGGATCAGCGCGGCGATCGCCCAGTGCAGCGCGATGGCGACATTGGCGTAGCGCAGCCGCTGGCGCGCGCTCCTGCCGTAGGTGTCGACCCCCATGCGGACCCACTCCTCTAAACCTGCATCAACCTGTCCCGCGGCAGCGGCCGGGTCAAGCGCTCGAACGCGGTCAGGCCAGCAAGCGCAGCCCGGTGACCACCAGCACCAGCGCGAGGGTGGGGCGAAGGACGCGATCGGAGGCGCGGGACGCGAACAGCGAGCCGGCGATGATGCCGGGGATCGAGCCCACCAGCAGCCCGCCGAGCAGCGGCGCGTCGACGTTCCCGAGCGAAAGGTGACCCAGCCCCGCGACCAAGGTCAGCGGCACGGCGTGGACGATGTCGGTCGCCACCAGCTTTCGCGTGGTGAGGCGCAGCGGGTAGAGGCCGAACAGGATGACGGCGCCGAGCGCGCCGGCCCCCACCGAGGTGAGCGTCACCATCACCCCCAGTAGCGCCCCCGCGAGCACCGTCAGCGGCGGCTGGAGGTGGTGGAAGCGGGCGGCGGAGCGCGCGCGGAAGCGGATCGCCGCCCGTTGCAGCCGCGGGCGCAGCAGCGTCGCCCCCGCCGTCAGCAGCAGCACCACGCCCAGCGCGTGCAGGATCAGCCCGCCCTTGATCGCATGGGTGTCGGTCCGCGCGAGCACCCACAGGGTAAGCCCGGCGGCAGGAAGGCTACCGAGGCACAGCCGGCGCACGACCTGAAAGTCCGGGCCGCCGTCGGTGCCGCGGTGGCGATGATGGATGAAGCCGCCGACCGACTTGGTGATCGCGGCGAACCACAGGTCGGTGCCGACCGCGGTGATCGGCGTCACCCCCAGCAGCAGGATCAGGATGGGTGCCATCAGCGATCCGCCGCCCACGCCGGTCACGCCGACGAGCAGCCCGACACCCAGGCCGGCGATCACATTGTACAGGTCCATCGCCCCCCGCTGCGGCGGCTAGGCCGACCGCTCGGCGACCAGCGCGAGCAGGCGGGGCGCGGCTTCCGGCCGGCAGATCAGCAGGTCGGGGAGGTAGGGGTTGGCGCAATTGTAGACGAGCGGCTGGCCGTCGATGCGGCTGACGTGCAGCCCGGCCGCAGCGGCGACGGCGACGGGCGCGCAATTGTCCCATTCATACTGGCCGCCGGTGTGGAGGTAGATGTCCGCCTCACCGCGAACCACTGCCATCGCCTTCGCCCCGGCCGATCCCATCGCGATGAGTTCGGCGCCGATCGCCTGCGCGACGGCGACGGCCTGTTCGGCCGGACGGCTGCGGCTCACCAGCATGCGTTGTGCGCCGCGGTGTGGCGGCGGGAGGACCGGCGGCGTATCCGACGCCAGCGTCACGCCGAGCGCCGGCAGCGCAACGGCGCCTGCCGCGGCCCGGCCGCCGACCGACAGCGCCACATGCACCGCCCAGTCGCTGCGCCCCTCGCTATACTCCCGGGTGCCGTCGAGCGGATCGACGATCCACACGCGCTCCGCCGAGAGCCGCGCAGCGTCGTCCTGCTCCTCTTCGGAAAGGATCGCGTCGTCGGGGCGCGCCTGCGCCAGCGCCTCCAGGATGAAGCGGTTGGCGACGCAATCGCCCGCCTTGCCCAGCGCCTTGCCCGCGAACAGGCCGGAGCCGCGGATTTCCATCAAGAGCCGGCCGGCACTCTCGGCAACGCGGCGCGCGAGCGCGGCGTCCTCCGCCAGCGTCGTCACGCTGCGGTGCCGAGCAGCTGTGCGACGATCCGTTCCGCAGCGGCTTCCGGCGTCTCCCGCGTGGTGTCGACATGGATGTCGGGCGTTTCGGGCGACTCATAGGGGCTGTCGATGCCGGTGAAGTTCTTGAGCTCGCCGGCGCGCGCCTTGCGGTAGAGGCCCTTCACGTCGCGGGCCTCGGCCACTTCAAGTGGCGTGTCGATGAACACCTCGACGAACTCGCCCTCGGGCAGCATGCCGCGCACCAGCTCGCGTTCGGCCCGGAACGGCGAGATGAAGGCGGTGAGCACGATCAGGCCGGCGTCGGCCATCAGCTTGGCGACCTCGCCCACGCGGCGGACGTTCTCGACGCGGTCGGCATCGGTGAAGCCGAGGTCCTTGTTGAGCCCGTGGCGGATGTTGTCGCCGTCGAGCAGGAAGCTGTGCTTGCCAAGCGCATGCAGCCGCTTTTCGACCAGGTTGGCGATGGTCGACTTGCCCGATCCGGACAGGCCCGTGAACCACAGCACCTTGGGCGCCTGGTGCTTCTGGGCGGCGTGCGCCTCGCGGGTGATCTCGACCGCCTGCCAATGCACGTTCTGGCTGCGGCGGAGCGCGAACTGCAGCATGCCCGCGGCGACGGTCGCGTTGGTCAGCTTGTCGATCAGGATGAAGCCGCCGAGGTCGCGGCTGTCGGCATAGGGCTCGAACGCGATGCCGCGGTCGGTATAGACCTCCGCCACGCCGATGTCGTTGAGGCCCAGCGTCTTCACCGACAACTCGGCCATCGTGTTCACGTCGACGGCATGCTTGGGCGGTTGCACCGTCGCGCTGACGGTGCGGGTGCCGATCTTCATCCAATAGCCGCGGCCGGGGAGCAGATCCTCCGCATCCATCCACACGATCGTCGCCTGGAACTGGTCGGCAACCTGCGGCGGCGCGTCGGCCGCCACCAGCACGTCGCCGCGCGAGCAGTCGATCTCGTCGGCGAGCGTGAGGGTGACGGATTGGCCGGCGCCGGCCTCCTCCAGGTCGCCGTCCAGGGTGACGATGCGGGCGATGGTGGAGGTGCGGCCGGAAGGCAGCACGCGCACCGCATCACCCGGCTTTACGGTGCCGCTGGCGATCAGGCCGGCAAAGCCGCGGAAGTCGAGGTTGGGGCGGTTGACCCACTGCACCGGCATGCGGAACGGGCGGCGCCGGTCGGCGGCAAGGTCGACCTCGACCGTCTCCAGATGCTCGATCAGCGTCGGCCCCTGGTACCAGGGCGTCTGGTCCGAGCGGCTGGCGATGTTGTCGCCGCCCAGGCCCGAGATGGGGATGGCGGTGAAGTCCTCGATGCCGATCGAGCTCGCGAAGGCGCGATAGTCGGCGACGATCTCCGCGAACCGATCGGCATCATAGCCGACCAGGTCCATCTTGTTCACCGCCAGCACGATGTGACGGATGCCGATCAGGTGGGCGAGATAGCTGTGGCGGCGGGTCTGGGTGAGCACGCCCTTGCGCCCGTCGATCAGGATCACCGCCAGATCGGCCGTGGAGGCCCCGGTGACCATGTTGCGCGTGTACTGCTCATGGCCGGGTGTGTCGGCGACGATGAACTTGCGCTTTTCCGTCGCGAAGAAGCGGTAGGCGACGTCGATCGTGATGCCCTGCTCGCGCTCCGCGGCCAGGCCGTCGACCAGCAGCGCGAAGTCGATGTTCTGGCCCTGGGTGCCGATGCGCCGGCTGTCGTTCTCCAGCGCCGCGAGCTGATCCTCGAAGATCATCTTCGAATCATAGAGGAGCCGGCCGATGAGCGTCGACTTGCCGTCGTCCACCGACCCGCAGGTGATGAAGCGCAGCAGCGTCTTGTTCTGGTGCGCCTCCAGATAGGCGTCGATGTCCTCGGCGATGAGGGCGTCGGTCTTGTAGATCGGATCGTCGAGCACGGACATCAGCAGGCCTCGTCATGCTGAACGTGTTTCAGCATCCACCGCGCCGCAGGCAGCGTCGGTGCGCGGGGAGGAAGGAACCCGGAAACAGGTCCAGGGTGGCAGGAGAGAAGGGACGCGACCCGCATCAGAAATAGCCCTCCTGCTTCTTCTTCTCCATGCCGGCGCCGCCTTCGTCCTTGTCAATGGCGCGGCCCTGGCGCTCGGAGGTGGTGGTGAGCAGCATCTCCTGGATTACTTCCGACAGGGTCGCCGCCTCGCTCTCCACCGCGCCGGTCAGCGGGTAGCAGCCGAGCGTGCGGAAACGGATGGAGCGTTCGACGGGAGTCTCGCCCGGCCGCAACGGAAAGCGCTCGTCGTCCACCATCAGCAGCATGCCGTCGCGCTCCACCGTGGGCCGGGGTGCGGCGAAGTAGAGCGGCACGATCTCGATCCCCTCGGCGAGGATATATTGCCAGATGTCGAGCTCGGTCCAGTTGGAGAGCGGAAAGACGCGGATCGACTCCCCCTTGGCCTTGCGCGCGTTGTAGAGGCGCCAGAGTTCAGGCCGCTGCGCCTTAGGGTCCCAGCGGTGGCTCCCCGAGCGGAAGCTGAACACGCGCTCCTTGGCGCGGCTCTTCTCTTCGTCCCGGCGGGCGCCGCCGAACGCCGCGTCGAAGCCGTATTTGTCGAGCGCCTGCTTCAGCCCCTCCGTCTTCCACAGATCCGTGTGCAGGCTGCCGTGGTCGAACGGGTTGATCCCGCGCGCCATCGCGTCCGGATTATGGTGGACCAGCAACTCCATGCCGGCATCCGCCGCGGCCTTGTCACGCAGGTCGTACATCGCCCGGAATTTCCAGGTGGTGTCGACATGGAGCAGCGGGAACGGCGGCGGCGCAGGGAAGAACGCCTTCTTGGCGAGGTGCAGCATGACGGCCGAATCCTTGCCCACCGAATAGAGCATCACCGGCCGCTCTGCCTCCGCCACCACTTCGCGCAGGATGTGGATGCTCTCTGCCTCGAGCCGCTGGAGGTGCGTGAGGCTGGACCCGGACGGCCGGCGAATGGGCGAAGAGGCGTTCATGACCCGGAGTTGGCAGAACGTTCCGGGCCATACAATGGCGAATTGCCCCATTTACTCCGTCCGTCCCGGAGAGATCTTGGGCGGGTAGAAGCGGAACTTTAGGAGGGGCTCGAAAGCAGCGGAAACCACAAACGATAACTTCGGGGGCCAAAAGAGATGCTTTGATCGGCGGCTTGCCGTGACCTGCGGCTGGCGTGCTGCGCGTGCGAGACTCGAATGGCGACGCAGTCGTGTCAGAAGTGGTTGAAACGAGCGGTCTCATGCAGCGCCCGCGCATCTACGTTCGCGCGATACAGTAACCGACTTTTACCCCAACGAAGCCGTCCATGATTCACGAATGATGGCGAAGAGGCACTCGGCCGCGAAGGGCAGGATGATTGCCAGTGAGAGCCGCGCAGGTTCAGGGATCAACTGCCGGGCATGGGCACACCAGGAGGTAATGGGCTCCCTAACACTCCAGGCACCAGCACCCTGCGGCGAGCTCCGGAAACGAAGGGAGACAGCGGTCAAGGGGCCTCGAACCCTAAGCTCCCGCTTCCGCGGGAGTACGGGACGCGCGGCGCATAGAGGCTCGGGCGCGAAAGCGACTATACAAGGAGCCGGACTCGGCTGCGCTCCTCCGCTGCGTCGCGCCTCCTGCTTGGCCGGGACGCAGGACCTCCGCACGAAAACCTCGAGTCGAACACCCACGTCACCCCGGGGCTACTTCTACCTCAGCCCAGTGCGATCACCGGCGCACCGGTTGCCAGCTCGACGCCATGATCCGTGCGCACCCGCGGCTCCAGGAACTCGAGCCCCATGACCGAGGCGAGCCCGACGGCGATGCCCAGCACCGTTCCCAGCACCAGCATCAGCGGGAGGTTGGGCTTGTAGGGCAGGCGCGGCGGGTCGGCGCGATCGAGCAGGCTGGCATTGGCCTGGCTCGCCTGGCTGCGCACGAACTGCTGCCCGATCTCGCGGCGCATCTGGTCGTAGATCTGCTGTGCCGCGTCGACGTCGCGCTGGAGGACGGTCAGTCGGTTCTGGTCGTCGGAGCCCGCGATCATCGCCTGCTCCCGCGCCGCGAGACGGGCGCGAATGCTCGCCTCGCGCCGGCGCGACGCGGTGCTGGCGGCCTGGACCGATTCGGCCGCACTGCCGATCGCGGCGGACAGCTGGCCCTGGAGGGCCGCCAGCTGCGCGGTGGCAGCCTGCATGTCCGGATGGCTCGGTCCCAGCGTGCGGGAGAGTTCGGCGACGCGCGCCGCCTGGGTGGCGACGCTGGTGCGCAGCTGCTGCACCGCCATGTCGGACGCCACCTCCGGCACGCTACGCGAGCCGGCGCGCGACTGCGCTTCGGCGGCGGCTCCCTCCGCCTGGGCGAGTTCGGCATTCAAGGTGCGGAGCGATTCCGCATCCAGATCGAACCGGCCGGCACCGACCAGCCCCCGCTCCCGCTGATAGCGCGCCAGCGCCTCCTGCGCGCGTTCGAGTCGCCCGCGCACGTCGCGGGTGCGGCGTTCCAGCCAGCTCGAATAGCCCTGGGCGGCGACCGCCCGCAGCTGCGGCACCTGCGCGAGGTAGGATTCGGCAAAGGCGTTGGCGATGCGCGCCGCCCGCTCCGGATCGCGATCCTCGGCATTGACGACCATCACGTTGCTGGCCTTGGCATTGGTGACGCTGACCTTCGCGCGCAGCGCCGCCGCCACCCGCTCCAGCCCGGCGCCGTCCGCCCCGGCACCCGCTGCGCCGCCGCCGAGCCGAACCGCCACGTCGTGCGCGACCCGGGCACTGCGAAGCACGTCCCCCTGGGTGGCGAGCAGGGCGTTGCTGCTTTGCGGCGCATCGCCGGCCATGCTTTCGGGATCGGACTGGGCGACGTTGAACAGCACCGATGCCGAGGCGCGGTAGAGTCGCGGCTGGGCGAGCGTCCAGCCGGCGACCAGCAGCAGCACCGCCGCCGCGACCAGCACCACCAGCCGCCATCGGACCAGCACCGCCGCCACCAGATCGCCCGCACCCATCCGCGCCCCCTTCTTCCGCTTCCCCGGCACGCTACGACCCGGCCCAGCCGGCGACCACGGGAAGCGACTCCATTCCCGAGTGATTCGCGCCCGAGTCGCGCAGGGCTTGTCTCCGCCCGCAGGCGGCGCTAACCGCCCCCTCCCGCCCGGCCTGCGCCCCTCCTGCACGGCCCCTTGCGGGCATTCCGCCTTGACACGACGGCCGGGCTCGCCTAGCTCGCCCTCTCTCCTGCGCCGGGCTTCCCTGCGCGGGCACATGCTTTTGGGAAGTGATGAGGGCCATGTTCGCAGTCGTGCGCACGGGCGGCAAGCAGTATCGCGTCGCCGCCGGAGACAAGATCGTCGTTGAGAAGCTGGACGGCGACGCCGGCAGCAACGTGACCCTGGGCGACGTTCTGCTCGCCGGCGAGGGCAGCGAGCTGAAGTCGGTCGAGGGCCTCACGGTCTCCGCCGAGATCGTCGCCCAGGCGAAGGGTGAGAAGGTGATCGTTTTCAAGAAGCGTCGCCGCCACAACTATCGCCGCAAGAACGGCCATCGCCAGCAGCACACCATCCTGAAGATCACCGCGATCGGCGACAGCCGCGCTGACGACAGCGCAGCCGCCTGAGCGCGAACACGAGGAGTTTGAACCATGGCACATAAGAAAGCAGGCGGTTCGTCGCGCAACGGTCGTGATTCGGCCGGCCGTCGCCTTGGCGTGAAGAAGTTCGGTGGCCAGGAAGTGGTCGCGGGCAACATTATCGTGCGCCAGCGCGGGACCAAGTTCTACCCGGGCACCAACGTCGGCATGGGCAAGGATCATACCCTGTTCGCGCTCGTCGACGGCCGCGTGTCGTTCCGCGAGGGCAAGCTTGGCCGTAAATTCTGCTCGGTCGACATGCCGGCGATTGCGGCTGAATAAATAGGGCAACCAACCGGGTTGCCCACCAGGGCGACCCGGGTCCCGCAGCCAGCGGGACCAGCCAACAAGGGAGACGGGTCCGCCCCGGCTCCCTTTTTTATTGCTCCCTCTGCCCGAAACGGTCGCGCCGCTGTCATCATGACGGCGTAGGCGCCCGCGCAAGAGGAGAGCGGACATGTTCGCCCGTACCGAACGCCTGACGCTGCGGCCCGGCTGGGTCGAGGATGCGCCTCAGCTCGCCCGCGCCGCGGGCCACGAAGCCGTCGCGCGCAACACCAGCCGCATGCCCTGGCCCTATGCGCTGGGCGATGCCGAGGCATTCCTGCGCATGCCGCAGGCCCCGCGCACCCCTTCGCTGCTGGTGTTCGCACACGAGGGCGACGGCATCCGGCTGGTGGGCGGCGCCGGCCTCCACCGGAGCGACGCGGGCGCGCACGAGCTCGGCTACTGGATCACGCCCGATGCCTGGGGCCGCGGCTATGCGACCGAGGCGGCGCGGGCCGTGCTTGCGATCGCCGACACGCTGCGGATTCCCGAGGTTTCTGCCTACCACTTCGTCGACAATCCCGCCTCCGGGCGGGTGCTGCGCAAGCTGGGCTTCCGCCCGACCGGTGAGCAGGCCCTCGCCCATTGTCGCGCGCGCGGCGGCGAGGTGCCCGCCCTGCAGTATTCGCGCGGGCTCGCGGGCGATCCGGCCTTGCCCGATCCCCGCGACGCACCGCCGCTCGCGGCCTGATCGACGAGGGGCGAGTCGTGTGCGGCGGCCCGCCCCCGGGTGCGTGACAGCGCGGCGGCACGCGGTCTAAGCAGGCGGTGTGAACGAGAATCTGCACCGCGATCGGCCGACCTTCGTCAGCCACCTCGAATGCTCAATGACGGGCGAGCGCTATGAAGCCGACCGGCTGCATGGCCTCTCCCGGGTGGGGCGGCCGCTGCTCGTCCGCTACGACCTGGCGGCGCTCGGGCGGGCGGTGTCGCGGGACGCGATCGCCGCGCGGCCGACCGACCTATGGCGCTGGCGCGAGCTGCTGCCAGTCCGACGGACCGAGAGCATCGTATCGCTGGGCGAGATCGAGACGCCGCTGGTGCCGATCCCGCGCTCGGGCGGCCCGGGCGCGATCGTCAAGGACGAGGGGCGGCTTCCCACCGGCTCGTTCAAGGCGCGCGGGCTGGTGATGGCGGTGGCGATGGCGCGCGAGCTGGGCGTCACCCGCATCGCGATGCCGACCAACGGCAATGCGGGCGCGGCGCTTGCTGCCTATGCCGCGCGCTGCGGCATCGAGACGGTGGTGCTCTGCCCGGAGGAGACGCCGGAGGTGAACGTCCGCGAGATCGCCGCGCAGGGCGCGCGCGTCTGGCGGGTCAACGGCCAGATCGACGAGTGCGGCGCGATCGTCGCGCGCGGAGCCGCCGAGGGCCGCTGGTTCGACTTCTCGACGCTCAAGGAGCCGTACCGGATCGAGGGCAAGAAGACGATGGGTCTGGAGCTCGCCGCCCAGTTCGGCTGGGAGCTCCCCGACGCGATCTTCTACCCCACCGGCGGCGGCACCGGCCTGATCGGCATGTGGAAGGCGTTCGACGAGATGGAGCGGCTCGGCTGGATCGGGTCGAAGCGCCCGCGCATGTACGCCGTGCAGGCATCCGGCTGCGCGCCGATCGTGCGCGCGTTCGAGGCGGGCGAGGAACATGCCGAGCGCTGGGAGGATGCCGCCACCGTCGCCGCCGGCATCCGCGTCCCGCGCGCGGTAGGCGACTTCCTGATCCTGCGGGCGGTGCGCGAGTCGGGCGGCCGGGCGCTTGCGGTCGGCGACCCTGCGATCCTCGCTGCGGTGGACGAGGCCGCGCGCAAGGACGGCCTGCTGCTCTGTCCGGAGGGCGGCGCGACGCTTGCCGCCTACGCCAGGCACTCGCCGACGGGCTGGTCGATCCCGAGGAGCGCACGGTGCTGTTCAACTGCGCGACGGGGCTGAAGTACCCGATGCCGCCGGCCGACAACTGGCTGGACCGCAATGGCGAGATCGACCTGAGCACGCTGTAGCCGGGCGCCTCAGCGCGGGCGGGCGTCCAGCCACTCGTCGCGCAGCAGGCCGTAGATCAGGCTGTCGCGGATGCCGATGTGGGTTTCCCATTCGGCGCGCAGGCGGCCTTCCAGGGTGAAGCCCAGGCGTTCCAGCAGCGCGCGCGAGGCCAAGTTGTCGGGGTCGGTATCGGCGAACACCCGGCGGCGGCCCTCGGCGGCGAAGAGGTGGTCGAGCACGGCCGACACCGCCTCGCGCGCCAGTCCCGAGCCCCGATGTTCGCGGGCGATCATGTAGCCGAGCTCGCACGCGCCGTTGCGCTTCTCGCCCACCGCGACGAAGCCGATCGCCGACCCGCCTTCGCGCGGCACGAACACCCAGTTGCGCCAATCGGAGGAGGCGGCGTTGCGCTCCAGGTGCGCGCGCGTCGCCGCCAGGCTCTCCATCGGCGGATGCGACCACCAGGTCATGCTGGCGGGATCGGAGAGCGTCGGGTGCAGCGCCTCCGCATCGGCGGCTTCGAGCGCGCGCAGCCGCAGCCGCGGCGTCGCCAGCACCGGCAGTGCCGCCGGCACCGGGTTCACGCGCCGAGCGCCTCGACCAATGCCCGGACCTTCTTCTGGCGCCATTGCGGCAGCGGGGCGACCAGCCAATAGCCCTCCCGCCCCACCTGCGCCTCCCCGAGTGCCACCACCCGGCCGGCGGCGAGATCGGCGCGCGCGAGCAGCTCGGGCACGGTCGCACGCCCCAGACCGGCGGCCGCCGCGTCGATCGCGAGGCCAGCATCGGCGACCTGCACCAGCGCCTGCGCCTCGCCACCCGGGCAGCCCGGCCAGCCGATCACCGTGTCGGTGGCGGATCCGGGGGCGGCCACCGTCACCAGCCCCTCGGACTCCAGCGCCTCGCCCTCGTGGACGCCCGGCCCCTCGCCCCAGCGGATCGCGAGATCGAGGTTCGCCTCGGTGAACTCGACGGCATCGTCGGCGGCGACCAGTACGAAGCGGAGCTCGCGGTCGACGCGCGCAATCTCCGCGAGCTTGGGCATCAGCCACTTCTGGGTGAGGTCACGCGGCGCAGCGATGGTCAACGACTTGGACGACTGGCCCGCCTGCATGGCGCGCACCGCTTCCTCGAACTGGAGGAAACCATCGCGCAGCGCCGCGAGGCCCGCCTCGCCCTCCGGCGTGAGCTCCAGCCCCTTGGTGGTGCGGCGGAACAGCACCACGCCCAGCGTGTCCTCCAGCGCGCGAACCTGCTGCCCGACGGCCGCCGGCGTCACCGCCAGCTCGTCCGCCGCGCGGGTGAAGGACAGGTGGCGCGCGGCCGCGTCGAGCACGCGCAGGCCGTTCAGCGGCAGGTGCGTCCGCTTCACGCGCCCACCGCCGGTGCGGTCAGCGCAAACTTCGGAATGACCACGTCGAACGCGGCGCCTTCGGTGTCGAGCATATGATAGCTGCCCTGCATCGATCCGGTGGAAGTGGTGAGCGGGCAGCCCGACACATAGTCGTAACTGGCGCCGGGAAGGATCAGCGGCTGCTCGCCGACGACGCCCTCGCCCTCGACGCTGTGCCGTTCGCCACGGCCGTCGGTGATGACCCAGTGGCGGGTCAGCAGCTGGACGGCGCGCTCGCCGTTGTTCTCGATGCGGATGTGATAGGCCCAGAACCAGCGCGCCTGCGCCGGCTCCGACTGTTCCGCCAGATAGCTGACGGAGACGCGCACGGTGATCCCGCGCGTCTCGGCCACATAGGGGAAGAACGCCTTCACAGCCCCGCCGCGGTGAGCGCCTGGTCGAGATCCTCGATCAGGTCCTGCGGGTCTTCCAGCCCGACGTTGAGGCGCAACAGGCCCTCGCCGATGCCCATCTCGACGCGCTTGTCCTCGGCGACGCTCGCATGGGTGGTGGAGGCCGGATGCGTCATCAGTGAGCGCGAATCGCCGATGTTGTTGCTGATGTCGATGAGGGCCAGCGCGTCGAGCAGCGCGTGCGCCTGGGTGCGCCCGCCATCGACCTCGAACGAGAAGATCGGACCGGCCGCATCCATCTGCGCCATCGCCAGCGCATGCTGCGGATGGCTCGGCAGGCCGGGATGGTTGATCCGCGGCACGCGCGTTTCCAGGAAGTGGCCGACCGCGAGCGCATTCTCGCTCTGGCGGCGGATGCGCAGGTCGAGCGTCTCCAGGCCCTTGAGCACCACCCACGCGTTGAACGCCGACAGCGTCGGGCCGGTGTTGCGGGTGAAGGGCAGCAGCACGTCGTTGATAAAGGCACTGCTGCCGGTCACCGCACCGGCGAGCACACGACCCTGCCCGTCCATCATCTTGGTCGCGGAATAGGCGACGACGTCGGCGCCGAACTCCATCGGCCGCTGCAGCGCCGGCGTGGCGAACGCATTGTCCACGACCGAGACGATGCCGCGCTCGCGCGCGATGCCGCACACCGCCTTCAGGTCGACCACGTCCATCGTGGGGTTGGACGGCGTTTCGAAGAAGAACACCTTGGTGTTGGGCCGCGCGGCGTCGGCGAACTGCTGCGCGTCGCGCGCGTCGACCACGGTGGTTTCGATGCCGAACTTGGGCAGCAGCGTGTCGGTCAGCCAGCGGCATGACCCGAACAGCGCCCGGCCGGCGACGACATGGTCGCCTTGCTGGAGCTGGCAGAGCAGCGCCGCGGTCATCGCCGCCATGCCCGACGCCATCGTCCGGCACGCCTCGGCGCCTTCCAAGAGCGCGATCCGCTCCTCCAGCATCTCCACGGTCGGGTTCTGGAGGCGGGAATAGGTCATCCCCTGCTGCTCGCCGGCAAAGCGCGCGGCGGCGTCGCCTGCCTTGTCGTAGCAATAGCCCGAGGTGAGGAACAACGCCTCGGAGGTTTCGCCGAACTCGCTGCGGGCGGTGCCGCCACGCACGGCCTGCGTCGCCGGGCGCCAGTTGCGGGTGATCGTGCGGTCTTGTCCGGTGGTACGCTTCATGGCGCTCGCTTTGCTCCCTTGAGGCTGGCCGTGCAAGCACTTGGGGCAGGCCCGATGCTCCGCCGCGGCGGTACGGCGCCTACGCTGCGCGCCCTATCCCCGGCGGCGCTTCCAACCTATCAGCACGGCCATGCTCTCCCGCCTGCGCGATCGCCCGTGGACCCTGGCCCTGCTGATCGGCGCGGCCGCGCAGCTGCTGTTCTGCTATCGACTGGGTGCCCCGTCGGTGCTGACCTTCGACGAGGTCCATTATGTCCCGGCCGCACGAACCCTGTGGGCGCTCGCGGAGCCGGCCAATACCGAACATCCGCTGGTCGCAAAGGAGCTGATTGGTCTCGGCATCCATCTGTTCGGCGACAACCCGATCGGGTGGCGGGCGCTGTCGACGCTGGCGGGCACGGCAACCGTGCTGGGCGTGTTCGCCATCCTGTGGCTGCTGTTCGGCCGCGCCCGCATCGCGGTGCTGGGCGCCGCGTTCGTGCTGCTCAACCAGACCGTCTATATCCAGGCGCGGATCGCGATGCTGGAGGGGTTCCTCGGCGCGTTCGTCACCTGCGCGATCGCGTCGCTGCTGTGGGCGATGCGTGGCCCCCGCGGACGCGTGTGGCCGCGGCTGCTGCTGTCGGCGGTGCTGTTCGGCCTGTCGGTCGGCACCAAATGGGTGGCGGCGCCCTATGTCGCCTTTGCCTGCCTGCTGATCCTCTGGACCAAGTGGCGCGACCGCGACCGCTATTTCTCCGGCGTCAACGGGTTCGCCGCCGTGCTGGTGCTGGGGCTGGTGAGCATCGCCACCTATTTCCTCACCTTCCTGCCGGCCTTCTTCTACCGCCTCGATCCGATGACGCTGGGCGAGCTGATCCCGTTCCAGCACTATATGTACGAGCGCCAGACGCAGCTGCTGCCGCCGCATCCCTATCAGTCGGACTGGTGGAGCTGGCCGCTGCTGATCCGCCCGATCTGGTATTTCTACGAGCCCGACGGGGGCGTGCAGCGCGGCGTGCTGCTGATCGGCAATCCGGTGATCTGGTACGGTGGCCTGGTCGCGGTGGCGGCCTGCCTATGGGCGGGGCTGCGGCGGCGCTCGGCCGCGATCGGCGGCGCGGGGCTGCTGTGGGTGGCCTCGCTGGCGATCTGGGCGGCGATCCCCAAGTCGCTCGGCTTCTTCTATTACTACCACCTGTCGGGAATCTTCCTGTGCGTGGCGATCGCCGCGGCCTTTCACGCCTTTCCGCAGAGCCGGCGCCGCTACCTGGACGAGATCTTCCTGTTCGCGGCGCTGTTCGCCTTCTTCCACTTCTGGCCGATCCTGAGCGCGGCACCGCTGGACGGTCCGGGCGCGTTCAACCGGTGGATGTGGTTCGACAGCTGGCGGTGAAGCGACGTTCAGCGCAGGCGTTGCGCCCTTTCGCCTTATCCGTTCGCCTCGAGTAGCCATCGAGCTTGTCGAGATGGCGTATCGAGAGGTCAGCGGTTGCGGCTCTCTCGATACGGGCTCTCGACAAGCTCGATCCCTACTCGAGACAAACGGGAAAGGAGGGATGTCAATCCGACCGATGCCTCACGCCGCCGCCCTGCGGCCATAGCGTCCCCAGGTGAAGCGGCTCGACAGGGCGAAGTTCCACACCGCGCCCACCAGCACGCCCGCGAGCGCCGGCACCGCCCAGGCCCCGCCCCGCACGTCGTAGAGGAACGCGGCGACGCCGACGTTGGCCACGGCCCCCACCGAGCACACGAGGCAGAAGGACACCCAGCCGTCGAGCAGCGCCCGCGCGCCCTTCAGCCGGCGGTCGCGATAGGTGAGCGCGTTGTTGAGGAAGAAGTTGAACGTCATCGCGGCGACGGTGGCGAGGATGGTCGCGGCGACGAAGCCGATCGGCGCGAGTTCGAGCAGCAGGGCCAGCAGCCCCAGGTGCACCGCCGCGCCCGCCGCGCCGATCGCGGAGAACAGCACGAAGCGCACGGGCACGATCCGCCCGAACATGCGGTCGTAGAGCGCGATCAGATACTCGAGCGCCACGACATGGTCGAGCTTGCTCTCGCCGGCTACGCGCGTGCGGAACACATAGGGCAGCTCCACGAACCGCAGGGGCCGCGGGCTTGCCGTCACGATGTCGAGCAGGATCTTGAAGCCGATCCCCGACAGCGACGGCACCAGCGCACGCACCAGTGGCGTGCGGATCGCGAAGAATCCGCTCATCGGGTCCGACAGATCGGCCTTCAGCAGCCGGCGCGACAGCCTGGTGGCGAAGGCGGACTTGGCGACGCGGTCGGCGTCCCACTCCCCGGTGCCGCCGCCGTCCACGAAGCGCGAGCCGATCACCAGGTCGAGGTCCGCGTCGCCCTCCAGCGCGTCGAGCATGCGCGGGAGCAGCGTCTCGTCATGCTGGAGGTCGCCGTCGATCACCGCCACCACCGGGGCGGCGGTGGCGCACATCCCCTCGATGCACGCGGTCGACAGGCCGCGCCGGCCGATCCGCTGGATCACCCGCACCCGGGGGTCGGTCGCCGCCAGGGCGCGCGCGACCTCGGCCGTGCCGTCCGGGCTGTCGTCGTCGACGAAGATCACCTCCCACGCCCGGCCCGCGAGCGCCGCCGCCAGCTTCTCCACGAGCAGCGCCACATTGGCGCGCTCGTTGAAGACCGGGACGACGACCGCGAGCGCGAGCGCCGGGTTCACGCCAGCCGAGCCAGGACCGCGTCGGCCATTTCGGCGGTGGTGGCGGTGCCGCCCAGGTCGGGCGTCCGTACGCCCGCGGTCAGCGCCCCCTCTACCGCGCGCTCGATCCGCTCGGCCGAAGCTTCGTCGTCGAGCGAGTAGCGCAGCATCATCGCCGCCGACAGGATCGTCGCGCACGGATTGGCCTTGCCCTGGCCAGCGATGTCGGGCGCGGAGCCGTGGATCGGCTCGTACAGGCCCTTCTTGCCCGTATCGAGGGCGGCCGAGGGCAGCATGCCGATCGAGCCCGCGCACATGCTCGCCTGGTCGGACAGGATGTCGCCAAACAGGTTGCCGGTGACGATCACGTCGAACTGGCCGGGGTTGCGCACCAGCTGCATGGCGGCGTTGTCGACGTACATGTGGGTGAGGTGCACGTCGGGATATTCGGTGGCGACGCTGTTGACGACGTCGCGCCACAGCTGGCTGGTTTCCAGCACATTGGCCTTGTCGACCGAGCACAGGCGCTTGCTTCGCACACGCGCGGTCTCGAAGCCGACGCGGGCGATCCGCTCCACCTCGCGTTCGTCGTAGCTCATCAGGTCATAGCCTTCGCGCAGACCTTCGAGCGTCGTGCGCCGGCCCTTTTCGCCGAAATAAACGTCGCCGTTGAGCTCGCGCACGATCACCATGTCGATCGCGCCCGCAACCTCGGGCTTGAGCGCGGAAGCGTCCTCCAGCCCCGGAAACAGCTTGGCCGGGCGCAGGTTGGCGAACAGCCCCAGCTCGCGGCGCAGCCCCAGGATCGCCTGCTCGGGCCGGAACGCACGCTCGACCGCATCGAAGCGCGGATCGCCGACCGCGCCGAACAGCACCGCGTCGGCGCGCTTGGCGAGCGCCAGCGTGGCTGCGGGCAGCGGATGCCCCTCCTGCAGATAGGCGGCGCCGCCGACGGGCGCTTCCTCGAACACCAGGTCGAGCGACAAGGCCTCGAGCACGCGGCGGGCTTGGGTGACAACTTCGGGTCCGATCCCGTCTCCGGGCAACAAGGCGATCAGCGACATTCCATTCCCTTCGGCTGGGTTTCGCGAATTGCCCCGCCCGCCTCGCTCACGCAACCGCCCTTTTCAGCCTTTCGACCAGCCGCTGCCGCGCCGCCAGCGCCTCCGCCCCGCGCCCGACCAGCACGTCGCGCTCCAGGAAATGGCCGGTCAGCCGCAGCGCGTCGAACAGCTGGGGCCAATCCGCCTCGCCGCCTTCGCGCAGGAAGGCGGGCAGCGGGAGCAGCCGGGTTTCATAGCCTGAGGCCGCGGCGCGGCTGACGGCGCCGCCACTCTTGGGGCTCACAAAGGCGAGGTCCTCGTCCACGCCGGTGGCGACGCAGCGCTCCAGGTCGAGGCCGAAGCCGAGCTCCGCCAGCACCAGCAGTTCGTAGCGGGCGAGCGCCGCCGCCCAGCCCCGCGCCGCCGGCGCCGCCTCCACCGCGTCGAGCACCGCCGAGAGCGCCGCGTGCAGCCGCGGATAGGGCAGCCCGTCCGGCAAGGCGGTGGCGGTGAGCGCGCATGCCCATTCGATCGCGGCGGCCGCGAGCGGCTCGGCGAACAACGGCGCGCGGCTGTGGACCAGCTCGACCGTCAGCGCCGCCAGCTGCTCCTCGGTGCGCGCGCGCCATTCGCCGCGCACGAGGTTCGCCGGCTGGAGCACCGGCCGCAGCGCCCGCGAGCGTCCGCCGCGGACATAGCCCGGCTGCACCCCGGCGCGTTCGGTCAGCGCCCGCACCACCGCGCCATGCTCGCCATGCCCGCGCACGGACAGCAGGATGGCCTCGGCGATCAGGTGCATGGGCGCGCCTCAGCCCTCGCAGTAATCCAGGTACGACACCACGTCGTTGCTGGTCTGGAGGTAGAGGCCGGCCTGGACCTCCTCCGGCTCGGCCGCCGCGCGCGCCAGCGCCTCGGCCAGCGTGCCGTAGAGGATGGTGGTGGCCACGCCGCCCTCGTCATCGAGGTGGTAGAGCCGGACGGCGACATCGTGCGAGATGGTGCGCATGGGCCCGCCATGCCGCATCGGGCGATGGGGTTCCAGTGGGGGGAGGCAAGCAGGGCGTCTTGTCCGTCCCCCTTGCTCCGGATCCCCTCCCCACCCGTTTGCCTCGAGTAGCCGTCGAGCTTGTCGAGACGGCGTATCGAGAGGTCGGCCGTTGCGGCTCTCTCGATACGGGCTCTCGACAAGCTCGATCCCTACTCGAGACAAACGGGCTGGAGATGAAGGGGCGGGCGTGCGCCCCCTACGCCACCGCCAGCCGCGCGGCCGCGAACTCGCTGTCCGCCTTGTTGATCAGCGCGCGGTCGTCGTGGTTCCAGGGGTGGAAGCCCGGCAGGAAGAAGGCGATCCACGGCCGCACCAGGCTGCGCGCCACGCCGGGCCGTCCGAACGCATAGCGGAACAGCCGCCACTTCACGCGGGGCCCGGTGAGCCCGTCCTGCTCCAAGAGGTCGAGGATGCCGCGGGTGCGGCCGCTCAGGAAGCGGGCGGTGACGATCAGCATCGCATGCGCCTTCACCACCCAGCGCCGCCAGCGGCTCCAGTCGCGGGTGGCGTGCATCCACACGTCATAGGCGACGCCCTTGTGCTCGATCTCCTCGATCGCGTGCCAGCGCCACAGGTCGGCCGCACTCTGGTCACCGCCCTCCAGATGGCGCGGATCGGCCAGGATCGCGTGCGCCAGGATGGCGGTGAAATGCTCCAGGCACAGGGTCGCCGCCAGCGAGACGATCGGCGGGCGCGCGCGGGCGATCGCCAGTTCCTCGTCCACCCGTGCTTCCAGCCGCGACACGTCATAGCCCTGCTCGGCGACGTGGCGGTTGAAGGCGACATGCTCGCGGGTGTGAATCGCCTCCTGCCGGACGAACGCGGCGATCTCGTCGGCGAGCCGCGGCGACACGCCCTCCCGGAACCGCCGCACGCTTTCGATGAAGAACGCCTCGCCCTTGGGGAAGGTGACCGACAGCGCGTTGAACAGCGCGGTCGCCACCGGATCGTCGTTCAGCCACCAGCGCCGCCGCGCCTGCCCACGCCCGAAGCGCAGGTCGCGCGGCGTGATCATGAGGTCCGCAGGAGTCTTTGCCTTCGCCATGAAATTCCTCCAGTCATTCTGGAGCTATGAACTACTTACATTCATGTCAATAACGCGCCGGCGCCTATCTTCGGCAGAGTCGCGGGATGCAGCGCTCGAGGCCGCCCGCGCGCTGCTGGTCGAAAGCGGCCCGCAGAGCGTGACGCTGAAGGCCGTCGCCGCGCGGATCGGCCGCACCCATGCGAACCTGCTCCACCATTTCGGCTCGGCCGCCGGGCTGCAGGAGGCGCTGGCCGAACGCATGGCCGCGACCATCACCGCCGAAATCGCCGCCGCGGCGCTGCGCGCGCGCAGCAAGGGCGATCCGAGCGAAGTGGTGGACCTCACCTTTGACGCGTTCGGGCACCAGGGTGCGGGCGCGCTCGCCAGCTGGATGATCCTGTCGGGCAACCACCAGCTGCTCGATCCGGTGCTGGATGCGATCCATCGCCTGGTGGACGAACTCGCAACCGACTCCGGCCTCGGCGACCTGCCGCTCGCGGACGAGACGCTGCACCTCGTCCTGATCGCGCTCGGCGACGCGCTGCTCGGCGGCGCCATGGCCAAGGCGCTGGGCCTGCCGCGCGACCGCGCCCGCACGCTCGCCCGGCAGCGGCTGCTGTCCTCCTATGCCGACCTGCACGAGGGCGGTGGATAAAAGCCCCGCGCGCACGTAAAGCGGCTTCCATGCATTTTCTCGACCAAGCCAAGATTTTTGTCCGCTCCGGAACGGGCGGCCCGGGTGCCGTCGGCTTCCGCCGCGAAAAATACATCGAGTATGGCGGCCCGGACGGCGGCGATGGCGGCAAGGGCGGCGACATCGTGTTCGAAGCCGTTCCCGGCCTCAACACGCTGATCGACTTTCGCTACACCCAGCATTTCCGGGCACCGCGCGGCAAGGGCGGTTCGGGCTCGAACAAGACCGGCGGCGGCGGGGACGATCTGGTCATCCAGGTGCCGGTGGGAACCCAGGTCCTCGCCGAGGACAAGGAAACCGTGCTGCTCGACTTCACCCGCGCCGGCCAGCGCGAGGTGTTCCTGCGCGGTGGCGACGGTGGCCGCGGCAACGCCAGCTACAAGACCTCGACCAACCGCGCGCCGCGCCAGCACGGCACCGGCTGGCCGGGCGACGAAGCCTGGGTGTGGCTACGCCTGAAGCTGCTCGCCGACGTCGGGCTGGTGGGCCTGCCCAACGCAGGCAAGTCGACCTTCATCAACGCCGTGACCAACGCCCAGGCCAAGGTGGGCGCCTATGCCTTTACCACCACCCGCCCGCAGCTGGGCGTGGTCAGCCACAAGATGCGCGAGTTCGTGATCGCCGACATCCCCGGCCTGATCGAGGGTGCGGCCGAAGGCGCCGGCATCGGCGACCGCTTCCTGGGGCACATCGAGCGCTGCCGCGTGCTGCTGCACCTGGTCGACGCCAATGACGCCGACGTGGCCGAGAGCTATCGGATCGTGCGCGCGGAGCTCGAGAATTACGGCGCGGGCCTGACCGACAAGCGCGTGATCGTCGTGCTCAACAAGATCGACACGCTGGACGACGAACTCATCGCCGCCCTTTCGGCTGAGCTGGAAGAGGCGAGCGGCGCGCCGGTGATCCCGATGTCGGGTGCCAGCGGCGTCGGCGTCGACTGGGTGCTCGACCAGCTGATCGAGCTGATGGATCCGGAAAACCCGCAGGTCGACGACAGCGACGAGGGCGAGGATCCGATCGAATGGTCGCCGATCTGAGGCAGGCGGCCTAGCCCCATGTCGCTGTTCGCCCCCGCCGCCTGCCCGCGCCTGGTGGTCAAGGTCGGCTCCGCGCTGCTGGTCGACGCCGGCGGCGCGATCCGGCGCGACTGGTTGGGCGGCCTGGTCGAGGACATCGCCGAGCGTCACGCCGCCGGCCAGCAGGTGATCGTCGTCTCCTCCGGCGCGATCGCGCTCGGTGCGCGCCGGCTGGGGCTGCCCAAGGGCGGCCGTGCCAGCCTGGAGGATGCGCAGGCGGCCGCTGCCACCGGGCAGATCGCGCTTTCGGGCGCCTGGGCCGAGCTGCTGGCCGACCGAGGCCTCACCGCCGCACAGCTGCTGGTGACGCTGGACGACCTGGAGCAGCGCCGCCGCTACCTGAACGTCGCCGCCACGCTCGGCCGGCTGCTGACGCTAGGCGTCGTGCCGGTGGTCAACGAGAACGACAGTGTCGCCACGGAAGAGATCCGCTTCGGCGACAACGACCGGCTCGCCGCGCGCGTCGGCCAGGCGGCGGGGGCCGACGGCGTGGTGCTGCTGTCCGACATCGACGGGCTCTACGACCGCAATCCCACCCATGATCCGGATGCCCGCTTCATCGAGCGGGTCGAGCGCATCGACGCGGCGGTGGAGGCGATGGCCGACAGCCGCTCCGCCTCCGGCATGGGATCGGGCGGCATGGTGTCGAAGGTCCAGGCAGCCAGGATCGCGACCGCCGCCGGCGCGCACCTCGCCATCGCCTCGGGCCGTGTCGATCGCCCGCTCTCCCGCTTTGCCGACACCGGCCGCGGCACCGTGTTCGTCGCCCGCCCCGCCCAGCCCGCACGCAAGGCATGGCTGCAAGGGCGCCTCGTCGCCTGCGGGACCATCCACATCGACGCCGGTGCGGCGCGCGCGCTCCAGGACGGGCGCAGCCTGCTGCCGGCCGGTGCCACCCGCGTCGAAGGACGGTTCGCGCGCGGCGACCTGGTGATGATCCTGGACGAAGCCGGCCAGCCGGTCGCACGGGGCCTCAGCGAATATGACGCGGAGGAGGCGGTGCGCATCGTCGGCCGCCGCAGCGACGAACTCGACGCGATCCTCGGCCACGCACCGCGCGCCGCGCTGGTCCACCGCAACCACATGGTGGTCGCATGAGCGTCCTCGCGATCACCGGCGCCACCGGCTTCGTCGGCCGCCGGACGCTCGCGCTAGCGCTGGAGGCCGGGCACAGCGTGCGCGCGCTCACCCGCCGGCCGCAGCCTCCGCAGGCGGGCGTCACCTGGGTCCAGGGGGCACTCGACACGCCGGACGCGCTCGCCGATCTGGTGCGCGGCGCCGACGCGGTGATCCACATCGCCGGCGTGGTGAACGCGCCGACGCCGGAGGGCTTCACCCGCGGCAACATCGACGGCACCCGCGCGGTGCTCGCCGCGGCCGAAGCCGCCGGCGTCGGACGCTTCGTCCACGTCTCCTCGCTCGCCGCGCGCGAGCCGGGCCTCTCGCAATATGGCCGCTCCAAGGCCGGGGCCGAGGATGCGGTGCGCGCCTCCCCGCTCGCCTGGACGATGGTGCGCCCGCCCGCCGTCTATGGCCCCGGCGACCTGGAGATGCTGGAGCTGTTCCGCGCCGCGCGGTTTGGCGTGTTGCCGATGCCGCCGGCCGGCCGGCTGTCGCTGATCCATGTCGACGACCTCGCCCGGCTGCTGCTGGCGCTGGCGGGGCAGGACACCGGCCGCGCGATCTACGAACCGGACGACGGCACGCCCGGCGCCTGGACGCACACCGGCTTTGCGCGCGCGATCGGCACCGCCGTCGGCCGCCGCGTGCTGCCGCTGTCGCTTCCCGCCGGCGTGCTGCGGCTGGGCGCGCGGCTCGACCGGCTGGCGCGCGGGGACAAGGCGAAGCTCACCCCGGACCGCGCCGCCTATATGGCGCATCCCGACTGGACTTCGTCGCCCGATACGCAGCCGCCCGAAGCGCTGTGGCGCCCGCGGATCGCGACCGCCGACGGCCTCGCCGCCACCGCGGCATGGTATCGCGCCAACCGGCTGCTATAGAGCGCCAAAATCGTGCCGGATTTCTGCGCCACGCAGCCCAGGAACCGCCCCATCTGCAAAGGACGCCCTGTGAGCGATCGCGCCGCCATCTTCGACACCGTCTCCCGCCTGATCGAGCCGTTCAACAAGAAGGGCGTGGCGCTGACCGAGACCACCACCTTCGCGGGCGACCTCGAATGGGACAGCCTGACCGTGATGGATTTCGTGGCAGCGGTCGAGGACGAGTTCGACATCCTCATCACCATGAACATGCAGGCGGAGATCGAGACCGTCGGCCAGCTCACCGACGCCGTCGCCAAGCTCAAGCAGGACTAACGCCGTTCGGGCGAACCGGCGCGCGCCGGAACCGCCCGATGGTGTTCCCGGGAAAACACAGATGACCGAAGCCGCCGCCACCCAGCACCAGCTCCCCGTCGATCCGCCGGCCGCCGCGCCGGAGCGTGACCTGATGAGCAAGTTCGACGCGCTGATCGCCGAACGCCAGGCGCTGATCGACACGGGCGTGACCGATCCGTTCGCGATCGTCATGGAGCAGGTGAAGTCGCCGACCGAGGCAGTAATCGCCGGCCGCGACACGATCCTGCTCGGCACCTACAACTACATGGGCATGACGTTCGACCCGGACGTGATCCAGGCCGGCAAGGATGCGCTCGACCAGTTCGGATCGGGCACCAACGGCAGCCGCATGCTCAACGGCACCTTCCGCGACCACATGGAAGTCGAGCAGGCGCTGCGCGACTTCTACGGCGTGTCGGGCGCGATCGTGTTCTCGACCGGCTACATGGCCAATCTCGGCATGATCTCGACGCTGGCCGGCAAGGGCGACTACGTCATCCTCGACGCCGACAGCCACGCCTCGATCTACGACGGCTGCAAGCAGGGCTATGCCGAGGTCGTTCGCTTCCGCCACAACGACATCGCCGATCTCGACAAGCGGCTCGGCCGCCTGCCCAAGGACGCCGGCAAGCTCGTCGTGCTGGAGGGCGTCTATTCGATGCTCGGCGACGTCGCCCCGCTGAAAGAGATGGTCGCCGTCGCCAAGAAGCATGGCGCGATGGTGCTGTCCGACGAGGCGCATTCGATGGGCTTCTACGGCCCCAACGGCCGCGGCGTGTACGAGGCGCAAGGCTGCGAGGGCGACGTCGACTTCATCGTCGGCACCTTCTCCAAATCGGTCGGCACCGTCGGCGGCTTCTGCGTGTCGAACCACCCGAAGTTCGAGGCGATCCGCCTCGCCTGCCGCCCGTACATCTTCACCGCCTCGCTGCCGCCGAGCGTGGTCGCGACCGCCGCCGTCTCGATCCGCAAACTGCAGCACGCCCATGAAAAGCGCGCCCGCCTGTGGGAAAGCGCGCGCACGCTGCACGCCGGCCTCAAGGACATGGGCTTCCGTCTCGGCACCGAGACGCCGGACTCCGCGATCCTCGCGGTGATCCTGGAGGACCAGACCCAGGCGGTGGCGATGTGGCAGGCGCTGCTGGAGGGTGGCCTCTACGTCAACATGGCCCGCCCGCCCGCGACCCCGGCCGGCACGTTCCTGCTGCGCTGCTCGCTGTGCGCGGAGCACACGCCCGAGCAGATCCAGAAGGTGCTGGGCATGTTCCAGGCGGCCGGCAAGGCGGTGGGCGTACTCGGGTAAGCACCTCAACTCGAGCGTCCCCGTACCCCGGCGAAGGCCGGGGCCCAGTTGGGAAGGCGCGTGTTGCGTTGCGCTCCCTTGCCAAGACCTTCGCACCTGGACCCCGGCCTTCGCCGGGGTACGGCTTCTCCTTCGCGGCGGTCGAACGCGCATTCTCGTCCGCATGACGGATTGCCGGCGGCGCGGGACCAACACCGATCGAGGGGCTGGCACAGGCCCGCCCCTCCGCTATAGCTGCGGGATTCCTGCAACCGCCCTCGAAAGCACATCGCCCCCCGCATGAAGTCGATCGATCGCTACATGGCGCGGCTCATCGCGGTGCCGCTGTTCTCGACGCTCATCATCGCAGCGATGCTGCTGGTGCTCGATCGCATGCTGCGGCTGTTCGACTTCGTGGCATCCGAAGGCGGGCCGGTCAGCGTGGTGTGGCGGATGCTCGCCAACCTGCTGCCCGAATATCTCGGCCTTGGCATCCCGATCGGGCTGATGCTTGGCGTGCTGCTCGCCTTCCGAAAGCTCGCCACCACCTCGGAGCTCGACGTGCTGCGCGGTGTCGGCATGAGCTACGGCCGGCTGCTGCGCACGCCCTATCTTTACGCGATCGCGCTGTCGCTGCTGAACCTGACCATCGTCGGCTTCGTCCAGCCCTGGGCGCGCTACAATTACGAGGGGCTGCGGTTCGAGCTGCGCTCGGGTGCGCTCGGTGCGTCGATCAAGATCGGCGAGTTCACCAACCTCGGCAACCGCATGACGCTGCGCATCGAGGAAAGCCATGAGGGCGGCGCCGAGCTGCGCGGCATCTTCGTGCGGGTGGCGCGGCCGAACGGCGGCTGGCTGGCGGCAACCGCCGAGCGCGGCCAGTTCCTCGGCACCGACGATCCCAACACCATCATCTTCCGCCTGACCAACGGCACGCTGCTGCACGACCAGCCGGGCTTTCGAACGCCGCGGGTGCTGAGCTTCAGCTCGCACGACCTGCCGATCGACCTGCCCAAGTTCGGCAATTTCCGCGCCCGCGGCGGCCGCGATCTCGAACGCACGCTGCCGGAGCTCGCGATCATCGGCCGCGACCAAGGGGAGACGCCGGAGACGCGCGCCAGCGCGCGGGCGAACTTCCACTTCCGCCTGGTGGAGGTGGCGACCATGTTCCTGCTGCCGATGCTGGCGCTGGCGCTGGGGGTCCCGCCCAAGCGTTCGACCTCGGCGCTGGGCGTGTTCCTGTCGATCGTGATGATCGTCACCTATCACAAGGTGAACGAATATGCCGAAGCCTTCGGATCGCTCGGCCGCGTCGACCCGGCGATCGCGCTGTGGGGACCGTTCCTGATCTTCGCCGGGCTGGTGTTCTGGATGTACTATACGATCGCCCATGTGCCGGGCGGCCAGCCGATCGGCGCCCTGGAACGGGTGTTCGACAAGGGGCTGAAGGCGTTGGTGCGCTTCCTGCCCGGCCGCCGCCGGCGGGAGAAACGGGCATGAAGGCCAACTCCCCCTTCCCGTCCAAGACGATCGCGCTCTACATGGTGCGGCTGTTCCTGGTGCGCACCTTCGGCATCCTGGCGGCCCTGGTGCTGGTGCTCCAGGCGCTCGACCTGCTGAGCGAAAGCGCCAAGATCCTAGCCTATCCCGGCAACACCGATGCGCAGGTCTGGCACTACGTCTCGATGCGCATGCCGCAGATCATCGCGCGCTTCCTACCCTTCTCGGTGCTGCTCGGCACGATCCTGACGCTGATGCAGCTCAACCAAAACAGCGAAGTCATCTCGATGAAGGCGTCGGGGCTGTCGGCGCACCAGGTGCTCGCCCCGCTGCTGGTGGCGAGCCTGGGCGTGGCGGCCATCTCCTTCCTGTTCAACGACCGCATCGTCTCGCGCGCAACGGCCACGCTCACCCAGTGGGAGAAGGTCGACTACGGCCCCCTGCCGGTCGACAGCGGCGAGCGCGGCAACGTGTGGGTACGCGACGGCGCCAACCTGATCCGCGTCGATCGCATCCAGGGGCGCGGCAATGCCGCGGTGCTGCGCGGAATCACCGTTTACGAGCGCCAGGGCGGCCGGCTGCTGTCGATCCTGACGGCCAAGCAGGGCCGGTTCAACGGGCGCGAGTGGCGCGTGGACGGCGCGACCCGCTTCACCGTCGCCACCGGCAAGATGGAGCAGCTCGGCACGCTGCATGCCGCCTCGGGCGTACGGCCGGACCAGTTCACGCTCGCCTCGGTGGACCCGGACAGCCTCTCCTTCCGCGCGCTGCGCGACGCGATCGCCGATCTCGAGGCCGCCGGCCGGCCGACCAAGGCGCTCGACGGCGCCCTGTGGCACAAGCTGTCGAGCCCCTTGTCGTCCGTGCTGATGCCGCTGCTAGGCGCGGTCGCCGGCTTCGGCGTGGCGCGCTCCGGCCGATTGTTCGTGCGCGCGGTGATCGGCATGGCGCTGGGCTTCGCCTATTTCGTCGCCGACAATTTCGCGCTCGCGATGGGCAATCTGGGGGCTTACCCGCCATTCCTCGCGGCGTGGGCGCCGTTCCTGCTGTTCCTGCTGATCGGCGAACTGGTGCTGATCCGGACGGAGGAGTAGCCTCATCCCGGAGAGGCGACCGCCGAGTGCCTCGGCGGTATTCACCCCCGACCCTTCCTTCCAGGGAGGGGAGTTTTCTCGGGCTGGGTTGACCTTCTCCCCTCCCTGAAAGGGAGGGGCCGGGGGTGGGTTGGCGAGCGAAGCGAAGCCGCTCTACGCTGGCCCCATGCTCCGCCGCGTCGATCCGACCCTCACCGCCCGGGCGCGCCACCTGCGCAACAACCCGACGGCGGCGGAGCTTGCGATCTGGCACCGCATCGCTCGATATCGCCCGGCGTTCACCCGCCAGCTTGTCGTCGCGCCGTTCATCGTCGATCTCGCCTGCCGACAGGCGCGGCTGGCGGTGGAGCTGGATGGCAGCCAGCATCTCGACGCGGTCAAGGCCGATGCACGCCGGACGGCATACTTGGAAGCGCAGGGCTGGCGCGTCCTGCGGCTGTGGAATGCGGAGGTGCTCGGCAACCCGGACGGCGCCGTTGAGCACATCCTGGAGAAGGCCGCCGAGTGCCTCGGCGGTACCCACCCCCAGCCCCTCCCTTCCAGGGAGGGGAGGAACAGACGTCCGCGCTGGAGCTAGCCGATACGATAAGGGCGGCCTCTCGGACCGCCCTCTTCGTTCCTCGCCCCTCAGCGCCGGACCATCGTACTCTTGCCGATCCGGTGCATCAGACCCAGCGCGCTGCGGTAGCTCGCCTTGTGATACGGCGAGCCCTCTTCCAGTACCGCGCTCAGCCGGCGGTGGGCTTCGCCCAGCGAATGATAGGGCAGGCTCGGCAGCAGGTGGTGGAGTGCGTGGTAGCGCAGACCCACCGGTGCCCAAAGACCCGGCAGCAGCGACGGCGGGGGGACGTTCACCGAGTCCAGATACTGGGCGGTCACCGTCATCTGCTCGCCCTCATTCTCCCACAGGTGTGCCACCAGCGTGCGGACCTGGTTGAGGAGGGCCACCGCCGAACCGATGCCCAGGCCGATCAGGAAGCCGCGCATCGGGATCACGCCGGTAGCAACCAGTGCCACCAGTGCGATCGCCCAGACGCTCGCCGCGGCGTCGAGGCGGTCGAACAGCACCCGCTGCTCACCGGCCGGGACGCGGCGGCGGAAGGACGGGTTGATCGACAGCGACGAATAGCGCGCGATCACCAGGTCGCGCAGCTTGGGCGACAGCCAGGACAGCGGCGACAGGATCGCGAAGCGGATCAGGAGGCCGATCGGCGCCAGCAGCGACACCAGGATGAACACCGGCAGCGTCCACGGCTTCATCAGCGCGAGCGGCAGATATTCGGGATCGTCCGCGGTGCCATAGCGCGTCTTGGCATGGTGCAGGTTGTGCACGCCCTCGTACATGAAGGACGGCACCAGCATCGGGATGCCCGCGATCAGGTTCCAGCCGAGCCGGAAGCCCGGCAGCGCCGAATGCTTCATGTGGCTGACTTCGTGGATGAACAGCAGCGCGCGGTAGAGCGCGAGCACCGACACCACCGCCGCCAGCACCGTGACCAGCGTGGAGGACGCGAGCACCGCCACCACCAGCGCGCCATAGCCCAGCACCGCCGAACCGATCAGGTCGCCCCAGTAGAAGGTGCGGTTCGGCGTGTTGAGGTCGCGCGTCAGCTCGGCCGCCGTACGCAGCATCGTCTTGTCGTCGAGGATGCGCGGCCTGGGCTGGACGACGCGGGCGTCCGCCGATCCGGCGGCATCCCGCGAAAGGGCAAGCGTGGGTTCCATGACCTGTTCCATAGCGCTGAGATAGTGGCGACAGCGTGGCATGTGTAGGCACCGGACTGTGCCGGCTTGATGACTTGAATCAATCACTGTGACGGGCTTGCTCGATCCCTCCCCTCGCCTTCCGGGTCCCGCGACGCTACACGCGGCGCATTCCATTCTTCCGGAGGCATGCGTGGCCACCCAACCGACGATCCGTCCCGTCCAGTCGAAGGCGGACCGCAAGGCATTCATCGACCTGCCCTTCCGCCTCTATGCGAACGACCCGCACTGGGTGCCGCCGCTCAAGAGCGAAGTGGCCGGCCAGATCGATCCCAAGAAGAACGGCTGGTTCAGCCATGCCGAGGTGCAGCTGATGCTGGCCGAGCGGGACGGCAAGGTGGTGGGGCGCATCTCCGCGCATCTCGACACGCTCGCCCTCACCATGCCGGCCGAACAGGGCTTCGGTCCCGGCACCGGCTTCTGGGGCATGTTCGAGGCGGAGGATGCCACCACCGCCGCTACCCTGATCGCCGCGGCCGAGGCATGGCTGCGCGGCAAGGGCATGACCCGCGCCGTCGGCCCCGTGAGCCTGTCGGTCTGGGAAGAGCCGGGCCTGCTGGTGAAGGGCCACGACCAGGACCCGACCGTGCTGATGGGTCATCACCGGGCCGAGTATCAGGCCTGGGTGGAAGCCGCCGGCTACCAGCCCGCCAAGCAGCTCGTCACCTATGAGCTGGACATCACCCAGTCCTTTCCGCCGATCGTCAACCGCATCATCCAGTCGGGCGAGAAGAACGACCGCATCCGCATCCGCAAGGTCGACAAGTCGCGGCTCGACGAGGAAGCGGCGGTGATCCTGGGCATCCTCAACGATGCCTGGTCGGACAACTGGGGGTTCGTGCCGCTCACCCAGCCCGAGATCGACGACGTCGGCAAGAAGCTGAAGCCGATCGTGTTCGAGGACCTGATCCGCATCGCGGAGCTGGACGGGCAGCCGGTGGCGTTCATGATCACGCTTCCGGACATGAACGAGGCGATCAAGCCGCTGAACGGCTCGCTCCTCCCGTTCGGCTGGGCCAAGCTGCTGCTGTGGCTGCGCAAGCCCAAGGTGCGGACGATGCGCGTGCCGCTGATGGGCGTCGTGAAGCGGCTGCAGTCGTCGCGGATGGCGAGCCAGTTGGCCTTCATGATGATCGAATACATCCGCCGCGACGCCGTCGCCCATTATGGCGCGTCGCGCGGCGAGATCGGCTGGATCCTGGACGACAACCAGGGGATGATCGCGATCGCCGATGCGATCCAGAGCCGGATCAATCGCGTCTATCAGGTCTACCAGCGCGCGCTGTAGCGCCGGTCGGCGGTGCCGGGGGCGGGCCCTGCCCCCGGCGTACCGTCTTTCTTAGCGGGGCAGATAATCGAGCGGGTCGACGCCGTCGCGCAGCCAATCTTCGCGGGTCTGGCACTGGCGGCGCGGCAGCCGCGAACCGGTGATCTCCGTCTCGGCGCAGTAGCGGGTCTCGCGCTTCGCCTTGGTGCCCGACGTCGTGCTCGCGGTGTCGACGCTCTCGGTGGTGGTGGTGGTGGCGGGAGCCGGCACGGTGCGGGGCTCGGCCATGGCCGGGGCTGCGACGGTGGCAACGCCCAGGACGAGGGCAGCGGCGGCGGCAACAACACGGATGGTCATGATCTTTCTCCCTGACTAGGCAGCCACTTGGCTGACAAACAGGGTAGTGCATCATGCGTGCCAAACAGCGGCGCCATGGGTTTTCAAAGACTTAGCTCGACGGACCTCCGGCCCTGGCGTCTTTCGCCGCCGAACCATGGTGGATTTCACCGACAGGTGGCGCGGTTTCCAAGCGAGCGTTTGCTAGCGCCCAACTTGGTTGGACAATGGCGCGCCCGCCGCCCTGTGATAGGTATCTGCGACAACAACAGCAGGTCGCCATGCCCAGTCACATCGCGCTTCTGCGGGGGATCAACGTCGGCGGTCATCGCCGGGTGCCGATGGCCGAGTTGCGGATGCTGGCGCAGGAAATCGGCTTCCAGAACGCCCGCACCCATGTGGCGAGCGGCAACCTGGTGTTCGTAAGCGACGTGCCTGCTCGCACGGCCGAGGCGGTTCTCGAACAGGCGCTCGAACGACGCTTCGGCTTTGCGGTGGACGTGGTCGCGCGGTCGGCGGCCGAATGGCGGGCGTATCTGGTCGATCACCCTTTCGCGGCCGAAGGCGAAGGGGAGCCGAACCTGGTGATGCTCTGCATCGGCAAGCAAGCGGCCACGCCCGCCGATGCCGCCGCGCTCCGCAGCCGTGCCGGGGCGCGGGAGCGGGTCGAGCTTCGCGGGGACGCGCTGTGGCTCTATTTCGGCGACGGCGCCGGCCGCTCGAAGATGGGGCTGGGCCCGGGCGCCGGCGTCTGGACGACCCGCAACCTGCGCACGGTGCGCACCATCGCCGCCATGCTCGACTAGGTCGCAGGCTCACGAAGCCGACCGTCTGGAAACGCCTGTCGCCGATGTCTCTTCAGTCGTGCACCGCTCCCTTGCGCAGGCGTGGGGGAGCAGGATGGCGGTGAAGCTACTACGCTCCACTGCGATCGTGATCGGCTGTTTGCTCGCATTGATGCCAATCGCTGGCGACGCTTGGGGCGGTGCTGCTTATGCGGTTCATCGGTTTTCTGTTCACACGCTAATCGCTGACCTGTAGCGAAGAAGCGAATTGTGGGAGATCGACGATGAAGCGCTTCCTCTTGCTCGCTGCCCTTTTATCGGCTCCTGCGCTGGCGCAGGACACGCCGCGCGATCTCCGCGACATGGTGGGTGCCCGCGCCGGGCAGGCGGAGGGAGAACTGCAGCGGCGCGGCTATCGCAACGTCGGGGGAGAGAAGGGTGACGATCGCAGCTACACCTACTGGTGGAACGCCGATCGGCGCCAGTGCGTAACGATCGCAACCATGGAGGGCCGCTACAACTCGATCACCACCTCACCGGCGCCCGATTGCGAGCAGCGCAATTCGGTGCGTGATCGTGACAGGGGGCGTGATCGCGACCGGGATCACAGGCCGCCAACTGGCAGTGTCGCGCCCTATGAGCTGTCACAGCTTTGCCGTGGTCAAGCGGCAACTCGCTTTGACCGCCGCCCGAGCGAGATAACGGTTAATGCGCCAATTCGCCAACGCAGCGGGTCGCTGGTACAGGGCTGGTTCGATCGCGAGGGCAAGAGAACGACCTTTTTCACCTGCCGCTTCGACGAAGATGACCGGTTCGTAGGCGTGTTCTGATTGCCGGTTTAGCACAGGAGGAGTTCGGCTCGGCATCCGTTGGAGGGCGATTGCGTTCGCTGATATGCTTCGGCCTCGTATAGCGCTCGCTCCAGCGGCGGTCGTTCACGGGTTCACGACCTGGCCACGCTGCGCAGGGCGCCGGCAGGCGTCAGAAGCGGCGGGCGATCCCGGCGTAGAGGCGCAGGTCCGGCGTGTCGTGGTCGAGGCCGAAGGCGGTGCCGAAATCGAGCTGCGTGTCGTCGTTCGCCATCCACGCCAGCGCGAGGGCACCGCGGACATAGGTGGCGGGCTCGACCGGATCGTCGTCGCGCCGGACTTCGCCTTCCAGCGTGGTGGTGAGCGCGTCGGTGAGGTCCAGTTCCAGGCCGACGATGTGGCCATAGGCCAGGTGCCGGCCGCGGCCGTCCTCGTCGACTTCGGCCGCCACCTCCGGCGTCAGCTCGAGCGTGAGCGTGTCGCCGAGCGCATAGGCCACGGGCACGATCAGGCTCGCGGCCCAGTCTCCCCCGCCGATCGGCTGGCGACCGACCGGCAGCGTCACCGACGGCTGCACCGCCCAGGAAAAGCCGGAGCCGTCCGGATTGGCGAGGTTCACGCGCGCGCCGAGGGTCACGTCGCCGACGCGATCCTTGCGCTCCGTTTCGCCGAGCACCCGGTCCCGCGTCACGTCGCGGCCATAGGGCTGCCATTCCAGCTGCAGCTCGGCACGGTCGCTGACCCCGAAACGCAGCAGCGTGTCGGCGACCAGCAGCGTGTCGGTGCGCTCCTCGGCGCTGCGATCATGCTCCCAGTCGGCCAGCGCCGTCTCGACGGAGACGGTGCCCTTCTCGACCACGCACGGGTTTTCGCCCAGGCCCGGGCGCGTCGGGCAATAGTCCCGCGCCTGGGCAGCCACGGGCACCAGCAGCGCGGCCGCGAGTGCGGCCCCGGCGATCCGCCTCAACGCAGGCGCACCCAGGTCGGCGCGTGGTCGCTCGCCTTTTCGCGGCCGCGATAGTCCTTGTCGACGCCCGCATCCTGCATCCGGTCCGCCGCGATCGGACTCAGCAGCAGGTGGTCGATGCGAAAGCCCGCGTCGCGCTGCCAGGCGCCGGCCTGATAGTCCCAGAAGGTCCACACCCCGCCCTTGGGGAAGCGGGTGCGCAGTGCGTCGGTCCAGCCCTGCGCCACCAGCGCGCGATAGCCCTGGCGCGATTCCGGCTGCATCAGCGCGTCGCTCGCCATCGCCCGCACCGAATAGACGTCGTCGTCGTTGGGGATGACGTTGTAGTCGCCCGCCAGCACCACCGGCCGCTCCTCGGCCAGCAGCGCGCGGGCGCGATCGGACAGGCGCTCGATCCAGCGCAGCTTATAATCGAACTTGGGGCCGGGCACCGGATTGCCGTTGGGCAGGTAGATCGACGCGATCACCACCCCGTCGACCTCGGTCTCCAGATAGCGGCTGTGCTCGTCCTCCGGCTCCCCGGCAAGGCCGCGCTGGCGCTCCACCGGGTCCGCGCCCCTGGCGAGGACGGCGACGCCGTTGAACCCCTTCTGGCCGTGCCAGACGGCGCCATAACCGGCCGCGCGGATCTCCGCCTCAGGGAAGGTCTCGTCGCTCGACTTGAGCTCCTGCAGGCAGACGACGTCGGGCGTCTGCTCGGCGAGATACTCCAGCAGGCGCGGCAGGCGCGCCTTGATGCCGTTGACGTTGTAGGTGACGATGCGCACGCTTGGGGGTCAGACCGAAAAGCTGGTGCCGCAGCCGCAGCCCGACGCGGCATTGGGGTTCTCGACCTTGAACGCGGCGCCGCCCAGCGACTCCACGAAGTCCACCTGCGCGCCGCGCACGAGGTCCAGGCTCATCGAATCGACGACCAGCCGGACACCGTCGGTCTCAGTGACGCTGTCGTCGCCCTCCGCACCATCGGCAAGGCCGAAGCGATACTGGAAGCCGGAACAGCCCCCGCCCTCGACGGACAGGCGCAGGATGGCGGGCTTGCCCTGACGCGCGGCGATCGCAGCGACACGAGCCGCGGCGGATGGCGTCAGGCCGACTTTGGAAACGGGAATGGTGGCCATGGGCCGGAGATAAGAGGTACGGGGGCCATCGGCAACCATGGTCGCCGTGGCCCCTCTCCTCTCCGTCTCGTGAAGTCGCGCGATCAGTTCGCCGGGCCGCCGACCGCCTGCTGGCGGTTGCGCGCCGCGCGATCCTGCGCCGCCAGCAGCTGGTCGCCTGCCTGCAGATAGGGGATCGGGTTCACGGCGGCGCCGTTGATGCGCACTTCGTAGTGAAGGTGGCTGCCGGTCGAGCGGCCGGTCGAGCCCATCAGGCCGATCAGCTGGCCGCGACGCACGCGGCTGTTCGGCCCGACCAGGATCTTCGACAGGTGGCCGTAGCGGGTCTGGATGCCCTTGCCGTGGTTCAGCTCGACCAGGTTGCCGTAGCCGCCGGCGCGCTGCGCGCGGCCGACGATGCCGTCGGCGGTGGCATAGACCGGCGTGCCGATCGGCCCCGGAAGGTCGATGCCGGCGTGCATCGCGGCGGTGCCACGGAACGGGTCCGAGCGGACGCCGAAGTTGCTCGACAGCTTGATGTTGTCGACCGGCTGGAGCGACGGGATCGCGATCGCCGCCTGCTCGAGCGTGTCGAGCTTCTTCCAGGTCATGAACAGGTTGCGGAACTGGGCATCGGCCTCGTTCGACGATGCGGTGACGGCGGCGGCCTCGGTCGTGCTCACCGGCTCATAGGGCCCGCCCATGGCGAGCTTCTCGGGGCGCAGGCCCAGCTTGCGGAGCTGCTTGGCGGTCTCGGCATAGCGCTCGGCGGTGACTTCCTGTGCCTTGGCCGCAAGCTCTGCCTGGCGCTGCTCGGCGCGCTGGAGCGGCGCGGTCACGCTCGCGACCGCCTTGCTGCCCTGCGGCAGGGGGGCGAGCGCGGCGTCGGCGAGTGCTGCCGGATCACCCTCGCCGGTCAGCACCGCGGCGATCATCGCCTGGCGCTGGTCGATGCGGGCGGCATGGGCAGCGGCGACCTGGCGCAGCTCGGCGACATTGGCCTCCATCGCGCGGACCCGCTGCCGCATCTGGGCGACGGTGGCAGCCTGCTCGGCCTGCGGGGTGAGGCCGGCAGCCGCTGCGGTGTCCACCGCAGCGTTGGCGACGCCATAGCCCGAGAAGCCGAGGGTCAGCGCAGCGGCGGTCGCGGCAAGCGCCTGGGTACGGGCAGCGATGCGGACCCGGCGGCCGGAGCGGCCATCGTGCAGAATGAAATCGCGGAAAGTGAAGAAACGACGGAACCGCTTAGCAATCGCGGCGTTGGCTGAGACGACGTTGCTGATGGTCATACTGAGTCCGGCGATCCAAGTTTCGCGAGCGGTTTCAGGCCGTTCGCCCTTCATCGATGTCTCAGCTGCAGCCCCTCCGCGCTTTGACGAGCCTTGATTGGCCCGACGCATCAGCTTTCTGCAAGCGGCTCATAATAATCCCGCGTCAGACCGGCACACGCGCGCGCTGAATCGTTGAACGGTGGCTTAACGGCCCCGCGGAAGTGCCGCCGCACCAGCGCCTGCCAATGCGGCGCGGGAATGATTCGTTCGATTTTACAACGATGTTGGAACCAGCGGGTGCCGGCCGAAACATGCCGGATTTCATCGGTGTAGATGCGGTGGAGGATGCGCGCCGTCGCCTCGTCGCCGCCCGCCCGCGCCCGCTCCACGGTGGCCGGAGTGACGTCCAGGCCGCGCGCTTCCAGCACCATCGGCACCACCGCCAGACGCGCCAGCGCGTCGTGCGCGGTCTCGATCGCTGCGTCCCACAGCCCGTCGTGCGCCGGCAGCGCGCCATAGTGGCTGCCGAGGTGCCGGAGCCGCCGTTCGAGCACCGCGAAGTGCATCGCCTCGTCCGCACCCACCCCGATCCAGTCGTCGGTGAAGCCGCGCGGGAACTCCGCCCCGAAGCGTCCGGCGGCATCGAACGCCAGGTCGATCGCCACGAACTCGATGTGCGCCAGCGCGTGCAGCAGCGCCAGCCGCCCGCGCTCCGATCCGCCCTTGCCGCGCTTGGGCATGCGATTGGGCGGCAGCAGTTCCGGCCGCTCGGGTCGGCCCGGCCGGTCCGGCATGGCGACGTCGAACGCGAACGCCAGCTCGCCCCGCCGCCACGCCCGCGCCGCCGCCCGCGCCCGCTTCACCTTGGTGCGCGGGTCGGCGGTCTCCAGAACGGCGCGGCAGGCCTCGGCAATGCTCGTCATCCGGCCGCCTTCACCCCGCGGGCAGCGGCCAGCACCGCCTCGGCATGGCCAGGCACCTTCACCTTGCGCCACGCCTGCACCAGCCGCCCCTCGGCATCGAACAGGAAGGTCGCGCGCTCGATGCCCATGTAGCTGCGGCCATAGAGCTTCTTCTCGCCCCAGACGCCGAACGCCTCGCACGCAGGCCCCTCGTCGCTCGCCAGCCGCACCGCCAGCCCGTGCTTGGCGACGAACCGCTCGAGCTTGGCAGGGGCGTCCTTGGACACGCCGATCACCTCGACGCCGGCCGCACGGAACTGCGGCTGGAGGTCGCTGAAGTCGATCGCCTCGCGCGTGCAGCCGGTCGTGTCCGCCTTGGGATAGAAATAGACCACCAGCGGCCGCACCGACGGAAGGTCGATGACGGTCCCGTCGCTCGCCGTCAGCGTCACTGCCGGAATGGCATCGCCCTCGTTCATCCCGCGTCCTTCCCGTTGCTCACTGCCGCCCACGCAGCGGCAACCCGTTGCCGTGCCGCATCGAGCGAGGCAACCGTGCTGTCCCAATCGGCCTGGCCGAGCGCCCGCGCGACCAGCGCCCGCGACGCCGGCGGCGGCAGCTGCGCATCGGGCGCGACGAGCCGGAACGTCACCAGCGCGCGCGTCAGCAGCGCATGCGCCTCCACCAGCCCCGGCGGCAGCAACCCGGCCGCCTCCAATGCCGCGGTCGCGCTCGGCAGGTCGGCATGGAAGCCGGTGCGGTGGACCAGCTGGACGACATGCACGGCGAACTCCAGGTCGACCAGCCCGCCGGGTGCGAGCTTGACGTCGAGCGGCCCGCCGGCCGGCTTGTGCCGCGCCATCTCCGCCCGCATCTCCCGCGCTTCGGCGACGATGTCGCGCTCCGGCCGGTCGCCTTCCAGCACCGCGCGGATGACGCCGGCCACCTGTTCGCGCGCGCCTGCGGAGCCGAACACGGGCCGCGCGCGCGTCAGCGCCATATGCTCCCAGGTCCAGGCGCTCTCGCGCTGGTAGCGGGCAAAGCCCTCCAGCGAGACCACCAGCGGCCCCTGCGCCCCCGACGGCCGCAACCGCGTGTCGATTTCGTAGAGGGGGCCCGAGGCGGTCGGCACCGACAGCGCCGCGGTCACCCGCTGCGCCAGCCGGTTGTAGTAGAGCACCGCCCCAAGCGGCTTGGGCCCGTCCGATTCCGCGCGATAGTCGCCGGTGAAGAGATAGACGACGTCGAGGTCGGAGGCGTGGGTGAGCAGCCCGCCACCCAGCCGCCCGAGCGCCACGATCACCAACTCGCTGTCCGGCACCCGCCCGTGCTGGGCCGCGAACTCGGCGACGGTGGCGGCGACCAGCGTCTCGATCGCCGCCTCGGCCACCCGCGCATAGCCCGCCGCCACCGTCATCGGGTCGCTGGTGCCGGCGATGATCTGCGCGCCCAGGGCAAAGCGCTTCTCGCCCACGATCGCGCGGGCATGATCGAGCACCGCCTCATAGGACGCGCCCGCCTCGCGCGGGGCCATCTCGGCCGCAAGCTCTGACACCTCCCCCACCGGCTCCAGCGCGCTCGCATCGATCAGCCCGTCGAGCAGCGTCGCACGCCGCGCGAGCGCCTCCGCCAGGGTCGGCGCATGGCAGAGGATCGCACTCAGCAGCTTGGCGAGCGCTGGCTGCGCCTCCAGCAGGCGGAACAGGTTGATCGCGCTCGGCAGCCGCCCCAGCATGCCATCGAGCCGGATCAGCGCCTGATACGGGTCGCTCGCGCTCGCCAGGCTGCTCAGCATCTCCGGCAGCGCCGCCTCCAGCGCGGTGCGGGCAGCCGGGCTGCGGAGCGCGGGATAGCGGCCGCTGCGCCAATCGGCGATGCGCCGCGCCGCCTGGTCGGCGGGGTCGAAGCCAAGCTCGTCCAGCCGCGCCTCCAGCAGCTGCGGGTCCGCCGGCACCGCCGGCCGGTCGGTCGCGCCCAGCGTGTCGTACACCGCCGCCACGCCCTCCACCTTCGGGCGCAGCAGATCGAGCAGGGCGGCGCCGTCCGCCAGCCCGTGCAGCCGTGCGACATTGTCGAGCGCCTCCGGCGAGGTCGGCAGGCTGTGCGTCTGGCGATCGTCGACCATCTGCAACCGGTGCTCGATCGTGCGGAACAGCGTGTAGCCCTCCGCCAGCGTGGCGGCCTGTTCGGGGTCGATCCAGCCCGCCCTGGCGAGCACGGCGAGTGCGTCCAGGGTCGCCGGCGCGCGCAGGCTGCGGTCGCGGCCGCCATGGATCAGCTGGTGCACCTGGGCGAAGAACTCCGCCTCGCGGATGCCGCCGCGCCCGCGCTTCAGGTCATAGCCGGGGCCGAACGCCTGGCCTTGGGCATAATGGTCGCGAATGCGCCCGGAGATCTGCCGGATCTCCGCCACCGCGCCATAGTCCAGCGCGCGCCGCCACACGAACGGGCGGATCGCGACCAGGAACCGCCGCCCCAGCGCCAGGTCGCCCGCCGCCGCCCGCGCGCGGATGAAGGCGGCGCGCTCCCACGGCAGCGCCTGCGATTCATAATAGCTGATCGCCGCGCCCACCGGCAGCGCGATCGGCGATGCCTCGGGCGCAGGCCGCAGCCGCAGGTCCACGCGCAGCACATAGCCGTCGCCGTCGCGCGTCTGGAGCAGCTCGGTCGCGCGCCGGGCGATCTTGATCGCCGCCTCGTCCGGCGTCTCCCGCTCGCGGTGCGGCAGCGTCGCGCGATCGAACAGCAGGATCGGGTCCACATCGGACGAATAGTTGAGCTCGCGGCTGCCCTGCTTGCCGAGCGCGATCGCCACGAACCCCTGCGGCGGCGCGCCCGGGGTCCGCTCCTCGATCGCGGCGCGGATCGCCACGTCGAGCGCACGGTCCGCGAAGGCGCTGAGCAGCCCCGTCACCCGACGCAGGTCATAGGCGCCGGAAAGGTCGCCCAGCGCCACCAGCAGCGCGACGCGCCGCCGCTCGATCCGCAGCCGCCGCGCGACCCCCATGTCGGGATCGTCGATGCGTGCGTGCGCAAGCGGATCGTCCGCCCATGCGCCGTCGAGCAGCGGCGCCTCCAGCTCGAGCAGCCGGGCAAGAAACGGGGAGTGCTCCCGCGCGCGCAGAATTGCCGAGTTCAGGTCCATGCCCTCTGGTGCGATGGTTCGGGACGCGGGCGCAACGACAAAAGCGCGATGCGAAAGCAACAAATATCAAGATGTTGAGTTGTTAGGCCGATGGTTACTTCGCCACCCCGCCGGGCCCCCGATGCCGTTTCTGACGCGAACAGGTCGCGCGGCGTCGTTGTGCGTCGCCCCCGGCCCCGCGACGCGATCGGAAACGCGCTTCGTCAGAGTTTCGACGGCATGGAGAACTTGCCGGACGAGTTCGCGCCCTACCTCCGCCTGCTGGACAGGATCAGCCACCGACACTAACGCGGCCCGTCGGCTGACCGCGAGCTAGGAGGCCTAGCCGCACCGGCCTTGCTTCTCGTTCTGGAAAGTGCCGCACCGGCCCGGAGGCAGGCGCGCGGCCACCGGCGTCGCGCGGCGAGGACCCGGGCCCTGCCTGCACAGAAGCCCGCTAGAGCCGGCCGTCAGCGGTCGCGGCTGAGCTCGTTGACCTCGCCCATGATCGCCTCGAGCGCGCTCTGCTCGCCATTGCCCGGGTGCGAGGCACGGGTGGGAAGCTGGCCCTCGGTCAGCAGGGTTTCGAGCGCCACGCGGCCGCGGGCGACGCGGCTCTTGATGGTGCCCACCGCCACGTTGCAGATTTCGGCCGCTTCCTCATAGGCGAAGCCCCCCGCGCCGACGAGGATCAGCGCCTCGCGCTGCGGCTGCGGCAGGTGGAGCAAGGCGCGCTGCATGTCGGACAGCTCGACGTGGCGATCCTGGCTGGCCGGGGCCGCCAGGATGCGGTCGGCCACCAGATCGTCCCACTCGCCCTTGAAGCGCGCACGGCGCATCTGGGAGAGATAGAGGTTACGCAGGATGATGAAGGTCCAGGCGCGCATGTTGGTGCCGGCCTGGAAGCGCTGGCGCGCCGCCCACGCCTTCAACAGCGTTTCCTGAACCAGGTCGTCGGCTAGATCGCGGCTGCCGGAAAGCGAGCGTCCGAAGGCGCGCAGGTGCGGGATGACCTGCGCCAGCTGCTTCTTGAACTCAGGGTCGGACAGCGCGACGTGCTCGGTCGCACCAGTCTCTTCGCCCGTAACTTCCGGTTCAGTCATGAAAATCCGATCGGTGGGCGGCCGCAAGCTCGCGGCGGCGCCATGTTGCCAACATAGGGGATGCGTCCGTCGATTGCCAGCGGGCGCGCCGGCCGGACGCCCGGTCGCGGGTCAGGACCAGAGAATGATCGCGAAAATGACGATCACCAGCGCCAGCGACACCCCCAGGATGTAACGGGTCATCCCGGGGGTCGTGCCCGCACGGGCACGATCGGTGTTCAGATGGGTTCGCTTATCGTCGACCATTCTGCCTAAACCCCCCAGGATCGTTTTGGCTCCGTATCAGATCGTCGGCACCGTCGACTGGTCGAAGAACAGCGCCTGGCTGATCGCCGCCTTGACGGTGGAACGCTGGAACGGCTTGGTGATGAGGAACGTCGGCTCCGGCCGCTCGCCCGTCAGCAGCCGCTCCGGGAACGCCGTGATGAAGATCACCGGCACGTTGAACTCGGCCAGGATGTCTTTGACCGCGTCGATGCCCGAGCTGTCGTCGGCGAGCTGGATGTCGGCGAGCACCAGGCCCGGGCGATCCTCCATCGCCAGCGCCACCGCCTCGTCGCGGGTGACGGCGACGCCGGTCACGTCATGGCCCAGGTCGCGCACGATGGTTTCCAGGTCCATCGCGATCAGCGGCTCGTCCTCGATGATCATCACGCGCGAACGGGTTTGCGCCTCGATCTCGCGCAGCGCCTCGGCCACCAGCGATTCCACTTCTTCTTCGCTGGTGTCGATCAGATAGGCCGTGTCCTCGTTGGTGAAGCCTTCCATCGCGGTCAGCAGCAGCGCCTGACGCGACAGCGGCGCGATGCGGGCGAGCCGGGCACGCGCGATCGCTTCCTGATCGCCGCTCGCTTCTTCGCGCGCGGCGTCTTCGGCCGGGTGAGTCGACGACCAGATCGCCTGGAAGGTACGATAGAGGCCAAGCCGGGGATCGACGTCCCGCGGGAATTCCTCGGGCGCCGCCACGATCGCCTCCAGGGCGGCGCGCACGTAGCGGTCGCCTTCCGACTGGCTGCCCGTGAGCGCACGACCGTAGCGCCGCAGGAAAGGAAGATGCGGCGCCAGTTGCTGTCCAAGCGACATGATCGGGTAGGTCTCCTCCAGAGGTGGACGGCCATTCTGGGGAGCCGTCCAAACGTTTGCAATTCACTTTCACGACGGCGGAAGAGACGCTCTCCCCCGATTTCGCGTCGGGGTTGGAACCAACGAGGACGAATTTGGTTTCACGCCATGCGCCGGTGCTTTGCCTGCATGCGGATGCGGGCAGCCGCTGCATGCATCCGTCGGGTTGGCGTGGCCGCATTTGTTCATGTAGTGCACGGCACGGGTGCCGCGCTTAGGGGGCTTAGGGTGTGCAGTTGGTGACGGGTTCGAACGAAACGGAACGGCAGGAACGCGCCGCGACCGCGGACGGCAAGCAGAAGCCTGAGGAAGGCAAGCAGAAGAACGTCGGTGACGCGCTGCGCGCTGTCTATCAGGATGCCGCTGGGGAAGAGATCCCCGACGAGATGCTCGACCTGCTCAGCAAGCTGAAATAGCGCCACCTTCGTGGCCGAAGACGATCTCGAACGCCGCAGGCCGATGGTGCCTGTGGCGGCGTTTCAGCACCTGACGACGGGTGCGCGTGTTTTCCTGATTCTCAGCATCGCGCTGCTGCCGCTGGCGCTGATCGCCTTGTTCGCGACGCTGCAGACGACGCGGACGGTGGACGTAGAGACGCGCGCGCGCCTGCGCGTGGCCGGGCTGGAGGCGTCGCGTGCGCTTGCCAACGAACTCGTCGGCGACCTGACGGCGCTGCGCGTCGCGCTGCGGGCCATCGACAGCGATGTCCAGGACGCCCCCAGCTGCGCCCGCGTCCAGGGGATCTTCGCCCAGCAGTCCGCCGCCGGCATCCGCTTCGAGATCGCCGATGCGACCGGCCGCACGCTGTGCGGTGCGCAACTGCCGGTGCCGCTGCCCGCCCTGTCCGATCCCGGCCGCCTCCAGGTGACGCTGCTCCCGGCGCAGGGCCTGTTGGTCCACCTGCCCGATGCGCCCAACGGCACGCGTGCCGACGCCTTCTTCCCGACCGAAGTGCTGGCCGACGTCGCCCGCCCGAGCGGCTTCGTGCCCCCCTATGCCGCCGAGCTGCAGCGCGGCGACGAGATGCCGCTCCAGCTCCAGGGCCTGCCGCGCAGGGGAGCGCTCGAACGTCGCGAGACGCTGGTGGTGCCGCTCGGCTTCGACGAGCTCGCCTTCTCCATGTCGGTGCGCAGCGCCCCGATCACCTCGCCCGTGCTGGTGGCGATGCTGCTGCCGCTGCTGATGTGGGCCGCCGCCGCCGGCATCGGCTGGTTCGTGGTGGACCGCCTGCTGATCCGCCCGCTGCGCCGCCTGCGCGCGAGCGTCGCCTCCTATACCCCGGGCGAGGTGATCCGCAGCGTCGACTATGGCGCCGTCCCCGCCCACGAGATCGCCGAGCTGGGCGAGACTTTCCAGGCGATCACCCGCACGGTGCAGGAGCATGAGGGCAACCTCGCCGAAGGGCTGGTCCGCCAGACCAAGCTCACGCGCGAGGTCCATCACCGGGTCAAGAACAACCTCCAGGTGATCGCCAGCCTGATCAACTTCCATGCGCGCAGCGCGCCCAGTGCCGACGCGAGCGAGGCCTATGCCTCGATCCAGCGCCGGGTGGACGCGCTGGCGGTGGTGCACCGCCACCATTTCGCCGAGCTGGAGGAAAATCGCGGGCTGGAGCTGCGCGCGGTGATTGGCGAACTCGCCTCCAACATCCGTGCGACCGCCCCCGAACACGCCTCCGGCCTCGGCATCACCATCGATGTCGAGCCGCTGCTGGTGTCGCAGGACGTCGGCGTCGCCGTCTCGTTCCTGCTGACCGAGCTGATCGAGCTGGCGATGATGGTCAATCCGAGCACCCAGGCGCGCATTTCGGCCAAGGTGTCGCAGCCCGAACAGGTGGTGTTGCGGGTGAGTTCGCCGGCGCTGGTCGAAAGCGCCGAACTGAGCGAGCTGGTCGCCTCGCGCTATGGCCGGGTGCTGCTCGGCCTCTCGCGCCAGCTGCGCTCCCCCCTCCACCACGATCCGCTGGTGGGCGCCTATGAAATCGCGATCAGCGCGCGTTCGGCGCGCTGATCCACGGCGTTCCGCGGGTCGTTACGCCGCTGCGGAAAAAAGAATCTCCCCGAGCGTTTTTCCCCGGAACCACCGCCCCCAAGCGACGTTTTGTTCTTCGGATAGCGACCTTATGCCCCCCCCGCTCTCGCTATCCAGAACACGGGCCCGGAAGCGTCTACCCTCCCCCCCCCCCGGTGACGCTTCCGGGCCCACATTCCTTCCAGCATCGAGATCCCACCGCGGCAGCGCTGCAACAGCTGCGCGCGGTTTTTGCGTGGTCGATCCGACTGCGGAACGAAAATCGCGGCGAGGCATTCCCATCCTGCAGATTCAACGGTTCATGGAGGATTTCATGCGCAAGGTTTTTGGTTTGATGGCGATCGCCGGCGCGCTGATGGTCAGCGCGTGCAACACGGTCGAGGGCGCGGGCCGCGACGTCTCGTCGGCAGGCGATGCCGTCTCGGACGCTGCGAGCGACAGCAAGTAAGCGCACCTTCCTGGTACGCGAACGGGCGGTCCGGACATCCCGGGCCGCCCGTTTCTTTTTGCCCGACGAACGTCGGTTCAGGGGATCAGGGCTTGATCCCGTAGCGGGCATATTCCTCGGCGATGCGTGGCGACTGCAGCGTTGCCGCGGCGAAGTCGGCGGCGCTGCCGGCCGCATCGCCCTTCGCCTTGCGCACCACGCCCCGCATGAACAGCGAGGCCGGCATCCCTGGCGCCATCTCCAGCGCCGCATCGAAGTCCGCCAGCGCGTCGTCCAGCCGGTTCATCCGGAAATAGACCATGCCGCGGCTGTCCAGGATGCTGGACGGGCTCTCCGCAAGCTCGATCGCCTTGGTGCAGTCGCGCAGCGCCGTGTCGAGCGCGACGTTGCGCGTCCCCTTCAGCCAGCACCGCCCGTTGAGCAGCGTCGCCTGGCCGGGGCTCGTCTTCACTGCCGTATCCAGGGAGGCGAGCGCATCATCGACGCGCCCTCCTTCGGCCAGGACGTTGCTGCGCACCAGTTGCAGGTTGCTGCGCTGCTCGCCGCCGGTCGGGCTCTGCCGGTCGATCCGGGCGAGCGCCGCGGTCGCCTGGCCATGCTCCGCCTCGAACTGTGCGATCGCGAGCTGCACGGGGATGCTGGCGGGCTCCAGCGTTTCGGCCGCGCGCAGATCGGCCAGCGCCTTGGCGTCATCGTTGACCTGCTGGTGCAACTCCGCGCGCCACAGATACCGGTCGATCGTCGCGCCGAGCGCGATCGCCTGGTCCACGTCCGCCAGCGCGCCGCGCCAGTCATAGAGGCCGGTGCGGAAGCGTGCGCGGCGCTCGAATGCCTCGGCCGACTTGGGGTTCGCCGCCAGATCCTTGGCATAGACCGCCTCCAGCGCACCCAGCCGCTTGTCGCGGCGGGCGGCCATCACCTCTTCCCAATGCGCCGGCCGCTGCTCGGGCGCGACGGCCACCAGCAGCCGGTTCTTGGCCTGGGCGACGCGTGCGCGCTGCGCCGCGATCTCGCCCGGCGCGATCTCGGCCCCGTCGGCGAGCAGCACGTCGCGCGCGACCAGCCATCCGCCTTCCTGCGTCACCTGGCGCTGAACCGTCAGGCCGGCGTAGCGGCCGGCCAGCTCGCGGTCGCCCTCCAGCGTCACGCCCTTGCCGCCGTCCGGCAGGTGTACGCGGGTGGTCGCCTCGGTATGCGAGGGGCCGTTGGTCGCGACGGGCAGCTGCTGCCAGGCGGTGCGCGACCGGTCGGGCTCGAAGCTCAGCTGCCCGATCGCCCGGTCCAGCCCCAGCCGAAGCTTCTGCTCCTCCAGCTCCCACGCACTGTCCGCGATGCCGGAGGCCTCGATCGTGGCGATGCCGCTGGCAGCATCCCAGCGGATCGAACGATCGACGATCAGCGCGCCGCCCAGGAGGCGCGACAGGATGCCGCCGACCAGTTCGTCCTTCTGCTGGCGGTCGGCCTGGGAGGCGGCAAGGTTCAGCTCCTGCCCCATCGCGCCGCGCACCTCCAACGTCGCCTTGAACGGCGTCGGCAGGGTGAAGCCCGCGCTCTGGTCGATCTCCAGCATCGAGCGGCCCTGCGGCCGTGCCGGCGCGACCGTCGGCAGCGGCATCAGCCCGGCGCCCGCCGAACGCAGCGGCAGGACATTGCGGAACGGCGGCGTGTCGCCCAGGTCCTCGCGCCGGACGCCCGAGTCAGTCCCGTCCAGCCACAGCGTGCGCCCGTTGACGGTCGCCCGCACAATCACATGGTTGAACGCGGCCGCGCTCGGCAGCCGCTCCGCCACCAGGTCGCCCATGCCGATGCTCGCGAGCACCGGCTCCGCCTCCACGTCCAGGGCATGGAGCAGCGCCAGCAGCAGCAGCGTCTTCGCCTTGCAGTCGCCATAGCGGCGCTGCCACGTGTCGGCCGGCGACTGCGGGTGGTAATTGCCGCCCGCCATGCCGTTGAACAGGTAGCGCACCTCGTCCTGCACCAGCCGCAGCGCGGCGGCCGTCCGGTCGATCGGCGCGGCGTGGGCCGCCTTGATCTTGGCGACTTCCGCCGCGAGCGGACTTCCCGGCGCGATCAACCCCGCGGTGCGGTAGAGCGGCTCCATGGTGCGCGAGACCGCCTGCCAGTCGGCGAAGCTCGTCGCCTCCAGGATCTCCAGGCGGCGGAAGCGGGCCGGCGCGTCGCCCGGCAGTTCCTCCGCCTTCGCCAGCGGTACGGTCACCTCCAGCTCCTGATAGGCCCCCGCGCGCATCGGCATCGGCGACATGCCCTTGCCGTGCGCGTTCCACTTCACCGGGGTGGCGCCGTCCCACAGCAGGCGCGCGCGGGCGAAGCCGACGCGTAGCGGCTCGCTGACCAGCGGCATCACCGTCTGGACGTTGCCCGCCAGCGCCGAATCCTTGTTGGTGTTGGAAAAGGTCACGCGCAGCACGTCGCCGACGCGCAGCCCCTCCACGGTCATGGTCGCCGTCAGCACGCCGGTCAGCTGCAGCTGCTCCAGCTGCTCCTCGCGGCGGAGCACCGTGAAGCGTTCGCCCTTGGCGAGCGCGTCGATGCGCTCGTTGCCGCGCAGGATCTCGACGCGGTGGATGATCAGGTCACCGCCGTCCGGCTGCCACGGCAGCTGCACGGTACCCGCCTGGTTGAGCGTCTGGGCAGAGGCGATCCGGGTCGCGCTGTCGGTATAGGCCCAGCTCTGCCCGTCGTGCAGCCGCTGCTGCTGGTCGAACAGCATCACCACCGGCGACTCGCCGTCCAGCTTGCCCGTGTCGATCGGCGGCGCCGGCTTCACCCAGCCGGGCGCCGGCTGATACAGCGGCTTGTCCCCGGCCCAGGCAGGAGCCGATGCCAGCAGCAGTGCCAGCGCCGACGCACAACGATATCGCATGAATTCCCCCTCTTCCCCGCCGCCAGCCTAGGCCGGTTTCGGAGCCGCGCAAATGGGCATTTCATGCAGTATCGGTGCATTTTTTCAGAAGCTTGGGGTGGTCCGCGCCCTTCCTGCCGCGGCGTGCCGGATCGCAACTCGCTGAAGCATCGAGAACCCCTCCCAGGCATCGATCCGTTTCCGGAACGCACCTTCGATACCGCCCGGTACGGTATTGACCTTCGCCTTGCGGTGTATACCTGAGCGGCTCCTGTTTTGAACGGAGCCCCCCTGCATGTCCGCTTCCGCCGACGTCCTCTTCCGCCCCTTCCGCATCAAGTCGCTCGAGCTCGCCAACCGCATCGTCATGGCACCCATGACGCGCGGCTTCGCGCCGGCCGGCATCCCCGGCGAGCCCCAGGCCGCCTATTACCGCCGCCGCGCCGAAGGGGGCGTCGGCCTGATCCTGTCCGAAGGCACGGTGATCGACCGCCCCGCGTCGCGCAACATGGCGGGCATCCCGCTGTTCCACGGCGAGCAGGCGCTGGCCGGCTGGCAGCAGGTGATCGACACCGTACACGCCACCGGCGGCAAGATGGGCCCGCAGATCTGGCATACCGGCTCCACGGTCGGCCCGGATGGCTGGGAGCCGGACGCCCCGGTCGAAAGCCCGTCGGGCCTGCTCGCCCCCGGCAAGCCGCGCGGCGAGACGATGAGCGAGGAGGCGATCGCCGACACCATCGCCGCCTTCGCCCGCGCGGCCGCCGACGCCAAGCGGCTGGGCTTCGACACCGTCGAGCTGCACGGCGCCCACGGCTATCTGATCGACCAGTTCTTCTGGGCGGGCACCAACGAGCGCACCGATCGCTGGGGCGGCGCCACCATCCGCGAGCGCTCGCGCTTCGCGGGCGAGGTGGTGAAGGCGGTGCGCGAGGCGGTCGGCCCCGATTATCCGATCATCCTGCGCCTGAGCCAATGGAAGCAGCAGGACTATGCCGCGCGTCTGGCCGAAACGCCCGAGCTGATGGCCGACTGGCTGCAGCCGCTGGTCGATGCCGGCGTCGATGTGCTCCACTGCTCGCAGCGCCGCTTCTGGGAGCCCGAGTTCCCCGAGCTGGACGGCGAAAAGGGCCTGAACTTCGCCGGCTGGGCAAAGAAGCTGACCGGTGCGGCCACCATCAGCGTCGGTTCGGTCGGGCTCTCGGGCGAGTTCCTGGCAGCGTTCGGCGGTGAAAGCTCCTCGACCGTCGGCATCGAGAACCTGATCGAGCGCATGGAACGCGACGAGTTCGACCTGATCGCGGTCGGCCGTGCGCTCATCAGCAACCCCGACTGGGTCGCCCGTATCCGCGAAGGCGACGCCACCAAGGTGAAGGGCTTCGAAGCCTCGGCCCTCGGCGAACTGGTCTGATCCCGGCGCCGGCGCGTCTCCCACGGATGCGCCGGCGCTTCGGCAATCGTCCCGGCCACGCTATGGCGCTGCCATGGAACAGGACCACAGGCTTGGACGCCGCACGGCGCTGGTGACGGGGGCTTCGGGCGGTCTGGGGCAGACGATCGCCCGCGGCCTTGCGCAGACGGGCGTGCACGTCCTCCTCCAGGGCCGCCGCCGCGCCGCGCTGGAGGCGCTCGCCGCAGCGATCGCTGGGGACGGCGGCTCCGCCGAGCCGCTCGTCGTCGACCTGGAAGACGACGCCGCGCTCGCCGCGTGCGTGGACGCGCTGCCGCCGATCGACATCCTCATCAACAACGCCGGCCACCGCGACCGCCGGCCGCTCGCCGACCTCGACCGTGCCGCGGTCCGCCGCATGCTGGAGGTGAATCTGATCGCGCCGTTCGACCTCGCCCGCCGGCTCGCGCCCGGCATGGCGGCGGGCGGCCGGATCCTCAACATCACCTCGATCGCCGGGCCGCTCGCCCGCAGCGGGGACGCCGCCTACACCGCGTCCAAGGGCGGGCTGGAGGCGCTCACCCGCGCGCTTGCGGCCGAACTCGGCCCGCGCGGCATCACCGTCAACGCGGTCGCACCTGGCTTCTTCGCGACGCAAGCCAATGCCGCGATGGTCGCCGACCCCGCGATCGCCGCGCATCTCGCCACCCGCACCTCGCTCGGCCGCTGGGGCCGGCCGGAGGAGATCGTCGGCCCGGTGCTGTTCCTGACCTCACCCCAGGCCTCCTATGTCACCGGCCAGGTGCTCGCCGTCGACGGCGGCTACACCGCGCACTTCTGAGGGGCTGGAACCCTGCTCGCAGAGCAGCGTAGAATGGCATTGGCCCGCAATCAGCAGGCCGATCGCATGCGGAGACTGGCATGATCCTTTCTGCCCTCGCACTGCTGGCCGCCGGCCAAGCCCAAGCCGCACCGCCTCCCCCGCCCGCATCCGCCGAAGCCGTGCGCTGCGTCGAGCAGACGACGCTCGGCTCGCGCGTACCGCGCAAGCTGTGCCGCACGGAACGGGAATGGGCCGCGATACGCGAACGAAAGGAACGTACGCGCGCGCTCGCCGCTTTCCATCCGAAGAACGGCGGCGTCGGCTTCACCAACGACTGATCCACACGCGCCTCACCGCGCGTGATAGAAGTCGTACACCTGCTGCGCGACCGCGGCCGACACGCCCGGCGCCTTCTGCAGATCGGCGAGGCTCGCACCGCGCACCGCCTTGGCCGTGCCGAAGTGCATCAGCAGCGCCTTCTTGCGCGCGGGGCCGATGCCCGGCACCTCGTCGAGCGGGCTCGCGCCCATCGCCTTGGCGCGCTTCTGCCGGTGCGCGCCGATCGCGAAGCGGTGGACCTCGTCGCGCAGTCGCTGGAGGTAGAACAGCACCGGCGCGTTGACCGGCAGGGTGAACTCGCGCCCGTCCATCAGGTGGAACACCTCGCGTCCCTCGCGACCGTGGTTCGGCCCCTTGGCGACGCCGACCAAGCACACGTCCTCGATGCCCAGATCCTCCAGCACTTCGCGCGCGGCGTTGAGCTGCCCGCGCCCGCCGTCGATCAGCACCAGATCGGGCCACTCGCCCGAATCGCGATCCGGGTCCTCGGCCTGCGCGCGGGCGAAGCGGCGCTGGAACACCTCGCGCATCATGGCGAAGTCGTCGCCCGGCACCGTGTCCTTGTTGCGGATGTTGAACTTGCGATACTGGCCCTTGCGGAACCCCTCCGGCCCCGCGACCACCATCGCGCCCAGCGCAGCGGTGCCCTGGATGTGGCTGTTGTCGTACACCTCGATGCGGTCGGGCGGCTCAGGCAGCTCGAACAGGTCGGCGACTTCGCGCAACAGCTTGGCCTGCGTGGTCGACTCGGCATTGCGCCGGTCGAGCGCCTCGACCGCATTGCGCTGTGCCTGCTCCAGCAGCCGGCGGCGCGGCCCGCGCTGCGGCACCGACAGCGCCACCTTGTGCCCGGCCCGCTCGGCCAGCGCCTCGCCCAGCAGCTCGGCCTCGGCGAGCTCGCGGTCGACGAACACGTTCCGCGGCGGCGGCACCTCCTCGTAGAACTGCATCAGGAAGCTCGCGAGCACCTCGTCCTCGGGCACGTCGCTGGTGTGCTGCGGGAAGAAGCTGCGATGGCCCCAGTTCTGCCCGCCGCGGATGAAGAAGGCCTGGATGCCGATCGTGCCTTCCTTGCACGCCAGCGCGAACACGTCGGCGTCGCCCACGCCATCGGCGTTGATCGCCTGGCTGCCCTGGATGAAGGTCAGCGCCTTCAGCCGGTCGCGCAGCACCGCCGCCAGTTCGAAGTCCATGTTCTCGGCGGCGGCCGTCATCTGCTCGCCGAGCTTCGCCTGAACCTTGGTCGACTTGCCGGCCAGGAAGTCCTTGGCGTCGCCGACCAGCTCGGCATAGCCCGCCTCGTCGATGCGGCCCACGCAGGGCGCCGAGCAGCGCTTGATCTGGTGCAGCAGGCACGGGCGGTCGCGGGTGCGGAAGAAGCTGTCGGTGCAGCTGCGCAGCAGGAACAGCTTCTGGAGCGCGTTGAGCGTCTGGGTAACCGACCCGGCGCTCGCGAACGGGCCGTAGTAGTTGCCCTTGGCACGCCGCGCGCCGCGATGCTTCTGGATGCGCGGGAAATCATGGTCCGCGCGCAGCAGGATGAAGGGGAAGCTTTTGTCGTCGCGCAGCAGCACGTTGTACGGCGGGCGATAGCGCTTGATCAGCTGCGCCTCGAGCAGCAGCGCCTCCGCCTCGTTGTTGGTGGTGACGATCGTCATCGACCGCGTCTGCGACACCATGCGCTGGAGCCGCTTCGACAGCCGCGACACCTGGGTATAGTTCGCCACCCGGTTCTTCAGCGCGCGCGCCTTGCCGACGTACAGCACGTCGCCGCGCGCATCCTGCATGCGGTACACGCCCGGCCGCACCGGCAGCGTCGCGAGCACGTTGCGGATCGCCGCGACGCCCGCCTCCAGGTCGGGCGCATCGGTGCCGCCGCGCACGGTGTAGGCGGCCTTTTCCTCGTTGAATCGGCTGGGAGAATTGGGATCGGACATTGCGTGCCGATCTAGGGAGTCTCACCCTCCCCCGCTAGCGTTGAGGTCGGGCAACTCAGCCTTGCGCCGACCAGCCGTACCCCGGCGGAGGCCGGGGCCCAGTCGGGAAGGCTTCGGCGAGGTCACGCACCCTCCCGTCTGTCCCCCAACTGGGCCCCGGCCTTTGCCGGGGTACAAACAAGGGGCGGGATGTTGCGCCGCCCTCGTGCTCCCGCGAAGGCGGGAGCCCAGGGTACCGCACGCTACCGCCAGTGGTTCTGCTTGGCCCTGGGTCCCCGCGTGCGCGGGGATACGGCGCCTACCCCCGCAGGCTCAAACCCGCGCGAACAGCTTCGTGCCGACCACACCGATCACGATCAGCGCCATGAAGAACGCCTGCATCGGCCCGATGCGGTCGCCGAAGAGCACCGAGCCGCCGATGATCACGCCCACCGCGCCGAGCCCGGTCCACACGGCATAGGCGGTGCCCGCGGGGATGCCGCGCATCGCCAGCGCCAGCAGGCCCATGTTCACGAAGGAAAGGATGATCGGCACCGACGAGGCGGCGATCGTCGCCTGCGTGCCCGCCCACTTCAGGCTCAGCGCCCAGCAGATCTCGGTGACGACGGCGATGCCCAGGATGATCCAGGCCATGAGAAACACTCCTGGGCTCTGGAAAAGGAAAAGGGCGCCGCCGGAAACCCGAGAAGCGGCGCCCCTGTCAGGCTGTGGGAGGGACCGGGGTCCCCGCCCATGTCTTTAGATCAGTGCGGTCGGCCGAGCCCCGCGCCCAGACCGGCGATGGTGCGGTCGATCAGCGTGCGGTCGCCCTCGGTACCCAGCCGCTCGGCGATCAGCGATGCCGCCGCCTTGGCAGCCGCGTCGGCGGCCTTGGCGCGCACCTCGGCGATCGCCTGGCGCTCGGCCGCAGCGATGCGATCCTCGGCCATCTTTGCGCGACGGCTGGTCAGTTCCTGCGCGTCGGCCTCGGCCTTGGCGACGATGGCCGCCGCCTCGGCATGGGCGTGCTCGCGCATCGCCGCTGCCTCTGCCTCGGCCTGCTGCGCCTTGAGCGCATATTCGGCCTTCAGCGCCTCGGCCTCGGCACGCAGGCGCTTGGCCTCGTCGAGCTGGGTACGGATTGTCGCGATCCGCGTGTCCAGCACGCCGGCGATGCCCTTGTGCGCACGCCGCCACACCAGCAGCAGGATCGTGAGCAGGGCGGCAACCGCCACCCAACCGGTCGAATCCATGCCCCAGGCGGTGGGGCTCGGCTCGTGATGCTGATCCGGAACGCCGGTGCTGTGCATCGGCTCGGCCGTCAGCCCGTCCTCACCGCGGATCGGCTGCTTCTCCAGCGGCTCCAGCGCCGCGGCATGGTCCAGTCGTTCGGCCACGATCGTCGATCCGTTCACATTAGCCATGGGTCACCGCCTTGCGGACGGCGTCGGCGGCAGCCTCGCGGCTGACCTCGATGCCCGCCAGCTTGGCGACGATGCCCTGGGCGGCGTCGGCGGCGACGTCCTCCAGGCTGGCGAGCGCGCTCGCACGGGCCTGGTTGACCTCGACCTCGGCCGCATCCAGGCGGGCCTGCATGGCGGCATTGGCAGCCTTGGCACGCTCGGCGGCGTCGGCGGTCGCCTTCGCCTTGGCGGCGTTGGTTTCGGCAAGCGCAGCCTGGCGGGCCTCCGCCATGCGGGTGCGCCATGCCTCTTCGGTCGCGTCGGCTTCCTGGCCGGCGCGCGTGGCGGCGGCGAGGTCGTCGGCGATCTGCGCGTCGCGCTTTTCGACCGTGCCCTGGATCCTCGGCACCATGCCCCGCCCGATCCCGAAATAGATCAGGCCGAACACGATCAGCAGCCAGAAGATCTGCGAGGCATAGGTCGCAGCGATCTGTTCGATTTGCGGCATGGTGGTTCCCGTTCGTTCGCGTGTGCTTCCGTCACCGGCCGCCTGCCCGCATGGGCGACGGCCGGTCACGAAAAGAAGTTACGCGACGAAGATCAGCAGCACCGCGACGACGAACGCGAGCAGGCCCAGAAGCTCGGCGGCGGCGAAGCCGATGAACAGGCGGCCCTGCTGGCCGTCGGCGGCACCCGGGTTGCGCAGCGCGCCTTCGAGGAACTTGGCGAAGACGTTGCCCACGCCGAGTGCGGCAAGGCCCGCACCGATGGCTGCGAGACCGGCACCGAGCAGCTTTGCGGCTTCTGCGTCCATGATAAAACTCCTGTTGGGTATCTGTTTGGTTGAAAAGATCAGTGCAGGTTGACGGCGTCGTTCAGGTAGAGCGACGTCAACAGCGCGAACACGTAAGCCTGGATGGCGCACACCAGCAGCTCGAGCAGGGTGATGCCGATCATCAGGATGAAGCTGGGGATGGCCACCAGCGGCGCGACCCACACGGCGTCTGCATTGAGGCCGTTGATCACGAAGCCCGCCAGCACCTTCAGCAGGATGTGGCCCGCCGTCATCGCGACGAACAGTCGGAGACCGAGGCTGAACGGGCGCACCAGGAACGAGAACAGCTCGACCACCGGGATCAGCCACAGCAGCCACCAGGGCGTTCCGTGCGGCACGAACAGCGAGAAGAAGTGCAGGCCGTGGCGCGAGAAGCCGACGATCAGCACCAGCGCGAAGCTGATGATCGCCAGCACGCCGGTGACGGTCAGGTGGCTGGTGACGGTGAACGGATGCACGCCCGGGACCAGGCCGAACGGCAGCAGGCCCAGGATGTTCGCGATCAGGATGAACATGAACAGCGAGAAGACATAGGGCAGGAAGCGCTTGCCCTCCGGCCCGATGTTCGCCGTCAGCATGTCGCCGATGAAGCCGGTGAAGCTCTCCACCGCCATCTGCCAGCGACCGGGGACGGTCTGCCCCTTCATGCCGCCGAGCATGAACAGCCACAGGACGACAAGCGTCGCGACCATCCACAGCGCGGAGTTGGTGAAGGCAATATTATACCCGAACAGGTTCCAGCTCTGACCGAACACGGGTTCGATCAGGAACTGATGCATCGGGTCGATCTTGGATCCGCCTTGCGCCACGTTTCTTCCAACCGCCAATACGACGAACGCCCGGGTTATTCCGGGCGCTCGCCAGCAATCTTGATGATGTTCCTGAACCCGGCGCCTACCCCAAGGGCAAGCAGCGTGAGCAGGAGCCAGGGCGACGTTCCGAACCAGCGGTCAAGCAACCAGCCGATCAGCGCGCCGCCGACAAGGGACCCGAGGAGCGTCGCGAGCACGCGGTTGCCGAGCGAATAATTCCGATCGACCCCCGCCTTCGCACGCCCCGTCCGCACGGCCTCCGCATGATTCGCTTGTTTCAGCCGCTGTTCCAGCGACGTGAGACGCGAATCCTCGGAACCATAAGGGTCCTGCCCGGGGCCGTTTTCCGCCATGCGCCATCCTCTCCTAAAGCATTGTTCGGGGGAGGAACGCATGTACGGCGAGCAACCCCGCCAAGGCGGCGCCCGTTTAGGAAGGGGTGCGTTTCAAGTCAACCTTTGTAACAGTTCTGCACCGCCTGCTGCGGCACGCGTGCAGCATCGCTGCAACAGGGCCCCGCGCGCTGCTTGCGCGTTGCCAAGCCGGCGGCTTCGGGCAATGTTCTGCAAAAGGGAATTCGGGGGGAGCAAGCCGTGCGCAAACTCGCCAGGCGCCTGTTCGAGGGCGCCCGCATGACCGACGAGGAATATCGGGCCAATCTGAACGGGATCAACATCTTCTTCGGGGCGGTGCTGGGCTTCGTCCTGGCAGGCACCGAGACGCTGGAGACCGCCGGCTTCACGCTGGTGCTGGTGCTGTGCTCCGCGATCGTGATCAGCATCCTCTACATCTCGTCCAGCAAGCGGCTGCTCGTCTATTTCGTCTACACCGCGGTCGGGATCGCCTGCCTGCCGCAGGTGGTGGCGCTGATCGGTCCCGCGGGCACGACGCTGCCGCCCAAGCTGATGCCGACCCTGGCCGTGTGGACGGCGATGACCGCGTTCGTCGAGTTCGCGCCCCGTGCCCGGCCGGGGGACACCGCCGCCCCCCGGCCGTGACCGGCATCAGCGCGCGGCGACCGCCTCGCGCGCGCTGATGCCCTCTTCCTCGGACAAGGTGCCCAGCGCGCCGGTGCTGCGTGCGCGGCGGCCATAGACCAGCTCGAACAACGGCGACGCCATCAGCGTCGTCAGGATCGCCATCAGCACCAGGATCGAGAACAGCGCCGGGCCGATGATGCCGCGCTGCAGCCCGATGTTGATGATGATCAGCTCCATCAGCCCCCGCGCGTTCATCAGCGCACCGATGCCGAGCGCGGTCGGATTGTCCTGCCCGGTCAGCCGCGCCGCCGCCCAGCAGGCGCCGCCCTTGGCCAGCACCGACGCGGCAAGGATCGCGAGCGTGACGCCCAGCAGCCCCAGATTGTCGACCAATGTCAGCTGGGTGTTGAGGCCGGAGAAGGCGAAGAACATCGGCAGCAGCAGCACCACCGTCACCGGCTCCAGCTGGCGGCGCAGCCCCTCGGCAAACACCCCGCGCGGCATGACCACGCCCAGCAGGAAGCCGCCGAACACCGCATGCATGCCCACCGCGTCCATCGCGAAGGCCGCGCCCAGGAACAGCATCAGCGCGATCGCGAGATCGCCCTGCGCAATCCCGCCGCGCGCTTCCGCCCGGCGCCCGAGCGGCGCCAGCAGGCGCGGCCCCAGGCCCAGCACGACCACGGCGAACAGGATCGCGCCACCGATCGCCTTCACCGCCACCATCGGCCCGTCGCCAAAGGTCGCGAGCACCACCGCCAGCACCGTCCAGGCCCCGGCATCGTCGATCGCGCCCGCAGACAGCGAGAGGGTGCCGAGCGGGGTGCCCGAAAGCCCGCGCTCGTGGATGATGCGCGCCAGCATCGGAAAGGCGGTGATCGCGATGCACGCGCCCATGAACAGCGTCGCCTGCATCTGGGTGACGCTGGGCGTGAACAGGCCGGGGATGCCGATCAGCCAGGGCGTGATCGCGACTGCCACCAGGAACGGGGCCGCCATGCCGGACAGCGACACCGCGGCCGCGCTCCCGGCATTGCTGCGGAAATGATCGGCGCGAAAGCCCAGCCCGACCAGGAACATGTAGAGCCCCACGCCCAGCTGCGCGCCGGCGTAAAGGATGCCGCGTGCTTCCTTGGGAAACAGCATCGCCTGGAGATCGGGCGCGAGCAGTCCGAACAGCGATGGGCCCAGGATGACCCCCGCGATCATCTCCCCCACGACCTGCGGCTGTCCCAGGTAGCGCCGGGCAAGCCAGCCCACGCCGCGGGAAACCGCGACGATCGCAAACAATTGCAAAAAGAAGATCACACTCAGCTGCGCCGGTGCCATTTCGCCCCTCCCCCCATTCAGCCGCAGTTTCGGCCGGTGCCTTGGCGGCACGGCGCGAAATCTACGCCTCGGAGCGGCGGTCGACAATGGGGCGCAGACGCCCGAGCGCGGCCGGTCCGCCGCCGCTCCCGCGGAAACGGCGGCTCAGGCGATCAGACGCAGCGCGGGTCGCGCTCCGGCGCGCCGGCGCCGCGGGTCTTCCAGCTGCCGTCGGGGCCCTTGTACTTCTCGCCCGGCCGGGTCTTTGCGATCAGGTTGCAGCCCGACACAAAGGCGAACTGCTCCACGGTCGCGCCGTTGCTGGCGCCGCGGGTATAGGCGGCCTTGCGCTTGATGTTGATGCTGTTGACCAGCGCGCGCAGCTCCGGCGTGGCACTGCCGACGATCCCGAGATAGCCGTCGGGCTGCTCGCCGACCTTGCCGGCCTCGCGCGCAGCCTCATAGGCCGGGTCGCGCTGGGCCCAGGCAGCACCCGCCATGCCGGTGACCGCCACCGCCGCTGCGGCCGCGAACACGATCTTCATTCCGTTGCGCATCAGAAAATCCCCGGGTTCTGCTGGATCAGGCTCTTCGCCTCGCCATCCAGACGATACACCACTTCCTGCGTGATGTTGATGTTCAGGTTGATCTCGATCGGCTTGTCCGGCGCGCTCACGTTCACGCACCCGCCCGTCGCCGCCACGGTCGCGACGCCGAGCGCCGCCGCCATCCACCTATGCATCTGCACGCCTCATCGTGTTGTTCATGGTCTATCGTCGCTTTCCGGGGGCTGAACGGGCCGGGTCGCGCCCGGCGTCACTGGCTCCGGCGCGGGCGTCCCGCCCTGCTGTTCCTGCGCTTCCATCAGCGCGGGCAGGTTGCGCTCGATCAGCCGGCCCGGATCATAATAGCTCTGCACCGAGTCGATCAGCTGGCGGAAAGGCGCCTTGATCCGGACGTTGAAGACGAGCGGCAGCCGCGCAAGCCGCCGGATCAGGAAGTTGGAGCTGGTGCCCTCGCCCTGGCTCACGCCGGCAAAGCGGATCGCGGTGATCATCTCGCCCGCCAGCGGCCCGTTCATCTCCAGCGTGAGGTTGCGGTAATCTAGGCTCTTCAGCGCCTGGAACGCCAGATTGCCCCAGAAGCCGACGTCCTCCTTGGTCACTTCGCCCACATAGGCGATGTTGCCGCCGCCCTCGCGCGCCACCAGCCGACCGCCCTCGATGCGGCCGCCGCGCTGGTCGAAGATCATCGGCAGCACCCCGTCGAAGGTGCCGCTGGCGCTCAGATTCTTGAACTCGAACTCCTGGAGGAACAGGCCCGCATCCACCCCCGTCACGCGGAAGGTCATGCGCCGGTCCTTTTGGGGCGAAAAGTCGAGCACGGTCGGCTCCAGCACCATCTCGCCGCCCGCGAGCGGCCAGCGCCCGCCCTCGATCTGGATGCGCTGCTCCGGGATCAGCCGATAGCGCAGCTGCCCGTCCTTGAACGGGATGCCCGGATTGGCCTCGCCGATGGTGAGCAGCTGGTTCGGCGCCGTCACCAGCCCCAGGAGGTCGGTGAAGTGGACCTCGCCCGAAATGCCGGTCGCGGGGCCGAACGCCGCCGCAAGCTCGGCGTCTTCGGTGCGGAACGTGCCGGTGCTGGTCACGCCCTGCCCGTTCCAGGCGATGTGCCCGTCGCCCGACACAACGGCCTTCACATCGGCGATCACGCCGAAGGTGAGCGGCGTCAGCTCCTCGGGCTGGAAGTCGTCGGCAAAGGCGATGCCCGGCACCTTGAGGTCGGCGGTGCCCGCACCCGTCCCGAGTTCGTGCGTGATGGCGACCGTCGCCACCGTCACCTGCTTGGCAGGATGCTTGAGCGTGCCGGTCGCGGTGATGGTGTTGCCCGCGAGCGTCAGCGCGACATCGTCGCTCGCCATCGTTTCGAAGCGCCGCTGCTCGCCGGTCTGGGTGTCGTCGAGCTTCAGCCCGCCGGCGAGCTTCAGCACGCCGCCGGCAAAGCGCCAGTCGCCCGCCGCGCCCGACAGCAGCAGCGGCACGTTGGCGATCTGCCCGGCCGCATCGGCGAAGCGCCCGCCGACGCTGCCGTCCCCAATCCGCCCCTCCAGCCGACCCGCGTCGATCCGCGTCACCCGCTCCGGCGCCCCCAGCCGGCTCTCCACGCCCTCGAGCGCGAAGTCGAGGCGGGCGAGGTCCATCCGCCCGCCGCGCATCGCCAGCGTCACCGGGGTGCCGCCCAGCCGTCCGTCAAGCCGCGTCGCACCCAGTCGCGCGCCGCCGCCCAGCCCGGCCCGGTTGACCGCCACCAGCGCCCGGTCGGTGGGACAGAGCCGCAGCCGTGCAGGGTTCAGCACCAGCGAGGACACGGCCAGCCGCTGCCACGCGACGGTCGTGCAGTCCGGGTTCACCGCCACCGCGGCACCCCCGTCCCAGCGCCCCGACAGCGGCACCACCAGCCCGTCGACGCGCCCGTCCGCCAGCGGCCCGCTCAGCGTCGCCTGGGTGTCGAAACGGGTGCTGCCGTCGCCCGCGCGGGTGAAGCGCACGGGGGTGAGCGCCAGCCGTGCGCCGCCCGCCGCATAGGGCCGGACGATCGCGGTGCCGGTGACAGCGCCGCCGGGCTGCGCCTGCGCCAGCTGGACCGCCGCCTCGGGCAAGCCGCCGCCGCCGATCGTCAGCGTGCCGTTGAGCGATGCCCTGCCGTCCGGCCAGCCATAGGCGACGCCCTCGGCGCCCGAGAGCACGACCTGCGCGCCGCTCGCGGCCTGTGCCGACAGTCGCCGCACCACGACCCGGCCGCCCTTGGCGCCGTTTGTGGCGTCCAGTTCTGCGCCCGCGTCGAATCGCCGGCCCGCGGCGACGCCGGCCCTGGCGATCGCCGCCATCAGCGGCCCGACCGGCGATCCCGCGCCCGCCTCGGCCAGCCCGGCGACCTGCCGCAGCGTCGCGGCCGGCAACGCAGCGCCGCGCACCTGGGCATTGCCCTGGAAGGCCTGCTCCGCCCCGACCCGGTAGCGGCCGTCGATCGCCAGCGCCTCGCCGCCGATCCCGGCCGCGGCGAACGCACCGCTCTCCAGCGCCGCCCGCCCCTGCGTGTCACGCGCGCTGCCGGTGAAGTCGACGCGGCCCTTCACGCCGCGCACCCGGGCGCCGGCGCCCGCCACCTCGGCGGCGGCAAGCTCGGCGCGCCCCTGCCAGCGATCCAGCCGCTCGCCCAGCGTCAGGTCGATACGAGTGGCAAGCCCCGCCAGGCGGGTGTCGCCGCACGCAAGCGACCCGGCCCGCACCGGCCCTTCAATCGTCGGCCGAGCGTCGGCGATCCGGATCGCCACCGCCGCGCGCAGCTGCCCGGCCGTGCACGCATCGCCGATCCCCAGCCGATCGGACACCGCCGCGAGACTGCCCGAAAACCCGTCGTCCAGCCGCCCGCTGCCGGTGAGCTTCAGCCCCACCACGCCGCCCGGCGTCTCCAGCCGCATGCGTGCGTCGCCGATCTGCGCGTCGAGTTCGGGCAGCGCGAACGGCTTGCCCGAGGGGGCCGGCATCAGCTTGTCGATCGCGCCCAGCGACACCTTGCCGTCGACCAGCCGCCCGCGCAGCCGCACCCGGCCCACCCGCACGCCCGTTACCTCCGGCCCGCGCAGCGTCATGCGCGTGCGCAGCTCCGCCCAGTCGGCGACGAGATCCGGGTTGCGGGGGTCGCCGATCACCACGTCGGTCAGCCGCTGGCGGCCGAAGCTCAGGTCGGAAATCTTGTAGCGGGCAGGCACGCCCCGGTCGGCCAGCGCGCGGCGCACGAAGCTGTCGGCGATCGGACGGCGGTTGAACCACAGCGCGACCAGCGCCAGCAGCAGGACGAGCGCCACCGCCAGCGCCGCGCGCCTGCGACGCGACCAGCGCCGCCGCCCGGGCAGGTCATCCGGCGTGTCGGTCTTCCCGGGCGTCACGCGGATTGCCACTCTCCCATCGCCAGCGATCGTTACGGCCCCCTCCGGACGGGTCAAGCACCACGATTGCACCCGGCGTCTGCACCGCCTAGCCTCAACGCGCCATGAACGCATCCGCCCCGCCTGGGCCCAGCACCGACGGCACCGGCCATCGCGCACGGCTGCGCGGCCGGCTGCTCGACGACGGCGGCGAGGCGCTGCTCGACCATGAGCTGATCGAGTATCTGCTCGCCCTCGCCATCCCGCGCCGCGACACCAAGCCGCTTGCCAAGGCGCTGCTGCACGAGTTCGGCGGGCTGGGCGGGCTGCTGTCGGCCGATCCCCGCGCCATCGCCCGCGTGCCGGGGATGGGCGACACCGCCGTCGCCGCGCTCAAGATCGCCCATGCGTCGGCAATCCGCATGCTGCGCGGCGAGATGGCGGCGCGGCCGGTGCTGTCCAATTGGCAGGCGGTGCTCGACTATCTGCACGCCGAAATGGCCTATCACAGCATCGAGCGGGTGCGCGTCCTGCACCTCAACGTCCGCAACATGCTGATCCGCGACGAACTCGTGGCGGAGGGCTCGATCGACCAGGCGCCCATCTATGCGCGCGAAGTGATCCGCCGCGCGATCGAGCTCGGCTCGGCGGCGATCATCCTGGTCCACAACCATCCCAGCGGGGACGTGACCCCCAGCCGCGCCGACATCGACCTCACACGCATCGTGATGCAGGCGGCCAGGCACCTCGACATTGCTGTGCACGACCACATCGTCATCGGCACCCAAGGCCATACCAGCCTGCGCGCCAAGGGGCTGATGTAGGGGCGGCGGGGTTCCCGCAGGTGGAATCAGGAGAAGCGCACGCGTTGCGTATCCACGCCAGATCACCGCAACTGGGCCCCGGCCTCCGCCGGGGTACGAAGAAGGCACAAGGGTAGGAAGTCGGCGCGGGTGGCGCGTTGATCGGCAAACCATCCCGTACCCCGGCGAAGGCCGGGGTCCAGCTGGGGGACGTCTCAGCAGGGGCGCGGACCCTTCACCCTGTTTCCGGCAAATCTGGCGCTCCCTCCCGAATACCGACGCTCCACACCCACGGCGAAGCGCCCACCCAACAACGCAAACGGCCGCCGGACAGACGT
>NZ_BSEX01000006.1:478119-866648 GCF_027922045.1 Microbacterium terregens
CCCAGGGGAAGGAGGCCGGAATGGGGTGCTTGGGTCACCCGGCGCGGGGTCAGCCCGCCGCGCTGGTCAGGAAGCTCGTCAGCTCCGCCTTGGTCACCGACTTCGACTTGTCGGTGTCCGCCTGCGCAAAGGCCTGGGTGATCCAGGTCTTCATCTGCGGGCTGTCGGCGGTGGCGCCGGGCTCCGTCGCCGAGCGCAGCGAGGCCATCCAGGCACCGAACTGCGTCTGCGTCAGCGTTTCCTTGCCGCCCGAATATTTGGGGAAATCCTGCTCGACCACCTGTGCGATCTGCGACGGGGTGGCGGCCGCGGACGACTGCGCATCCGGCGTCGATTGCGGCGCTGCCTGCGTCGTGCCCGGAGTGGTCGCCGTCGAGGGCAAGCTTTGCGGCTGCGCACCCGGCGTCCCCATCCCTGCGGACGGACTTCCCGGTGTGGTCTGGCCGGCCTGCGCCAGTGCAGGCGCAGCAACCGTCATCGCACCGATCAGAAGAATCTGCTTCAACATCTTCAGCCTCCATTTCCGATGTTTGCGCGCACCGGCACAGTGTCGGCGCAGCGCTTCTGGCTGTGAGAAGAATATAGGCATCAATTCTTGGTTTTCACCACTAGCCGGCCACTATTCAGACGACATCTTGTCGGCTTTTCCGCTCGACTCGGGGGCAAAGCGTTGGCATTCGGCGGCCAACCGAAACTCCAGACAGGCAGACCCGCATGGTTCCCCGCTACGCCCGCCCAGAGATGACCGCGATCTGGTCGCCCGAGACCCGCTTCGCCATCTGGTTCGAGATCGAGGCCCACGCCACCGACGCGCTCGCCGAACTGGGCGTGGTGCCCAAGGAAGCTGCCGCCAAGATCTGGGCGGCGCACGAGGCCGCCGGCCCGTTTGACATCGCCCGCATCGATGCGATCGAGGCGGAGACCAAGCACGACGTCATCGCCTTCCTGACCCATGTGTCGGAACGGACCGGCCCGGAAGCGCGCTTCCTGCACCAGGGCATGACCTCGTCCGACGTGCTCGACACCTGCCTGGCGGTGCAACTCGCCCGCGCGTCCGACATCCTGCTCGCCGATCTCGACCGACTGCTCGAGGTGCTCAAGCGCCGCGCCTATGAGCACAAGCTCACGCCCACGATCGGCCGCAGCCACGGCATCCATGCCGAGCCGGTGACCTTCGGCCTCAAGATGGCCGAGGCGTACGCCGAATTCGCGCGCAACCGCGCCCGCCTCGTGGCCGCGCGTGCGGACGTCGCAACCTGCGCGATTTCCGGCGCGGTCGGCACCTTCGCCAACATCGACCCGCGTGTCGAAGCCTATGTCGCCGACAAGCTCGGCCTCTCGGTAGAGCCCGTCTCGACCCAGGTGATCCCGCGCGACCGCCACGCGATGTTCTTCGCGACGCTGGGCGTCATCGCTTCCTCGATCGAGCGGCTCGCGACCGAGGTCCGCCACCTCCAGCGCACCGAAGTGCTCGAGGCCGAGGAATATTTCTCGCCCGGCCAGAAGGGCTCGTCGGCGATGCCGCACAAGCGCAACCCGGTCTTGACCGAGAACCTCACCGGCCTCGCTCGCATGGTGCGCAGCGCCACCATCCCGGCGATGGAGAACGTGGCACTCTGGCACGAGCGCGACATCTCGCACTCCTCGGTCGAGCGCTACATCGGCCCGGACGCGACCATCACCCTCGACTTCGCGCTCGCACGCCTCACCGGCGTGATGGACAGGCTGCTGGTCTATCCGGCCCGCATGCAGAAGAACCTCGACCGCATGGGCGGCCTGGTCCATTCGCAGCGCGTGCTGCTGGCGCTGACTCAGGCGGGCGTATCCCGCGAGGACGCCTATCGCCTCGTCCAGCGCAACGCGATGAAGGTGTGGGAATCGGACGGCGCCCTGTCGCTGCTCGACCTGCTCAAGGCCGATTCCGAAGTCACCGCCGCGCTCTCGCCCGAAGAGATCGAGGCACGCTTCGACCTCGACTACCACTTCAAGAACGTCGACACGATCTTCGCCCGCGTCTTCGGCGAGGCGTAAGGCGCTGCCCGGCTGCGTTTCGCGCGGCCGGGCATGCAGCGTGGCTAACGGAACCTTAGCCTTTTGAACCGCATAGCGGTCTCCCAACGTCGGCCGGAGACCGCATGCGCCTGCCCCCGCTCCTCTGGAATGAGGAAGAACGCCTCGCGGCGCTCGCCGAATATGACGCGCTCGCGCCCGACGTGGACCTCGGGCTGGACGAGATCACCCGGCTTGCGTCGCGCGTCTTCGGCACCGCGAGCGCCGCCGTCTCCTTCGTCGCCGACGACCGGCAGGTGTTCCAGGCGGCCGTCGGCACCGACATCTCCACGACGCCGCGCGAGATCTCCTTCTGCGCGCATGCGCTCGCCGACGAGGCGGAACTGGTCGTGCTCGATGCGAGCACCGACGCTCGCTTCGCCGACAATCCGCTGGTGACCGACACGCCCTTCATCCGCTTCTACGCAGGCGCGCCGCTGCGCACGCGGGAAGGCTATGGCATCGGCACGCTGTGCCTGATCGACCCGCGCCCCCGCAGCCGCTTCACCGATGCGGATCGCGCCAACCTGCTGGCGCTTGCCGCGATCGTCATGAACCGGCTGGAGGTGCGCCGCCTGGAGATCGCGCGCACCATCGGCCAATCGCGCTTCCATAACATCGCTGCGACCACGCCCGACGCGATCGTGGTCGCCGACCATCATGGCCGCATCAGCTTCTGGAACGCAGGGGCCGAGGCCATGTTCGGCTTCACCGCCGACGAGGCCGAGGGCCAGGACATCGACATCATCGTGCCGCCCAAGGCGCGGGGACTGCACGACGGCGGCCTCATGCGCGCCGCACACGGCGGCACCACCAAGCTGATCGGGCGCAAGGTCGAACTGGTCGCGCTGCACAAGGACGGCCGCGAGTTCCCGATCGAGCTCTCGCTGTCGATGTGGTCGGAAGGCCCGCATGCGGCGTTCGGATCGATCATGCGCGACCTGACGGAGCGGCGCGCGGCCGAGGACCGGCTGTTCCACATGGCGCATTTCGATCCCCTGACCGAGCTCCCCAATCGCGCCGCGCTGCTCGACCGCACCTCGGCCCTGGTCGCGCGCGACGAGCCCTTCGCGCTGCTGATGCTGGACCTGGACCAGTTCAAGGACGTGAACGACACGCTCGGCCATTCGTCCGGCGACGCGGTGCTCAAGACGATCGCCGCTCGCCTGCTCGACTGCGTCCGGCCGTTCGACACCGTCGCCCGGCTGGGGGGTGACGAGTTCGCGATCCTGCTGCCGGGCGCCGATCCGCGCGCGCATGCCACCACCATCGCCGATCGGCTGACGCAGGCGGTCTCGGCCCCTATCGCGCTGGAGCGGCAGGATGTGCATGTCAGCGCCAGCGTGGGCGTCACCACCTTTCCGGGCGACGGCACGGATGCGGAGGACCTGCTCTCCGCCGCCGACCTCGCCATGTATCAGGCCAAGAGCGAGGGGCGGCACTGCCAGCGCTTCTACACGCCCGCGCTGCGCAGCGCGGCCTTGCATCGCCGCGCGTTCGAGGGCGAGTTGCGCGACGCGCTCGACCAGGGCCAGTTCCGGCTCTTCTACCAGCCCCAGGTCCGGCTGGCCGACGGCGCCCTGCTCGGCGCGGAAGCGCTGCTGCGCTGGCAGCATCCCGAGCGTGGGCTGCTGACGCCCGACGCCTTCCTGCCCGCGCTGGAATCCGGGCGTCTCGCGCATGACGTGGGGCATTGGGTGCTGGAGACGGCATGCCGCCAGGCCGCCCGCTGGCATGCAGGCGCCCCCGGCTTCGTGCTGGGCATCAACCTGTTCAGCGCGCAGTTTCGGGACGGCACGCTTGCCGAGCGCGTCCGCGCCGAGCTCAACCGGCATGGGCTGCCCCCCAGCGCCCTGGAGCTGGAGGTGACCGAGAACATCATCCTGCGGGAAGACGAGACCATGCTCGCCCCCCTGCGCGTGCTCCGCGACCAGGGGGTGGGCGTCGCGCTGGACGACTTCGGCACCGGCTATGCCTCGCTGAGCGTGCTGAAGCACTACCCGATCAGCCGGATCAAGATCGACCGCAGCTTCGTTCGCGACCTCGCCGACGACAAGGCCGATGCAGCGGTGGTCACCGCCATGGCGTTCCTCGGCAGCATGCTCGGAATCGAGGTCATCGCCGAGGGTGTCGAGACCGAGGCGCAGCGCGACCTGCTCGCCCAGTGCGGCTGCACGAGCGCCCAGGGCTATCTCTACGGCCGCCCGATGCCGGTCGAAGCCTTTGACGCCCTGCTGCTACCGACCCCGACCCGCGCCGCCTGAGGACGTGGGCTACGCCCGCCGGACGCGCAGCCCTGCGAGCGCGAGCAGGCCGATGCCCATCCAGATCGCATTGTTGAACACGCTCGGCAGCGCGCCATGCGCCCAGCCGTTGATCGCCATGCCGAGCGCGCCGGCGACGTTCATCAACTGGTACGGCACGCCGCGCGCATCCAACCGGCCGGTCGACAGCAGCGCATAGGCGAGCAGAATCAGGAAGGATCCAGACCAGCCGACCACCTCGATCCACATCCTGCTTTCCCCTGCTGCCTCAGGCCCCTGTCGGGCGGGGCGGCGGCGGGGGCAAGCCCTTCCGGACGCGAGTGGTGCAAAGCCCGGCTATTCGTCGTCGCCGCCCCAGCGCCACCGCCACCCGCCACGGGTGTGGGCGGCGGAAAGGGCCAGCACCGCGATCGTCAGGACGCCCACGAAGATGCCGAAGCCAATCGGATGCTCCGGCGCCACATAGTGCGACCCCAGCAGCAGCATCGCCAGATAGCCGCCCAGCAGCACCCATCCCTGCCACGCGATCGGCCAGCCAGCGCCATAGCCGAAGCGCTTGGAGGCGAACCAGACGTCGTCGTCCCTGCGTTTCTCATTCGCCATGATTGCTCTCCTTGGGCGGCCGACCGCGGCGGACCGGCTGGGGATCGGCAAGCTTCACGCCCCGCTTCGCCAGCGCCTCGCGCAGCAGGCATTCGACCTGCGCGTTGACGCTGCGCAGCTCGCCCGCAGCCGAGCGCTCGATCGCCGCATAGAGCGCGGGATCGAGGCGCAGGGGGAACGCCTTTTTCGGGGGCGCAGCCACGTTACTGGTACAGCGAGCCTGCGTTCACGACCGGCTGGGTGTCGCGCTCCGAACAGAGCACCACCATCAGGTTCGACACCATCGCCGCGCGGCGCTCGTCGTCGAGCTCGACCACGTTCTTCTCCGACAGCTGGGCGAGCGCGGTCTCGACCATCGAGACGGCACCCTCGACCAGCTTCTGGCGGGCCGCGATCACCGCCTCCGCCTGCTGGCGGCGGAGCATTGCCTGGGCGATCTCCTGCGCATAGGCGAGATGCGTCAGCCGGCATTCGTCGACCTGCACGCCTGCACTCGCGACGCGCTCCTGCAGCTCGACGCGCAGTTCCTCGCTCACCACGTCGGCATTGCCGCGCAGCGTCATCTCCTCATGGGTGAAGTCGTCGTACGGGTAGCGCGAGCCGATCGCCCGCACCGCGCTCTCGATCTGCACCATCACGAACGCCTTGTAATCGTCGACGTCGAACAGCGCCTGCGCGGTGTCGGCCACGCGCCACACGACGTTGGAGGCGATCTCGATCGGGTTGCCGCGCAGGTCGTTCACCTTCAACCGCTCGGACGTGATGTTGTGGATGCGCACCGAGATCTTGGACTTGGTGAGCCACGGCCAGTTCCAGCGCAGGCCCGTCGTGCGATCGGTGCCGCGATAGTCGCCGAACAGCAGGATCGCCGCCGCCTGGTTGGGCTGGAGCAGGTAGAAGCCGCACGCCACCAGCAGCAACGCGACGCCCGCCACGATCAGGAGCACGATCCCCCAGGGATGCACCGGCGCGTTGAGCGCCCCCACGGCACCCAGCACGATCAATCCGAGCTCCACCAGCAGCATCATGAAGCCGTTGTACGTCGTCGCCGGCCGCTCCAGGCTCTGCCGCAACACCCGATCCGATCCCATCTCCGCCTCCCTGTTAATGTGATATCACTTTTATATCAGGTCGGCAGGAACGCAAGCGGGATTGGTGCGGGACAACAAGGGGAGCGCGAGCAACCCTGGGCTCCTGCGTTGCTCAGCCCATTCCCACCCGCGAGATACTAAGAACGCCCCGCCCCACACGACACCGTACCCCGGCGAAGGCCGGGGCCCAGTTGGGAAGGCGGCTGTGGGTGCGCGAAATCGAAACGGCGCCGCAACTGGGCCCCGGCCTCCGCCGGGGTATGCAGAGACGCAGCGGTCAGCGCTCCTCCCGCGTCCCCTCCGCGACGACGTGCTCTTCCGCCCCCTCGTCGACAGCACCTTCCCGCCGCCGGAGCCGCCGCGCGCGAGGCGCCCTCCCGCCCGCGGGCCAGCCCTCGCGCTGTCGGGCGCGGTCGCCGTCGGCTTCCTCGGTCTGGTCGTGGAACAGCACCATCTGGGTCGGGAACGGCAGGTCGATGCCGTGCGCGATCGCGGTTTCGTACAGCGCCAGTACCACGCGCGACCGGATGTGGACCACGCTGGTGCGCTTCGATTCCGTCCACCAGCGCGCACGCAGGGTGATGTAGTTGTCGTCCAGGCCCCAGGGCAGCACCTCGGGCGCCGGGTCCGCGACCACGCCCTCCACCTTGCGGATCGCCTCCAGGAACAGCTCGGCGGCATGGGACGGCTTGTCGCCATAGCCGATGCCGACGTCGAACTGCTCGCGCCGCACCGGAAAGGCGGTGTTGACCATCACCGGCGAGATATAGAGGTCCGCATTGGGGATGATGACGCGCCTGCCGTCATAGGTCTTGATCAGGGTCGCCCGGCTCTGGATGTGCTCGACCGTACCTTCATAGTCCTTGGTGACGATCTGGTCGCCGCGGCGGAACGGCCGCCGCATCAACAGCAGCAGGCCCGCAAACAGGTTCTGCAGGATTTCCTTGAAGGCAAAGCCGATCGCGACCGAACCGATGCCGAGCGTCGCGAGCACGTCCGCCGGCTTGACGCTGGGGAAGACGATGGTCGCCGCCAGCAGCAGCGCGGCGACCATGACCGCGCCGAAGGCGAGCGACCCGAGCACCGCGCTCAAGTCCAGGCGGTGGCGCCGTCGCCCGACCCGGCGGATGCCCCAGGCGATCGCCCTGCCGACGCCCCATGCCACCAGCAGCAGCACGATCGCGGCGACGATGTTGGGGAGCTGGAGGAAGAAGCCGTTGACCCAGGCGTGCAGCTTGGCGGTGACGAGGTCGACCGGATCGCGGATCGCAGGCGGTTGGACGGGCTTCATGCCCCAGGGGAACGCCGCCGAAACCAGCCCGGTTCCGGCGGCGGCTGGTGGTTACTGGAGGACGACGGTCACCGCGCGGCGGTTCTTCGCGTAGGAGCTCTCGTCCGAGCCGAGCGCCAGCGGACGCTCCTTGCCATAGCTGATCGTGGTGATCCGCGCCGCAGCGACGCCGCGTGCCGCCAGATAGTTGGACGCGGCGTTCGCCCGGCGATCGCCCAGCGCCAGGTTGTATTCGCGGGTGCCGCGCTCGTCGGCATGGCCCTCGATGGTGATGCGAACGTTCGGATACCGCTGCAGCCAGGATGCCTGGCTGTCCAGGATTGAGCGCGCCTGCGGGTCGATGTCGTAGCTGTCGAGCGCGAAGTTGACGGTGTCGCTCGCGACCGACTGCTGGAAGTCCTCGCGGCTGCCCGGGACCACGCCGGTGCCCGTCTGGCCGCCGGTGCCGGTGCCGTCGACCGGCGCAGCGGTGTCGCCCGGGGCGGGCGGCAGCACTTCCGGGCGCTTCTTGGCGCAGCCGGCCGTCGCCACCAGGGCCGCCGCCACGATCAACTTGCTCGTCAGTTTCGCCATCAGCTGTCTCCTCGATTACAGATGTATATTCCGCCACAACCCGATGCGGCGGCAAGTGCTAAAGCCTGATTCTGGGACGCCCGCCCTGCGGGTGCCGGCGCCCGTTTAGGGGCGCAGCGGCCCCCAGCTCGGATCCGATCCGTCGAGCGGCGTCGGGATGCGGCGGACATTCTGCCCGGTGAGATCGACCGACCACACGTCCGCCTTGCCCGCCCCGCCCTGCGACGCGCGGAAGAAGGTGAGGACGCGGCCGTTGGGCGACCAGCTCGGCCCCTCGTCGCCCCAGGCGTCCGACAGCAGCTTCTCGCCGCCGCCCGACGGGCTCATCACGCCGATGCGGAAGCTGCCGCCGCCCTGGCGCGTGAATGCGATCAGGTCGCCGCGCGGGCTCCACGACGGGGTCGCATAGCGGCCCGATCCGAAGCTGATGCGCTGCTGGTTGGAACCATCGGCGTTCATGACGTAGAGCTGCTGCGTGCCCGAGCGATCGCTTTCGAAGACGATACGGCTGCCGTCGGGCGAATAGCTGCCGCCGGTGTCGATGCCGGGCGAGTTGGTCAGCCGCTGCGGCGTGCCGCCCGACGCCGACACGCGATAGATGTCGGTGTTCGACGCCTGCGCCATGGAGAAGATCACCCAGCGCCCGTCCGGGGAAAAGCGCGGCGCAAAGGTCAGGCTGGCGTTGCGCACCAGCAGCCGCTGCTGGCCGGAGGCGATGTCATAGACATAGATCGCCGGCCGCTCGTTCTGATAGCTCATGTAGACGATCGACTGCTGGTTGGGCGCAAAGCGCGGCGTCAGCACGATCGACTGGCCGTTGGTCAGGAAGCGGTGGTTGGCACCATCCTGGTCCATGATCGCCAGCCGCTTGATGCGCTTGCCCTTGGGCCCCGTCTCCGAGACATAGACGATGCGACTGTCGAAATACGGCCCCTCACCCGACAGGCGGGTGTAGACGGTGTCGGCGCACTTGTGGGCCGCGCGGCGCCACTCGGCCGGCGTCACCACGAAGCCCTGGCGGGTCAGCTCGGTGCGCGCGAACACGTCGTACAGATAGCAGCCCACCGTCAGCGTGCCGTCGCCGTTGGCGCGGACGAAGCCCTGCACCAGCGCCTGCGCCTGGGTGCCGGCCCAATAGCCGAAGTCGGGTGCGGCGGCCTGCGCGAACGGCACCGCGGCGATGCCCTGCGGCCCGCGCGGCGTGAACAGGCCGGAGTTCTTGAGGTCGTTGGCGACCACCTCGGCCAGCTGGCGGCCGAGCGCGCTGGTCTGGCCGGCGGCGGTGCCGACGTCGCTGGGGGTCGGCATCACCGGCACCGCGATCGGCATCGGATCGGAGATACCGCCTTCGATGTCGACCTCGACCTGGGCATGGGCGGGCGCCGCGGCAAGGCCGAAGCTGAGGGATGCCAACGCAAGCGTGGCAAGGCGGGACAAGGGGATACGCATGGCTCTCTCCGTCAGCCGGGCAGCTTGTAGTTGATGGTGATGTTCTTCCAACCGCCTTCATACAGCTCGTCGGGCAGTTCGAAGGGGGCGCACTGGATGATCGCCGCCGCCGCGAGTTCGCCCACGCGCTGCGCATAGCGGCCGTTCTCGTCGTCGACGCCGGACTGGCCCATCAGCTTGGGACGCGCGGTCAGGCTGCCGTCCTTCGCCATCTGCAGGTTGATGCGCGAGCGGATACGGTTGGCGCCCGGCCCCGGATTGGTGATCCGGTTGGCGCAGGGCTGGACCTGGCGGCTGATCGCCGCGGCCAGGCCGGCGAGCGACTGCGCGCCGACTTGCGCCGCACGCGCGGTCTGGCCCTTGCCCTTTTCGGCTGCCGTGTCGGCAAGGCTCTTGGCGAAGTCGGCGCCCAGCCGCGATCCGCGCGGCTTGGCTGCCTTTGCCGCCGCGTCGGTGCCGCTGCCCTTCGCCGGGGCCGCCTTGGGCTTGGCGGCGGCCGCTGCGGGCTTGGCCGGGGCGGGCTTTGCGGCAGGCTTTGCCGCCGGTTTCGGCTCGGCCTTGGGCGCGGGCTTTGCCGGTGCCTTGGGCGCAGGCTTGGGCGCCGGGGCCGGCTTGGGCTTGGGCGGCTGCGGCCTGGGAACGGGTTTCGGCGCCGGCTGCGGCTTAGGCGCCGGCTTCGGCTCGGGCCGGGGCTCGGGCTTGGGCTGCGGCACGGGGGGCGCAGGCGCAGGCTGGGGCTCCGGCTCGGGCGCGGTCTCTTCCGGGGGTGCCGCGTCTTCCGGCGCGCCCTGCTCGGGTGCCACCGACTGGTCGGGCGCCTCGGTCTCGGCTGGCGCGGTCGATTCCAGCGCGACCTCGTCCACCAGGCTGACGTCGATCGGCGGCGACATCTTCAGCTCTTTGGGCTGTTCGCCCTTCCAGACGAGCGACAGGCCGACGAACAGCAGCGCGTGCCCGATCGCCGCCCCGCCCAGCGCCCATTTTTCCGTACGGCTCATCGCCGCACCTCCGTTACGAACCGCACGATCAGGGCGCATCCCCCTGCGTCGACACCAGCGCCACGCGGTTCAACCCCGCGCGGTTGAGCTCGCCCATCACCCGCATCACCCGGCCATAATCGAGCGCAGTGTCGGCGCGCAGCATCACCTGCCGCGGCTCGGCACCGGCCGGCTGGCTGCCCACGATGCGCGCCAGCTGCTCGGGCAACGCCTGCTCGCTGACGGGCGTGTCGCCCAGATAGATGCTGCCATCGGCGGCGAGCGACAGCTGCACCGGCTCCTGCTCCTGCTCCAGCCCCTTGGCGCGGCTGTCGGGCAGGTTCACCGGCACGCCGGTGGTGAGCAGCGGCGCCGTCACCATGAAGATGATCAGCAGCACCAGCATCACGTCGACCAGCGGGGTTACGTTGATCTCCGCCATCGGCGTGCGCCGGCCCTTGCCGCGGCTGGACGGAAGCTGCATCGCCATGGGCTTAGTCCACGCCTTCCAGCTGGCGGCTCAGCGTCGCGTGGAACGCGTCGGCGAAGCGGTTGAGCCGCGCCTCCACCTGGTTGATGCGGTGGCTGTAGCGGTTGTACGCGATCACCGCCGGGATGGCGGCGAACAGCCCAATCGCGGTGGCGAACAGCGCCTCGGCGATGCCCGGCGCCACCACCGCCAGGCTGGTGTTCTGGGCCTGAGCGATGCCGGTGAAGCTGCGCATGATGCCCCACACGGTGCCGAACAGGCCCACGAACGGCGCGACCGAGCCGATCGTCGCCAGCACGTTCAGCCGGTCCGACAGCTTGTCGACCTCCTCGGCCACCGCAGACCCCATGCTGGTCGCCAGCCGCTCGCGCGTGCCGTCGCGGTCGATCCTGGTGCTCGCGGTCGAGCGGCGCCATTCGCGCACGCCCGCGGCAAAGACGTGGGCGACGGCGCTCTTGCCGGTCACGTGCTTCTTGTGGAACGCGTCGATGTCCTCGGTCCGCTCGAACTCCTCGACGAACGCCTCGGTGTCGCGGCGCACGCGGCGCAGCCGGCCCAGGAAGGTCAGGATGATCGCCCAGGTCCAGATGCTGGCGGCCAACAGCCCCAGCATCACGAACTTCACGACCCAGTCCGCCTGCATGAACAAGCCAATCGGCGACATGGAGGCCGCGTCGGTATTTACCAGAACGTCCATCAGGCTCTCAGCTTTCCTTCCAGATCAGGGTCTCGAACGTGCGCCGCCAGGCCGGCGGATGCCGACGCGGGGTGCCCGATGGTGCCACGAACGCCACCTCGACCTCCGCTTCGGCTACCAACACCGAACCCTGCATTACTCGTTGATGAATGACGACCGATGCCGCGCGCAACTGCGTCATGCGGCTGACCACCACCAGCGTGTCGTTGAGCCGCGCAGGGCTCGCATAGCGGATGTGCAGGTCGCGGATCGCATAGGCCCCCTCGCCCGCCTCGAACGCGGCGCGCTGGTCGCAGCCGGTCAGCCGCAGCATGTCCGAACGCGCCCGCTCCATGTAGCGCAGATAGTTGGCATGGTAGACCACGCCCGACAGGTCCGTGTCCTCGAAATAGACGCGCAGGGCGAACCGGTGTTCGGCGCCGTCGAAGCGGCCTTCGCTGGGGCAGTCCAGGGGTGGCGTCATCCGCGCGGGTCTAGCCGAGGCGGTCCAGCCGGGGAAGGGTGTGCGAGAAGCCGTGTTCGTACCGCCCTCCCAAAGCGCAACCGTACCCGCTCGCTCCCTCCTTCCGTGCTCCCGCGCAGGCGGGAGCCCAGGGCACCAGGCGCTACCAGGCGTTGCTCTGCCGGACCCTGGATCCCTGCCTGCGCGGGGATACGGGAAAAAGCGATCCGCCTAACCCTCCACCTGGCTCACGTCGCGCACCGCGCCGCGCGCGGCGTTGGTGGTGAGCGCCGCATAGGCCCGCAATGCCGGCGACACCTCGCGCTTGCGGCCGAACGGCTTCCACGCCTTCGCCCCGCGCGCCTCCATCGCCGCGCGCCGCTCGGCGAGCACCGCATCGTCCAGGTCCAGGCGGATGCCGCGGTTCGGGATGTCGATCAGGATCGGATCGCCCGTCTCGACCAGCGCGATCAGCCCACCCTCGGCTGCTTCCGGCGAGACATGGCCGATCGACAGACCGGACGTGCCGCCGGAGAAGCGCCCGTCGGTGATGAGCGCACAGGCCGCGCCCAGCCCCTTCGACTTCACATAGCTGGTCGGGTAGAGCATTTCCTGCATCCCAGGCCCGCCCTTCGGCCCTTCATAGCGGATCACCACCACGTCGCCGGCCTCGACCTGGTTGCCCAGGATCCCCGCCACCGCCGCATCCTGGCTCTCATAGACGCGCGCGCGCCCGCGGAAGGTCAGGATCGAATCATCGACACCCGCCGTCTTCACGATGCACCCCTCGGGCGCGAGGTTGCCGAACAACACCGCCAGGCCCCCGTCCTTAGAGAAGGGATGCTCGGTCGACCGGATCACGCCGCTCTGGCGATCGGTGTCGAGATCTTCCCAGCGCTCCGCCTGACTGAACGCCGTCTGCGTCGGCACGCCACCGGGGGCTGCGCGGAAGAAGTCGCGCACCTCCTCGCTGTTGGTGCGGCCGATGTCCCAGCGCGCGAGCGCGTCGGCCATGGTCGGCGCATGCACTGTCGGCAGGCTCGCGTCGATCAGCCCGCCGCGCTCCAGCTCCCCCAGGATCGACATGATGCCGCCCGCCCGGTGGACGTCCTCCATGTGCACGTCGGCCTTCGCGGGTGCGACCTTGCACAGGCACGGCACCCGCCGCGACAGCCGGTCGATGTCGGCCATGGTGAAGTCGACGCCCGCCTCGTGCGCGGCCGCCAGCAGGTGGAGCACCGTGTTGGTGGAGCCCCCCATGGCGATGTCTAGGCTCATCGCATTCTCGAACGCGCCCATGGTGGCGATGCCGCGCGGCGTCGCGGTGACGTCGTCCTGCTCGTACCAGCGCTTGGCGAGATCGACGATCAGGTGCCCGGCCTCGCGGAACAGCTTCTCGCGATCGGCATGGGTGGCCAGCGTCGAGCCGTTGCCCGGCAGCGACAGCCCCAGCGCTTCCGTCAGGCAGTTCATCGAATTGGCGGTGAACATGCCCGAGCAGCTGCCGCAGGTGGGACACGCCGAGCGTTCGACCGCGGCCACTTCCTCGTCGCTGTAGCTTTCGTCGGCGGCGACCACCATCGCGTCGACCAGGTCGAGCGCGCGCTTCTTACCCTTCACCACGACCTTCCCGGCTTCCATCGGCCCGCCGGAGACGAACACCGCGGGCACGTTGATGCGCAGCGCCGCCATCAGCATGCCGGGCGTGATCTTGTCGCAGTTGGAGATGCAGACCATCGCGTCGGCGCAATGGGCGTTGACCATATATTCCACGCTGTCGGCGATCAGTTCGCGACTGGGCAGCGAATAGAGCATGCCGCCGTGGCCCATCGCGATGCCGTCGTCGACCGCGATGGTGTTGAACTCCTTGGCGACGCCGCCCGCCGCCTCGATCTCGCGCGCGACCAGCTGGCCCAGGTCCTTGAGGTGGACGTGCCCCGGCACGAACTGGGTGAAGCTGTTCACCACCGCGATGATCGGCTTGCCGAAGTCCGAATCCTTCATCCCCGTCGCGCGCCACAGGCCGCGGGCGCCGGCCATGTTGCGGCCGTGGGTGGTGGTACGCGAACGATATGCGGGCATGACACTCTTTCTACCGAAATCGCGCCGCCCCTACGCCAGCAGCACCAGCGTTCGCAACATTTTATTGCGTGTTTAGTGGTCGGAAAGAAATTTCAGGAATGATCGCTTTCCCTAACGCTGCCTTCACGCACCCGAGGTGAACCCGCACGCCGCCCCCCTCCAGTGCTCCTGCAAAGGCAGGAGCCCAGAGTTCCGGAAGCTGCCAAGCGTTGCTCTGCTTGGCCCTGGGTTCCTGCCTGCGCAGGAACACGGTGTCGGCGGCGATAGGGCGGGTTCAGAGCCCCGCGAGCATCGCCTCCCAAGCCGCAACCTCGTCAGGCCGCCGCGCAACCACTTCCAGTTCACCCAAGGTGGCGGTCGCAGGATCAAACGCGATCCGCCCCTCCCACTCGAACGTCGCATTGCCCGCGATCGTCACTTCGGCAGCCTCGGTCGCGCTCGCCCGCACCATGCCGCCGCGGTTGAACACCCGCGTCTCGCGGTCGAACGGGATGCGCCCCGTCCGCGCCGCGGCATAGGTCGACGCCGCCATCGCGCTGCCGCAGCTGTTGGTGAGCCCCACGCCCCGCTCATAGGTGCGCACGAACAAGGCCGGCGCGTCCTTGCTGCCGCGCACCTCCACGAAGCTGACGTTGCCGCGCGCAGGGAGCAGCGCGGGTGCCGCCTCGCACCAGTCGCCCAGCGCGACCAGCTCGGCCTCGTCCACCCGGTCGACGAACGTCACCAGATGCGGGTTCGGCATCGCCACTGCGGTAAAAGCACGCGCGCTCGGCAGCCCCGCGATCGGCGCGTCGATCACCTCGGTTTGCGCAATCCGCAGGCCGACGTCGGCGGCGAGCGTCGACACCGGCCCCACCCGCGTGCGGATGGTGGTGACGCCCGGCGCCAGCTTGGGCTGCAGCCGCGCCTCGGCATCGCTGGTCTTGAGCAGCACGCGCGCGTCGGCGATCCCCAGCCGCTCGAACCCCAGCCGCGCGGTGCAGCGCACGCCGTTCAGGCACGTCTCCGCCTCGCTGCCGTCGGAGTTGAACATGCGCATCCCGAACGCATGGGTCGCATCGCCGCGGGTCAGCAGCAGCAGCCCGTCGCCGCCGACCGGCCCGGCGCGATCGGCCAGCGCGCGCGCCAGCCGCACCCAGGCGTTCTCCGGCAGATCCAGCTCGCGCGCGTCCACCAGCGGGAAGTCGTTGCCCGACCCGTGGCATTTGACGAACGCGATCTGCATGGCCGGACACTCCTGATGGGCACCGGCGCATATAGGCGTGTCGGTGCGCGCGTCCACGCGAATGCATGCGGACTTGCGCGCGCGGCTGTGCCACAACCCGCCCGTGGACCTGTTCATGACGCTTCTGTTCGCCGGCATCGTCGCCGCGCTCGTCCTGATGTGGCGCCGCCTGACGGCGGTCGAGCGTGAGGTGGAGTACCTTCGCGAGGCGCTGGTCGAGGCGCGGTTCGAGGCACCGGCCCAGCCGATCGCCACCCCGCCAGCGGTCGAACGCCGCGATGAGCCTGCCGTCGTCCAGCGCCCCGCTGCGCCTGCCGCGCCCCTCTCCGCCCCGCTCGAACCCGAGGCGCCGCCCAAGCCGCGCTTCGAGATGCCGAGCTTTGAGGCGCTGGTCGGCGGCCGCCTGCCGGTATGGGTCGGCGGGGCCGCGCTGGTGCTCGCCGGCGTCTTCCTGGTGCGGCTTTCGATCGAGAGCGGCCTGCTCACCCCCGGCATCCGCACCGTCCTCGCCGGGCTGTTCGCGCTGCTGCTGCTCGCCGGCGGCGAAGTCGCCCGCCGCCTGCCCGCCACCCGCGACGACCCCCGCATCGCGCAGGTGCTCGCCGGCGCCGGCATCGCCAGCGCCTATGCGACCCTCTATCTCGCGGCGGCGGCCTACGATCTGGTGAGCCCGATCGCCGGCTTCGCGATCATGCTCGCGATCACCGGCGTCGCGCTGGGGCTGGCGCTTCGCCACGGCCCGCCCACCGCGGTCATGGCGCTGGCAGGCGGGTTCGCCGCGCCGCTGGTCGCCGGCTTCGACGCGGCCGGCATCGGCCCGCTGCTCGTCTATCTCGGCCTGTTCGTCGCGGCGCTGCTGTGGCTGGCGGTCGCGCGCGGCTGGATGTGGCTGGCGCTCGCGGCGGGAGCCTCGGCGTTCGGCTGGGCCGGCTTCCTGCTCGCCGCGGTTCGCGCCGACGAGGTCGGTGGTGTCGCCGCCTTCATCGTCGCGCTTGCGCTCGGCGTCACCCTCGCGCTCCCCTCCGCCGGCATCCAGCGCCCGTGGCTGCGTGCCGCGCCGATGGTGGCGGGCCTCGCACAGCTGCTGCTCGCCGCCCCCTTGCTCGACTTCGGCCCGCTCGCCTGGGGCTTCTATCTCGTCCTCTCGGCGGCCGCGCTGTTCCTGGCGTGGCGCGACCCCAAGCTGATGCCGGCACCCATCGCCGCACTCGGCCTGGTGCTGGTGCTGCTCGGCGTCGGGCTGATGCGCCCCGCCCCTGGGATCACCGCCACCGCCGCCATCCTCGCGACGCTGCTGTTCGCCATCCCCGGCCAGCTGCTGTCCCGCACGGGCCGAGGCTGGGCGCTGCTCGGCGTCGTCGGCACCGCGGGACCGGGGCTCGTCGCCCAGCTCGCTGCCACCAGGCTGCTCGACCCCGGCTTCTGGTGCCTGCTCGACCTGTTGCTCGCCGGCGCTTGCGCGTGGCTGAGCTGGCGCCACCGCGACCGCGCCAACGCGCAGGACACCGGCCTCGTCGGCGGTGGGCTCGCCGCCGCGGCGTTGCTCTCGGCTGGCCTCCAGCAGATCGTGCCGGGCGCGCTGGTCGCCCTGCCGCTCGCCGCTGCGATGGCCGCGCTCGCCGGCTGGGGGCGTGTCACCGGCGACGCTTCGGTGCGCCGTCTGACCCTCCTGCCGCTGCTCGGGCTGCTGGTGCTGGCGCTGATCCCGCTCGCCCAGGTGGCGGAAGCGTTCGGCCGCTCGCTGTTCGGGGAGATGCTGCCCTATCGCCTGCTGCCGCCGCTCCGCGACATTCTGCGCTTCCTTGGCCTCCCCACGGCCGTGCTGGTCGCGATCCTGTTCGCCGACCGGCAGAGCTTCGGCCGCGCCCGCCGCATCGCCCTCGCCATCGCCGGCGGTGCGGTGCCGCTGCTCGCCTATCTCTTGCTGAAGCAACCCTTCGCCATCGCCGAGCCCCCTGCCTTTGCCGCCATTGGCTTCGTGGAGCGCGCGGTCATCACCCAAGCGCTGCTTCTCGGCGGCTGGGCGCTGGTCCGCACCCACCGCTTCCCCCAGGCCGCCGGCCTGCTGCTCGCGCTCGGCGTCGCCCGCATCGTCTGGTTCGACCTGATGGTGTTCAACCCCGCCGGCGTGGTCCAGGCGGTAGGGGCAATCCCGCTGCTGAACGCCGCCACGCTGCACTTCGCGCTCGCCGCCGCGTTTTTCTGGACGCTGCCGTCCCGCCGCGGCATTCGCCCGCTCGCCGCCGCGCTCACCCTGCTGGCGCTGGTCGCCACGGTGCGCCAGGCGACGCACGGCAGCATCCTCACCGGCCCGCTCGGGACCGGCGAGAACTGGGGCTATTCGGCCGCCATGCTCGGCCTGTCGCTGTTCTGGCTGTGGCGCGGCATCACCGCCAAGGCGTCGGACCTGCGCCTGCTCGGCCTGCTGCTGCTCACCGCCACCACCTTCAAGGTGTTCCTGGTCGATGCCGCCGCGCTGGAGGGCGTGCTGCGCATCCTCTCCTTCCTGGGCCTCGGCTTCGCACTCATCGGCATCGGCTGGGCCTATCGCCGCTTCCTCACGGAAGCCGGTAGTGCTCCGCCAGCCGATCGAGCGCCAGCGTAAGCACCAGCCGCCCGGCCCGGGCCGGCCAGCCCAGCGCCTTTTCCGCCGCCGGCAAGCCCTCGCCCGCACACACCACCCGCCACAGCACGTCGGCCAGCCCCGGCCCCGCCGCCGCGATCGCCGCGTCGAAGCGGCGCTTGGCCGACAGCTGCGGTCCGCCCGGCGTACCCGCGGAGGGCGCACCCCGGCTGCCGCTGCCGCGTGGCCCCGCATCCCAACGCATCGTCACCCGCGGCCCCAGCGATGCCCGCTCGTAATCCTCGCGCAGCTGCTCGCCCGCATCGAACTGGCGCGGGCTCACCAGCCCGCGCGCGCGCAGCCACGACAGCGGCGATTCGGCCAGGTTCACCGTGACGCTGCGCCGCCCCCGCGCCGGCGGGGTACTCGCCACCCGTTCGCCCTCCAGTCCGCGTTCGGCCAGTTCGCGCATCGTTCCTCTCCATCGTTGCGACTCGTCCTTGCCACAGCGGCTTGTTTGTAGGACAGTGACAAACCGATATGGTTTGTTGCGGGAGCCGGAGATGATCACCGCCATTCGCGAAGTGCGCCGTGCGAAGGGGCTGACGCTGGAGGAGGTGGCACTGCGCTGCCGCCCCGCCACCACCGCCCAGACGATCGGCCGGCTGGAGACGGGCACGCGCACCGTCTCGATCGGCTGGCTCAACCGCATCGCAGAGGCGCTGGGCGTCGATTCCGCCGATCTGGTGAAGCTGCCCGACCGTCCCGACGTTGCCGTCGCCGCGATCCTTGATGCCGGCGGCGCCACCGCGCCCCGCCGTGCCGCCACCGTCGCAGCCCCCCGGATCGATCCCAGCCTGGTCGCCGTCACCGTCTCCGGCGGCGTCGGCGACTATCGGGCGGGCGACGAGATCTGGTGCGCCCGCCTGGCCCCCGACGCGTTCGGCAGCGCCATGAACCGCGACGTGCTGGTCCCCCGCCCCGCCGGCCGCTTCGTGTTCGGCCGCCTGCTCGCCCGCAGCGACGGCAAGCTCCACCTGCTGCCGCCCGGTGCCGGCGCCCGCCAGCAGGTGGTGCCCGAACCCGCCTGGCTCGCCATGGCCGTGCGCCTGGTGCGGACGCTGTGATGCCGCACGCTCCGCTTGCACACTTCGTTACCGAACTTCCCGGCTGCGCGATGGCGTCGGCCGCAACGGCATGGTAGCCAGCCCCATGCCCGCATCGGCCGCCGCTTCCGCCCGAGAGATCCTCACCCGCCTCCACGACGTGATGGCGTCGCGCAGCCCCGCCCAGGCCAAGCTCAACAGCGTGGTCAACATCATCGGGGAGACGCTCGATAGCGAGGTCTGCTCGATCTACCTGCTGCGCGAGGGCGTGTTCGAACTCTTCGCCACCGTCGGTCTCGCCGAAGAGGCGGTGCACGTCACCAAACTGGCACCCGGCGAGGGTCTGGTCGGCACCATCGCCGCCAATGTCGAGACGCTGAACCTGGCCGAGGCGGCGAGCCACCCGGACTTCGCCTATCGCCCCGAAACCGGCGAGGAGCGCTTCCACAGCTTTGCGGGCGTGCCGATCATCCGGCGCGAGCGGGCGGTGGGCGTGCTCGCGGTCCAGCATACCGAGCCGCGCCGCTACGACGACGTCGAGATCGAGGCGCTGCAGACGGTCGCCATGGTGCTGTCCGAACTGATCGCCAACGCCGATCTGATCGACGCGGCCGGCCCCACCGCCGCCAGCCGCCCCCAGGCGACCGGCACCGCCCGCATCAACGGCTTCAAGCTGGTCGAGGGCATGGGCGCGGGGGTCGCCGTCTTCCACCAGCCGCGCATCACCGTCGAGCATACGGTGGCCGAGGATACCGAGGCCGAGCGCCACCGCGTCTATGCCGCGTTCGACAAGATGCGCGAGCAGATCGACCGCATCACCAGCCAGGCCGAGTTCGGCGTCGGCGGCGAGCATGAAGAAGTCATCGCGACCTACAAGATGTTCGCTTATGACGAGGGCTGGTCGCGCCGCATCAACGAGGCGATCGATTCCGGCCTCACCGCCGAGGCCGCGATCGAGCGCGTCCAGCAGCGCACCCGCATGCGCATGCGCGAGATTTCCGATCCGCTGCTCGCCGATCGCATGCATGACCTGGAGGATCTCTCCAACCGGCTGCTGCGCATCGTCTCGGGCCAGCTCGGCACCGCCGCACAACTGGGCCTGCGCCAGGATACGATCCTGATCGCTCGCAACCTGGGTCCGGCCGAACTGCTCGAATACGACCGCCGGCGCCTCAAGGGCGTGGTGCTGGAGGAAGGCTCGCTCACCGCGCACGTCACCATCGTCGCCCGCGCGATGGGCGTGCCGGTGCTCGGCCGGGTGCGCGACGTCCGCCGGCTGATCTCGGAAGGCGACCGGCTGCTGCTCAACGCCTCCGAAGACTATTGCGTCATCCGCCCCACCGCCGACCTGGAGGAGGCGTTCGACGCCAAGCTGCTCTATTCGCAGCGCCGCCGCGCCGCCTTTGCTGCCCTTCGCAGCGAGCCGCCCGTCACCCGCGACGGCGACCGCATCACCCTGCTGGTCAACGCCGGCCTGCGCGACGACGCCGCCGCGCTGGACCTCACCGGCGCGGACGGCATCGGCCTGTTCCGCACCGAGTTCCAGTTCCTGGTCTCCTCCACCCTTCCCTCGCGCGAGCGCCAGCAGCGGCTCTATCGCGAGGTGCTCGACGTGGCAGGCGATCGCCCGGTCGTGTTCCGCACCGTCGACATCGGCGGCGACAAGGCGCTGCCCTATCTTGCGACCGGCGACCATGAGGAAGAGAACCCGGCGATGGGCTGGCGAGCGCTGCGCCTGGCGCTGACCCGAGAGGGGCTGATGAAGGCGCAGGCGCGCGCGCTGATCGAGGCGGCGGCCGGCCGCACGCTGCGCGTCATGTTCCCGATGGTGTCCGAACCCTGGGAGTTCGAGCAGGCGCGAGAGCTGTTCGAGCGCCAGCGTGACTGGGTCGCCTCGCGCGGGCGCAAGCTGCCGCTGGAGATCCTCTATGGCGCGATGCTGGAGGTGCCGGCCCTTGCCGAGACGCTCGACCTGCTGTTCCCGCGCCTCGATTTCCTGTCGATCGGCACCAACGACCTCACCCAGTTCCTGTTCGCGGCCGATCGCGCGCACCCGCAGCTGGCGCTGCGCTACGACTGGCTGAGCCCGGCGATCCTGCGCTTCCTGCGCCGGGTGGTGCGTGCCACCCGCGATGCCGGCGTCCCGGTCACCGTGTGCGGCGAGATGGGCGGGCGCTCTCTCGAGGCGATGGCGCTGCTCGGCCTCGGCATCGACCGGCTTTCGATCACGCCGGCCGCGGTCGGCCCGATCAAGGCGATGATCCATTCGCTCGATCGCGCCGCCATCACCGCCACCATGGAGCGGCTGCTGGCAGCCCCACCGCCCGACATGCGGGCCGCGCTGACCGCCTGGGCGAGCGACAATGGGGTTGAACTGGCGTGAAACGGCGGCGGATACGCGCGTCCCGACGTTGACACAGGTTTATGCGTGTCCGAAACCTGCCCCGAAGACGGGGGCGCGAGCTTGGTGAATATTCCCCGCGTGGAGACTGGAATGGGTGAGGGCGAGGGCGCCGTGGATCGGAGCCCGGCAGCGATGACGGCAGGCGAACGGTTGCGGCAGGCGCGCGAGGCCCAGGGCCTCGACCTTGCCGAGGTGGCGGCGCGTACTCGGATCCCGCAGCGGCATCTGGAGGCGATCGAGACGTCGAACTTCTCCCAGCTGCCCTCCACCACCTATGCGATGGGCTTCGGCCGCTCCTACGCACGGGCGGTGGGCGTGGACGAGGTGGCGCTCGCCCGCGATCTGCGCCGCGAGCTCGACACCAGCTACCAGCGGCGCGAGCCCAAGCCCGACCTTCAGCCCCATGCGCCCCCGCGGCTTCCCTCGCGCGGGCTCGCCACCGGCGGGTTGATCGCAGGTGGCCTGATCCTGCTTCTGCTCGCCATCTGGTTCGGCACCACCCTGCTCACCGGCGGGGACGCGCCGCCCGCGCAGCAGGCGACGGCGGAGAGCGAGCTCGGCGTGATGCCGGTGCCCGCCGCCTCCCCGGCCGTTGCCGCACCGGCCGCGCCCGTGACCGGCAGCCAGGTGACGCTCACCGCCACCGACGAAGTGTGGGTCCGCGTCTATGACGCCGCCGGCAAGACGCTGATGCAGAAGACGATGACCGCGGGCGAGCGCTACGACGTTCCCGTCGACGCCAACGGCCCGATGATCAACGTCGGCCGCCCGGACAAGCTGGCAGTCACCATCAACGGCTCCTCGGTGGCCCCGCTCGGCAGCGGCGCCCGCCCGATCAAGGATATCGGCGTCAGCGCCCAGGCGCTGCGTGCCCGCGACGGCGGCGCCACCCCGGCGCCTGCCGCCGCCGGTGCCGGCGACACCGCCGCTCCGGCCGCGCCCCAGGGCTGACGCCCACACCTTGGGCACGCCCGGGTTTTTCCGGGCGCGCTTAAGGCTGGCGACAGCATCGCCGGACCATTAGGGTCCCCCTAGTTTTCCCAAATCCCACCGGGGGGTGTCACGACATGCGTATCCTCATGACGCTTCCGCTTCTCGCGGCCGGCCTTGCAGTTTCCGTCCCCGCCACCGCGCAGACCGCGATCGAAGGCCGGGTGAACAAGCTCGAGCGCGAGATGCGCGCCGTGCAGCGCAAGGTGTTCCCGGGCGGCGCCCAGGCCCAGGTCGAGCCAGAGATCACCGCGCCCCAGACGCCGATCGAGGCGCCGGGCACGCCCGCCGGCAGCCCCATCGCCAATCTCGAGGCGCGGGTCGCCGCACTCGAATCGCAGCAGATGACGCTGACCGGCCAGGTCGAGCAGGCGCAGTACAAGCTGCGCCAGATGGAGGAGGCGTTCGAGGCCTATCGCCGCGCCAACGACGGCCGGCTCACCGCGCTGGAGGGCGGCGGCGCTGCCGCTCCGGCCGCGCAGGGTGGCGAGCCGGACAGCGCCCCGGCCGCTTCCCCTGCCCCGACCCGCGGCCCCGGCAACGGCGGCGGCGTGCTGACGCTTCCGGGCAATGCCGGCACCAAGCCCGCCGCCCCCGCTGCTGCCGCTCCTGCGGGGGCCGGCACTGCCGTGGAAAAGCCCGCGCCCAGCGGCGATCCCGCCGAGGACGCCTATGTCTACGGCTATCGCCTGTGGTCGGCGAAGCGCTATTCGGAGGCCGCGGCCCAGCTCAAGACCGTGGTCGACAAATACCCCAAGCACCGCCGCGCCAGCTGGGCCCAGAACCTGATCGGCCGCGCCTATCTCGATGACGGCAAGCCCAGCCTCGCCTCGATCGCCTTTTACGACAATTACAAGAAGATGCCGGACGGCGAGCGCGCCCCCGACAGCCTCTTCTACCTCGCCGACGCGCTGGTGCAGCTCAAGAAGCCGAAGGACGCGTGCGAGGTCTATGCCGAGCTGTCCGACGTCTATGCCGACCGCATCTCGGCAACGATGAAGGCGGATATCCAGCGTGGGCGCACCGCCGCCAAGTGCAGCTGATCCGGTGACCCTCGATCCGGCGGCGGTCGCGCGGTTCGCGCACGACCTCGCCGCCGCGATCGGCGTACCGCCCGCGGGCCCGATCGCGCTCGCCGTCTCGGGCGGCCCCGATTCCATGGCGATGCTGGCGCTGGCGCATGCCGCACACCCCGGCCGGGTGATCGCCGCCACCGTCGACCACCGCCTCCGCCCCGATGCCGCCGACGAGGCCGCAATCGTCGCCCGCTGGTGCCGCGACGCCGGCATCCCGCACGCGACGCTCGCGCCGGAACGGCCGCCCCGGGGCGCCAGCATCCAGGCACAGGCGCGGCAGCTGCGCTACCAGTTGCTCGGCCGATGGGCGCTCGGCGAGGAAGCGGCCGCGCTGCTCACCGCCCATCACGCCGACGACCAGGCTGAAACCTTCCTGATGCGCGCCGTGCGCGGCTCCGGCCCCGCCGGGCTCGCCGGCATCCGCCGCTATTGGACCTGGCACCCCGAACGCTGGGACGGCACCGGCGCCGGCGAGGCGCGCGGCCTCCCGGTCGTCCGCCCGCTGCTCGGCTGGCGGCGCGCGACCCTGCGCGCGCTGGCGGAGGCAGCCGCCCTCCCCTTCGTCGACGATCCCTCCAACACCGATCCCCGCCACGACCGGACCGGGGTCCGCGCGCTGCTGGCCGGCTCGCCCCCGCTTGATGTCGAGGGGCTCGCCCGTGCTGCGCAGCATTGCGCCGAAACGGATGCAGCAATTGCGGAGACCGTCACCTGGATCGAGCGCGAGCGGCTGTGCCCGGCGCCCGCCGGGGAACGCGCGCTGGACATGGCCGGCCTGCCCCGCGAACTGCGTCGCCGCCTCGTCCGCCGCGCCATCCGCCACGTCCGCCACCACGCGCCCGCGGCCGAGGGAAGCTGGTCCGACTCCGCCAACGTCGAGCCGCTGCTGGACGCGCTGGAGGGCGGCAGCGGCGCTACCCAGGCAGGCGTCTCCGCCTCGGCGCACGGGGACCGGTGGCATTTCCGGCCCGCACCGCCGCGTCGATCAGCCTGATCGATGTTGTTCCATTGCCATTCATCCCCCGCAGCCTATCTTGCAGGGACGAAGAGGTACGCGCTTTCATGAACGACAACGACAAGCAGCCCGGCCCCGAGAACGGCGGCAACGGCAACCCCTGGATGAAGAGCCTGCTCATCTGGGTGGGCATCCTCATGGCCCTGGCGCTGTTCGTGTCGCTGTTCCCCAGCGGCGGGGCGCAGAACGCCGGTACGTCGATCCCCTATTCCGCGTTCCTCGACCGCGTCGAGGAAGGGTCGGTCAAGGACGTCAACGTCACCAAGAACGTCATCACCGGCACCCAGTCGAACGGCGAGAAGTTCCGCACCTATGCGATGGACGACCCGCAGCTGACGGAGCGCCTGCGCAAGGCCGGCGTCAGCATCACCGCGCGTCCGGAGGAAGGCCCGTCGATCTGGCAGTACATGCTGGTCCAGGCGCTTCCGTTCCTGCTGTTCCTCGGCATCGCCTTCTTCGTGGTGCGCCAGATGCAGAAGGGCGGCGGCGCGAACGGCGCGATGGGCTTCGGCAAGTCGCGTGCCCGCATGCTGACCCAGAAGGAAGGCAAGGTCACCTTCGACGACGTCGCCGGCATCGACGAGGCGCGCGAGGAGCTGCAGGAGATCGTCGAGTTCCTGAAGGACCCGACCAAGTTCGCGCGCCTAGGCGGCAAGATCCCCAAGGGCGCACTGCTGGTCGGCTCGCCCGGCACCGGCAAGACCCTGCTCGCCCGTGCCATCGCGGGTGAGGCGGGCGTGCCCTTCTTCACCATCTCCGGCTCTGACTTCGTCGAGATGTTCGTGGGCGTCGGCGCGAGCCGCGTGCGCGACATGTTCGAACAGGCCAAGAAGTCGGCGCCCTGCATCGTCTTCATCGACGAGATCGACGCCGTCGGCCGCCATCGCGGCGCGGGTCTCGGCAACGGCAACGACGAGCGCGAGCAGACGCTCAACCAGCTGCTGGTCGAGATGGACGGCTTCGAGGCGAACGAGGGCATCATCATCATCGCGGCGACCAACCGCCCCGACGTGCTCGACCCTGCGCTGCTGCGTCCGGGCCGCTTCGACCGTCAGGTCGTGGTGCCCCGCCCCGACATCGAGGGCCGCATCAAGATCCTGCAGGTCCACATGAAGAAGGTGCCGCTGGCGCCCGACGTCGACGCCCGCACCATCGCGCGCGGCACGCCGGGTTTCTCGGGCGCGGACCTCGCCAACCTCGTCAACGAGGCCGCGTTGATGGCGGCCCGCAAGGGCAAGCGCCTGGTCGCGAACCTCGAGTTCGAAGAGGCCAAGGACAAGGTCATGATGGGCGCCGAGCGGCGCTCGATGGTGATGACCGACGACGAAAAGCGGATGACCGCCTATCACGAGGCCGGCCACGCCATCGTCTCGATCCACGAGCCCGCGTCGGATCCGATCCACAAGGCGACGATCATCCCGCGCGGACGGGCGCTGGGCATGGTGATGCGCCTGCCGGAGCGCGACAGCTACAGCTACCACCGCGACAAGATGTACGCGAACCTGGCGGTGGCGATGGGCGGCCGCGTCGCCGAGGAGATCATCTTCGGCTATGACAAGGTGTCTTCGGGCGCCTCGGGCGACATCCAGCAGGCGACGAGCCTGGCGCGCGACATGGTCACCCGCTGGGGCATGTCCGACGCGGTCGGCCCGGTCGAGTACGCCGAGCCGCAGGGTGAGAGCTTCCTCGGCTATTCGCAGTCGGCCCCGGCCCGCATGTCGAACAAGACGGCGGAACTGATCGACAGCGAGATCAAGCGCATCGTCGAAGGCGGCCTCACCCGCGCCCGCGACGTGCTGACCGAGCATGTCGACCAGCTCCACACGCTGGCCGGCGCCCTGCTCGAGTATGAGACGCTGAGCGGCGACGAAATCAAGCGCCTGATCGCCGGCGAGGACATCGGCCGCCCGACCGACGGCCCGACCCGCCCGGTGGTCGCCGCCGGCACCTCGATCCCGCGCACGCGGCGCCCCCAGGGGCCCTTCGGCAACCCCAGCCCCGCCGGCGCCTGATCCGGCCCGCCACGAACAGAAAACCCCTCCGCGACGGCCTCGCGGAGGGGTTTTTCTTTGGCCGCCCGGGGATATCGGGAGGGGCGCCCGCCCCGAAAAGAAACCCGTACCCCGGCGAAGGCCGGGGCCCAGTTGCGGTGGCTCACAATAGGGAGCGCACCCCGAGTTGCCTGCACAAGGCACCCACGGCCAAGCAGAACAACGGCTCGCGCAGCCGTGGTCCTGGGCTCCCTTCTTCGCAAGAGCCCGTCGAATGCTTAATGGCCGGCTTTGAGTGGATCCCGCTCTGCGTCCATAGCAAGATGACTTCTCTTGTAGACACATTCCTTCGCGTTCAGACTTGGCGCAAGGGGGAGGCGCATGAAGCACTTAAGCGCTTGGGCGGCTGGCATAGGTTTGGCGGCCCTTGTTCCGATATCGGCTCCAGCTCTCGCGGGCGAAGAAATGGCGGGCGAGCGTATTCATTCATCGCTGCCGCTTTACACTTTTGATTGGGAGCAGACGTGGCCGCGAAGTTTTTCGTCGGGTGATGAATTTGGATGCATTTCACGAGTGCAGTTTGGCGACTGGCGTTTCACACCTAGCCCGAACAACAGCCTTGGCGAGCAGCATTGGGCGCGGTTCACCAACTATGGGGTGTTCCATTGTTCGGCAATCATGCGAACGGCCGATGAACAGAGCGGGTTGGACGAAGCTCCATCAGAGTATGGATTCTTTGTCCAGTTGGGAACGACGCGCGCAGCAGGCGTTGAGTGGGAGCTTTGGGCGCTTCAGAAAGGTATCAATCCTGGGAGCGAATACACACTGCTAGCACGTGAGCCAGATAGCGGTGAAATTAACCGATTCATCGTGCTACAGCAGCGTTGCCCTTCTGGGAGCACACTAGAGGCAAAAGGGCTCGACATCTGGGTCACTCGCTATTGTGCGATCAATTCCCGCTCCGAGTTGCTTTCATTATCTCGCAAGATGCTGGCGCTTCCGCCACTCGGCGTGATGGAGAGAGTCGTTAAAGCTGAGTGATTCACTGGCGGGTGTGCTGGCCGCTGCGGCATGGCAGGATTTCTTGACGATCGTTCGCTGTCGGGAAGCTGATGATGTGGGAAGCGGCGAAAAGTATCCCCGAAAGTCGGCTCCAATGACTCTACGACCCAACCGTGCTCCTGCGAAAGCAGGAGCCCAGGGCCTCGACCGCTAGCTTTGCCGTACTCCCCCACCCCCGCCGCCGCCCTCGCAGCAGCGCCGCTCACCCCATCACCCCCAGCACCACCAGCAGCGACACGAAGATCGACAGCACCACCGCCGTCACGAACAGCAGCGCCACCGTGCGCCAGGCGGCGCTGAACGTCCGCAGCCGGTACGCGCCCTTCAGCTGCGCGAACATGTGGATCGGCGGCACCAGCAGCAGCCATGCGTCCAGCCACGACAGCAAGGGCGAGAGACTGAACAGCGCCATGACCACGAACAGCAGGTTCATGAAGCTGATCGAGTAGATCACGAAGATCGCGTGGTCGTACATGCGATACTGCCGCCGCCAGGCGAACAGCATCCACATGAACGGCAGCGACAAGGGGATCAGCGCCCAGCTGTATTTGTAGCTGCTCGACTTGATCTTGTAGAGCAGCAGCTCGGGGTTCTGGAGCTTGTGGCCGAGCTTCTTGTAGCCGTTGTCCTCCAGCTGCACGCCCAGCCGGCGCAGCATCGCGGGGATGCCGCTGTGCCCCTGCACGACCGCAAGCTCCTGCTCCACCGCATAGCGTTCGATCTGCAGCCCACGCGCCGCCTGCCCCTTGGTATCGCCGCGGGCGATCTCGCGATCGAGCGCCGCAATGCGGGCCTGCAGGCGCTCGGCATCCCCGGCATCCACCTTGACGATGTGCTCCGGAAACGTCTCTTCCTGCATCCAGCTGCCGACCCCGGCCCAGCCGAACACCGCGAACATCAGGAACATCGTGAACAGGAACAGCGCCAGCGGCGATACGAACCGCGCCCGTTCGCCCTCTACATAGCGTCGGGTGAGCGCGCCGGGTCGCGCGACCAGCATCGGCAGCGTGTCCCAGATCTTGCCCTCGAAATGGAACACGCCGTGCAGCAGGTCGTGGCCGACCGAATGGAGCGTGCGGTGGATGTGCCCCGCCTGCCCGCACCGGTGGCAATGCGCCCCGATCAGCGCCGTCCCGCAGTTGAGGCACAGGCCATGCGCATGGCCCGCCCCATGCCCGGGCCGCTGCCCCCGGCCCTCGCCTGCGCTCGGCTCGATCGCGCACGCGAGCAGCCCCCCGGCGACGATGTCGCCCCCTGTTTCCACTTCCCCCATGGCCGAAAAGCTACCACGTCCCTGCACCCTGTCGAGGGGCTTTGGGGGGCGCGCGCGGCCATGCTAGCGTGGCGCCTATGTCCGCCGATCTCGCCACCGCCGCCCTGCCCGAAGATCCGATCGCCCTCGTGCGTGCCATGGGCACTCGCGCCCGCGCCGCCGCCCGCACGCTCGCCGCACTTCCGACCGCGACCCGAGCTGCCGCCCTGCGCGCCGCCGCCGCCGCGATCCGCGCCGATGCGCCCGCGATCCTCGCCGCCAACGCGCGCGATGTCGCAGCCGGCGAAGCGCGCGGATTGAGCCCGGCGCTGCTCGACCGCCTCCGCCTCGATCCCGCCCGTCTGGAAGGCGCCGCTGCCGGCGTCGAGGCGATCGCCGGGCTGCCCGATCCGGTCGGCGCGCTGGTGTCGGAGGATCGCCGCCCCAACGGACTGGTGCTGCGCCGCGTGCGCGTGCCGATCGGCGTCATCGGCATCATCTACGAAAGCCGCCCCAACGTCACCGCCGACGCCGGCGCGCTGTGCGTCATGGCCGGCAATGCCGCCATCCTGCGCGGCGGGTCGGAGGCGATCGAGAGCAACCGCGCGCTCCATGCCGCCATGCAGCGCGGGTTCGTCGCCGGTGGCGTGCCGACCGATGCGATCCAGCTGGTCCCCACCACCGATCGCGCCGCCGTGGGCGCGATGCTAGCCGCCGAGGGCCTGATCGACATGGTCGTACCCCGCGGTGGCAAGAGCTTGGTCGCCCGCGTCCAGGCCGAGGCGCGCGTGCCCGTCCTCGCGCATCTCGACGGCATCAACCACAGCTATGTCGACGGCGCCGCCGACCCGGCGATGGCGCAGGCGCTGGTGGTCAACGCCAAGCTCCGCCGCACCGGCATCTGCGGCGCGACCGAGACGCTGCTGATCGACCGCGCCTTTGCCGATCCCGCGCCGCTGCTCGCCGCACTGATCGACGGCGGCTGCGAGTTGCGCGGCGACGCGGACGTGCAGGCGATCGACCCGCGCGTGCGCCCCGCCACGGCCGAGGACTGGGACACCGAATATCTCGACGCGGTCCTGTCGGTGAAGCGGGTCGACGGCGTAGAAGGCGCACTCGCCCATATTGCCCGCCACAGTTCGGGCCATACCGACGCGATCGTGACGGAGGACGCGGCCACGGCCGAGCGCTTCCTCAACGGGGTCGATTCGGCAATCGTGATGTGGAACGCCTCCACCCAATTCGCCGACGGCGGCGAGTTCGGGCTGGGCGGGGAGATCGGCATCTCCACCGGCCGCCTCCACGCCCGCGGCCCCGTCGCGCTCGAAGGCCTCACCACCTACAAATGGACCGTTACCGGCACCGGCCAGACCCGCCCCTGAAGCCACCTTTTCCCAGAACGCAACAGATCTGCCATTTCTGTCGTATCCCTGCGCAGGCAGGGATCCAGGGCCAAGCCAAGCTACGACCGGTATTGCGTGGAACCCTGGGCTCCTGCCTGCGCAGGAGCACGGTGCGCGATTACGCAGGGGTCCACGCTAACAGCCGCGTTTTTCGTACCGATCGGTTGCGCGCGCCAAAAACCTCCCCATCTGCCGGGCGCTTATCGCTCAGGAGGCGCACCCCCATGCACTACAACCAGCTCGGCCGAACCGGCCTGTTCGTGTCCGAACTCTGCCTCGGCACCATGACCTTTGGCGGAGAGGGCATGTTCAAGGCGGTGGGCCAGGTGCAGCAGGCGGATGCCGACGCGCTGCTCCGCACCGCAGTCGACGCGGGCGTCAACTTCATCGACACCGCCAACGTCTATTCCAACGGCCTGTCGGAGGAGATCACCGGCCAGGCGATCCGCAACCTGGGGCTGCGGCGCGAGGAGGTGGTGCTCGCCACCAAGGCGTTCGGGCCGATGGGGCCGGGCCACAATGATCGCGGCGCCTCGCGCGGGCATCTGCTCGATCAGGTGAAGGCCAGCCTCACGCGGCTCGGCACCGACCACATCGACCTCTACCAGATCCACGGCTGGGATTCGGTGACCCCGATAGAGGAGACGCTGCGCGCGCTCGACGATCTCGTGACCCAGGGCCATGTCCGCTACGTCGGCGTCTCCAACTGGGCGGCGTGGCAGATCGCCAAGGCGCTCGGCATCTCCGAACGCCGCGGCTTCGCCCGGTTCGAGACGGTGCAGTCCTATTACACCCTCGCCGGCCGCGACCTGGAGCGCGAGCTGGCGCCGATGATAGAGTCCGAAGGGCTCGGCCTGATGGTGTGGAGCCCGCTCGCCGGTGGCTATCTGTCGGGCAAGTACCGGGCGGGTGACAGCGACGGCCGCCGCACCAACTTCAACTTCCCGCCGGTCGACCAGACCCGCGGCGAAACGGTGCTCTCCGCCATGGACCCGATCGCCGAGGCGCACGGCGTGTCGGTCGCCCGCATCGCGCTCGCCTGGCTGCTCCACCAGAAGGTGGTGACCAGCGTCATCGTCGGCGCCAAACGCGTCGACCAACTGGAGGACAATCTCGCCGCGGTGGACGTGGAGCTGACCGCGGAGCAGCTCGCGTCCCTCGATGCCGCCAGCAAGCTGGCGCCGGAATACCCCGGCTGGATGATCGAACGCCAATCCGAATACCGCGCCCCCGCACTCGCCTCCGTCCGCAAGCGCTAACGCGAACCACGCCCGCAACCGTACCCCCGCGCAGGCGGGGGTCCAGGGCCCAGCAAAGCAACGGCCGATATCGCCCGAAACCCTGGGCTCCTGCCTGCGCAGGAGCACGGCGCGCCCAACGGGGTGGCGCGCGCTGCCGCACCCCGAACGCGCTTCGTACCCCGGCGGAGGCCGGGGCCCAGTTGCGGCGAAGGGGGTTTGGGGCACTCCGCAACCGCCTTCCCACCTGGACCCCGGCCTCCGCCGGGGTACTGAAAGGTTATGCGACGCACTCCCTGGCATCGCCCCACGCCGTTGCACCCGCCGCGCAACACTGGCATCGCGCCCCCATGTCCCGCATCGGCCTCCTCGGCGGCTCCTTCAATCCGGCGCATCGCGGCCACCGCGGCATTTCGCTCCAGGCGATCCGCGCGCTGGAGCTCGACGAGCTGTGGTGGCTGGTGTCGCCCGGCAATCCGCTGAAGGACCATGCGTCCGACATGGCGCCCTTCGCCGCGCGCCTCGCGTCCGCCACCCGCATGGCCCGCCACTCGCGCATCCGGGCGACCGACATCGAACGCCGGCTCGGCACCCGCTACACGCTCGACACGCTGCGCAAGCTCGTCGCGCGCTTCCCCGATCAAGACTTCATCTGGGTGATGGGGGCCGACAATCTCGCCCAGTTCCACCGCTGGCGCGGGTGGCGCGAAATCGCGCGCACCATGCCGATTGCGGTTATCGCGCGTCCGGGGTATGATCGACGGGCCCGCGCAAGTGTCGCGATGGGCTGGCTGCGGCGCCATGCGCGGCCCGCAGGCCAGGCGAAACGATGGACGAATTGGAGTTTGCCGGCACTCGTGTTGCTGCGCTTCCGCCCCGATCCGACCTCGGCGACCGGCATTCGAGCCGCCGATCCCGCCTGGCACCGGCACAGCAGGCCGAACCAAATCCCCACGCGCACGGCCATGAAAGGCTAGGAGACAAGTTGCCCAACCCCTCTTCCGCACGCGAAGGCGGTACCGACGACGTCGAGGCGCTGCACCGCCTCGTCCTCACCTCGCTGGATGACGATCAGGCGGTGGAAACCGTCTCGATCCCGCTCGCCGGCAAGTCCAGCATCGCCGACTATATGGTCGTCGCTTCCGGCCGTTCGAGCCGTCAGGTCGCCTCCATGGCCACCAAGATCGCCGAGAAGGTGAAGGCCGAGTTCGGCCGCAGCCCCCGGGTCGAGGGTCTGCCGACCGCCGACTGGGTGCTGATCGACGCGGGCGACGTGATCGTCCACCTGTTCCGCCCGGAGGTCCGCACCTTCTACAATCTGGAGCGGATGTGGGCGTTCGGCGACACGCCGACGATGGGGTCAACCGGCAACCCGCCCGCCTCCGCCTGACCCTTCGCGCCCGTGCTGCTGCATATCGTCGCGCGCGGGCGCATCGGGCGCAGTCCCGAGGCCGAGCTGGTCGATCGCTATCTCAAGCGCGTCACCTGGCCGACCCGCGTCACCGAGCTGCCCGACAAGGGCGGCAAGGTGCCGCCGCGCGAACCCGGCACCCGCATCGTGATGCTCGACGAAACCGGCCGCGACATGCCGTCCCGCCAGTTCGCACAGATCCTGGGGAACTGGCGCGACGACGGGGTGCGCGAGGCGCGGTTCCTGATCGGCGCCGCCGACGGCTTCGACGATGCCGACCGGCGGGAGGCGGACCTGCTGATCTCGTTCGGCCGCCTCACCTGGCCGCACATGATGGCCCGCGCGATGCTTGCCGAGCAGCTGTGGCGCGCCGCCAGCATCCTTTCCAACCACCCCTACCACCGCGAGGGCTGATGCGCCGCGGCGGGACAGTCGCGGCCGCCCTGCTGGTGCTGGCCGCCGGTGGCGCCGCACTCGGCGCCGCCACCATCGGCACCGCCGCCCCATCCCCCCTCGACCAACAGCGCGAGCGGCTGCGCGCCGCCCGGATTAAGGCGGATCGTGCCCAGGCCCGCGCCCAGGCGCTGGAGCGCCAGGCCGCCGCCGCCCAGACCGCCGCCGATCGTGCCGCCGCCCGGCAGCGCAGCATGGCCGCCCGCATCGCCGCCGCCGAGGCGGAGCATCGCGCCGCCGAAGCGCGCGTGGCGGTCGTCGGCCGCCTGCTCGCCGAGCGCCGCGAGGAGCTTGCCCGCCGCCGCGACCCGATCGTTCGGCTGATGGCCGCGCTCCAGTCGCTCGCCCGCCGCCCGGCAGTGGCGGCCGTCGCCCAGCCCGGCTCCACCGCCGATGCCGTTCACGTCCGCGCCGTGCTCGCGACCGTGCTTCCCGCCGTCCGCCAGCGCACCAGCGCCGTCCGCGCAGAAGTCGCAGAAGTCCAGCGCACGCGGCGCCAGGCCGCACTCGCGGTGCAGGCACTCGGCAGCAGCCGGCGGCGGCTGGAGGATGAACGCCTGCAACTGGTGCGGCTGGAGGCGGCGGAGCGCCTGCGGTCGCAGGATCTCGGCCGCACCGCGTTGGTCGAATCGGACCGCGCGATCGCGCTTGGCGAACGGGCGCGCGACATCGTCGACCAGATGCAGGAGACGCAGCTCGCCGCGGTGACGCTGGGCGAGCTCACCACCCTGTCCGGGCCGCTGCTGCGCCCCGGGTCGGACGGCACGCCCGTCCACCGCTCGCCCTATCGCCTGCCGGTGGCCGGCGCGGTGGTGACTGGCTTCGGCGAGATTTCGGACGCCGGCGTGCGGTCGCGCGGCCTGACGCTCGCGGTGGCGCCCGGCGCGCGCGTGGTCGCGCCGCTGGCGGGCCGCGTCCTGCTCGCCCGCCCCTTCCGCAGCTACGGCACCATCATCCTGCTCGATCACGGCAACGGCTGGACGACGCTCGTGACCGGTCTCGGCCGCGCCACCGTGCGCCGCGGGAGCGAGGTGGCCGCCGGCACGCCGCTCGGCCTCGCCCCCGGCGGCGACGCGCCCCAGGTCACCGTCGAGCTGCGCCGCCACGGCGCCGCCATCGACCTCGCGACGATGCTCGGCTGAGGCGGTCCGCCAGAGTTCCTTTTACGCGGCCACGCTTTGGCGCTATTCCGGTGCGGCATGTCCGTTCATAAGGTTTCCCGCATGGTTCGCCCGCTCCTCCAGGCCACTGCGATCGTGGGCGCGCTGGCGCTGGTTCCGATCGCCAACGGCGCGATGGCGCAGGTCGACAGCGACAGCTATCGCGAGCTCGACACCTTCATGGACGTCTACAATCGCGTCCGCGCCTCCTACGTCGACAAGGTCGACGACAAGGTGCTGGTGAAGGGCGCGATCCAGGGCATGCTCGCGGCGCTCGACCCGCACAGCTCGTACGTGGACGCGCTCGATTTCGACAACATGCGCATCGCGACCGAGGGCAACTACGGCGGCCTCGGCCTCACCGTCACCATGATCGACGGCGCGATCAAGGTCATTGCGCCGACCGAGGACACGCCCGCCGCGCGCGCGGGCATCAAGGCGGGCGACTACATCACCCACATCGACGGCAAGCTGATCTACGGCGGCTCGCTGGACGAGGCGATTTCGCAGATGCGCGGGCCCGCCAACACCAAGGTCACGCTGACGCTGGTCCGCCCGGGCCAGGAAAAGCCGATCACCGCCACCATGACGCGCGAGATCATCGTCCAGAAGCCCGTGAAGTGGGAGGTGAAGGACGGCATCGGCATCATCAACATCAACACCTTCTCCGCCCAGACCGGCGCCGACACCCGCGCCGCGGTCGCCGCGATCGACAAGGCGCTCGGCCACAAACCGCTCGGCTATATCGTCGACCTGCGCGAGAACGGCGGCGGCCTGCTGAACGAAGCGATCGAGGTGTCGGACGTGTTCCTCGACCACGGCGAGATCGTGTCCCAGCGCGGCCGCGAAAAGACCGACATCGAACGCTATTATGCCGAGGCCGGTGACCTGACCCAGGGCCTGCCGATCATCGTGCTGGTCGATGCCGGCACCGCCTCCGCCTCGGAAATCGTCGCCGGCGCGCTCCAGGACCACCACCGCGCGATCGTCATGGGCGAGCGGACCTTCGGCAAGGGATCGGTGCAGACGCTGCTGCCGCTCGGGCCGGAGACGGCGCTCCGCCTCACCACCGCGCGCTACTACACGCCCTCGGGCCGATCGGTGCAGGAGGGCGGCATCGAACCCGACCTCAAGGTGCCGCAGATCTCCGACCCCGACTACAAGGATCGCCCGGTGTTCCGGGAGGCGGACCTGCGCCGCCACCTCATCAACGAGGCCAAGGTCGACAATTCGGTGCTGGAGGATGACGGCAAGCCCGATCCGCGCTTCACCGAGAGTGCCGAGGCGCTCAAGAAGCGCGGCATCGAGGATTTCCAGCTCCACTATGCCCTGCAGACGCTCGGCCGCCTGGGTCCTGCGCCGCGCGCGGTGGCGACGGCGACGCCGGCAAAGAAGCGCTGACATGCGCGGCGGCAATCTCCAGGCGGCGCGCTGGCTCGCGCTGCTCGTCCCCGCAGTGCTGATGCTGGGCGCGCTCGGATCGCAATATCTGGGCGGGCTCTACCCGTGCGAGATGTGCCACTGGCAGCGCTGGCCGCATTATGCCGCCATCGTGCTCGCGATGCTCAGCTTCCTGGTGGCGCGCACCTCCGCCCGCGTCGCGCTGGTGCTGCTCGCCGGTGTCGCCATCGCCGCCAGCGGAGCGATCGGCGTGTTCCACGCGGGCGTCGAATATGGCTGGTGGCAGGGCATCACCGGCTGCGCGACCCCCTTCTCGGGCGGCGGCGGCAACATGCTCGACGCGATCATGAAGGCGCCGGTGATCCGCTGCGACGTGCCGCAATGGACGCTGGCCGGCATTTCGCTCGCCGGCTTCAATGCGATCTTTTCGCTCGCCGGCGCGTTGGGGATCTTTGTGCTGGCAGGAAAACGCGCATGAAGCGGTGGCGACCCGGCGATCGGCGGGAACCGGTCTCCCAGATGATCCGGGTGGATCAGGCGGGCGAATATGGCGCGACCCGCATCTATGCGGGGCAGCTCGCGGTGATGGGCGATCGCGTTCCGCTCGCGCGCGAGATCGTCGGCATGGCCAAGCAGGAGGAACGCCACCGCGCTTGGTTCGACGCCCTGATCGCCGAACGCGGCGTCCGCCCGACCCTGCTCCAGCCCTTCTGGAGCGTCGCCGGTTTCGCGCTCGGCGCCGTCACCGCCGCGATCGGGCCGGAGGCGGCGATGGCCTGCACCGCGGCCGTCGAGACCGAGATCGACAAGCATTACGACCAGCAGCTCGCCGAGCTTCGCGACGAGGAGCCGGAGCTTTCGGCCGCGGTGCGCGAGTTCCAGGCCGAGGAGCTGGAGCACAAGGAAGCCGCGATCGCCCACGGTGCCGAACAGGCGATCGGCTATCCGGTGCTGTCCGCCGTGATCCGGCTCGGCTGCCGGGTGGCAATCGCCGCATCGAAACGCATATGAGGCTTGCCGCGTTAGGATGGCGGCAACAGGAGGACGACCGATGGCAAAGTGGATGCTGATGGCAGCGATCGGGCTGGCCGCGCCGGTGCTGGGCCTGTCCGCCCCCGCGGTCGCCCAGAATGCCGCCCAGAACGGCGTGCTGGTGATCTACGGCAACGACAAATGCCCCACCAACGCCAATGGCGAGGAAATCGTGGTGTGCGTGCGCCGCGGCGAGGAAGAGCGCTTCCGCATCCCCAAAGAGCTACGCACCACCGAGGCGTCGCCCGACCAGCAGAGCTGGGCCGTGCGCCAGCAGTCCGGGCTGGAGGCAGGCGCCACGGGCGTCGGTTCGTGCAGCACCGTGGGTGCCAGTGGCCAATCGGGCTGCTTCGTCCAGAACGCCAACCGCTGGAAGGCGGAACGCCGCGCCGCCAAGGCAGAGGCCGAACGCAGCGTTCCCTGATCGCGCCGGACGTTGCGTCCAAGTCCCTGCCGTCGTAGCCGCACGCCTCTTTGAACGGGGAACGGCGGCGGCGGCATGACGGCACAGACGGGACTGAGACGCGATCCGATCGCCTGGTTGCTGTTCGCGCTCGTCTGGTTCTCCTGCGGCTGGTTCGGCTCCTGGGAGTTCAATCCCAACAACGCGACCCGCATGTACGCCGCCGTCTCGCTGGTCGAGCAAGGCGATGCCACCATCGACGAATATGCCGCGCTGACGATCGACCGCGCGCAGTTCGGCGACCATTTCTACACCGACAAGGCACCGGGCATGACGCTGATGGCGGTGCCCTTCGTCGCGCTGGCCGATGCCGTCACCGGCGACGATGCCGAGTTCCACCGCATCCGCAACGAGGACCCCGGCTTCAACCGCTTCATCAAGATCCGGGTCCGCCTCACCGCCGTCTTCACCTCCGCGCTGTTCGTCGCCATCGCGTCGATGCTGCTGTTCGACCTTGGCCGCGGCGTCACCGGCAGCACCGCCGCCGGCCTGTTCGGGGCGCTCGGCTATGCGCTGGGCTCGATCGCGTGGGGCTGGGCCACCACCATCTTCGGCCATGCCGCCTCGGGCGCGATGCTGGTGATCGCCGTCTGGGCGGTGTGGCGGGGCACCCGCACGCCCGGCGGCACGCGCGCCGGCATCGGCTATGCCGCGATCGCCGGCCTGGCACTCGGCTGGGGCGCGGTGATCGAGCCGCCTTTGGTGCTGGAGGCGCTGCCGATCGGCTTGTGGGCACTGTGGCGGATGCGCGGCTGGGCCTGGGCACAGCGGCTGCCGGTGATGCTCGCCGCCGCCGGCGTCGCCCTCGTCGCGGTGCTGCCGCTGTTCGCCTACAACGCCTTTGTGTTCGGATCGCCGTTCCAGTCCGGCTATGCCGGCGTCACCGACTTCGTCGGCATGCAGCAGGGCTTCTTCGGCCTCACCTACCCCAAGCCGCACGTGCTGTGGGAGATCGTGTTCGGCCCGCGCCGCGGCATCCTGTGGGTCTCGCCCGTGCTGGTGCTGGCGCCGATCGGCCTTGCTTGGCTGCTCTGGGATCGCCGCCATCGCGACCTTGCCGTGCTCGCGATCGTGCTGAGCATCCTGCCCTTCCTCTACAACGCCGCCTATTACTACTGGGACGGCGGCCACTCGACCGGCCCGCGCCATGCCGTTCCCGCGCTCGGCTTCCTGGGGCTCGGCCTCGCCGGTTTCTGGACGCTGCTGCGCACGCCGGTCGGCAAGCTCCTCGCCGCGCAGTTGCTGGCAATCTCCATGGCCATCAACCTGATGATCGCCTCGGCCGAAATCGCCGCGCCGGACTTCTTCGAGTTCGCGGTCTGGCGCTCGGTCCTGCTGGAGCGGTTTGCGCCCGGGTACCTCCGCACCGTTGCCGACGAATGGCTGGGCTTCACCCCCTGGGAGGGGCTGGGCATCTGGGCGCTGGTCGCGCTGCCGCTGCTGGGTCTCGTCGCGTGGTTGGCATGGCGCGCCGACGACAGTTCTGTCGCACAGCACCTTGCCCCCACCCCCCGTTCGTACTGATCAACCTTAGCACACCCTCAATCGTGCTCCTGCGCAGGCAGGAGCCCAGGGTTTCTAAGCTCCGGGAGCCGTGGTTCTGCTTGGCCCTGGATCCCTGCCTACGCAGGGATACGGCGCGATTCGGGTCTCTGTTGCGCATCTTCCAAACGTCTCGCTGGGGTGGCTGAGCCTGAAAGCTTATATTGAAGCGAGCAGCACCTAACCCGCTGATCTTCCAGCCTTGCACCACCGCCCGTTCGAACATAGATAGAACGAATGGCGCAGCTCGACACCCGCGAAAAGCTGGCGATCCTCGCGGACGCTGCGAAGTACGACGCCTCCTGCGCCTCGTCCGGCACGGCCAAGCGCAACTCGCGCGACGGCAAGGGCCTGGGCTCGACCGAGGGCATGGGCATCTGCCACGCCTATGCGCCCGACGGCCGCTGCATCTCGCTGCTCAAGATCCTGCTGACGAACAGCTGCATCTTCGACTGCCATTACTGCATCAACCGCAAGAGCTCGAACGTCCGCCGCGCGCGCTTCACCGCCGAGGAAGTCGTGCGCCTGACCCTCAGCTTCTACCGCCGCAACTATATCGAGGGGCTGTTCCTCTCCTCCGGGATCATCCGCTCCTCCAACTACACGATGGAGCAGCTGGTCGAGGTCGCCCGCTCCCTGCGCGAAGACCATGATTTCCGCGGCTATATCCACCTGAAGACCATCCCCGACGCGGATCCCGAGCTGATCCATCAGGCCGGGCTCCACGCCGACCGCGTCTCGATCAACGTGGAGCTGCCCACCACCAGCGGCCTCAAGCGCCTCGCCCCCGAAAAGTCAGAGACCCAGATCGAGGGCGCGATGGCCGGCATGCGCACCGCGATCACCGACGGCACCGATGCGCGCAAGCGCTACCGCAGCGCGCCCCGCTTCGCGCCTGCCGGTCAGTCCACCCAGATGATCGTCGGCGCCGATGCCGCGACCGACCGTGACATCGTCGGCCGCGCCGCCACGCTCTACGACCGCTTCGAGCTGCGCCGCGTCTACTACTCCGCCTTCAGCCCCATCCCGGAGGCGTCGGCCGTGCTGCCGCTCCAGCGCCCGCCGCTGATGCGCGAGCATCGGCTCTACCAGTCCGACTGGCTGATGCGCTTCTACGACTATAAGCCCGAGGAAGTGCGCGCCGCCGCCGATGACGCCACCGGCATGCTGCCGCTCGACATCGATCCCAAGCTCGCCTGGGCATTGAAGTTCCGCGACAACTTCCCCGTCGACGTCAACCGCGCCCCCCGCGAAGCGCTGCTGCGCGTGCCTGGGCTGGGGGTGAAGGCGGTCAACGCGATCCTATCTGCCCGCCGCTGGCGCCGCCTGCGCCTCGACGACGTCGCCCGCCTCACCGTCTCAATCAAGAAGCTTCGCCCCTTCCTGATTGCCGACGACTGGCGACCGCTCGCGCTCGCCGATCGCGCCGAGCTGAAGCCGCTGGTCGCGCCCAAGAAGCAGCAGCTCGAGCTGTTCGCCGCCTGAGAGTGATTCGCGGGTGAAACGCCGCGCGCCGCCGCCGGTTGTCTCCTCGAACCCAGGGAGGAACATCATGGCGGACGCCCGCATCTACCAGGACCTGAAGCGCGACCACGACAAGCAGCGCGGCATGCTCGCGCGGCTCGCCGATTTCTCCACGCCTGCCGAGGAGCGCCAGCAGCTGTTCGAGGAGTTCCGCCTCGAGCTGCAGAGCCATGCCGCCGCCGAGGAGGAATCGCTCTACGCGACCATGCTCGGCGACCCCGAGCTTCGCGACGACGCCCGCCACTCGGTCTCCGAGCACAAGGAAGTCGACGATGTGCTCGGCGAGCTCATGAACCTCGAGTTCGACTCCGACGAGTGGAAGGAGAAGTTCTTCCACATGCGCCGCCGCTACGAGCACCACATCGACGAGGAGGAGGAAGAGATGTTCCCCGCCGCCGCCGAGGAGCTCGACGACGCAACCGAGGAAAAGCTCGCCGACATCTACGAGGACCGCAAGCCCAAGGAGCTGGAGGAAGCCCGCGACAACCCGCCCGGCAGCGACGAGCGCGAGTAACGTGCGCGGCGTCACCCTCTCGGCCCCCGACGATTTCGACGCGTGGCGCGACGCCGCGCGCGGGCTCGCGGCCGAAGGGGTGGCGCCCGACCAGGTGGTGTGGCGCACCGGCGACGCGGTCGCGGACCTGTTCGCGCAAGGGGCACCCGAAGCTCCGCCGGCAGCTTCCCCCGCCGGCCCCGGCTTCTCGGTGCCGCGCGCCTTCCTCGACCTCGCCCGCGACGTCGTCATGTCCTCGGCGCCCGACCGGTTCGCGCTGCTCTACACGCTGCTCTGTCGCCTGCGCACCCAGCCCCGGCTGATCGAGGACCGGGCCGACCCGCTGGTGCGCAAGCTGGAAGGGCTCGCCAAGGAAGTCCGCCGCGACATCCACAAGATGCGCGCCTTCCTGCGCTTCCGCGAGGTGCCCGAGGACGACGGCACCAGCCGCTACGTCGCCTGGTTCGAGCCCGAGCACCACATCGTGCGCGCCAACGCCGCCTTCTTCGTCAACCGCTTCGCCAGCATGCGCTGGTCGATCCTGACGCCGGAGGTGTCGCTGCACTGGGACGGCGAGTTGCTCACCGAAGGCCCCGGCGCTACCCGCGCCGACGCGCCGGAGGGCGATCCGGTCGAGGAGGTGTGGAAGACCTACTACGCCTCCATCTTCAACCCGGCGCGGCTCAAGAAGGGCGCGATGCTCAAGGAGATGCCGCGTAAATATTGGAAGAACATGCCCGAGACCGCGCTGGTCGGACAGCTGATCGCGGGCGCCCAGGCACGAGAGGCAGGCATGATCGACAAGGCCCGCACCCAGATCGGCGGCAACATCCAGGCCGCATGGGAGGCGCTGCGCGAAGAGGCGATGGGCTGCAAGCGCTGCCACCTCTGGAAGCCCGCGACCCAGACCGTGTTCGGCGAAGGCCCCGTCGACGCGCGGCTGATGTTCGTCGGCGAACAGCCCGGCGACCAGGAGGACTTGGCCGGCAAGCCCTTCGTCGGCCCCGCCGGCCAGATGTTCGACCGCGCGCTCGCCCAAGCCGGCGTCGATCGCTCGACGGTCTACGTCACCAATTCGGTCAAGCACTTCAAGTTCGAGCCGCGCGGCAAGCGCCGCATCCACAGCAAGCCCGACGCCGGCGAGATCGACGCCTGCCGCTGGTGGATCGAACAGGAAACCGCGCTGGTAAAGCCGCAGGTCACGGTAGCATTGGGCGCCACCGCCGCCCGCTCGCTGCTCGGCCGCGCCGTCACCATCAGCCGCGAGCGCGGCCAGGCGATCGCGCTCCCCAGCGGCGGCGAGGGCTGGATCACCGTCCACCCCAGCTACCTGCTGCGCATCCCCGACCGGGCCAAGGCCGACGAAGAATACGCCCGCTTCGTCGAAGACCTCCGCACCGCCGCCGCCCGCCTGGCCTAGGGGCAGCCCCCTTCTCCTCCGTACCCCGGCGAAGGCCGGGGCCCAGTTGGAACGTCCCCGGAAGCAAAGCGCACCCCGTGTCCCCGCGCAGGCGGGGACCCAGAGCCAAGCAAAACAACCACCGCCTGCTCCCGCTACCCTGGGCTCCCGCCTACGCGGGAGCACGAAGCCGTAGGCCGCAAGCGCACGCGCTGGGCCACGCGACCCGCAGGCTCGACCCGGTGCGGCCCCGGCGCTACAGCCGCCGCGATGCACGCCAGCGCCCTTCTCCGCGAGACCACTCGCGCCGCGCACGAGCGCGTCGACGCCGCCTTTGCGCGCTTCGATCTCGCCGATCGCGACAGCTATGCCGCGATGCTGGTCGCGCACGCCCGCGCGCTGCCGGTGGCGGAGGCGGCGATGGCAGCGGCCCCGGCGCGTCCCCGTTGGCGCCCGCGCACCCCGCTGCTGGCCCAGGACCTCGCAGACCTCGGCCGGCCGCTGCCGCCCCAACTGCCGTTCGCGCTGCCGCAAGGTCCCGGGGCGATCGCCGGCCTCGCCTATGTGGTGGAGGGATCGCGCCTGGGCGGCGTCTATCTCGCGCGGCAGGTGGGCGCGGGGCTCCCCGCGCGCTACCTCTCCGCCGCGCATGAGAAGGGCGAATGGCGCGCCTTCCTCGCGTGGCTGGACCAGGCGGGCGAGGCCGGCGGCCCCGGCTGGATCGAGGCCGCGCTGGCCGGCGCCGTCGCCGGCTTCGCGCTCTACCAGCAGGCGGCCGAAGCCGCCTAGCGGCCGCGTTCCTCGATCGGCGCGGTCAGGATCACGCGCAGTCCGGGCGCATTGTCCTCGAACGCCAGTTCGCCGCCCAGCCGGCCGACGAGCGCCTTCATCATCCGGCTGCCGAAGCCCTCGCCGGCGCCGCTCTTGCCGCGCCCCTGGTCCTCGACGATCAGCCGCAGGTTGGCGCGATGCTGCTCCAGCATCACCGTGATCGGGCCGGTGGTGCCCGGATAGGCGTATTTGGTCGCGTTGATGACCAGCTCGGTCGTGATCAGCCCGATGTCCACCGCGCGGCCGGTCGGCACCAGCACCGGCGCGAGATAGACGCGCAGCGCCGATCCCCAGTCCGCGCCAAGCGACGCCCGCATGTCGGTCATCAGCTCGTCCAGGTACCGGCTGAGCTCCACCGCCTCGACCTGGTCGTCGCGATAGAGGCGGCGATGGACCAGCGCGACCGCGGACAGCCGCGCCTGCGCCTCGGTCAGGTGGCTCGTCAGGTCGGCATCGCCAACCGCGCGCGCCTGCATACCCAGGAAGGCGGAAACCAGCTGCAGGCTGTTCTGCACGCGGTGGTTCACCTCGTGCATCAGCACGTCCTTCTGGCGCAGCAGCAGCTCCTGCTCGCGGTTCGCCGCCGACAGCTGGCCGTTGAGCTCGCGCAGCCGCACCCGCTGGCGCAGGTCGTGCAGCACGCCGCGCAGCCGGTGCGCGGCCTTGACCTCCTCCAGCGTCCAGCGGCGGGCGCGTCCGCGCACGATCTGCGACCAGCTTTCGAACGAGGCGCGCGGCGTCAGCACCGCGCCGGGCTCCACCGCCACCGCCTTGTGCGGATTGCCGGCCCAGTTGACGCGCTCGACCTCCTCCATCCGGAACCACAGGGCCATGCACTCGGTGCCGTCGATCGGCATGCCCAGCAACCCGCTGCCGACGCCGGCATAGCCTTCTGCCGGCGGGAACAGCGTCGAAAGCTCCCGGCTGACCACCAGTCCGCCGCCCTGCCCGTTGACCCACTCGGCCAGCCGCAGCAGGTCCGCGTCCTCGGGGCAATGCCCCTCGCGCGACACGCTATCGCCGCACACCAGCGCAAAGCCGTCGGCGTCCAGCAGCTCCGCCAGCTCCTTGCCGCACTGGGCCAGCTGCACCCGGATCGGCTGCTCGCCGCCCAGCCGCGCGGTGACCAGGTCCTCGCCCGCATGCAGCCGCAGCCGCTCGCGATAGCTTTCGGCTTCCTCCTGCGCGCGGATCTGGCGGGCAAGGCCGCTCGCCAGCGCGCGGGCCGCGGCGCGCAGTTCCGGATCCATCCGGCGCGGGCTGTCGTGATGGCAGGCGACCAGCCCCCACAGCACGCCGTCGCGCACGATCGAGATCGACGCCGACGCCTCCACCCCCATGTTGCGCAGATACTGGAGGTGGATCGGCGAGACGCTGCGCAGCGCCACGTCCGACAGGTCGATCCCGCCCTGGTTCGCCGATTCCGGCCGGATCGGCGCGGGCGTGTAGTGCGCGTCCGGGATCACGCGGACGCGGTTGCGCACATAGAGCGCGCGCGCCTGGCGCGGGATGTCGGAGGCGGGAAAATGATGGTTGAGGAAGCTGTCGAGCCCCGGCGCCCGGTCCTCCGCCAGCACGACCCCGGCGCCATCGTCCAGGAAGCGATAGAGCATCACCCGGTCGAAGCCGGTGAGCTGGCGAAAGGCCACCGCCGCCCGCTCGCACAGCTGGACCAGGTCGGCCGCCCGCTCGAAGGTCGCGGCCGCGCGCTCCAGCCCGACCAGTACCTCGATCGCCGGCCGCACCGGCTCCGGCTGCGGCTCCAGCTCGACGATCAGCATGTCGCCCGAACGGTGGAGGCTCGCCTCCAGCGGTCCCTCGGTGCCGGCCACCGGCGCCAGGCGCAGCGTGCCGCCCGGTCCCATGTCGGCCGATCGCAGCAGCGCGGCGATGTCCTGGCCGATCAGCTCCGCGATCGGGCGGTCGAGCCAGTCGGGCGCAAGCCGCGCCTCCAGGTCGCCCGCACCGGCGACGGTCCTGAGCGTCGCCGCATCGACGATCAGCAGCAGCCCGTGCGGCTGGATCGCCCCGGAGAGGTGGATGGGCTCCCGATCGCAGGCCGAAAGGTCATGGCCGATCGGCGCGCTTTCCTGCAGTTGCTCTACCGTCGTCACGCGCCACTCAACTCTTTGTCCGGGCCCCAAAATGGACCATGCGCGGTTTCAACGCAAATCCGCCGCCAACGGGAACGGACAGGCGCGCAGAAAAAGGAGCAAGACCATGGACCTGGGCATCGCCGGCCGCACCGCCATCCTTTGTGCCTCCAGCGCCGGGCTCGGCCGCGGCTGCGCGGAGGCGCTGGCTGAGGCGGGCGCGCGCATCATCCTCAACGGCCGCAACGCCGATAAGCTCGAGGCGACGGCCGCTGCGATCCGGCAATCGACCGGTGCGGAGGTGATCGCGGTCGCCGCCGACGTCGGGACCGAGGCGGGACGCAAGGCGCTGCTCGCCGCCGCGCCGGATGCCGACATCCTGGTCAACAACAATGCCGGCCCGCCGCTCCGCCCGTTCGAGGACCTCGACGCCGACAAGATCCGCGCCGGGCTGGAGAACAACCTCGTCACCCCGACGCTGCTGATCCACGCGCTGCTGCCGGGCATGGTCGAGCGGCGCTTCGGCCGGATCGTCAACATCACCTCCGGCTCGGTGAAGATGCCGCTCCCCGGCCTCGACCTGTCGAGCGGGGCGCGCGCCGGGCTCACCGGCCTGGTCGCCGGCGTCGCCCGCTCGGTCGCCCACGCCAATGTGACGATCAACAACCTGCTGCCGGGCGCCTTCGACACCGACCGCATCGCCAGCATCGTCGCGCAAGCGGCGGCCAAGTCCGGCGCGAGCGAGGCCGAGGAACGCGCCAGGCGCGAAGCCTCGATCCCCGCGAGGCGGCTCGGCACACCGGCCGAGTTCGGCGCCACCTGCGCCTTTCTCTGCTCGGCCCACGCCGGCTACATCACCGGGCAGAGCCTGCTGATCGACGGCGGCACCTTCCCGGGCATTCTCTGACGCGCGGCGAGGGCCCGGTCCCCCTCCCCGCCTTTGGACGGACGACGCGCCCCCAACGTATCCCCTCGAAGGCAGGGATCCAGAGCCAAGGCAAACCACCGCCAGCGACCAAAACCCTGGGCTCCCGCCTGCGCGGGAGCACGAAGAGGGGAAACGCCTTCCCCTTCTTGCGTACCCCGGCGAAGGCCGGGGCCCAGGTGGGATAGCAGCGGAGAGAAGCGCCGGACCTCGGAGGCCACACCAACTGGGCCCCGGCCTCCGCCCGGGGTACGCGTTGAGGTCGCCCCCCGTCCCCCGACCTACCCCCGCGGCTTCAGCGAAACCCGCGCAATCGCGTGGTTGGACGACATGTACAGCGCCGCGCCGCCCTCGCCGATCGTGCAGTTGGAGATCACGTCGCCGCTCTGGATCAGCCCCAGCCGCTCGCCCTCCGCGCTCAGCACATGCATGCCGCCGGGACCGCTCGCAAACAGATGCCCCTCGGCCGCGACCTTCATGCCGTCCGGCAGCCCCGGCAGGCCCGCCGCCACGTCGGCGGCGAAATCCACCAGCACGCGCTTGGCCGTCGGCATGCCGCGCGCGTCGAGCGTATAGGCGACCAGCACCGGCCCCTTGGGGTCCGACACCGCGACGTAGAGCGTGCCCTCGTCCGGCGAGAGGGCGATGCCGTTCGGGCGGGAAAGGCTGCGGTCCAGCACCTCCAGCCGCCCGTCCGCGCCGAGCCGATAGACGCCGCAGAAGTCGAGTTCGCGCAGCGGCGACTCACCCTCGCCGGCCAGCCCATAGGGCGGATCGGTGAAATAGAGCGCGCCGTCGCTGGCGCAGATCACGTCGTTGGGGCTGTTGAAGCGCTTGCCCTCGAACCGGTCGACCACCGTCGTCTTGCGCTTGGTGGCGAAGTCGAGCCGCGCCACCACACGGCTGCCGCTGTCCGCGATCAGCAGCCGCCCGCGCCCGTCGAGCGCCAGCCCGTTCGATCCCGCTTCCCGGATCGACTTGGGGATCGGCCCCACCAGCCCCGACGGCTCCAGGAACAGGTCGAAGCCCTTGTCCCGCCGCCAGCGCCACATGCGGTTGGCCGGCACGTCGGAGAACAGCAGCATGCCGCCGCCGCGCGGCACCCACACCGGCCCCTCCGACCATTGATAGCCGCCGCCCAATATCTCCACCGGCGCGTTGGCATCCAGGATCGCGTCGAGCTTCGGCGACAGCCGCCGAATGCCCCTGGGGAGCGCCGGTGCAGGCGCCGCAAGCGCGCTGGAAGCTAGCGGCAGGGCCATGCCGGCCCCCAACAGGTCGCGACGACGCATCGGCAGTTCCTCCCCCCAGAAATCATGAATCGATCCGCTCGACCGCCATCGCGGTCGCCTCGCCCCCACCGATGCACAGCGTGGCGACCCCGCGCCGGGCGCCGCGTGCCTCCATCGCCGACAGCAACGTCGCGAGCACCCGCGCGCCCGACGCCCCGATCGGGTGGCCGAGTGCGGTGGCGCCGCCGTGCACGTTCACTCGGTCATGCGCGATGCCCAGGTCCTGCATCGCGATCATCGCCACGCAGGCGAACGCCTCGTTGATCTCGAACAGGTCGACGTCGGCCACCGACCAGCCCGCCTTGTCGAGCACGCGCTGCACCGCCCCCACCGGCGCGGTGGTGAACTGCGCCGGCGCACGGGCATGCGCTGCATGGGCGACGATGCGCGCGATTGGCTTGAGCCCGCGCGCTTCCGCCACCGACTGGCGCGCCAGCACCAGCGCCGCCGCCCCGTCTGAGATTGACGACGCATTGGCCGCGGTGATCGTGCCTTCCTTGGCAAAGGCGGCCTTCAGCGTGGGGATGCGCGCGACGTCGCCCTTCGCCGGCTGCTCGTCGGCGGTCACGGTGACGCTGCCCTTGCGGCCCACCACCTCGACCGGAACGATCTCGCGGTCGAACGCGCCCGAGGCCTGCGCCGCCTGCGCGCGGGTCAGCGATTCGATCGCGAACGCGTCCTGCGCCTCTCGCGTGAACTGGTATTCGCGCGCGCTGTCCTCGGCAAAGGTGCCCATCGCGCGGCCGGGCTCATAGGCGTCCTCCAGCCCGTCGAGCATCATGTGGTCGTAAATCGTATCATGGCCGATGCGCGCGCCAGCGCGGTGCTTGGTCATCAGGTACGGCGCGTTGGACATGCTCTCCATGCCGCCCGCCACGATCAGGTCGCACGATCCGGCCGCCAGCGCGTCGGCGGCCATCATCGCCGCCTTCATGCCCGATCCGCACATCTTGTTGACGGTGGTCGCCTCGACCGACTGCGGCAGCCCGGCATGGAGCGCCGCCTGCCGCGCCGGCGCCTGGCCAAGCCCCGCCGACAGCACGCAGCCCATATAGGCACGCTCGATGTCCTCCGGGGCGACGCCGGCGCGCTCCACGGCCGCGCGGATCGCGGTGGCCCCCAGCCGAGTGGCGGGAACGGCCGCGAGCGCCCCCTGGAACCCGCCCATCGGCGTGCGGGCATAGGACAAGATCACGGTCGGGTCGGCGGCGGTCATACATCTCTCCTGCGTGCACGGCGTCGTTGCGCCGGCACCGTCGATATAGGGTGCGCCGCCCCCGCTGTCGCTACTCGTCGACCCAGTCGCGCGGCAGCACCCGCGCCGCCGCCGCCATCAGCGCGCCCGCGACCAGGTAGAACACCAGCGCCGCCAGCAGCGCATAGCGCAGCGCCTCGTCGCCCAGCTGCGGGGTCAGCGCCTTCGACAGCGCGCCCACCAGCCACGATCCCAGCCCCAGCCCGATGAGGTTGTTGATGAGCAGGAAGCACGCGCTCGCGGTGCTGCGCATCGCCGCCGGCACCAGCTGCTGCACCGCCGTCAGCAGCGGTCCGGGCCAGGCATAGACCAGCGCCTGCGGTACCAGGAACAGCGCGAACGCCGCTTCCCACGAACCCGACAGCAGCCCCGCCGCCAGCAACGGCACGCCCGCCGCATAGGCGATCGCCGGCACCAGCGCATAGGCACGCCGGGTCCGCCGTCCCCAGCGGTCGGCGATCACCCCGCCCAGCAGGATCCCCGCCACCCCGCCGGTGAGCAGCAGCGCGCCCACGAACCGCCCCGTCTCCGCCAGGTCGAGCGCGAAGCTGCGCATCATCAGGCTCGGCATCCAGAAGGCGATGCCATAGCCCGCAACCGATCCTGCCGCCCCGCCCAGCGAGAGCAGCCAGAAGCTCGGCTTGCGCGCCAGCATCCCGAACACCGGCAGCAGCGGCGCCTGTCCGGTACGCGCGCGCGGCGGATCGCGGACCAGCAACCGGAAGACGGGCGCGGTGAGCAGCCCCGCCACCCCCATCACCACGAACGCCGTGCGCCATTCGACCGCCGCCGCGATCGCGCCGCCCAAGAGCACGCCGACGGCCGACCCGATCGGGATGCCCAGCCCATAGATCGCCAGCGCCCGCGCGCGCTTGCCCGGCGGAAAGGTGTCGGCGATCAGCGCATAGGAGGGCGCCACGCCCCCCGCCTCGCCGACGCCCACGCCGACGCGAAACAGGAACATCTGCGCAAAGCCCTGCGCCGTCCCGCACAGCGCCGTGAACCCGCTCCACACCGCCAGGCTGATCGTAATCACCCAGCTGCGGCTCGTCCGGTCGGCCAGCATCGCCAGCGGAATCGCGAGCGTGCAGTAGAGCGTCGCAAAGGCCAGCCCGCCCAGCATCCCCAGCTGCGAGTCGGAGAGCTTCAGGTCCGCCTTCACCGGCATCGCCAGGATGCTCAGGATCTGCCGGTCGAGGAAGTTGAAGCTGTAGACGAGCAGCAGCATCGCCAGCACCACGCCCGGGCGGCGGGGCGACGAACCGGCGGTCACGGGCACCTTACTTCAGCTTGTCCTTGAGCACCGAAAAGGCCGTGAACGGCTGCACCTCGTCCTCGCCCACCACGCCCGCCTCGCGCAGGATCGCGTCGGCATTGGGCGCGCGCGGGAACGGATCGAGCGCCAGCGCCAGCGTCTCCGCCGCCGCCTCGCCCAGGTCGATCGCGCCGCCCTCGAAGAACATGGTGTCGCATTCCTCCGAGGACAGCTCGATCTCGTCCCCCTCGGGCGTGCCTTCCGGCAGGAAGCGCAGCGCGAAGCTTTCCTCGATCGTCGCCGGCACCGGCTCGGCGGTGGCGACGCAGCTCTGCACCACCGCGCCCTTGAGCGTGCCGCGCGCCACCACGCCCGCCGCATCCCGGCGCAGCGTGAAGTCCGCCGCCAGCCCGTCGATCGACACGAGGCGGAAGCGCTTGGCCAGCGCCGCACGCTCCTCCAGGCTCGCCTCCACCCGCACGTCGCTGTCGCCCGTGCCGATGCGGTCGAGCCGGTGCGGCCGGCTGAATTCAGGGGCCGGGGTCATTCGGGAAGCCTTCCAGCAAGCAATGTGTCGATCGCCGTCTCTCCGAGCGCGCGGTGCAGCGCCTCCAGCCCGCCCGCCACATGCGCGAGCGGGGCAGCACCCGGGTCTTCGCCGCGATAGAGGTTGCGCAGCACCGCCGGCGCGAGCGCGCCCGTCGCCAGCCCCTCGCGATAGGCGCCCAGCCTTCCACCCAGCATCGCCATCATCTTGCCGATGTGCTTGCCGACCACGATGTCGCCGATGCCGGACTGGCGCAGCTGCCCGTCCATGTCGTCGACGAACCGCTCGGCCAGCCGCACCGCCGGCATCGCGCCCTCGGGCGTGTCTTCCAGCCGCAGCAGCACCATCGACAGCACCGCCGCCAGCATGTCGAACCGGCCATCGGTGGTGTCGGGCACCGCGCCCTCGACATACCAGTGCGGCTGGCGCGCCCGCGCGATCACGGCGTCGTACAGGGGGGCGAGCGGATCGGGCGGCGGGGAACGGAACAGGTCGAGCAGGCGCATGACGGCTTTCGAAAGACGGAAACGGAGGGCGGCCTTGTCGCGCACCGCCGGCCCGCATATTGAGGCGATCGGCGCGTGATGCAATCGCCCGCCGGGTTTGCTGGAGGAAGTCGATGAAGCTGTTTGCGCACCACGGCATTGCCGTTGCCGCCGTGGCGCTGGCCGCGCTGGGCCTGGGGGGCTGCACGCGCGTGCGCACGCACCAGGGCTATGTGATCGACGCCGATCTCGTGAACGCCGTCCAGCCGGGCGTCGACAATCGCGAGTCGGTGACCAGCACGCTCGGCCACCCGACCTTCACCGGCCAGTTCGGCAGCGGCAACACCGAATGGTATTATCTGTCGCGCGACAGCCGCAACCTGGCCTTCAATCGCCCGAACCCGAAGGAGCAGACCACGATCCGCGTCCGCTTCGACCAGAACGGCACCGTCCAGTCGATCGACCGCACCGGCATCGAACAGGTCGCCTCGATCAGCCCGTCGGGCAAGAAGACGCCGACGCTCGGCCGCCATCAGAGCTTCTTCCAGGATCTGTTCGGCAACATCGGCAGCGTGGGCGCGGCCGGCATGGGCGGCGGCCCGGGCGGCGGCAACCCGAACCAGTAAGCTTTCGGGGGCTGCGCGGCGGACGCGCAGCTTTCGTTTCCCTGACGAACCGGTTTGCGGGCCGTTCAGCGACGGGGCGCTATCCCCTCCACATCGGGCAATGCCCGCAGTGTAGAGGAGCCCCCATGCGTAGCCTTATCCTTGCAGCCCTTGCCGCCACGACCGTCCTGTCCGGCGTGGTCGCCCCGGCTGCCGCCAGCGCCCAGCCCCGCAGCGAGCACTGGGATCGCCGGGATCATCGCGACGACCGCCGCCACGAGACCCGCGGCCGCTACGATCGCCACGACGTTCGTCCGGGCGTGCGGCCGGCGCCGCCCCGCTATGCCCGCGATCATCGCTGGGGCCGCGACGACTGGCGCGGGTACCGCAACGGCAACCGCCGGCTCTACGCCCGCGGCCCCTGGCAGGCGCCGTTCCGCTATTCCAGCTTCCGCGTCGGCGGCCGCATCGCCCCGCCCTATTACGGCAGCCGCTATGTGATCGCCGATCCGTGGCGCTACCGCCTGCCGCCGGCCCGCCCGGGCCTGCGCTGGGTGCGCCACTATGACGACGTGCTGCTGGTCGATTACCGCCGCGGCCGCGTGGTGGACGTGATCCGCAACTTCTACTGGTAAGGCGCACCGTCCGGGGCAGGCCGCGATGCCTGCCCCGGCTCGCCGCGCGCGCCTTCGCGGGCGCACAAGGCGCAGCCCTGTCGGAACCCCTACGTCCCGAGGAACACCGCCCCCAAGAGACCGCGCACTCGCCGTACTCGGTCGGAGGCCGGAGTCCAGGTGCGGGCGAACTCTAAAGATGCGCGACCTGTTTTTGCCAGGACGCTCCAAGTCACATCTCTTCGAAAGCACGTACTTCTTCGCAATCTCGAAGTACGTAAACACCTATTACTACGTACCCAACTTGCCTAACCTCGCGTTTACTACATAGTCACCGCATCCGAATCGGGGGAGTTCGCTGTGGGGGGCCTGGCGACGGCAATCGGAGTGCTCGATGGCGTGCTGCACGAAGTCGTGCTGTTCGCGGCGTTCGGCTTTCTCATCGGCGGTGCCGACGATCTGGCGACCGATCTGGTCCATTTCGGGCGTCGTCTGCGCCCCGGGCGCAAGGCCGCCGAGCCCACGCCTCCAGGTGCCTACACCCCCGGACGGCTGGCGGTGTTCGTCCCCGCCTGGGACGAGGCGGCCGTCATCGGGCTGATGCTGCGCAGCGCGCTCGCCCGCTTCGACCACCCCGACTACCGAATCTACGCCGGCACCTATCCCAACGATCCGGCGACCGTCTCCGCCGTCCAGGCCGTGGCGCAGGAGGACCCGCGCGTCCGCCTGGTGGTCTGCCCGCGCGCCGGCCCGACCACCAAGGCCGATTGCCTGAACGCGCTGTGGCATGCGCTGCTCGCGGACCAGCGGGCGGAAGGCCATCCGTTCAAGGGCGTGGTGCTCCACGATGCCGAGGATCTCGTCCATCCCGAGGAGCTTCGGCTGCTCGACCAGGGGCTCGACCATGCCACCACCGTGCAGCTGCCGGTGCTGCCGCTCGCCGATCCCCGCTCGCGCTGGATCTCGGGCCACTACATCGACGAATTCGCCGAGGCGCATGGCAAGCTGATGCCGGTGCGCCAGGCACTCGGCGCCGGGCTGCCGCTTGCCGGCACCGGCTGTGCGATCGCCGTGCCGATGCTGGCGCGCATCGCCATCGCCCGCGGCGGCGTGCCGTTCGACGAGGCGAGCCTCACCGAGGATTATGAGCTCGGCCTCACCATCGCCATGCTTGGCGGGCGCGGGCTGTTCCTGAACGTGCGGGAGACCGGCGGCGACCAGCCGGTGGGGGTGCGTGCCTATTTCCCCGCCACGCTCGACGCCGCCGTGCGGCAAAAGGCGCGCTGGATGATCGGCATCGCGCTCGCCGGCTGGGACCGGATCGGCTGGGCGGCGCGCGGCCGCGCGACCGATCACTGGATGCGGATGCGCGACCGGCGCACGATCCTGGCCGTGCCGGTGCTCGCCGCCGCCTATGTCGCGCTGGTCTGCTGGGGCATTTCGGAGAGCATCCACTGGCTGATCGGCACCAGCCGTGCCGATGCCTCGCCCGCGATGCGGCTGCTGCTGATGCTCAACAGCGCGCTGCTGCTCTGGCGGATCGCGATGCGCGCCCATTTCGTCGGCAGGCGCTGCGGCTGGAAGGAGGGCGCCCGCTCCGTCCCGCGCGCGATCATCGCCAACCTGGTGGCGCTGCTCGCCGCCCGCCGCGCGATCTTTCGCTATCTCGCCATGCTGCGCGGCGCCGAGCTGCGCTGGGACAAGACCGCGCACCATTTCCCGGTCGTCACCAGCGAAGCCGCGGCATGACGGGCGCGGGAAGGCCGATCAAGTTCCTGCTGCTCGTGCTGGTCGGCTGGACCGGCGCGCGCGCGACGCTGCTGTGGCCGGGCGCCGAACTCGCCCCCGTCGCGGAGGCCTCCGAGACGCCCGCCGGGCTCAGCCCCGTGCCCGCAGCGCCGCTGTTCGCGCTTCCCCAGCCGTCCGCGCACCCGCGCTTTGTCGGTGCGATGACGCCGGAACGCTTGCTTCCCGGCCTCCCGGGATCCGGCGACTCGCCCGTCCTCCGCCCCGCCGTGGCCACGATCTCGTCCATTCCCGAAGCGGCTTCGGCCGGGACGCTCGCGCCACAGGCCGGCACCTCGCCCGAACCGGCGCTGGCGCTGGTCACCCAGCCCCAGGGTTTGCGCCGCTGGTCGGCGAGTGCCTGGCTGGTCGCGCGCGGCGGCAGCATGGCGGGCGACGGTGCGTTCGGCCCCGCCCAGCTCGGCGGCAGCCAGGCCGGCGCCCGCATCCGCTATGCGCTCACCCGCACGCTTTCGCTCTCGGGCCGCCTCTCCAGCCCGTTGCGCGGCGTCGGTAAGGAGGCCGGGCTGGGCGTCGAGTGGCAGCCGCTCAAGCTCCCGCTCCCGATCTCAATCCTGCTCGAGCGGCGGATCGCGCTCGACTCCGGACAGGACGGGACCGGCCTCGGCGCGATCGCGGGCATCAACCCGACCCCGCTCGTGGGCAGGCTGCAGGTGGAGGGCTATGGCCAGGCGGGCGTCGTCCTGCGCGCGCGGCGGGAGCCCTATGCCGATGGTGCCGTCCGGCTGCTCCATCCGGTCGCCAGCGGCAAGCGCCTCCAGCTCGCGCTCGGTGCCGGCGCCTGGGGCGGGGCCCAGCGGGGCGCCAGCCGGCTCGACATCGGCCCCTCGCTCGTCGCCACGGTGCCCACCGGCGGGCCGAAGCTGCGCGTCGCCGCCGAATGGCGCCAGCGCGTCGCGGGGAATGCCGCTCCCGGCTCCGGTCCTGCGCTGACCCTCGGCACCGACTTCTGAAGGCTTTGTCCCGCCGGGCCAAACGGCTATCCACGGGACGATGGACCTCTACCTCCCCGTCGCGAACCTGTCGGTCAACGCGCTCGTGATCGTGCTGCTGGGCGGCGGCGTGGGGTTCCTGTCGGGCATGTTCGGGGTCGGCGGCGGGTTCCTGACCACGCCGCTGCTGATCTTCTACGGCATCCCGCCCACGGTCGCCGCCGCCTCGGCCGCGAGCCAGGTGACGGGCGCCAGCGTGTCAGGCGTGTTCGCCCATTTCCGCCGCGGCGGCGTCGACGTGCGCATGGGCACGGTGCTGACGGTCGGCGGCGTGATGGGGTCGATCGCGGGCGCCGGCATCTTCCGGTTGCTCCAGGCGAGCGGCCAGATCGATACGGTGATCGCGCTCATCTATGTGCTGCTGCTGGGCTCGATCGGCGGGCTTATGCTGAAGGAGGCGGTGGGCAGCATCCGCGTGCTGCGCGGCGCAAAGCCCGCGCCGGCCGCGCGCCGCCGCCACCACCCCTTCGTGGCCGCGCTCCCCTTGCGCTGGCGCTTCTATGCGTCGGGCCTCTACATCTCGCCGCTCGCACCGCTGCTGCTGGGGTTCGGCGTCGGCATCCTGACGGTGCTGCTGGGGGTCGGCGGCGGCTTCGTGCTGGTGCCGGCCATGCTCTACCTGCTCGGCATGGGCACGCGCGTGGTGGTCGGCACCTCGCTGTTCCAGATCCTGTTCGTGACTGCCGCCGCGACGCTGGTCCATGCCATGACCACCAAGGCGGTCGACATCGTGCTCGCGGTGCTGCTGCTGATCGGCTCGGTCACGGGCGCGCAGATCGGGGCGAAGTTCGCACAGGTGGTGAAGCCCGAATATCTCCGTCTGATCCTGGCGCTGATGGTGCTGGCCGTCGCGTTCCGCATGGCGCTCGGGCTCGGCTGGCGGCCCGACGAGATCTACACGATCGAGCTGTCGTGAGGCGCGCGCTCGCCCTGCTGCTGCTGGCCCCGCTGCTGCTGGGCGCCACCGCGGCGAAGCCCGTGCTGGTGCCGGACGTCTCGCGCCGCAACATCCAGATCGCCTACAGCTTCACTGGCGCCGAGCTGCTGCTGTTCGGCGCGATCCTCTATCCGGGCGGCCGCGAGCCCGACGCCGACCACCCCGCCGACGTCGTGGTGGTGGTGAAGGGCCCCGCCCAGTCGATCGTCATGCGGGAAAAGGAAAAGGTCGCCGGCATCTGGGTCAACGCCGCGCGCACCCGGTTCCGCTCGGCCCCCTCCTTCTACGCGATCGCCTCGTCCAAGCCGATCGGCCAGCTGGTCGACGACCGCACCCGCGCCATCTACGAACTCGGCCTCGACAGCCTCCAGCTTTCCCCCGCCTCGGGCGCCACGGCGGAGGAACAGGCGCGCTTCGCCGCCGGACTGGTCGACCTCCAGCGCCGCCAGGGCCTCTATTACGAGGCGCCGGGTGCGGTGGAGATCACCGACGGCGTCCTCTACCGCGCCGCCGTCGACATTCCCGCACGCGTGCCGGTCGGCCGCTTCACCGCCGAGACCTTTCTGATCCGCGACGGCCGCGTGCTGGCAGCCGCGGTGCGCGAGATCGACATCCGCAAGTCCGGCTTCGAGCGCTTCGTCGAGCAGGCCGCCGAGCACGATTCGCTCGCCTATGGCCTGGTCGCGGTCGCGCTGTCGGTGTTGTTCGGCTGGGCCGCCGGCTCGCTGTGGCGGCGCTTCTGACGGCGCGCTGCGCCCTCAAGGGAACGCATTCTTTACCATCGCCCGCGCATCGCTCGACGCAAAGACCGAGGAGTTGCAGGTGACAGAAGCGACGGGCGCGCGATCCTTCCATGATGCCGGCGCACGGGCGGCGCCGCTGCGCGCGATCGGCGCGGTGACGGAGATCGCCGGATCGGCCAGCCAGATCCTGCTCAACCTGGAAACGGTGAACACCCTCACCAACGATCCCGACCCCGCCATCGCCGCCGCGGGCCAGATCGGCAGCCAGGTGAAGATCCGCGCCGGCGGCAACTGGCTGATCGCCAACGTCCGCGCGATCCGCGCCGCACCCGAAGAGGAGCGCCAGGCGCTCGCCACCATCGACTTCCTGGGCGAAGCGGACGAGGACCGCGCCACCGGCGGCCTCCACGGCTTTCGCCGCGGCGTCACCCGCTATCCGATGCCGGGCACGCCCGTCTATCCGCTCGCGACCGCCGACCTCCACCAGATGTACGCCGCCGACGAGCGCGCGCACATCGAGATCGGCACCGTCTATCCCACCGACAACATCCGCGCCGCGCTCCAGGTCGACGCCATGCTCGGCAAGCATTTCGCGCTGCTGGGCTCCACCGGCACCGGCAAGTCGACGGCCGCCGCGCTCATCCTCCACCGCATCTGCGATCTCAGCCCGGAAGGGCACATCGTGATGATCGACCCCCACGGCGAATATGCCGCCGCGTTCGAGGGGATCGGCGCGCTCTACGACGTGTCCAACCTGCAGATGCCCTATTGGCTGATGAACTTCGAGGAGCATTGCGAGGTGCTGCTCACCACCTCCGGCTCCGAGCGGCAGGTGGACGCCGACATTCTCGCCAAGTGCCTGCTCGCCGCCCGCTCCAAGAACCGGCTGGCGCAGGAGATCGGCAAGCTCACCGTCGACGCGCCGATCCCGTACCTCTTGTCGGACCTCACCAACATCCTCGCCCAGGAAATGGGCAAGATGGACCGCGCAGGCGACACCGCGCCCTATCTGCGGCTCAAGGGCAAGATCGACGAGATCAAGGCCGATCCCCGCTACGCCTTCATGTTCTCCGGCATGCTGGTGGCGGACACGATGGCGTCGTTCCTGTCGCGCGTCTTCCGCCTGCCCTCGGGCGGCAAGCCGATCTCGATCATCGACGTGTCGGGCGTGCCGAGCGAGATCACTTCCGTCGTCGTCGCGGTGCTCAGCCGCATGGTGTTCGACTTCGCCATCTGGTCGCGCAACGAGCCGCAGCGCCCGATTCTCCTCGTCTGCGAGGAAGCGCACCGCTACGTCCCCAACGAGCGCAACGCCGACGCCTCTTCGGTCGGCCGCATCCTCAGCCGCATCGCCAAGGAAGGCCGCAAATACGGCGTCTCGCTCGGCCTCATCACCCAGCGCCCGTCGGACCTTGCCGAGGGCGTGCTGTCGCAATGCGGCACCATCCTCTCGATGCGCCTCAACAACGATCGCGACCAGGCGTTCGTGCGCGCCGCCATGCCGGAGGGCGCGCGCGGCTTCCTCGACACCATCCCGGCGCTGCGCAACCGCGAGTGCATCATCTCAGGCGAAGGCGTCACCACGCCCGTGCGCGTCCGCTTCGACTCGCTCGACGAGGCCCAGCGTCCCGCCTCGGGCGACCCGCTCTTCTCGCAGCTCTGGCGCGAGACCGGCGGCGAGGAAGCGATCCTCGAACGCACCATCCGCCGCTGGCGCGCGGGGCGGTAAAGCGCAACCCACCCCAGCCGTGCCCCGGCGAAGGCCGGGGCCCAGTTGGGATGGCCGCAGTTGGTGCGCACGACCTCAGGGACCACCGCACCTGGGCCCCGGCCTCCGCCGGGGTACGAAAAGGAGATTGCCGCAGCGCGCCCAAAACACTGCCGTGCTCCTGCGAAGGCAGGAGCCCAGGGTACCAAGCGTTGGCGTGTTTGGCTCTGGGCTCCTGCCTGCGCAGGAGCACGGCGTCACGCCGGTACGGCCCTCAGTCCTTCGCAGCCCCCGTCGGCACCGCCATCAGCCGCGCATAGGTCGCCTTGAACCGCCGCAGGTCCTCGCCGCTCAACTGCTGCACGCTCGCCAGCGACACGGAGCGCGGGTTCACCGCCGCGCCGTTCTTCCACAGCTCATAGTGCAGGTGCGGCCCCGTCGAGATGCCGGTCGACCCGACATAGCCGATCACCGAGCCCTGCCGCACGCGCTGGCCGGCACGCACTGCGATCCGGCTCATGTGGCCATAACCGGTGGCAAGCCCGCCGCTGTGATTGAGCTTCACGAAATTGCCATAGCCGCCGGCCCGCCCCGCGCGCGCCACCACGCCGTCCGCCGCCGCCCGGATCGGGGTGCCGGTCGGTGCTGCGATGTCGAGCCCCTTGTGCAGCCGGCGGAAGCGCAGCAGCGGGTGCACGCGCCAGCCGAAGTTTGAGGTGAGCCGCCCGTTGATCGGCATGGTCATGCCGCCGCGCCGCTGGCCGATCCCCTTGGGGTCGTACCACTGGACCTTGCTGCCCTCTTCCCAGCGCAGCAGCCGCACCGAACGCTGCCCCTGGTCCAGCCCGGCGTAGAGCAGCTTGCCCAGCTGGACCTCGCCCGTCTCCGCCCGCTGGCGCTCGATGATGATGTCGAACCGGTCATTGCCGCCCACCCGGCCCATCGGCACGCGGGTGGAAAGCGACTTGATATAGGCCTCGACCGCCTTGGCCGGCGCACCGGCGGCACGGGCGGCGTGGTAGAGGCTGCTCCCCACCCGGCCCTGGACGCGCAGCGGCGTATGGTCGATCGCGATCGGGATGGGCTTCAGCGCAAGCCCGCCCTCGGCCCGTGCCAGCTCCAGCGCCAGGTCGAAGCGCGCGCGGAAGGCCAGTTTCTCCAGCGGCCGCGGCTGCGCCTTGGTCTCGCGCCTGCCGAGCGTGATGTCGAGGCGCGTGCCCGGGTTGAGCTCGCCCGGGCTCACCCGGCTGCCGATCAGCGCCACCGCGCGCGCGGCATCCTCGGCCCCGACACCCGATCGCTTGAGCACGCCCGCCAGCCCGCCGCCGTTCCCCAGCGTCGCGGTCAGCTCCAGGATCGGCCGCTCCGGCGTATCGGCGAGCGGCCGAACGCCCGCGGTCGCCGCCATCCGCATGCCGCTGGTGGCGCCCAGCGCCCGCGCGCCGAACGCCTGCGCACGCGCTTCTTCCCAGTCGCGGCCGTCGAGTGCTGCGGGAACCGCCGCCCGGATCGGCCGCCCGATCCCCGGCGACAGCATCCAGCCGACCGCCAGCAGCGCAGCACAGGTGGCGGCGCCCCGCCACCATTCGCGCGAGCCGATCTGGGACCCCAGGTCCGGCGCCAGTTCGAAGTGGGGAAAGCGCAGCTGCAGCCGGTCGCCCAGCGTCGCGGCGCGCGCCGGCGCCTCCATGCGACCGAACGAGCGCGCGCTGGCGCCGCCGGCGAATTGCAGTTCGTGATCGCTGCGCAAGAACAAGAAAGGCGCGCCCCTTGTGTCGACCGCCCGACCCGGTCGAGCCATTCCCCTGTGCAACCAGACCCTTAAAGTCAAACTAACGGCCGTCCGGCGCGCCCCGCTCCGCGGCCAGCCGTGGCGCGCAAACGGCCAGCAGCAGAAGAACCCGCGATCCGCAGGGAACCACTCGCTCACCTCGGCACCCCGGCGAAGGCCGGGGCCCAGTCGGGAAGGCGGCGGTGAGACGCACGCCGCTCACCGGCTGACCTCAGGAAAGCTGGGGATGCCCGCGCCACCCTTGGCGAACTCCCGCGCAGGCAAGCCCCCTTGCCAAATCCCCGACCGTGCTTCTGCGAAGGCAGGAGCCCAGGGTCCCAAGCACCGCAAGTCGTTGGTCTGCCTGGCCCTGGATTCCTGCCTGCGCAGGAATACGAGTGTGGCCAATGGACGGTGGCCCCTCTTTCGCAGCGTCACGCGAAGGCGAAAGGTCGGGAGCCGCCCCCCCTTACCCCGAAAAAGCTCGCGGACATCGCAAACCAACCAGGCTGTCCTACCGCCCGCCCACCTGCCACAACCCGCACCCGGCGCACGCGAAAGGACGGAACGATGGTCACCCCTGCCCCCGACCCCCTCCCGCTCACGCCTTCCAAAAGATCGCACCAGCTGCGTTCTTGGACTAACTTTCGGCTAACCTTCCGCACCCGCGAACGCGCCATGCTGCGCAGCAGAAGCCGCCAAGTCCTTCTGCGCCCTTGCACTTCGCGGCGCCACGTCCGATGTTTCCCCGTGATATGAGCCAGTTCGCGCGTAGCCCGCTCACCGCCGTGCTGGGCCCCACCAACACCGGCAAGACCCATCTCGCGATCGAGCGGATGTGCGGCCATGCCTCGGGCATGATCGGCTTCCCGCTGCGCCTGCTCGCGCGCGAGGTCTATGACCGGGTGGTGGCGATCAAGGGCGCGCACCAGGTGGCGCTCATCACCGGCGAAGAGCGCATCGTGCCCCCCGGCGCGCGCTGGTTCCTGTGCACCGCCGAAAGCATGCCGCTCGACCGCGAGGTTGCCTTCGTGGCGCTCGACGAGGCGCAGCTGGGCGCCGATCCGGAGCGCGGCCATGTCTTCACCGACCGGCTGCTGCGCGCGCGCGGGCGCGAGGAGACGATGATCCTGGGCTCGGAGGCACTGCGCCCAATGGTGCGCGCGCTGGTCCCCGATGCGGAGATCATCAACCGCCCGCGCTTCTCCACCCTCTCCTATGCCGGCGCGCGCAAACTCTCCCGCCTGCCCCGACGCTGCGCGATCGTCGCCTTCTCGGCCGAGGAGGTCTACGCCGTTGCCGAGACGATCCGCCGCATGCGCGGCGGCGCCGCGGTGGTGATGGGTGCGCTGTCCCCCCGCACCCGCAACGCCCAGGTGCAGATGTTCCAGTCGGGCGAGGTCGACTATCTCGTCGCGACCGACGCGATCGGCATGGGCCTGAACATGGACGTGGCCCACGTCGCCTTCGCCTCGCTGCGCAAGTTCGACGGCCGCCGCCAGCGTCGCCTCACCATCTCGGAAATGGCGCAGATCGCCGGGCGCGCCGGGCGCCACCAGCGCGACGGCACCTTTGGCGGACTGGTCGAGGAAGGGCCGAGCGCCTTTACGCCGGAGGAAGTGCTGGCAATCGAGGGGCACGTCATCCCCCCGCTCGAACAGCTCTACTGGCGCGAGGGCAGCCCCAGCTACGCCAGCATCGACGCGCTGATCGAAAGCCTGGAGAGCAAGCCCAGCCACCCCGCGCTGCGCGCCGCGCCCCAGGCGATCGACCTGGCCGTGCTCAAGCGACTCGCGGAGGAGGATTGGGTGCGCGCCCGCACGCGCAGCCCGGCGATGGTCGCGCGGCTGTGGGCCGCCTGCGGACTGCCCGATTTCCGCAAGCTCGGCGCCGATCCGCACGCCCGCTTCGTCGGCCGCATCTTCCAGCATCTGAGTGAGGGCAAGGGCCACCTGCCCCACCAATGGTTCGCCGACGAGATCGCCCGGCTCGACAATGTCGGCGGCGATGTCGAGACGATCGCCGGGCGCATTTCGGCCGCGCGCAGCTGGGCCTATATCGCCCATCGCGCCGACTGGCTGGCCGAGCCGGCGCATTGGGCCGACCGCACGCGTGCCATCGAGGAGCGGCTGTCGGACGCGCTCCACGACCGCCTGCGCCAGCGCTTCGTCGACCAGCGCACCACCGTGCTGCTCCGCCGCATCGGTGCGGACGCCAGCAACCTGCCGGTCGAGGTCAGCGAGGACGGCGAGGTCAGCGTCGACGCGCATGTGCTCGGGCGGCTGGAGGGCTTCCGCTTCCATGTCGCGCCCGACGCGCGCGTCGCCGACAAGCGGCTGCTGATCTCGGCTGCCGAAAAGGGTCTGGCGGGCGAGCTGCGGCGCCGGGGTGCCGCGCTCGCCGGTGCGGCGGACGAGGCTTTCGTGCTCGATGCGGAGCCCGGCGAGCGGCCCGCGATCCGCTGGAACGGCCTCGCTGTCGCAACGCTCGTCAACGGCCCGACGCTGGACCGTCCGGCAGTCAAGCTCGACCGCAGCCTCGACTGCCTCGACCGTGCCGCCCAGATGGCCGTGCGCGAGCGGATCGTCGGCTGGGTGGAGGGCGAGATTGCCCGCCGCGCGCCGGTCCTCGCCCGCCTCGCCGCACTGTCGCGCGACCCCGACGCCAGCGCCCCCCTCCGCGCGGTCGCCGCGGCGCTCACCGAAGTGGGCGGGATCAGCCCGCGCGAGAGCGCCGACCCGGCGCTCGACGCCCTCGCGCCCGAGGATCGCCGCCGCCTGCGCCAGGCCGGCGTGACGGTCGGCACGCTCGACCTGTTCGACGCGCGCCTGTTCCGCCCTGCAGCTGCCCGCTGGCGCGCAGCGCTGCTGGCGGCGCGCGACGGCCGCCCGGTCGAGCCGCTGCCCCCTGCCGGCGCCACGGTGCTGCCCGGCGATACCCGCGCCTGGGGCTTCCGGCGGCTGGGCGGTCAGGCCGTGCGCGTCGACCTGGTCGAGCGCATCGCCCGCGCGGCGCACGACGCGCGCGAGGGGCACAAGCCGTTCGCCCCGGACCCTGCGCTTGCGACGTCGATCGGGCTCCAGGCCGAGACGATCGCCAAGCTGATGGCGCGCCTGGGCTTCCGCAGCGCCAAGCCCGAGGGCGAGCAGCCGCGCTGGGCCTGGCGCGGACGCCCGCGCGCGCCGGCGCCCCGCACGCCGGTGGCGCCGCGCCCCGGCAACGCCTTTGCGGCGCTGGCCGGCCTGGACCTTTCGCGTGGCTGATCCGACCCCCCATGGCGCCGAGTCGATGCGGCTCGACCGCTTCCTCTGGTTCGCGCGGCTGGTGAAGACCCGCAGCGCCGGCCAGAGCCTTGCCGAGGGCGGGCTGCTGCGCATCGACGGCCGCCGCATCGACCGCGCGCATTGCCCTGTGCGGCCAGGTGTCGTGGTCGCTTTCCCCCGCAACGGACAGGTGCTGGTGCTGCGCGTGCTCGCGCTTCCCAGGCGCCGCGGACCGCCCGCCGAGGCGCTCGCGACCTACGAGTTGCTGGAACCCGCCCGGACCGAGCCCGTTGACGGGGCGGGACAGCCCGCATAACGCGTCCCCGTTCGAACCCCTGGAGCCTTTTCCCCAATGACCTACGTCGTCACCGACGCCTGCATCCGCTGCAAGTACATGGACTGCGTCGAGGTCTGTCCGGTGGATTGCTTCTACGAGGGCGAGAACATGCTCGTCATCAATCCGTCCGAGTGCATCGACTGCGGCGTGTGCGAGCCGGAATGCCCGGCCGAGGCGATCCTGCCGGATACCGAGTCCGGGCTGGAACAGTGGCTGGAGCTCAACAACACCTTCTCGGCCCAGTGGCCCAACGTCACGCGCAAGCTCGACCAGACGCCGCCGGACGCAGACGCGATGAAGGGCGTCGAGAACAAGTACGAGCAGTTCTTCTCCCCCGAACCCGGCAAGGGCGACTGACCCGGCGGGGCCCGTACGCGGCCCCGTACGCGGAAAAAAGCGCGGATTTCCGGCCCGTTTTCGCGGGAACTGCAACTCGCCACTGGCATTTTTGCTCCGGACGCGCTATATAGTTGCGCGACGGCGGCATTTCGTTGCCCGCCGCGTGGAGACGCACCCTAAAGAATAGCCCCAGCCCGACGCGGATCGGCCTGAGCCCCTCCCCGTCCAGGCGCGACTCTGGGGCGAACCGGTCACGAAAGGCTACCAATGGCTGCCAAGGCGCTGTCCTTTGATGTCGGCGATTATGTCGTTTACCCCAAGCATGGCGTTGGCCGTGTCATCGAGCTTCAGAAGCAGGAAATCGCGGGCATGCAGCTCGAGCTGTATGTGCTCCGCTTCGAAAAGGAGCGCATGACGCTCCGCGTGCCGACCAACAAGGCCGAGAGCGTCGGCATGCGCAAGCTGTCGTCGGACAAGACGCTGCGCGAGGCGCTCGACACGCTGAAGGGCAAGCCCAAGGTCAAGCGCACGATGTGGTCGCGTCGCGCCCAGGAGTATGAGGCCAAGATCAACTCGGGCGACCTGGTGTCGATCGCCGAAGTGGTCCGCGACCTGTTCCGCGCCGACGACCAGCCCGAGCAGAGCTATTCCGAGCGGCAGATCTTCGAAGCGGCGGCCAGCCGCCTCGCTCGCGAGCTGGCAGCGATGGAAGAGGTCGAGGAGCCCAAGGCGCTCGACAAGATCCTCGACATCCTGCGTGCCTCGGCCGCAATCTACAACAAGGAGAAGACCGCCGCCTGACGGCGCGGGCTTTCCTCAAGCACATGAACGAGGGCGGCCCCAAGGGCCGCCCTTTTTCATTACGGCTTTGCGTTGGCGGCGGGGTCTTCGGCGTGAGCCACGAAAAGGGTTGTTATGCGTACGCTAGGCACTTTGGCCTGCCTTTCCCTCGCCGCCTGTTCCGGCAGCGGTGAGTCCGATCCCCAACTCGCCAACACGGCGCAGCGCAGCTTCGCTGCCCGCGACTTCACCGCCATCTCCCTGGAAGGTCCCGACACCGTCGAGATCCGCACCGGCGGCGACTTCGCGATCGAGGCTAGCGGGGAGCCCGCGGTGCTCGACCAGCTCCTCGTGAAGAGCGAGGGCGGCACGCTCCGGATCGGGCGCAAGGCCCGGAAAAGCTGGGAGTGGCCGCTTCGCAGCGCGGGCAGCATCACCGTGCAGATGCCGGAGATCCGCGCCGCCTCCGCCACCGGATCGGGCGCGGTGACGCTGGACCGCGCCGACGACTTCTCCGGCAGCGTCTCCGGATCCGCCGACCTCACCATCGGCATGCTCGGCGGCCGCACCGCCCGGCTTGCGAACACCGGCTCCGGCACGATCGCGGCCGCCGGCGCCGTCGACACCTTTTCGGCCGAGTTGAAGGGCTCGGGTGACATCGCCGCGCCGCAGCTTCGTGCCGAAGAAGCATCGGTCATCCTGCAGGGATCGGGCGCGGTCCAGGCGAGCGTCGCAGGTCCCGCCCGCGTGGCGCTCGACGGGTCGGGCACCGTGGATCTCGGCGACATGGCGCTGTGCACCAGCACGCTGGCGGGCTCCGGCTCGATCCGCTGCGCGTCCTGACACCGACGGCGGCTTGCCATTGCGGCAGCCGCGGTGCGATGCTCGCCCCATGCTGTTGCTGCCGATCCTTCTGGCGCTGACGGCGGCATCGGAGACCCCGGAGCCGCCTGCCCGCACGGTAATGCTCACCCGCTTCGACCGGCTGCGCGTCAGCGGTTCCTACTCCGTGGAAGTGGTCACCGGCGGGCGCACGGTCGCCGAACTGCTCGGCGACCGCGCATCGGCGGAGCGGGTCGCCGTGCAGGTGGAAGCGGGCGTGCTGACCATCCGCCCCACCGGCACCACGCAAGACGGCTTCGCCGTGCCGCAGCGGCCGGTGACCATCCGCGTGCGGACAACGGCACCGTTGCAGGCGGTGACGCTCACCGGCGGCGGGCGCGTGACGGTCGACCGCCTCGCCGGCACCCGATCGGAAGTGGTGCTGAACGGGACCGGCACGCTGTCGATCGCGAGCGTGGCGGCCGAACAACTGCTGGGCACCCTGACCGGGAACGGCACGCTTTCCCTGGCAGGGACGGCACGACAGGCGCGGTTCGTGGCGTCGGGATCGGGCAGCCTCGACGCAGCCGCGCTCAATACTCGTGACCTGGTGGTGCGCAGCGAAGGCGCGGGTACCGGGCGGTTCAAGGCCTCCCTCACCGCCACCGTCACCGCAAATGGCGTCGGCAGCGTGGAGGTAGCGGGCAGCGCCAAGTGTCAGGTGCGCGGCACCTCGGCCGTGCAGTGTGGCGCCCGCTCCTGACGCTCAGGCAGCGACGGGAAACCGCAGAAGCCGATCCTCCAGCGCCACCAGCGCTTCCGCACCCCGGCCTACGGCCCGCACGATCTCAGGGTGATGCGGCTCCAACCCGCCGGTCAGCGAGCCGAATGCGGGCAGCACCAGCTTGCTCGGCGTCGCGACGAAGCAGCGGCGCGCGATCGTCCGCCCCCGCACCGTCACCCGCAGCTTGGGGTGGAAGTGGCCCGAAAGCTCGGGCCGCGCTTCGCGAGGATCGGCCTCGTGCCGCAGCACCAGCCCGTCGACCACCGCCTCCTCCAGCACCGCGCCGCCGCATGAGGCTGTGAAACCGGCGTCATGGTTGCCGGTGATCCAGGTCCAGCGACAGCCGGAGGTCAGTGCCTTCAGCCGCTCCTGCGCCGCTTCCGGCAGGCGCGCACAGCCCTTGGGATCGTGGAAGCTGTCGCCCAGGCACCAGAGCTCGGCAGGGTTCACCCGCGCGACTACCGCCTCCAGCGCGTCCAGCGTCGCGAGCGTGTCATAGGGCGGCAGCATCTGGCCGAACTGCGCAAACCAGCTCGCCTTCTCGAAGTGGAGATCGGCAACCAGCAGCGCCTCGCGCGCCGGCCAGTAGAGCGCGCCCGCGGCCAGCGCGACCAGCTCGTGCCCCGCGAACGAAAAGCGAACCATGGCGCCGCTATGCCGTGCGGGGACGGGCACGGCAAGCCCTTCCAAGGGCTGGTCGTCGTCCCCGAACCGTTTGTCTCGAGTAGGGATCGAGCCTGTCGAGAGCTCGTATCGAGAGAGCCGCTGCCCATTTCTCGATACGCCGTCTCGACAAGCTTGACGGCTACTCGAAACAAGCGGAGAGGAAGGAGGAAGGGTCAAAAAGCACGCCCCCTCAATCGAGCCGCATCGCCTCGGCGGCCATCGCCTCCGCCTCCGTCAGCAGCGCATCGTCGGCACTTCCCTGCGGCACGTGCTCGCGGCCGATCAGCACCATCACCGGGACCGCGAGGGGGCTGATCCGCTCTAGCGTCACATGCAGCATGCGCGCTTGGGCGGTCTCCAGCAGCGTCGCCAGGCGGCCGACGTCGGTCATCCGCGCGCGCGCATCCTCCCACGCGGCCTGAAGGAGCAGGTGGGTGGGCTCGTACTTGCGCAGCACGTCGTAGATGAGGTCGGTTGAGAAGGTCACCTGCTTGCCGGACTTACGCTTGCCGGGATGCTGGCGCTCGACCAACCCGCCAATCACTGCCACTTCCCGGAACGCGCGCTTGAGCAGGTTCGAGCCCTGCACCCATTCGACGAACTCATGCTCCAGGATGTCGGGCGAGAAGAGCGCGGCCGGATCGGTGATCGGCTCCAGGCCATAGCAGGCCAGTGCATAGTCGTTGGAGACGAAGCCGATTGGCTTCAGCCCCAGCGCCTCCATCCGCCGGGTGATGAGCATGCCGAGCGACTGGTGCGCGTTCCAGCCTTCGAAGCTGTAGGCGACCATGTAATGCCGCCCCTCGTGCGGGAAGGTCTCGATCAACAACTGCCCCGGCTCCGGCAGGCGCGAGCGCCGGCCCTGGATCTCCAGCCATTCGCGGACGTCGTCGGGAAAGCGCGCCCATTGTGCGCGGTCGTGCAGGAAGGTTCGTACCCGCTGGGCGAGATTGGTGGAGAGCGCCATGCGCGTGCCCACATAAGTGGGGATACGCGCGGGCCGGCTGGAGGCGCGCACGATCAGGTCCGTCAACTCGATCCGCTCCACCTCAAGGCTGAGCCCGGCGAAGAAGAAGGTATCACCGGTCGAGAGCGTGGAGGCGAAATACTCCTCCACCGTGCCGAGCTTGCGGCCGTTGCGGAAGCGCACGTCGAGCGTGGGTGCGTCGACGATGATGCCGGCGTTCAGCCGATGCTGCTGCACGAAGCGCGGATGGCTGACGCGCCAGAGGCCATCCGCCCCCTGGGTCAACCGCTTGAACCGGTCATAGGCACGCAGCGCGTAACCGCCCTCGGCAATGTAGTGGAGCACGCGATCGAACGTCTCCGCATCGAGCGCGGAATAGGGCAATGCTGCGCGAACCTCCTGCAGCATATCCGCAGCATCGAAGGGTTCGGCGCAGGCGCAGGCCATCAGATGCTGGGCGAGCACGTCGAGCGCGCCCGGACGGAACAGCTCGGTGTCGAGCTCGCCCGCCTCCACCGCATCCAGCGCGGCGCGCGCCTCCAGATATTCGAAGCGGTTGCCCGGCACGACGATGGCTTCGGAAGGCTCGTCCAGGCGGTGGTTCGCGCGGCCGATGCGCTGGAGCAGGCGTGACGAGCCCTTGGGCGCTCCCATCTGGATCACGCAGTCGACGTTGCCCCAGTCCACGCCCAGGTCGAGGCTGGCGGTGGCAACCAGCGCGCGCAGCCGCCCGTCCGCCATCGCCTGCTCGACCTTGCGCCGCGCCTCCACCGCCAGGCTGCCGTGGTGGACACCGATCGGCAGGCTCCGCTCGTTGGATTTCCACAGGTCCTGGAAGATCAGTTCGGCAAGGCTACGGGTGTTGCAGAAGACGATGGTGGTGGCGTGCGCCTCAATCTGCGCCATCACCTGCGGCGCGGCATAGCGCCCGGAGTGGCCGGACCAGGGGATCCGCCCCTCCGGCAGCAGGATCTCGATGCGGGGATCGGCACCGGGATCGCCCTGCACGAGCGTGACGGCGTCGATGTCGCCGTCGGGGGCGAGCCAGGCGCGATAGTCGTCCGGGTCGGCGACGGTGGCGGAAAGTGCCACCCGCCGCAGGCCAGGGCTCAACCGCTGGAGTCGCGCCAGACAGAGCGCCAGCAAGTCGCCCCGCTTGCCCGCGGCAAAAGCATGTACCTCATCGACAACGATCGTCTTGAGGCCGCCCAGCAGCCGGTCGGCATCGGGATAGGACAGGAGCAGGCTGAGCGATTCGGGCGTCGTCAGCAGGATGTGCGGCGGCTTCACCCGCTGGCGCGCCTTGCGGTCGGAGGGCGTGTCGCCGGTCCGCGTCTCGACCCGAATGTCGAGCCCCATCTCCGCAATGGGGTTGAGCAGGTTGCGCTGGACGTCGACGGCGAGCGCCTTCAATGGCGAGATGTAGAGCGTGTGCAGCCCGTCGCCGGGCGCATCGGCGAGCTCGGCGAGCGTGGGCAGGAAACCCGCGAGCGTCTTGCCCGCGCCGGTGGGCGCGACCAGCAGCGCGTGGCGCCCGGCCCTTGCCGCCGCGAGCATCTCCGCCTGGTGCCGGCGGGGCGACCATCCACGATCGGCGAACCAACGGGAGATCGAGTCGGGAAGTTCGGGGATGGCAGCGGGCACATCGCCGATGTGGCGATCCGGCAGCCCCAACGGAAGGGATCGGCTCAGCGCATGCGCTTTTCGCGGTCGATCCGGTCCTGCTCGTCATAGAGATCGGCGGTCGCGCGCTCGCTCTCCTGGTGCCGGCGACGCGAGACGCGGTTGTTGAGCACCGCCCAGATGATCACGCCCAGCAGCACGATCGGCCCGATGATCGTCAACACGCCCCACAGACTGACTTCGTCCGCCATCGCTCGACCTCCTCTCCCGAAGAACTAGGCATCAACGACAGGGGCCTGCGGTTCGATCCATCGCCTACGATGCGGCCCGAAAGGGAGTTCGTGCGTTAGCCTCCCCATGCCGCGCCTTGCCGACTGGATCGAACCCAAGCCGCAAGGCATCTACCTGCCGCACGCCGATGCCTGGATCGACCCGTCGGTGCCGGTGCCGCGCGCGCTGGTGACCCATGGGCACGCCGACCATGCCCGCGGCGGGCACGAGACGGTGTGGGCGACCCCCGAGACGCTGGCGATCATGGACGCGCGCTATGGCACGCAGAATGGCCGCCCGGTTGCCTATGGCGAGACCGTCCGGCTGGGCGACATCCAGGTCTCCTATGTCCCGGCGGGCCATGTGCTGGGATCGGCGCAGATCCTGCTGGAGCATCGCGGCGAGCGCGTGGTGGTGTCGGGCGACTATAAACGCCGCCCGGACCCGACCTGCGCGCCGTTCGAGCCGGTCGCCTGCGACGTGTTCGTGACGGAGGCGACGTTCGGACTGCCCGTTTTCCGCCATCCAGAAACCCGCGACGAGATCGACAAGCTGCTTGCGGCGCTGCGTGCGGAGCCGGATCGCTGCGTGCTGGTGGGCGCCTATGCGCTCGGCAAGGCGCAGCGCGTGATCGCCGAGGCACGCGCGATGGGCTTCGACGATCCGATCTACGTCCACGGCGCGCTTCAGCGCTTATGCGATCTCTATGTCGCGCACGGCGTGGAACTCGGCGAGCTGCGCCCCGCCACCGGCGCCAGCAAGGCGGAGCTCGCCGGGCGGATCATCCTGGCCCCGCCCTCGGCGCTCAACGACCGCTGGTCGCGGCGCCTGCCGGACCCGATCTCGGCGATGGCCTCAGGCTGGATGCGGGTGCGGCAGCGTGCCCGGCAGCGCAACGTCGAGCTGCCGTTGATCCTGTCCGACCACGCCGACTGGGACGAGCTGACCCGTACGATCGAGGAGATCGCTCCCCAGGAAGTATGGGTGACGCACGGGCGCGAGGATGCGCTGGTCCATTGGTGCAGCATGCGCCAGATCCGCGCCCGGGCGCTCGACCTGGTCGGCTATGAGGACGAGGACGACTGAGCGCCGGCGGGCCGGGGCGGCCCCTCTGTCTCGGCGATGAACGGGCGCGCGAGGCCATGGTACAGCCGCTCCTGGCAGACTCGCGCGCTCACCCAGTCGGCGATCAGCGCCGCGGCGAACATCGGCAGGATCAGGCCGCGCGCGGCCGTCGTCTCGCTGACGATGATGACCGCGGTGAAGGGCGCGCGCACGACGCCGACGAAATAGGCGACCATGCCGATCACCACAACCGCGCCCGGCGGCGAATAGGGGAAGACGCCCGTCAGCAGGTTCCCGAAGCCCGCGCCGATGGCGAGTGAGGGTGCGAAGATCCCGCCGGGTGCCCCGGTCAAGGTCGTCGCGAGTGTCGCCATCAGCTTGGCGGGACCGAACCAGCCCGACACCTCGCCGCCCTCAACCAGCGCGCGCGTGGCGCCATAGCCGGTCCCCCAGGTGGCACCGCCCGTCCCGACGCCCAGCACCGCGACGACCAGTCCGCACAGGCCGGCGAACAGCACGGGCCGGGCCTTCAGCGCCCGGGCCCATCCGGTTCGCCCGTCGCTGAACCCCAGCACGACGCGGGTGAACAGCCCGCCCGCGACACCACCCAGCAGGCCGGCGAGCGGCGCCAGCAGCAGCACGCGATGCAGCTTCAGCGTCTGGTCCACCGCGCCGAAATAGACATAGTCGCCGGCGATCCCGAGGCTCACCATGCCGGCGATCATCACCGCCCCCATCACCAGGACGGCAACCCGTTGCTCATAGGCGGCGGCGAGTTCCTCGATCGCAAAGGCGACCCCGGCCAACGGCGTGTTGAACGCCGCGGCGACGCCCGCCGCGCCACCGGCGATCAGCACGCCGGCAGTGATCGGCACGCGCAGCAGGCGATGCAACGCGACCATGATCGCCGCACTCACCTGGACGCTCGGCCCCTCGCGACCGACCGAGGCCCCGAACAACAGCATCGTGACTGTCAGCACCAGCTTCTTGGCGGCGGTGCCGAGCGAAAGGAGGCGCGCCGCGACCTGCGCGTCCGCCGACCTGCCGGCCGCGATCACCTGGGGGATGCCGGAGCCGCGCGCATCCCTGGCCCAGCGCCGCGTAGCCCATACGACCGCGCCAAAGGCGAGCGGCGTCGCCACCAGCGGCGCATAGGGCCAGCGCGCCACTGCATGCCCGAACAGTTCCTGCGCGAGATCGCTCGCGCGGGCAAAGGCAAGCGCCACCAGCCCCAGCAGGACCGCGCCCGCAGCAGTCGCGACCCGCCGCTTCAGGATCGGCCACTGATCGGAGGCATTCCGCTGCGCGTGCAGGCGCAGCAGATGCCGCGCACGGTCTGAGAAAAAGGGCATGCCGCGCTCTTTGGGCCGAATCGGGCGCGGCGGGAACCACGAACCCGGGCCGAAGCCGATATCAGGTCCCTTGCAGCGCCTTTTGCCGGCGCCGCTGCACCGAGGAGCCGATCCCCAAAGCCTCTCGGTATTTGGCGACCGTGCGCCGGGCGATGTCGAAGCCCTTGGCATTCAACAGCTCGACCAGCGTGTCGTCGGACAGAATCTTGCGGGGGTCCTCGGCGGCAATGAGCGTCTTGATCGCGTTCTTGACCGCTGCGGCCGACACCGCTTCGCCCCCGTCGGCAGCCTGGATCGCGGAGGTGAAGAAGTACTTCAGCTCGAACAGCCCGCGGGCGCAGCTGAGATATTTGTTCGAGGTGACCCGGCTGACCGTCGATTCGTGCATCTCGATCGCCTCGGCCACCTGCCGCAAGGTGAGCGGCCGCAGGTGGGCCACGCCCTTTCGGAAGAAACCCTCCTGCTGCTTCACGATCTCGGCCGCGACCTTGATGATGGTACGTTGCCGCTGGTCGAGCGCCTTGACCAGCCAATTGGCGCTCGCGAGGCATTCGGAGAGCCAGGCGCGGGAGGTCTTGTCCTGCCGCCCGCCCGAAAGCTCGACATAATAGGCGCGATTGACGAGCAGCCGTGGCAGCGTGGCCCCGTTGATCTCCACGGCCCAGCCGGCCCCCCGCGGGGCCACGAAGAGATCGGGGACCACCGCGGGCGCACGTTCCCCGCCGAAACGGCAGCCGGGCTTGGGATCATAGCCGCGCAGCTCGCGGATCATGTCGGCCAGATCCTCGTCGTCGACCTCGCAGAGCCGGCGCAGTTGCGGCAGCGCGCCGCGGGCGACCAGATCCAGATTGTCGATCAATCGGGCCATGCAGGGATCGTAGCGATCCGCCTCCTTCGCCTGGAGCACGAGGCACTCGGCCAGGCTGCGCGCGCCCACACCGGTAGGGTCGAAGGTCTGGATCGTCGCGAGCACCGCCTCGACCTCGGCCAGCGGCACGCCCAGCCGGTTGGCGACGTCGAGCAGCGAGCCGGTGAGATAGCCGCACTCGTCGATCTGATCGATCAGTTGCTGCGCCACGAACAGGGCCGGCCCGGAAAGCACCGCACCCGCCTGCGCGAGGAGATGGTCGGCGAGCGAGGGCCCGTCGGCCTCAAACCCATCGAAGTCCAGGCCGTCATCGGGCAGCGCGGCAGCGCCGGCCCCACTGGAACTCAGACTGCCGTCCAGCCCTCCGATGGCATCCCCGGGGCAGTCGTCGATGAAGGCGTCGCCCGCCAGATCGATGTCGAGCGCCTCTCCGCTCGCCTCTCCCATCAGCACCAGTTCGTCGGCGCCCGCGGGCTCGTCGCGCATGGGGGGCGTGTCGCCCGGCGGCAAATCCTCGCCACCGGGATCGTCGCTGCCGCCCGATTCGAGCAGAGGGTTACGCTCGATCTCCTCGGCGATGACGCCTTCGATCTCTAGATTCGACAGCGCGAGCAGCCGGATCGCCTGCTGGAGCTGCGGCGTCATCACCAGCGACTGCGACTGGCGGAGATCGAGGCGCGGGCCGAGCGACATCAGCCGCGCCTCCCGCGAACGCCTTCAGCGTGCCGGTGCCCTTCGCGCTGCGGGAGGCGACCGGCGCGTGCCATGGGTCAGAGCGAGAAGCTCTCGCCCAGGTACAGGCGGCGGACGTTGGCGTCGGCCACCAGTTCCTCGGGCGAGCCGGTGAACAGCACCCGGCCATCGTAGATGATATAAGCGCGATCGACGATGTCGAGGGTTTCGCGGACGTTGTGGTCGGTGATCAGCACGCCGATCCCCCGCTGCTTGAGCTGGCCGACCAGATCGCGGATGTCGGCGATCGAGATCGGGTCGATACCCGCGAACGGCTCGTCGAGCAACATGATCGAGGGATCGGCCGCCAGCGCCCGCGCGATCTCCGCACGCCGCCGCTCGCCGCCCGACAGCGCCATCGCCGGCGCGTCCCGCAGGCGCGTGAGGCCGAACTCGTCGAGCAACTGGTCGAGCCGTTGGCCGCGCGCCTTCGGATCCGGCTCGGCAAGCTCGAGCACGGCGAGGATGTTCTTCTCGACGGTCAGGCCGCGGAAGATGGAGGTTTCCTGCGGGAGGTAGCCGAGCCCCAGGATCGCGCGCCGGTACATCGGCAGGCTGGTGATGTCGTCGCCGTCGAGCATGATGCGCCCGGCGTCCGGCTTCACCAGGCCCATGACCGAGTAGAAGCTGGTCGTCTTGCCCGCGCCATTGGGGCCGAGCAGCCCGACGACCTCCCCGCGGCCGACCGACATGGAGACGTCGGACAGCACCACCCGCTTGTCGTAGGACTTGGCGATCGACACCACCGACAGGCCGTGCGCCATCGTCGGCTCCGCATGGGGTGCCGTGGTCGGGCTGGCTAGGGTGGTCACATCGTCCATCTGGGGCTCCGTGCTGGCGCGTCGAAGGTCATCGCCTCGAAACGCGCATGCAGCTGGCGAGATTCGTGCATGATTCGCGCCCGGAGGGAAAGGGGGTACCGTCGATCGGCGCCCCCTGGTCCGCCGGACGGTGCGTCAGTTGCGCTTGGGTACCGAGAAGCGTCCGCTCACACGGCCGCCCTGCTGCGTCACGCCGCCGCCGGGCGCGGTGGTGCTCGCCACGCCCGAGCCGTCGATCGTCGCACGACCGGTGTCGAGATCGATCGAGAGCCGCCCGCCGTTGAGCCGGTTGGTGCCCTGCGTCAGCGAGACGTTGCCGATCATCGTCACCACGCGCCGGTTGACGTCATAAACGGCGTAGTTCGACTTGGCGGTCTGGTCCGGGCGCGTCACCGTGACCCCGCCGGCCGCGTCGAGCCGCGAGGCCTGCGGCGACCCCGAAGCCACCTGGCCGGTGTAGTTCACCGTCACGCGGTCCGCGGTCAGCGTCATCGTCGCCTGTCGGATCGTCACGCCGCCGGTCAGGATCGCGCGATTGGCGCGATCCTGCAGCTCGATCGACTGGGCGCTGAAATCGATCGGCGCGTTCGAGTCGTGGCGTACCTGCCCGAAGGCAGCGTGCGCGGCGAGCAGCCCGAGGGGCGCGGCGACGAGCAGAAGGTGCGGAACACGTATCATAGCGCCTACTTCGTTCGCCCGGGCTGGATGCGCAAGCGGGCATTGCCGTCGAGGCGCACGGTGCGCGCCTCCAGGTCGGCCGAAAGACGGTCGCCGCTGAAGGTCCCGAGCGGCGTGGTGCCGTCCGCCGCGCCGCCGCTGCGCAGCTTGCGCGTCTTCAGGTCCACCGTCGCATCGCGGGTGTCGAGGCGGTATCCGTCGGCTGCGCGAAAGGCGATCGGCCCGTCGATCGCGACCTGCTCGGTATCCAGATCGTAGCGTCCGTGGTTGGCGTTCAACCTTGCCGGGCCGTCCTTCAGCTGGATCTCGGCGGCAAGCTTGTCGAGCTGGACGATCGGTTCGGACGAGCTCTTCTGCACCGCCGAGCCTGCGGTCAGCGCGAACGGCTGCCCCTTGGCGTCGGCCCCCGTGTAGCGGGCCGCCTGGATGCGCAGCCGCTCCTTGGCGACTTCCACCTTGTTCTTGTCGAGCACGAAGCTGACGTCGCCGCGCATGAACAGGGGGGCGAGCACCAGGAATGCCGCCAGCACGCCGATCGCGACCGGCAGCGCGACCAGGGACAGGCGGATCAGCCGGTCGTGGCGACTACCGGGGAGCGCCCAATGCTGGCGCTGCGTTCGTTCGCGGCGGGCGATCTCCGACATCGTGTCGCTTACATGTGCGCGAAGATGTCGACTTCCGGCCACCCGGCCAGGTCCAGATCGGCCCGGTGCGGCAGGAAATCGAAACAGGCCTTGGCAAGGGCGCTCCGCCCCTCCCGGGCGAGGCGGCGGTCGAGCTCCTCGCGCATCGCGTGGAGATAGCGCACGTCGGAAGCGGCATATTCCTTCTGCGCGTCGCTCAGCACCGGAGCGCCCCAGTCCGACGACTGCTGCGCCTTGGAGATTTCCTGGCCGAGCAGTTCGCGCACCAGTTCCTTCAGGCCATGGCGATCGGTGTAGGTCCGGACGAGGCGCGAGGCGGTCTTGGTGCAATAGACCGGCGCGGCCACGGTCTCGAGATAGTGGCGAATCGCCGCGAGATCGAAGCGGGCGAAGTGGTAGAGCTTGACGCGATCCGGATCGCCCAGGACAGCACGCAGGTTCGGCGCGGCATAGTCGCTGCCGGGCGAGAAGCGGACGAGGTGCTCGTCACCGCCCCCATCCGAAATCTGCACGACGCACAGCCGGTCGCGGTGGGTGTGCAAGCCCATGGTCTCTGTATCGACGGCGAGGTCGGCGCCCGGCGCGAACAGGTCGGCGGGCAGATCTTCTTCGTGCAGGTAAACAGCCATGCTCGACGCCTAGACGCTTCGGGGAGCGGGCTCAATGGCCCGGCCGAACTCCCTGGGGCATCGCGCTTCTCCGAGTCGGCACTGAGAGGCCGCGAATCATCCGAGACCGGCATGTTTGCAGGAAGGGGCCGGCATGTGCGCCCCTCCACCGGATCCGGGCGGTCAAAAAATGCCGAAGCTGTGCCGTCTCCGCCACGGTTGTGGCGCGATCGCGCGTTACCTGCCGTAAAATTGTCGAAAACATTTCCGGCTACACGCGTTTCGGCTATGGTGGCGTCGTGGCGCATCTGCCTGTGCGCCCAGAGACTTGCGTCATTCGTCCGGCGCTTGGGTTCTGATGGTGATTTGGGCGAGCCGGGAAGACGAACAGGGCAATGAGTTTCGATCGAGGGCGCCGCGGGGATCGCGGCGGGCGCGGCAAGGACAAGCGCGACAGTTTCGGTGACGAGAGCTACGGTGGCTACAGCGACCGCGGTTTCGGCGGTGGCGGCGGCTTCGGCGGTGGTGATCGCTTCGGCGGTGGCGGCGGCTACGGCGGCGGCGGCGGCGATCGCTTCGGCGGTGGCGGCGGCTTCGGCGGCGGCGGCGATCGCTTCGGCGGTGGCGGCGGCGGCGGCGGCTTCCGTGGTGGCGGCGGTGGCGGTGGCCGCGGCATGCCCCCGCAGGTCGTCGGCGAAGCCACGGGCGTCGTGAAGTTCTTCAATGGACAGAAGGGCTTCGGCTTCATCGTCCGTGACGATGGCGGCGAGGACGTGTTCGTGCACATCTCCGCAGTCGAGCAGGCAGGCCTCGCCGGTCTGGCCGAGGGTCAGCCGCTCGGCTTCACCCTGGTGGATCGCGGCGGTCGAGTCTCGGCCACCGAGCTGAAGATCGACGGCGAACCGATGCCGGTCACCGAAGGTGGCGGCGGTGCACCGCGCGACCGTGATGCCGCTCCGCGGGGCGGCGGCATGGGCGGCCCGCAGCGCCAGCTGACCGGCGAGCGTGCGTCGGGCACGGTCAAGTTCTTCAACGCAATGAAGGGCTTCGGCTTCATCCAGCGCGACGACGGCCAGCCGGACGCGTTCGTGCACATCTCGGCCGTCGAGCGCGCGGGCATGCCCACGCTGAACGAGGGCGACAAGCTCGAGTTCGAGCTCGAGGTGGATCGGCGCGGCAAGTACGCCGCGGTGAACCTCCAGCCCAAGGGCTGATTCCGGATGCCGTCCGGCCGCACGTCGGCCAGGCGGTTCCGCAACCATGTCGCCGCGATGGTCCTTGCCGTCGCGGCGACGCTGGTTTCGGGCGCCCCTGCCCCCGTTGCCGCGACCGGGCAGGTCGCCCCTCCGGCGACTGCACCGTCTCCGGCTCCCGTTTATCCGATCACCGCGCGCATCGTCGCGCGCCATCCCCATGATCCCGGCGCCTTCACCGAAGGCCTGCTGTGGCACGATGGCGCCCTGTTCGAGAGCATCGGCCTGGAAGGCCGCTCGGAAGTCCGGCGAGTGCGGCTGGAGGATGGGCAGGTGCTCGCCCGCGCGGTGCTGCCTGCCGATCAGTTCGGCGAAGGCCTGGCGTTGTGGGAGAATAGCCTCGTCAGCCTTACCTGGAAGACGGGCCTCGCGCATCGCTGGGACGCGAAGACGCTCAAGCGCACCGGCAGTTTCCGCTACACCGGCGAAGGCTGGGGGCTGGCAAGCGACGGAAAGGCGCTAATCCAGTCGGACGGCTCGGCGACCCTGCGTTTTCGGGACCCGAAGAGCTTTGCGGTCCAGCGCGAGCTGACGGTCACCGCAAACGGCCGCCCTGTGCGCAACCTCAACGAGCTCGAGGTGGTCGACGGCGCGATCTTCGCCAATGTGTGGCATCGCAACTATCTGGTCCGCATCGATCCGGCCAGCGGCGCGGTGACCGGCCTGATGGACTTGTCGGACCTCGCGACGGAGGTCGCCGCAACCGATCCGGAGGCGGTTCCGAACGGCATCGCCTGGGACCCGGTGAAGCGCCGGCTGTTCGTGACCGGCAAGCTCTGGCCGACCTTGTTCGAGATCGCGCTCGATCCAGCGCCCTAGCGGGGTCTCCTTAGGTCGCCATACGGAGCAGGGTCTCGATCCGGTCCGCTTCCGCAGCCGGCTTGTCGCGCCGGATCCGCGCGATGCGCGGGAACCGCATGGCGAGCCCCGACTTGTGGCGACGCGACGCGTGGATCGAATCGAACGCCACCTCCAGCACCAGCGTCTTCTCGACCTCGCGGACGGGGCCGAAGCGCTGGACGGTGTTGGTGCGCACGAACCGGTCGAGCCACTTCAGCTCCTCGTCGGTGAACCCCGAATAGGCCTTGCCCACGGGTAGCAGCTCACCGCCCTCAGCCGGGTCACCGGTCCAGCAGCCGAAGGTGTAATCCGAATAGAAGGACGAGCGCTTTCCGTTGCCGCGCTGGGCATACATCATCACGCAGTCGGCGGTGAGGGGATCGCGCTTCCACTTGTACCAGAGACCCACCCGACGCCCGGCGACATAGGGGCTGTCGCGCCGCTTGAGCATCACACCCTCGATCGCGGCGTCACGCGCCCCCTCGCGGATCGCCTCCAGCGCCGAAAAGTCCGGCGCTTCGATCAGCCGGGAGACGTCGAACCGTTCCGGATCGAGCCCGGCGGCGAACGGCTCCAGCGCCGCGCGCCGCTCGCTCCACGGAAGCGCCCGCAGGTCACGGGAGCCGTCGAACAGGATGTCGTAGAGCCGGACAAAGGCGGGATAGTCGGCCAGCATCCGCTTCGACACCATCTTGCGCCCCAGTCGCTGCTGGAGCGCATTGAAGCTGGCCGCGCCCTCCGCCTCGCCCAGCGCATGGCCTTGCGCCTCACCCTTCACCAGCAGTTCGCCGTCTAGCACCCCGGGGGTTGCATAGGCGGCCGCGACCTCAGGGAAACTGGCGGTAATGTCATCCCCCGCACGACTGTAGAGCCGGGTCTCGCCACCGGCGTGGACCAGCTGCACCCGGATTCCGTCCCACTTCCACTCCGCGGCATAATCCGCGAGATCGACGCGGCCGTCCTCCAGTGGGTGCGCGAGCATGAAGGGGCGGAACACCGGCAGGTTGGCGCTGTCGGGCTGCGGCGCCTGACCCTCGGCCCAGGCGAACAGCGGCGCATAAGGCGGCGCGAGGCCGTGCCATACCTCCTCCACCGCCTCCACATCGAGGCCGAAGGCTTGCGCGAGCGCCGTCTTCGCGAGCCGCGCCGACACACCTGCACGGAGCCCGCCGGTCGCAAGCTTGAGCAAGGCGAAACGCTCGTCCGAATCGAGTTGGTCGAGCATCGCGGCGAGGACGGCAGGCGCATCGCTTCGCGACAGGGCGGCGAGCGTATCCACCACCTGCGCCAGCGATAGCGGCTCTGCCTCGCGCGCCGCAGGGGAGCCGGCAGGTGGCTCGGGCCACAGCAGCGCGACCGTTTCGGCCGTGTCGCCGACGAAGTCGCGGCTCATCCCGAACAGCACCGGGTCCACTCGCGTTTCGATCATCTGGCGGATGATGGCGGGCTTCACCGCCGGGAGGTCGAGGTCGCCGGTCAGCGCCGCGATCGCCCAGCCCCGGTCCGGGTCCGGCGTGGTCCGCAGATAATCGCCGATCAGGCGGAGCTTGGCATTGCGCGACCGGGTGTAGATCAACCGGTCGAGCAGGTCGGCGAACGCACGCATGCCCGATCAACCCGCCGGCGGTACGCTTGGTTGCGTGGCCCTCAGCGGACCCGCCGATAGCGGAACGGCACATCGCGCGCCGGTGCGCCGTCCTCGGCGATCCGCACCCATACGGTGAGTGCGTCCGGCCCCTCGCGCACCAGCGTCAGCCCGTCGAAGAAGAAGCGGTCGCCCTCCACGGCGATCAGCGGGAACTCCACCGCCTTGCCGCCCTTGGCATCTTCCCACCCGGTCAGATCGGCATTGAAGTGGCGGAGTCGATAAACCAGCGATCGGCCACGCGGCACGATCTGCAGCAGCTCATAGAAGAGCACCCCGCCCTTGCCGTCTTCCTGCAGGAAGTGGCCGGCGATGCCACCGGCCTGCGGCGCCGAGTAGACCTCGGTCGCCGGCCCCCCATAGCCCTCGCCATGCCACTGCCCGGCTAGCCAGGAGAGGTCTGCGATCTGCGCCTGCGGCGGCGGAGCGCCAGGAGTAGCGGTTCGCGTCTGCGACTCGCCGGCGAGTGCCAGCAGCAGCCCAGCAACCATGCCCGTCAGCGCCACAGCGACTCTCCCCGCCAGCCCAGCCGACGGGGAGGATAATCGGGCCGGAAAGCTAGTCTATCGCTTTCTTGATGCCGCGACCGGCGAGCAGGCCCAGCACGAGCAGCACGACGAAGATCGCCACGGCGATGAAGAACAGGATCTTGGCGATATCGACGAACGCGCCGCCGATCCCACCAAAGCCGAGCACCCCGAGCACCAGTCCCGCGATCAGAAAGATGATGGCCCAACGCAGCATGGCAGTTCCTCCATTAGCTTCGCAGGTCAATCGAGCGGGGCAGCCGATCGTTCCATCGGCCGCCCCGAACGTGCTCAGCTCCTGCGGCCGGCTTCGAACAGGAACCAGGCGCGCTCCTCGGCCTGGTCGATCCACTCGTCGGCCAGGCTGCTCGTGGCGGTATCGCCCGCGGTCTCGGCAGCTTCGCGCGCCGCACGCATCGATTCGACCAGCTTCAGATTGTCATCGCGCAGGATCGTCAGCATCTCGCCGGGCGCTACGAAGTCACGGTCGTCATCGCTGAGCTGCTGGCGGCGCGCGATGTCCCCGATCGAGCGCAGGGTGGTGCCGCCCGTCTTGCGCACCCGCTCTGCAATGACGTCGGTGATGGCAAGGATCTGCGCGGCCTGGTCGTCGAGCATCAGGTGATAGTCGCGGAAATGCGGGCCCGAGACGTGCCAGTGGAAGTTCTTGGTCTTCAGATACAGCGCGAAACAGTCCGCAAGCGTACCGTTCAGCGCGTCCGCAACGGAGCGGACCTTGTTGCTGTTCAGGTCGGTCGGCGTGTCGAGCGCCGGGTTGGTGTCGGCCATGGGGTTCTCCGGATGATGATTCGCGAGGGAAACGAACTTTGCCCCGAATCGCTCCCGTTCAAGGGCAAAGGCAAAGAGCTTCTCTAGCCAAGGCGCAACGCGCGCACGGCGAGCACCGCGCCGGTCACCACCAGCAGCGCCGATACCCCGAGGCCGGCGGCCCGCCGCCCCGGCCAGCGGCACCAGGCACGCTCTCCGACCGTCGCCGCGATCGCGCCGACCGCGACCGCCGCGACCGTGCTCCCGATCGCCGCCAGCACGGGGCTCCCGCTCCAGGCGGCGACGGCAAGAGCCAGAAACTGGCTGCGGTCCCCGAACGCGAGGATGAAGATCCCCAGGAATGCGGTTGCGACGCTTCCGATGCGCCAGTTCGTCAGTCGATCGGCGAGCTTCGTCCGGGCCAGACCGCCCGCACCTGCGAACACCAGGGCAAGGGCGAGGAGCAGCGCCCGGGCGTTGGGGCTCATTCCCGGCGCGATCAGCGCACCTCCGGCCGCTGCCGCGAGGAACCCGGCCACATGGGCGAGGAACAGTCCGGCGGTTACGCCCGCCCTCCCAAAGCGGTCCGCGAGCACGGCCGCAAGGCGTGCGGGCGGATCGAAGACCTGCGCGAGCAGCACCGCGACAAGGGCAGGAACCAGTGTCTCCATCCGCAGCCCGGCGCTCAGCCGGCGAGGCGCACCGAACAGGCGGCGGCGTAGACCGAGCTCGAGTCGCCCGGCTCCCGCTGCGCCAGTGCGTCCTCGAGGATGACGACGAGCCCCTGCAGCAACGCACCGCGCTCGCCGCGCGCCAGCGCCGAGTCGATCGCCCGGATCACCGGCGCCGCCCCGACGAGCCCCTGCGCGGCCGCCAGGCGTCGGATACCCTCGACCTCTGCCGCCAGGTGCCGCACCGGCCCGCGGCCGCTGGCGCGGCGCAACGCGGCAAGACCGCTTTCGAACTCCACGGGGGCGCCTACAACTGCCTCGATCATCGCTTGGGCCCTCTCCTTGGCTTGCCGCGGGATGGTGCCATCCTCACGTGAAGGAACGATGAAACAGCAAGGGTGGAGCAGGCAAGCAGCGTGTTTGCCTTGACAACCGCGGGCAGGTGACGCATGCGGCCCAGCCTGTGGGCGGCCGCGATTTGCGCGCGCCGCTTTTTGTTTTTCAACGCTGTCCGGTACCGCGAACCGAAGGATTTCAGGGTCATGGCAAAGCCGACCACCGTCAAGATCAAGCTCGTCAGCACGGCCGACACCGGCTTCTTCTACGTCACGAAGAAGAACCCGCGTACGCAGACCGAGAAGTTCAGCTTCCGCAAGTACGACCCGATCGTGCGCAAGCACGTCGAGTTCAAGGAAGCCAAGATCAAGTAATCGGTTGCCGCTCCGCTGGCGCGGAGCGGTCTCAGCCGGCCAGCGCCGCGTCCGCCGATTCGTCGGCCTGACGCGGCAGCAGCGCCCGCACCTCCCCGACGAAGCGCACCACCGAAATCGGCTTGGTGACATAAGCGTTCGCGCCCGCCGCGCGGATACGCTCTTCGTCCTCGCGCCCCACGTAGGCGGTCACCGCCATGATCGGGATGTTGCGCAGCTTCGCATCCAGCTTCAGGCGCCCGATCAGCTCCAGGCCCGTCATGTGCGGCAACTGGATGTCAGTGATGATCAGGTCGGGCGCGAACGCGCGCGCGCGCGCCACCGCTTCACGCCCGTCGCGCACCGGCTCAGTCACGAACCCGTGCGCCCGCAGCAGGTCGCAAAACAGCTTCAGATTGAGTTCGTTGTCCTCGACAACGAGTACCCTTTTTGTCACGTCCAAGACCCGATTGTTGATCCCCGAGGTACTACGGCATGGCGCCCCATGAGACAAACGCCGAAGCGGCGGCGACGCTGTCGCTCGGCGCGCTGAGCTGGGTGCTGGCCGATCCGGAGCGGGCGCGTCGCTTCTTGGACGTGACGGGGATCACGCCGGAGGTCCTGCGGGCGCGGGCCAACACCCCTGCCTTTCTGGCGGCGGTGATCGGCTATCTCGAGAATCACGAACCCGACCTGATCGCCTGTGCCGAGAGCTTGCAGGTGGGGCCTGAGGAACTGACCCGCGCGAGGCGCGTGCTGGAGCGACCATGAAGCCATTGCTGATCTGCGACTGCGACGAAGTGCTGCTCCACATGGTGCGTCACTTCCGGGACTGGCTCGACACCGACCACGACATCGACCTGCAGCTGGCGGAGGGCAGCTTCGAAAAGGCGATGCGCCACCGCGCGGACGGCGAACTCGTCACGCGGGAGCGGATGTGGTCGCTGATCGACGGCTTCTTCCCGGCCGAGATGGACCGCCAGACGCTGGTGCCGCACGCTGCGGAGGCGCTGGAGGCGCTTGGGCAGCGCGCGGAGATCGTCATCCTCACCAACCTGCGCGATCATTGCCGCGAGTCGCGGATCACCCAGCTCTCCACCCATGGCATCGTCCACCGCGTCGAATGCAACCAGGGCCCAAAGGGCGAGCCGGTCGCGCGACTGGTGGCGGAGCACGGCGGCCCGGTCACGGTCTTCGTCGACGACCTGCCGACGCACCATGATTCGGTCGCACAGCATGCCCCGGGCGTCCACCGGCTGCACATGGTGTCGGAGCCCAGCCTTGCGCCGCATGTGCCCCCTGCCCCGGCTGCACACGCGCGAATCGACGACTGGCGGGACGCCGCGGCATGGATCGCGGCACGCTTCGACGCGGGATCGCCGGCGGAGGCTTGACCCCCGCCCGGCCCCGCGGGATGACCCACGCCATGGCAACCGACATCCCCGCGAAGCTGGCCGAACTCGGCCTCACCCTCCCCGAAGCGGCCGCGCCCGTCGCCGCCTATGTGCCGGCGGTCGAGGCCGGCGGGCTACTCCACATCTCCGGGCAGTTGCCGTTCCTGGACGGCGCGCTGATGACCGGTCGGCTCGGTGAGGACCGGGACCTCGACTATGGTGTCGAGGCGGCGCGGCGCTGCGCCCTGATGCTGCTGGCGCAGGCCGAAAAGGCGCTGGGCAGCCTCGATCGCGTTTCGCGGGTGGTGAAGCTCGGCGTGTTCGTGAACAGCGCGGGCAGCTTCACGGACCAGCCGAAGGTCGCCAATGGCGCCTCCGAGTTGATGGTCGCGGTGTTCGGCGAGGCCGGCAAGCACGCGCGCAGTGCGGTCGGTGTCCCGGTGCTTCCGCTCGGTGCAGTCGTGGAAGTGGACGCGATCCTGGAAGTACGCTGATCGCCGTCTGTTGCTGCAACGCAACATTCCGATCCCAAAAAGCGACATCGACGAAACAAGCGTTGTGTCCGCACCCGCTGATCGGCACCTTCGTGTCGCGTCACAGGGGGTGCGGACGACACCCCAGGACGCAAGCAGGAGGAGAACCATCACCTCAAGGGGGTCACGATGCGCTTCTCCAACATACTTGTTTCGATCTTCGCCGCTGTCGGCAGCATCGCGCCTGCCTGGGCGCAGGAAACCGACCCTCCCCAGCCGATCACGGTCAGCGGCAGCGCCAGCGTCGCGTCCGACTATCGCTTCCGCGGTGTGTCGCAGAGCGACAAGGAAGTCGCGCTCCAGGGCGGCATCACCATCGCGCATGAGAGCGGGTTCTACATCGCCACCTGGGGCTCCAACCTTGCGGGCTGGGGCACGTTTGGCGGGGCCAATATCGAGCTGGACCTGGTCGCCGGCTATAAGGGAGAGGTCGGCAACGCGGCCTATGACGTGGGCGTCACCTGGTACACCTACCCCGGCGGCGCGGACGAGACCGACGTGGTCGAGCTCTATGGCAAGGTCTCCGGCACCGCCGGCCCGGCGAACCTGACGGCGGGCGTCTTCTACGCACCCAAGCAGACTTCGCTCGGCAACTTCATGGCGCATCCCGACGCCGATCGCGACGACAACCTCTACCTGTCCGGCGACGGGACCGTTGGCATTCCCAACACGCCGCTGACGGCAAAGGCGCACATCGGCTATTCAAACGGAAACCCGGGCCTGGGCCCGAACGGCACCAGCCTGTCGCCGACGGGCGAGTATTTCGACTGGCTGCTCGGGGTGGACGCCACTTGGAACCAGCTGACGCTGGGGGTCGCCTATGTCGACACCGACATCACCCGGCGCGAGTCGGCGTATCTGGGCTCCGGTTTTTCCAAGACCAAGGACGGCAGCCCGATTGCCGCAAGCACCGTGGTGGTTTCGCTGACCGCTGCTTTCTGACGGCCGCCCGCCTGATCCGGGGCGGGCCCAACAAAGAAGGGCCGCGACTCACGTCGCGGCCCTTTCTGGTACCAGCTGTGACCCGGCGATCAGGGCGTGGTGCGCGCTGCCTGGCCGTCACCTTCCGGTGCCGCGATGATGTCCTGGGTGGTCGAGCCCTTGTCCACCACGGCGGTGTCGGGATCGGCCAGGCCGGAACGGATGCCGGCATCGGCCGCGTCGTTGCCGCCTGCCTGGGTCAGGGCCGCGCGCTCGCTTGCGCTACGCTGCGCCTGACCGCCGAACATCGCCTGCAGCGCCTGGGTCGAGGCGCCGACTTCCTGCGGACGGGGCGCGCCCGGCTGCGGCGGCACCAGTGCATAGTCGGGCGGGATCACCAGCGGCGCCTGACGCGCTACGGCGAACTCGTCCGGACGGGCGCGGTTGAGCCCCGACGAGCCGCAGCCCGCGAGAGCAAGGGCGAGCGCGACGCTCGCGGCGGCATGGAGTTTACGCATTTACCTTCTCCCCAGCGGGCGTTTCGGCGGGCTTGTCGCGCACCAGCACCGCGCGGACAAGCAGGATCAGCACGCCGATGGTGATGGCGGCATCGGCGACGTTGAAGATCAGGAACGGGCGCCACGTCCCGAAGTGCAGGTCGAGGAAGTCGACGACATAGCCGAAGCGCACCCGGTCCAGGATGTTGCCGAGCGCACCGCCCAGCACCAGGCCCAGCGCGAACAGGTCCGGCCGGCTCTTCTCGCGCAGCATCCACCAGGCGACACCGCTCGCGATCGCGGCGGTCAGCAGCACCAGCAGCCAGCGCATCACGCTGCTGTCGGCGGGCAACAGGCCCAGCGACACGCCGACGTTCGGCACGAAGCGCAGGTCGAAGATCGGCAGCAGGATGCGTTCGTCGCCCGGCCGGGACACGCCCAGAGGACCGGTGACGACGAACTTCACCGCCTGGTCGACGATGAAGATCAGCCCTGCGAGCAGGAAGCCGTGAAGGCGGGTGCGTTGCATCAGGATACTACCTCGGTACAGCGGTGGCACAGCGCATCGTCCACTGCAACTTCCGGCAGGTGGCGCCAGCAGCGACCGCATTTGTGGCGGTGGGTGCGGACCACGCCCACGCCGTCATCGTCACCCTCCCCCTTCGCCACTGAAGCGACGATGAACGCCTCGGCAAGCGCGTCCTCGGGAAGCGGCAGTTCGGGAACGGTGACTTCGGCCTCCAGGCTGGAGCGCACGATCTTTTCGCGCCGAAGCGGCTCGATCGCCTCGGTCACCCGCTCGCGCAGGCGCCGGACGTCGTCCCAGTTGGTCGAGACGGCGTCGTCGGCGGGCAGCGGCGGCAGCTCGGGCCATTCGAGCAGGTGGACGGAGCCGTCCTCGCTGGGGAAACGCGCCTGCCACACTTCCTCGGCGGTGAAGGCGAGGATTGGCGCGGCATAGCGGACCAGCGCGTGGAACAGCAGGTCGAGCACGGTGCGATAGGCGCGGCGCTTGGGATCGTCCGCGGCGTCGCAGTAGAGCGAGTCCTTGCGGATATCGAAGAAGAACGCCGACAGATCCTCGTTGGCGAAGTCGGTCAGCGCACGCGCGTAGCGGTTGAACTCATACGCTTCCGCAGCCGCCCGCAGCTCGACGTCGAGCTTGCCGAGCAGGTGGAGCACGTAGCGCTCCAGCTCGGGCATGTCGGCCACCGCGACTCGCTCTTCGTCGGTGAAGCCGTCGAGCGCACCCAGCAGGTAGCGGAAGGTGTTGCGCAGCTTGCGATAGGTGTCGCCGGTGCCCGCCAGCACTTCCTTGCCGATGCGCACGTCCTCGAAATAGTCCGTCTGCGCGATCCACAGGCGCAGGATGTCCGCACCCGACTCGCCGATCACCTTCAGCGGATCGACGACGTTGCCCAGGCTCTTGGACATTTTGCGCCCGTTGCCGTCGAGCGCGAAGCCGTGGGTCAGCACCGCCTCATAGGGCGCGCGGCCGCGGGTGCCGCAGCTTTCCAGCAGCGACGACTGGAACCAGCCGCGATGCTGGTCGGAGCCTTCGAGGTACAGGTTGGCGCGGGTCCCGGCGCCATAGCGCGCCTCGACCACGAAGGCGTGGGTCGAGCCCGAGTCGAACCACACGTCGAGGATGTCGGTGACGACCTCATAGTCCTCGAGACGGTATTCCGCGCCGAGCAGCGCCTGGTGGTCGGCCTGGAACCAGGCATCGGCGCCGCCTGCACGGAAGGCATCGAGGATGCGCGCGTTCACCGCCGGGTCGCGCAGATAGGCGCCGGTCTGGCGGTGGACGTAGAGCGCGATCGGCACGCCCCAGGCGCGCTGGCGGCTGATGACCCAGTCGGGACGACCCGACACCATCGAGGCGATGCGGTTGCGGCCCTTTTCCGGCACGAACCGCGTGTGCTCGATCGCGTCGAGCGCGAGCTCGCGCAGGGTGGCGCCGTTCCCGGCGGCGGTTTCCGCGCCCTGCTCGGCCGCGTCGGTGGTGGCCGCATCCATCGGGATGAACCACTGCGGCGTCGCGCGGAAGATCACCTTGGCCTTGGAGCGCCAGCTATGCGGATAGCTGTGGCGGAAGTCGTCCGACGCGGCGAGCAGCGCGCCCGCTTCGCGCAGGTCGCGGCAGATCGGCCCTTCCTCCAGCTTACCGCCGTTGCCGGACGCGGTGAACTTCGGGTTGATGACGCTGCCCTGGCCGCCGAGCCACGCCCAGTCGTCGCGATACTTGCCGTCGCCGGTGACGGCGAAGACGGGGTCGATCCCATGCGCCTTGCACAGCGCGAAATCGTCCTCGCCATGATCGGGCGCCATGTGGACGAGGCCGGTACCCGCATCGGTGGTGACGAAATCACCCGGCAGCATCGGCCGCGGCTTGGCGAAGAAGCCGCCAAGCGCGTGCATCGGGTGGCGTACGATGGCGTCGGCCAGCTGGGAGCCATGAACGAAGCTATCGATGCTCCACACACCAGCGGACTCCGGCGCATCTCCTGGGCGCAGTGTCTTGTCTGCACGCTTCTGAAAAGCATCCGCAAGCTGCGTGGCGACGACGTAGCGGCCAACCAGACGACCGTCGTGATCGCGCAACGAGGCAATCGCGTAATCGACTTCCGGCCCGTACGCTAAGGCCTGGTTCACTGGGATCGTCCACGGCGTGGTCGTCCAGATCACCGCATGCGCGCCGACCAGCTCGGGCGCGTTCGGCGCTTCCACGATCTCGAACGCGACGTCGATCTGCGTCGAGGTGATGTCCTCATACTCGACCTCGGCCTCGGCGAGTGCGGTCTTTTCGACCGGGCTCCACATCACCGGCTTGGCACCGCGATAGAGCTGGCCCGACTCGGCGAACTTGAGCAGCTCGCCCGCGATCGTCGCCTCGGCCTCGAACTTCATGGTGAGGTACGGGTCTTCCCAGTCGCCCAACACGCCCAGCCGCTGGAACTGGCCCTTCTGCACGTCGACCCAATGCGCGGCATAGGCGCGGCATTCCGCCCGAAACTCGGCCGGGGGCACCTCGTCCTTGGACCGCTTCTTGGCGCGGTACTGTTCCTCGATCTTCCACTCGATCGGCAGGCCGTGGCAGTCCCACCCCGGTACATAGGGCGCGTCCTTGCCCATCAGCGTCTGCGAGCGGACGATGATGTCCTTGAGGACCTTGTTCATCGCATGGCCCATGTGGATGTCGCCGTTGGCGTAGGGCGGGCCGTCGTGGAGGATGAACCGCTCGCGGCCGGCACGCTCGCGGCGCAGGCGATCGTACAGCCCGATGCGCGCCCAGCGATCGAGGATCGCCGGCTCCTTGGCGGCAAGCCCCGCCTTCATCGGGAAGTCGGTCTTCGGCAGGAAGACGGTGTCGCGCCAGTCGCGCTTCGCGTTCGGTTCGTCGGTCATGGAACCGCGCCGATTAGAGGATGCGGGGCCGGGGGTGAAGCGCGAAGTGGTGGGCGGGGCTCAGAGCGGCGTCAGTCGCGGCAATAGCCCTCGCCCGTCTTCACCGTCAGGCAGTCCTTCTTGTCGGCAAGCCACTTGAGCCCGGTCGCCTCACCGTCCGTCGCGCGCAGCGTCTGCGGCCCGTCCGGCCGGGTGAAGCGGATCGTGTCGCCGGCCGCGATTCCCTGGAACACACCCTTGTCGTCCAGCGAGTATTGCATCTCCAGCGTGTAGTGTCCGGGGCCCGCTTGGCGGTCGGCGGAAATCACCAGGTTCAGCCCCTCGACGCCACGCCAGCGTCCGATCCATGCGTCGGTCGCCGCGGCATCGGCCACCGTCGGGGCCGGCGTGGGCGTGGGTGTAGGTGTGGCCGTCGGCGTTTCCGCAGGCGCTTCCTGGGATGCAACATGGCCACTGTTGTGGACCGCGCGCTCGACGGCCTCGCCTTCGGCGCGGCGCTCCGCGCGCTGTTCGCACCCGGCCAGCACCACCAGCATCGACAAGCAGATCGTTCGGCGCATCGCGTTCCTCCCGCGTTGGGCGGCCTGTCTAGCCTTCACGCGGCCGCACGGCTAGGCAGCAGCGACCATCGATCTTCAAGGCCTGTCCCATGTCGTACCGCATCGCCCTCGCCTCCGATCACGCTGCCGTGGCGTTGAAGGCGTCGCTCGTCGCCTGGCTGCGCGATGCGGGCCATGACGTCGTGGACCTTGGGCCGGAGGGCGAGGCCAGCGTCGACTATCCCGATTACGGCTATGCGCTGGCGCGCACGGTGAGCGGCGGGGAAGTGGACCTCGGCATTGCGCTGTGCGGATCCGGCATCGGCATCTCAATCGCGGTGAACCGGCATGTGGGCTGCCGCTGCGCGCTGGTGAACGAGCCGCTGTCGGCGCGGCTTGCGCGCGAACACAACGACGCCAACGTGCTGGCGATGGGTGCGCGGCTGGTCGGCGTCGAAATGGCCAAAGCGTGCATCGAGGCGTTCCTGGCCACGCCGTTCGGCGGCGAGCGCCACCAGCGCCGCATCGACAAGCTGAGCACCCCCACGCTGGGCTGAAGCGCAGCTATTTGGGGCAAGAACGGGTAGCGTTCGCGTGCAGGGCGGCTTAAAGGCACGCGCGACCGGCCAGCCCGAGCCCCAGGAGGCGCATCCATGAGCAGCAACCCGCAGACCCTTGACCAGGTCCAGCCCGACGGTTTCTTCACCCGCGGCCTGGCCGACGTCGATCCGGCAGTGTTCGCCGGCGTCGAGCATGAGCTCAGCCGCGAGCAGACTCAGATCGAGCTGATCGCCAGCGAGAACATCGTGTCGAAGGCGGTGCTCGAGGCGCAGGGCTCGGTGTTCACCAACAAGTACGCCGAGGGCTATCCCGGCAAGCGCTACTACCAGGGCTGCGCACCGTCCGACGAGGTCGAGACGCTGGCGATCGAGCGCGCCAAGCAGATCTTCGGCTGCGGCTTTGCCAATGTGCAGCCGCATTCGGGCGCGCAGGCCAATGGCGCGGTGATGCTGGCCCTGACCAAGCCCGGCGACACCATCCTGGGCATGAGCCTGGATGCCGGCGGCCACCTCACCCACGGCGCCAAGGCGGCGATGTCGGGCAAGTGGTTCAACGCGGTCCAGTACGGCGTGCGACAGGAAGACCACCTCATCGACTATGACCAGGTCGAGCGGCTCGCCAAGGAGCACAAGCCGACGCTGATCATCGCGGGCGGCTCGGCCTATCCGCGCCACATCGACTTCGCCCGCTTCCGCGCGATTGCGGACGAGGTGGGCGCCAAGTTCATGGTCGACATGGCGCACTTCGCCGGCATCGTCGCGGCCGGGCTGCACCCGACCCCATTCGGCCACGCCCATGTCACCACCACCACCACCCACAAGACGCTGCGCGGGCCCCGCGGCGGCATGGTGCTGACCGACGACGAGGCGATCGCCAAGAAGATCAACTCGGCGGTGTTCCCTGGCCTCCAGGGCGGGCCGCTGATGCACGTGATCGCGGCCAAGGCGGTCGCGTTCGGCGAGGCGCTGCGCCCCGAGTACAAGAGCTACATCGCCGCGGTGGTGGAGAACGCCAAGGTGCTCGCCGCGACCCTGAAGGAGCGCGGCAGCGATGTCGTGTCGGGCGGCACCGACACCCATCTGGCGCTGATCGACCTCACTCCGCTGGGCGTCACCGGCCGCGATGCGGACGAGGCGCTGGAGCGCTCGGGCATCACCTGCAACAAGAACGGCATTCCGTTCGATCCGCTGCCGCCGGTCAAGACCAGCGGCATCCGCGTCGGTTCGCCGGCCGGCACCACCCGCGGCTTCGGCACCGCCGAGTTCCGCGAGATCGGCAACATGGTCGCCGACGTGCTCGACGGCTTGGCGGCAAAGGGCGAGGCGGGCGACGCCCAGGTCGAGGCGGGGGTCCGCGAGCGGGTTCGCGCGTTGTGTGCTCGGTTCCCGATCTACGGAGGCTGATCATGACCGACTACTCGACCGACGCGCAGAAGAAGGCCCTGGGCAAGAGCATGGCGAAGTGGGGCGCGCTCGGCGCCGTGGTCGCAATCCCCCTGCCCTTCATCGGCCCGGTGATCGGCGCCGCGGCCGGCGCCGGCTACGCCTATCTCAAGGCCAAGAAGCGGATCTGAATGCGCTGTCCCTTCTGCGGAAATGATGCGAGCCAGGTAAAGGACAGCCGCCCCACCGAAGATGGGGCGGCGATCCGGCGGCGCCGCCAGTGCGAGGCCTGCGCCGCGCGCTTCACCACGTTCGAGCGCATCCAACTGCGCGAGCTGTGGGTGCTGAAAAGCGAGAGCCGGCGCGAACCCTTCGATCGCGAGAAGCTGCTCCGTTCGGTCGCGATCGCGACCCGCAAGCGCCCGGTCGAACAGGCGCAGATCGAGCGGCTGGTGTCGGGCATCCAGCGCCAGCTGGAGACCACCGGCGACGGCGAGGTGCTCGCCCAGCGCATCGGCGAGATGGTGATGGAGGCGCTCAAGGGCCTCGACTCGGTCGCCTACATCCGGTTCGCGAGCGTCTACAAGGACTTCCGCGAGGCGCGGGACTTCGAGGAGTTCGCCGGGAACGTGGCCGAGGTGGGGCGGGAGTAGACGCAAGCGCCACTCGCCCGTGCGCTGATACGTCTCCGTTTGGTTCGAGCCGCATCGAGCCTGTCGAGATGCGAAGTCGAGAACCCGGGCCAGCAGAGGAAGCCGTCGATGTTCCATGTCTACATCCTGCGACGCGCCGACGGCACCTATTACACCGGCCACACCGATAATCTGGAGACGCGGGTCGCCCAGCATCAGGCAGGCAGCTTCCCCGGCTACACCCACGACCGCCGGCCGGTCGAACTGATGTGGAGCGAGAGCTTCCCAACGCGGATCGACGCACTCGACCGCGAGCAGCAGATCAAGGACTGGTCGCGCAAGAAGAAGGAAGCGCTGTTCCGGGCCGACTGGAACGGCGTGTCTGCGGCAGCCGGTTCTCGACAATGCGTCTCGGCTGCGCTCGACGCTGGCTCGAACTCAACGGAGAAACCCCAATTGTCCCCACCCCCCGTCATCGTGCTGGTGCGCCCGCAGCTGGGCGAGAACATCGGCAAGGCCGCGCGCGCGATGCTCAACTTCGGGCTAGTGGAGATGCGGCTGGTTTCCCCGCGCGATGGCTGGCCCAATCCGCAGGCGGGGCCAGCCGCGAGCGGCGCCGACGTGGTGCTGGAGAAGGCACGGGTCTTTGAAACCGTCGCCGATGCGGTGGCCGATTGCAGCCACGTCTTTGCGACCACGGTCCGCAAGCGCGGCGTCACCAAGCCGGTCGTCACGCCGGAAGAGGCCGCCCGCGCGATTCGCAGCGACGCCGGCCGCGCCGCCATCCTGTTCGGGCCGGAGCGATCCGGGCTGGAGACCGACGACGTCGCGCTTGCCCGCACCATCGTCACCGTGCCGATCAACCCGGAGTTCGGCTCGCTCAACCTCGCCCAGGCGGTGATCCTGGTCGCGTACGAGTGGTCCAAGGGCGCCGACCTTGCGAGCCCGCCGGAGACCGAACTCGATCCTCCCGCCTCGCAGGAGGAACTCGAAGGCATGATCGCGCAGCTCGACGGGATGCTGGAGGCCGGCGGCTATTTCTTTCCGCCCGATCGAGCACCCGCCACGCGCCGAACACTGCGCACGCTGCTGACCAAGCCGGGCTGGAATTCGCAGGAAGTGCGTACGCTGCGCGGCGTGCTGTCGACGCTCGCACGGCCGCGCCAGCGGTAACCTAGCGCCGATCGAACGCCGCCAGTTCATAGGCGATCGACGCCTCCACCAGCTGCTCCCACAGCGCGCCGACCACGGCCTCCGGCACGCCCAGCCGAGCCGCCTCGGCGCGGGCGTTGGCGATGACCTCCGCCTTGCGCGCTTCGTCGCGGACATGCCCGCGCTCCGGCTTGATGCGGGCGGCGGCGTCCATATAGGCGAAGCGGCGGGCGAGGAGCGCCACCAGCTCGCGATCGAGCTGGTCGACGCCGGCGCGGACTTCGCGCATGGTGGTGCAATCGGGACCGGAAAGGATCGTCATGCCGCGTGCCTAGGCGGGCGGGCCCCGACGTGTCCAGACGGCCTGTCCAGCTTGACTCATGCCCCCGTCTGCGGCTAGGCGCGCGCCTTCGCAATCGGCTCCGCACCCCGGTGAAGCGGCAGCCCTGCCGGTCGTTCTTCGATCCCAGCAGCGCGAAAGACCGGGAATCGCGATCCGTCCTCTGGGCGGGTCACCGTTGTTGCAGTTGCAAGGAATACCAAATGTCGAAGCGCCACAGCGCCAAGTACAAGCTCGACCGTCGTCTCGGCGAGAACATCTGGGGCCGTCCGAAGAGCCCGGTCAACAAGCGCGAGTACGGCCCCGGTCAGCACGGCCAGCGCCGCAAGGGCAAGATGTCGGACTTCGGCATCCAACTGCGCGCCAAGCAGAAGCTCAAGGGCTATTACGGCGACGTGACCGAGAAGCAGTTCAAGCGCACCTATGAAGAAGCGTCGCGCATGAAGGGCGACACCGGTCAGAACCTGATCGGCCTGCTCGAGCAGCGCCTGGACATGATCGTCTACCGCGCCAAGTTCGCGCCGACCATCTGGGCGGCTCGCCAGATCGTCAGCCACGGCCACATCCGCGTCAACGGCGTGAAGTGCAACATCGCGTCGCGCCGTGTCCGTCCGGGCGACGAGATCACGCTGGGCAGCAAGGCGCAGGAGATGGCGCTGGTGCTCGAGGCGCAGAGCCTGGCCGAGCGCGACATCCCCGACTATGTCGCACCCGATGGCGCCGCAAAGATCACCTTCACCCGCGTGCCGACCCTCGACGAGGTGCCGTACCCGGTGAAGATGGAGCCGAACCTGGTCGTCGAGTTCTACTCGCGCTGATCGGATCCGGACCGCGGCACCCGCCGCGGCCCACCGGCAAGACAAAGAAGAGGGCGGTCCTGGCGGGCCGCCCTTTTTCTATCGGCCGATCTTCAGGCTGGTGCGCAGAAAGGCGTCCGTCTGCGCGAGCATGCGCGTACGCGCCTCGCTGTCGTTCAGATAATGGTCGAGCCCCTTGAACTCGACATAGTCGACCTTGCGCCCGGCGCCCCGAAGCTGGTCCGCCATGAAACGCGACTCGCCGACGGCTACGTTGCGATCGAGATCGCCATGGAACAGCAGCACCGGCGCCTGGATCCGGGCGGCGTTCTGCGCTGGCGACCCTTCACGCACGTGCGCGCCATGGCCGATGAAAGCATCCACCAACATGAAATTGGTGAACAAGCGCGATTCCTCGCGGAGCCGATCGAGGTCCGTCACCGGCGCGATCGCGACGATCGCCTTGAACAAGGCGGGATCCAGCGCTGCGGACTGAAGCGCGGCATAGCCGCCATAGGACCATCCCAGCACGGCAAGCTTGTCGGTTTTGGCGATGCCCTGCTGCACCAGCCAGCGGCCGCCGTCGTTGACATCCCCGACCGCCGTTCGCCACGACTGGAAGCCGTTCTTCTGGAACCAGGCATCACCATAGCCCGCCGACCCGCGGAAGTTCGGCTGGAGCACCGCAAAGCCGCGTGCGGCAAGGAACTGGGACAGCCAGTCGAAGCCCCATTCGTCTCGACTTCCCGGGCCGCCGTGCGGAAGCACGATCGCGCCAACGGTCTTCGCCGCGCCGCCTACGGGCAGCGTGAGATAGGCCGGGATCGGCGTGCCATCCGCTGCGGGAAAGGTAATCGCCTTCACCGGCGCGAGCACGGTGTTCGCAAGCTCCGGCCGCGCCGGCAGGACTTGCTCCAGCGCGCGTGTCCGCTTGTCATAGACATAATAGGTGCCTGGTTCGACGTCGCCGCCGGCCAGCAGGAGGAGCTGGTTCTCGTCTGCGCTCGCGTCCAGAAACGTCACCAGCGGCTGGTGCGGCAGCGCCTTCTTCAAGGCACCCTGCAGCGCCTTCAGCTGCGGGTCGAAGAACACCGCCTCTCGACGATCGGTGGCGAAGCTCGCCCCGACCACGCGCGAGTGCCGCCCGATCGTCAACAGCCCGTCCACGTCGACGTCCGGCCGGGCGACCACCAACTCGCGGCTTCCGCTGCCATCCAGCGCAACCCGGTAGAGGGCCTTGCGGCCGTCGTTCAGGTCAAAGCCATAGGCGACGTTCAGATCGGGATCGACGGCGTACGGATTGAATCCGGCCCTGCTGTTCAGGTCCAGCGTACTCAGCGGTTGCCAGGCGCGACTTGCGGGTAGCCGATAGGAGTAACTGATCTGGTTGCCGTCGTAGCCAGAGGCGCGGGTCGACTGAATCCCCATGATCCGCACGGAGCCATGCCCGTCGCTGACATAATCGACGGCATTCGCGCGCGGCTGCTCCACGACCTTGCGCGCTAGGGTCGTCGTGTTGACCAGCTCGACCCCCAATCCCTGCGTTCGGTTTGCCAGCAGCGTCCCGGCCGTGCTCTCCGGCACGAACGAGCGCGTCATCAGCACGGTACCGCCTTCCGCTTCGGCGAGGCGGTCGATCAGCCGTCCGCCGTCGTACATGGCGGCAAGGGCGCGGCTGGATGTACGAGCGCTCAACACCTTCATGCCGCCGCCGTCGCTGTTCAGCGAGACCAGGCGCGTGAACCCGAGCAATTCGGATCCGGATGCCACCGAATAGATGCCGCAGACGATCCGCTGGTTGGTGGACCAGAAGCAGTGCGTCAGCTGCTCGGGTTCGCCGCTCGACACCAGAATCGACTTGGGTGCCTCGCCGGTCCGGCGGTCGCCTATCACCAGGCGAGTGCCCCGTTTGCCCGCGGGCATCAGCATCGCCACCTTGCTGCCATCCGGCGAGATGCTGATCTGCTGCACCTGTTCACGCGACCCGAACGCTGCGGCAAGCCGCTGCCCCTCCGCGTCGGTCGCGGCTTCCTGTGCCGACACCGAAACACCGGCGCACAACAACGATGCACCGGCCAACCAATCCACAAGCCTCATCTGAACATCCCCCCTCGTTCTGACATCAAGATGTCGGGCAGCCGAGAGCGGCGCAAGCGATCTTGGCCGCGGACTCGCCGAACACCGCCGCCAGCCCTTTTCCGCTCCTGCACCCCCCGCTAAGGACGCGACCATGACTACGCCTCCTCCCGCCGAATGGGCCCGCCACGACGCCGTCTGGATCGGCTTCCCCAGCCATCCCGAACTCTGGCTCGAAGACCTCGAACCCGCCCGTGAGGAAGTCGCCGCCTTCGCGCGTGCCGTCCATGCGGATGGCGCCGGCGAGCGCGTGCTGCTGGTCGCAGCGGATGCGGAAGCCGCCGCCGCCGCGCGGGCGATGGTGGGCGATGCCGCCGAGGTGGTGGTGGAGCCGTTCGGCGACATCTGGCTGCGCGACACCGGCGCGATCCTGGACGGCGACGGCAAGGCCCACGACTTCGCCTTCAACGGCTGGGGCGGCAAGTACGACCTGCCGGGCGACAACAGCGTCGGCGCCGGCCTCGCCCGGCAGCGCGGGATCGCGGCCGAGACCCACGACTGGATCATCGAGGGCGGCGCCATCGACGGCGACGGCACGGGCCTGGTCGTCACCACCGAGCAGTGCCTGCTGAACCCGAACCGCAACGGCGAGGACTTCACCCGCGACAAGGCGGAGGCGCTGCTGCGGGCCGACCTGGGCTACACCCGCTTCCTGTGGCTGGGCGACGGGCTGCTCAACGACCATACCGACGGCCATGTCGACAACCTGGCCCGCTTCGTCGGCCCGAACCGCCTGGCGATCCCGGAACCGGCCGAGGACGATCCGAATGCCGATGTCTACCGGGAGGCGGCCGAACGCGCGCGGGCGGCGGGCGTCGAGCTCGTCCGCATCCCCTCCCCCGGCCGCGTCGAGTCCGAGGACGAGGTGATCCCGGCCAGCTACATGAACTTCTATATCGGCAACGCCGCCGTGGTGGTGCCGGTCTATGGCCAGCCGAGCGACGACGCGGCGGTGGCGGCTCTCTCGGCGATCTTCCCGGATCGCAAGGTGGTGGGCCTGCGCGCCGACCACATCCTGACGGGCGGCGGCAGCTTCCACTGCATCAGCCAGCAGATCCCGAGCCGCTGATCGCATTCGGGCGCGGCGGTCCGTCGCCGCGCCCGTATCCGCCTCTGGCAACGCGAGCCAGTTCGACTACATAGCGCGGCATGACCGAAATCACCGTCGCCGCGCTGCAGCTCGCCTTTTCCAACGACATCGATGCGAACATCGCCAACGTCACTCGCCTCGTGCGGGAGGCGCATGCGAAGGGTGCGCAGGTGATCCTGCCCCCGGAACTGTTCGAGGGCGAGTATTTCTGCCGCGTCGAGGACGAGGGGCTGTTCGCCAGCGCGAAGCCCGTCGATGAGCACAAGGCGGTGCTGGCGATGCAGGCGCTCGCCGCCGAGCTCAAGGTCCACATCCCGACCAGCTTCTTCGAGGCGGACGGCCCGCACTATTACAACTCGCTCGCGATGATCGGCCCCGACGGCAAGGTCCAGGGCGTCTATCGCAAGAGCCACATTCCCGACGGCCCGGGATACGAGGAGAAGTTCTACTTCCGCCCCGGCAACACCGGGTTCAAGGTGTGGGACGGCCCCGCCGCCAAGATCGGCGTCGGCGTCTGCTGGGACCAATGGTATCCCGAAACCGCGCGCGCGATGATGCTGATGGGCGCGCAGCTGCTCTTCTACCCCACCGCGATCGGCAGCGAGCCGCACGACACCAGCCTCGACACCGCCCGGCTATGGCGTCGCGCGATGGTGGGCCACGCCGTGTCCAACGTCGTGCCCGTGATCGCCGCCAACCGCGTCGGCACCGAGCATGACCAGACCTTCTATGGCACCAGCTTCATCTGCGACGAGCGCGGCGACATCCTGGCTGAGCTGGACCGCGAGGAAGAGGGCGTCATCACCGCCACGCTGGACCTCGATCGCGTGGCGCGCCACCGCGCCGCCTTCGGCTTCTTCCGCGATCGCCGACCGGAACTCTACGGTCGACTAACGCAGGACATCTGACGCCGCTGCGTCAGGCGGCGACCGCGTCGCGCAGCTGCAGCGCCCGCTCGAACACCGCCTCGAACATCGGCTGGGTCAACCGGCCGGTGTTCTGGTTGTAGCGCGAGCAGTGATAGCTATCGATCAGGATCCGGCCGTCCGGCATGCGGTGCTCGGCGAGGTGGCCGAACTTGGCCTTGGGCAGCTTGCCGCCGAGCGCCTTCACCGCCGACTGGTGCGCGATCTGGCCAAGCGCCACGAACACGCGCACGCGCGGCAGCGCGGCGATCGGCGCCTCAAGGAACGGGCGGCAGGTACGGATCTCCTCCGGCGTGGGCTTATTCTCCGGCGGCAGGCAGCGCACCGCGTTGACGAGCATCACGCCCTTCAACTCCAGCCCGTCGTCGGGCCGGGCGTCGAACACCCCTTCCGACAGGCCGAACTTGGCGAGCGTGTCGTAGAGCAGCGCCCCAGCATAATCTCCGGTGAAGGGCCGACCGGTGCGGTTGGCACCATGCTTGCCCGGTGCGAGGCCAATGACTCCGAGCCAGGCATCCGGATCACCGAACGCAGGCACCGGCGCGTTCCACCAGTCCGGGTACTCCTGCCGCAGCGATTCGCGAAAAGCCACCAGGCGGGGGCAGTGCGGGCAATCATGAGGGGGTTCGGTGGCGCGAAGCGGACTGGCAGCAGACATGGGGCTGCGGTAGGCGCGAGGGCATGGCAAGGGCAAGCTATGCGATCGCGATCGGGTCCAATCGCCGTGGCCGTCACGGCAGCCCGGAACGTGAGGTAGCGGCCGCGCTGGAGGCGCTGGGCGGCGTGGTCGCCGTCGCGCCGGTGATCCGCAGCGCACCGCTCGGCCCCTCGCTGCGGCGCTACGCCAACACGGTCGCGCTGGTCGAAAGCCCGCTTTCCCCGCCCGAGATGCTGGCGCGGTGCAAGGGGATCGAGCGCAGCTTCGGGAGGCGGCGCGGGCGGCGCTGGGGAACGCGGGTGCTCGACCTCGACCTGGTGCTCTGGTCGGGGGGCCCCTGGGCGAGCCGCGGCCTCATCGTTCCGCATCCGGCATTCCGAAGCCGTGATTTCGTGCTCACCCCTCTCGCGCAACTCGTGCCCGACTGGCGCGACCCGATGAGCGGGCTCCGTATTCGCCAGCTCGCGCAGAGACTGCGACGCGTCCGGGCGGTTGACCCGGCGGCTCCGGCTCCGTAGGGCGCGCGGCACGTACCGCGTCGTCGGGCGTTTCCCACGCGCCGGATCGAGACACCGGTGCGTTCGCAACGACGGAATGGTGAGGGCTCGTAGCTCAGTCGGTAGAGCAACGGACTTTTAATCTGTAGGTCCCGGGTTCGAATCCCGGCGAGCCCACCACTTCCCCGCAAGCGCCGCCGCGTATCCCCGCCGAGACCGGCTTTCTCCCCCGCCCCGATTGCCTCGGCGCGTGTAGGCTGCGACACGCAGGCCATGGCTCCCTCTCTCCTGCCCCTGGGCCACGAGACGCGTGCATCCGGACGCCGGCCATGGCCGCTGATCGCGGGCGTGCTCGTTGCGGTCGCCCTGCTTGGATTGCTGTTCCTCGCTTCGGTGATCGCACGCGGCGACGCGCTGGCGTTCGATCAGACGCTGATCCTGGCAATGCGCGTGCCGGGCCATCCGGACGTGCCGATCGGCCCCGCCAAGCTGCCGTCGATCGCGCGCGACATCACGGCGCTTGGCAGCGGAACGGTGCTTACCCTGGTGGTGACGCTTGCGACGATCCTGCTGCTGCTCCGCCGCCTCTGGCGGACTGCGGCGCTGACGCTGGCGGCGACGATCGGCGGGGGCACCATGGTGTCGCTGCTCAAGCAGCTGTTCGAACGCGCCCGGCCGGACCTGGTCGAGCATCTAATGCGCGAGACCTCGGCCAGCTTCCCGTCCGGCCACAGTGCGAACAGCGCCATCGTCTATCTGACGGTCGCGACGCTGCTGTTTCCGATGATCCGGCAGGCCCGCGTACGGCTGTTCGTCATCGCCGCCACGATGACGATCGTGGCACTGATCGGTGTCAGCCGAGTGTACCTGGGCGTGCATTGGCCGAGCGACGTGCTCGCCGGCTGGATCTTCGGCGCGCTGTGGGCGCTCGGCTGGTGGCGGGTGGAGCTGGCGCTGCTCGCCCGCACCGCCCGCCGCGGATCAGCCCTCAGCCCGCTCGGCTAAGGCGCGTTCCCAGGCGAGCGCATCGGCGACGATGCGGTCCAGGTCGTCATGCTGCGGTCGCCACGGCAGCGCGGCGAGGATTGCCCGGTTGTCGGCGACCAGCGCATCGGGGTCCCCCGGTCGGCGCCCTTCCATGCGGCGCTCGATCTTCAGGTTGGTCACCCGGTCGACGGCGTCGAGGACCTGGTTCACCGAATAGCCGCGGCCATAACCGCAATTGAGCGTGCGGCTTTCGTCCGGCTCCGCGATCAGCAGGTCGAGCGCATGGACGTGCGCCGCCGCCAGGTCCGACACGTGAATATAGTCGCGCACCCCGGTCCCGTCGTCGGTCGCGAAGTCGGTGCCGAACACGGACACGTGGCTGCGCTTGCCCGTCGCGGCCTCCACCGCCACCTTGATCAGGTGCGTCGCGCCTGCGGTGGACTGGCCCGAGCGCCCCTGCGGGTCCGCGCCCGCGACGTTGAAATAGCGCAGTGCGCAATAGTTGATCGGGTGGGCGGCGGCGACGTCCTTCAGCATGATCTCGGTCATCAGCTTGGACATGCCATAGGGATTGATCGGCGCCTTGGGCGAGTCTTCGCGGATCGGCACCTGGTCTGGAATGCCATAGGTCGCGGCGGTCGACGAAAAGATGAAGTGCTTCACCCCGCAGGCAACCGCGCTTTCGATCAGCGAGCGGCTCGCGGCGGTGTTGTTGCGATAGTATTTGAGCGGATCCGCGACGGATTCCGGCACCACCACCGATCCCGCGAAGTGCATGACCGCGAGGACATCATGCGCGCGCATGGCGGCACGCACGGCATCCTCATCCTCGATCGCCGCCTGGACCAGCGTCGCGCGCGGATCCACCGCCCAGGCGAACCCGGTCACGAGATTGTCCACCACCACCACGCGCCAGCCGGCGTCCAGCAGGGCCAGCACGGCATGGCTGCCGATGTACCCTGCCCCGCCCGTCACCAGGATCGACCCTTCGCGCATGCACAATCCCCTTTGCTTTGGTCGCACCGCCTAGCAGTGGTGATTGTGCCGGGCGAGCGCCTTCCTATCTCTAGGCGACGAACGCGTGCGGGGCTGCGGTCGGAAGCACCGCTTTCGATCCAATTCCCTCCGCGCGCGCTCGCGGATTTGTCAGGAGATGTTTGATGGCTACCGAAGTCGCGACCTTTGCGGGCGGCTGTTTCTGGTGCACCGAGGCGGTGTTCCGCGACGTGATCGGCGTGGAGTCGGTCGAGAGCGGGTACATCGGCGGCACCGTGCCGAACCCGACCTACAAGCAGGTGTGCGGCGGCGACACCGGCCATGCCGAGGCGATCCGCATCTCCTATGACGCGGACCAGATCAGCTATGACGAGATGCTCGACATCTTCTTTGCGACGCATGACCCGACGCAGCTGAACCGCCAGGGCAACGATATCGGGACGCAGTACCGCTCTGCGATCTTCCCGCACGACGCCGACCAGGAGGCGCGCGCGCGTGCCGGCATCGAGCGCGCCGGTGAGACCGGCGGCAAGATCGTCACCACGATCGAACCGCTGGGCGAATGGTATCCGGCCGAGGGGTATCACCAGGAATATTGGGAAGGCGAAGGCCAGCGGAATCCCTATTGCATGGCGGTGATTCCGCCCAAGCTCCAGAAGCTGCGCAAGAGCTTCGCGGCACGTTCCAAGGCAGCGGCGCCCACCGCAGCCTGACCTTCGTGGACGGCGCGGGGAGATCCCCGCGCCGGCTCAGACGGCTGCGCGCGCCAGGCGGTCGTTGATCGCGGCGCCCAGCCCCTCGCGCGGCACGGGGGCGACGGCGATCCGCGCCTTCGGTGCTGCATCGGCGCGGTGCAGGCAGTCGAACAGGCGCGCCGCCGCTTCGGTGAGATCGCCCGCGCCCGACAGCGTGTCGTCGCCCGCGACGGGTCCGAAGCCGATCAGCCACTCGTCGGCTTCCGCAGCGGTGGCATCGAGCCGCACCGGCTTTCCGGGGGCATAGTGGCTGGCGAGTTGTCCCGGCGCCTCGATCCCACTTCCGGCCCGGCCGGGCATGGCTCCCGTGACCGCGGAGACCTGCTCGGCCGTGATCGGCCCCGGACGCAGGAGACGCACGGTACCATCGGTGCAGGCGAGGATCGTCGACTCCAGGCCGCGTTCAGTCGGGCCGTCATCGAGCACCAGCGGGATACGCCCGTTCAGGCTCGCCACCACATGCTCCGCCCGGGTCGGGCTGATGCCGCCGCTGGCGTTGGCCGACGGCGCCGCGAGCGGCCTGCCCGTCGCGGCAAGCAACGCCTGCATCGCGCGGTGCGCCGGCACCCGGATGGCGATGCTCGAAAGACCGGCCGTCACCAGCGAGGCGATCCCCGAATCCTCCCGAAGCGGCAGGACGAGGGTCAGTGGCCCCGGCCAGAAAGCGTCCGCCAGCCGCCCGGCGTACGCATCGAAATGGGCCAACGCCTCTGCCGCGGTGCGATCGGGCAGGTGAACGATCAGCGGGTTGAAGCTGGGGCGCCCCTTGGCGGCATAGATGGACGCAACGGCCTCGGCATTCGTGGCGTCCGCTGCGAGGCCGTACACCGTCTCCGTGGGAACGGCGACGCACTGTCCATCGGCGATGCGCTGCGCTGCCTCGGCCACCGCATTGGGGCCGTACGGCAGGCAGCGTGGGATCGGCAGGGCGGCAGGCGACGGCACGGGACCGCCGCTATCCTGCGGGCTCCCTGCGGACAAGAGCCGATCGCGCCAGTCGTCAGGCCGCCAGGAGCGGCGGTCGGGGAGACGTGCGGGTCACTCCGTTGCCGAGGCTGTGCACGCCGCTGATCGGCAAGGCGGTATGGCAGAACGCGCACTCGGCCGACATGCGGCCGACGAACCAGTGGCTCTGCCCGCATCCCGGGCAATGGTTCGTCTCTGATAGCCGGTACGCGACCCGATACCCGGTCGCGCCGGGCACGAAACTGCTGCTCTGCCGCATGATCTTTCCCCTTTATCAACAGGGGAGAACGTCGCCGAGTCGTGCGCGGTTCCCGACGAGGCGTCAGGCGTGCTCGAGCAGGTCGTGCAGATCCAGGCCGAGCAATGCGATGTTCTCGCGCACCCGCGGCCAGGTGGCTGCCAGGAAACGTTCGCGCTCGGCGAGCCGCAGCCGTTCGGCGGCACCGGGCAGCACGAACATGCCGACTCCGCGCCGCACCTCGACGTACCCGTCGTCCTGGAAGGTCTGATACGCCTTGGCGACCGTCAGCGGGTTCGCGCCCTGCTCCGCGGCAAAGGCGCGGACAGAGGGGAGCTGGTCCCCTGCCCGATATTCGCCGCGCAGGATGGCGGCAGCCACGATCGCGCGGAGTTTCAGGTAGACGGGGCTGTCGTCGCTCTCGATCACTGCCATGCTGCCTTAATACAGCAACCGAGCAATGCGTCCACCCCTCAGCCGTCCCATCGGGTGACCACCGCGGAGAGGTCCGGCCGCGGCCGCTCCTCCAGGGGCTTGCCTGCCGTGCCGATGAACACGAAGCCGACGACCCGTTCCGGATCGCTGCCGAAGGCGTCGCGCACGATCGGCGACATGCTCGGCCAGCCGGTGATCCAGCTTGCGACGAAGCCCATGGCATGGGCGGCGTGCAGCAGGTTCATGGCAGCGGCCCCGGCCGACATCTGCTGCTCCCACAGCGGGATGTGGCTGTCCGGGCGGGGCGAGGACAGTACCACCACCAAGGCTGGGGCCGGCACGCCGAAGCCCGTCATCGCATCCAGCTCCAGCCGGCCGGCGTCGGGCTTTTCCGTGCGATAGGCATCGGCCAGCATCGCGTTGAACGCCGCGCGCCGCTCGTCGGGCACCACGACGAAGCGCCAGGGAGCCAGCTTGCCATGGTCCGGCGTGCGCGCGGCAAGCGCGAGCATCGCGTCGATTTGCTCGGGCGTGGGGCCGGGAGCGACCATCTCGCGCGGCTTGCCCGAGCGGCGCGTGGCGAGCAGCGAGAGCGGCGTGGTGCGGTCGTTGAAGGTCATGCAGCGGACCTAGCGGCATGGCGCGCGGGCAACAACTGCTTGGCACGACGCGATTCTCCGCTAGTCTCGCGCGCCATGCACGCCAGGTGCCCGGGAAACCGCGGCGCCGCCATGGCTTCAAAGGGGAATCTAGTGGCTGTCATCCCGGCAATCGCCGTTGCCTTTCTGTTGGTACTGCTCGCCGGTGGCGCGTCCATCGCGATGAGCAGCAAGCCCGAGTTCGCAGGCCATCCCAAGGGCCTGTACGTCCTGTTCTTCGCCGAGATGTGGGAGCGTTTCTCCTACTACGGCATGCGCGCGCTGTTGGTGTTCTACCTCACCAAGCACTGGCTGTTCAGCGACGGCGAAGCCAATCTGATCTACGGCGCCTACAACAGCCTGGTGTACGTCACCCCGGTGCTGGGCGGCTATCTCGCCGACCGGTATCTCGGCCAGCGCAAGGCCGTGCTGTTCGGCGCGATCCTGCTGACGATCGGCCACACGATGATGGGCTTCGAAGGCGACGGCGGCGGCAACAGCGGCGCCGCCATCAACGTCTTCTGGCTGGCGCTCGCCTTCATCATCGTCGGCACCGGCTTCCTCAAGGCAAACATCTCGGTGATCGTCGGCCAGCTCTATCCGCGCACCGACGTGCGCCGCGACGGCGCCTACACGATCTTCTACATCGGCATTAACACCGGCGCGACGCTGGGCACGATCCTGGCCGGCTGGCTGGGTGAGACCTATGGCTGGAGCTACGGCTTCGGCGCCGCCGGTGTCGGCATGCTGCTGGGCCTGATCGTCTTCGTCGGGTTCAAGCCGCTGCTGCTGGGCCATGGCGAGTCCCCCGATCCTGCGGCCCTGGCGCGCAAGGTCGGCGGCATCCGCTTCGAGCATCTGCTCTATGGCCTCGGCCTCGCCTCGATTGCCGTCGCCTGGGCGCTGATCCAGTACCGCGACGTGATCGAGGTACTGCTCGCCGTCAGCGGCTTCGCGCTGCTGGGCTATGTTCTCTTCCAGTCGTTCCGCGTGGACCGCGAGGCACGGCACCGGCTGTGGGTGATCCTGTTCCTGATCGCGCTCAACCCGGTGTTCTGGGGCCTGTTCGAGCAGGCGGGCGGTTCGCTCAACCTCTACACCGACCGCTATGTCGATCGCGGTGGCGTGCCGGCATCGATCTTCCAGTCGATCAACCCCCTCTACATCGTGCTGCTGGGACCGATCTTCGCCTGGCTGTGGGTGTGGCTGGGCAAGCGCGGGCTCGAACCGTCGACCCCCGCCAAGTTCGGCCTGGCCCTGCTGCAGGTGGGCTTCGCCTTCCTGGTATTCGTCTGGGGCGCCAATTCGGTCGGCCCGGGCGTCGCGACGCCGGTGCTGTTCGTGTTCCTGGTTTATCTGTTCCAGACTTCGGGTGAGCTCTGCCTGTCGCCGGTCGGCCTGTCGGCCATGAACCGGCTTTCGCCCAAGACGCTGGCCAGCCTGATCATGGGCGCCTGGTTCTATATGACGGCGGTCGGCCAGTTCGTCGCCGGCAAGATCGGCGAGGCGACCGGCGGCGAAGGCGGCGTGATGACCAAGGAAGGCACGCTCGCCGTCTACGACACCATCGGATGGTGGACGATCGGCATCGGCGTGGCCGTGCTGCTGGTGTCGCCGTTCGTGAAGCGGCTGATGCACCTCGAGACGCTGGAGGACGATGTCGACCATGCGCTCGCCGGCGAGCAGGAGATCGGCGAGCCGAAGGCAGCCGGCTTCAACACCAGCAACGAAACCCGCTGAGCGGCCACCGGGGCGCTTCCGGCAAGCGCTCCGGCGTCCCGTCAGGGGCTTCCACATGATCGACAGCCGGATCGACGTTACAATTCGCGACAAGAAAACAGTGGACGAAGCCGCCATACGCGGCTCTTGTCGCGCCCATGTCGATCCGGCGTCTTTCCGTTCTCCTCGCCGCTCCCGCCGTCCTGTCCGCCTGCGCGATGGGCCCGGATTACCGGCCCGCTTCCTCCGCGGAGCTCGGTGTCCCCGATCGCTACTCCGTCGCAGCGGACCAGAACCGGCGTGAGGATCTCGCGCGCTGGTGGGAACGCTTCAATGACCCCTTGCTGGGCCAACTCGTAGCGGAAACAGCGACCACCAACCTCGACGTGGCCCAGGCGGTGATCCGCTTGCGGCAGGCACGCGAATCCCTGCTGCAGTCCCGCGCCAGCCTCCTGCCCAGCCTGTCGGGATCTGCCGGCTATTCGCGCAACTTCAACGTGCGCGGCGGAAATGCCGCGGTCACGCTTCCCGACGGCACCGTCACCAACATCAGTCGTGGCACCGGCGGCAGCTTCACGCTGGGCGCAGACGCCAGCTATCAGGCCGACCTGTTCGGCGGAGTCGGCCGCACGATCGAGGCCAGCCGCGCGAGCGAAGAGGCGAGCCGCTTCGACTATGCGACGGTGCTGATCGCCCAACAGGCCGAGATCGCCCGCAACTACGTCACCGCCCGGCTTGCCCAGGCACAGCTTGCCAACGCCCGCAGTTCGCTGGCGCTTCAGGACGACAATCTGGAGATCGCCGGCTTCCGCGTACAGGCAGGACTCGTCTCCTCGCTCGACGAGGAGACCGCGCGGGCCCAGCGGGCGCAGACCGCGGCCACCATCCCCACGATCGAGGCGAACTACAACTCGGCGGTCTCCCGCCTTGCCGTGCTGACGGGTCGCGCGCCCGGCGCGCTCAAGGAGGCGATGGCGGCCACGCGCCCGATCCCGATCGCCGCGACGCCGATCGGCGTGGGCATTCCCGCCGACACGCTCCGGCAGCGTCCCGACGTGCTGGCAGCGGAGCGCAGCCTGGCGGCCGCGACGGCGCAGATCGGCGTGGCGCGGGCACAGCTCTATCCCGCGCTCGCGATCAGCGGCAGCATCGATACCAACGCCACCAGCCTCAGCGATCTTACCGACGTGATCAGCGGCGGCCTCTTCGCGGGGCTCACCCAGACGATCTTCAACGGCGGGCGGCTGCGGTCGCAGGTCCGTTCGCAGGAAGCGGCAGCCGAGGGCGCGCTGCTCACCTATCGCTCGGCGGTATTGACGGCGCTGGAGGACGTGGAGAACGCCATCGTCGCGCTCGACGCGGCGCAGCGCCGCGCCCGGGAACTCGCGGTGGCGCTGGACGCTTCGCGCAACAGCGCGATCCTCTCGCGCAGCCAATATCGTGCGGGCCTGACCGACTTCACGACCTTGAACCAGGCCGAAGCCTCGCTGCTTTCGGCGAGCAACGGCCTCGTCCAGGCGCAGGCCGACCAAGCGAGCGCGCTTGTCCAGCTCTTCACCGCCCTGGGGGGCGGCTGGGAGGCCGCCGGCATTCCCAGCGGCGACACCCGTGACACTCCCCGCATCACCGGCAGCTTCCCCGCCGTCGCCCCGCCCGAACAGACCCCGCAGGATCGCTGATGGCCGACCCCACCTCCACCGAACTCAACGACTTCCTGGGTGCCAAGCCGGTGCCCCGCTGGCGGCAGCGACTGAAGTGGGTCGTCGTCGCGGTCGTCCTGCTGCTGCTGATCTTCGCACTGTCGCGCTGCTTCCGCGGTGCAGACGGCGTGTCCTATGCGACCGAACCGGTAAACCGGGGCGCATTGACCGTGACCGTCTCCGCCACGGGCAAGCTCGCCCCCACCAACCAGGTGGAGGTCGGTTCCGAACTCTCGGGCCTGATCACGGAGGTGGCGGTGGACGTCAACGATCGCGTGACGGCAGGCCAGCCGCTCGCCCTGATCGACCCCGAACGGCTCGACGACTCGATCCGGCAGAGCCAGGCGGCGCTGAATGCCCGGCTGGCAGACGTGGCCACGGCCAAGGCGACCCAGCAGGAGTCGCGGGCGCAGCTGGCCCGGTTGGAAGAGGTAAGCCGACTTTCCGGCGGACGGGTTCCGGCGAAGACGGAGTTGGAAACGGCACGCGCCGCGGCGGCACGCGCGGTCGCCGCCGTGCGTGCGGCCGAGGCCAATGTCGTCTCCGCTCGCGCGCAGCTCAACTCGAACCAGACCGAGCGCACTCGCGCCGTCATCCGCTCGCCTGTGAACGGCGTGGTACTCGCCCGCCAGATCGAGCCGGGGCAGACGGTCGCCTCGTCGTTCAATACCCCCACCCTGTTCGTGATTGCCGAGGACCTCTCCTCGATGAAGCTCGAGGTCGCGATCGACGAGGCGGACGTGGGCCAGGTGAAGGAGGGCCAGCGCGCGGACTTCACGGTCGACGCCTTCCCGGGCGCCACCTTCCCGGCGCGCATCACCCGGGTCGACCTGGGTTCGAACCTGACGGCCAGCTCGACCTCATCCTCCTCCACCACGACGACCAGCACCACTGGCCAGGTCGTGTCCTATGCGGCGACGCTGAGTGTCGAGAACCCGGAGCTGCGGCTGCGTCCCGGCATGACCGCGACGGCCGAGATCGTCACGGTCGAGCGCCCCCAGGTGCTGCTGGTGCCGAACGCCGCGCTCCGCTTCACGCCGGCAGCCGATACCGCCGCGGCGGGCAGCGGCGGCGGCAGCGGTGGCATCACCGGCGCGCTCCTGCCGGGACCGCGGCGGCGCAGCAGCGGCGCGGAAAAGAGCGCGACGCGCCCCAAGAGCGGTCAGCAAACCGTCTACATCCTGGGCGAGGACGGAAAGCCGCAGCCGGTGCAGATCTCCACGGGCAACACCAACGGCCAGGTTACCGAAGTGGTGGGCGGCGGCCTGCGACCGGGCATGAAGGTCATCACCGGCCAGCTGGCGGCCGGGCAGACCGCGCCGGCAGACGGCGGCCAGTCGCGCGGGCAGCGCGGGACCGGCGGCGGGGGAGGCCAGCGTGGCCAGTGACGCCGCCGCGCCGATCATCCGCCTGCGCAACATCACCAAGTTCTATGGTGAGGGGGCGACCCAGTTCCAGGCGCTGAAGGGCGTCGACCTCGACATCGCCGCCGGCGACTTCGTGGCGGTGATGGGGCCTTCCGGCTCGGGCAAATCGACCACCATGAACATCCTCGGCTGTCTGGACGTCCCCTCGAGTGGAACGTTCGAGTTCCGCGGGCATCATGTCGAGACCCTCGGGAACGACGAGCGGGCGCTGTTGCGGCGCCGCTATTTCGGCTTCGTGTTTCAGGGGTTCAACCTGCTCGCCCGCACCAGCGCGCTGGAGAATGTCGAGCTGCCCCTGCTCTACCGCGGCGACGCCAAGGCCCAGCGTCGTGAGGCGGCGATGGCGGCGCTGGCCAAGGTCGGGCTCGAGCAATGGTGGGACCACACCCCGGCCGAGCTTTCGGGCGGCCAGCAGCAGCGCGTCGCCATCGCCCGGGCGATCGTGACGCAGCCCGACGTGCTGCTTGCCGACGAGCCGACCGGCAATCTCGATTCCGAACGATCCGTCGAGATCATGAAGCTGCTCAGCGAGCTGAACGCACAGAGCGGCATCACCGTCCTGATGGTCACGCACGAACCGGACATGGCCGCGTTCGCACGCACCGTCATCCACTTCAAGGACGGGCTGGTCGAGCGCGTCGACCATAATCATCACCAGGGCGAGACGGTCGACTGATGCTGGGTACCACCATCCTGCTCGCGGTCCGATCGATCCTGCGGCACAAGCTGCGCTCGTTCCTGACGACGCTGGGCATCATCATCGGCGTCGCTGCGGTGGTCACCATGGTGACGCTAGGCAAGGCGACTACCTCGGCCGTGCAGTCCCAGATCGCGGCACTCGGCACCAACATCCTTCAGATCCGCCCGGGCCAGGGCTTCGGACGCGGCGGCGGCGGCCCTCGCCCGCCCGACTTCAAGGAAGCGGACGTCGAGGCGATCCGCGAGCAGGTCGCGGGCGTCAACGCGGTTGCGCCCCAGGCGCAGTCGACCGCCACGGCGATCTACAACGGTGCCAACTGGTCGACCACGATCAACGGCACCACCAACGACTATTTCCGTGTGCAGCCCTGGCCGCTCACGTCCGGCCGGACCTTCCAGCCGGCCGAGGAACAGGCGGGCAAGGCAGTCTGCATCATCGGCAACACGGTTCGGCAGAACCTGTTCCGGGGCGGCGAAGCGGTCGGCCACCGGTTCCGCATCGGCAATGTCTCGTGCGACGTGATCGGGACGCTTTCGACGCGCGGCCAGGCAGGCTTCGGCGGCGACCAGGACGACGTGGTCATCATGCCGATCAAGACGGTGCAGCGCCGCTTCACCGGCAGCCGCGACATCCGGCTGCTGCTGGTGGGCGTCGATGCCGCCTATGAGAGCAGCACGGTGCAGGCATCGATCAGCGACCTGCTGCGCGAGCGCCGGAACATCAGCGGCGGCAAGGAGGATGACTTCAACATCTTCGACACCGCGCAGATCTCCGCCACGCTGACCGGCACGACGACCCTCCTGACCGGCATCGTCACCGCCGTCGCCGCGATCAGCCTGGTGGTGGGCGGAATCGGCATCATGAACATCATGCTGGTTTCCGTGACCGAGCGCACGCGGGAGATCGGCATCCGCCTGGCAATCGGTGCGGTCGCGCGCGAGGTGCTGATGCAGTTCCTGGTGGAGGCGATCGCGCTGTCCTGCCTGGGGGGTGTCGTCGGGCTGGTGATCGCGCAGCTGGCGGTGCTCGCCCTCGCCCCGGTGATGCAGGTCCCCTTTCTGTTCGAACCGCAGATCAACCTCATCGCCTTTGCGATCGCAGCGCTGATCGGCGTGGTGTTCGGCTATTTCCCGGCGCGGCGTGCCGCGGGGCTCAATCCGATCGACGCGCTCCGGCACGAATGACCGTCTTGACCTCATAAGCGGCGCGCAACGCCGCCAGGTCCTCGGGCGTGTCGATGTCGATCAACTCGTCCGCGCGCGTGATCACATGGTGCCCGCCACGCACCAGGGCGCGGGCGCCCTCGTCCCCGCAGCAACGCAGCAGATCGGGGAAATGATCGGCTGCGAACAGCGCCGGAGGCGTCGGGTGAACGCCGTTGCTGGACGCGATCACGGCATCCGGCCCCTCCGCATAGTCAAGGAGCCGATAGATGTGCGTGGCAGTCACCCGCGGCATGTCGGCAAGCGCGATCAGCACCGCGGACGCTCCCTGCTCGATCGCTGCCTGCACGCCCAGCCGGAGCGATCCGGCCTGGCCGTCCTCGGCGTCCGGGTTCTCGACCACGGTGTAGCCACGCGATGCGAAGTCCAGGCTGGTCTGGCAGACCACGGCGATCCGGCAGCGAAACGGCACCGCGTCCAGCGCCGTCACCACGTGATAGGCGAGCGGCTGGTCGAGGAAGGGCTCGGTGAGCTTGTCCACGTCGCCGAACCGGCGCGAGCGGCCAGCGGCGAGCAGTACCAGCGCAGTGTCTTCAGCGCGGAGCATGGAAGGCCTGGACCATCGCCGCGGCGATCGACAGCGCGATCTCCGCAGGCCCGATCGCACCGATCGAGAGCCCGACCGGGCCGTCGATCCGCGCCAGCGCATCGGCGGACACGCCGGCCGCGGCGAGCCGCTCCAGCCGCGCGGCATGGCTGCGCTTCGATCCCAGCGCGCCGACATAGGCCGCGGGGCTCGCAAGGGCGGCGATCAGTGCGGGATCGTCGATCTTGATGTCATGGCTGAGCGTGACCACCGCGGTTGCCGGGTCGGGGCGCAGCGCCTCGATCGCCTCGTCCGGCCAGCGATCGTCGAGCACCACCCCGGGGAAGCGCTCTTCGGTGAGAAAGCGCGCCCGCGGATCGATCACCACCGTCGCGATCCCCAGCGTCGTGGCGAGCGCCGCGAGCGACTGGGCGATCTGCACCGCCCCGACGATCAGCAGCCGCCGCGGCGGATCATAGCGGTTGCGGAAGACTTCGGCCGAGCCTTCGTCGCGGAGCGTACTATGGCCCGTCTCCAGATCCGTCTCGACCGTCAGCGCCTGGCCGTCGGCACGCGCCTCGGCGATGCGGTCGAACAGTTCGGGGTCAAAGCCCGTGGCGGAGACCGGCTGGACGATCACCTCGATCTCGCCGCCGCAGGGCAGTCCGACTTCCCAGGCGGCCGCATCGGCGACGCCGTAGCGCTTGCGCTGGAACGGAGCGCCCGCGATCACCTCGGCGGCGGTGGCGAGGATATCGCTCTCCACGCAACCGCCCGACACCGAGCCTTCGAACCGCCCATCGGCGTGGACCAGCATATGGCTCCCGCGCGGGCGCGGCGCCGATCCCCAGGTCGAGATCACCGTGGCGATGGCGAGCGGCTCGCCCTGCCAGGCGCGCGCGGCGGAAAGGACACTGTCGTTATCGGCCATCGGCGCCCGCTCGCAGATCCGCAGCCCCGCAGCAACCGTTGCGGCTCATACGGCCGGCAGTCCGGGCAGCAGCTTGTCGAGCGTCAGCGGATAGTCACGGATCCGCACACCGGTCGCGTTGTAGATCGCATTGGCGACGGCCGCGCCCGCGCCCGAGATGCCGAGCTCGCCCAACCCCTTCGACTGGAGCGGGTTGGCGAACTGGTCGCGCTCGGGAAGGAAATGCACCTCGATGTGCGGGATGTCGGCATTCACCGGCACGTGATATTCGGCAAGGTCGTGGTTCACGACCCGTCCCGAGCGCGGATCGTGCACCACTTCTTCCGTCAGCGCCGCACCGATGCCGAAGACGATGCCGCCGATGCACTGCGACCGCGCGGTCTTTTCGTTCAGGATCCGCCCGGCGGCAAAGGTCGAGACGAAGCGCTTCACGCGCACCTCGCCGGTGACGGCGTTCACCCGCACCTCGCAGAAGTGCGCGCCGTAGGAGGCCTGGCGCCGCTCTTCCTCCAGCTTGCCCGGCTTGATGGTGCCCTCGGCAGAGAGCCCCTCGCCCACCAGCGAGGAAAGCGGAACGCTGCGGTTCTGCGCGATCGCGCGCCCGTCCTTGAGCGTGAGTTCCTCCTCGGTGCAGCCCATGGCCGCGGCGATCTTTGCGCGGAGCGCCTCGCACGCGAGATAGACGGACGATCCGCTGCTGCTGGCGCCCCAGGAACCGCCCGAACCCGCACCCGGCGGCGTGTCCGTGTCCCCCAGCCGCACGTCGATCCACTCGGGCCTGAGCCCCAGCAGCTCGCCGGTGATCTGCGCAAGGATGGTGTAGGTGCCGGTACCGATGTCGGTCATGTCGGTTTCGACCGTCGCGCGGCCGTCTGCTCCGATGGAGACCCGCGCCTGCGACTCCTGCAACTGGTTGGAACGCGCGGACGCGGCCATGCCGTGGCCGACCAGCCATTCGCCCTCGCGCCTTGCACCCGGCCTCGGATTGCGATCCTTCCAGCCGAACGCCGCAGCACCCTCGTCCAGGCAGCGCGTCAGCTGGCGGGTGGAGAAGGGAACGCCCTTGAGCGGATCCTGCTCGGGATCGTTGATCTTGCGCAGCTCGACCGGGTCCATGCCCAGCTTTTCCGCAAGCTCGTCCATGGCGGCTTCGAGCGCGAGCATCCCTGCCGCCTCTCCGGGCGCGCGCATCGATCCCGACAACAGCCAGTCCATCGGCAACAGGTCGTGGGTGATCCGGCGGTTCTCACCGGCGTAGAGGAAGTGGGTCGAGACACCGGCGGGCTCGAAATATTCCTCGCCTTCGATGTTGCTCGACACGGTCTCGTGCACGACCGTCGTCAATCGCCCGTCCGCGCCGGCGCCGAGCCGTATCCGCTGGTGCGTGTTGGAACGACGGACCGTGGCGTCGAACACCTGCTGGCGGCTCATCACCGTCTTCACCGGCCGCCCGAGCTTGCGCGCCGCAAGCGCCGCTGCGACCACCTCGGGGGCGATGCCGAGCTTGGAGCCGAAGCCGCCGCCCACATAGGCGGAGATGATGCGCACCTTCTTCGGCTTCATTCCCAGGGCCCGTGCAAGCTGCTGCTTGTCGGAGGCGGGCATCTGGTAGGAGCCATAGACCGTCAGCGCGTCGTCTTCCCACACCGCCGTCGAGGCATGCGGCTCCATCGCGGCGCTGTTCTGGCTGGGCGTGGTCCAGACGACATCGAGCACCACCGGCGCCTCGGCCAGCGCCTTGTCCGGATCACCGGTCGCGACATGCGGCTCGGTCGATCCGCCCTTGGGCTTGTGCGCCTCGTGCAGGCGACTGTCGAATTCGAACAGCCCCGGCTTGTCCTCCACGGCCACGTGCACGCGGGCGGCGGCATCCCGCGCCTGTTCGAAGGTCTCCGCGACGACGATCGCGACCACCTGGCCGAAATAGTGGATCTCCTCGACACCCTGCGTCGGCGCCTTGTTGGAGCCGCCCTGCTGCGGATTGCGGATGAACGTGTCGAGGTCGACCACCACATCGAGCACCCCCGGCATCGCCAGCGCCTCGGCCGTGTCAATGCCGGTGACGCGGGCGCGTCCGGCTTTCGCCTGCACCAGATAACCGTACGCCAGGTCCGGGAGTGCATATTCCGCCGAATAGGTCGCGCGCCCGGCGACCTTCAGCGGCCCATCGATGCGGTCGAGCGGTCGGCCGATCAGCCCCTGCGTGCCGACATCGAGCAGGCTGGCGGGGACGGGCACGTCCATCTTGAGCGTGGTGCTGTCGCTCATGCGGTGAGCTCCTTGAGGGTCGCGATCAGGACGCGTCGCGCGAGCGGGATCTTGAAGTCGTTGTGGCCATAGCCGCGCGCCTCGCGCAGCAGCGTGTCGGCCGCGGTCGCAAACAGCGCGTCGGAAGGCGCGTGGCCCACCAGCACTTCCTCCACGGCGCCGTCCCGCCACGGCATGTGCGCAAGCCCGCCAAAGGCGAGTTTGGCGGAGGCGATGCGTCCGTCCTCGACCGCGATGGCCGCCGCCACCGACACCAGCGCAAAGGCATAGGAAGCCCGGTCGCGTACCTTGCGATAGAGCTGCCGCCCCGGCGGCGGGGCCGGCAGTTCGATATGGGTGATGAGCTCGCCCGGGCGGAGCACGTTCTCGATGTGCGGCGTGTCGCCGGGCAGGCGGTAGAAGTCGCCGATCGACAGGCGGCGGCGATCCCCGTCCGGCAACTGGGTCGCGACCGTCGCGTCCAGCAAGCGCATCGCAACCGCCATGTCCGACGGATGCGTCGCGATGCACGCCTCGGACGCACCCAGCACGGCGTGGATGCGGTTGAAGCCGTCGCGCGCCGCACAGCCGCTACCCGGCGTCCGCTTGTTGCAGGCGTCGCCGGTCTCGTAGAAGTAATAGCAACGCGTCCGCTGGAGCAGATTGCCCCCGGTCGATGCCTTGTTGCGCAGCTGCCCCGACGCCCCGGCCAGCAGAGCGCGCGAAAGGGCCTCGTACCGCTGCCGCACCAGCGGGTGAGCGGCGAGATCGGCGTTGGGCACGAGCGCCCCGATGCGCAGGCCGCCGTCCTCCGTCTCCTCCACCTGGCTGAGGTCGAGGCGGCTGATGTCGACGATCTGCTCGGGCGTCTCCACCTGCAGCTTCATCAGATCGAGCAGGTTGGTGCCGCCCGCGATGAACTTCGTGCCTTCCGCCGCACCGGCGCGTGCCGCGTCCTCGGGCGTGGTCGCCCGCGCATATTGGAACGGCTTCATTCCGCCGCCTCCGCCAGCCGCTGGCCCTCGGCGGCCTCGCGGATCGCCTCGACGATGTTGGGGTAGGCCGAACAGCGGCACAGATTGCCGCTCATCCGCTCCTGGATCTCCGCGTCGGTGAACTCCACCGAATCCAGGTCGGCGGTGACATGGCTCGGCCAGCCCTTTGCGACCTCGTCCAGCATGCCCGTCGCCGAGCAGATCTGGCCCGGCGTGCAATAGCCGCACTGGAAGCCGTCGTGCTTCACGAACGCCACCTGCATGGGGTTCAAGGCGCCGGGGGCACCCAGACCCTCGATCGTCGTGATCTCGTCGTCCTGGTGCATCACCGCCAGCGTCAGGCAGCTGTTGATGCGACGTCCGTTGACCAGCATCGTGCAGGCGCCGCACTGGCCGTGGTCGCAGCCCTTCTTGCTGCCGGTCAGCCCCAGATGCTCGCGCGCAAGGTCGAGCAGCGAGGTGCGCACGTCCACCTCCGCCGTATAAGTCTGGCCGTTGATCCTGAACTGCATCGGGCGCTCCTCCCTGGAAAAGGAGCAACGCCGGGACGCGGCGCTATTTCCTGTTGCGATCCACTCGCAAGGAAATAGCGCCCGATCGCCGCCTCAGCGCATGACGGGCAACGTCACCTTGCTGCCGGTGCACACCCGCTGCGTCGCCTTCACGAAGTCTTCCGGCTTCGCCTTGTAGATGTTGGGCACGAACTTCTGCGGGTTGCGGTCGATCACCGGGAACCAGCTCGACTGCACCTGCACCATGATGCGGTGGCCCGCCTTGAACACATGATCATGGTTGCGCAGCGGCACGTCCCAGGCGCGCACCTGGTTTGGGACCAGCGGCTTGGCTTTCGACCAGTCGTCGAGCCAGCGCCCGCGCCGCACCTCCATCGCGATCGGCAGGCGATAGCCGTTGAGCGACTTGCCGTAGTTGCCCATCTCGGCCGGCGACGGCGTAGGCTCGGCATCGTCGGGATAGACGTCGATCAGCTTGACGACCATGTCGCTGTCGGTGCCGGAGGTGGAGGCCATCAGCGTCGCCGCGACTTCGCCGGTGACCGTCAGGTCGCGGTCGAGCGGCGCACTGGTCCAGCTCAGCACATCCGGCCGGTTCTCAACGAAGCGCTGGTCGGCCGCCTCCCACCACCGCCATTCCAGCGACGGATAGGTGGGCGAAATCGGCCGCTCGCGGAACGGCACCGGGTTGGCAGGATCGGACACGAACTCGCGGCACTGGCCGGCGTCTCCCGCGCCCTCGAACGACAGCGAGCCGTCTGCGCGCAGGTAGAGTGCGGTCGCGGTTGTGCCGGGCGCGGGCCATTTGCGATAGCTCTTCCACGTCCAGCTGCCCGACTGGAACATCTTCGCCTCGAATCCCGGCTTCGGTCCCTTGCCGTGCAGCCAGTAGCGGAAGAACGGTGCCTCGATGTCGCGGCGGAAGTCGGTGCCGCTGGTGCCAGGGATCGGGAAATGGCCCATGTCGCTTCCGGCCTGGCGCCAGCTGCCGTGCGCCCAGGGGCCGCCCACGATCATGTTGTTGTTGGCCGGATCATCGGCCTCCATCTTTTCATAGATCTTCCAGCTGCCGAGCGGGTCCTCCTGATCCCAGAAGCCGGCCACATGCAGCGTCGGCACGGTCGAGCGGCCCAGCCGGTCGGTCCAGTGCTGGCCCTTCCAGAAGCTGTCGTAATCCGGGTGCTCGATCATCTGCGTCAGCTGCGGCACGCTGCCCTTGAAGTGGCGCTTGTCGAGGTTCTCGATCGGTCCGAGCTTCAGGAACCATTCGTAGCTGTCATAGGCGCCGGTTTCGAAGCTCTCGCCCTGCTTGTTGTTCTGGAGCGGGTAGAGCCAGTCGGTCGCATAGGAGAGCCGCATCGCGCCGTAGCGATGCAGGTCGTCGTTGATCCACCAGTCGTTCCACGCCGCCTGGGGGCTGACGGCCTTGAGCGCCGGATGCGGACGGGCGAGTGCGACGGCGGCCGCATAACCGGGGTAGGACACGCCCATCATGCCGACGCGCCCGTTGTTGGCAGGCACGTTCTTCACCAGCCAGTCGATCGTATCATAGGCGTCGGTCGCCTCGTCCACGCCCGTCGCCCCCTGCGGCTGGAGCGCCATCGACATGGTGAAGCTGCCTTCGCTTTCGAAGCGGCCGCGCATGTTCTGGTGGACGAGGATGTAGCCGTCCGGCTCCATGAACTCGAGGCTGCGCTCCCGGCCGACCGCGCTGGCAGGCGGCACGCCATAGGGCGAGCGCTGGAGCAGGATCGGCAGCGGACCCTGCTTGTCGAGCGGCCGGCGGATCACCGTCTGCAGACGGGTGCCGTCGCGCATCGGCACCATCACCTGGCTGTAGCTGTAGCGCGCCTGGGGAGCGGCAGGTGCCGCCTGCTGCGGCCTGGCGCCCGCCAGCGATCCCGCGCTGGCACCCGCCAGCAGCAATGCCATTCCCGTCAGCGCCCGTCCCAGCATCATCGTTCTTTCCCCTTCACTCCAGCGTAGCATTGAAGCAACACACCCGGCCGTCAATGCCGCCGCCATGCACCGGCAAAGGCTGGGCGCAGGACCAGGCTGTTGAAGTCGAGCAGCACATGGGCGAGCATCGCCAGCCACAAGGTGCCGCTGTAGAGATAGAGTGCGGCGAACAGCCCGCCGACCAGCGTCGTGGCGGCCATGCCGGCAAGCCGTTGATAGCCATGCGCCAGCCCGAACAGCAGCGTCGCGACACCGAAGCCGGCAAGGGCGCTGCCGCTCGCCTGGGTCACCAGCAGAGGCAGCAGCAGCCGGAAGAAGAGCTCCTCCACGATCCCGGCCGTGATCGCGACCGCAGCGCCCCAGCGTAGCTCGGTGCGGGAATGCGGCAGCAACCCGCCGACGTGGCCGATGTGGAGGTCGCCCCTGCCTCGCCGGCGACGCCAGGCTGCGATCAGCAGGCCGACACTGGCACCGCCTGCAAGCCCGCCTGCCACTGCCGCGGCGAGCAGACTGGTGTCCGCCGGAACGCCCTGCCCGACCAACGCGGTACGCACGGCGAGGGCGAGCGGCACGAATGCGTCCGGGAGCCGCCCCAGGGAGCCGAGCTGCCCGAGCAGCGCCAGCGCAACGAGCGGCACGGCGCCGAACAGCAGCCACGCCCGTGCAATCCAGCGCCGTAGCCGATCCACGCGGGAGCGGCCTGCCCCTGGGCCGCGCCAGCGCCGCAGCAGCACCGCACCCTTCAGGAACCAGACGTAGCTCGCGAGTGCCAGCGCGAGCAGCGCCAGGGTCATGCGTCGATGCGATGCTCGCCCTTGACCCAGCGCACCGTGCCGGAGCTGGCGCGCATCACCACGCTCTCGGTGGTCATCTTGCCGCGCATGCGCTTGACGCCGGCGAGCAGCGACCCGTCGGTGACGCCGGTTGCTGCGAAGATGCAGTCGCCGCGTGCCAGCTCGGTCAGGTCATATTGCTTGTCGAGGTCAGTGACGCCCCACTTGGCAGCGCGTCCGCGTTCGTCGTCGTTGCGGAACAGCAGCCGCCCCTTGAACTGGCCGCCGACACAGCGCAGCGCCGCGCAGGCGAGCACCCCCTCCGGCGCACCGCCGGTGCCCATGTAGACGTCGATCGTGGTGTCGGGATCGGTGGTCGCGATCACGCCGGCCACGTCGCCGTCGCCGATCAGCACCACGCCGCAGCCGATCGCGCGCAGCTCCGCGATCAGCGCCTCGTGACGCGGACGGTCGAGCACGCAGGCGATGATCTCGTGCGGCTTCACGCCCTTGGCCGCGGCGATCGCCTCGACGTTCTCAGTCGGCGTCCTGTCCAGGTCGATGACGCCGGCGGGATAGCCCGGACCGACGGCGATCTTGTCCATGTAAACGTCGGGGGCGTTGAGCAGCCCGCCTTCCTCGGCGATCGCCAGCACCGCGAGGCTGTTCGGCCCGGCCTTGGCGCAGATGGTGGTGCCTTCCAGCGGATCGAGCGCAATGTCGATCGCGGGGCCCTGGCCGGTGCCGACCTTCTCGCCGATGAACAGCATCGGTGCCTCGTCGCGCTCGCCCTCGCCGATCACGACGGTGCCGTCCATGTCGAGGCCATTGAGCGCTTCCCGCATCGCCTCGACGGCGGCGGCATCCGCCGCCTTCTCGTCGCCACGTCCCACCAAGGTGGAGGCGGCGATGGCGGCGGCTTCGGTCACACGGACCATCTCCAGCACGAGGACGCGATCGAGAACCTGGCTGGCGGTCTGCATGGCTGTGCTTCTGCTCCGTATGATGAAGGCCCGGCGATAGGGAAGGCGCGACCGCTTGTCGAGCGAAGGCGCTGGCGTTTTGCGTCAGATCCTGCACACTCGAACGGTTCCGATTCCCGCCTGCGCCCGGAGGTGCTGATGCCGTTCGATCTGCTGCTGGTGGTGATGGCGCAACAGGCGAATGTCGACGCCGCAATGGCGCAATATCGGGAAGCGACACGGGCCGAGTACCGTTGCGAGGCAGATGCGGAATCGGGCGAAATCGTCGTGTGCGCCCTGCGCGACGCCGACGAGTACCGCGTGCCGATCCTGGAACCCACGCCGGGGGACCCGCGCATCATCGACGCAATCGGAGAACGCGAGCGGCTGGTGAAGATGCCGCATCTCGCCTGCGGGCTTGCCGCCTCCTACGAAGGGTGCGGCATGATCGGCGCGACGGCGACCGCGAACAGCCGAGGCGTCGGCGTGTCGAAGCCGCGGCCGATCGCACCCTGAGTTAGAAGCGGGCAGGCCGCAGCCGGATCGGGATCGGCGCGTCCAACCGCTGCCAGCCGCGTTCTGCCAACAGGCGGTTGCTCTCCACCGGCTTGCGTCCGGCGTCACGATCCAGCGACCAGGTAATGTGATAGGTGCTGCCGTCGCTCCGGGCGGTGCTGCCGCCGATCGCGACGACCAGCGCCTGCAGCCCTGCTCCGTCGTCGGCCCAGCCGACCACCTCACCCGCCTCCTCGGTCGGCAGGGGCGTCCCTAGGCCGGTTCCGGAACGTAAGGTGACGTGGTCCGCGACCGTGTCCGGCCAGCGCGGCGGGAACCGCGCCAGCAGTGCTGCGCGTTCCGTTGCGTCCAGCTTCCATCCGACGACCGTTCCGCCGCCCGCCCCCCGTTCCGGCTGTGCCATTTCTCGCCTCCGCGCGTTGTTCAAGCAACTGAGCGCGCCGCAGGTCCGCGCGTTCCATGCGCCCGAGGAGAGCACCATGGCCAAACAGAGCAAGGCCCAGAAGGACACGATGGAACGGGTCCTGCACGAGTTCAAGGAAGGCGAGCTGGAGTCCGGCTCGGGGCGCAAGGTGAAGAGCCGCAAGCAGGCGGTTGCGATCGCGCTTAGCGAAGCGGGCGCGTCCAACCAGCAGAGCCCCTCCGAGAACAAGCGCCGCCTCGCCCAGACCAAGCGACGGGAGCGCAGCAGCGGCGGGAATGGCGGTCGCGATGGCCCCACCAAGGCAGAGCTGTACGAGAAGGCGAGAAAGCAGGACGTCCCCGGTCGTTCCAAGATGAGCAAGGCGCAGCTGGAGAAAGCCGTCGGCTGAGCATTCTCCTGCGCCGCACGCACGACGCCGGAACCCGCCTCTCCGTCGGCCGTTCGCGGAGCGAAGGAGCCACACATGACCGATCGCCCGATGCCACCGCAGCCCGAACAGCAGCAATCGCCCCCCGGCACCACGGCAGCAATGAACCCGCGGCCGGACCATGGCGAGCATAGCTACCGCGGCTCCGGGCGCCTGGCGGGGCGCCGCGCGATCATCACCGGCGGCGACAGCGGCATCGGCCGCGCGGTGGCGATCGCCTTCGCCCGCGAAGGGGCAGACGTGCTGATCTCCTACCTCAACGAAGACGAAGACGCCCGGGAGACCGCACGCCTGGTGGAGGATGCCGGACGCAAGGCGGTGCTGGTGCCGGGCGACATCGGCGACGCGGCGCACTGCCGCGCGATCGTGGACAAGGCCGTGGAAGCCTTCGGCGGGCTCGACATCCTGGTCAACAACGCCGCCCACCAGATGACGTTCGAGGCGATCACCGACATCCCGGACGAGGAGTGGGACAAGACCTTCCGCACGAACATCCACGCGATGTTCTATCTGACCAAGGCCGCGGTGCCGCACATGCAGCCGGGGTCCGCGATCATCAACACGACATCGGTCAACGCCGACACGCCCAAGCCGACGCTGCTCGCCTATGCCACCACCAAGGGTGCGATCCAGAACTTCACCGGCGGGCTCTCCCAGCTTCTGGCGGAAAAGGGCATCCGCGCGAACTGCGTCGCGCCCGGTCCGATCTGGACGCCGCTGATCCCGTCGACGATGCCGCCGGAGCAGGTCGAGAACTTCGGCAAGGACGTCCCGATGGGCCGCGCAGGCCAGCCCGCGGAGCTTGCACCCGTCTACGTGATGCTCGCCAGCGAGGAGGCGAGCTACGTGTCCGGTGCGACGGTGGCGGTGACGGGCGGCAAGCCGATCCTGTAACCCCTTTCGCAAGCGCAACGACTGCGGCAACAATCCCGGCACATGCCGGACCTGGGAGAGTGAAGTTGAACGATCGAGAGCACCGTATCCGCGAGCGCGCCCATGCGATGTGGCTGGAGGAAGGCCAGCCTGAAGGCGAGCATGCGCGCCACTGGGACGCCGCCTGCCGCGAGATCGACGCCCAGGCCGCGGCCTCGACGGATAGCGAAGTGACGCCGGCGCCAAAGAAGGCGCGCACGTCGCGCAGCACGGCTCCCAAGACAACGCCGGCCGCCCAGGCCGCGACGGCGGGGGAGGGCGTCGCAGCCGTCGCGGAGGCGCCCAAGGCGAAGCGAGCGGCCGCCCCGAAGAAGGCGGCGAGCACCCCCGCCAAGCGCAAATCGGGCAGCGCCAAAGCCTGATCGCCAGGCGTGCCGCCCGGGAAGCGGCACGCGCGCAAAACCCCTCGACGGGATCGCCCGCCGGCCTGCCGCAAATCCTTGCGGCGGGGGCGGAACGATGCGCCCCGGCCGATGTTGAGTGCAGGTTCCCGTGATGGAGGTCACTTTTGCCGCAGTTCGTCTCCCGCCTCCTCTCGATTCCCTCCTTTCCTCTTCCTGAGCGTCTGCTGACCGATGCCGCTGCCGCCGGTTTCGACGGCGTGCTGTGGCGCGCCGAGGCGCCGGTGCTCGGGGAGGCGGAGCTGGTTCCGCCCGCACTCACCGGAGCCTGCGCAGAAGCGGGGCTCGCCCTGCTGGTCGCGCTGCCCCTCGACCGCGCACCGATCGATCACCCGCTGCTCGCCAGCCACCCGGAAGCATTTGCGATCCGGCGCGCCAGCGCTGGCGGCGGCCCCGTGGATCCCCGCCAGCCTGCACAGGCGACCGGCGAGGCGCGCGCGCGGCTGCGTACGCCCGAGGCCGCGGCGCTGCTGCGTCCGGTGCTGGTAGAGCGGCTCTCCGCCCTCCTCAATGCGGGGGTTACGGGCTTCCGGCTGCTTGGGGCGGATCGCATCCCGCCGGAAACGCTGATCGGGCTGATCTCGGCCGTACGCGAACGGCATCCCGACGCGCGCTTCATCAGCGGCGCGCCGGACCTGTCGCGGCCGCAGGTGCGCGCCCTCGCATCGGCAGGGCTCACCGCGATCACCTCCTCCTTTGCGTGGTGGGACCTTCGTGCACCGTGGCTGGTGGAGGAGTATGAGGAACTGCGCGGCCAGGCGCCGCTCCTGGCGGAGGTCTCGGCGCCGACCAGCGGAGATGCGGACGCGCCATCGGCTCTCGCACGGACGCTCGCAATGGCGGCCGCAAGCGCCAACGGCATCATCGTGCCGGCCGACCTGTTCGCAGGCAGCCCCGATCTGGCGCAGGCCGTGCGCCATGCACTGGAAGTCGCGCAGGCCGCCGAACGCTTCGATGGCGAGATGCGGGCGCTGACCGGACCGCAGGCCCCTGTCGGCGTGCTGCTGCGCGCGGATGCGAGCGACGTGCGCGAGGCGTCCGAAGCGCTGCTGATATTCGTGAACCGCAGCGACACGCCGCAGCCGCTGCCCTCCCCGGCGCTGGTGCGCGAATATATGGGCTCCGCGTTCGAGGGCTTCTCCGTCCTTGGTGCGGAGGGTGAGGTCGGCACGCCGCTCGCCGGAGGCGAAGTGCGGCTGGTCGCCGCGCGGCGTGCGTCGCCGATCCGCATCGCGGTGACGCCCGACGCCGTCGGCATTGGTGCCGCCTCCCCGCGGCTGGTGGTCGAGGACCTCCACCCGCGCGTCGATGGCGGCGCCTTCCCGGTCAAGCGGGTGGTCGGCGAGGAAGTGCCGGTCGAGGCGACGGTGTTCACCGACGGTCACGAGCAACTCGCGGTCGAACTGCACTGGCGCGCGGTGGACGAGGCGAACTGGCGCGTCGCGCGCATGACGCAACTGCCGAACGACCTGTGGCGTGGCAGCTTCGCCCTCGAACGGCTCGGCCGCTACGAATATGCGGTCGAGGGCTGGCTCGACCGGTTCGGCGGCTTCCGGCGCGACTTCACCAAGAAGCTCGACGCCGGTGTCGCGCAGCCGGTCGATCATGCCGAGGGACTGGCACTGGTGGCCGAGGCGGTGGCGCGGTCGCAGGGCGAGGCACGCACCACGCTGGCCGACTGGCACGCGCGACTGGAGGCAGCGAGCGAAGGCGCCGACAGCGCCGCGCTGCTGCTATCGCCCGAACTCGCCGCGCTGATGGATACGGCCGACGACCGTCCGCACCGGCTGCGCTCCGAACCGCAGATCGTCGATGCCGAGCGGCTGACGGCACGTTTCTCCAGCTGGTACGAGCTGTTCCCGCGCTCGCAGACCGAGGATGCCAGCCGCCACGGCACCTTCGACGACGTGATCGCGCGGCTGCCGGCGGTGCGCGACATGGGGTTCGACACGCTCTACTTCCCGCCGATCCACCCGATCGGGCGCACCCATCGCAAGGGGCCGAACAACACGCTGACGGCGGGGCCGGACGATCCCGGCAGCCCCTATGCGATCGGCAGCGCCGACGGCGGACATGATGCCATCCACCCGGAGCTGGGCACCGCTGAGGATTTCGCCCGGCTGGTGGAAGCCGCACGCGCGCATGGGCTGGAAATCGCGCTCGACTTCGCGATCCAGGCCTCCCCCGATCACCCCTGGCTCACCAAGCATCCCGGCTGGTTTGCATGGCGGCCCGACGGCTCGATGAAATATGCGGAGAACCCGCCCAAGAAGTACCAGGACATCGTCAACGTCGACTTCTACGGACCCGACGCAGTTCCTGGGCTGTGGACGGCGCTGCGGGACGTGATCCTCTTGTGGGTCGAACGCGGCGTAAAGACCTTCCGCGTCGACAATCCCCACACCAAGCCGCTGCCGTTCTGGGAGTGGATGATCGGCGAGGTGCGCGCCGAGCATCCGGACGTCATCTTCCTGGCCGAAGCCTTCACCCGTCCGTCGATGATGTACCGGCTCGGCAAGATCGGCTTCTCGCAGAGCTACACCTATTTCACCTGGCGCGACGACAAGCAGGGGCTGACCGACTATGTCACCGAGCTAACGACGACCGCGCCCAAGGAATTCTACCGGCCGCACTTCTTCGTCAACACGCCGGACATCAACCCGGTGTTCCTCCAGACCTCGGGCCGGCCTGGCTTTCGCATCCGCGCGGTGCTGGCGGCGACGCTGTCGGGGCTGTTCGGCGTCTATTCGGGCTTCGAGCTGTGCGAGGCGGCGCCGGTGCCCGGCAAGGAAGAATACCACGATTCCGAAAAGTACATCGTCAAGCCGCGCGACTGGCAGGCGCCGGGCAACATCATCGGCGATATCACGCTGCTGAACCGCCTGCGCCGTGCGCATCCGGCGTTGCAGACGCACCTCAACACCCGCTTCCTGCCCGCGCACAACGACCGGGTGATCTTCTATGCCAAGCCCGCGCCGGACGGCAGCGAGATGCTGCTGGTGATGGTGAGCCTCGATCCGCACCACGGACAGGATGCCGCGTTCGAGATCCCGCTGTGGGAGTTCGGCATCCCCGACGACGGCAGCGTCGCGGTGGAAGACCTCGCCGCCGGCCACCGCTTCCGCTGGCACGGCAAGCACCAGCACATCCGCCTCGACCCCGACCAGCCCTATCGCATCTGGCGCATCGCCCCCGGAGACTTCGCATGACCGCCGCAGCCGCCCATGACCAGGATCCGCTGTGGTACAAGGACGCGGTCATCTATCAGTTGCACGTGAAGTCGTTTTTCGATGCCAACAACGACGGCATCGGCGACTTCAAGGGGCTGATGTCGAAGCTCGACTATCTGGCGGACCTGGGCGTCAACACGCTGTGGCTGCTGCCCTTCTACCCCTCGCCCCGGCGCGACGATGGCTATGACATCGCCGAATACCGCGACGTCAGCCCCGACTACGGCACGATGGACGACGCGCGCGACTTCATCGCCGCGGCGCACGAGCGCGGCATGCGCGTCATCACCGAGCTGGTGATCAACCACACGTCGGACCAGCATCCCTGGTTCCAGCGCGCCCGCAACGCGCCCAAGGGATCGCCCGAGCGCGACTGGTATGTGTGGTCGGACGACGACAAGATCTATTCGGGCACGCGGATCATCTTCCTCGACACCGAAAAGTCCAACTGGACCTGGGACGAGGTCGCCGGGCAATATTTCTGGCATCGCTTCTACAGCCACCAGCCCGACCTGAACTTCGACAATCCCGAGGTTCTGAAGGAAGTGCTGTCGGTGATGCACTTCTGGCTCGACCTGGGTGTGGACGGGCTGCGGCTCGACGCGATCCCCTACCTGATCGAACGCGACGGCACCTCGAACGAGAATTTGCCCGAGACCCACGACGTCCTGAAGAAGATCCGCGCCGACCTCGACGCGCACTATCCGGACCGGATGCTGCTGGCCGAGGCGAACATGTGGCCGGAGGATACGCAGCAATATTTCGGGGAAGAGGGCAACGAATGCCACATGGCGTTCCACTTCCCGCTGATGCCGCGCATGTACATGGCCGTGGCGCAGGAGGATCGCTTCCCGATCACCGACATCATGCGCCAGACGCCGGAGATCCCGGAGAACTGCCAATGGGCGATCTTCCTGCGCAACCATGACGAGCTCACGCTCGAAATGGTGACGGACGCCGAGCGCGATTACCTGTGGAACACCTATGCCGCCGACCGGCGCGCGCGCATCAACTTAGGGATCCGGCGGCGCCTCGCGCCGCTGATGGAGCGCGATCGGCGCCGCGTCGAGCTGATGAACGCGCTGCTGCTGACGATGCCGGGCACGCCTGTGCTCTATTACGGCGACGAGATCGGCATGGGCGACAACATCCATCTGGGCGACCGCGACGGCGTGCGCACGCCGATGCAATGGTCGCCCGACCGCAACGGCGGCTTCTCGCGCGCAGACCCGCCCGCGCTTGCGCTGCCGGCGATCATGGACCCGCTCTATGGCTATCAGGCCGTGAACGTCGAGGCGCAGGAGCGCGACCGCCACTCGCTGCTGAACTGGCTGAAGCGGATGCTGGCGGTGCGCCGCGAGTATCAGGCGTTCGGGCGCGGTACCCAGCGCTTCCTGCGCCCCGCCAACCGCAAGATCCTGGCCTATCTGCGCGAGCATGAGGGCGACACGATCCTGTGCGTGGCCAACCTCGGCCGCACCGCACAGGCGGTGGAGCTGGACCTGCACGAGTTCGAGGGCCGCACGCCCGTCGAGCTGCTCGGCAGCACGCCCTTCCCCAAGGTCGGCCAGCTTCCCTATCTGCTGACGCTGCCGCCCTATGGCTTCCTGTGGTTCCGCCTCGCCGCGGACGCGGAGGGTCCCGGCTGGTCGAGCGGTGCTCCGGCGAGCGAGATCGAGCGCTACACCTTCGTCCTGCGGCCGGAACTGGGGGACGTCGCATTGGGCGCCAACCGCGGCGTGCTCGAGAAGGACCTGCTGCCGAGCTACCTGACCCAGCGCCGCTGGTTCGGGGCGAAGGACGAGACCATCGCATCGGTCCAGCTGGTCCGGTCGACGCCGATGCCGGCGGCCGAGGACCTGCTGCTGGGCGAGATCGAGGTCGTAACCGACAGCGGCACCGCCACCTACATGCTGCCGCTCGGCATTGCCTGGGAGGGCGAGAACACCGGGCCGTTCGCGTCGAACCTCGCGCTGGCGCGGGTGCGTCGCGGCCGGACCGTCGGCCTGCTGACCGACGGCTTCGCATTGGAAGGTTTCGGGCGCTCGGTGGTGCAGGCGCTCCACGACAACACGGTGGTCTCGCTCGCAGACGGCGGCGAGCTGCGCTTCACCGCGTTTGAAGGCTTCGATCTGGAGCCGGACGCCGCGCCCGAATGGCTTGCGGCCGAACAGTCCAACAGCACGCTGGTGCTGGGACAGCGCGCCGTGCTGAAGCTGCTGCGCAAGGTGGCACCTGGCATCCATCCGGACGTGGAGATGGTGCGCTATCTCTCCGGCCACGGCTTTGCCAACGTGCCGCCGATGCTCGGCACCGTGACCCGGGTGGAGGATGATCGCGAGACGCTGGTGATGCTGGCGCAGGCGTTCGTCTACAACCAGGGCGACGGCTGGCAGTGGACGCTGGGCGTCCTGGAGCGCCTCGCCACCGACGAGGATGCGAACTTCGCCAACTATCGCAACTTCGCCACCAACTTCGGCCGCCGCCTGGCGGAAATGCATGCCGTCCTGGCACAGGATAGCGACGATGCTGCCTTCGCGCCCGAGCCGATGAGCGCGGCGGAGGCCGACCGGCTGGGCGGTCGCGTGGCGGGGCAGCTCGACCGCGCGCTGCTGATGCTGGAGGGCGTGTCGCTGGGCAGCGAGGAGGCCGATGCGGCGCTCGCCCGCCTGGCGGAGCAGCGTGCCGCGCTGATGGAGCGCGTGGGCGCCGTCGCCCGCAGCGCGGAAGGACGCGCCCGCACGCGCATCCATGGCGACCTGCACCTGGGCCAGGTGCTGGTGACCGGCAGCGACGTCATGCTGATCGACTTCGAGGGCGAGCCCGCCAAGCCGCTCGCCGAGCGCCGCGCCAAGGACCTGGCGCTGCGCGACGTCGCCGGCGTGCTCCGCTCGTTCGACTATGCGGCGGCGGTGGCGGAGCGCAACCTGCCGTTCAGCGCCGAGCGCGAGGAGGCACGCGCCACGCGCCGCTATGCACGCTTCGGCAGCTCCGCGATCGAGGCATTCCTGGCGGGCTATGGCGAAGCGGCGGCGGAGAGCGGCGTGCTCCCCCATTCCGGTGCCGGCGACCCGCTGCTCGACCTCTTCCTGCTCGAAAAGGCGGCCTATGAGGTCGCCTACGAGGCGGCCAACCGGCCCGACTGGATCGCCGTGCCGGCGCTGGGCCTCGCCCGCGCCGCGGCCCGCCTGCTCAACGAGGATTTCGCATGACCGATGTTGGCGCACTCGCAGGCGCGCTGCGCGCTGGAATGCTGGACGATCCGTTTGCGCTGCTGGGGGTGCATGAGGAGGGCGGCCGGCGCGTCGTCCGCAGCTTCCAGCCGGGTGCGGAGGCGGTCGCCCTGATCGCGCGCGACGACGGCCGCCCCCTCGGCGAACTCAGCTGCGACGGCGACCTGTGGACCGGCACGCTTGCCGAGGACGTGCCTTATCGCCTGGCCATCCGCTGGCCGGGCGGCTGGGTACAGGAGATCGAGGACACCTATAGCTTCGGCCCGGTGCTCGGCGACCTCGACCTTCACCTGTTCAACGAGGGCCGCCACTGGGATCTGGCACGCGTCTTCGGCGCGCAGCCGCGCACCGTCGCGGGCGTGGAGGGCGTCAGCTTCGTCGTATGGGCCCCGAACGCGCGCCGCGTGTCGGTGATCGGCGACTTCAACGGCTGGGACGGCCGCCGCAACCCGATGCGCCGCCATCATGGCGCAGGCGTGTGGGAGCTGTTCGTCCCCGGCATCGGCCCGGGCGCGCATTATAAGTACGAGATCCTCGGCGCCGACGGGCGCGTGGTGCAAAAGGCCGACCCGCTCGCCCGCCAGACGGAAGCGCCGCCGGCCACCGGCTCGATCGTCGCGCCGGCACCGGACTACCGCTGGCACGATGCCGACTGGATGGCCGAGCGCGGACGCCGGCAGGCTCCGAACGCGCCGCTGTCGATCTACGAAGTGCATGCCGGCTCCTGGCTGCGGCCCGACGGTGACGCGCTTGGCACGCTCGACTGGCAGGGGCTGACCGAGCGGCTGATCCCCTATGTCGCCGACATGGGCTTCACCCATGTCGAGCTGCTCCCGATCATGGAGCATCCGTTCGGCGGCTCCTGGGGCTATCAGCCGCTGTCGCAGTTCGCGCCCTCGGCACGCTTCGGCTCCCCGGAAGAGTTCGCGGGCTTCGTGGACGCGTGCCACCGCGCCGGCATCGGCGTGATCCTCGACTGGGTGCCGGCGCACTTCCCGACCGATGCGCACGGCCTCGCCGAGTTCGACGGCACGCACCTGTACGAGCATGCCGACCCGCGTGAGGGGTTCCACCAGGACTGGAACACGCTGATCTACAACCTTGGCCGGCGCGAGGTGGCAGGCTTCCTGCTCGCCTCGGCGCTGTGGTGGCTGGAGACGTTCCACATCGACGGGCTGCGCGTCGATGCGGTCGCCTCGATGCTGTACCGCGATTACAGCCGCAATGCCGGGGAATGGGTGCCCAACATCCACGGCGGGCGCGAGAATTTGGAGTCGGTCGAGTTCCTCAAGCGCATGAACACCCTGGTCGCGGAACGCTGTCCCGGCGCGATCACGCTGGCCGAGGAGTCCACCGCCTGGCCGGGCGTCACCGCCCCCGTCCACCAAGGGGGCCTGGGCTTCACCTACAAGTGGAACATGGGCTGGATGCACGACACGCTCCAGTACGTGGAGCGCGACCCGATGTACCGGCGCTGGCACCATGGCGAGCTGACCTTCGGTCTGGTGTACGCATTCTCCGAAAAGTTCGTGCTGCCGCTCAGCCATGACGAGGTCGTGCACGGCAAGGGATCGCTGCTGGGCAAGATGCCGGGCGACCGCTGGCGCCAGTTGGCGAACTTGCGCGCCTATTTCGGCTTCATGTGGACGCATCCGGGCAAGAAGCTGTTGTTCATGGGCGGCGAGCTTGCTCAGGATACCGAGTGGAACCACGACGCACAGGTGCGCTGGGACCTGCTCGACCGGCCCGAGCATGCCGCCATCCAGCGTCTCGTACGCGACCTCAACACGCTCTACGCGAGCGAGCCCGCGCTCCATGCCCGCGACGCCGACCCGTCCGGGTTCGACTGGATCGTGGGCGACGACGCGGAGAACAGCGTCTTTGTCTATGCCCGCTATGGCGACGGACGGGCCGCGCCCTGCGTGGTGCTGCTCAACATGACGCCCGAGCCGCGCCACGGCTATCGGATCGGCCTGCCGCGCGCCGGCCAATGGCGCGAAGTCCTTAATAGCGATGCGGAAATTTACGGCGGCGGGAACATCGGCAACGGTGGGATGGTTACCGCCTCCGCGACGCCCCTGCACGGCCAGCCGGCCAGTGCGGACGTCGTGTTGCCCCCGCTCGCAGCGGTGGTGCTACGATTCGAAGGGGGTCCTCGTTGAACAGCCTACCCGACCGGCTCGAAGCCGGTTCGCCCTATCCGCTCGGCGCCACTTTTGATGGTCTGGGCGTCAACTTCGCCGTCTTCTCCGCCAACGCGGAGAAGATCGAGCTCTGCGTCTTCGAACCGACCGGCCGGCGCGAGATCAAGCGCTACGAGCTGACCGAGTGGACCGACGAGGTCTGGCACGGCTATCTGCCCGAGGCCCGTCCCGGCCTCCTCTACGGCTACCGCGCCTATGGCCGCTATGCGCCGGAGGAGGGACATCGCTTCAACCCCAACAAGCTGCTGCTGGACCCCTATGCCAAGCAGCTGCACGGCGAGGTCCGCTGGACCGACGCGCTGCACGGCTATCAGGTTCGCTCGCGTCGCGAGGACCTGAGCTTCGACCGGCGCGACAGCGCGCCCGCCATGCCCAAGGGCGTGGTGGTCGACACGCACTTCGACTGGTCCGGCGACATCCGTCCGAACACCCCGTGGTCGGACACGGTGATCTACGAGGCGCATGCCAAGGGCTTGACCAAGCTGTTCGAGGAGGTCGCCCCCCAGGAACGCGGCACCTTTGCGGCGCTCAGCCATCCGCGCGTGATCGATCACCTGAAGCGGCTGGGCGTCACCGCCGTCGAGCTGATGCCGATCCATGCGTTCGTGCAGGACCGGTTCCTGCAGGAAAAGGGCCTGCGCAATTACTGGGGCTATAACACCCTCAGCTATTTCGCGCCCGAGCAGAGCTATTTCGCCGGCAACAGCCACAACGAGCTGCGCCTGGCGGTCCGTCGCCTCCATGCCGCCGGGCTCGAGGTGATCATGGACGTGGTCTACAACCACACCTGCGAGGGATCGGAACGCGGCCCGACGCTGTCGTGGCGCGGGCTCGACAACGCGACCTACTACCGCCACGTCCAGGACAATCCGCGCTACACGATCAACGACACGGGCACGGGCAACACGCTCAACCTGGAGAAGGCGCGCGTCATCCAGATGGTGGCGGATTCGCTGCGCTATTGGGCGACCTCGTTCGGGATCGACGGCTTCCGCTTCGACCTGGGGCTGACGCTCGGCCGCGAGGAACATGGCTTCAATCCGGGCGCCGCCTTCTTCGACGTGATCCGCCAGGACCCGGTCCTGGGCCGGCTGAAGCTGTCGACCGAGCCCTGGGACATCGGCCCCGGCGGCTACCAGCTCGGCAACTTCCCGCCCAGCTTTGCCGAGTGGAACGACAAGTACCGCGACGGCGTGCGCAAATACTGGCGCGGCGACCCTTCGATGCGCGGCGAACTCGCGGCGCGCATCTCCGGATCGAGCGACCTGTTCGACCGTCGCGCGCGGCGCCCGTGGGCGAGCGTCAACGCGCTGGCGGTGCACGACGGCTTCACGCTTGCCGACACGGTCGCCTACGAACAGCGCCACAACGAGGCGAACGGTGAGGACAATCGCGACGGCCACAGCGAGAACTACTCGCGCAACTGGGGCGTGGAGGGTCCGACGGACGACCCGGCGATCAATGACGCGCGCCAGCGAGTCATGCGCTCGATGCTCACGACCCTGTTCACCTCGCTCGGCACCCCGCTGCTGCTTTCCGGCGACGAGTTCGGGCGCAGCCAGGGCGGCAACAACAACGCCTATTGCCAGGACAATGAGATCGGCTGGGTGGACTGGAGCAAGCGCGACACGCCCGAGGGGCAGGCGCTGCTTGCGTTCACATCACGGCTGATCGCCCTGCGCCACCAGCACGAGCTGCTGCGCGCGCCGAGCTTCCTCCATGCCGAGAAGCTGCCCGGCACCGACATCAACGACCTGGAATGGTGGGACGAGCAGGGTCAGCCGCTGAGCCCGGACGACTGGAACAATCCGGAAGGCCGTGCCCTGGTGATGCGCCGTGCGCGCCAGCTGGAGGACGGCCGGATCGAGGGCATGACGCTGCTGCTGAACGCGTCGGGCGACGCGATCACCTTCACCCTGCCCGCTCCCGACGTGCCGCGTACCGTTCTGGTGGACAGCGCCCGGCCGGACGAGGACGCGTTCGAGATCGGCAACGAATATGAACTTGGCCCGCAGAGCGCGGCCCTGATCCGCTGGGTCGCGGACATCGCCGAGCCGGAAGCACCGGCCGAGTCGGAAGCCGCGCCGGAGGAGCAGTCCGCGTGAGCAGCTGGGGCGCGACGCCGGTCGCCGCCGACCGGACCCGGTTCCGCCTCTGGGCGCCCGACCGGCCGGAGGTGACGCTGGAAATCGACGGGGGTCAGGCCGTCGCCATGACCCGCGACGAGGACGGCTGGTTCTCGGCCGAGGCGCCGGTTGGTGCCGGTGCCCGCTATCGCTTCCGCCTCGACGCGGACCTGGCGGTGCCCGATCCCGCCGCGCGTGCGCAGGCGGGCGGCGTGCACGGCTGGAGCGTGGTGGTCGACCCCGACGCCTATCGCTGGACCACTTCCGACTGGGTCGGCCGGCCGTGGGAAGAGGCCGTGATCGAGGAAGTCCATGCGGGCGTGCTCGGCGGGTTCGCGCGCGTAGCCGAACGACTGCCGGCGCTCGCCGAGCTCGGCGTCACCGCGATCGAGCTGATGCCGGTCAACGCATTCGGCGGCACCCGCAACTGGGGCTATGACGGGGTGCTCCCTTATGCCCCGGCCGAGGCCTATGGGTCCCCTGAGGAGCTGAAGGCGCTGGTCGATCGCGCCCATGCGCTGGGGCTGATGGTGTTCCTGGATGTGGTCTACAACCACTTCGGGCCGGACGGGAACTACCTCGGCGCCTACGCCAAGGACTTCTTCCATACCGACGTGCACACCCCCTGGGGCGGCGCGGTCGCGGTCGATGCGGAGCCGGTGCACCGCTTCTTTGTCGACAATGCGCGCATGTGGCTGGAGGAGTATCGCGTCGACGGGCTGCGCTTCGACGCGGTCCACGCGATCGGCAATCCCGGTTTCCTGGACGCCATGGCGGCCGAGCTGCGCGCGGCGGTCGGCCCCGATCGCCACGTCCACCTCGTGCTGGAGAATGAAGAGAACGACGCCGACCGGCTCGGCGCCGGTCGCTTCGATGCGCAGTGGAACGACGACTTCCACAATGTGCTGCACGTCCTGCTGACGGGCGAGAGCAGCGCCTATTACCAGGATTTCGCGGAGAAACCGGCCGAACGGCTGGCACGCTGCCTGGCGGAAGGCTTCATCTACCAGGGTGAGGGTTCGCCCAACCACGACGGCAAGCCGCGCGGCAGCAAGAGCGGCCACCTGCCGCCGACGGCATTCGTGTCCTTCCTCCAGAACCACGATCAGGTCGGCAACCGCGCGATGGGCGAGCGGCTGACGCAGCTTGCCGACGCCGACAAGCTGCGCGCCGCGACCGCGCTGCTGCTGCTGGGCCCGCAGATCCCGCTGCTGTTCATGGGTGACAGCGAGGGCAGCGAAGCGCCATTCCTGTTCTTCACCGACTTCCACGACGAGCTCGCCGACGCCGTGCGCGAGGGCCGGCGCAAGGAATTCGCGAAGTTCGAGGCGTTCGCCGATCCGGAAGCGCGCGAGCGCATCCCCGATCCCAACGCGCGCAGCACCTTCGACCAGTCGCACCCGGAGCCCGGCCCGGACGCCGCCGCGTGGCGCGCGCTCTACCGCGAACTGCTGGGACTCCGCCACACTCACATCGTCCCGCGGCTGAAGGGCACGACCAGTCTGGGCGCCGAGGCAATCGGCGAAGCGGCGGTGGTCGCACGTTGGCGGATGGGCGACGGTGCGACGCTGACCATCGCGCTCAACCTGGGCGACACGCCGGTTTTCTTCCCCGAGCTGGCACAGCCGCTGTTCGCGCACGGCGAGCCCGGCGCGCCCGCAAGCGTCGCCGTCTGGGTGGAGGCATGAGCCCGCTCCACAGCCTCGCGATCGAAGCGGGGCTGCTGATCGACTGGGAGGACGCCGCCGGCGACCCGCAGCGGGTGTCCGACGACGCGCTGGCGGCCGTGCTCGAGGCGCTCGGGCTGCCCGCGAACAGCCCCGCCGCGATCACCGAAAGCCGCAAGCACCTGGCCGAGGACCAGGCGGCGTCGTGCAGCTTCGTTTCGGCGGATGTGGGCAAGCCGGTGATTTTGCCCGTCGGTTGTCTGCGCGAAGGGCTTGCCGAGCTGCTGTCCGAGCAGGGTGATCGACGTTCCGTTACCCTGGCCAAGGACCGCTCCGGCCTAAGCCTGCCGGCGATCGACGTGCCCGGCTACTACCAGCTGGTGCAGGGCGACCGCACGATCCGTCTGGCGATCGCCCCGCGCCGCTGCTTCGGCGTGGCCGATGCGGCCGGCGGCAAGCGCCTGTGGGGAACCGCGGTGCAGATCGCGGGCCTGCGCGATCCGCGCCGTGCCTTTGGCGACTTCGGCACGCTGGCCGACGCCGCGCGCGCCTTTGCCGGCAAGGGTGCCGACGCGCTGGCGATCAGCCCCGTACACGCGCTGTTTCCTGCGGATGCCAGCCGCTACAGCCCCTATGCGCCGTCGAGCCGGCTGTTCCTCAACATCCTCTACGCCGATCCCGCACTGGCAGGCGCGACCGTCGAAGAGCCTGCCTCCGCCAAGCTGATCGACTGGAGCGCCGCGATCCCTGCCCGGCTGCGCCAGCTGCGTGCCGCCTTTGCCGCCCGCAGCGACGCGGTGCGCGCCGAGGTAGCCGACTATGCGCGCAAGGGCGGCGACGAACTGCAGCGCCATGCCCGCTTCGACGCGCTGCACGCCCACTTCTTCCAGGAGAGCGGCGCGACGGGTTGGCAGGGTTGGCCGGCAGCCTTCCACGATCCTGCCGGCGACGCCGTCGCGCGCTTTGCGGCCGAGCATGCGGAGGAGGTGGACTTCTACCTCTTCTGCCAGTGGCTGGCGAAGCGCAGCCTGGACGCCGCCCAGCGCGCCGCGACGAACGGCGGCATGGCGCTGGGGCTGATCGCCGATCTCGCCGTGGGGATGGACGGTGGCGGCAGCCACGCGTGGAGCCGCCGCGACGACCTGCTCACCGGCCTGTCGCTCGGCGCGCCGCCCGACCTGCTTGGGCCTGAAGGGCAGAGCTGGGGCATCACCGGCTTTTCGCCGCGCGCGCTCCAGCGCACCGGCTTCGAGCCGTACATCGCGACGCTGCGCGCGGCACTCGATCATGCTGGCGGCATCCGCATCGACCATGCGCTGGGCCTGCGTCGGCTGTGGGTGGTGCCCGAGGGCGCCTCGCCGCGCGACGGCGCCTATCTGACGATGCCGCTCGACGACATGCTGCGCGTGCTCGCGATTGAATCGCATCGCGCCCGCGCGGTGGTGATCGGCGAGGACCTGGGCACCGTGCCCGAGGGCTTCCGGCCCAAGATGGACGAGCGCGGCATGCTGGGCATGCGCGTGCTGCCCTTCGAACGCGACGAGGACGGGTTCATCCCTGCCGAACGCTGGTCGCAGGAGGCCGCGGCGATGACCGGCACCCATGACCTGGCGACCGTGGCCGGCTGGTGGGCCGAGCGCGACATCGACTGGAACTGGCAGCTCGGGCGGACCCGGCCCGATGCGGTCGAAGCCGACGAGCGCGCCACCCGCGCCGAGGAACGCACGTTGCTGTGGCAGGCGTTCACCGACGCGGGCGTCGCTGATGCGCCAGAGCCGTCAAGCGACGATCCGGCGCCCGCGGTGGACGCCGCCCTCGCCTTCGTCGCCGGCACGCCGTGCGAACTCGCGATCCTGCCGATCGAGGACCTGATCGGCGCCGAGGAACAGCCGAACCTGCCCGGCACGATCGACGAACACCCCAATTGGCGGCGGCGCATGCCGGCGCCCACCCCCGAGCTGCTCGACCGGCCCGACGTCGCCCGGCGCGTCGCCCGCATCAACGCTATGAGGAACGGATGACTCCGCGCGCCACCTATCGCTTCCAGTTCCACCGCGACTTCACCTTTGCCGATGCCGAGGCGCTGGTCCCCTATCTCGACCGGTTGGGGGTAAGCCACGTCTACGCGTCGCCGATCACGACGGCACGCAGCGGCTCGACCCACGGCTATGACGTGGTCGACCCGACCACGATCAATCCCGAACTGGGCGGCGAGGAGGCGTTTCGCAGCCTGGTGAAGGCGCTGCGCGCGCGCGACATGGGCGTCATCATCGACATCGTGCCCAACCACATGGGCGTCGCCGGCAGCGAGAACGGCTGGTGGATGGACGTGCTCGCCCACGGGCAGGGCAGCGCCTATGCCCGCTTCTTCGACATCGACTGGCGCGAGCCGGTGTTGCTGCCGGTGCTCGGCACGCCCCTGTCGGAAGCACTGGAGCAGGGCGCGATCGAGGTCGTCGTCGAGGACGGCAAGCGCTTCGTCTCCGCCTACGGCGAGCATCGCTTCCCGCTGCGCGACGAAGACCAAGCGGGCGACGCAATCAGCGATCCGCAGGAGATCCGCGCGGTGCTGGAGCGCCAGCATTACCGGCTGGCGTCGTGGCGCACCGCCAACGACGCGCTCAACTGGCGGCGTTTCTTCACGGTCAGCGAACTCGCCGGGCTTCGCATCGAGGACCCCGAAGTCTTCGATGCCGTCCACGCCCTCCCCTTGCGCCTGTATGCCGAGGGGCTGATCGACGGCGTTCGAGTCGATCATGTCGATGGGCTGACCGATCCCGCCGGCTATTGCCGTACGCTACGCGCGCGCCTGGATGCCACGCAACGCCCGGCGGATGCCCCGCCGGGGCCCGCCTATCTGGTGATCGAGAAGATCCTGGGCGCAGGCGAGCCCCTGTCGGACGACTGGGGCGTCGATGGGACCAGCGGCTATGACTTCATGGAGGAGGTGGCCGCGCTCCTCCACGCGCCGGAAGGCGAAGCACCGCTCGACCGGCTGTGGGAAGAGATCAGCGGCCGCCCGGCGGACTTTGAGGCCGAAGAACTCGAGGCACGGCGCCACATGCTCGCCTGGGCTTTCGAAGGCCAGCTGACGCGGTGCGTCCAGGCCTTCACGGCGCTGGCCGCTTCCACGCCCGAGACCGAGGGTCTCACCCGCGGCATGCTGCGCCGCGCGATCGAGCGCCTGCTCTGGGTGTTCCCCGTCTACCGCACCTACGGAACCGGAGACGCCGCGCCCGAGGGCGACGCCGAGATCCGCGAGATCGCGCGCAGCCGGGTCGCCGCCCATGTGCCCCCCGGCGAGGAGGCGGTGGTCGACCGCGTGCTGGAATGGCTCGCCGGCACAGGCCCGGGGGACACTGAACTCGCTGCCGAGGCAGTGCGCCGCTTCCAGCAGCTTTCGGCACCGATCGCGGCGAAGGCGGTGGAGGACACCGCCTTCTACCGCTACGGCCGGCTGCTCTCACGCAACGACGTCGGCTTCGATGCGACCCGTTTTTCCGCGAGCATCGCCGAGTTCCACGCCGATGCGGTCGGCCGGGCCGAGCGCTTCCCGCGCGGCATGCTCGCGACCGCCACCCACGACCACAAGCGCGGCGAGGACATGCGCGCCCGGCTTGCGGTGCTGAGCGAGCTGCCCGACGCCTGGCGCGAGGCGGTGCTGCGCTGGCACGCCCTGGCGGCACCCTTTGCGGATGGCGTGGATCCAGGCGACGTCTACATGCTGTTCCAGACGCTGTTTGGCGCCTGGCCCGACGGGCTGGCGATCGACGATGCCGACGGCCTGTTCGCCTTTGCCGACCGCGTCGTCGCCTGGCAGCAGAAGGCGCTCCGCGAAGCCAAGCTGCGGTCCTCCTGGGAAGCTCCCAACGAAGCCTATGAGGGCGCGGCCGAGGGGCTGGTCCGGGCGCTGCTCGATCCGGGCAAGTCGGGCGACTTCCTCGCGGACCTTCAGGCATTCCTCACCAGGACGGCGGCCCCGGCGCGCGCCAACTCGCTGGCGCAGGTGGCGCTGCGCTATACCGTTCCGGGGGTACCCGACTGCTATCAGGGCACCGAACTGCCCGACTATAGCCTGGTCGATCCGGACAACCGACGGCCGGTCGACTATGAGCTGCGCGCGCAGCTGCTCGCCGATCCCGGCCGGCAGGGTGCGGAGAAGCTTGCCCTGATCGCACGGCTCCTGGGATTGCGCCGCCAGCACCCTGGGCTGTTTGCCAGCGGCGACTATCGACCGGTCGACGTTCGTGGTGCCCGCGCCGATCATGTCCTCGCCTTCACGCGTACGGCGGGCGAAGAGCGGCTGCTCGCGGTCGTGGCGCTGCGAACCGCAGAGGCCACTGCCGGCACGGGTACACCGACGCCGGCTGGCGATTGGTGGGCGGATACCGTCCTGGAGGGGCTGCCGGAGGGCGTCGAAACGCGCGTCGGCGCCCTGCTCTGCGACGAACCGACGGCGATCCTTATCATTCCGTAATGACAGCGGGAGACCGCGCGGTACAAGCTCCTTCCCTGCCCTTTGTTACGGCGCACCCATGACCCAGTCCCCGCTTGCCGCGCAGATCGTCGATACCCTCAAGCACCGCATCGGCAAGGACGAGCGGGCGGCGCACCCGCACGACTGGCTCGCCGCGACGATCCTGACGCTGCGCAACGACATCATCGACCGGTGGATGGAGTCCACGCGCGCCGCGCATGCGGCGGGGGCCAAGCGGGTCTACTATCTCAGCCTGGAGTTCCTGATCGGCCGGCTGCTGCGCGACGCACTTGCCAACCTCGGCCGGGATTCCGAGGTGCGCGATGCGCTGGAGGAGCTCGGGATAGAGCTTGCCGAGATCGAGGCGATCGAGCCCGATGCGGCGCTGGGCAACGGTGGCCTCGGGCGGCTGGCGGCGTGCTTCATGGAGAGCCTGGCGAGCCTGGACCTGCCCGCCTATGGCTATGGCATCCGCTATGTGAACGGCATGTTCCGCCAGCGCATCGATGACGGCTGGCAGGTCGAGCTGCCCGAAACCTGGCTCGCGCACGGCAATCCCTGGGAGTTCGAGCGGCGCGAGAGCGCCTATCTGGTCGGTTTCGGCGGCGAGGTCGTCAGCCGGGACAACGGCCGCGTCCACTGGAAGCCGGCCGAGGGGCTGGAGGCGATGGCGGTGGACACCCCCGTGGTCGGTTGGCGCGGGCGACGGGTCAACACGCTCAGGCTGTGGACGGCGCGCGCGTTCGACCCGATCCGACTGGACCGGTTCAACGCCGGCGACCACCAGGGGGCGCTTGCCGGCCAGGTCGCGGCCGAGACGCTGGTGCGCGTGCTCTATCCGGCGGATTCGACCCCGGCGGGCCAGGAGTTGCGGCTGCGGCAGGAGTATTTCTTCTCCTCCGCCTCGATCCAGGACATCGTCCGCCGGCACATGCAGTATTTCGGCGACATCACGACCTTGCCGGAAAAGGCCGCGATCCAGCTCAACGACACCCACCCGGCGGTTGCGGTGGCGGAGTTGATGCGGCTGCTGATCGACCATCACGACGTGGCCTTCGACGAAGCCTGGGACATCGCACGCGCGACGTTCGGCTACACCAACCACACCTTGTTGCCGGAGGCGCTGGAAAGCTGGCCGCTGCCGCTGTTCGAGCGGCTGCTGCCGCGGCACATGCAGCTCGTCTACGCGATCAACGCCCGGCTGCTGAAGGAAGCGCGCGAGACGCCGGGGATCGACGACCGCGCGATCGCCGCGATCAGCCTGATCGACGAGGGCGGTGAGCGGCGCGTGCGCATGGCCAACCTGGCCTTTGCCGGCGCACACAGCATCAACGGCGTGGCGGCGCTGCACACCGAACTCATGAAGAAGACCGTGTTCGCGGACCTTCATCGCCTCTATCCCGAGCGCATCAACAACAAGACCAACGGCATCACCCCGCGGCGCTGGCTGCACGAGTGCAATCCCGGGCTGACGGCGCTGATCGCCGACGGCATCGGCCCGGCGTTCAAGGACGATGCCGCCAAGCTCTCGCGCCTCGCGCCGCTTGCGGACGATCCCAGCTTCCGCGAGCGTTTCGCCGCGGTGAAGCGCGCCAACAAGGTCGCACTCGCCGATTATATCCGGGCCGAGATGGGCCTGTCGCTCGACCCCGACGCGCTGTTCGACGTGCAGGTGAAGCGCATCCACGAGTATAAGCGCCAGCTGCTCAACCTCATCGAGACGGTGGCGCTCTACGACCAGATCCGCAGCCATCCGGAGCGCGAGTGGGTGCCCCGGGTCAAGCTGTTCGCGGGCAAGGCGGCACCGAGCTACTGGAACGCCAAGCTGATCATCAAGCTGGCCAACGACATCGCGCGACGGATCAACGGCGATCCGGCGGTACAGGGCCTGTTGAAGGTCGCGTTCCTGCCTAATTACAATGTTTCCCTGGCGGAGCGGATCATGCCGGCCGCGGATCTTTCCGAGCAGATCTCGACCGCCGGCATGGAAGCCTCGGGCACCGGCAACATGAAGCTGGCGCTGAACGGCGCCCTCACCATCGGCACCCTCGATGGCGCCAACATCGAGATCAAGGAGCGCGTCGGCGACGAGAATATCGTCATCTTCGGGCTTACCGCCGAACAGGTCGCCGAACGGGCCCGCAACTATCATCCGCGCGAGATGATCGAGCGCTGCCCAGCGCTTGCCCAGGCGTTGTCGGCAATCGCCTCCGGCGTCTTCTCCCCCGACGATCCGGGCCGCTATGCCGGGCTGGTCGGCGAGCTCTACGACCACGACCGCTTCTTCCTGGCCGCGGACTTCGAAAGCTATGCCGCCGCCCAGCGCGAGGTCGACCGGCGCTGGCGTGATCCCGCCGGCTGGGGTGCCGCGGCGATCCGCAACGTGGCCGGCATGGGCTGGTTCTCGTCGGACCGGACCATCCGCGAATATGCGCGCGACATCTGGCACGTCGCCTGACCTGCTCCAGAGAACCCGCCAGAGAACCCGGACGCCGGATTAAGCGTTCTGCAACCATAACAACAAACGCGAACGGGAGAGATACGATGATCGAGAGACGCGGGCAGCCGCTGGCACGCGACGCCATGGCCTATGTGCTGGCGGGCGGACGCGGCAGCCGGCTGGCGGAGCTGACCGATGTCCGCGCCAAGCCCGCGGTCTATTTCGGCGGCAAGTCGCGCATCATCGACTTCGCGCTCTCGAACGCGATCAACTCCGGCATCCGCCGCATCGGGGTGGCGACGCAGTACAAGGCGCATTCGCTGATCCGCCACCTGCAGGGCGGCTGGAACTTCCTGCGGCGCGAGCGCAACGAGGGTTTCGACATCCTCCCAGCCTCGCAGCGCATCAGCGAGTACCAGTGGTACGAGGGCACCGCCGACGCGGTGTACCAGAACATCGACATCATTGAGAGCTACGCGCCGGAGTATATGGTCATCCTGGCGGGCGACCATATCTACAAGATGGACTATGAGCTGATGCTCCAGCAGCATTGCCAGTCCGGCGCGGACGTGACGGTCGCCTGCATGGAAGTGCCGCGGCTGGAAGCGAGCGGCTTTGGCGTGATGGCCGTGGACGCACAGGATCGCATCACCGATTTCGTCGAAAAGCCTGCCGATCCGCCCGCGATGCCGGGCCGCCCGGACGTGGCGCTTGCCTCGATGGGCATCTATGTCTTCAACACGTCGCTGCTGATCGAGCAGCTGCGCCGCGATGCCGCCGACCCGAACTCGGCGCGCGATTTCGGCAAGGACATCATCCCCTATCTGGTCCGCCACGGAAACGCGGTGGCCCACCGCTTCTCCGACTCCTGCGTGCGTGCGCCGGAAGAGCGCGAAGCCTATTGGCGCGACGTCGGCACGGTGGACGCCTATTGGGAAGCCAATATCGACCTGACCGACGTGGTCCCCAAGCTCGACCTCTACGATCATAGCTGGCCGCTCTGGACCTATTCGGAGGTGACGCCCCCGGCCAAGTTCGTCCACGACGAGGAAGGCCGCCGTGGCGAGGCGACCAGCTCGCTGATCTCGGGCGACTGCATCATCTCGGGCGCCTCGATCCGCAACAGCCTGGTGTTCACCGGGGTGCGGGCGCACAGCTTCGCCACGCTGGAGCAGGCGGTGATCCTGCCGCGCTGCAAGATTTCCCGCAACGCACGGCTCACGAAGGTGGTCGTGGACGCGGGCGTCCACATTCCGGACGGGCTGGTGGTCGGTGAGGATCCGGTGCTCGACGCACGCCGCTTCCGCCGGACCGAGAACGGCGTGTGCCTGATCACCCAGCCGATGATCGACCGGCTGGCATGATCCGCGCGCTGTCGGTCGCGTCGGAAGCTTATCCGCTGGTCAAGACCGGCGGACTTGCCGACGTGGTCGGCGCACTGCCGGATGCCTTGGCGCCGCACGGGGTCGCCACGACCACCCTGCTGCCGGGGTATCCCAAGGTCCTGGCGCAGATGGGCGACGCGCAGGTCGTGCATCACTGGCCCGCGTTGCTGGACGTGGAGGCGCGGTTGCTCGCCGGATCGCTCGGCGACCATCCGCTGTGGGTGCTGGACGCACCCGCGCTGTTCGCGCGCGACGGCGGTCCCTACGCCGATGCATCCGGGCGCGACTGGGACGATAACTGGCGCCGCTTCGCTGCCCTCTCGCGGGCGGCGGCGGACCTGGCATCGGGCGCGATGGGGAACCAGCGCTTCGACCTGCTGCACGCCCACGACTGGCAGGCAGGGCTCGCGCCCGCCTATCTGCGGTTCGCCGGCGACGCACAGGACACGAAGAGCGTCGCCACGATCCACAACATCGCCTTCCAGGGCAGCTTCGACGCGGGTGTGTTCCCCGCCCTTGAATTGCCGCCGCATGCCTGGGGCATCGAAGGGGTCGAGTATTACGGTGCCGTCGGCCTGCTGAAGGCAGGGTTATGGGCAGCCGATGCCATCACCACCGTCAGCCCGACCTATGCCGAGGAGATCCGCCGGCCGGAATCCGGCATGGGACTGGAAGGGCTGATCGCCACGCGCGGTGCCCGGGTCACCGGCATTCTCAATGGCATCGATCCGGCGGTGTGGAACCCGGCAACCGATCCGCTGCTCGCCGCACGCTTCAGCGCCGACAAGCTGGATACGCGCTCCGCCAACACGCGCGCCGTGGAAGCCCGCTTCGGCCTAAGTGGCGAAGGTCCGATCTTCACCGTCGTCAGCCGGCTGACCTGGCAAAAGGGAATGGACGTCCTCGCCGGGCTGCTGGACGACCTGGTCGCGATGGGCGGACGCCTGGCAATGCTCGGCTCCGGCGACGCGGCGCTGGAACAGGCGTTCCGCGCCGCGGCCGACCGCCACCCCGGCCGCATCGGCGTGGAGATCGGCTATGACGAGCCGCTGTCCCACCTGTTGCAGGGCGGCGCCGACGCAATCCTGATCCCGTCCCGGTTCGAGCCCTGCGGCCTGACCCAACTCTATGGCCTCGCCTATGGCTGCGTGCCGGTGGTGGCGCGAACCGGCGGGCTTGCCGACACGGTGATCGACGCCAATGTCGCCGCGCTGGACGCGGGGGTCGCAACCGGTGTGCAGTTCGACGGGGTGACGCCGCAGGCGCTGCGAGGCGCGATCGCGCGCACGATCGCGCTCTACCGGGATGCACCGCGCTGGCGGCAGATCCAGCGGCGGGGCATGGCGGCTGACTTCTCCTGGGACAATAGCGGCGCACGCTATGCGGCGCTGTATCGGCAACTGCTCGGCTGACCGCCTACAGCGGCAGCCGCGTCGTCGCCTTCACTTCCTCCAGCACCGCATAGGTCCGCGTCTCGCGAATGCCGGGCATCGCCACCAGCGTATCTCCCAGGAAGGCGCGGTACGCGGCCATGTCGGCGACCCGCACCTTGAGCAGATAGTCGAAGCCTCCGGCAACCATGTGGCACTCCAGCACCTCCGGCACCCGGCGGACATGCTCGGCAAAGGCGGCGAAGGCGTCGTCGGTGGTGCGATCGAGCAGGACCTCCACGAAGATCATCAGCGCGCGGTCTAGCTGCCCGGGGTCGAGCAGCGCCGTGTAGCCGGTGATCACGCCGCTCGCACGCAGCCGCTTCACCCGGTCGAAACAGGCGGCCGGCGATAGCCCGCAGCGTTCGGCGAGCGCCTGGTTGGTGATGCGCCCGTCCTCTTGCAGCACGCGCAGCAGCTTGCGATCCATTGCGTCCATCGAAGATCCTTCGGCCCAACTGCCATTGGGACGCGCAGATTCGGCGCGAGCCCCCAAAATGCAAAGCACAATCGGCAGGGTTTCGCATAGCTGCCGGAGCAACCTGCAAGAAATCCCGCCGGAGAGCCGCATGCTTCGTTCGTTCGATTGGAACCACCTCGACGCCCTGCAGTACCAGGACGAGGAGGAAACGGTTGCGGACCTGCTGCGCGCAGTGCCCCTGTCGCTGGAGGAGCGCAGCCAGATCGGCCAGGATGCGGTGGCGCTGGTGAAGGCCGCACGCGCCTCCACCCGCAAGCAGGGGGTGGTCGAGAGCTTCCTCCAGGAATTCTCGCTCGGCACCAAGGAAGGCCTGGCGCTGATGTGCCTGGCCGAGGCGCTGCTGCGCACGCCCGACGCCGAGACGCGCGACCGGCTGATCGCGGAAAAGATCGGCTCGGCCGACTGGGCGAGCCATCTGGGCGGCTCCGACAGCCTGTTCGTCAACGCCTCGACCTGGGGGCTGATGCTGACCGGCAAGCTGATCGACGTGGACGAGGAAGTGCGCACCGACCTTTCCGGCTGGGCCAAGCGCCTGGCCGCGCGCGTGGGCGAGCCGGTGATCCGCCAGGCGGTGGGCGCCGCGGTCAAGATGATGGGCGAGCAGTTCGTGCTCGGCCGCACCATCGAGGGCGCGCTCAGCCGTGCGAAGCGCGAGGGGTATCTCTGCTCGTTCGACATGCTGGGCGAAGGCGCGCGCACGGCCGAGGACGCCGCGCGCTACGAGCGCATCTATGCCGATGCGATCGAGGCGGTCGGCCGCGCGCGCGGCGCCGGGCTTTCCCCGGAGGACGGCCATGGCGTCTCGGTCAAGCTGTCGGCGCTCTGCCCGCGCTACGAGGCGGTGCAGGAGGCGCGCGTCTGGGAAGAACTCTACCCACGCATGGTGCGGCTGGCGAAGATCGCTGCCAGGCACGACCTCAACCTCGCCATCGACGCCGAGGAGTCGGAGCGACTGGTTCTCTCGCTCAAGCTGATCGAGCGGCTGGTGCGGGAGCCGGAGCTCGGCAGCTGGACGGGCCTTGGCGTCGTCGTGCAAGCCTATCAGAAGCGCGGCCGTGCGGTGATCGCGGGGCTGGAGGCGCTGGCGCAGTCGAGCGGCCGCCGCATCATGGTGCGGCTGGTGAAGGGCGCCTATTGGGACAGCGAGATCAAGCGCTCCCAGGTCGGCGGCCGCCCCGATTACCCCGTGTTCACCACCAAGCCTGCCACCGACCTCTCCTACCTCGTCTGCGCCGAACAGCTGATCCGCGCGGCACCCAGCCTCTACCCGCAGTTCGCGACCCACAACGCGCACACGCTGGCGGCGGTGCGGCGCATGGCGGATCGGGCCGGAGTCCGCATCGAACACCAGCGCCTGCACGGCATGGGCGAGGCCTTGTACCGCTCGGCCGGGGACCGCTTCACCCTGCGCGCCTATGCGCCGGTCGGTGGGCACGAGGAGCTGCTGCCCTATCTGGTCCGCCGCCTGCTGGAGAACGGCGCCAACACCAGCTTCGTCCACGCCCTGCTCGACGAGCGCGTGCCGGCCGAGACCGTGGTCGGCGATCCGATCGCGGCGGTGCAGGCGCAGCCCGGCCGCCATCCGCGCATCCCGGTGCCGGGCGATCTCTATGGCGCCACCCGCCGCAATCCGCTCGGTCGGGACTATAGCCGCGACAGCGAGCGAGCCACCGCACGCCTGGCCGCCGATCTCGGGGCTGCCGACACCATCTCCGCCGGCCCGATCGTCGGCGGGCGCCTGCTGGCTGGCAAGGGACCGCAGCCGATGACCAGCCCGGTCGATCGCAGCCGCCTGATCGGCGCGGTGAGCGAGGCGACCGCGGAGGACATCGACCTCGCCGCTCGTGTCGCCCGCGCCGCCCAGCCGGCCTGGGACCGCAAGGGCGGCGCCGGCCGCGCCGTCGTGCTGCGCGCGATGGGCGATGCGCTCGAGGCCGAGATGGACCGCTTCGTGGCGCTGCTGTCGCGCGAGGCGGGCAAGACACTGAACGACGGTGTCGCGGAAGTGCGCGAGGCGGTCGATTTCTGCCGTTACTACGCGCATCTGGCCGAAAAGCAGTTCTCCGGACTCCAGCCGCTCACAGGGCCGGTGGGCGAGACGAACCACCTCGAACTGCGTGGCCGCGGCACCTTCGTGTGCATCAGCCCGTGGAACTTCCCGCTGGCGATCTTCACCGGCCAGATCGCCGCCGCGCTCGCTGCAGGCAACGCCGTGCTGGCAAAGCCCGCCGAGCAGACCCCGTTGATCGCGGCCGAGGCGATCCGGCTGTTCCACCGCGCCGGGCTCGACGCGGACCTGCTCGCGCTGCTGCCGGGCGACGGCGCCACGGTCGGCGCGGAGCTGGTCGGCCACCCGCTCGTCCACGGCGTCGCCTTCACCGGCGGCACCGACACCGCCTGGATCATCAACCGGCAGCTCGCCAACCGTCCCGGCGCGATCCTGCCGTTCATTGCCGAAACCGGCGGTCTCAACGCGATGTTCGTCGACACCACGGCACTCAAGGAGCAGGTGGTCGACGACGTGGTCGTCTCCGCGCTCGGTTCGGCGGGGCAGCGCTGCTCGGCGCTGCGGCTGCTGTTCGTACCCGAAGAATCGGCGGACGAGCTGATCGCGACGCTGGTCGGCGCCGTCGACACGCTGGTGGTGGGCGATCCTGCCGATGCGGCCACGGACGTCGGCCCGGTCATCGACGCCGACGCGCAGGCGATGCTGGAGGAGCATGCCGCGCGGCTGGAGCGCGAAGCCAAGATCCTCAAGCGCGTGGATCCGGGCGTGTGGGGCACGCGCGGCAACTTCTTCGGCCCGGTACTCGCCGAAGTGCCGCGCGCCGATTTCCTGGGCAGGGAAGTGTTCGGGCCGATCCTGCACATCTACCGCTATCGCGCCGACGAGCTGGAGAGCATCGGCCGGCAGCTTGCCGCCACCGGCTATGCGCTGACGCTCGGCATCCACAGTCGCATTGAGCGCTTCGCCGAGCAGGTGCGAGACCTGGTGCCCGCAGGCAACGTCTATGTGAACCGCTCGATCATCGGCGCGGTGGTGGGCGTGCAGCCGTTCGGCGGCGAAGGCCTGTCGGGCACCGGCCCCAAGGCGGGCGGCCCGCACGCGCTGCTGCGCTACGCCACGGAACGCGCGGTGTCGGTGAACATCACGGCCCAGGGCGGCGACCCCGCGTTGCTGAACCTGTAAGCGCGCTTGAGGCGGGAGCGGCCGCGTCGCTCCCCCTTCGTTACCTGCGCGGCGCTGCCGTCGACTCCCGTACCGTCAGCCTCGCCGGCACCACCACCGGCGCGCCCTCGCGCTCGCCGCCACCCTGCGCCGCGATCAGCAACTCGACGGCACGGGCAGTCACTTCCGCGATCGGCTGCACCACGGCGGTAAGCGGCGGGTGGGTGAAGCGCATGATCGGCGTGTCGTCGAAGCTCACCAGCGACACGTCGCCCGGCACCTCCAGCCCGCGCGCGCGAATGGCGTCAAGCGTGGCGATCGCCATCTGCTCGCTGCTGGCGATGATCGCCGTCGGGGGATCGGCGCTGGCCAGAAGTCGTTCCGCCGCCGCCCGGCCGGAGTCATAGCCGAAGTCTCCCACCGCCAGCAGGTCTGCCGCCAGCCTTTTCGCCGCCATGGCAGAGCGCCAGCCCTGGGTGCGCCAGCCGCTCAGCTCATAGTCGCTCGGTCCGGCGATGAAGCCGACGCGGCGGTGGCCCAGTTCCAGGAGATGCTCGGTCGCCAGCACAGCGGCATGCTGGTCATCCATGGTGAGCCGGAAGCCCGCGCCCTCGACCAGCGAGCCGATGCGCGCAAAGCAGATATGCTGCTCGGCAAGCAAGCCGGTGATCAGCGGGTTGTGCGAGTGCGGCGGCGTCAGGATCACCCCATCGGGCTGAAGCGCGGCGAGCGCTGCGGACAGCTCGCGCTCGATATGGTCGCTGTGCGTGTCGACCAGTTCGACGATCATGCGGTAACCGTGCTCGGCACAGGTGAGCATGCCGCCCAGCAGCATCTGGTCGACCCAGTCGGTGCCCTGCCGGTTGCGCCAATCCTCGATGGTCCGCTGCCGGTCGTTCAGCGCGACGATCAGGTAGGAGCGCGATCCCCCCATGCGCTGCGCCGCGATCGAGGGAACATAGCCGAGCCGGTCGATCGATGCCTGCACCCGCTCGGCCATCTCCGCACGGACGTTGGGCTCCTTGTTGATGACGCGGCTCACCGTCTGCAGCGACACGCCCGCGTCGGCTGCGACGTGCTTGATCGTCACGCGCTGACGGCGGCGCGCCATCCGCCTCAAGCCGCCTGTTCGCGGGCGGCCCCGCAATAGCTCGCCACATAGTCGGCGTGCCGCGGCATCGCAGCGACCGTCCGTGCGACATTCTCCCGCAGGGTCGTGAGCAGCCGCGCAAGCTCCTCGTCGCGCAGTTTCTCGGCGATCGGGTGCCAGGCGCGGGGTTCGATCCCCTGCCCCATCATCACCTGCACCCAGCTGTTCTCGGCGAACAGCTCCTCATTCTTGCGGAACACGCGGCCGGTTTCGCGAAACAGCTCGATTTTTTGGGTGAGGCTGTCCGGGATCTCCATGTCCGCGCAATGCCGCCAGAAGGCGCTGTCCCGCCGCTCGGTGGCCTTGTAGTGCAGGATCAGGAAGTCGCGGACCTGGGTCATGTCCTGCAGCTGCTGTTCGTTGAACTCGGCGACGTCGCGCGGGCTCACCTCGGACAGCGGCAGCATCCGGATCAGGCGGAGCACCGCACGCTGGATCAGGTGAATGCTGGTCGACTCCAGCGGCTCGGCGAAGCCCCCGGCCAAGCCGATCGCCACGCAGTTGCGCACCCACTGCCGCCGGCGCACGCCGGTCGTAAACCGCAGGTGATTGGGTTCGGTGCGCACCGCCCCCTCAAGATTGGCGAGCAGCCGGTCCAGCGCCGCCTCCCGGCCAAGGTAGCGACTGCAATAGACCAGCCCGTTGCCGGTGCGGTGCTGGAGCGGGATGCGCCATTGCCAGCCGGCATCGTGCGCCATCGCGCGCGTGTAGGGGACGGGCGGACCCACATTGTCCGTCTGCATCGCGATGGCAGAATCGCACGGTAGCCAGTGGGTCCAGTCGTCATAGCCGGTATGCAGCGTCTGCTCGATCAGCAGCGCGCGAAAGCCCGTGCAGTCGAGGAAGAGGTCGCCCTCGACCCGGGTGCCGCTTTCCAGCACCAGCGCGGCGATGTCGCCGGACTCGCCGTCGAGTTCGACCTGCGCGATCTTGCCCTCGACCCGCCGAGCACCATCCCCCTCGGCCATCGTGCGCAGGAAGCGTGCGTACAGGGTGGCGTCGAGCTGATAGGCGTAGTTCGCCCGATCGCCCGGCAGGTGGCCGAACTTGCCCTCCAGCGCAGCGATCAGCTCGACGCAATAGGCGTCATAGGGCGCGTCGTGCCCGCGGGTGCGGCCGTACAACCAGAAATGCTGGAACCCTGCCGACCAGTGATCCTTCCCCGTGAAGCCGAAGGAATGGAAGTAGCGGTGCCCCGGCAGCTTCCAGTTCTCGAACTGGATGCCGAGCTTGAAGGTCGCCTGGGTGGCGGCCATGAACGCGGCCTCGTCGATGCCGAGCAGCCGGTTGAAGTTGATGAGCGGCGGGATGGTCGATTCGCCCACGCCGACCGTGCCGATCGCGTCCGATTCGACCAGCGTTACCTCAACGGCGCGGCCCATGGTGCGCGCGATCGCCGCGGCTGCCATCCATCCCGCCGTGCCGCCGCCCGCGACCACGATGCGCCGCATGCGCTTGCCGCCGATCATCGGCTGAGCGCCCGCAGGAGGAAGGACCGGATGCGCCCGGCGCTTTCGGGCGTCAGCGGATCGAGCACGCTGCGTGCGTCCGGCGGGATGTGCGCGACCACCTCCTCGTCGTTCTGGAAGACGTAATAGTCGAACATGTCGTGCCAGTGGCGCTTCTCGTCGTCGGGCAGGTCGCGGATGGTGAGCATGGCGTGATTGAGGGCGTCCTGCGGCTGGCCAAGCCAGCGCGGCGTGTCGCGCCACCAATAGTTCACCAGGATGTTGAACGGAGCCAGCCCCTCGACATGATGCCACCACATCGACGGGATGTAGATGGCGTCGCCCGGCTCCAGCTCGGCGACTTGCGCATGCGCCAGCGCCTCGCGAAAACGGGGATGGCGGGCGAAATCGGGGACGTTGAAGTCCACCATGCTGACCGCGCGCCCGGCCGGCGTGTTGTCCACCGGCCCCAGGTAGAGGTTGCGAAACTGCTCGCGCGGGAACAGCGTGAAGCGTCGTCGTCCCGCCGCCACACAGGCAAGATTGTCCGGATGGTCGTTGTGCGCGGCGATGCGCGTGCGCGTACCGATCCAGATGCTCGCCAGGGCCTGGCGCTCGCCGAGATCGACGTGGTTCTCGGCATGCAGGCCGTCGAAGAAGCCGTGGACGTCGATCGATCCGAGGTAGATCGGGGGGGCGGCCGAATCCTGCTCCGCGCGGTCGATCTGGGCGAAGATCTCCGGTAGCTTGGCACGCGCGATACGGAAGTTCATCCCCATCGCATCATCGTAGAACAGCCGACCGTCCGATCCCGGCTGGCCGATCGAGACGGTGAAAGGCAGGTCGCGCCGCCGCTCCAGCAGATAGGCACGCGCGTCGCGCGCCGATCGACGGCCGGCGGCGACCAGCGGCCAATCGGCCACCAGTCCCCGGACCACGAACGGCCGGGTCGCGGTGTGCAGCAGCGTGTCGAGCGCGGCCGCATCGGCCACCGCCTCCTCGGGCACCGGAGGCAGATCCGCGAAAATGCCGCCTCCGCCCTCAGCCATGGCGCAGGCGCTGGCTCTTGCGCGCTACCAGCGGGCCGATGTTGGCAAGGGACGCGAGCGCCATGTAGAGCGGCATCAGGTGCCCGGCGCCATGCAGTTCGGCGATTTCGGCTGGATCAAGCGCCCGCAACCTGGCCTCGTCGATGACGTGAAAGCCGACCAGGCGATGGGTGGTCCCGTCGGGAAGCGGCACCTCCAGCGACAGCGGTTCGAGCAGATCGTACCGACGCAATGCCGCAAAGAAGCCGGCAGAAGCGGCATAGCCTGCATCCAGCACGCGCAGCTTCTCGATCACGGCCTCCAGATAAGGAGTGGGGCTCCCATCCTCCTCGAAGATGCGGACACCGTCGGAACCAAGGCGGGGGCTGTCGAGGTCGATGTGTACCTGCCGCTCGGGCGCATCGATGCCGGCCGGTCGTCCGATCAGGAACGGCTGGATCGCGGTCGAAAGCGGCAGGTAGCGGGCCGCCCAGCGCCTATCGTCGAGGAACAGGTTCTCGCCATCCTCGAAACCGAACATCGCGAATGCGGCAAAGCTGTCCTGCTCCAGGTTGCGGCGGAACAGGATGGGATATTCGTTCTGCACCTGCCGGAACTCGTCCGGCACGACCATGGCGCACATCACGGCGTCCCCGGCGTCCTCCGCGCGGTCTTTGCGGACCTTGAGGTTGCGGTGGGCGTCGGCAGTCAGAATGGCATGGTTGGGCATGTCGACGTTTCAATCCTGGCACGGCGGCGCGGATGCACCGCCGGCGAAGGTGCCGCCGAAGCGCGAAAGAAGCCACACTCTTTCGAGCGGACCCCTTTCGCAGCTTCGTGTCGGCGGGGGGCGTCCGGATCAGAAGGTGAAGCGGATACCACCCGAGTAGCGAGCATAGCCCGGCTGTGCGAACGTCACGAAATTGTCGGAGCGCCGATGTCCGCGCCGGCTCTCTCCGGTGAGGTTGATGGCCTCCACAAAGGCGGTGAGGCCGGGCACGAACTCCCAACTCGCGCTGGCGTCCACCTGGCCATAGGCCTCGACATAGGTGGGATCGAACGAGCCGCCGTTGTAGAACTCGTCGCGCCAGTTGTAGGCCACACGCGCCTGGATGCCGCCCTTGTCGTAGTAGAGCACCGCATTGGCGCTGTCGCTCAGGCCCGTCAGCGCGAACTGCCCCACGTTCGGATCGAGCGTGTTGTCGAACTTCGCGTCGCCATCCACGATCGTGTAGTTCAGGATGACGCCGAGCCCGGTTTCCCACAGACGGTGCTGAATTGCGAACTCCCAGCCGTGGATGTTCGCCGTCTGATCGCTGTTGAAGGGCTGCGCGATCTGGAAGTTGAACAGAGGATCCTCGGCCGTCGCGAAGATGTCGCCGGTCAAGTAGGTGACGCCGCCCACATCCGTGGAGCCGGTGACGGTCGACGAGTCCGGGAAGTTGCGCAGGATATAATCGCGGATCCGGACCGCATCGGTGGTGCCCAGCGCATTGGCCGCCGCCTGATAGCGCGGACCGGCCGCCGGATTGCGAAGCCCGAACGCAGGCGTGTCCACCTGTGTCGTGCTGATGAAGTTTGACACGTCCTTGTTGAAATAGCCGACAGAGACGTAGCTTTCGCGATTGTAGTACCACTCGGCCGAGAAATCGAGGTTCTTGGACTTGTACGGCAGCAGGCCTGCGTTGCCCTGGCTGCCGGTGCCGCCGCCGATACGCGGGTTGGAGTCGATCGTACGACCACCCTGCAGGCTGCCGTAATCGGCGCGGGCGATCGTGTGGCTGTACGAGGCGCGCAGCTTCACATTCTCGATCGGCTCGATGTCGAAGTCGACGGCCGGCAGCCAGTTTTGATAGCTCCCCTTCAGCCGGGTGAAGGTGCTTTCACCTGAATAGATCACGCTGAATTCGTTCGCCGACACCCAGCGCGTGCCGACGGGTACCGGCACCAGTGCCGACGAGTCGATGTTGGTGTGATCCCAGCGAATGCCGGCGATCAGGTGCGCCGGGCGCGCGAACAGGTCGAACTTGGTGTTGAACTGGATGAACGGCGAGATGGTCTTCTCGCTGAGCCGCCGATCGACCGTATAGTCGGACAGGCAGGTACCTGGCTGCGCGGTGCCGGTCTGCGGATCGCTGCAGATGCCGTAGTTGTTCTCCAGCAGGTCCGCCATGCGCTCGAAGTTGAACATGTAGAGCGCCGGGATGATGCCCGACGCATTCGCGCCAGACAGCCCGTCGAACTTGTCCGGGATGCTCACCTGCTCGAAAAGGTCGTCCGGGATGTCGGAAGCCGGGCCGATCCCGCCCCAGGTGTCGTTCTGGATGAAGCCATAAGCCGAACGGACCTTGTTATCGACGAACGAGAAGCCGGCATCGATGCTGTCGAGGAAGCTGCCCTCGTGATCGTAGTGCCCCTTCAGCTGGACCTGGTTGATCTCGTCCTTGAAATAGGCGTTGCGGAACGAGTTGCCGGTCGGCGTGATCAGTGACCGGTCGAGCGGGTCGACGCCCGGATACATGGTATAGGAGAGCACGGGCATGTCGTGCTCGAAGTCGATCGTCTGCCTCTGCAAGCCGAAGATCGCGTTGCCGATCGACGTGCTGCTGCCGTACTTGTTGGTCGGCTTCGACTCCGCGGTCGAGTGGTGCGCGTCGAGCGAGACCGTGACGCCGCCCGGAGCTTCCCAGGTGAGGTTGCCGCCCAGCGACTTGTTCTCGGACTTGTTGGCGCTCAGCGCGCCGCTGTACGACAGATCCTTGCCCGGTCCGAACCGCTCCGAATAGAAAAGCGGGCCGGCGTTGGGACCATCCGTCCACGCGCTGGACGTGTCGGCGAAGTTGAACCAGATGCCGACGCTGCTGTCGCGCACCTCGACCTCGTTGCTCGAATAGGTGAAGTCGACGGTCGCCGTCAGCGTGTCGGTCGGCTTCGCCTGCAGCACCAGCTGTCCATTGATGCGCTCGCGATCGATGTCGATGAGGTCATAGGCCGCGCTCTGCGGGATTTCATAAACGTCGTTCGGGCCGGGACGGTTGGTGATATTGGCGGCGCCGGGAGTGCCGGGCAGCGGCAGCGAACCCCAGCCTTCGTCCGAACCCAAGAAGCCGTCCCGGAAGCCGACGCTTGCGGAGTTGGCGCTTGCCTTGCGCCGCTGGTACGCGCCGCTCAGCAGCACGCCGATGCGATCGTCGGCGAAGGTGGTCGAGATGATGCCCGACACTTCCGGCGTGATCGGGTTGCCCTCGTTGCGGGAACTGTCGAGCACGCCCTTCACCGCCAGCGAGCCGCGCATGCCCGGCTTGTCGAGCGGGCGCGGCGTCCGGATGTTGATGGTCGAGCCAATGCCGCCCGAGGGAACCGCGGCGCGTCCGGTCTTGTAGACCTCCACCGCCGCGATGCCCTCGGACGCTAGGTTCGCGAAGTCGAACGAGCGCGACGCCGGCGCGCTGGCGCCGTCACCGAGCGTCGAGGTCGGCATCTGCCGGCCGTTCAGCGTCACCAGGTTGTATTCGGGACCGAAGCCGCGAACGGTGACGAACTGCCCCTCGCCGTTGGAGCGGTCGATCGACACGCCGGTGATGCGCTGGAGCGACTCGGCGAGGTTGGTGTCAGGAAACTTGCCGATGTCCTCGGCCGAGATGGCATCGACGACGCCCTGGGCATCGCGCTTGATGTCGACCGCTTCGCGCAGCGACGCACGGATGCCGGTGACGACGATGTCGTCGCCGGCCTCACCCGGCTCGGCACGCGACGTATCCGCGATCTCGGATGGCCCCGGGTTGCCGAGAGTAGCTGCGGCATCCTGCGCCAGCGCCGTCCCCGGTGTTGCCATCAACGCCAAAGCAGAAACGCCAAGGACCAACTGCGTGTGTGAGCGAGCGGTAAAGCCGCGCATCCGAACCTCCCCTTTTGCCGGCGGGCTGTGATCCCGCATCGTTATTGAGAACGTTCACTGAGCAGGCGAACGGTTGTCAAGCAGCAATGCCGCGTCGCCGAAAGCGTGAGCGATACCGTTGTTGAGAACGTTCCCAACCTGTGCTCTGAAAAGCACAGCCATTGCGCGCGGACGATGAATTTGCTCCGAAGCGCGCCACACCACGAGAAGGGGAAGAGGATGTTGAAGTTTCATGGCCTGCTGCTCGGAGGATCGCTCCTGGCAGGCCTGGCCGCGCCGGCGGTGCTCGCGCGGGAGCCGCAGGCGGCGTCTTCGCCCGCTCCGGCAGGGGATGCGCGTGCGCGGGCCGAGGCGGTGGTCGCGCGCATGACCACGGACGAGAAGATCGCGCTGGTGCACGGGCTGTTCCCGCCCATGGCCGACGGCAAGACCAAGAACGAGCTGATTCCCTCCGCCGGCCATATCGACGGCATCCCGCGACTAGGCGTACCGCTGGTGCGCGAGAGCGACGCGTCGCTCGGGGTCGCCAACCAGGTCGAGCAGCGCAAGGGCGATGTCGCCACCGCCCTCCCCTCCGGGCTCGCCACCGCCGCCAGCTTCGATCCCGAGATCGCACGCGCCGGCGGCGCGATGATCGGCGCGGAAGCGCGTGCCAAGCGGTTCAACGTGCTGCTGGCGGGCGGCGTCAACCTGACCCGCGATCCGTGGAACGGCCGCAACTTCGAATATCTGGGCGAGGACCCGCTGCTTGCCGGCCTGCTGGGCGGCGCGCACATCGCCGGCGTCCAGTCGAACCGCATCGTCTCCACCGTCAAGCATTTTGCGCTCAACGCGCAGGAGACCGGCCGCATGGTCGTCGACGCGCGCATCGACGAAAAGGCGCTGCGGATGAGCGACCTGCTCGCCTTCCAGATCGCGATCGAGAAGGGCCGCCCCGGCTCGGTGATGTGCGCCTACAACAAGGTGAATGGCGACTGGGCGTGCGAGAACCCGCGGCTGCTGACGGACGTGCTGAAGCGCGACTGGGGCTATCGTGGGTGGGTGATGAGCGACTGGGGCGCGGTGCATTCGACCGCCAAGGCCGCGAATGCCGGGCTCGACCAGCAGTCGGGCCAGGAACTCGACAAGGCGCTGTTCTTCGCCAAGCCGCTCAAGCAGGCGGTCGAGAACGGCGAGGTACCGGTGGCGCGGCTGGACGACATGGTCATCCGCTACCTGACCGGCCTGATCGAGACCGGCGCCTATGACGCGCCGATGCCGGCGACGGCGGAGGCCATCTCCTATGACCAGCACGCCGAAGTGGCACAGCGCGCCGCCGAGGCCGGCATCGTGCTGCTGAAGAACGAGCGCAACCTGCTCCCGCTCGCCGCCGGCGCCAAGCGCATCGTGGTGATCGGCGGCAACGCCGACGTGGGCGTGCTTTCGGGCGGCGGATCGAGCCAGGTGCGCTCGGTCGGCGGCGCTCCAGTCGAAGTGCCGCTCGCCTATGGCGCGGCATCCTCGTTCGCGCGCATCACCTATCATGCCTCCTCACCGCTCGAGGCACTCCGCAAGGCATTGCCGGGCGTGCAGGTCGACTATGTCGACGGACGCAACTTCAACGCGACCGTGGAGGCTGCGCGCGCCGCCGACCTGGCGATCGTGTTCGCGACGCAATGGACGACCGAGGCACAGGACGTTCCCGACCTGCGCCTGCCCGACCACCAGGACGCGCTGATCGACGCGATCGCCACCGCCCAGCCGAAGACGGTGGCGGTGATGGAGACCGGCGGCCCGGTGCTGATGCCGTGGATCGAGAAGGTGCCGGCGGTGGTACAGGCCTGGTATCCCGGACAGCGCGGGGGCGAGGCGATCGCCAACATCCTGACCGGCAAGGTCAATCCTTCGGGACGCCTGCCGATCACCTTCCCGGCCAGCGCCGGCCAGCCGCCCCGCCTCAACCCCGTCGGTCTGGACACGATGAACTCGCTGGAAGCGCAGGCAGCGGCGAACCCCGCCAATGCCGGCAACTTCCAGTTCCAAAGCTTCCCCGTGGACTACGCCGAGGGTGCGGACGTCGGCTATCGCTGGTACGAGAAGAAGGCGCTGAAGCCGCTGTTCCCGTTCGGCCATGGTCTCAGCTACACCAGCTTCACCTATCGCAAGCCCAAGGTCACCGGCGGGCGCACGCTGAGCGTCACCGTCGAGGTCACCAACACCGGCAAGCGCGCGGGCGCGGACGTGCCGCAGCTCTATGTTGTGCGCGAAGGCTCGCAGGAGCCGATGCGGCTCGCCGCGTTCCAGCGGATCGAGCTCAAGCCCGGCGAGACGCGGCGCGTCACGCTCGCGGCCGAACCGCGGATCGTCGCAGACTATGACACGGCGCTTCCGGGATGGCGGATCGCGGGCGGCCGCTATCGCGTGGCAATCGGCCACGACGCGACCGATCGCAAGCTGACTGCAGTCACCACCCTGGCAGCCAGCACCATGAAGCCCTGAGCTCAAGCGGCTGCCCGAGAGGGCAGCCGCTTACCCGATGGATCGACTTGGCCGGCGGGCTGCTGGTAGGAACGCGGCATGGCGCCCTTCACGACCCGCATCACCGCCGGCCCTGCCGACATCGACGAGCTCGGGCACGTCAACAATGCCGTCTGGGTACGCTGGATCCAGGACGTGGCCACGGCGCACTGGGAGGCGGTGGCCCCGGCCGAACACCAGCAACGCTATCTCTGGGTCGTGACCCGGCACGAGATCGACTATCGCGGCAACGTTCGCAAAGGCGAAAGCGTCACGGCCGAAACCTGGATCGCAGAGCCCCCGCGCGGGGCTCGGTTCGATCGCCACATGCGCTTCGTGGGCGAAGACGGCCGCGTGCGGGTGGAGGCGAAGACCACCTGGGCGATCGTCGACCGGGAGACGGGCCGCATCCTGCGGGTGCCGCCGGAAGTCGCGGCACCCTTCCTAGAAGCCTGAGCTACTCCAGTTCCAGGATCACGGCGTCGACCATCAGGCTCTCGCCCTCGGCGGCGTTGACCGATTTCACCGTGCCGGCCTTTTGGCTGCGCAGGATGTTCTCCATCTTCATCGCCTCGACGACCGCGAGCGGCTGGCCAGCCTCCACCCGGTCGCCGGGCGCCACGTGCAGGCGCGTGAGCAATCCCGGCATCGGGCAGAGCAGCAGCCGCGATAGGTCCGGCGGGACCTTCTCGATCATGTGCCGGGTGAGCGCCGCGACGTGCGGCGGCAGCACGCCGACACGATGTGCCGCGCCGCGCGCGATCAGGCGCCAGCCGCCCCGGATGCGGGCGACCCGCACCACCAGGGGTTCGTCGTCCAGCATCGCTGCGAACAGCGGCTCGCCCGGCCGCCAATGGCCCACCAGCTCGATCGTGCCGCCGTCGGCGAACCGCACCAGCTGCCCGCCTTCGAATGGCTCCACCCGCGTCTCGAAGCGCGCGTCGCCGAGCGTCACGACCCGATCGGTAGCGGGGGAGATCGGGCTGCCCAACTGCCCCTCGATGCGCGCGGCGCGCGCGGCATAGGTCGCGTCGAGCACGCTTGCGATTGCGGCGAGCCTGCGCTGGAGCTCCGGTGACGGTGCCGCGCCGGTGAAGCCTTCGGGAAATTCCTCGGCGATGAAGCCGGTGGTCAGCGCGCCTTCGCGGAAGCGCGGGTGCTGCATCAGCGCCGAGAGAAAATCGATGTTGGTGCCCAGCCCGTCGATCTCGAACCGGTCGAGCGCATGCACCTGCGCGTCGATCGCGGCCGATCGCGTATCGGCATGGGTGACCAGCTTGGCGATCATCGGGTCGTAATAGATGCTGACTTCGCCGCCCTCGCGCACGCCATCGTCGACGCGCACGCCGTCGCGGGCGGGCGGCGGCCGGTAGCGGACCAGCCGACCGGTCGACGGCAGGAAGCCGCGATACGGTTCCTCCGCGTACACCCGGTTCTCGATCGCCCAGCCCGTCAGCGTGACATCCTCCTGTCCGAACGCCAGCGGCTCACCGGCGGCGACACGGATCATCTGCTCGACCAGGTCGAGACCGGTGATCGCCTCCGTCACCGGATGCTCCACCTGGAGCCGGGTGTTCATCTCCAGAAAGTAGAAGCTCTCGCCGGTAGGATCGGCACCCGACACGATCAGCTCGACGGTGCCGGCGGAAAAATAGCCGACCGCACGCGCCAGGGCCACCGCCTGCTCGCCCATGCGGCGACGCATCTCGGGCGTGACGAACGGCGATGGCGCCTCCTCCACCACCTTCTGGTGGCGGCGCTGGATCGAGCATTCGCGCTCACCAAGGTAGACGAGGTTGCCGTGCTGGTCGCCCAGCACCTGGATCTCGATGTGGCGCGGGCTCTGGATGAACTTTTCGATGAAGACGCGGTCGTCGCCGAAGCTCGCCAGCCCTTCGCGCTTGGTCGCCTCAAAGCCTTCGCGCACGTCGGCCTCGCTCCAGGCGAGCCGCATCCCCTTGCCGCCGCCACCGGCCGAGGCCTTCATCATCACCGGATAGCCGATCTCCCCGGCGATCCGCACCGCGTCGTCCGTGGACGCGATCTCGCCCAGGAAGCCCGGCACGACGTTGACGCCCGCTTCCTTGGCGAGCTTCTTGGACTCGATCTTGTCGCCCATCGCCGCGATCGCCTCTGGCGGCGGGCCGACGAAGGCGATGCCGGCCTCGGCACAGGCGCGCGCGAACTCGGCGCGCTCGGACAGGAAACCGTAGCCCGGGTGGATGCAGTCGGCGCCGGTCTCCTTGGCTGCCAGCAGGATCAGGTCGGCGCGCAGATAGCTCTCCGCCGCCGGCGCCGGCCCAAGCCGCACCGACTCGTCCGCCATGCGCACGTGCGGCGCGTCGGCATCGGCGTCGGAATAGACCGCCACCGTGGCGACCCCCATCCGTTTGGCGGTGCGCATCACGCGGCAGGCGATCTCGCCGCGATTGGCGACCAGGATCTTGGTGAACATGGGCCTATTCCTGCCCGACGAGCGACGTGGGTGCGGCAGCGGACCGGAGTTCCGCCGCCTGCGTCCGGGGGGTTGCACATCGCGCGGCATTCGCCGCGGCCAACAGGGTCACCAGCATTCACTCTCCTTCACGCGCACCGCCGTCGCCGGGCTCAGCCCCGATCTGGCCAACGGTGTCGCGTCCTCAACGATCCCAGGGCAGCGCCGCTGCGGAAGGCCCGCTGCTCGGAAGACCTTCCACACGCGACTTATCTCCGTGCCAGCCCGATCAGCAGCATCCGCACGCCTCCTTCACCCGCGGTGCCTCCGCCTGCATCGGCCGCAGGCCCAGGCGCGCGAACAGCGCCGCGTCCTTGTCGTCGCCCGCGTTGCCGGTGGTGAGCAGCTTGTCGCCGGTGAAGATCGAATTGGCACCCGCGAGGAAGCACAGCGCCTGGGTGGCGTCGCTCATGCTCTCTCGGCCCGCCGACAGGCGCACCATGCTCGCCGGCATGGTGATGCGCGCGACCGCGACGGTGCGCACGAACTCGATGTCGTCGATCTTGGCGAGCGGTGTGTCGGCCAGCATGTCGCCCAGCACCGTGCCCTTGACCGGCACCAGCGCGTTCACCGGGACGCTTTCGGGATGCTGCGGCAGCGTCGCCAGCGCATGGATGAAGCCGACGCGATCCTCGCGCGTCTCGCCCATGCCGATGATGCCGCCCGAGCACACGTTGATGCCGGCACCGCGAACGTGGTCGAGCGTGTCGAGCCGCTCCTGGAAGCTGCGGGTAGTAATGACCTCGCCATAGCGTTCGGGCGAAGTGTCGATGTTGTGATTGTAATAGTCGAGGCCGGCATCGGCGAGCTGCGCTGCCTGCTCTGGCGTCAGCATGCCCAGCGTCATGCAGGTTTCCATGCCCATCTGCCGCACGCCCTTCACCATCTCGATGATGGCGGGCATGTCGCGGTCCTTGGGGTTGCGCCAGGCGGCGCCCATGCAGAAGCGCGACGAGCCATTGTCCTTCGCCTGCGCGGCCGACTGGAGCACGGCACGCACGTCCATCAGCTTCGTCGCCTTCAGCCCCGTTTCGGCATGGACGGACTGGTTGCAATAGCCGCAGTCCTCCGGGCAGCCGCCGGTCTTGATCGACAGCAGCGTGGAGAGCTGGACTTCGTCGGCGCGGTGGCTGGTGCGATGCACTTCGGCAGCGCGGAACAGCAGTTCGGGGAACGGCAGGTCGAACAGCGCTGCGATCTCGTCGCGCGTCCAGTCGTTGCGCACGTCCGCGGCGTGCTGGGGAAGGGTGTCGATCATTCAGCGGCGTCCTCGAGTCCGGCAGGTGGCATGTTGTGGCCGAGCAGGCGCAGCACGTCCGCCGCGCATTCGACCACGTTGGTGCCGGGTCCATAGATGCCCTGCACGCCCGCGTCGCGCAGATAGTCATAGTCCTGCGGCGGGATGACGCCGCCGGCCACCACCTTGATGTCGTGCCGCCCTGCCTCGCGCAGGCCGCGGATCAGTTCCGGGATCAGCGTCTTGTGCCCGGCAGCCAGGCTGGAGGCGCCGACCACGTCGACGCCGCTCTCGATCGCCAGCACCACCGTCTCTTCCGGCGTCTGGAACAGCGGCCCGGAGACCACGTCGAAGCCCATGTCGCCGAACGCGGAGGCGATGACGTTGGCACCGCGATCGTGCCCGTCCTGCCCCATCTTGGCGACCAGCAGCCGCGGCTTGCGCCCCAGCCGACGCTCGACCGCGGCGACGCCGGCCACCACCTGCGCCCAGCGGTCGTCCCCGGCATAAGGCGCGCCATACACACCCTTCACCGGTACTGGCGTCGTGCCGTAGCGGCCGAAGCCCGCCTCCATCGCGGCCGAGATCTCGCCCAGCGTCCCGCGGGCGCGTGCCGCTTCGACCGCGAGCGCCAGCAGGTTGCCGTCCCCGGTCGCGCCCTGGCGAAGCGCGCCGAGCGCCGTCTGGCACGCATCCTCGTCCCGGCCGGCGCGGACGCGGGCGATGCGGGCGATCTGCGCCTCGCGCACCTTGGTGTTGTCGACTTCCAGCGTCTCGAGCGGGTCTTCGCTGGCGAGGCGGTACTTGTTGACGCCGACGATCACGTCCTCGCCGCGGTCGACCCGCGCCTGGCGGGCGGCGGCGGCCTCCTCGATCATTGCCTTGGGCCAGCCGGCGGCGACCGCCTTGGCCATGCCGCCTTCGGCCTCCACGCGCTCGATGATCGCCCAGGCCTGGTCGACCAGCTGCTGGGTGAGGCTCTCGACATAGTAGCTGCCGCCCAAGGGATCGACGACCTTGGTCATGCCCGTCTCTTCCTGCAGCACGATCTGGGTGTTGCGGGCGATGCGGGCGGAGAAGTCGGTGGGAAGCGCGATCGCCTCATCGAGCGCGTTGGTGTGGAGGCTCTGGGTGCCCCCCAGCATCGCCGCCATCGCCTCGATCGTGGTGCGGATGACGTTGTTGTACGGGTCCTGCTCGGTCAGCGACACGCCCGAGGTCTGGCAATGGGTGCGCAGCATCTTGGAGCGCTCGTCCTTTGCCCCCAGCTGCGTCATCACCCGGTGCCACAGCACCCGCGCCGCACGCAGCTTCGCCACCTCCATGAAGAAGTTCATTCCGATCGCGAAGAAGAAGCTCAGCCGTCCCGCGAACTTGTCGATGTCGAGGCCCGAGGTGACGCCGTAGCGGACATATTCCATGCCGTCGGCGATGGTGAAGGCGAGCTCCTGCACCTGCGTCGCCCCGGCCTCCTGCATATGATAGCCGGAGATCGAGATGCTGTTGAACTTCGGCATGTGCGCCGAGGTATAGGCAAAAATGTCCGAGATGATCCGCATGCTCGGTTCGGGCGGGTAGATATAGGTGTTACGGACCATGAACTCCTTGAGGATGTCGTTCTGGATCGTGCCTTCCAGCTTCTCCTGAGCGACCCCCTGCTCTTCCGCCGCCACGATGAAGAAGGCGAGCACCGGGATCACCGCGCCGTTCATGGTCATGCTGACCGACATCTGATCGAGCGGGATGCCGTCGAACAGGATCTTCATGTCATCGATGGTGTCGATCGCGACGCCCGCCTTGCCGACGTCGCCCACCACGCGCGGATGGTCGCTGTCATAGCCGCGATGGGTGGCAAGGTCGAAGGCGACCGACAGCCCCTTCTGCCCGGCGGCGAGGTTGCGGCGATAGAAGGCGTTGGACTCCTCGGCCGTCGAAAAGCCGGCGTACTGGCGGATCGTCCATGGGCGGCCGGCATACATCGACGCGCGCACGCCACGGGTGAAGGGCGCGAAGCCGGGCAGCCCCGGATCGGCCGTGACGTCCTCGGCGGTGTAGAGCGGCTTGACCGTGATCCCCTCGGGCGTGTGCCAGTCGAGGTCGCGGCCCTTCACTTCCTTGGCGGCGAGCGCCTGCCAGTCCGAAAGGCTGCGGCTGCCGCTGCCGTCGCTCACGGGCAGGTCGCGCGGCGCAGGTGCAGCGCCGGAATCCTCGCCCGGCTGGGGTGGCTCAATGTTCGCCACGCGGGCTCTCCATGATTTCGGTCAGCACGCCACCCATGTCCTTGGGGTGGACGAAGAAGATCGGCGTCCCGTGGGCGCCGATGCGCGGCTCGCCCAGCACCCGCATGCCCCGCGCCTCGAACCACGCCTTGGCGGCGTGAATGTCGGGCACCTCATAGCAGAGGTGATGCTGCCCGCCGGCCGGGTTCTTCGCGAGGAATCCATGGATCGGCGAGTCCGCGCCCAGCGGCTCGATCAGCTCGACCTGGGTGTTCGGCACATCCACGAAGCAGACGCGCACGCCCTGTGCGGGAAGGTCGAAGGGCTCTCCGACCGCGGAATCGCCGAACAGCAGGCGATAGCGCTCCGCCGACTGCGCGATCGAGGCGGTGGCGACGCCGACATGGTTGAGGCGACCTAGCATGTCGGCATCCGCGTCTCGCCGCGCACGGCATATTTGTCGCCCTGGCGGACATAATGATCGGTGAAGCTCTGGGTGCCCGTGTAGTGCACGTCGAACCCGCGGCCCGGCACGATGTTGGCGATCTTGCCCTCCAGCGTGGTGGCAGGCGTGGTGCCGGCGCCGCTGTCGTCATAGCCCTCGGGCACGGAAACCAAGCCGATCGGCCCCCCGGCGCCGAGTTCGGTCAGTGTGAACACGCTGCACGTATAGCCCTGCCAGGTCCCGCCGCCGCTCGCATAGATCACCGGATTGGCGCCGAACTTGTCGGAGACCGACCATTCGCCAGGCGGCGCGCCCCAGCTCGATCCCGAGACCGCATCCGGCCAGCGCTGGACGAGAGCGAAACCGTCCCCCGCCGGTTTCAGATAGGCGATGTCGAGTCCGCCCGTGCATCCGTGGCAACCATCCACCATCTCGGCCGTGCTGATCAGCACCGCGGTGTCGCCGCGCCACACCAGCCGTGCCGGCGTGGTGACAACCTGCCCGCCTTCCCCGGCGCTGCTTGCCTGGCCCGTGGGACCGAACACCGTCCGGGCGGCGCGCGCGAGCTGCTCGGCAGCCGGCAGCGCCCGCACGCCGGCAGGCGGCGCAACGACGGCAGGAGGTGCAGGCTTGGGCGCCGCGGACGGTGCCGGTTCGCTGCGTTCGCCATCGCGCGGCCACAGCAGCAGCGCCCCCATGCCGAGCGTCACCCCCGCCACCATCGCCGTGGCGAGGAACCGTCCGCCGCCGCCCGCCTTGGCCGGTGCCGCACGCCTAGAGCGGGATGTTGTCATGCTTCTTCCAAGGGTTCTCCAGCTGCTTGCCCCGCAGCTTGCGCAGGCCGAGCGCAATGCGCCTGCGGGTGGCGTGCGGCTGGATCACCTCGTCGATGAACCCCTTGGAGGCCGCCACGAACGGGTTGGCGAAGCGCGCCTCATACTCCGCGGTACGCTCGGCGATCTCCTCCGGCGTGCGGCCGCGGAAGATGATCTCCACCGCACCCTTGGCCCCCATCACCGCGATCTCGGCGGTGGGCCAGGCATAGTTCAAGTCGCCGCGCAGGTGCTTGGACGCCATCACGTCATAGGCGCCGCCATAGGCCTTGCGCGTGATGACGGTGATCTTGGGCACGGTCGCCTCGGCATAGGCGAACAAGAGCTTGGCGCCGTGCTTGATGATGCCGTTGTGCTCCTGCGCGACGCCGGGGAGGAAGCCCGGCACGTCGACGAAGGTGACGATCGGGATCTCGAACGCGTCGCAGAATCGCACGAAGCGCGCCGCCTTCTTGGACGCGTTGATGTCGAGCACGCCGGCGAGCACGGTCGGCTGGTTGGCGACGAAGCCCACCGTCCGCCCCTCGATCCGGCCGAAGCCGGTCAGAATGTTGGCGGCGTGTGCGGGCTGCACCTCGAAGAAGTCGCCCTCGTCGACCACCTTCCGGATCAGCTCGTGCATGTCGTAGGGCTGGTTGGCGGACGGCGGCACCAGCGTGTCGAGGCTGTCCTCGATGCGATCCCACGGATCTTCGGTGGGCCGCTCGGGCGCCTCGACGCCGTTGGAGGCGGGCAAGAGGTCGATGAAGTCGCGCGCCGCCAGCAGCGCCTCGATGTCGTTCTCGAACGCAACGTCCGCCACCGACGAGCGCGTGGTGTGGGTGATGGCGCCGCCCAGTTCCTCCTGGGTGACCACCTCGTTGGTGACGGTCTTCACCACGTCGGGGCCGGTCACGAACATGTAGCTCGAATCCTTCACCATGAAGATGAAGTCGGTCATCGCCGGCGAATAGACTGCGCCGCCCGCGCACGGGCCCATGATGAGGCTCAGCTGCGGCACCACGCCCGAGGCGAGCACGTTCCTCTGGAACACCTCGGCATAGCCGCCGAGCGAGGCCACCCCCTCCTGGATGCGGGCGCCGCCGGAGTCGTTGAGGCCGATGACGGGCGCGCCGACCTTCATCGCCATGTCCATGACCTTGCAGATCTTGGCGGCATGACGTTCGGACAGCGACCCGCCGAACACCGTGAAATCCTGCGAAAAGACGAACACCAGCCGGCCGTTGATCGTGCCCGATCCGGTCACCACCCCGTCGCCGGGAATCACCTGATCCGCCATGCCGAAATCGACGCAATTGTGCTCGACGAACATGTCGAGCTCTTCGAAACTGCCTGGATCGAGCAGCACGTCGAGCCGCTCCCGCGCGGTCAGCTTGCCCTTGGCATGCTGTGCGGCCACCCGCTTCTCGCCGCCGCCGGCACGCGCGGCCGCACGCCGCCGTTCCAGCTCCTGCACCTGTTCGCGCAAGCCCTTCTCCTTACCCGGGTGTGCCCCTTTGCCGCTGCGGCTGGGCACGATCCCGGGCGCAACCTAGCGGGCCGGAGGGGGCGGGAACAAGGGGCATGCACCGCCCGAAAAGCAAGGTTGGTGGAACACGGCCGATTGATCGGCCGCCGCTGCGCCGATATGTCGGAGTTATCGACGAGGACCGGCGGTGCGCTGCCGTCCCCCGGAGCGGAGAGGAACGCGGATTGACTACGGCTTTGGAATCCCACGACATCACCGGTGAAGCTGCCGAGGCTGGCGCGGGCACGATCCGCATCGCGCTGGCGGGCATCGGCAAGATCGCGCGTGACCAGCACATCCCGCACCTCGCCGCCAACAAGCGGTTCTCGGTGGTCGCGGCCGTGACCGGCCACACCCCGCCCGAGGGCGTGCCGGGCTTCCGCACCATCACCGAGATGATGCAGGCGGTGCCCGACGTGCAGGCGATCTCGATCTGCACGCCCCCGCGCGGCCGCCTCGCGCTGATCGAGGAAGCGCTCGAGCACGGGCTGGACGTGATGATCGAGAAGCCGCCGGCCGCCACCCTGTCGGAGGCCGAGGACTTCGTGCGCCTGGCGCGTGAGGCCGGCCGCGTGCTCTTCACGACCTGGCATTCGCGCGAGGCCGCGGGCGTCGAGCCGGCGCGTGCCTGGCTCGCCGAGCGCGAAATCCGCCGCGTCGAGGTCAACTGGAAGGAGGACGTGCGCGTCTGGCATCCGGGCCAGGCGTGGATCTGGGAGCCGGGCATCGGCGTGTTCGATCCGGGCATCAACGCGCTGTCGGTGATCACGCAGATCCTGCCGCGCCCGCTGCTGCTGCAGGATGCGGCATTGCGCTTCCCCTCCAACCGCCCGGCCCCGATCGCGGCCGACCTGTCGTTCACCGACACCGCGGGCGTTCCGGTCGACGTGTTCTTCGACTTCGACCAGCGCGGGCCGCAGACCTGGGACGTGGACGTGGAAACCGACCGCGGCCACCTGAAGCTGTCGATGGGCGCGTCCAAGATGTTCGTCGACGGCGTCGAGCAGGACGTGGGCGACGAGCCCGAATACGCCCGCCTCTATCGCCGCTTCGCCGACCTGCTCGATCGCCGCGAGAGCGACGTCGACCTGTCGCCGTTCCGCCACGTGGCCGACGCGTTCCTGATCGGTCGTCGCAGCGAAGTGGGTGCGTTCGAGGAATAAGCGTTTTCTTGAGCGAAACAGAAACGGCGCGCGTACCCCGCGGTACGCGCGCCGTTCTGCGTTTCGGGTGCGCACCCGTTCAACTGCTTCGTGCTCCTGCGTAGGCGGGAGCCCAGGGTGCCGGGCGCAACCATCGCCCTGCTGGGCCCTGGATCCCCGCCTGCGCGGGGATACGGTGGGGATGCCGTATTCCGTACCCCGGCGGAGGCCGGGGTCCAATTGGGGGACTTTGGCGAGGTGCGGTGCCTTCCCCCGATGGCACCGCAACTGGGCCCCGGCCTTCGCCGGGGTACGGGTGTGATTCAGGCTGGAGCCCGATCCACGCTCGTCATCCTGACGGAAGTCAGCATGACGGGTGGACGGAGGCGGGGCGTCAGTCTTCGGTCTTGGCCGCCTTCTTGGCGGGTGCCTTCTTGGCGGCCGGCTTCTTCTCGGCCGTTGGCTTCTTCGCCGCCGCCTTTTTCGCCGGTGCCTTACGGCCCTTCTTGGCCGGCGCCGCGGCGGCGCGGGCGTCGATCAGCTGGGCGGCTTCCTCCAGCGTCAGCGCCTCGGGCGCGACCGTCTTGGGCAGCGTCGCGTTGGTGGTGCCATCCGTGACGTACGGGCCGTAGCGGCCTTCCATCAGCTTGATCTCCGCCTCGGTCCGCGGATGGGCGCCGAGCACGCGCAGCGGCTCGCGCGCCGCGCCGCGCGCCGGGCGCCCGGCGGCCGCCTCGGCGAGCTTCACCACCGCGGCGTTCATGCCCGTCTCGAACACCTCGGCGGTCGACTGCAGCCGCGCGTACTTGCCCGCGTGCTTGAGGTACGGCCCATAGCGCCCGATCGCCGCCTCGATCGGCTCGCCCGTCTCCGGATGGTTGCCGATGACGCGCGGCAGGCTCAGCAGCTTGAGCGCCCATTCCAGCGTCAGTTCGCCGCCCGGCAGGTCCTTGGGGATGGAGGCGCGCTTGGCGTCCTTGCCCTCGCCCAGCTGGATGTACGGCCCGAAGCGGCCGGACTTGCGCTCGACCTCCAGCCCCGTCTCCGGATCCTTGCCCAGCCCTTCCGGACCCGTCTCCTCCGCGCCCTCGCCGCCCGGCTGGCCGAAGCGGCGGGTGTATTTGCATTCCGGGTAGTTGGAGCAGGCAACGAAGGCGCCGAACTTGCCGCCGCGCAGCGCCAGCCGGCCTTCGCCGCAGTTCGGGCACAAGCGCGGATCGCTGCCGTCGGCCTTGGCCGGGAAGAGATAGGCTTCCAGGAACTTGTCGAGCTCTGCGGTGATGGCGGAGGGCTGCTGCTCCATCACCTCGGCGGTGCGCGGCTTGAAGTCGCGCCAGAAGGCCTCCAGCACCGCCTGCCACTCGGCGCGGCCGCCCGAGACGTCGTCGAGTTCCTCCTCGAGCCCCGCGGTAAAGTCGTAGCCGACGTATTTTTCGAAGAAGCGCTCCAGGAATGCCGTCAGCAGGCGGCCGCTCTCTTCGGCGAAGAAGCGGTTCTTCTCGACGCGCACATAGGCGCGGTCCTTGAGCACCTGAATGATCGACGCATAGGTCGACGGACGGCCGATACCGAGTTCCTCCAGCCGCTTCACCAGCGAGGCTTCGGAGAAGCGCGGCGGCGGCTGGGTGAAGTGCTGTTCGGCCGTCACGCCCTTCTTGGCGGGCGCATCGCCGTCGCGCAGCAGCGGCAGGCGGCGCGAATCCTCGTCGCCGGCATCGTCGCGGCCTTCCTCGTAGAGGGCGAGATAGCCGGGGAAGAGGACGACCTGGCCGGTGGCGCGCAGACCGAGGCGGCCGGTGCCGTCCTCCAGTTCCACCGCAGTGCGCTCCAGCCGCGCCGAAGCCATCTGGCTGGCAAGCGCGCGCTTCCAGATCAGGTCGTAGAGGCGGGCGTGGTCGCCCGAACCGGCGCGATCCTTGGAGAAGTCGGTCGGGCGGATCGCCTCGTGCGCTTCCTGCGCGTTCTTCGCCTTGGTCTGGTACTGGCGCGGGCGGTCGGGAACGTAGCTGGCGTCGTAGCGGTTTGCGATCGCGCCGCGGGCGGCATCGATCGCCGATCCGTCCATCTGCACGCCGTCCGTACGCATATAAGTGATCGCGCCGTCCTCGTAGAGCGACTGGGCGATGCGCATCGTGTGGCTGGCGGAGAAGCCGAGCTTGCGCGCCGCCTCCTGCTGCAGTGTCGAGGTGGTGAAGGGCGGCGGCGGGTTGCGGGTCGCAGGCTTTGTCTCGACCGAGACGACCGACAGGCGCGCCGCCTCGACGGCTTCCCTGGCCGCGAACGCCGAGCCCTGGTCGCCCAGCGACAGGCGGTCGAGCTTCTTGCCGTCGAACTTGACGAGCCGCGCCTCGAACGGCTGGCCGTCCTGCTCCATCTGGGCGATCACCGACCAATATTCCTGGGCGGTGAAGCCTTCGATCTCGCGCTCGCGCTCCACGATCAGGCGCAGCGCCACCGACTGGACGCGGCCGGCCGACTTGGCGCCGGGCAGCTTGCGCCACAGCACCGGCGACAGGGTGAAGCCGACCAGATAGTCGAGCGCGCGGCGGGCGCGATAGGCGTCGATCAGGTCGGTATCGAGCCCGCGCGGCGCCTTCATCGCCGCCAAAATCGCCGGCTTGGTGATCGCGTTGAAGGTAACCCGCTCGACCTCCTTGGGCAGCGCCTTCTTCTTGGCCAGCACCTCCTGCACGTGCCACGAGATCGCCTCGCCTTCGCGATCAGGGTCGGTGGCGAGGATCAGGCGGTCGGCCTTCTTGGCCTCGTCCGCGATCGCCTTGAGCTGCCGCGACTTGTCGGCATAGGTCTCCCACTCCATCGCGAAACCCTCGTCCGGATCGACCGATCCGTCCTTGGCCGGCAAGTCGCGGACATGGCCGTAGGAGGCGAGGACGCGATAGTCCTTGCCGAGATACTTCTCGATGGTCTTCGCCTTGGCCGGCGATTCTACGATGACAAGCTGCATGGAGGTGTGCGGGGTCCTTACGTGTACGCGCGAGAGTGGGGATCGCCGGTAGCCCGCGTCAAGCGCCCCCTATCCTGCCGGAGGCGTCAGGCGAAGACCTGTTCCAGCCCTTCCTGTGACGCGCGCGTCCGGGCGTAGACGGCCATCCCGACGTACCAGGCGCAAACATAAGATAGGGCGATGGCAAGGTTCGTTCCAGCCACCGCGCCGACGCTCGTGGAATCGGGATCGGTCCACAGCGCCAGCGCAACGCCCGCGGCGACCAGCGGCAGGAAGACGCCGCACAGGACGAGGGCGATGACACCGGCCCAATCCCGCGTGCGCGCCCAGCTCTCGCCCAGCGCCTCCGTCGGACTCGCGCGTTCGGCAACCAGGATGACACCCGCCGCCGACCAGCGGGCAGCGACGTAGAGGCCAGGCAAGAGGAGCAGAAGGCAGGCGAGCCCCACGCCAACGGTGTGCAGGATGTTGAGGCCGAGAAGGCCGAGGACGCCACCGGCGCGGCTTCCCGGCGGTATCCAGCCCTGCCGCTGTGCCATGGACCGCAGGACTCCCCAGGACACGCCCAGCTGAACCGCCCCACCAGCCAGCCTCCCGGCGGGCCCAAGCAGGTCCGCGGCGATACCGGCGCCACACAGGAGCAGGATCGCCCCTCCCGCGATCCACCAGCCGCCCGCGGCCAGCGCCAACGCCTCCGCGCAAAGCTCCGACACCTTTCGTCCCATGTCTCGCATGATTTCGCCCCCCGCGCAGCAGGATGGGCGGAGCGCTTCCTTCCGACAAGGGGAACATCGACGGGTCGCCAGGCTTTCTAGCTGCCATCACCACTTCAAGGGACTTCGACGCCGCAATGACAAGCCTTGCCGCAGCCATCCTCGTGCTGGCCATCAGCGGCACCGCTGCAACAGCGACGCCGACCGCGCGGGAGAACCAAGCGCCGCGAGCGAAGCTCTCCGACGCCGGGTCGTTCGACCTGCAGCGGATCGAATCCGCCACCGCCGCCGAGGATAGCCGCTGGCGGTTGCGCGAGCTTGCCGAGCCGGTCGAGGACGAAGAGGATTCGATGATCCGCTGGGGCTGGAAGAAGGTGACCTTGCGGGTGCCGCTCGGCGGAGGCCGCTGACGCACTTGAAATAGGCTTCCTGGCCTGCCGATCTAGGATGGCATGCGGCAGGGCTATCATCAGGAAGGGCGACATCGGATCGCCTCCGCGCTTGCCGTCCTGCTACTGCACGCGGGACTGGGCATCGCGCTGGTGACCGCGCTCGGCGTCGCGCCGGAATCGAAGTTCGACGACGGGCTGCTGACGTTCGACCTGCCCGCACCTGCCCCGCCACCCCCGCCCACCGTCCAGCCGGTGCCCCAGCCTGAGCGGAAAAGCGGCACGGCGGCGCCTGCGAACCGGCACGCGCGCCCCGTCGAACTGGTGGCACCACCCGTGCCGCTCCTGGTGCCGCCGCCGATTGTCGCCGCCCCGATCGCCGGCCCCGGCCCGGATCCCGCCGCGGGCGCGGCACCGCTCGCTGGCCCGGGGACCGGCGCAGGCGGCGTGGGCCAGGGCACCGGCAGCGGCACCTCCGGCAACGGAACGGGGAGCGGTGGCGGCAGTCCTGCCCGGCTGCTGCGCGGCGCGATCCGCGATTCCGATTATCCGCGCGCTGCCCGGCGGGCGCGGGTGGAGGGCAGCGTCACGGTGGGCTTCACGGTCGACGCCGCCGGCCGCCCCACCGGCTGTGCCGTGACCCGCTCGAGCGGCTCGGCGGAGCTGGACGCCACCACCTGTCGGCTGATCGAGGCCCGCTACCGCTATGCCCCTGCCCGCGACGGCGCCGGTCAGCCCGTCGAGGAGCTCCGCGGCTGGCGTCAGGACTGGTGGCTGGAGCCCGGTCGCTGAGCGGCACTCGGTGGGTGACGTGCGTCCAGGGCTCGCTTACACCTCTGTTCTGAACCGGGGCAACAGGGGGAAACTGCCGTGCAACGTCGTGATTTCATGGTGGGTGGAGCTGCCGTCGCACTCGCCGGTGCCGTTCCGGCACGCGCAGCCTTTGCCGCGGGAAACGCCGACGCGGACTTCCGCGCGATGCTCGACCGCTTTTTCTACACGCGGCTGGATGAGTCCCCGGAGCAAGCGACGCGGCTCGGCCTCGACACCGGCGAGCGCGCGCGGCTGAAGTCGCAGCTCGACGACGAATCCGCCGCGGGCCAGGCGCGTGCGCTCGCCCGCACCCGGCGCGAGCTTGCCGAGCTCCAGCGGGTCAACACTGCCGACCTGTCCCCCGCTTCCAAGCTCGACCACGAGATCGTGGAATATCAGCTGACCCGTGCGGTCGCGGGTGCGGAGCGCTTCACCTATGGCAGCAGCCTGGGCCGGTTCGCCCCCTATGTGCTGAGCCAGCTGAGCGGCCCCTATCGCGACGTGCCGGACTTCCTGGAGTCCCAGGCGCGCGTTCGCGACGCGGCCGAGGCAGACGCCTATCTCGCCCGGCTGGAGGCCTTCCCCAAGACGATCGACGACAGCAGCGAGCGGCAGCGCCGGGATGCCGCGCGCGGCGTCTTCGCCCCCGACTACATCCTCGACACCACGCTCAAGCAGCTGGCGAGCGCGCGGGAAAAGCCCGCCGACCAGACGGTGATGGTGGCCAGCTTCGCCGCCAAGCTGAAGGCGGCAGGATTGCCCGCAGACCGCGTCGCTCGTGCGACGGCGATCGTCGAGCAGAAGGTGTTCCCGGCGCTCGATCGCCAGCGCGCGCTGGTGACGGAGCTGCGCGCCAAGGCGGTCCACGACGCCGGCTGCTGGCGTCTGCCCGACGGCGACGCTTATTATGCCGCAGCGGCCGAGGCGGCGACCACGGTGGCGATGACGGGCGACGAGATCCACCGGCTCGGCCTTGAGCAGGTGGCGGAGATCAGCGGGCGCATCGACGCGATCCTGAAGACGCAGGGCATGGCCCAGGGCAGCGTGGGCGAGCGGCTGGTGGCGCTCAACAAGCGCCCGGACCAGCTCTTCCCCAACACCGATCCCGGCCGCGAAGCGCTGCTCGCCCAGTTGAACACGCAGATCCAGGCGATGCACGCGCGCCTGCCCGAAGCGTTCGCCACCCTGCCCAAGGCGCCGGTCGAAGTGCGGCGTGTCCCCCCGACGATCCAGGCGGGTGCGCCCGGCGGCTATTACCAGAACGCCTCGCTCGATGGCTCGCGCCCGGCGATCTACTACATCAACCTGCGCGACACGTTCGACCGGCCGAAGTTCGGGCTGGCCACGCTCACCCATCACGAGGCGGTGCCCGGCCATCACCTCCAGGTCAGCCTCGCGCTGGAGAGCACGCAGATCCCGCTGATCCGCAGGCGGGGCTTCTTCAGCGGCTATTCGGAAGGCTGGGCGCTCTATTCCGAGCAGCTGGCGGACGAGATGGGGATGTACGAGGGCGATCCGCTCGGCCAGGTCGGCTATCTCCAGTCGCTGCTGTTCCGCGCCACGCGGCTGGTGGTGGACAGCGGCATGCACGCCAAGCGGTGGAGCCGCGAAAAGGCGACCGACTATCTGATCGCGACCACCGGCATCGCGCGCGGCCGCAGCCAGGGCGAGATCGACCGCTACACCGTTTGGCCGGGCCAGGCGTGCAGCTACAAGATCGGCCACACCGTGTGGACGCGGCTGCGCGCCGAGGTGCAGAGGAACCCGAAGTTCGACCTCAAGCGGTTCCACGCCGTGCTGCTGGACGGCGCAATGCCGCTCGCAGTGCTGGAACGCGTCGTGCGCGAGCGCTGGGCGGTGGCGTGAGGCGGGTCAGCCGCGCGTCTTGACCAGCTCCACGACTTCGAACGCGTAGGAGCGCCAGCCGCGGGTCGCGGCCGCATCGGCGGCGGCGGCCTGCTTGCCCTTCGCCTCAGCCAGCGACTTGGCATGGCCCCAGAACACCTCGGTCTTGCCGTTGGCGAGTTCGGCGACGATGCGCCAATAATGGGTGAAGGGGATCGAGGTCGGCCCGATCGTCTTCACATAGCCATCGGGCAGGGTCGCGGTCAGATAGTGTTTCTTGGCCACGGTGCCGGCGCCTAGGCAGGCAGCAGGGCGCTGTCCAGCCGCTGCGCCGGACCGGAGCCTTCCGCCCCGCCCACGACGCCGAACCGTCGCCGATATTCGTTCGGGGCGAGGCCCGTCACGCGCTGGAACAGCTTGCGGAAGGTCGAAGGGTCGCCATAGCCGACCTGCCAGGCGATCTGCTCCACGGGCTTGCGCGTCCGTTCCAGTGCCTCGCGCGCCTTGGCCACGCGGATCTGCTGGGCATATTCGGTGGGCCGCAAGCCCGTTGCGTTCTTGAAGCGCCGGAGAAACGTACGCTCCTCAAGCCTTGCCCTGCCGGCGAGCATCGGCACGCCATGCTCCTTTGCGCCCGTCGCCTGCAGCCAATGCTGCACGGCCAGGATCGCCGCATCCCCATGATCGAGCCGCGGGACGAACTGGCCATAGGGGCGCTGCGCACGACCCGGCGGATCGACCAGCAGGAAGCGCGCGGTGTCGAGCATGACGCTGGGACCCAGCAGGCGCTCGACCAGCGTGAGGCCAAGATCCGTCCAGGCAAGGATGCCTCCCGCCGTGATGATGTCGCCGTCGTCGATCAGCATGCGATCCGCATCGACGCGGACGGTGGGGAAACGCGACGCCAGCGTTTCGGCGAACGCCCAGTGGGTGGTCGCCTCCCGCCCCTGCAACAGGCCGGTTTCGGCCAACACAAACGCCCCCGCGCAAACCGAGCACAGCGTCGCCCCGGCGCGGTGGAGCGTGGCCATCCACTCGGCGAGGCCGCGCATGGGCTGCATCCGGTCCGGAAGGACGATGCTGGGGGGCGTGATGAGGTGGCTGAGCGCGTGCTGGGAACGGGGTGCGCTGTCATAGGTGCAGACGATCGCATCGCCATCCTGACGCCAGTGGCTCACCCGGATCGCCGGAGGGTTCGAGGCGCCCGAACGCGCCGCGATGTCGCTCGCGATCCGGAACAGGTCCGTCAGGCCATAGATCGCGGACAACTGGCAGTCGGGATAGAGGACGAGCCCGACCTCCGCGACGATGTGCATCCTGTCAGTTTCGCCTCGCACTGTGTCACTTCCCCCACGCGTGCCGCCACCCTGGTCCTTGTACATCATCTTCGACAGCGGCGCTCCTGCCGCCTTCACCGAGGAGACAAGCGATGGCGACGATCACCACGAAGGACGGCACGGAAATCTTCTACAAGGACCTGGGCAGCAAGGATGCACAGCCCGTCGTGTTCCATCACGGCTGGCCGCTGTCGGCGGACGATTGGGACAACCAGATGCTGTTCTTCCTGGGCGAGGGCTATCGCGTGATCGCCCACGATCGCCGCGGCCATGGTCGGTCGACGCAGACGGATACCGGAAACGAGATGGACACCTATGCCGCCGACGTGGCGGAACTGGTGACGGCACTGGATCTGAAGGACGCCATCCACGTCGGCCACTCCACCGGTGGCGGCGAAGTGGCGCATTATGTTGCCCGCGCCGAGCCGGGACGGGTCGCCAAGGCGGTGCTGATCGGTGCCGTGCCGCCGGTCATGGTCAAGTCCGACACCAATCCCGACGGCGTGCCGATCGAGCTGTTCGACAGTTTCCGTGCCGCCCTTGTCGCCAATCGTCCCGAATTCTACCGCGAGGTCGCGTCCGGACCCTTCTACGGCTTCAATCGCGAGGGCGCGAAGGTCAGCCAGGGCCTGATCGACAACTGGTCACGCCAAGGCCTCGCCGGCGGTGCCAAGGCGCAGTACGACTGCATCAAGGCATTCTCCGAAACGGACTTCACCGAGGACCTGAAGGCGATCGACGTTCCGGTGCTGGTGATGCACGGCACGGACGATCAGGTCGTCCCCTTCGCCAATCACGGCCCCAAGGCCGCGGGCCTGCTGAAGAACGCCACGTTCAAGGCCTATGACGGCCTGCCCCACGGCATGGCGCAGACCCACCCCGAGGTCATCAATCCCGATCTACTCGCCTTCTTCCGCGGCTGATCCAAAAAGGCTCTCCGGAGCAGCGCTCCGGGGAGCCTCGTCCTTTTGCGCCTTCCGTCCTCCTCGCGCACGGGCTTGTTCATCGAAAGATTATCGCGATATGTGCGGTGTGCCGCGGCGCGGTTGCACCAGGAGTGAGGAATGACGGACGTCGCAGAGACGCTGCTGCCGCTGGATGACCAGCTCTGCTACGGCCTCTACTCCGCGAGCATGGCGATCCAGCGCGTGTACAAGCCGTTGCTGGACCAGCTCGGGCTCACCTATCCGCAGTATCTGGTGCTCAACATCCTGTGGCGGGAGGACGGGCAGACGGTCGGCCGGATCGCGGAGCGACTGGCGCTGGAATCGAGCACGCTGACGCCGCTCCTCAAGCGCCTCGAGGCCGCCGGCCTGGTGCAGCGCACCCGCAATCCCGAGGACGAACGGCAGGTGCTGGTCGCGCTGACCCCGGACGGCCGCGAGCTTCGCACCAGGACCGGCTGCCTCGCCGAGGCGTTACTGTCATCGTCCGGCCAGCCGGTGGAGGAACTCAAGGCGCTCAACGCCCGGGTGCGGGAATTGCGGGACGCGCTCTATGCGCAGATCGGCGGCTGGAACCTCAAGCCGGAGGCCCGCGAGGCTGCGGCGAACGAGCAAGGTTAGCAAGCGCGCGGATCTCGATGTAAGGCGCGGCCATGATCCGCATCACCGAGTTGAAACTGCCGCTCCACCATGCCGACGAGGCGCTGTCGGCAGCGATCACCAAGCGGCTGCGCATCACCCCGCGCGAGCTCGTCCGTTTTTCGGTCGCGCGGCGCGGCCATGATGCGCGCGACCGGACCGACATCCAGCTCGTCTACTCGGTCGACGTTTCGCTGAAGAAGGAGTCCGCCGTCCTCGCCCGGTTCCGGCGTGACCCGCATGTGCAGCCGACGCCGGACACGCGCTATCGCCCGGTCGGCACGGCACCCGCCGACGCCCCGCGTCCCGTCGTCATCGGCGCAGGCCCGTGCGGGCTCTTCGCCGCCCTGATCCTCGCGCAAATGGGCTTCCGCCCGATCGTGCTGGAGCGCGGCAAGGTGGTGCGCGAACGGACCAAGGACACCTGGGGGCTGTGGCGCCGCAGCGTGCTGAACCCGGAATCCAACGTGCAATATGGCGAGGGCGGAGCCGGCACCTTCTCGGACGGCAAGCTCTACAGCCGCATCAAGGACCCGCGCCACCTCAACCGCAAGGTCCTGACCGAGTTCGTGAAGGCGGGCGCCCCCCCGGAGATCCTGACGGAGGCGCATCCGCACATCGGCACCTTCCGCCTCGTGACGATGGTGGAGAGCATCCGCGAGACGATCGAGGCGCTGGGCGGTGAGTACCGCTTCTCCACCCGGGTCGACGGACTGGACGTGGCGACCGATGGCTCGGGCGAACGGCGCCTGCGCGGACTGCACCTGAACGGCGGCGAATACCTGCCGGCCGAGCGGGTGGTGCTGGCCATCGGGCACAGTGCCCGCGACACCTTTGCGATGCTGCACGAGGCCGGCGTCTATGCGGAGGCCAAGCCGTTCTCGATCGGGGTGCGCATCGAGCATCCGCAATCCTGGATCGACCGCGCCCGCTTCGGGCAGGACGCCGGCAACCGCATCTTGGGTGCGGCAGAATATCATATCTCGCACCACTGCTCGAACGGGCGAACGGTCTACAGCTTCTGCATGTGTCCCGGCGGCACGGTGGTGGCAGCGACGTCGGAGGAAGGCCGGGTCGCCACCAACGGCATGAGCCAATATTCGCGCAACGAGCGCAACGCCAACTCCGGCTTCGTCGTCGCGATCGATCCTGCCCGCGACTATCCAGGGGACCCACTCGCGGGCATCGCCCTCCAGCGCCATTGGGAAGAGCGCGCCTTCGTCGCCGGCGGGTCGAACTACAAGGCCCCCGCCCAGCGGCTGGGGGACTTTCTGGCGGGCCGCCCCTCCACCTCGCTCGGCTCCGTGGTTCCATCGTACCGCCCCGGCGTGCACCCGACGGATCTCGCCGAATGCCTCCCCGACTTCGTGATCGCGGCGATGCGCGAGGCGCTGCCGGTGTTCGGGCGCCAGATCCAGGGCTATGACCATCCCGACGTGGTGATGACCGGCGTCGAGACGCGCACCTCCTCGCCCGTGCGCTTCACGCGCGGCGACGATTTCCAGAGCCTCAACACCGCGGGCCTTTTCCCGGCCGGCGAGGGCGCGGGCTATGCCGGCGGAATCCTGTCCGCGGCCGTGGACGGCATCAAGGTCGCCGAAGCCGTGGCGCAAAGCCTCGGCGCGCAATGACGCTGGTTCTCTTCAACAAGCCCTATGGGGTGCTGAGCCAGTTCACCGACCGCGGCAGCCCGACGACCCGCGCCACGCTGTCAGACTTCGTGAAGGTCCCCGGCGTCTACCCGGCCGGGCGGCTCGACCGGGACAGCGAGGGGCTGTTGCTCCTGACCGACGACGGGCGGCTGCAGGCGCGCATCGCCGATCCGCGCTTCAAGCTGCCGAAGACCTATCTCGTCCAGGTCGAGGGGACTCCCGCGGAGGGGACGCTCGATCGGCTGCGAACCGGCGTCCTGCTGAACGACGGCCCGACGCGTCCCGCGGAGGTGGAGCGGATCGAAGATCCGGCGCTTTGGCCGCGGGACCCGCCGATCCGCGTTCGCGCAAGCATTCCCGACTGCTGGCTGAAGCTCACCATACGAGAGGGCCGCAACCGGCAGGTACGCCGGATGACGGCGGCGGTCGGCCACCCGACCTTGCGGCTGGTCCGCTGGCGGATCGGCGATTGGACGCTCCGCGATCTTTCGCCGGGCGAATGGCGCGAGGCGTGAAGCTGTTCTTCGACGGCGGCAGCCGGCCTCTGCCGATCGGCATGGAGCTGGCGGTCGTCGTGGGCGGACGGAGCCTCGTCCAGCGCGGGCTCGGCCCCGGCACCAGCATGGATGCCGAGTGGCTCGCGCTGATCGAGGCGATGCAGTGCGCCCATGCGATGGGTGTGACGGACGCCGTTCTGCTGGGGGACGCGGCAGCGGTGATCGCGCAGGCGAACGGCCTGGTGCGATGCCCGCCTTCCTGCCTGGCCCATCTCGAGCGCTTCCAGCAGATGCCGAGGCCGGAGGGCCGGACCCGCATCCGGTACGTCAAACGAAGCCAGAACCTCGCCGGCATCGCATTGGCGGCGCTGCACGCCCGCTGACGCAGCCCGATCCGCGTTTCCGGCGAGGCAAAGCCTCACCAAAGCCGAGCACGACGGGCCAACGCCGCTACTGGCCCTCGTAGCGCGCCCGCATCGCCTAGGCTTGCGAACGCCGCTCCACGCCCCTGGCGATGAGTTCCCGGATGCGGGAGGCAAGCGATTCCATGGCAAAGGGCTTGGTCATGACGTGCATGCCCGGTTCCAGCTGGCCGTTCCCGATCAGCGCGTTTTCCGCATAGCCCGTGATGAAGAGCACCTCGAGATCGGCCCGGCTCTGGCGCGCGGCATCCACCATCTGGCGCCCGTTCATGCCGCCCGGCAGGCCGATGTCGGTCACCAGCAGGTCGATCCGCGCATCCGACTGGAGGATCTTCAGCCCGGCTGCCCCGTCGCCTGCCTCCAGTGCCGAATAGCCGAGTTCGTCGAGCACCTCGATCACCAGCATCCGGACGGTGGGTTCGTCGTCCACCACCAGCACCGTCTCGCCTTGACCGGCCTGCTCCGCATCGGCAAGCGTGCCGAGCTCCGGCTCCGGTTCCGCCTCGCCATGGTGCCGCGGCAGGTAGAGGCAGACCATCGAGCCTTCGCCGACTTCGGAATAGATGCGCGCCAAGCCGCCGGACTGCCGCGCAAAGCCGTAGACCATCGACAGGCCGAGCCCCGTACCCGCTCCGATCGGCTTCGTCGTAAAGAAGGGATCGAATGCCTTGTCGATCACCTCCCGGGACATGCCGACACCCGTATCGGACACGCACAGCGAGACATATTGCCCCGGCTCCAGGTCCCGTTCCCGTGCCGCACGGCGATCGATCCAACGGTTGCACGTCTCGATCGTCAGGCGCCCGCCCTCCGGCATCGCATCACGCGCGTTGATGCAGAGGTTCAGCAGCGCGTTCTCAAGCTGGTTGGGATCGACCAGCGTCGCCCAAAGGCCGGCGGCACCGACCACCTCCACCTCGATCTCCGGTCCCACGGTGCGACGGATCAGCTCTTCCATGCCGTCGATCAGCCGGTTCACGGCCGTGGGCTTCGGATCGAGCGTCTGGCGCCGGGAGAAGGCGAGCAGTCGGTGCGTTAGGGAGGCCGCACGCTTGGCGGCGCCGCGCGCCGCCGCCACATAGCGCTCCACCTCGCCGAACCGCCCTTGAGCGATCCGCACCTCCAGGATCTCCAGGCTGCCGGTGATGCCGGTCAACAGATTGTTGAAGTCGTGCGCGATGCCGCCGGTCAGCTGGCCGACTGCCTCCATCTTCTGCGACTGGCGCAGCGCCGCCTCGGCTTCCTCCAGCGCCACGGCCGCTGCCGCCTCTGCGGTGATGTCGCGGCCGAAGCCATAGAACATGCCGTTCTCAGGGACGGTGGTCCATTCCACCAGCCGGCTTTCGCCATGCTTGGTCCGCAGTGACATGCGGTAGTTCCGCAGCGGCTTGCCGGATGCCAGCGTCTCCACCCGCGCCTGCCAGCTGGCCTCTTCCTCCAGCACGAACTCCGTGCTGCGCTGGCCCACCGATTCCTCGCGACTCCACCCCAGCAGCGTCGTCCACGATGGATTGACGTCGGTGATCCAGCCTTCGGAGTTGGTCACCACCTTCAACACGGGCGACAGCTTCCAGATGCGCTCGCGCTCCAGGGCCAACTGCCGCTCGTTGGTGATGTCGCGCGCGACCGCATGGATGCGCCCGGCCTCCGGAACCGCAGTCCAGGCAAGCAGGCGATAGTCGCCCGACTTGGTGCGATAGCGGTTCTCGAACGCCAGCGTGGTGACGCCGTCGCCGAGCTTCTCGACCTCTGAGGCGGTCGCGACGAGATCGTCGGGGTGGAGGAAGTCTGCGAGACGCGCGCCGACCATCTCGGCCTCATCCCACCCCAGTAGGCGCTTTGCCGAGGGGTTCACCGCGGTGATCACTCCTTCGAAGGTGCAGACCAGCATCAGCTCCTGCGACATCGACCACAGCCGATCGCGATCGGCGACGCTGGTGGCCTCGCTCTGCTTCTGATCCTCGATGTCGGTGTTGGTGCCGACCCAGCCGGTGACATTGCCCTCTTCGTCGCGGACCGGCTCGCCGCGGGTCAGGAACCAGCGGTACTCCCCCTCGCGATTTCGCAGGCGATATTCATGCTCGTACACATCACCGCGCTCGCGCGCCTGGCGCCAGGCTTCGACGGTCGGGGGAACATCCTCCGGGTGGACGAAGCGCTGCCAGCCGTCCGCGCCGAGGAGTTCGTCCGCGGACCAGCCCGAATAGGCGTAGACCTGGTCGTTGAACCAATAGATCGCGCCGTCCGGCCGCGCCGCCCAGATCTGGTTGGGCATGGCTTGGGCGAAGGTGCGGAACTGGAGTTCGCTGGCCTCCAGTGCTGCGGCGACGTCCGCCTTCTCCCGCCCTGCGACCACGGCGAAGTCGGCGCTGCTGTCGAGGATCCTACGCGCGCGGCCAAGCTGTGCTCGCAGGTGCGTGGCTTCGGCTTCCAGCGCTTCCAGACGGCTTTGCAGTTCTTCGTTCGTGCCAGTCATCAGCCCTTGATCGCCCACCTTCTTCTCCGACGGCGCCGCAGCACCGCTCCACCCTTCGTCATCAACCGGGCGCCCTCTCTGGCGTGTAGTGGAACGCAACGGAACGGGAAGCCACTGAACGTACCTGAAGGGCGTTGGTGCCACCCCCGGGCGTTGCAGACCCTGCCCGAAACGCCGGGATACCGACGCTGACGGCGACGGAAAGCCCAAGCGAGGCGTACGAGCGCCGATTGGAAGCGGCGCATGACATAAGGCGTTGCGGCCGCCCGCGTTCGGGCTAGCGTCCGCTCAGGAGAGAATGATGCACGAGACCGAACCGTCCCACGCGCCCAAGGCTCCCGCCGCCAGGAAAGGGGCGCCGGTGCTGGGCACTCTGCTGCAGGACGCCTTCGCGCTTCCGCACGATACGCTGATCACCGGCGATCTGCCGTTTCTTCTTTCACAGCTCTCCCTGCTTCCGCGTACCGAGCCGCGGGAAGATGCGGCGCTCGGGCGCAGCGCCTGAACCCGCGTTCGCTGCGGCGAAAGTAGCACGCGGGCTAGCCGCCGGACCCTCCAACGACGCCGGGTCGGCGGCGCTGGAGGAAGCGCGTTGGTCCGCCCATCCCGCCCCACGTGCATGGAGCGGGATGGGTGACCGTCACACCGCGTTCAGTGCCTGGTCGAAGTCGGCGATGAGGTCCTCGGCATTCTCGACGCCGATGGAGATGCGCACGAGGTTGTCCGTGATGCCCAGGTCCTGCTTGCGCTGGTCGGGGACCGACAGATGCGTCATCGCCGCAGGACAGGAAGCGAGCGTCTCCGTACCGCCCAGGCTCACCGCGAGCTTCGCGATCTTGAGGTTGTCGAGGAAGGCAAAGCTCTCGCGCTCGCCGCCCTTCAGGTACAGCGAGAAGGTCGATCCGGCACCGCTGCAATGGCGCTGGTAGATGTCCGCCTGGCGGCTCCCTTCCTTCAAGAACCCCAGGTAGCCCACGCTCTCCACCTTGGGATGATCGCGCAGAAACGCGCAGACCTTGGCCGCATTCTCGCCGGCACGGCTCATCCGCAACTCCAGCGTCTCCAGGCTGCGCAGCAGCATCCAGGCGGTGTTCGGATCGCAGATCGTGCCGATGGTGTTGCGCATCATGCGGACCGGGTCGATCCACTTCTTGGCGCCCGAAATGCCGCCCGCGACCAGGTCCGAATGGCCGCCCGCATATTTGGTCAGGCTGTAGACCACCAGGTCCGCGCCGTGCCGCAGCGGCTGCTGCCAAAGCGGGCCCAGGAAGGTGTTGTCGATCGCGATCGGCGGCACGGTATCGCCCAGCAGCCGGTCGCGCACGCGCGCCACCGCCTCGATGTCGACCAGCGCGTTGGTGGGATTGGCCGGACTCTCGAGATAGATCAGCGAGACGTTACCCTGCGCCTTCGCCCGCTCGATCACGGTGGCGATCTCTTCCTCGGTGGCGCCCGCCGGGAAATCGAGGAAGGTCACGCCGAAGCGGCCGAGGATGCGGCCGATCAGGGTTTCGGTAGCGGCATAGAGCGGGGCGGAATGCACGATCACGTCGCTGGGCTTCACCAGCGCCAGCATCAGCGTCGCGATCGCCGACATGCCGGAAGAAAAGACCAGCGCGTCCTCCGCATCTTCCCAGATGCCCAGGCGATCCTCCAGGATTTCCTGGTTCGGCCCGTTGAAGCGCGAGTAGACGAGGCCGTCGACCCCGCCCGGCCGCTTGCCGGTCACCCCTTCGAAGTGGCGCTTGCCGGCCGCGGCATTCTCGAACACGAAGGTCGACGTCAGGAAGATCGGCGGCTTCAGCGAGCCTTCGGACAGCGCCGGATCATAGGCGTGACCCATCATCAGCGTGGAGGGGGAAAGGCGGCGGCCGCCCACCTCCAGTATCTCCGGCCGTGGCCGGCGGCGGGTCGTGGCCCCGGTGATTTCGGCTTCGGTTTCGGGGTTCGATGATCCGCTCATGGCAGTCCTCTCTGCTTGTTTGTCGATCACCCTAGCCGTTCCTGGACCGCTCGCCATCCGTTTCCGGTCGCCGCAGGCGCCGGTTGGAGCTGGACGCACTTGAAGCGCCGGCCGCCCTCGCCTAGCTTGCGGGAGCGGGCCGGGCCCCTCTGACACCCCACGACGTGGTGTGATGTCGGACCGCAGAGCATGAGGGGCCTGGCTGATTCCACAATTCTCCGGCCAGTCCCGAACATGGAGTTCGCGATGACTGCCGCTGACCGGAAGGACGTGCCCCGTACGCCGCGTGCCGCTTCGCTGGGCACCCGGCGCAGCGGCGCGTCGCCAGCCACGAATGGCGCGGCTTGAGCCAGCAGTCCCATCGCACAATCGACCCAATCCCAACGCGAGGAAAAGCAATGAAGTCCTTCAAGATCGGCAACCTGGGCGCCATCGCGGCCGGTCTCGCCGTGGCAGCGATGCTCGTCGTTCCCGATGATGCGGACGCGCGCCGGAGAGGAAGCTTCGGCAGCCGCGGCGCGCGCACCTATGATGCACCGGCCACCACCACGGTGGCTCCCAAATCCACAGCTCCCGTGCAGCGTTCGATGACGGAGAAGCCGGCTGCTTCAAGCCCTGCGGCGCAGGCCGGCAGGGCCGCTCCTGCCAGGCGCGGCGGCATGGGAAGGGGCCTGCTTGGCGGCCTCATCGCAGGCGGACTGATCGGGGCGCTGCTCGGCGGCGGTCTGGGTTCGCTTGCCGGCGCAGGGATGCTCATGGCGCTGCTCCAGGTCGCCCTGATCGGCGGCCTCGTCTGGTTCCTGTTTCGCATGTTCCGTCGCAAGCCCGCGCTCGCCGGGGCGCATGGCGGCGCGATGGCGTCCCCGTTTGCCGGCTTCCAGCCGCAGCCGGCGCCGCAGCAGCCGTTCTCCCAGGGCTTTCGCACCGCCGCCGTGGCACCGCGCAGCGTGGACATCGACATCGTCGACGCGGACCGGCGCGACTTCGAGCGGCTGCTGATCGAGGTGCAGGACGCCTTCTCCAAGGAGGATTTCGCGGGCCTGCGTGCGCGGACCACGCCGGAGGTGATGTCCTATTTCGCCGAGGAACTCAGCCAGAACGCAACCGCCGGCCGGCGCAACAGCGTCTCCGGGACCGCACTGATCGACGCGGAGGTGTCGGAAGCCTGGCGCGAGGAGGACGCCGACTACGCCACCATCGCCATGCGGTACGAGAGCATCGACGTGATGCTCGACCGGAGCAGCGGCGCCGTCGTGGAGGGGGATCCGGAGCGGCCGAGCCAGGCGGTCGAGCTGTGGACCTTCAAGCGCGGGGCCGAAGGCCAGTGGCGCCTATCGGCGATCCAGGAAGCCTGACCGGCTCTGACGCGATGCACGGCGAGCCCAGGCTCGCCGTGCATCGCCCGCCCCCTGTCTTGTGGTTAGGGCCGTGGGCGGAGCTCTCGTCCGATCGGATAGAGGAGGTAGCGGTCGTCGCGGTAGGGCGACCGCTCGATGAACCAGGCCAGCCGCGCGGCGCCGTCTGCGGCGAAGTCCGGATCGGCCGCCAGCCGGGTCTCGAACGCACTGCGCAGTGCCGGGTCGCGCGCCAGCATCGCCTCCGCCATCGGCGCGCTGGCATAGCGCTCCATGCCGCCCGACTTCTGGAGCATGCCGGGGAAGAACCCCCAGGCGAGGAACGAGTCCGGCGCCTCCGCCTCCAGCAGCGCTGCCGCGAGCAGCCCCTTGGGCTGGTCATAGGGCACGCGGACCGAGCCGGCGGCCAGCGTCTCGCGCCACCGCTCGTGCTTGAAGCTGCCGGCGATCATCACCCGCTGCTCGCTCGCGGGCCCAAGCTTCGGCTCGACCAGCCGCACCATGTCGAGGTCGAGCGTGCGCGGTGCATCGATCCGCTCGTAGCGGATGCCGTGGAGGTCGAGCCGGGCGATCACCGCGGTGGCGCTTGCCGGCACCCACCAGGCCCGCGGGAGGGTGACGCTCGCCACCGGCTTCTGGCCGATGATCGGAAGCGTGAGCGGCTGGGTGCGTGCGACGTAGCGCACCTCCTCCTCGCCCGAGGCGGGCGAGCGATAGCGTTCCAGCGCCATGCCGGTGAACTTGACCCATGCCTGGGGAGTCTCGTCGCGCTCCCAGCGCACCGCGAGCGTCTTCGGACGGGCGGCGCGGTCGGCATCGATCGCGGCGCGTAGCGCGGCGGCGGCGCGGCCCGCATGACGCAGCGCCCCCTCCATCAGCGCATAGGCGCCGAGCACGCGCTGGCGATAGGGCTTGAGGCAGTGCATCTCGACCAGCACCGTCGGGATGCGGGCGAAGTCGCCGTAGCCGGTCGAGTAGCGCGGTCCCTCTGCGGCGACGCGCAGGCCCTTGCTCAGATCCCGCTCGTCGATCGCACTGGGATAGAAATGGGGCTTGTGCCCCATGCGCTTCACGAACGCATCGACGCCTTGCGTGAAGGAACCGTTCAGCCAGCGGGTGATCGCCTGCGATTGGACGTGCCGCCCCCACCCGGCGAAGGTGTAGGTCACGTCATAGCCGTGGTCGAACCCGTCCGACACGTGCATGTCGATGTAGAGGACCGGGTCGAGCCGGTTCAACAACCGCAGCATCGCCTGCGTTTCCGGCGCATCGGCCTTCGCATAATCGCGGTTGAGGTTGATGTTCTGCGCGGTCGATCGGAGCCCGGGATTGTTCGGCCCGCGCTGGTTGGGGCGATTGTACGGGCTGGTCTGCTCGTGCCCGTCGGCGTTGTAGATCGGCACGAACACCAGGTCGACCGCGTCGAGCAGATCCGCCTTGCCGCGCAGGCCGATGTCGCGCAGCAGCATCAGCCCGGCGTCCTTGCCGTCGATCTCGCCCGAGTGGATGCCGGCCTGGATCAGCACCACCGGCTTGTCTGCGCCCCCCTTGCTGGCCCGCACATAATAGAGGTCGCGCCCCTCCGGGGTGGTGCCGAAGCTCTCCAGCGTGAGCAGCGGCGAGGCGGCGACCAGCCGGTCCAGCCAGGCGCGGGTTTCCGCATAGGTCGGCGTCTCGGCAAAGCCGGAACGTTCGGCCGGGGTGATCCACGGGTCGCTTGGCTTGGCGATCCATTGCTCGCTCGCGCCCGACCAGGCGAGCGCCGGCGGCAGGGGTGCGCGCTCCTGGGCCAGGGCGGAAGGTGCGGCAAGGGTGGCCAGCAGGCCGGCGGCGATACGAAGCGTCACGAAAGGTCCTTTCAGGCGCGGCTGGCGCCGCTGATCTGGGCGATCCGGCGGCCGCCGATGCCGAGCAGCAACCCGGCCGCAGCGACCAGCGCCAGCAGCGGTGCGATCGGGATCGAGCCCGAGCGGGCACGCGGCACATAGGCCGGCATCCAGCCGAAATCGGCGCGGGTGAACGGCCGGTCGGCGAACAGGTAGGGATAGAAGAACTGCCGCAGCTCCCGGTGAAAGGCGGCGATGCTGTCCTGATAGGCGAACTGGCCGAACTGGTCGGTATCGGCGATCCGGTGCAGCACCCCCTGGGCGGCGACCCCGGGCAGCAGATAGCCGGCGCGCTCACTCCAGCGCTCGCGCGCGATCAGGCTTGCTCGGTAGGCGGCAACCTCCCCGGCCACCGCCTCGTCGCCGACCTGATGCATGGCGAAGTACCATTTCCAGTGGAAGCGGCCATCGAACCCCTCGCGGCCGCGCCATTCAGGGTGGCGCGCGAAGAAGCGCTCGAACGTCTCTGCCTTGGGCACATCCCAGCCGTGATGAACGATCTCGCGTTGCGCCAGCGTCAGGTCGATGCCCTTGGCGGTCGGGATCGCCCGCGCGATCACCGCATTGGCGAGCGTTGGCAGCACCAGCGTCAGCAGGATCCAGCAGCCGATCAGCGATGCCGCTGCGGTGGCGGAGGCGCGCACGAGGCTGCCGACCAGCAGCGCGACGCCGAACCAGAAGGCGAGGTAGAGCGCAGCGACCAGCAACATCGCCGCCGCGGGCCCTACCGGTGCCGCGGTGAGTGCCGCGCCGACGACGAACGGCAGCGCTACCGCGGCGAGCACCAATGCGTAGCGCAGGCCCAGGCGCCGCCGCCACAGACCGCGGCCGGGCATCGACAGCAGCAGTCGCAACCGCCCGCCCTCGCGCTCGCCGGTGACGAGGTCGTGGGTCAGCGCGATCACGATCAGCGGCGCGAGATAGACCAGCACGAATGCCCAATCGAACACCCCCGGCAGCGCCAACTCCGCATTCACCGCCTCCGCATCATAGAGCTGCTGCTGCAGCCCGAGCGCGCGGACCCGCAGCACGAACGGCTGGATGTCGCGCTGGCCGATCGCCGCAAAGGCGAGCGGCGGCGGCGCGTCGTGGGTGAGCAGGAAGCTGTAATAGGCGGCATAGCCGGCATCCCCGTCGGGCTTGCCATGGGTGGCGGCGACCGCGGCAAAATCGCGCTGCTGCTCGGCAGCGACGCGGGCGATCGTCGCTTGCTGCCGTGCGACCTGCGCGATGCCGGAGCAGACAGCGAGCGCGGCGAGCAGCGCCAGCAGCGTCAGCGAGACCACGCCCAGTCGCGAGCGCAGGATCAGGCGGAGTTCCGCGTGCAGGCGGCTCATCGTGCGATCCCCCCGATGCGGCGCGCGGCGAAGGCGGCGAGCAGCCCCAGCCCTGCCAGCCAGCCGAACAGCACCGCCAGGCTCCAGCCGATGGTGCCACGCTCGGCGGTGAGCGGTTCATAGGGCCGGTAGGCGAAGCGCGGCACGCGCTTCCAGTTCTCGGCCGAGACGCGCGGGTCTTCGCCGCCGATGTGCGGGATCAGCTCCGCCTGCATCCGGTTGAGCGTCTGAACGAAGCGATAGCGAAAGCCCTCCGCCTGCTCGAGGAAATCGAGATGCGCGGCGAGGTCGCTGGCCGTCAGCGCCATGGACAGTTGCCGGATCGCGATCAGCGGACTGACGGCGGCAAAGGCGTGGACGAAGCGGTTCTGCGTCGTCTCTCGCGCGGCGGTGTCGGCGGCGGCACGCGCGTAGAGGGCGGTGCTCAGCCGCTCGCCCTCCATCCCCACCAGCCCGGCATATTGCACCGGCAGGTCCTCGACCCGCGACACGCCATAGCGTGCGAGCGTGCGCGCCTTGAACTCGGCGAAATAGGGATCGTCGGGATCGTGGCTGTCGCCGATCTCGGCGAGGTCGCGGTGCAGGGCCACCTCGGTCTCGATCCGCGTCGGCAGCGTGGCGCGGCTCGCCGCCACCTCGGGCAAGGCCCGCGGCAGCAGGATCACGCCCACCATCCAAAGCCCGATCAGCACCGCCAGCGCATCGCGCGAGCGCGACGCCAGCGCGGAGACCACCACCGCGAGCAGCGCCCACAGCAGCAGCCAGCCGGCATAGCCCAGCACCAGCAGCAGCGTGGCGCCCCAGCCTGCCGAGCCGGTGAGCGCAAAGCCGATCAGCACCGCAAACGCCGGCGCCCCCACCGCCAGCGCCACCGCGGCATGGCCGAGCAGCTTGCCCGCCAGCAAGGTGCGCCCGCCGATTCCCTGCGCCAGCAGCAGCCGCAGCGTGCCGCGCTCACGCTCGCGCGCGACACTGGTGAAGGCGAGAAAGATCAGTAGCAGCGGTGCCAGCGTCTGGAGCACGAACGCCGGGGTGAGCTGGCCGAAGCGCAGCAGCAGAGACGATTGGCGCGCCTCCGCGAAATTGGCGCTGTTCTGGCGATGCCCTTCCAGGAAGAGGGTGTTGCCGGTAAAACTGTCGACGCCAGCGTCGAAGAACGCGAGCGGAGCGATCGGCCGGAACACGAACTGGCCGTAATGCACCATGCGGTGCGGGTGGCGGTCCGGCTGGCGGTCGAACTCGGCATCGGCGCTCGCCTGGTAGCGCGTACGATCGGCCTCCATCCGCGCGCGACGCTCCAGGCTGACGACGATCGCCACCAGCACGAGGGCGACCAGCAGCGCGGTCGCGATCACGCCGGCGCGGTTGCGCAGCAGCGCGCGCCACTCCTCGCGCGCGATCCGCAGCGTCGCGCTCATGCCGGCACCTGCGGATGCGCGTAGCGGGCGTGCAGCGCGTTCAGATCGAAGCGGGTCTCACCAGCGGCGGCGACCCGCTCCTCCTCGATCCGGCCGTTGCTCAGGAAGCCGATGCGGTCGGCGATGTCGACCGCGCTCAGCAGATCGTGCGTCACCATCAGGATCGCGACGTTCCGCGCCCGCGCGGTGGCGAGCAGCCGGTTAAACTCCAGCGTCGCCTGCGGGTCGAGCCCCGAGGTCGGCTCGTCGAGCAGCAGCACCGGCACATGACGCGCGAGCGCCAGCGCGATCGCCACCTTCTGCCGCATGCCTTTCGAAAAGCCACCGACGCGCTTGTCCCAGGCGTGGCGCGGCAGCCCGACGGCATCCAGCGCCGGATCGATCACCGCCTCGCGACCTCGCTCCGCATCGGCCAGCGCAAGGAAATAGTCGATGTTCTCCCGCGCGGTCAGATGCTCGTAGAGCGCGACGCTCTCGGGCACATAGGCGAGCAGCGCCCGCGCCTCGACCGGCTGCGCCACCGGATCGACGCCGCAGATCCGCACCGTTCCCGCCGAGGGCGCGAGAAAGCCCAGGAGCGCATTGAGCGTGGTCGACTTGCCCGCACCGTTGCCGCCCAGCAGCGCGTAGATCTCGCCGCGCGCGACCATGAGGTCCAGGTCACGCAGCACCAGCCGGTCGCCGTAGCTGTGGCGGACGCCACGAAGCGTGATCGCCATGTCGGATGCAGGGGTCGTGTCGGTCAACTCTCGGCCTCGCCTTTTCGATCTTGCGTTGCAGCATTCCGCCTCTATGAGACGGTGTAACATTACGCAACCCGCTGCGGCGGGGGGGGGCATCAGCAACATTGGGGATAGCATGCGCATCTTTCGGACGGTGAAGCGGTTGGGCGCCTTCTGCGGCTCGGCATCGGCGATGGTGCTTTCCGCCACCTTTGTGCCGGCTGCCGCGCAGGAGCTGCCCGCCGAGGAGCCGGCGGAAGCGCGCGACCACGAACACAGCAGCGTCGACGACATCGTCGTGCTCGGCCGCCGCCGCGTCGATCGGGTCAACGGCTCGGACGTGGTGACGGAGCGCATGTCGCAGGCGAGCATCGCACTCGATCGCGCAATCCTGGACGACTATGGCGTGCGCCGGCTGGCCGACGCGCTCGAACTCGTCAGCGGCATCTCGCAGCAGAACAACCTGGGCGGCCTGCGCGACAATTACGCGATCCGCGGCTTCCTCGGCACGCCCGACACCGGCGCGGAATATTTCGTGGACGGCTTCCTTGCCAACCGTGGCTTCGGCCCGCCGCGCGATCCCGCCAACGTCGAGCGCATCGAGGTGCTGAAGGGACCGGTCGGCGCCGTGTTCGGCTCGGTCGACCCCGCCGGCGTGGTCAACGTCGTGACCAAGAAACCGCAGTTCCGCACCGGCGGGAGCTTCACCGCCAGCGCGGGATCGTTCGACACCTACCGGCTGGAAGGCGACGTCGAATCGCTGCTCGACCCCAGCCTCGCGATCCGACTGGTTGGCGCGATCGAGAACAGCGACGGCTTCCGCGACTATGTCGACCTGCGCCGCCGCCTGTTCGCGCCGTCCGTGAGCTGGCGTCCGGCCGAGGGCACGACCCTCACCTACCAGGGCGAGTATATCGAGTTCCGCTCGCCGTTCGACCGCGGCATCCCCGCGATCGGCGACGATGCCGAGGCGGTGCCGCGCGATCGCTTCGTGGGCGAACCCGGCGATGGGCGCGTCGCCTCCACCAACTGGCGACATGAACTGACGCTCGAGCAGGCACTGGGGGGCGGCTGGTCGCTGGTCGGCGGTGGCGCCTATCGCGACGCGAGCATCTATGGCTATTCGAGCGAGGCCTCGACGCTGCTCCCGGACGGGACGGTGCGCCGCCAGCGTCGCCTGCGCGACTGGAACCTCACCGACTGGTCGGCGCGCGTGGAGATTCGCGGCACCGTCGAGGCGTTCGGCACCCACCGGCCGAGTGTCGGCGCGACCTTCTATGACCTCGACTTCGACACCTATCAGGAGCGTTTCCGCCCCACCGCGGCCGATCCCTACCCGATCAACGTCTTCGATCCGGTCTACGGCGGCACCGCCGGCCCGCTGGTGCCCTTCACCGTCACCAACGAGCGGCGCCGGGCGGTGGCGCTCTACGCACAGGACATGTGGGAGGCGACGGACACGCTGAGCGTCGTCGGCGGCATCCGCTACGAGCATCTCGATCAGCGCATCGACAATCTGCGCACCGGCCAGCTCAGCCGGTTGAAGCGGGATCCCGTCGAGTTCCGCGCTGGCATCCGCTACCGCCCCGATCCCCGCTTCGCCTTCCACGCAAACTGGGGTGAAGGTTTCCGCCCCAATTCCAGCGTGGGGCGCGATGGCAACGCCTTTGCACCCGAAACGGGCAACGGATATGAAGTGGGCGCAAAGCTGGTGCTGCCCGCCTTCCGCGCGGGCCTGAGCTGGTTCAGCGTGTCGAAGCGCAATATCCTGGCCACCGATCCGGTCGACGTGAACTTCCTTGCCACCGTCGGGCGCATCCGCTCACGCGGCGTCGAACTGGACGGCGAGATCGACCTCGCACCCGGCGTGCGGCTGATCGGCAATTATGCCTATACCGATGCGGAGGCGCACGACCCCGCCTTCGCCAGCGCCGACGTGCTCAACGTGCCGCGCCATTCGGGTACACTGCAGCTGTTCGCAACGCTGCCGGTGGCTGGGCGCGACCTCGATCTGAGCGCCGGCGGCACCTATGTCGGCCCGCGCGCGGCAGCGCTCGACGGCGGCGACCTGCGGCTCGACGGCTATCTCAAGGCAAAGGCGAGCGCGGCCTACCCGCTCACCGACCGGATCACCGCGCGCATCGAAGTCGACAATCTGTTCGACCAGACCTACGCGCAGAGCAGCTACAGCGCGTTGTGGATCTACCCGGGAGCTCCCCGCTCGGTACTGGGATCGGTCACGATGCGGTTTTGAAGCAGGGGCGCGCGAAGCGCCGGCTTATCGAGACCGCGCCGTGGATCGATCCAGGATGGCGCGGCGCAACACCCGCGTCAGGTCCTCGATCGAATAGGGCTTGTGCAGCAGCTCGAACCCGTGGCTCCCCTCCTGTGCCAGCACATGGCTGTATCCGCTGGTCAGGATCACGGGGAGGTCCGGCTCGCGGCGTCGGATCTCCAGCCCGAGTTCGACGCCGTTCATCCCCGGCATCACCACGTCCGAGAACACGGCGGCATAGTGCTGCGGATTTTCGGCGAGGTGCCGCAGGGCGGCGTCGGCGTTGGGCGCCCAGGTCGTCGTGAAACCGAGTTCGGCCAGGAGATCGGTCGAGAACGCCCCGACCTGCTCATTGTCCTCGACGACTAGGATGTGCCCCCTTCCCTGCGCCTCTTCGCGCAACTGGGCCACCGTCGCTTCGCCCACCTCCGCGGGAACGCGCGGGAGGAACATCGTGAAGGTGCTTCCCTCCCCGACCACGCTCTCCACCGCCACTTCGCCTCCCGATTGTTTGGCGAAACCATAGACCTGGCTGAGCCCCAGCCCGGTTCCCTTGCCGACCTCTTTGGTCGTGAAGAACGGTTCGAAGATCTGGGCCAGCTTCTCGGCGTCGATGCCGCTGCCGCTGTCGGACACGCGCACGGCGACGAAGTCGCCCGTGCTGGCACGGTGGCCCCGTACCGGAGGAATGCTGCTCGTCGGCTCGATCTCGATCCTGAGTTCGCCGACGTCGTTCATGGCGTCGCGCGCATTCACCGCCATGTTGACGAGCGCGGTCTCGAACTGGCTGGGATCCGCCTCGACATAGCAGACGTCGCAATCCGTATTGACCGCGAGGGTGACCCCGGCCCCGACCACCGTCGCGAGCATGTCCCGGATGCCTTCGATGCGGTGCCCGACGTTGAACACTTCCGGCTTGAGCGCCTGGCGCCGGGAGAATGCCAGCAGCTGGCTGGTGAGTTTCGCCGCGCGATCGGCGGTATCGGCGATGGCCTGGATGTACCGCGCCTTCTTCTCCTCGGGAAGCGTGGGACGGCGCAGCATCTCGGCCGCGCCGCGGATCACGGTCAGGAGGTTGTTGAAGTCATGCGCGACCCCGCCGGTGCGCTGGCCGATCGCCTCCAGCTTCTGGCTTTGGCGAAGCGTATCCTCGATCTTCATGCGGGCGGCGACTTCCTCCAGCACCCGGTGCTCCAGCGTCTCGTTGAGCTGGCGCAGGACCGCTTCCGCCTGTTTGTGCGGTGTGAGGTCGTGCATGGCACCGACCATCCGGCGCGCCTGCCCTGTCTCGTCGCGAATCACCGTGCCCCGGTCGAGTACCTCGGCGTAGGTGCCGTCCTTGCGTTCGAACCGGTATTGCGCCGCCCAGCCCTTGTCCCGGCCGGCGATCGCGCGCTCGATGCTGCTGACGACCCGATCGCGATCCTCAGGGTGGATCTTGCTCTTCCACCAGCGCCCGGTTTCCTCGAGGTCGTCGGGCCCATAGGCGAACATCGTGCCCATCGCCTCGGACGAGCGGAGGTGATCGGTCTGGAGGTTCCAGTCCCAGATGACGTCGTTCGTCGCCTGAGCAGCGAGCCGATAGCGCTGTTCGGTTTCCCGAAGCACGTCTTCGGCCATGCGACGATCGGATTCGTCCCGGCCGATCTTCAGGAAGCCGATCTCCTCGCCAGCGGCGCTCCGCAGCAGGTTCGACGAGCCGTTGATGAACACGTAGCTGCCGTCCTTGCGCAGGTGCCAGCGCACGTTCGGGGCGAACTGCGCCCGCCTTGCCGTCTCCGCCTCCTGCGCCGGAATTCCTGCTTCGCGGTCTTCGGGGGTGAAGAGGATGTCGACCAGTTCGCCGAGGACCTCGGCGGCGTCATAGCCAAAGGTCTTTGCCGCTCCCGGCGACCAGCTGGTGATCCGCCGCTCGGGGCTCAGCGTCATGATGGCGTAGTCGGTGGCCGAGTCGACGATCAGCCGCAGCCTCTGCTCGCGGTCGCGGACCGCTTCTTCCGCTTCGCGGCGCTCAGTCACGTCGAGGACGAATTCGACCACCTCCTCCGCGCTGACCCGGCGCGGCGCGAACAAGCCCCACCAGCGGGTACCGTCCTTGCGAAAATACTGCTTCTCGTACGGGATCGCCTCGCCGACCGTGTTCACCTGGTGAACGGCCCATTCCGACGCGGGCCAGAACTCCGCTGGCGTAAGCTGCTGCCATGTGAGCCCCAGCGCTTCCTCGCGCGTGAAGCCCGTCATGCGCAGGAATGCATCGTTCACCCGGGTGAGCCCGAAGTCCGGACCCCAATAGATGATGCCGACGGTCTTGATCTCGAAGCTGCTCTTCAGCCGGCGCTCGGCAAGAACCCGATCGGTGACGTCGGACCCCTGCACGAAGATGCCGATCACGTCGCCGCCGGGATCCCGGACCGGCTGAAGCAGCAGGTCCAGGATCCGCTCGTCCGACGCCCCGGGAACGCCGGACTGGATCGGCAGCCGCGCATCCGTGATCCGGATCGGCTCGCCGGTTCGAAAGGCTTCGTCCAGCCGGTTCACTCCCGTCGCGGAAAAGGCTTGCGGAAGGACCTCTGCCGCGACGCGTCCGACGATGGGCGCGTCGCCGAAAAGCCGCCGGAACGCCGGGTTGGCGAGGACAATGCGGTGGTTTGGTTCGCGCAGCAGCGCCATCAGGCTCGGCGCCTGCTCGAACATCTGCGCCAGGCGCTCGCGCTCGTCCCCCTGCGTAGGTCCGAAATCGGGAGAAGGGTCGCGCGCGTCCATGATCAGGAAAACGCGCATGGCGACGTAAGTTGCCGTCCCGGCACGCGTTTGTCTGAACCGCGACCGATCCTTCTGTCCCCCCCCCACTGCGCGCGCGTGCCTTCGGCGCCGGTGATGGCTGCGGAGCAGGCAGCCTTGGCGCGGCTGGCCCACCGCTTGGAGACGAAGCAGCAGCCTCCAGTCAGGGGAAATCTCAGGATCAGCTTGGGCTTATCCTGATGGTTCCGAACCGCGCACGAGGCAATTTTCTTATCCGTAGTTCTGAGATTCCATCGGAGACGGTCATGTTCGTCGGTAGGCTCGATATTCTGGTTGCTTTGCAAAATAGTGCAAGCACCAGAGAGGTCGACACCGGCACCGGCGCTTCGGACGACTATGCCAATCCAAATACCAATCAACCGAGTCGTGAACACGACTCAGGTGCGACGCCAGCCTTCAGTATTCTGAAGGAACTTTCCGCCTCGACAACTTCAGGACCGCAGCAGTCGAACCAGATTCCGCGGCAGACCTCCGTCATGCTCAACGGGTTAGGCGCGCTTTTAGCAAACTCAACCCTTCCTACGTCGGCCAAAGGAGTTTGATCATCATGCGACGATCGTCAGCCATCGCCTATGTTCTTGCCTTTGCGTCGGCCGCACCGGCCTATGCCCAGGTGAACCAGGACACCGGATCCCTCGATGTTCGCCTGATCGTCGAGGAAGCATGTGAAATCTCCTGGCCCGGCAGTACGATCGGCGGGGGTGACGCGGAACTGGATTTCGGAACCACATCCCGGATCGACGCGGCAATCGACCGGGAGATTGGTACCGGAACGGTCGGCGGCATCGAAATACGCTGCAATGCGGGCACGACGTACGACGTCGCGTTCGGCACGGGCGAGAACTCCGCCAACGTCGATAACCGGGCGATGCGGGGTGCGGTGAACACCGCTCAGTTGATCCCCTACCAGATCTACAGCGACGCTGCGCGGACCAACGTTCTTTCGACGATCTCCGTAACCGCCAACGGCGCCTACCAGCCGCTTCCCATCTACGGTCGGGTGCCTCCTTTGACTCCGGCACCACCCGCCGACCGCTACACCGACAACGTCATCGTAACAGTCAGCTTTTGAAGGAGATCGCGATGTACGTGCGTTTGTCCGTCGCCCTTGCGGCTCTTCTCACCGTCCCGAGCACCGCCGCGCCGCAAGCATCCCTTCGGGTGGAACCGCTGCGTGTCGCGGTAAGCGCGCCGTCCCAGGCATCCGCGATCACGCTCCAGAATACCAGCGCCGACAAAATCGGGGTCCAGATGCGCGTGTTCGAATGGTCGCAGACGAACGGGACCGATACGCTCAAGCCCACCACGGATGTGGTCGTGAGCCCGCCGGCGACGACGATCCCCAGCGGCGCTTCCTATACCGTCCGGATCGCACGCACGGCGGGCGCGGTGGCGAGCGGCGAGAAAAGCTATCGGCTCTGGGTGGATGAACTGCCCGCCGCCGGGCGGGAAGGTCCCGCGGCGCGAACGGTCGACATCCGCATCCGGTACGACCTGCCGGTCTTCTTCGGCGCAGCGAACGCCTCCCCCAAACTTTCTTGGAAGGCATATCGCTCGGGCGGCCGCTTGATCGTGGAAGCGACGAACACTGGCACGGGTCACGCACGCGTCGAAGCGCTGAGCGTGGGGAACGTGTCGTTTGGAAGCGGTCTCAACGGGTATGTTCTACCCGGAACGATGCGGCGGTGGACGTCGGGGGCCAATGCCTCGCTTCCCCCGGCCAACGCCAACCTGACACTTGTGGCCGAAGTTGGCGACCGTGAAGTCCGCACACCGATCGCGGTCGCGAGCAACTGACCTGTGCCTCTTGCCCGCCCTGATGGTGGCGACTGCTGGCGTGAGTTGGAATCCCGTACCAGCACGCGCCCAGTCAAATCCTCAGGCGGGCATCGCACTCATTCTTGAGGCTCGGGTGAACGGCGTGCGGTCTCGCTTGCTGTGGGAGTTCGTCCAGCTTCCCGACGGAACCCTCGCGGCAACGGCCGAACGCCTGCGCAGCCTCGGGCTGAAAGTTCCGGCTGCGCCCTCTCCGGCAGATCTCGTTCGCCTCGATGACCTGCCGGGCGTCACCTATCGCTATGTCGAAGGCGCGCAATCGGTGGAGATCGACGCGACCGACGCCGCGGTCATTCCGATGGTGCTGGATGCGGGAACCGCCCCCCGAGAAATCGATCTGGACAAGCTTAGCCGCAACACCGGCGCCCTGCTCAACTATGGCGTCTATGCCGATCTGGGTGACGACAGCCAGGCATCGGCGCAATATGACCTGCGCATCCTCACCCGCCTGGGGGTCGCGACGACGACCGGATATGCCACTCTCGCCGCAGACGGCAGGGACAAGATCGATCACACGCGCCTCGACACCTACTGGCGCATGGTCGATGTGAGAACAGCGATCGCGCTGACGCTCGGCGATACGATCGGCGGCGTGGGAGAGATGACGACCGCCTATCGGCTTGCCGGCATCCAGATCCAGCGGGATTTCGAATCCCGGCCCGATCTGATCACCACCGCGCTCCCGATGCTGAGCGGATCGGCGGCGGTCCCCTCCACGATCGACCTGTATCTGAACGGGCTGCGCTACTATTCCGGCTCGGTGGGCCGCGGCCCCTTCCAGTTCCGTTCGTTGCCCAGCATGGGCGGCGGCGCGACCGCGACGGTGGTGCTGACGGATGCGATGGGACGCGAAACGACCATCAGCAAACAATTGTTCTTCGTTCCCCGTCTGCTGCCGAAGGGAAAGCTGGATTTCTCAGTCGAGGCCGGCCTTCCCCGGCTGAACTACGGCGCCAAGTCCTTCGATTACGCGTCCCGCATCGCGGGCTCCGGAAGCGTCCGATATGGCGTTTCCGACGCGTTCACCGTGCGGAGCCATCTCGAGGGCATGGGCGGCCACGTCCTTGCGGGCGTGGGCGGCACGGTGCGAGTGGGCGGCTTCGGGGCACTTTCTGCGGGCGCCTCGGCAAGCCGCTTCCGGAAGCACACCGGCACGCGCTTGTTGCTGGAAGCGCAGGCCCGCCTGCTGGGCATCGACCTGTTCGGTGGGATCGAACGTTCGGACGCCCACTACCAGACGCTCGTGGGGGCAACCGCCTTCTATGCCGCACGGCGGGCGGATCCGCTGGGCGATCCCGACCCGAGCCTGCCACCAGACCTGCTGCCGACACCAGACGACGATCCGTTGCTCGTGGCCTTCGCACGCAGGATCGAACGCGCGGGCGCGAGTTTCTCGATCGCGGGCACGGGGGTGAACCTGGCCTACACCCGGGTGAAACTCGTGGAGCAGGATCTGCGCGTCGCGAACTTCTCCGCGCAACGCGGGTTCGGGTCGAACGTGTCGCTGTGGGTCAATGGGTACAAGGACTTCGGCGACGACAGAAGATATGGCGTTGCCCTGGGACTGAGCGTGGCCCTTGGCCGGCGCAGCACGGCATCGGCAAACGTCGCGCACTCGAACGATGCGACGCGGATTTCGTCGCGTCTCTCCTACAACACCGGCTATGGGGAGGGTTCCTGGAACGTCAATCTTTCCAGCCAAGAGGTCGTCTCCGGCGTCGGAACCGACTACCGCGCCGCCGACGTCCGGTATCGAGGACATCACGCCATCGTCGGCGGGGGGATCGACAACTTCGGCAACAGGACGCGGGTCAACGGCTTCATCGAAGGATCGATCGTCGCGATGGGTGGCGTGTTCCTGGCGTCGACGGTCGACCGGAGCTTCGCCGTGGTCCGTGGCGCCGGTCCCAACACGCCGCTGCTGGTCGATTCGCGGAAGGTCGGACATACCGATGCGCGCGGCCGTGCGCTGTTGCCCTCGCTGCGCTCTCTGGCGGTCAACCGCATCGAGATTGACCCGACCAACCTCCCGCTCGATCTGAGCGCCGCCCGAACCGAGATCGAGGTCGTCCCCGACGACCGGGCCGGGGTCATCGTCGACTTCGCCGTTCGTCGTGAGGCATCGGCCGTGGTCATTCTGATCGACGGCGCGGGCCGGCCGCTGGCGCTGGGTTCGGTGCTGACGGTGGAGGGCGTGGGCGACCCGATCGTGGTCGGGCACGATGGCCGTGTATTCCTCACCGGGCTGGCCGAACACAATCGCCTCCTCATCCAGCGAGCGGACGGGGGCGAATGCCGCGCAAGCTTCGACTTCCTGCCGATCGCTGGGAACTTGCCGCAAGTCGGGCCACTGGTATGCCAATGATCCGTTCGCTTCCTCGCCGTTCCGGACGCCATGCCCCTGCCATCCTGATGCTGCTGGCTGCCTTGGTGGCGCTGCTTGCTATGCTGGCGCCGCAGCCGGCGAAGGCGAATACCGTCTGTTCGCTCACCACCCAGCCGGTGACGCTCGATTTCGGCAGTTCGCTCACCGCCAGCGGGGATGTCCGCTACACCTGCCGGAGTTTCGACCCGACGCCCAGGACCTTCACCATCTGCATCGGCATCGGCCATCCAAGCTACCCGGGAACAGCCGATCAGCCCAAGCTCCTGAACGGTGCGAACACGCTCGATTTCAACGTGTATGTCGATCCTGCCGCTACCATAGTCTGGTCCAAGACGCTGCCGATCGCGCAATCCGTCACAATCGCAGCGGGGGGCACGATCAGCGGTGTGCTGACCTTCTACGGCCGAATACCCGCCGGGCAGCCGTCCCCCGTCGGAACCTACCAGGGCTTTTTCTTCAACACCGTTCTGGGGTTCCTGGCCGCAGGATCGCAGACCTGCGTCTCCCAGCTGAATGACCTCAACGGGCTGGACTTCAGCATCAACATCACGGCCAACCTTATCGAGGCGTGCAACCTGGGCATCATTGAAGCCGTGGATTTCGGCGCGCCCGCGGGCTTCTGGACGGAAGTGGACGCGGTCGGCTCCGTCCAGGTGACGTGTCCAGCCGGGACCAGCTGGGCGCTGAGTTTCGATGGCGGGCAGTTTCCCGATGGAAGCGAACGTCGCATGCGAAGCGCGGGCGGCGATCATGTGCCCTACCGACTCTATCGTGACAGCGCCCGATCGCAGCTCATCCCGATCGACGGGACGATTGCCGGGACGGGAATAGGCGCCGTGCAGTCCAACCCCGTCTACGGCCGCGTGACCATGCCGATGCCCCCCCCGGTAGGAAGCTATGCCGATGCGGTGACCGTGGTCCTGCACTTCTAGTCGCCGGAACCGAAACGGCTTCTCGAGGTCGCCGACGCTGCGGGGCGCCTTCGCCTCCCCCCTTCCCCCACTTGCCTCGCGCGTTCGCACGCCGGGTCAATCCTGGGGTTGCAGCCCCAAGGCGACCCGATCTGCTGTTGCCGCGGCGAGTTCAGCGCGGGCTGCAGCGATCCGCGCCTGCGCGTCGATCAGGCGCACGCGGGCGTCGTTGGCGGTGTCCTCACGCTGGTTCACCAGGAAGAAGTCGCTCGATCCAAGCGCGAACCGCCGTCGCTCGCCTTCGGCCAGGCGCTCGGCCAGGACCCGTTCCTGTTCGGCGGCTTCCGCCAGTCGTTCGGCTGCGCCCAGCGCAATGGTGATACCCTCCACCTCCACCGCGACCTGGTCGCGCAGGAACCTGCCGCGCGCGTTAAGGGCGTCCATTTCCGCCCGGGCTTCGGCGACACGCCCCTTGGCGGCGCGGTTCTGAAGCGGGACGGAGAAGCGGAAGCCGACGATCGCCTCTAGCGGGGTGCGGCTGGAGCCCCCGAGCCCTTCCGGTCCCACATCCTTGCCCAGCTCGCCGCGCAGGTCGAGGCGGGGCTTGAGCTCGTTCTCGGCCTGCGCCAGCCGCAACAGCGACTGGTCGATGCGCGCCAGCACCGTCTGAATGTCGGGGCGGCGCGCGGCGAGCGCGTCCGCCTCGACGGACGCCACCGATGCTACGCCCCCCAGTGCGTCGGCATCGGCCGGAAGCCGCTCGGCCCCGACCACCAGAGGCTCGCCGTTCTCGTCCCGCAGATAGAGCGACAGCGCGTTTGCCGCCGTCTGGAAATCGCCTTCGGCCCGCACCACCAGCGCCCGGCGTCGCACCAGATTCTGTTCGTTTTCCGTCAGCAGGATCTGTGGCCGGGCACCCAATTCGACCTGTCGCGCGATCGCTCCCCGCCGGCTTTCCGTCAGGGCGAGAAGATCGCGATATGCACGCAGCCGGAGGCCGGTGGCGACCCAGTTCTGATAGGCGTCGATCGTCCTTCGCTGCACACCGATCGCGACGGCATTCGCCTCGAAGCGGGCAAGGTCCAGGTCGCCTGCGGCCAGCGTACGGCGGGTGCGGCGTTCGTCCACCAGACGGTCGCGCAACAACGCATACAGCACACCGACCTTCAGCTCGCCCGCCCGGTTGGTGTAATATTGGTCCTCGTAGATCGGGAAGCTGCCGCGCGACACGCGGTAGTTGCCATAGGCATAGCCGCCGTTGTCGGTGAACGGGCGGGTGGCACGGCCCTCGACCACGCTTCCGTCGTAATAGCCGAGCGCGCGCGACCGGCCGTCCACGTCGAACACCGTGTCGAACGCACCTTCGGCGGCGAGCGCCCGGCCTTCCGCCTGGCGGATGCGGGCGAGCTGCTCCACGATCTGCGGTGCGGCGCGCGCGGATATGCGCAGCACCTCGGCAAGCGTCAGCGGCGCGGCCGCGACATCGCCCGTAGTAGGCGGGGTCTGCGCGCTCGCGGTGCACGGCGCCAGGCACAGCAGTACGGCCAGTCCGACGCGCATGGTCATTTTGCCTTGCCCGCCTTCAGCGCCGCCTTGGCTTCGTCTTCCTTGGGCGCGCCGCCCTTCGCCACGGCCTCTTGCGATTGTCCGAAATCGAGCGGGAAGTCGTTGAGCTGACGCCAAAGCTCATACCCTACCGACACGGTTTCCCCCTGGATCCAGCCCTGGACCTTGCCGCCGAGCCGCACGAACCGGCGATCCGGCCAAGCCGGCTTGCCGGGCACCGGTTCGACCAGAATGCGGAACATGCCGGACGCCGAAGCCGTCGGGTCGAGCGAGCGTACCCTGCCGTCGAAGAGTCCGTGCGCGACCGCGGGCCAGCCGCTGAACTGGATGGCCGGCCAGCCTTCGAACTCGAGCCGCACCGGTCGGCCGGGCTGGATCAGCGGAACGTCGCGCCCGTCGACGAACAGCTCCACCGCCCGGTCCACCCGCTCCGGCGCGACGACCGCCAGCACGGTTCCGGCAGACACCAGCGCCCCGCCGGCGGCGGCATTGATGCTCTGGATGCGTCCGTCGCGCGGTGCGCGGACCAGCTGCGCCGACTGCCGGTTGAGCTGGACGTCGATGCGGTTGAGCTTGGCGCGCGATTCCGCGAGCTTGGCCGCACCATCGGCGACCTTGATCTGTGCCTGTTCGTAGTCGCGTCGCGATCCCAGTCCTTCGGCCAGCAGCTGACCGCTGCGGCCCACGTCGATGGCGGCAACGGATTGCGCCTGGCGCACTGCCGCGATCTCCGCCTCTACCTGGGCACGTTCGGCGGCAAGGCGGGAGAGGAGGTTGGGATCGAGGTCGACCACCCGTGCGATCGGATCGCCGGCGGCGACATGCTGGCCGTCATGGACGTACCAGCGCTCGACCCGCCCGCCCACGAGGGCGGACACTTCCTGCGCGCGATCGCCGGGATCGAGCGCGGCAACCTGGCCCTGGCCCTGCGCGGTTTGCACCCACGGCACGGCGAACAGGACGAACACCGATACGCAGATCCCGATGGTCACCATCCAGGCGAGCGCGACCAGCATGCGCGGCGGGCGCTGCCGTGCGAGCGTTCCGAAGTGCGAAAGATGTTCAGGACGATAGGGCATCGGCCTCCTCCCCATGGGCAAGGTGGTTCTGGAGATCGCGAAGCGTGGCGAAGCGCTGCTGATGCCTGGAGCCGAGATGGAACCAGCCATCCAGCGCCAGGTCCTCCGGACGGCCGCTGAACAGCAGCGTGGTGGTGCCGCGCGCCTTCAGCATCCGCAGCACGCTCGCTAGCCGGCCGGGTGGTAGCAGGTCGTAGAGCTGCCCGAGCATCAGCAGCCGGGGCGCGACCAGCAGGGCGTTGGCGAGCTTGAGTGCCATCATCGCGCCCAACCCGAGCGGATAGCCGGTCGAGGCGAGCGGCGTGTCCAATCCCTCCGGCAGCCGCGCGATCCGTTGCTGGAGCCCCACCGCCGCCAATGCCTCCTGCATTCGGACGGCCGACACGTCGCTCGCCGCGAGCGACAGATACTGGCGGATCGTCACCTCCGCGATGGTGGGCCGGTCGAGCACCAGCACCTGCGAGCGCAGCAGATACATGTCGAGGGCTTCCAGATCGGCGCCCCCGATCAGCACCAGCCCCTGTTCGGGCTGGACATAGCGTTTCAGCAGCATCGCGAGCCTGCGTTCCGCCTCCGGCTCGGCCACCACCACGAGCTGTTCGCCGGCATCCACCGCAAAGTCGAAGCGTGCATTCTCGAACGCCACGTCCATGAGCCTGAGCGCACCGTCGCCGGGAGCGCCTGCCTCCCCTACCGGCGGACGCTCCTGAGGAAGCGCGAACAGCAGCGACAGCTCCTCCGAACCGGCCACCAGATCGTAGAAGATGTCGAGGTAGTAGCCGAGCTGCGAGATGCCGTAGAACACGCCCGACAGGATGAGCTCGGCCGCGACCAGCTGGCCGACCGACAGCTCGTTCCTGAGGATCAGGTTGCCGCCCAGCGCCAGCAACGCAGCGCTGGCGAATGCGTAGATCAGCAGGAAGCTCAGCGTCTGCGCGAACGTGTACCGGAACAGGCGGCGGTGCGCGCCGACATAGGCGGCGGTCATCGCCTCGGACCGGTCCATGGCGAAGCCGAGGTGCCGGCTCGACTTGTAGAATCCGTTGGAGCTGCCCACGCTTTCCAGCCAGCGCGCCGTGTCGTGCTTGGCATGGCTCAGCGCGACCGACCCGGTGATCGCCCCGCGCTGCCAGATCAGCCAGACCAGCAGCACTGCGATGACCAACACGACGTTGAAGGCGAGAAAGAAGGGGTGGTAGAAGCTCGTCACCACCAGCCCGACCACCGCCTGCAGCAGGATGGTGAACGCGCCGATCACGAGGCCTGGCACCGCCTTTTGAACAACGGTGAGGTCGAAGTAGCGATTGAACAGGTCACCGCGGCCGGCGTCGCCGAAGAACGGGTTCTGCGCGTGCACGGCACGCACGGTAACCTCCGCTACCACCCGGGCGAACACGCGTCGTTCGAACGCCGCCATCAGGTACACGCGCGCCGCGCTCAGCGTCGCGACCATCAGCAGCAGCAACAGCAGCACGCCGGACAGCGACCACAAGGGCGCTGGCATGGCGATGTTGGCGACACTGTTGATGAGCAACTGGACCGAGATCGGCGTCGCCAGCGACAGCAGGCTGATCGCGATCGTGTACACGATGCCCAGCCGCACATAGGCGGTGTCGGGTCCGACAATCTCCGAGATCCAGGCGATCGCCTGCCTGAAGCCAATCCGCTTGCCCGCCGCCACTTACGCCTCGCACCGCTGCTGCCTGGGCCGGCCCCATTCCGGGAAAGCCCCCAGGGAGGCAAGGCAGAGCCGTCTATGCAGCCCATAGGACCTGCCTATCAAATTTGTGGAAATGCTGGCATCGGTCGCCAGCCAATCGTGGAAGCCGCCATGCCCACCCTTCGTCAGCTTCAGTACCTGGTGGCGATCGCCGATACCGGGTCCTTCGTTCAGGCCGCCCGATCGGTGCGGGTCAGCCAGCCGAGCCTCAGCCAGCAGATCAAGGCGCTGGAAGCGCGCCTGAACGTCTCGCTGTTCGATCGCGCGGCGGGTGGCGCCATCCTCACCCCGATCGGCCGAAGCATCGTTGCCCGGGCGCGGCAGGTGCTGGGCGAAGTGCGCGATATCGAGACGCTGGCGGCGGGGGCCGCGGGCGGCATAACCGGCACCCTTCGCCTGGGCACCACGCCGACGCTAGGCCCGTACCTCCTCTCGCCGATCATCGCGGACCTGCACCGTGCGGCACCGGGCCTGCGCCTGTACGTGCGCGAGGGCATCCCCGACCGGCAGGCGCTCGAACTCTCCCGCGGGGATCTCGACGCCTTGCTGGGGCCGTTGCCGATCATGGGGGAGGATCTGGTGGTGGAGCCGTTGTTCCGCGAACCCCTGCATCTCGTGTCCGCCGTCGACGCCGACATTGCGGCGGCCGGCACCGTCGATCGGGCGGCGCTGTCCGGGCAGACCCTGCTGTCCCTCGACACGCGCCACCATCTTCACCGTCAGGTCGCCGGCATCGCGGAGGAATTCGGATTGGCGCTCAGCCGTGACTATGAAGGCACCAGCCTCGACAGCCTTCACCAGATGGTCGCGAGCGGCCTGGGACTGTCGGTGCTGCCGGGGCTGTACCTGTCGTCCGACGTCGGCGGATCCGCGGGTCTCGCCGTTCTGGACGTGGCCGGCTGGAACGCCCACCGCTCCATTGCGCTGGCGTGGCGAAGGTCGTCCGTCATGGACCAGGCCTTCCGGCTCATCGCCGATCATGTGCAGCGTGCCGCAGGGACGTGGTCCACGCCGCAATCGGCGTAGGAGCCTTCGAAAACAGCTGCACACGGCGTTCCCTGTCCCCCCGCCCTCTCAGCGCGAGGGTTGCGACAGAAAGCCGATCAGCGCCTTCAACGCGGGCGCGATGTGTCGACCCTTGGGAAAATACAGCTGCCACCCCGGAAACGTCGGGCACCAATCGTCGAGCACCCGCAGCAGCCGTCCGGTGGCGAGATGATCGGCGACCGTCGCTTCGGTCAGATAGGCTAGGCCAGCGCCGTCCAGCGTCGCCGCGATCAACAGGTCCGGGTCGTTGGAGGCAAGAGGGCCGTCGAGGGACAGTGCCACCGTTTCGCTGCCCCGAACGAACTCCCACGGCAGCAGTCGGCCGCTGAACGGCTGGCGGTAGTTGAGCCAGCGAAAGCGGTGAAGATCGTCCGGCGAGCCGGGTGTGCCGTGGGCCGCAAGATACGCGGGCGAACCCACGACGACGCCACGCAGCGATCCGCTCACCGCAACCGCATCCATGTCCCGCCGTACCTGATCGGCCAGGCGGATGCCGGCGTCGAATCCATCCGTAACGCTGTCCACCAGAGCGTCGTCGACGGTGACCTCCAGGCGAACCTTGGGGAAGCTGGCCAGAAAAGAGCCCAGGATGGGAGCCAAAACCATCTGCGCGGCGACGCGCGGTACGGTCAGGCGCACTAGTCCGGACGGCGCAGCAGCGCCGGTGGCGATCTCCTGCACGGCGCCCCTGATATCGGCAAAAGCGGGCGCCACTCGATCGTGCAGGCGCTGCCCGGCTTCCGTCAGGGAGACGCTGCGGGTCGTTCGGTTGACGAGTCTCGCGCCGAGACGTTCTTCCAACGCCCGTACCGTGTGGCTGATCGCGGAAGGAGACACCGCCAGCGCATCAGCCGCGCGACGGAAGCTGCGCTCGCGCGCGACGGCGAGAAACGCCTCCAACTCTGCATACTCCACGCCGCGCATTGCTGTTTCCTGTTCAGGAGTGTGTTGCTGGAAGAGTCGATTGTTTCGGTCGCGACATCAACGATCTTGTGCGCGGACAAAGGAGATCGGCATGACGAACCCCAATATCGGCAGGCTGGCAGGTAAGGTTGCCCTGGTGACGGGCGCCGGCAGCGGCATCGGAAGGGCAGCCGCGATTCTGTTCGCGCGGGAAGGCGCGGCGGTCGCCTTGGCAGGGCGGCGCGAAGCTCCGTTGGTCGAAGTGGCGGAGGCGATCGAGCACACAGGGGGTCGGGCGGTGGCACTGCCGACCGACGTTTCGGACGAGCAGGCCGTCGAGCGGCTGATTGCAGACGTGGAGAACAGGCTGGGGCCGCTCGACGCGGCCTTCAACAACGCCGGCACGTTGGGCGCGTACAAGCCGATCGTCGAGATGACCGCCGAGGATTTCGACACTGTCATCGCCACCAACCTGCGTGGCGTATGGCTGTTGGCTCGTACAGAGATCAGGGCGATGATTGCCTCCGGGCGTCGGGGCAGCATCGTGAACACATCGTCCTTCGTCGCCGAGGCGGCGACGCCGGGTATGTCAGCCTATGCTCCCAGCAAGGCTGGCCTGGACGCACTCGCACGCGCGCTTGCGCTTGAGGTGGGCCCGCAGGGTATTCGGGTAAACAACGTCGCACCGGGCGTGATCCGCACACCCATGTCGGCGGGCCTGAGCGCTGAAACATATCGCGCGCTTGCAGACCAGGCTGCCCTCAAGCGCCTCGGCGAACCAGAGGACGTGGCGGCGGTCGCCGTCTGGCTCTGCACCGCGGAAGCCGGTTTCGTCACCGGCCAGACGATCCTGAGCGATGGGGGGGTCGCGATACCAGGCCTGCGTTAGCCAATGATGCCCTACGATGAAGATCGGTCAGCCTGTCCGGTTTCGTCATCATCCTGGAAAACGCTGGCCGCAGCCCTCCACCTCAACCTCCCCTGGAACTGCCGGGGCAGATCGAACGACCGCCAGCCAATCGGCTGCCGAGATCGGGGGCCTGCGGGAGATTTCGGTGAAGGCGTTTGCCAGAAGCCACAATCGAATTGGGTGTCGAAGTGGGCTAAACCAGGGGGTCTAGAGATACCTCAGGATCAATCAGTTCTGGCGGAGACGGAGGGATTCGAACCCTCGGTACCAGTAATCCCGGTACGGCGGTTTAGCAAACCGCTGGTTTCAGCCACTCACCCACGTCTCCGGGAACCGGCCTTGAGGGCGCGGCTATAGCCAGCATGCGGGCGGGGATCAACTGGGGTCGCGTCGCTTTTCGAGCGCGTGTAGGACTCGGGTCGTCGCGCCATTCATTGCAGCGTAAGCGGCAGGCGCGGATAGAGGATGGAACTGAATTCTCCGGGGGAGTGGCATGCGTAGGTTTTGGCTGATGCTGGGAAGCGTTGCGGTGGCGATGGCCACGCCCGCGGCAGCGCAGATGCGCACTGTCGATCCCAATGAGGCAATCGACAGCGATCTCGATTCGGCACCCCGGGCGCAACAAGCCGCGCCGGCTGCCGAGCCGGACCCCACAGTCGCGCCGCAGGCGGACTATTCCGTCCAGCAGGCGCCGTCTGCGTCCACGGCCGCCCCCGCCCCGGCCGCTCCCGGCGCCACCATGGCATCGGCGGACACCTACAAGCGCGACGACCTGATCGACGCCGCCGAGGGGGTGTTCGGCAAGGGCGCCGAGGGCCTGGCCGGCCTCCTCGAGAACATCCTCAAGGATCAGGGTGAGCCCAACGCCTATATTGCGGGCCGCGAGGCGGCCGGCGCGTTCGTCGTCGGGCTGCGCTACGGCTCCGGCGTGATGAGCCACCGGGTGGAGGGCCAGCGGCCGGTCTATTGGACGGGCCCCTCGGTCGGGTTCGACGTGGGCGGCGACGCGACCAAGGTGTTCGTGCTGGTCTACAACCTCTACGATTCGCAGGAACTCTACAATCGTTTCCCGCAGGCGGAAGGGCGCGCCTATTTCGTCGGTGGATTCTCGGCGAGCTACCTGCGCCGCGGGGACGTGGTGCTGATCCCGGTGCGCCTCGGCGTGGGTTGGCGGCTCGGCGCCAACATCGGCTATATGAAGTTCACCGAGAAATCGAAGTGGATGCCCTTCTGATCCGAGCATCCCAGGCTTGAAGGCCGCGGGACACGCCCGCGGCCGCTCCGTTCAGCCTCGGCTCGCTCAGCCGAAGTCCACCGCCTCGAAGTGCAGAGGCGCGCCGATTGCCTGCGAGGCGAGTTGCCCCTCCCACATCACCTGCTGGCCCCGGATGATCGTGCCGATGGGCTGGCCCGTCAGCGTCATGCCGGTGAACGGGGACCAGCCCGCACGCGACGCCAGCCAGGGCTCCTCCACCGTCCAGCGCTTCTTCAGGTCCACGATCGTGAAGTCGGCGTCATAGCCGACCGCGATGCGCCCCTTGCGGACCAGGCCGAAGAGGCGCTGCGGACCTGCGCTCGTCATGTCGATCAGGCGTTGCAGCGTGAGCCTGCCGGCCGCCACATGGTCCAGCATCAGCGGCAGCAAGGTCTGCACGCCCGGCATGCCGCTGGGGCTCGCGGGATAGGGCTTGGCCTTTTCCTCCAGCGTATGCGGCGCATGATCGGAACCGATCACGTCGGGCACGCCCTGGTTCAGCCAATACCACAGGCCGTCGCGGTGTGCGCCGGATCGGATCGGCGGGTTCATCTGCGCATGGGTGCCCAGCCGCGGATAGGCCTCCTCACCCGCCAGCGTCAGGTGCTGCGGCGTGACCTCGCACGAGGCGACGTCCTTGTTCTGCCCCAGCAGCTCAAGCTCTGCAGGGGTGGTGACGTGCAGCACATGGATCCGGCGGCCTGCCTCCCGCGCTAGTCGCAGGATGCGACGCGTCGCGATCATCGCGCTTTCGTCGTCCCGCCACACCGGATGCGAGCGCGGATCGCCCGTCACCCGTTCGCCGGCGCGCGCGTTCATGCGATCCTCGTCCTCGGCGTGAATCGCGACGCGGCGGTGGCCGGAACGCAGGACGCGGAGCAGGTTCGAGTCATCGTCGACCAGCAGGTTGCCCGTCGAAGATCCCATGAAGATCTTCACCCCCGCCGTGCCGGGGAGCCGTTCCAGCTCCGCCAGCTGCTCGGCATTCGCTGCCGTCGCCCCGACGTAGAACGCGTGGTCGCACCACATGCGGCCCTTGGCACGCGCGAGCTTGTCCGCGATTGCCTCGGCACTGTCGGTGTTGGGGTTGGTGTTCGGCATCTCGAACACCGCGGTCACGCCGCCCAGCACGGCCGCGCGGCTGCCGCTTTCCAGATCCTCCTTGTGGACGAGGCCGGGCTCGCGGAAATGCACCTGGGTGTCGATCACGCCCGGCAGGACATCGAGGCCGGTACAGTCGATCACTGCCCCCGCATCGCCCTGCCCGCCGATCTGCGCCACACGGCCCTCGCGGACCCAGAGGTCCAGCGCGGCAGGTCCGCCGGGCAGGTGAACGGTGCCGCCTGCCAGTTTGAGGTCAAAGCTTGCCACGGTCGCCCTTTCGTCTGCTGCACCGCCTCCCTACCTTGCCGGCATGACGGAAACCAGACCTGGCACTTGGCTTGCCGACCGTGCGTTGCTCCGCGTCGGCGGGGCGGAAGCGCGTCCCTTCCTCCAGGGGCTGGTGACGCAGGACGTCGGCACCGTAGCCCCCCGGACGCCACGCTGGTCCGGACTGCTGACACCGCAGGGCAAGGCGCTCTTCGACTTCATCCTGTGGGATGATGGCGATGCCGTGCTGATCGACTGCGAGGCGGCGCAGGCAGAGGCGCTGGCCCGGCGGCTGATGCTGTACCGGCTGCGCCGGCCGGTCACGATCGAGCCGGTCGCCGATGGCGTGCATTGGAGCCCGGACGGGGAGGAGGGGGTTGCGGACCCGCGCCTTGCGGAACTTGGTCGCCGTTGGCTGGCGCCCGCAGCCGCACCGGCCGAAGGCTGGCTTGCGCACCGGCTCGCACTCGGCGTGACGGAGGGCGTCGCCGAACTCGGGCAGGACAAGACGCTGTGGCTCGAGTGCAACGCACGAGAGCTCGGGGGCGTCAGCTTCACCAAAGGCTGCTACGTCGGGCAGGAGAACACGGCGCGGATGCACCACCGGTCCAAGGTCAACCGTCGCCTGGTGGTTGCCCCGATCGTTGAGGCGGGCGATCGCACGCGGGCGATCTATCCGGAACTGGCGTTGATGGTAGAGCATCGACGCGTTGACGCCTTGGGCGACGCGATCGTGCCCGCTTGGCTCGCCAACGCCCTTGCTGCCGACGACAAGGCAGGCGCCGCACTGTAGCACGCGACCGCCGGGCAATCCTGGGCGCTGGCTGGCGCTCAGCGCCACGGCAAGTTCAAAAGCGATGCCGCCGTGGCACGGCGGCGACTGCGCGCCAGCGACGGATCGTCAGCGCTCAGGCGTCCGCATTGGCTGAGCCGTGCCTGGACGCAGCGGCCGGGACGTCGTGACATGCCCCACGCGTGTTTGCCTGGACGCTGCCGTTCGCGTGCGCGCAAAGAAAAAGGGAGGCCGGTTGCCCGACCTCCCCAATTTCCATTCGACCAGAAGGTCGAACTTACATGCCCGAACCCGGACCGTAGGTGATTTCCACGCGACGGTTCTGGAGTTCGCGCACGCCGTCGGCGGTCTCGACGCGCGGACGGCTCTCGCCGAACGCTTCCGAGGAGATCACGCCACCCGGGATACCGCGACCCTCGAGGTACGCACGGACCGAGTCCGCACGGCGCTGCGAGAGGCCGACGTTGTACGAGGCTGCGCCCGAACGGTCGGCGTGACCGGCCAGCATGACCTGCGCGTTGCCGCACGACTGGTAGTTCGAGATGGCGTTGTCGAGGATGCCAGCCGCTTCCGGCGTGATGTCCGACTTGTCCCACTCGAAGAACACGATGTACGGCCCCGGGGTGCACACCGTCTGCGGCGGCGGCGGCGGCGGCGGGGGAGGCGGCGGCGGCGGCGGCGGCGGCGGCGGCGGCGGCGGCGGAACAGCCGGTTCGCCGAAGTTGAAGGTCAGGCCACCCAGGATGCTGTGCGACCGGAAACGACCGTCGTAGCCACGACCCGTCACGTCGACGAGGTTGACGTCTTCAGCGTTGAAGAAGCGGTACTTCAGCGACACGTCCACGTTCTCGGACAGCGGCGCGCGGATACCCGCGATCGCCTGCCATGCGAACACCGTGTCGGAGTCGTCGAGGAACGAGCCACGCTCGTCGAGGCGATAATCGCTCGCCTTGACGCGTGCGACACCGGCGCCGCCGCCGACGAAGCCCGACACGCCGTCGTCTTCGCCGAAGTCGAGCATGGCGTTCGCCATGAACGACAGGGCCGAGGTGCTGCCACCGGCGTCATAATCGCCTGCAGCGACCGAGCCGAGGCCGCCGCCAGCAGCGTAGACCGGGATTGCGGTGGTGGAACGATAGCTGTCGAGCGACGCGCTGCGATAGCTGACCTCGGCTTCAACGCGGAACGCGCCGAAGTCGTAACCGACAAAGCCACCGACGTCATAACCATAGTCGTGGTCGACGGTGGAGGTGCCACCAGCCGGCGTCGAGAGGTCATAGTCGATATCTTCGACGATCATCGCGCCGCCTTCCACGCCCACGTACCACGCGTTGTCGCGGGCAAGGGCGGGAGTCGAAAGCGCAGTGGTCGCGAGCGCCAATGTGACGGCAAGCTTCCGCATTCTATTCCCCTTTCATGGTTGTCCTACGGACAGCGCAAACTCCCTACTTCGGCCTTCGTTTCCGCGCAAGCGAACAAAAACCAGCAGTGTTGCGGAACTGCAACAGCTATTCGGCGTTGCCGGCCACCAATCCATGGGCACGAAGCGCCTCCAGCACCAGCGAAAGCGCCGTGCGCGCTTCGACGTCCACGACCATCCCGCCGCTTGGGCCGGCGATCGCGGGGCGTCGTCCACCAACCACCTGGTCTCCCCCCACCATCAGGCGCGTGCCGTGCACGTCGCCGGTGACCCAGCCACCCCCCAGCCACCGCACGGGAAGCCCGTCGCTGCGACACCAGAGCAGCATGCCTTCGCAACCGCGAAGAAAACGCCAGCCGCCCTCCGTCCAGGCCGCGATGCTACCCGCCTGCCCGGCCCAGGCATCGACTGGTGCCCCGCCGAGGATCCAGCATTGGCCGGCAGCCGGTGCGTCGGGCGGCTGGTTGCGCCCAACCTCCTCCACCGCCGGGTGCAGCAACAGGTCGAGCGCCAGCAGGGCCTCGTTGTGCGTCATCTCCTTCTGCGCCTGTCCGGCATGAAGCATCGGCAGCGCCAGGCGAGCGGTCGTATCGATCATGGGAACCTCGCGTCAGCAAAGGGTCAGAACGGCGGGAGCGGAGATGCCGTGGGTGCCGATCTGCCGCACCTCGATCCGGCAGGCACCGGACGCGCGTTCGGGCGGCAGGGTCAGCCGAGGCACCGAGCAATCGATTGCGGTCGCGCTGCCGTCGGCGCGCAGCACGCGCACCGCATAAGCTTCCGCATCCTCGCCCAACGGCACCTCGACGCCATCGCGCCACTGCCAGCCGGAGCGGCTGCGTCGAACCCACGCGATCTGCAAGGCGCCGTCGGCAAGGGCGTTGCCTCTCAGGTGCACGGGCAACGGCGGAAGGCGCCACTTGCCCGTGACGTCCACCTCCGCGGACACACCTTCCGAACCATCGTCGATCCCTATCGCACGCAGCCGAAGCCCGGCGCCATTGCCGCTGCGGCGGGGCTCCAGGGTGCGCAGCGCGTCGGGACGGATCAAGGCGAAGCCATCGCCCACCCGCTGGCTGCCGATCGCCGCCTCGGTGCCGCGTCGACCGCGCCACAGCCGTCGCAATCGCCAGCGCCTGGGCGCAACCTGCACGGCCTCCCGGAACTGGAGCAACTCGTCGCCCACCATCGCCAAGTTCGCGCCCAGGTCGAGCGCCGCACCACTGGCCCCCGCCAGCATCATTGCGTCGTGCGGGAAATCCACTTCCAGGGTCGAACGCCGATCCTCCACCGTCGCCGGAACCGCTTCGGGAACCGTCACGAGCGTCCCCAGAACGGCGGGTGCCGCAGTGCCGCCGGCCGCTTCCCAGCTTTGGCCTGCATCCTCGCTCACCAGCAGGGCGGCGCGGCGCCAGCCCGGCAGCATCCCCGAAGCGAGCACTGCCACCTGCGCCACCTCCATCGTGCGCTCGTCGATCGGGGGCAGTTCGAACGCCATCAGGCGCGTGGGCCCGTGCAACGTATCGGGAGCGAGAGTCCCCCGCCCACCCGAAGCCGCACGCGCAGGGATCGCCGCGCCGACGATCCGCTTCAGGTCGAGCGTCAGCACCATGTGTTCGAGCGTCCAGCCATGCACCCGCCACTGGCCGGGTTCGCCCTCGATCTGCACCCGGTCCCCCGGGACGATGCCGGCGTGGCTCCAGTCGAGGCACACCCGCCGCGTTTCCCGCGCCAGGTCCAGCGCGTCGACGGCACGCGCGGCGAGCCCGCGCGCATGCTCGGGAGCGATCACGGCCGGCAGCTCGATCCGGACGCCCCGCCCGGTCGCACCGGATCGGACGGCACGCTGAACCCCGGTCTGGTAGTCGCGCGCCGCCTCATAATAGCCGATCGTCACCTCGGCGGGCGCCTTGTCGCTCGCCGCGATCGTCCGCACGCCCCGGCCGGGCCCCGCCCCATCCACGCGTGCAGCCAGGTCTCCGATGGTGGTCGCGCGACCAGCGTCCGCCCGCACCCCGTCCTGGCCGATCCAATAACCCGCCGGCGTCAGCAGCGTTTCCACCGCCGCGCGCACGCTGTCTCCCTGTGCCGAATAGCCGACCAGCGGCAGTGCCCCCTCGCCGGCACCGATCCTGCCGCCGCTCAGTTCCTGGATCACGGCGCCGGCAGTCACCGGCTCCGGGTCGGCGTCTACTTCGAAGGTCAACGACGGGATGCGATTGCCGAAGTCGGCGAGTTGCAGCCCCTCGAACACCGCATAGGCGCAGCCCCGATGTGCAGGTGCCAGGCCGGGTCCCTCCACGGCCGCGATCAGCGGATCCGGCTGCTGCGTCTCGTCCCCCGGATGCAGGCGAAAGCCGGTCTGCGCCTTCCAGTCGCCGGCCGCGCCCCTCAACAGCTTGCCGTCCGCCCAGATCCGCCGGACGCCCTGGATCGGACGCCCCGACAACAGCACCGCGAAATTCGCCGAATAGCTGTAGCGCGTGACGCTCGGCTGCCCCTTGCCCGCGCTGTCGCTGCTGCGCGTCTCGACCAGTTCGGTCGCCCAAATCACGGATCCCGCCACCCGCATGGTCCCGAACACCCGCGGGATCTGGGTCGCATAGGATGAGGTCTGCACCGCGAGTTCGGTGAGCCGCGGGCCTTGCCGTCCCTTGGCGCCCCACAGGCTGCCGTCCACGGCCCGGCCGAGCGTCGCTCCCAGCGCCGCTCCGATCGGCCCGCCCACCGCTCCGCCGACCACCGTCAGCACCAGCGTCGCCATCAGCCCTCTCCTCCTTGCCAGCGCCACGTTCCCACCACCGGAAAGGGCGGCACTCCCGGACGCTCGACCACGCGCCGCAGCATTGCGTCTGCGTGGATCACGCCGTCCTCGCTCAGGATCGCCAGGTGCAGCTGGCCCGCACCCGGCCGGAGCAGCACCACGTCGCCCGGTTCGCCATCCGCGATCGGCACCAGGCCCGCTGCGCGCAGCAGGGCTTCGGCCTTCGCGACGTCGCCCGAGCGAAGCGCGTAATCGGCAGGCACGCTCCCCGGATGCCCGTCCGCTGCCAGCGCCACGGCCACCAGGCCCACGCAGTCGAGCCCCAGCGCAGGGTCGCGCCCATGCAGGCGGAACCGGCTTCCCACCGCCCGCCGCGCCCCCGCGACGATCCGCAGGTTGCCGCTCATGCGCCGGGATAGCGGGTGAGCAGGTCGATCCCCGGCAGATAGGGCTCGCCGCGGAAATTGACTGCGTTGGCGAAGCGCCCGGCACAGGTCTCCAGCCTCTTGTCGCACCCTTCGACCAGCTCCAGCAGATCCCCTCCGGCGACGGGCAGCGGCGGCACGCGCTCCAGCGCCAGGGTCGCGCCATCGGACGCGGCGATCGCCGACTCCAGCCCCGCATTGGCGCCGCCGAACCAGCGCAGTCGGCCTGCGCCATAGGCATCCGCGGTCGGCTCCACCCGGTCGAGCGTCAGCTGCCGCCCTTCCGATGCGACCACGCGCACAAACCGCCGCCTGCTCCCCATGGGGACGCGGCAGCGCCGATCGCCCAAGCGCGCTCGGCACCCGGGTGAGGTCTCCTCCACCACCGCCTGTTCCAGCGCGAACGCGGCGCCACGCAGCTCCGCGGAGAATGCGCCGTCCGCCGTCTCGACCGCGCCCAATCGCCCCTCACCCAGCAGCAGCCGTTCCGTGGGCCTTGTCCAGTCGACCGCGAACACGGCGATCCGCGCGCCATCCCATCGCCCGGCGAGCAAATCGGTTTCGCCGATCGCGTCCATGCTGAGGGGCCCGCTCGCCTCCATGTCGTCGGCATCCATCCGGTCGCCGCGCCGGATGGCGGACGGGGTCATGCCCGGCGCGGCGCGATAGCGCAGGCCCTCCACGGTCACGTCGCGATCATGCGCCGTCAGCCCGATCGTGACGCCGTCGATACGCTCCAACCGCCAGCACAAGGTGGTCGTCGTGAGGGGACCCTCGAGCCAGCCCGTCATGCCTCGCGCACCTCGATCAGCGGCACCGAAGGTGCGGCGCCGGCCAGGAAGGTCGCCCGGTTCACCGCCAGCCGATCCTCGGCAAAGCGCACCGGCACGTCGAAGTGGAACCCGGCCGTCACCACCGCTCCGCGGTTCGGGGCAAGATCGAGTGCGACGATCCCGCCGGGATCGAGCGAGAAGCCGTGCGTCTCGATCCCGTCCACGGCCACCCGGACGCTGCCGGCCACCGGCCGTGTGATCCGCCGCGCCACCTCGCCATAGTGCTTGAGGAGCGGGAAACGCGTGGTGATGCCGTCGCCGACCCCGATTGGCTGGTCTCCGGGGCTTACCTCGTCGCCGGAACTATTGTCGAAGGGGTCCGTCAGGCGGAACGCGCGCGCCGGCCCCATCCGCGCGCGGAAGAACGCGAGCAGCGTCGCGATGTCCGCTTCGGATCGCACGCCCGGCCCGACATCGTAGCGGGTCCGCGGCTGCGCCCAGTCCGCGTTCCGCTTCTCGGCGCCGCCCGCGCTGGTGACGATCGCGGTCGACAGTTCCGGCGCCACCTCCGCCTCTCGCCCCAGCGCCAGCGGAAAGCGCACGTCGTCGAACGCCTGCATCGCATCCTCCCCCTCGTCGAAATGCACGAAGCCGTCACGGATCACCTGCGGCAGTGCCCAGATGAAAGTCGCCGCCACGCCCCGCGCGCATGCCGTTTCCGCGGCCCGGTCGATCGCCTTCCACTGTCCGGCATCTTCGGGCCGCAGCACGAAGCCGGCGAAATACTGCTGGCGCTCGGGCGGATAGCCCAGCCGCGCCTCGGCCGCCGCGATCCCGCGCGCGGTCGCCGCGACATTGCCGACCGCCGCCCAGTCGTAATCCTCCAGCTGGAGCACGTTGAACGCGGGTAAGGCCCAGCCGATCGGCAGGTTCGCGCGCTTGAGTTCGGGCGCGGCGACATCGAGCACCGTCGGCAGATAGGCGAGCAGCAGCGTCTCCGCCTCCGGCGCCACCTCCCGCACCGCGTCCGTCAGCGCAGCCGTCGACGCCGCCAGCACCGCACCGGCGCAGTCGAGCAACGCCGTCTGCGCATCGTCGAGCGGCCCTCGCACGCTCGGGATCTCGACCGGGTCGAGCAGCGCCTGCGCGGCCGCGTCGTACAGGCACGGCCGTCCGTCCGGCATCACCCACCACCACGGCTCCCCCACCTGGAACCGCACGGCAAGCCCCGCCTCGCTCGCGAGCCGCACGAAGGCCTGCGCCACCTGCTGAAGATAGGCCATTGCGCCGCCATGCGCCGGCGAGAGCAGCGCCGACGGCGGCTCCCACCCGGTCAGTGCCGGCGATCCATCGCCTGCGCGCTGCTTCCAATCGCCCCAGCAATGCTGGTCGAGCAGCTCATAGGACAGCGACCAGATCACGCCATAGCCGAGCGCCTTGGCCTCTGCGGCGAAATGCCGGTGCCACGCCACGCACGGCGTGTTGAGCACGCCCCCTGCCAGGCTCGCGTACAGGCCCCCGCCGTTCGCCTCGAGCCGGAAATAGTGGCTCATCCCGACATAGTGGACGATGCTGCCGCGATACCCCAGGTGCAGCGCGTTGCGCAGCAGCCGGGCGGGCGTCAGGTGGTAGCTGTCGTCATAGCCGCTCGCGATCGACAGGCCATGTTCGGGCAGGATCGGCGCTCCGATCGCCAGCACCGAATCCGGCCCGTCGCAGGCGATCTCGGACAGCTCGACCCAACCTTCCGCCGGCCCCTGCAGCAGCGCGTCCTCGCCATCATAGTCCGGCGCCACCAGAGACACGAACATGCGGTCGACGTCCCCCGCCCACAACGGGTCCGCATCCGTGGGAAGCTCGAACCCGCCGATCGCAGTGGCGAAGTCGATCTCCACCACCGCGTCCTCTGGCGTGCCGGAGGCGTAGTTCCACAGCCGCACATACCAGGCCCGCGGTGCGCCGGCAGCGTCACGCCCCTCGATCGTCAGCACCGGCCCATGCACCGCGTCCAGCGGTCGCACCCCGCCCGATCGCCAGCGGAAGCGCAGGCGACACCGGCGATAGTCGCGCTCGGTCGCGTAGCCGAGCAGCGGGTGGTCGTGCCGGTCCTCCGATTCCCAGATCAGTCCCGCCAGATCGTCCCTGCGGTAGAAGACCGCATCGATCCGCAGCGCATCGGGCGCCGTCGACACGACCGAGGCCATCAGCGGCCGCGGAAAATTCACCGTCCAGAAGCGCGGGTCGAAGCGGGTGAGCACATCCTCCGCCTGCACGGTCCGCGTGCGCGCCAGCCAATATCCCATCGAGCCCTCCCGCTCAGTCGAGGTCCACCAGCGCAGCCTTCACCGCGCGCGCGACCTGCCGGCTCGATTGTGCCAGCGCGCGCGGGGCGTCTCCCGATCCGGCCTGGACCGAGATCGCAATGCGCACGTCCCGCCCGCCGCCGGCCTGTGGTGCCACCACGCTGCCGCTGCTGGTGGGCACGAACAGCTCCGGTCCCCGCTCGCCGACCCAATAGGGCCGCTGCGGACTGACCGGGCCGCCCGTGGCCCGCCCCGGCGCCCCCGACACCAGCCCCAGCAACGATCCCAACAACCCGCCCCCGCTCGCCGCCCCGCCCAGCAGCGTGTCGAGCCCGCTGCGCATCGCGCCTGCGGCGATCTCGCCCAGCACCTGGTTGGCGATCCGCCCCAGGTCCTCGAAGCCCATCGACCCACTGCGCACCGCCCGCACGAGCGTCGTCTCCAGCGCGCGGCTAGCCCGGTCGACGCCGCTTGCGAACGGCCCTTCCAGGCTGTTCTGCATCGCCGCCACGTCACGCGCGAAGCCGGCGGTATCGGCGCGCACCGACACCACCAGCCGCTCGATCTCCTCATCCATCGGGGAATGCCTCCATCAGCCGGGCAAGCGTGCCCGCATCGGGCGGCACCGTGCCCGCCTCGCCGCCCGCCGCCTTCACCAGCGCGCCAAGCTCGGCCGGAGTAGCCCGCCAGAAGGCGTCGGGGCTCCAGCCGAACCAAAGCCCCGCCATCCCCGCCAACCGCACCGCGGCGTCGGCGAAGCGCTCGCTCACCGCCCGCCCAGGATCTGCGCCAGCAGCTGCCGCAACGCCGGGGTCGCCGCCGCCAATCCGCCCGCGATCACCGCCTCGCCCAGCGCCTCGCGCGTCAGCGCCTCCGGCCGCTCGCGCAGGCAATGCCAGAACAGCGCCACCAGCTCGCCAAGCGCCAGCTTCCCCGCCGCCGCCCGCTCCACCAGCGCGAACAGCGGCCCCAGCTCGCCCTCGGCCGCGACCAGCGCGGCAAAGCTCGGCCGCAGCACCAGCCGCTCGCCCGCCACCCGCAGCTCCGCCTCGCCGCGGGCCGGATTGGCCGGTTCGCCGCTCATGCCGACACCACCGGGCCGGAGCTTTCCAGCGCCAGCGTGTAGCTGCGCTCGCCATTGTAATCGCCGGCATAATCGAGCCGGGTGAGCAGGAACCGCCCGGTCATGGTCTCGCCACTCTCGAAGCTCAGTCGATAGTCGTCCATCGTGCCCGCCAGCGCATTCGCCTTCAGCCGCGCCTCCGCCGCCGATCCGGTGAACACCCCGGCACCCGACACGCTCACCGATCGCACGCCCGCACCCGACAGCAGCTCGCGCCATCCGCCCGAATCCTTGGACGTGACCGCCACCGCCTCGCCGTTGATCGACAGCTGCGTCGTGCGCAGCCCCGCCACCGTGGTGAAGCCGGGCGGCACCTGGCCGTCCCCCACCTTCAGCAGGAACGCGCTTCCCTTTTCCGCCGCCATGTCTTGCCTCCTTCGTCACTGCATCCGCAGCATGCGCACCCGATATTCGTTGGTGCCGGCCCACAGCCCTTCGCCCTCGCGCACGATGCGGCTGCGCACCGGCACCAGGCTCGCGATCCGCCATCCCTCGCCCAGGTCGCGCGGCAGCGCCTCGACCGCCCCATCCACCTCACCCGCGAGTTCGCGCAGCCGCACGGGCCGCTCGCCCGCGTCGCGCAGCACGATCGCGATCCGGCCTTCACGGCCCGCCATGTCCTTGGTGCTCCAGTCGGTGAGCAGCGCCTCCGCCACCTCCGCATAGGGCCGCGCCGCGCGCACCGGCGGCGCGTCGAACACCGCCGTCACCACCCGTGCGACACCCGCATGCGCCTTGAGGGCGGCGACCAGCGCATCGCCCAGCACCGTCTGCGCGCTCATCGCTCCGCCCCCAGCCACCGCATCCGCGCATCTTCGATCCGGCGCCGCCAAAGCCCGCGCCCTTCGATTGTCACGGAGTCGTCGTCACTCTCGACCCGGATGCCGCGCACCCCGGCCGCGCCCTCGCGCGCAGCCTCCCCGATCCGCGCCACCGCCGCGGTGACCGCGCGCGCGGCCGCATCCTCGCCGCGCGCCAGCAACCGCGCCCTCATCGCCGCACCTCCGGCGCCAGCCGCAGCCGCCGCCACGGCCGCCACAGCGCCGCCACCGCAGCCGGCGGCTCCCCGCCCGCGCTGCCGCTTGCGAACAGATGCGCGATCAGCAGCACCATGCCTTGCGAGATCGGCGCCGGCAGCGTCTCCCAACCCTCGGCCAGCCCCGCCTGAAAGCCGATCCGCAGCCGCCCCGCGCTGCCGGGAAGCATCGCCTTCACCCAGCCGGCGCCATCGGCGGTGAGGTCGATCGCATAGCTCCCGGCCGGCAGGGGAAAGGCGCTGCCCTCCGCCGGCAGGCCGTCGACTCGGGTGATCGCCGTCACCGGCTGCACCGGCAGCGGCGTCCAGCTCGCCGTCGCCGGCATCACCGCCTGCCAGTCGCGCGCGATCAGCGCATGACCCGTAAACGTCTCGCACACGGCAAAGGCGGTCGCAGCGGCCTGCTCCAGCACCGCCTGCTCGTGGGTCGCCGCCATGCGCAGGTGCGCAAGCGCGGCCGCGCAGGCGGCAGCGATCGCCGCCTCCGGGATGGGTGGCGTCTCCATGGGGCAGCTCCGTCACTGTTGGGCAGGAAGAAGGGTCCGGCGCAGGGCTCCCCGCGCCGGACGAGGGGTCGCTCAGGCGGCCGCGAACTTCATCAGCTTGATCGCTTCCGAATTGCTCACCTGCCCGCCCACGCGCTTGGTCGCGTAGAAGTGCACGAACGGCTTGTTCGAATAGGGGTCGCGCAGGATCTGCGTCTCCTGCCGCTCGGCAATCAGGTACCCCAGCCGGAAGTTGCCGAACGCGATCGACGCGCTATTGGCGGTGATGTCGGGCATGTCCTCCGCCTCCACCACGGGATAGCCGAGCAGCGTGTCCGGCTGCCCCGACACCAGCCCCGGCTGCCACAGGAACGCACCGTCCGACGTCTTGAGCTTGCGGATGCGCGTGGAGGTCGCCGCGTTCATCACGAACACCGCCCCCTGCCGGTACGGCGCGCGCAGGCTCTGCACCAGGTCGATCAGCCGGTCCTGCGGCTCGGTTCCGAAATCACCCGCCGCTCCGCTCGGCAGATATTGGAGGGTGCCGAACCCGCGCGCGGCATCGCCCGCGGTCGACACCGGCTGGCGCAGGAACCCCTTGGGCTGGTCGATGCCGGTGCCGTTGACGAACGCCTGCCCCTCGGCCGCCGCGAACTCCGCCGCAATCTCGCCCGCCAGCCACTCCTCCACGTCGAACGCGGCATCGTCCAGCATCGCCTGGCTCGCCGCCGGATTGGCGTAGAGGTCACCCATCGGCGGCGACACCTCATGGAAGGTCGGCGTCGCCGTCTCCGGCCGCGCCGCCGTCTCCGACGCCCAGCCCGAAGGCGTGCCGCCGCTCGTCACCAGCTTGCGATAGCCGGCAGTCCCGACCTTCACGACATTGGCGATCGCCCGGATCGGGCTTGCCGAATTCAGCAGCGTGTCGATCTGCCGGTCGATCTCGGTGGGCACCGCATAGCCGCCGCCTTCACCGGCCGTGCCGGTGAACGCCTTCATCTCCAGCACAGCACCACTGCGCACGAACCCTTCGAACGCCGCACCGCCGGGCCGGGCCGCCGCCCCCGCCAGCATCGGCCGCGCCGCCGGCGTCCCCGCACCCTCCACGCCTGCGAAGCTTGCCTCCAGCGCATCTGCCTTGGTCTCGATCGTCACCGTCTCCCGCAAGAAAAAAGGCGCCCCACCGGGACGCCCGCACCACGCTTCAAAGCTCTGCACCGTCACCCAGGCGCCACCGCATGCACCCACGCCAGCGGCTGCATCGGCACCGCCACCAGGCTCACCTCGATCAGGTCCAGTCGCTCCAACTCGCGCCACCGCCCATGCCGCGCCGCCTGCACGCGATACCCGAACGACAATCCGCCCAGCGCACCGTCCCGAACCAGTTGGGCAAGCTCCGGCAGCTCCACCCGCCCGATGACGCGCAGGCCCCGGCTGTCCTCCGCCAGTTGCTCGATCCGCCCGACCGGCACTCCCCGGTGCTGCCAAAGCAGCGGCACCGGCCCCGATCCGGCAAAAGCGCCCGCACGCACCACGTCGCCGCCCCGATCCGGCACATCGAAGATCGCGGCATAGCCGGCAAAGCGGACGCTCACCGCAGCCAGTCCTCAAAACCGGTCTTCACCGCCACGCCGACCAGCACCAGCGCCAGCAGCATCCGCACGACCCAGCCCATCGCCGCGCGCGCCGCTGATCGCTTGGCATCGCGCCAGGCCGCCAGCAGTTCGCGCAGCTCCTTCATGTCTCCACCGGCCGCAGCATCCTCCAGCCCCAGCCGGGTGAGCGCGCGCACTGCCCCGACCTCGCCCGCTTCCTCGACGATCGCGCGCAGCGTCGCCAGGTCGGCGCCATCCTGCCGCGCCTGGCCCATCAGCTGCGCCAGCACCTGTGCATTGTCCATTGCCGCCTCCGCCTGATAGTCCCCTGCGATGCGCCGCCGCCTCCGCATCGTCCTGTTCGCCGCGCTTGCAGCCTTGGTATCGATCGCGTTCGTGTTGCCCTTCGTCCGCGGCAAGCAGTGCGCGGCCCAGGGCGGCCGCTTCGAGCGCACCACCATGGCGTGCACCCTCCCGTCAGAGCGCCACCGCTGATCCCACCTTCGTGCTCCCGCGCAGGCGGGAGCCCAGGGCCCCAGACGCTGTCCTCAGTTCTGCTCATCCCTGGGCTCCCGCCTGCGCGGGAGCACAAGGAGGATTACAGCCCCGCGCCCACCGCCGGCCCCACGCCCACCAGCGCGCGCTTCTCCTCGCGGGTCAGGAACTCCGCCCCACTCACTTGGCCCCAAAGCCGCTCGCGGTCCTCCGCCAGCGCCGGCACCCGGTCGAGGTCCACCGACAGCGCCGCCTCCGCGAAATGCCCGCCAAGCCCCTGGCTCAGCTCCGCCAGGATCCGCTCGGCAAGCGGCAGGATCGACAATCGCCAGAGCGCGCGATTGGCCTCGCGATAATTGGCGTAGGTATTGTCGCCGGGCAGCCCCAGCAGCATCGGCGGCACCCCGAACGCCAGCGCGATCTCCCGCGCCGCCTGTGCCTTCAGCCCGTTGAAGTCCATGTCCGCCGGAGTCAGGCTCATCGCCTGCCACTTGAGCCCGCCCTCCAGCAGCATCGGCCGCCCCGCGTTGGCGGCACCCGCAAAGCCGGCTTCCATCTCCGCGCGCAGCCGGTCGAACTGGTCGCGCGACAGCACGCCGCCGTCGCCCGGATCATAGACCAGCGCCCCCGAGGGCCGCGCGGCATTGTCGAGCAGCGCCTTGTTCCACCGCGCCGCCGCATTGTGGACGGCGATCGCACCCGCCGCCGCCCCCAGACACCCCAGCCCGTAATGGTCGTCGAGCGGATGGAAGGCCTTGATGTGCACCACCGCCGCCCGCCCCCGGGCATCCTCCGCCGCCAGCCGCTGCACCTGCGCCCCCACTCGGTAGCGGAACGCCACCGGCCAGCCATTGGCGTCCGGCTCCACGCTCACCCGCTCGGGCCGAAGCGCATAGAGCTCGCCCACCCCGCCGCGCCCATCGTCCAGCAACTGCACGAACGCATTGCCGTGCAGCAGCAGCTGCGCCGCGATCGTCTCGACCAGCACCTGCCCGGCCGACCGCCGGCACACCAGCCGCACCAGCTCCGGGTCCGCACCCGTGACCGGGGCCGCCGCGACGCCCTCGGCCACCATCCGCACCGCGCGCTGCGCGATCGCATTCTCCAGATAGCCCGCGCGCACCTGCGCCTCGTAGCTCGTCGGCCAGCTGCCCAGCGCCGCGACCGATCCGCCCGGCGACAGCGCCGGCCGCCACCCCTCGCCCGCCGCGCCCTGTGCGCCCAGGCTCTTCCTGCCGAACCATTTCATGCTAGCTTCCTCCGCCAAGGAGAGTCTGGATGCCGCAAAGCGCACACTTCGCCCTGTTCCCCGCATCGCTGATGCTGTTCTGGCTGGGCGGCATGTTCGTCTGGGCCGGCTGGCGCATTCGCCGCCAGCAGGTCCGCCCCGCCGGCGGTGAGCCCTATGCCCGCTCCGCCACCCGCCACCTCACGATCGGCGGCAGCGTGTGCGCCGCCGCCTTCGTGCTGCTGTTCCTGTCGCTCTTCACCTGAACCGGGCTCACAGCCCCCGTACCGAGGCAGCCCCGCGGCGGCCGAGCATCAGCTCGTCCATCGCCCACACCAAAGCGTCGGCACGATCGGGGGACCGGCCCGGCCCCTCGTAGCCGCCGCCCGCCACCAACCCGCACAGCTCGTCCTCCAGCGCTGGAAAGGCACCGGCATGCGCGATCCGGCCGCGTTCATAGAGGGCGGCGATCGGCTCCGCCCGTGCCGACTTGCCGCGCGAGGCATGCACCAGCCGCACCGGCAGCGCCGCCTCGGCTGTGCGCAACACCGTCTCCACCATCGCGCCGCCCTGGTTCGCCTCCGCCACCACCCGGTCCGCGTCATGGCGCGCCGCGCACGCCGCCACCGCCCGTGCCCAGCCGTCCGGCGTCAGCCCGGAGGCACTCGCATCCTCGAGCACATAGCCGCGCCCATCGCCGCCCAAGCCCGCCGCCACGATGCCGCACGCATCTCCTTCCGCACTCGCAGGCGGGTCGACGCCCACCACCACCCGCACCAGGTCGGGCGTAGCCGCCACCCGGCACCGCTCGATCAGCCCGCGCGTCCACAGTGCACCCGGCACATCCTCCAGCAACTCCCCGTCGAGCTCCTGCCGTCCCAGCCGCGTGCCCGCATATTGCGCGGCCATCGCCTCGACGAAGCTTGCCGGCAGGTGCGGGTTGTCCACCGTCCGTCCGTGTGTCTCGTGCACGCCCGGCAGTGTGCGCACCCGCCGCAGCAGCGCGCCCGGCTTGGGCGTGGTGGTCACCACCAGCTGCGGATGCGTGCCCAGCCGCATCCCCATCATCAGATTGTCCCAGGCCGCGTCGCCCAGCCGCCACTTGGCGATCTCGTCGCACCAGCCGGCGTGGTGTTCGGGGCCGCGCAGCTTCTCGGGCGCCTCCGCCGAATAGGCGAAGGCCTTTGCGCCGGACGCGAAGTGCAGCACGCCCCCCTTCCACAGCATCGGCTCGTCGTCGTGCGCGCTCGCCTGCAACCCGCCCTCGCCGCCCACCATCACCCGGTGCACGTCGTCCAGCGTCGCCCCCACCAGCGCGATCCGCGCCTGGGGGTGGCTGCGCGCGAACTCGGACACCCACTCGGACGCCGCCCGCGTCTTGCCGAAGCCGCGGCCGGCCAGGATCAGCCAGATCCGCCACCCCTCCGCGGTCGGCAGCTGGCCGGGATGCGCCCAGCGCTCCCAGCGGTGCAGCAGCTCACGTCGCTGCTCCGGCGACAGGATCGCCAGCGTCGCCGCCTGCGTGGCCGGATCGGCACGGGCCAGCGCCCGCATCGCCGCCTCGCGTTCCTCCGCCGGGCTCACGCATCGCCTCCCTCCTGGGTCCGACGCGCCCGCGCTTCCTCGGCCGCATGGCGCTTGCTCAGCATCGCCAGCCGCTTGAGGATCGCCGCATCCGTCTTGTCCGCCGCGCCCGCGCCGGCCTTGGCGCGCTTGCCCACCGGCGCTTCCGCCTCCCGCTGTCGCTCGATCAGCCGCAGCGCGAACAGCACGTCCGGCGTCTCCAGCGGATCGCTCGAAGCGCCGGTCAGCACCGCGGCCGTACGTTCGATCAGCATCGCCTCCAGCCGGTCGTATCCGACCCGCAGCGCGGCGCGCCAGCCTTCCGCGAACCCGGCATCGCTCCGGCACGCGGCATAGGCCTGCAACGGCGCGATCGCGACCGCCGCGGCCGCTGCCTCCACGCTGCCGGTCGCCGCCAGGTGATCCAGGAACGCGCGCTGCACTCCAGCCCGGATCACACGGGTACGCCCCGTTCCCGATGCTGCTTCCGATCCCGTCCCGATCTGCCGCGCCATCGCCCCTCCCCCGAACGCAAGACGGGGCCGCAGCCCTTCGGCTTCAGCCCCGCCCGCAATTCCTCAGCGTTCCTGTCTTGTTCCACATCAGCGTGACGATGTCAAGCGCTTTGTACCTGTTTGGTTCGTCGCAGGATTCCGCTCGGCGCCTCCGCTGCTCTCCGGTAGGGAGGCCGCATGACGTCCTCGCCCCGCCCGCCGCTCTTCCGCCGACTCACCGCCAGCATCGACCGCTACAGCATGCTGCTGATCGCGACCGTGGTGGTGGCGACGCTGCTTCCGTGCCGCGGCCGCGTGGCGGACGGCTTCGCGCTCCTCACGCAGGCGGCGATCGCGCTGCTCTTCTTCCTCCACGGCGCCAAGCTGTCGCGCGCGGCGATCGTCGCCGGCCTCACCGCCTGGCGGCTGCACCTGGTCGTCTTCGCCGCCACCTTCCTGATGTTCCCGCTGCTGGGGCTGGGCGTCGAGCGGGGCGCGTCCTGGTTCCTCTCGCCGGCACTCGCGCAGGGGCTGCTGTTCCTCACGCTCCTGCCCTCCACCGTCCAGTCCTCCATCGCCTTCACCGCCATCGCCCGCGGCAACGTCCCCGCGGCGGTGTGCAGCGCATCGCTCTCCAACATCGCCGGCATCTTCATCACGCCCGTGCTCGTCGCGCTGCTGATGGGCGTGTCCGCCAGCGGCGGCGACTCGCTTGCCGCCATCGAGGAGATCGCGCTCCAGCTGCTGCTCCCCTTCATCGTCGGCCATCTCGCCCGCCCGCTCGTCGGCGGCTTCATCGAACGGCACAAGCCGCTGGTCTCCACCGTCGACCGCGGCTCGATCCTGCTCGTCGTCTACACCGCCTTCAGCGCCGCGGTGATCGAGGGGCTGTGGCACCGCGTCCCCGTCTGGCAGCTGGTGCTGGTCACGGCCGTCTGCTGCGTGCTGCTCGCGGTCGTGCTGTTCGCCACCCGCACGCTGGCGCGCCGCCTTGGCTTCTCGCGCGCGGACGAGATCGCGATCGTCTTTTGCGGCTCGAAGAAGAGCCTCGCCTCAGGCGTGCCGATGGCGGGCGTGCTGTTCCCCGCGGCGCAGGTCGGCGCCCTCATCCTGCCGCTGATGATCTTCCACCAGCTCCAGCTGCTCGCCTGTGCCGTCATCGCGCGGCGCTATGTCCAGGCGGATCTTCCCGCCAACGCTTGACACAGCCCGCCCGCTCGGGCGCAACGCACGGCTGCTGCCCAAGGATGAGAACCGGATGATCAAGACCCTGCTGCGTGCCGCCGGCCTGTTCGCCTTTGCCGCCTGGACGATGCCGCTCGCCGCGCATCAGACGGCCGCACCCGCCGCCCCGGCGCAGACCGTCGATGCCGATCCCGCCCTCTGGGTGGTGAAGGACGCGGACACCACCATCTATCTCTTCGGCACCATCCATCTGCTGAAACCCGGCCTCAGTTGGTTCGACGAGGCGGTGAAGACCGCCTTCGACCGCAGCGACGAGCTGGTGCAGGAGATCGTGCTCCCCGATCCGCAGACGGTACAAAAGGCGCTGATCGCCACCGCCATCAATCCCACCGGTCCGGGTCTCGAAGAACGGCTGCCTGCCGACGCGCGCAAGGCTTACCTGGCAGCGCTCGCCGATGTCGGCGTGCCGGCGGCGAGCTTCGACCGCTTCGATCCCTGGTTCGCGGCCACCAACCTGACCGTGCTCAAGCTGGTGAAGGCCGGCTACGACCCCAACAGCGGCGCCGAACAGGCGCTCACCGCCGCCGCCAAGCAGGCGGGCAAGCGCGTCACGGGCCTCGAGACCCTCGAACAACAGTTCGGCTATTTCGACAGCCTGTCCGAAAAGTCGCAGATCGCCTTCCTGACCGACACCATCAAGCAGCTGCCCGATGCCGAAAAGGAAGTCGGCAAGATGGTCGCGCAATGGTCGGCCGGCGATCCGGATGCGCTGGCCGAGACGATGAACGAGGGGCTCGATGCGACGCCGGAAGTGGCCAAGATCCTGCTGCTGGACCGCAACGTCCGCTGGGCCAGCTGGATCGCGGATCGCATGGCAAAGCCCGGCACCGTCTTTGTCGCGGTCGGCGCCGGCCATCTCGCGGGCAAGGACAGCGTCCAGGCGCAGCTCGCCGCCCACCGTCTGAAGGCCGAGCGCGTCCCCTATTGATGCGGCCAGGGAGCGGTTCGCGCGAACGCTCGTTGTCGCCACAGCCTCCAGCAAAGGACGCCGCATGGCCGACACCGCTCCCCGCCCCTTCCTCGGCCTCGTTGCCGGCATCGCCGCCGGGGTCGTCGCCTCCGCCGCCATGGCCGGCTTCCAGGCTGCCGCTGCCCGCCTCATGCCCTCCGACAGCGAGGACGATCCCGCGACGGTGAGGGCCGCCGACCGCGTCAGCCGGGCCGCTACCGGCCAGCCGGTCGCCGAGCCGAACCGCGCCGCCGCCGGGCAAGCGGTCCATTATCTGGTCGGCGCCGCGCTGGGCGGCATCTATGGCGTGCTCGCGGAATATCAGCCCGCCACCCGCCGCGGCTTCGGCGGCGCCTATGGCGTCGTCACCTCGCTGCTGGTCGACGAAGCCGCCGTCCCGGCCGCAGGTCTCGCGCCCGGCCCGTGGCAGGCGTCGCTCACCAGCCACGGCTACGGCCTCGCCTCGCACCTGGTCTACGGCATGGCACTGGAAGGCACCCGCACCCTGATCGCCGGCCGCCGCTGAGCGCCGCCGCCCAGCAGCACTCCCGATCGTGCCCCGGCGAACGCCGGGGCCCAGTTGGGAAACCTGGCGGCTCAAGCGCTCCGGCCGGCGAGAAAGCCTTGCGTGCCTACAGCAGCAGCCAATCCTCGCGCGTACGCCCAACCGCGCCCCCATTCTGCCGCCGCGCGAGCTCCTGCTCGGCGGTGTACCGCACGTCCTCGTCCCGGTCGGACAGGAAGCCGTCGAGCGAATCGTCGTCGATCTCCGTCCACTCGCGCCCCCGGTCCGGGCCATAGCGCACGCGCGGCAGCAGCCCGGGCAGGTTCGACCATTCGATCAGCTGCGCGATGCTCGCCTCGTTCAGCATGTCGCGCAGGTGGAATGCGGTGACATAGGCGTCCGGAAACGCCCGGTGCGCCGGCAGGCCGCGCTCATGCTCGATGCCGTGCGGCCGCCGCCAATAGCGCAGCATCTGGTTGGAAAAGCCCGGCGAGTCCGGCCACAGCCGCAGCGCGCATTTCCAGGTGCAGATCCAGTCGGCGCCATGGGTCAGCGGCGCGGTGCAGAATTTCTGCTCGAAATCCGCCCGGTGCGCCGCCAGCGCGATCCGCCGCGGATAGGGATCCAGCACCCGCCGCGCGACGTCATGCCAATAGGGCGCATCGGCGACCTGCTCGTCCAGGATATGGTGGATGGCCTGGGTGACGGGCGGGATCATCCGGCCCGGATTGACGAGCTGCGATCCGCCCTCGCCCACCAGCTCCCAGCGTCCGTCCTCGCCCAGCGCCACATCCTGCCAGCCGATCTCGCACACCCCATGTGCGGGGGGTGCGTTGCCGGTGGTTTCGAGGTCGATGACGCGAACGATCTGGGGGGAAGCCATGGCCCCGAAATGGGGCAGGCGGGCGCGAATTGCCAGCCCGCGCGTTTCAGATCGGCGGCCGCTCGCCGCGGCTGCCGGCGGGCCGGGCACCCTCGCCCGGCCCGCACCCGATCAGTGCGCCGCCTGCGGCCCGCGCTGCAGCCCGCTCAGCGCCAGCTGCTCGTCGATCTGCGCCATCAGCCGGTCGAGGCCTTCCTGGCTCTTGGCCTCGGCGCGCGCCACCAGCACGTCCTGGGTATTGGACGCGCGCAGCAGCCACCAGCCGTCCGGCGTGTTGACGCGTGCGCCGTCGGTGCGGTTGACGTCCGCGCCGGCCGCTTCCAGCCGCTCCAGGATCTCGTCGACCACCGCGAACTTGCGGCTCTCGTCGACCTGGAAACGCATTTCCGGGGTGTTGATCATCTCCGGCATCGCAGACCGGATCTCGGTCATCGACTTGCCGATCATGTGCACCGCGCGGATCAGCCGCACCGCGGCATAGGGCGCATCGTCGAACCCGTAATAGTCGTGCGCAAAGAAGATGTGGCCCGACATCTCGCCGGCCAGCGGCGAGTTGGTTTCCTTCATCTTGGTCTTGATGAGGCTGTGGCCGGTCTTCCACATCAGCGGCTCGCCGCCCAGCTCCGCGATGCGGTCGTACAGCGCCTGGCTCGCCTTCACGTCGGCGATGATCGTCGCGCCCGGCAGTTCCTTCAGCACCGGCTCGGCCAGGATCGACAGCAGCTGGTCGCCCCAGATCACCCGGCCGGTGCCGTCGATCGCGCCGATACGGTCGCCGTCGCCGTCAAAGGCGATGCCGAAGTCGAGGTTCTTGTCCGCCACCAGCTGCTTCAGCGCTGCCAGGTTCTTTTCCTCGGTCGGGTCGGGATGGTGGTTGGGGAAGCGCCCGTCGATGTCGGTGAACAGCAGGTGGTGCTCGCCCGGCAGCAGCTCAGTGAGCTTCTCGATCACCCGGCCTGCCGAACCGTTGCCGGCATCCCAGCCGATCCGGTACGCGCCGCCGGCATAGCCTGCCATCAGCCGCCCGACATAGGCGTCCTCGATGTCATAGTCGCTGACGGTGCCTTCGCCCTCTTCCCAGTCGCCCTCGGCGCCCATGCGGCCGAGCTTCTGGATGTCCTCGCCGAAGAACGGCTTGTGCTGCAGCACCATCTTGAAACCGTTGTAGTCGGCCGGGTTATGACTGCCGGTGATCATGATGCCGCCGTCGACCTCCAGCGTCGCCTCGGCGTAATAGAGCATCGGCGTCGGCCCCAGGCCGACCCGCACCACGTCGACGCCGCTCTGCGTCAGGCCCTGGACCAGCGCCGCTTCGAGCTCGACCGAGGAGACGCGACCGTCGCGGCCCACCGCCACGCGGGTGCCGCCGGCGCGGCGCACGATCGTGCCGAAGCCGCGGCCGATCGCGGTCGCATCCGCCGTGCCCAGGGTTTTGCCGACCACCCCGCGGATGTCATATTCGCGCAGCGAGGTGGGGTCGAAGACGTGGCTCATGGCTTTCTCCCTGGAATTCGGTGGCGTCAGATCGCGCGACGCCGCGGAAAGTTCAATGTCGCAAGCGGCCGAGCAGCACGTCGCGGGCTGCATTCACCCGCCGCGTGAGGTCGGCCGATCCGCCGCGGTCGGGATGGACGGCACCCACCAGCCGTCGATGCGCGGCGCGGATCGTCGCCTCGTCCGCGTCCGGGCCGACGCCCAGCACCTGCCGCGCCTCGGCCTCGCCCGTCAGCACAGGCTTGCGCGGGCGCAGGTACAGCCACAGCCCCACCAGCACCGCCGCGACCAGAAGGACCTTCAGCATCAGGCAGCGGCAGAGGGCACGACCGGGTCCGGCAGCGCCAGCCCGGCCATCATCTCGCGCAGTTCCTGGCGCGCGGCGACGTGGCTCAGCCCCATCGCGCCAAACTCGCGGCTGTCGAGCATGGTCAGCCCCTTGGGGAACAGCTCGCGATAGATCACGCGCTCCGAAAGCCCCGGGATCACCCGGAAGCCGACGCGCTTGGACAGCTGCTCAATCGCCTCGGATACGCGCCGCATGTTGCGCGCCTCGATGTGCTGCAGGCGGTTGCGCAGCACCACCCAGTCGATCGTCGACCCGTCGGCGCGGGCGCGATGCTTGCGCGTTTCCCAGATCAGCTCCGAATAGAAGCTCGGCCGCGTGACCTTGAACGTCTCCGGGTGCACCTGGCCGATCAGGTCGAAGTCGACGAAGCTGTCGTTCATCGGCGTGACCAGCGTGTCCGCGTTGGTGACGGCCATGCGCGCGAACGGATCGTCGCGGCCCGGCGTGTCGATCACCAGATAGTCGGCCTCTTCCGACAGACGCTCCAGCGTGTCGGTGAAGAAGTCCATGCTTTCGCCGTCGTGGGTCGCGTGGATCGGCATCGGCAGGGTGCCGCCCTGGCGCCGCGCCGTCTCCGCGCGATTGTCCAGGTAGCGACCCAGCGTGCGCTGGCGATGGTCCAGGTCGAACGCCGCCACCCGCGCCCCCTTGGCGGCAAGTGCGATTGCGACGTGAACCGCGGTCGTCGACTTGCCCGTGCCGCCCTTCTCGTTGGCGAACACGATGACGTGCAATCCGTTTGAGGCCGTGCTCAAGGTGCCTGCTGTCCCCTGTTGGTACCCTGGTGCTGGTGCCATGGTGTTGATCCCGTGGCGGCACCCCCATAGAAGGCCGCCTTCTCATTCTTACCGGAGGCATTGGGGCCGTGCAAACCATCCGTCAGCTCGACGCGCTTCGCGACGCGCTGGCTTCTTACCGCGCCGCAGGGGACAGCGTCGCCCTCGTTCCGACCATGGGCGCGCTGCATGCCGGCCACATGGCCCTGGTCGATGCCGCGCGCCGCCGCGCCAACCGCGTGGTGGTGTCGATCTTCGTCAATCCCAAGCAGTTCGGCCCCAACGAGGATCTCGCCCGCTATCCCCGGCGCGAGATGCAGGATGCCCGCATGCTGACGGAAGCAGGCGCCGACGTCCTGTGGATGCCGTCGGTCGAGGAAATCTATCCCGCGGGCTTCGCCACCACCGTCTCGGTGTCCGGCGTGAGCGACATCCTGGAGGGCGCGCATCGCGCCGGCCACTTCGACGGCGTCGCCACCGTCGTCGCCAAGCTCTTCGGCCAGGTCCGGCCTGACGTCGCCCTGTTCGGCGAAAAGGATTTCCAGCAGCTGGCGGTGATCCGCCGCATGGCGACCGATCTCGACCTGGGCATCGAGGTGGTGGGCGTGCCGACCCAGCGCGACGACGACGGCCTCGCCCTCTCTTCCCGCAACCTCTACCTCGATCCGGACGAGCGCCAGCGTGCCGTCGCCCTGCCTCGCGCGCTCGGCATCGCCGCGCGCACGCTGGAAAAGGGCGGGGCTGCCGACGAGGCGCTCTCCCAGGCCCACGACATGCTCGCCCAGGCCGGGTTCGAGACCGACTATATCGCGCTGGTCGATGCGGAGACCTTGGGCGATCCTGTTCCCGGCCACCCGATGCGCCTGCTCGCCGCCGCCCGGATCGGCAACACCCGGCTGATCGACAACGTCGCCGTCCTGCCTGCCTGACCGGCACCAGCCTCCCGCCCGGGCGTTCCCCACCACAGGGACGGCCGCGGGAGGCAGGATATGCGCAATCTGGATTTCACCGACTGGCACAGCGTGCTCACAACGCTGGTCGGGCTCGCGCTCTTCACCCTGATCGGCGTCGGCACCCGGCTGGTGATGATGATGACCATCCAGCAGCGCCGGGAGCGCATGAACCGGCAGATCAACGAGCGGGTCCGCACGCTGATCGCCGCCTACAAGACGCTCGGCGGCTCGTTCACCGGGGATCTGACCGTCGATCCCACCCACCTGCGCGAGCTGCGCCGCCGCAGCGATGCCGGCGCCGCCACCGAACCGATGGCGGCGCTCGACCTCACGGCAGAGCGCGCCGCCGGCTCCGAGCGCACCCGCCGCATCCGCGACGCCGTCGAAGCGGCGCTTTCCGACATCATCCTGCTCGGGACCGAGCAGCACGTCCGCTTGGCCCGGCAGGCGGTGGAGGAACTCGTCGCCGGCCATCCGGTCCACACCCACGCCCTGGTGGTGGCGTTGCGCGACTTCATCCGGGAGGCGCTGGGCCTCGACCCGATCCCCGCCGACCTCGCCATGCCGCTCCAGGGCCCCAGCCGTCCGGCCAGTTCCGGGGGGCGCGGAAAGGAAGGCGAGCGCGGCGGCAGCGGTGGTGGTGGCGGCGGCGGCGGCATGGGAGGAGGCATGGGCGGCATGGGCATGGGCGGCGGCACCGCCCTTGAAGACGACGCCCCCCGTCCTCGCTCCTGATGTGACACCCCCGCGCCCGGCGACTGCGCCGCCGACTTGGTTCAGCCCGCCAGACTCGCCCGTCCGCCCGCATGCCGCTCCAGTCGCCCGGCAAGCTCCAACTCCAGCAGCACGATCTGCACCACGGCTGCGGGGAGCGCGGATTGGCGGACCAGCTCGTCCACGGGCACCGGCACGGGGCTGAGCAAGTCCGTCACCCGCCGCCGCTCTGCCTCGCCGGCATCCTCGGCGACCGGCTCGGCCGCATACCGGCTGCCGGGCGAGCGGACGCTGCGCGGATCGATCGGGCGCAGCATCTCCGCCACGTCGGCTGCCGACTGGATCAGCGTCGCCCCCTCCCGAATTAGCAAGTTGCAGCCCTGCGCCCGCGGGTCGAGCGGACTGCCGGGCACCGCCATCACCTCGCGCCCTGCTTCCGCCGCGAGGCGCGCAGTGATCAGCGATCCCGACTTGGGCGCCGCCTCCACCACCACCGTCCCCTGCGACAGTCCGGCGATGATCCGGTTGCGATACGGGAAGTGCCGCGCGCGCGGCTCCGTCCCCGGCGGCTGCTCCGCCACCAGCAGGCCCCGCTCCGCCACCGCCTCCTGCAGCGCGGCATTCTCCGGCGGAAAGGCGATGTCGATCCCGCTCGCGATCACCCCCACCGTACCGCCGGCGAGCGACCCCGCATGCGCCGCGGTGTCGATCCCGCGCGCCAGGCCGGAGACGACCGTGATCCCCTCGTCCGCCAGCGCCTCCGCCAGTTGGCGCGCGAAACGGCAGGCGGCGGCCGACGCATTGCGCGCGCCGACCATCGCCACGCACGGCCGTGCCAGCAGCGCCAATCTCCCGCGCAGGATCAGCGCAGGCGGCGCATTCTCGATCTCTGCCAGCAGCGGCGGATAGTCGGCATCGTCCAGGAACAGATAGCCCGCGCCCAGCCGCTCGGTCCGCGCGACCTCCCGCCGCACCGCGTCCTCGGACGCGATCACCGGCGCGCGCCCGCCGCCGCGTGCGGCCAGGTGTGGCAGGGCCTCCAAGGCGGCGGTCGCGCTGCCGAAGCGCGCAACCAGCTGGCGATAGGTGATGGGGCCGACGTTCGCGGAACGGATCAGCCGGAGCCGATCGATCCGCGGGTCGGCGTCAGCCACCCTTGCGGCTGCCGACGCGGGGCTCGGTGCCGTCGAGCAACCGGCCCAAATTCTCGCGATGCTTCCACAGCGCCACCGCGGCCATTCCCAGCAGCAGCAGCACCAGGTCGAACTGCCCGAACCAGGCCGCGCTCACCGGTGCGGAGATGCAGGCGGTCATGCCCGCCACCGAGGAGATGCGCAGCAGCGCGAGCAGCCCCAACCACACGACCGCGAACACCAGCGCGCTCGGCCAGTGGAGCGCGAGCACCACGCCCAGCATCGTCGCGACGCCCTTGCCGCCGCGAAAGCCAAGCCAGACGGGATAGCAATGGCCCAGGAACGCAGCCCCCGCCGCGAAGGGGCCATGGCCGGGGAACAGCCATTCGGCCAGCACCACCGCGAGCGTGCCCTTGGCCGCGTCCAGCAGCAGCGTCGCCGCCGCCAGCCCTTTGCGCCCGGTGCGCAGCACGTTGGTCGCGCCGATGTTGCCCGATCCGATCGCCCGCAGGTCGCCCGCGCCGAACCACCGCGCGAGCAGCAGCCCGAACGGGATCGCGCCCAGCAGATAGCCAAGCAGCATTGCGCAAAGCGCCGGCGCCGATGAGAAGTCGGTTGGCAAGACTGATTTCGTACCCCTGTTGCCCCGACGCTAGGCGTTTCGGTATCGGGGCGCAACAACCTCGATCAAAGCGGGAACGTCTCTCCGCGCGCAAGGATCTGCCCCGCATGCCCGACTCCCGCCCGATCCTGTTCTTCGATTCCGGCGTCGGCGGCCTGTCGGTGCTCGCCCCCACCCAGCGGCTGCTGCCCCGCGCGCCGATCGTCTACGCAGCCGACTCGGCAGGCTATCCCTATGGCACCCGCAGCGAGGCGGAGATCGCCGCACGCGTCCCGGCACTGCTCGGGCGGTTGGCAGAACGCTTTCATCCCCGGCTGATCGTGATCGCCTGCAACACCGCCTCCACCATCGCGCTGCCGGCGGTGCGCGCCGCGCTCGACCTGCCCGTGGTCGGCACCGTCCCGGCGATCAAGCCCGCGGCCGAGTTGAGCCGCACGCGCGTCATCGGCGTGCTCGGGACCGAGGCGACGGTGCGCCAGCCCTATGTCGACGATCTGGCCACCCGATTCGCCGCCGACTGCCGCGTCCTGCGCCACGGCTCGGCCGCGCTGGTCGCCCTTGCCGAGGCGCGACTGCGCGGGGAGGAGGCGGAGGACGACGCCTACCGCGCCGTGCTCGCGGGCCTGCTCGACCAGCCCGACGGCGATCGGATCGACGTGATCGTCAACGCCTGCACCCACTTCCCGCTGGTTTCGGATCGGCTGGAGGCGGCAGCCGGGCGCCCGCTGCAGTTCGTCGACGGTGGAGAAGGCATCGCGCGGCGCATCGCCCATCTGCTCGACGGCGCCGATTGGCCTCACACTTCGGGCGAAGGCACGGCCGTGTTCACCGGCGTGGACCCCGCGATCGAGTTGCTGCGGCCTGCGCTGGCGCGCTTCGGCTTGACCAGGATCAAATTGCTGTAATCGAACGCCCCGCTCGCTCTAAACGAGGCTTTGAGAGTAGAAAAACAAGGGTCCTGCCGCTATGCAGACCGGCATGTCCAGCGACGAAACCGTTCGCGCGGTCGATTACAGCCGCGTCTTCAACCAAGCGATCGACAGGCTCCATGCCGAGGGGCGCTACCGCGTCTTCATCGACATTTTGCGCAACAAGGGCATGTTCCCCAACGCGCGCTGCTTCGCCGGGCATAACGGGCCCAAGCCGATCACGGTGTGGTGCTCCAACGACTATCTGGCGATGGGGCAGCACCCCAAGGTGATCGCCGCGATGGAAGAGGCGCTGCACGACGTCGGCGCTGGCTCCGGCGGCACCCGCAACATCGGTGGCAACACCCATTATCACATCGACCTCGAAAGCGAGCTGGCCGACCTGCACGGCAAGGAAGGCGCGCTGCTGTTCACCAGCGGCTATGTCTCCAACGAGGCGACGCTGGCGACCCTCGCCAAGGTGCTGCCGGGCTGCATCATCTTTTCCGACGAGCTCAACCACGCCTCGATGATCGCGGGCATCCGCAACTCGGGCTGCGAGAAGCGCGTCTTCCGCCACAACGACCTCGAGCACCTCGAAGAGCTGCTGGCCGAGTCGGATCCGCAGGCGCCCAAGCTGATCGCGTTCGAAAGCGTCTATTCGATGGACGCCGACATCGCGCCGATCGCCGAAATCTGCGACCTCGCCGACAAGTACAACGCCCTGACCTATCTCGACGAGGTCCATGCCGTCGGCATGTACGGCGCACGCGGCGGCGGCATTTCGGAGCGGGACGGCGTCGCCGATCGCCTCAACATCATCGAAGGCACGCTCGGCAAGGCTTTCGGCGTGATGGGCGGCTATATCGCGGCCGATCGCACGATCATCGACGTGATCCGCAGCTATGCGCCTGGCTTCATCTTCACGACCTCGCTGTCGCCGGTGCTGGTCGCAGGCGCCCTCGCGAGCGTCCGCCACCTGAAGGCATCGTCAGCCGAGCGCGAGGGCCAGCAGGTCGCTGCCGCCAAGCTCAAGGCGATGTTCCGCGACGCCGGCCTGCCGGTGATGGATTCGACCACGCACATCGTGCCGCTGATGGTCGGCGATCCGGTCAAGGCCAAGCGCGTCAGCGACATCCTGCTCGCCGAATACGGCGTCTACGTGCAGCCGATCAATTTCCCGACTGTGCCCCGCGGCACCGAGCGCCTGCGCTTCACCCCCGGCCCCGCCCATGACGAGTCGATGATGCGCGAACTCACCGAGGCGCTGGTCGAGATCTGGGGCCGCCTGGAAATGCGCCGCGCCGCCTGACATCTGTGTGCTCCTGCGCAGGCAGGAGCCCAGGGCAGCAAAGCGCAACGGCGGATACCTCTAGGCTCCTGCCTCCGCAGGAGCACGGTGCGCGCTATGGGCGCGCCGTCCCCGCAAGCACCGCCCGCGCGTCCTCGCAATCGCGCGCGATCTGCGCCTTGAGCGCATCCAGCCCGTCGAACCGCCACTCCGGCCGCAGATACTCGATCAGGTCGACCTCGATCCGCTGCCCATACAGGTCCCCGGAGAAGTCGAAGAAATGCGGCTCGAGCAGCTCCAGCGGCGGTTCGATCATCGGCCGGATGCCCAGGTTCGCGACGCCGTCGAGCACGCGCCCATCGGCCAGCCGCCCGCGCACCGCATAGATGCCATAGGCCGGGCGCAGATAGCTCCCGAGCGTCAGATTGGCGGTCGGGAAGCCCAGCTCCCGCCCCAGCCGCGCGCCCGGCTCTACCATGCCCTGGATCGCGAACGGCCGGGTCAGCAGCGCCGCGGCCTCCGCCGGCCTGCCCGCCTCCAACAGCGCGCGGATGCGGCTCGACGAGACCGGCTCGCCCCCCTCCTCGACCGGCGCCACCGTGTCGACCGAAAACCCCTGCGCCGCGCCCAGCGCCGCCAGCACCGCGACATTGCCATCGCGTCCCTTGCCGAAGGTGAAATCGGCGCCCGTCACCACGCCGCCGATCCCCGCCAGCCCGCGCAGCCGCTCCTCCACGAACGCCGCGGCCGACAGGCTCGCAAGCGCGGCATCGAACCGGAACACCAGCATTGCATCGGCGCCGGCGTCGGCGAACAGCCGCTCGCGCTGATCGAGCGTCGTCAGCCGGAACGGGGCGGCATCAGGCCGGAAGTGGCGGATCGGATGCGGGTCGAACGTCGCGACGATCGCGGGTCGTCCCTCGGCATGCGCGCGCGTCACCCCCCGGCGCACCACCGCCTGGTGCCCGAGGTGGAAACCATCGAAATTGCCGAGCGCGACGATCCCGCCGCGCAACCCTGCGGGGACCGCCGAGCTGCCGTCCAGCCGCTCCATGCCCCGCGCTATAGGGAAAGCGGGCGCGCAGGCAAACCATGCGCGTCACCGCAGGTCGCGCTCCAACTCTACCGTGCTCCTGCGCAGGCAGGAGCCCAGGGCACCGGGCGCTACCGTCCGCGGCCTTGCTACCGCACCAGTGTTATAAAGCTGTACCCCGGCCGCTCGCCCTCAGCCGGAAAGTCCTCCCGCGCCACCTCGCGCCAGCCCTCGAACGCCGGCACCACCGCATCGCCATCAGGCGCAGCATGCACCTCGGTCAGCTCGATCCGGTCCGCATGCGGCAGGAACAGCGCGAACACCTCCGCTCCGCCGATCACCGCCACCTCGCCATCGCCGGCCAGCGCCATCCCCGCCTCCGGATCATGCACCACCTCGGCACCCGGTGCATTCCAGCTGCGGTCGCGCGTCAGCACGATGTGCCGCCGCCCCGGCAGGGGGCTCGGGAAGCTCTCGAACGTCTTCCTGCCCATCACCATCGGCTTGCCCATGGTGCCCGCCTTGAACCGCTTGAGGTCGGCCGGCAGGTGCCAGGGCAGCTGCCCGTCGCGTCCGATCACGCCATTGTCGGCCCGCGCCAGGTGGAAGACGATCATACCGCGACCGGCGCCTTGATATGCGGCTGGGCGACATAGTCGTGGAGCACGAAGTCCTCCAGCTCGTAGCCGTCGATGCCGTCCGGCCGCCGCAGGATCTCCAGCCGCGGCAGCGCGGTGGGCGTGCGCGACAGCTGCTCGCGCGCCTGGTCGAGGTGGTTGAGGTAGAGGTGGCAGTCGCCGCCCGTCCACACGAACTCGCCGACCCCCAGCCCGCACTGGTCCGCCAGGATATGGGTCAGCAGCGCATAGCTCGCGATGTTGAACGGCACGCCCAGGAAGATGTCGGCCGAGCGCTGGTAGAGCTGCAGCGACAGCTTGCCGTTGGCGACATGGCACTGGAACAGGCAGTGGCAGGGCGCCAGCGCCATCGCCGGCAGGTCACCCGGATTCCAGGCCGAGACCACCATCCGCCGCGACGCCGGATTGCTTTTCAGCGTCGCGATCAGCTCGGCGATCTGGTCGAGGTGGCGGCCATCGGCCGTCTCCCAATCGCGCCACTGCTTGCCATAGACAGGGCCGAGGTCGCCCGATTCGTCCGCCCACTCGTCCCAGATGCTCACCTTGCGCTCCTGCAGCCAGCGCACATTGGTGTCGCCGCGCAGGAACCACAAAAGCTCGACGATGATCGAGCGCAGGTGCAGCTTCTTGGTGGTGAGCACCGGAAAGCCCGCCGAAAGGTCGAAGCGCATCTGGTGGCCGAACACCGAACGGGTGCCGACGCCGGTGCGGTCCATCGTCTCCACGCCCGTGTCGAGCGCGCGCTGCATCAGGTCGAGATATTGCTGCATGCCGCCGGCGTAGCGGCTGCGCGTGCGGAAGCCTAGCCTGCCTTGGGCGCCGGCGGGTTCAGCCGGCACGGGCGGATCGCGCTCGGCTCCGGGCGCGGCCCCACCGCCTGGAAGGTCGCCAGATAGCCGCCCGCGGACGGCATCGGCCGCATCGACACCTGGCGATAGCCGACCGCCTCGAACTCGCAGCGCAGCAGCGCCGGCGGCGTGCCGTGGTTCTGCGTCGCACGGTTGGCATCCACCACCACGACCAGCCCGTCCGGGCGCAGCGAGGGCCGCAGGTGCCACAGGAACGCGTAAGGCTCGGCGATCTCATGGTACATGTGCACCATCAGCACCCGGTCGAAGCTCGCCTCGGGCAGCCGCGGGTCGTCAGCCTTGCCCAGCCGCACGCTGACGTTGTCGAGCCGCTCGCGTGCCACGCGCTGCGCCAGGGCGTCGCGCACCTCGGGCACGATGTCCTCGGCCAGCACCCGGCCGTCCGGGCCGACCCGCTGGGTCAGGCGGATCGTGTAATAGCCCTCGCCCGCGCCGATGTCCGCGACCGTCATCCCCTTGGCGATGCCGGCGCCGTCCATCACTTCCTCGGCCTCGTTCAGCCGGTCGCGTGCTTCCTCGGTCGACCAGCGCGCGGACACGATGGTCGCCACCGGCCGGTCGGCCGCCGGAAAGTCGGACGCCTTCGCCTCGGACTTGCGCTCGGGCAGCTTGGGCTCGGTCGCGTCGCAGGCGCCCAGCAGCAGGGCGCACGCCGCCACCGCCGCCGCCCCGGCCCGTGCCGCGCGTCGCCTATCCAGCCCAGGCAAGACCCGCCCCACGATCAGTCGACGTCCTCCACCTCGACCGTCTCGCCGGTCACGCGTTGCGACAGCGCCGCTGCCATGAACGGATCGAGCGCACCGTCGAGCACGTCGCCCGGCGCGGTCGAGGTCACGCCCGTGCGCAGGTCCTTCACCAGCTGGTACGGCTGGAGGACGTAGGAACGGATCTGGTGGCCCCAGCCGATGTCCGTCTTGGTGGCATTCTGCGCGTTCGCCACCGCCTCGCGCTCGGCAAGCTCCCGCTCGTACAGGCGCGCGCGCAGCTGGTTGTACGCCTCGGCCTTGTTCTTGTGCTGCGAACGCTGGTTCTGGCACTGCACCACGATGCCGGTCGGCAGGTGGGTGATGCGCACCGCCGAATCGGTCGTGTTGATGTGCTGACCGCCCGCGCCCGACGCGCGATAGGTGTCGATGCGCAGCTCGCTTTCGTTGATCTCGATGTCGATGTTGTCGTCGATCACCGGATAGACCCACACGCTCGAAAAGCTGGTGTGGCGCCGTGCCGCGCTGTCGTACGGGCTGATGCGCACCAGCCGGTGCACGCCGCTCTCGGTCTTGGCATAGCCATAGGCGTTCTCGCCCTTCACCAGCAGCGTCGCCGACTTGATGCCCGCCTGCTCGCCGGCATGATAGTCGATCAGCTCGACCTTCATGCCGCGCCGCTCGGCCCAGCGCGTGTACATGCGCTGCAGCATGCCCGCCCAGTCCTGGCTCTCGGTACCGCCGGCACCCGAGTTGATCTCGATATAGGTGTCGTTGGCGTCGGCCTCGCCCGACAGCAGCGCCTTTACCTTGTCCTGCTCGGCGCGTTCCGCCAGCTGGGCCAGGCTCTGCGTGCCCTCGTCCGCCATCTCGGCGTCGCCCTCGGCATCCGCCATCTCGATCAGCTCGACCGTGTCGGACAGCTCCGCCTCGATCGCACGGGTCGCGGTGATCGCCTCGTCCAGCCGCCGCCGCTCGCGCATCACTTCCTGCGCGGCCTTGGGGTCGTTCCACAGGCTCTGGTCCTCGACGCGCGCGTTCAGCTCGTCCAGGCGGCGCAGCGCGCGGTCCCAGTCGAGGAAGCGGCGCAACAGCGCCAGCGCGTCGTTGATCTTGTCGACATGGGCTTGCGCTTCGGCGCGCATCGAAATTCTCTCCACCTTCGAAGATCCCGGATGAACCCGGGAATCTCGGGCCGCAAGGGCGGCGCTTCAATGTATCGTCAGAAAAGGAACTGCCGGCTCGGGCAGGATGGTCGTCCCCGCCCCTAGTAAATGCCGCCCTCCCTTTGCAAGAAATCGCTGTCCTGCGGTGCCGCCTGCGCCCGCGGCGCTGCCTTCTGCACCGGTGCCGCCCCTTCACCCTCGCGCGAACGGCGCGCGCGGCGGCGCGGTTCGCTCTCCGGCTTGAACGCTTCCCAGATCACCGATGCCTTGGGATCGGTCGTCGGCCAGGCGCCATAGACCGGCTTGCCGCTCCCGCGGTCCACCCGCACCATGCGGATGCCGGCGGGCGCGGTGAACGGCAGCTTCTCCATGCCCTCGAACGCCTTGACCGCAAACGCCTTGAAGATCGGCGCCGCCAGCGTCCCGCCCTGCGCATAGCCGCCCAGGTTCCGGGGCGTGTCATAGCCGATGTAGAGCCCGCCGATCATCTGCGGCGTGCCGCCCACGAACCACACGTCGGTCGGCCCGTTGTTGGTGCCGGTCTTGCCCATCATCGGCCGGTCGAGGTCGCGCAGCGTGACGGCGGTGCCGCGCTGGACCACACCCTCGGTGATGTGGACCATCTGGTAGGCGGTCAGCGGGTCGAGCAGCTGGCGCGAACGGATCACCGGCCGCGGCATCGCCTTGCCGTCCCAATCGCGCGCATTGCAGCGGTCGCACGCGCGCCAGTCCTGCGGCCAGATCACCTTGCCATGGCGGTCCTGCACGAAGTCGATGACGCTCGGCTTCAGCGCGCGGCCATGGTTCACCAGGATCGAATAGGCGTTGACCATCCGCGCGACCGTCGTCTCGCCCGCGCCCAGCGCATAGGAGAGGTAGGACGGATAGCGCCCCTCGCTCACGCCCAGCCGCTGGATCAGGTCGGTGACGTTCGTCATGCCCGTCGCCGCCGCCGCGCGAACCGTCATCAGGTTACGCGACTGCTCGATGCCCCAGCGCATGGTGTGCGGGCCGGCATAGGAGCCGGAGAAGTTGCGGAAGCATTTGGTGCCCAGCCGCCCGCCCTGGTCGACGCAATAGGGCGCGTCGGCGATGATCGTCGCCGGGGTCATCCCCTTTTCCAGCGCGGCCGAATAGACGATCGGCTTGATCGTCGATCCCGGCTGGCGCTTTGCCTGGGTGGCGCGGTTGAACGCCTGCAGTCGCGAATCGAACCCGCCCTGCATCGCAAGGATACGCCCGGTGCGCGGCTCCTCGACCACCATGCCGCCCGAGACGCGCGGCACGGAGCGGAGCGCGAAGTGCCCGCCCTCGGGCGCCACCGCGATAATGTCACCGGCCTTGAGCGCGCCAAAGGCAGCGCCGCCCTTGCCCCGCACCGGCATCTGCGCGGCCGAGCGCGGCAGCGTGCCCGTGCTGCCGTCGGCAAAGCCGATCACCGCCGAACCGCTGTCGCGCGACACCACGATGCCGGCGCGCCAGTCGCTATAGTCCAGCCCGATATTGGTGTTCAGCAGCGCCTGCTGCCAGCGGTCGCCGTCGATCTCCACCTGGCGCACCGGCCCGGACCAGCCGCGGCCCGACTCGTAGCGGATCAGCCCGCGCCGCAGCGCGTCCTGGGCAAAGCCCTGCAGCCGCGGGTCGAGCGAGGTGCGCACCCACAGGCCGCCGGCATAGACACTGTGCGGCCCGTCCTTGTCGTTCTCGCCAAAGCGGCCGAGTAGCTGGCGGCGCACTTCCTCGATGAAATAGCCGCCGACGCGTTCGAACCGCGGCGTCTGGCGGGGCGTGGTGCCGAGCGGCTGGGCGACCGCACCGTCATGCTGTGCCTGGGTGATGAAGCCGTTGCGCAGCATCTCGCCCAGCACCCAGTTGCGCCGGGCAATGGCGCGGTCATAGCCGCGCTCGGGCGTGTAGTTGGACGGTCCCTTGGGCAGGATCGCCAGATACGCCATCTGCGCCAGCGACAGCTGCTCCAGGTCCTTGTCGAAATAGGCGTGGCTCGCCGCCTCGACGCCGAATGCGTTCCGGCCCAGCGCGATCTGGTTGAGGTAGAGCTCCAGGATCTGCTGCTTGGTCAGCACGTCCTCGATGCGATAGGCGAGAAACGCCTCCTTCGCCTTGCGGACGTAGCTCACCTCGTTGCTCAAGAGCAGGTTCTTGGCCACCTGCTGGGTGATGGTCGAGGCGCCGATCGGCCGCCCGTCGTTGCGCAGGTTGGTCAGCATCGCGCTGGCGATACCGGGATAGTCGACGCCGTGATGCTCGAAGAAGGTGCGGTCCTCAGCGGCCAGGAAAGCCTTCACCAGCAGCGGCGGATATTCGGGATAGGACAGCTCGACCCGGCGCTCGCGGGCATAGCTATGGATCGGCGTTCCCTCGATGCCGCGCACGTTGGTCGGCAGCGGCGGCTCGTAGCTGCGCAGCGCCTCCACCGACGGCAGCGTGCGGATCAGGAAGAACCAGATCACCACCATCGCCAGGCCCGCCAGCAGCGCTGCCCAGGCGAGCAGGCGGAACCACCAGCGGCGCCGGATGCGGCGGAAGCGGGCGCGCCGGCCCTCGGGCGCGGGTTCGGGGCGGGCGGTCGCGGGATCGAAAGCGGCACTCATCGGCCGCGCGATGTAGCAGGTTTGGACCGCCGTGCCAGCAGCTTGGCCGCGGGGCGACGGTCGACCCGTCCCGCCCGGGCGTCAGCGCGCGGCGAGCCGGCGCGCGAAATGCACCTCCACCGCACGGCGCACGCTCTCGGCAAGGGCGCGCCTGCCGGAGTCCGAATTGAGCCGCTTGGCGTCGTCTTCGTTGGAGATATAGCCCGTCTCGAACAGGATCGACGGCATGTCCGGCGCCTTCAGCACCATCAGCGATGCCATGCGGTGGTAGTTGGGCTTCAGCGGCACCAGCGGCTTGGCCTCGCGGCCCAACAGGCGGGCGAACCCGGCCGAGGCGTTCATGGTCTCGCGCTGGGTCAGGTCGATCAGGATCGACGAAATGTCGGCCGAGGCATCGGCCAGGTCGACGCCCGCCAGGATGTCCGCCTTGTTCTCGCGCGCCGCCAGGCGGGCCGCCTCGCGGTCCGAGGCGACTTCGGACAGCGTGTAGATCGACGCGCCCGATGCGCCCTGGTTCTCCGCACTGTCGCAATGCACCGAAATGAAGAGGTCCGCGCCCAGCCGGCGGGCGATGCCGAATCGCTCCTGCAAGATCAGGAACTCGTCGCGGTCGCGGGTCAGCGCCACGCGCACTCGGCCGGACGCGAGCAGCCGGTCGCGCATTTCGCGTGCGAGCTTCAGCGTCAGGTCCTTTTCGCGCAGGCCCCCGTCCCAGGACGCCAGCGCGCCGGGATCATGCCCGCCATGGCCCGCATCGATCACCACCAGCGGACGCCCCGCCACGCCCTCGATGCGCGGCAGGCGGCCGGCCTTGCGGGCAGCCGGCACGGTCATCCGCGCCCGCGCCGCATCGCCTCCCGGCGGCGGCGCTGCGGTTGCGGCCAGCGGCGACGCCAGCATCGCCAGCGCGGCGGCGCAGAGCCCAGCGGTGCGAAGGGTGGGTCCGAACCCGGCCCGGCGTGAAATCATAAGCCTACTCGTTGTCCGCGTGCAGTCTTGCCGGGGGCGCACCCCCTTGCCCGAGCGATGGTGAAAGCATCGGGTTAAAGTCTTCCTAAGCCTGTCTGCCGATGCAAGCCGCGTGCGGCCGTCAGGTGCCGTAGCGCGCTGTTGCCGCATCGCAACGGCAATGCTACGCAACGGATACGCCGTTTGTCGTCCACTCGACGGCCGGCGCTCCCACACCCGCCCGCCGCATCTGCGCCGACCAGCGGGGAAACCAGGTTGACGCTCGCATGAGGCATGTTCCGTCCCGTTCCAGCAGCACCGCGACAGGCGGACGCTGGTCGGTGACGTTTGGCCCGGACCACCGGTCCGGCCATGCCCGTGCGGCAGAGGCATTCATCGACCCATGCAGCGCCGCCGCGGATCCCGATCCGCCCGGCAGCGCCGCCCATGGCGCGCCGCGCCGGCCACAGGCCGCCCGCCGCGCCCGGAGACTTTTCAATGACCACGCGTATGCTGATCGACGCACGCCACCGGGAAGAAACCCGCGTGGCTGTCGTCAAAGGGAACCGGATCGAGGAGTTCGACTTCGAATCCGCTGAGCGCAAGCAGCTCAAGGGCAATATCTATCTCGCCAAGGTGACGCGCGTCGAGCCGTCGCTCCAGGCCGCGTTCGTCGAGTACGGCGGCAACCGCCACGGCTTCCTGGCCTTCTCCGAAATCCACCCGGACTATTACCAGATCCCCAAGGAGGATCGCGAGGCGCTGCTGCGCGAGGAGGCGGAGCACGCCGCCGAGGAAGCCGCCCTGCGCGCCCGGGAGGACGACGAGGACGAGGACGAGGAAGGCTACGACGACGAAGACGCGATCGCGCTGGACGCGGACGGCGACGTCGACGTGCTGGAGCACGACGAGGACGAGCACGACGACGACGCGGGCGAGGACGCCGGCGACGAGGAAGGCGCGCCTGCGCCGTCCAACCGCAAGCGCAAGCGTCGCGGCGGTGGCGACGATGCCGCGGTCGACGCGCTGCGCCAGCGCCGCATGAACCTGCGCCGCCGCTACAAGATCCAGGACGTGATCCGCCGCCGCCAGGTGCTGCTGGTCCAGGTCGTCAAGGAAGAACGCGGCAACAAGGGCGCGGCCCTCACCACCTATCTGTCGCTCGCCGGCCGCTACTGCGTGCTCATGCCCAACACCGCGCATGGCGGTGGCATCAGCCGCAAGATCAGCTCGTCGTCGGACCGCAAGCGCCTGAAGTCGATCATGTCGGAGCTGCAGCTGCCGCCCTCGATGGGCTGCATCGTCCGCACCGCCGGGCTCCAGCGCACCAAGACCGAGATCAAGCGCGACTTCGACTATCTCGCCCGCGTGTGGGACGGCATCCGCGAACAGACGCTGCACTCGACCGCGCCCGCGCTGGTCTATGGCGACAGCGATCTGCTGAAGCGCGCGATCCGCGACATCTACAACCGCGACATCGAGGAAGTGATCGTCGAGGGCGAGGACGGCTATCGTCAGGCCCGCGAGTTCATGAAGCTCCTGATGCCCAGCCACGCGCGCAAGGTGAAGCAGTACGCCGACGCCGTGCCGCTGTTCCAGCGCGCAGGCGTCGAGGACCAGCTGGCGGCCATGTACAACCCGGTCGTGCAGCTGAAGTCGGGCGGCTACCTGGTCATCAACCCGACCGAGGCGCTGGTCTCGATCGACATCAACTCCGGCCGGTCGACGCGCGAGCACAACATCGAGCAGACCGCGACCGCGACCAACCTGGAAGCGGCGCAGGAAATCGCCCGCCAGCTGCGCCTGCGCGACATGGCCGGACTCGTCGTCATCGACTTCATCGACATGGACCACGGGTCCAACGTCCGGAAGGTCGAGAAGGCGATGAAGGAAGCGCTCAAGAACGACCGCGCGCGCATCCAGGTCGGCCGCATCTCCGCCTTCGGCCTCATGGAAATGAGCCGCCAGCGCCTGCGCACCGGCGTGCTGGAAGCGTCCACGCGCACCTGCCCGCATTGTGAGGGTTCGGGCCTGGTCCGCACCGCGTCGTCCGCCGGCCTGTCGGCGCTGCGCATGATCGAGGACGAGGCCGCTCGCGGCCGCGGCTCCGAACTGCTGCTGCGCTGCAGCCAGGAAGCCGCCTTCTACGTGCTCAACAAGAAGCGCGCCGACATCGCCGAGATCGAGGATCGCTACGGCGTGAGCGTCGAGGTTGCGGCGGACGGCACGCTTGAGGGCGCGCGCATGACGGTCGAGGCCGCCGGCCCGCCCCCGGCCTATCCGCCCAAGATCGCGCCCCTGCTCGAGCTGCCCGAGGACGAGTTCCTCGACGAGATCGAGGACGAGGAGGAGCTGGACGAAGCCGAGGAGGCGACCGAGGCCCGCGAGGAACAGCCGCAGCGTCGCCGCGACGAGGACGAAGGCGAAGGCCGCAAGCGCCGCCGTCGCCGTCGCGGTCGCCGCGGTCGCAACCGCGAGGAAGGGGACAGCGGTGAGGCCGAGGACGCCGGCGTCGACACCGCGGACACCGACGAGGAAACCGAGGTCGTCGAGGTTGAGGCACTCGACGAAGCCGAGGCAAGCCCGGCGGGCGAAAGCGAAGCCGGTGGCGAAGGCCGTCGCCGTCGTCGCCGTGGCCGTCGTGGCGGTCGCCGCAGCGACGCACCGGCAGCGGCTGGCGAAACCGAGACCGCGCAGAACGAGGCTCCGGTCGAGACCGGCGCGCCTGCCGAGGAAGCGCCGGTAGAGGCCGCGGCGGAACCGGCTCCGGCCGAAGTTCCCGCCGAGCCAGTCGCCGAGGCTCCGGCACCGGTTGCGGAAGAGGCACCTGCCAAGCCCAAGCGCACGCGTCGCCGTCCGTCGGCACGCCCTGCCGAGGCGGCAGCGGTCGAGGCGGCTCCCGCCCCGGCACTCGAGGCTCCCGCTCCCGAGGCCGAGGCTCCCGCCGCCGAGGAAGCGCCCAAGCCCAAGCGCACCCGCCGCCGCAAGGCAGCGGAGCCTGCCGCCGAGGCTGAGGCCCCGGCACCGGTCGAGGCCGCGACCCCGGCTCCGGCCGAGGAAGCACCGGCAAAGCCCAAGCGCACCCGTCGCCGCAAGGCAGAGCCGGCCGCCGAGGCGGCACCGGAAGCGGCAGCGCCTGCAGCCGAGGCCGCGCCCGAACCTGCCGCGCAGCCGGAAGCGGCACCGGCGGACACCGACGCCGACACCGCCCAGGGCGATGCTTCGTCCGAGGCGACCGAGGGCGCCACGCCGCGTCGCGGCTGGTGGCAGCGCACCTTCGGCGCATAAGCCACGCAGCCCCTCCCGCCCGCCCGGGCGGGAGGGGCTCGCTTCACCATCGGTTCAGCCGCACATCGCCAGCAGCGCGTTGCCGGCATTGAACCTAGCGCCGGCATTGCCGATAAGGACTGCCATGAAGCGCATCCTCGCAGGCCTCGCCACCGCGCTCCTCCTCTGCGCGCAGCCGGCCGCCGCCCAGTCGATCCTGCGCGATGCGGAAACCGAGTCGCTGCTCGCCGACATGGCGCGGCCGATCGCCGTCGCCGCCGGGCTCGACCCGAAGAACTTCACCGTCGTCCTGCTCAACGATCCCAGCGTCAACGCCTTCGTGGCCGGCGGTCAGGCAGTCTATCTGCACTCCGGCCTCATCGACGAAGCCGACAACATCAACGAAGTGCAGGGCGTCGTCGCGCACGAGGTCGGCCACATCGTCGGCGGCCATGTCGCGCTCGCCGGCCGCGGGGCCGGCCCTGCCACCAGCATCTCGATCCTCAGCCTGCTGCTCGGCGTCGCCGCCGTGGCTGCGGGCGCGGGCTCGGCTGGAGCCGGCATCCTCGCCGCCGGCCAGCAGGCCGCGCTCGGCAATTATCTCGCCTTCAGCCGCACGCAGGAAACCTCTGCCGACGCCGCCGGCGCCCGCTATCTCGGCGCCGCCGGCGTCAATGGCGCGGGCATGCTGTCCTTCTTCAAGAAGCTCCAGAACATGGAGTACCGCCTCGCGATCCCGCAGGAGAACAGCTACAACCGCACCCACCCCTTGAGCGGCGAGCGCATCAGCGCGCTGACCGCAGATCTTCAGGCGCAGCCCGCCTGGGGCAAGCCGACCGATCCCGCGCTCCAGGAACGCTTCCTGCGCGTCCAGGCGAAGCTGCGCGGCTACGTCAATGATCCCAAGGAAACGCTGCGGCGCTACCCCGCCAGCGACAACAGCATCCCGGCCCATTACGCCCGCGCCTATGCCTATCACCTGACGGGCTATCCCGAACAGGCGCAGCAGGAGGCGGCGGCGCTGGTCAAGACCAAGCCCCACGACCCCTATTTCCTGGAGCTTCAGGGGCAGATCCTCCTGGAGTCCGGCCGTCCCGCAGACGCCCTCGCGCCGCTGCGCGAGGCGACCGAGCGCACCAATTCGCAGCCGCTGATCGCCGCCACCTTCGGCCACGCGCTGATCGCGACCGAGGACCCCGCCCATCTGGCGGAGGCCGAGAAGGTGCTGCGCCAGGCGGTCGGCCGGGATCGCGAAAACCCGTTCGCCTGGACCCAGCTTGCCACCATCTACGAGCGCAAGGGCGATCAGCCGCGCGTCGCACTCGCCATGGCGGAGCGGGCGAGCCTGATCGGGGAGCCGCAGATGGCGCTCGCCAGCGCCCGCGCGGCGGTTGCGGGCCTGCCCGAGGGAAGCTCCGAGCGGCTCCGCGCCCAGGACATCCAGATGATCGCGCAGAACGAACTCGACGAGCGCAAGCCCAACCGCCGGCGCCTTTCCGCGCAATAAGGACCCCGATGCCGCGTAATCCTATCCTCGCCTTCGGCGCGCTGCTGCTCGCCGCGCTGCTGGGCGCCGGCGCCTTCGCCCTGCTGCAGCCGCTCCTTCCCGGCAGCGACCGCGCCCGTACCGAGGCGATCGTCCGCGACTATGTGCTCTCGCACCCCGAAATCCTGCCGGAAGCGATGCAGAAGCTCCAGGAGCGCGAGGTCGGCAAGGCCGTCGCCGCCAACCGCAGCGGCATCGAGACGCCGTTCGCCGGCGCCTGGGCCGGCAACCCGCAGGGCGACGTCACGCTGGTCGCCTATATGGACTATGCCTGCGGCTATTGCCGCGCGAGCCTGCCTGCCATCGACAAGCTGCTCGCGGACGATCCCAAGGTCCGCATCGTCTACCGCGAGCTGCCGATCCTGAGCCCCGGCAGCCGCACCGCCGCCGAATGGGCGCTCGCCGCCGCCGAACAGGGCAAGTTCCGGCCCTTCCACGCCGCGCTCTATGCCGAGCAGGATCTCGGCGAGGATGCGATCGCGCGCGCCGCGGCCAAGGCCGGGCTCGACGTCGCACGCGCGAGTGCCGCCATCGCCTCGCCGGCGATCGCGCAGGAGATCGCGCGCAACCTGCAGCAGGCGGGGCAACTCGGCGTCACCGGCACGCCGACCTGGGTGGTCGGCGATCAGATGCTGAGCGGCGCGGTCGGCTATGAAGGGCTTTCCGCGGCAGTCGCAAAGGCACGCGCGGCCGCCTGATCCAACCGCCGCATCGCCCCTGCCGCCCGGGCGTTATGCTGCTAGGGTCGCTTCGCCGCGCCGCGGCCCCACGAGGAGCTGTTCCCATGCGTCTGTCCCCGCGCCTGATCCTTTCCCTGGCCCTCGTGCCCCTGCTCGCCGGCGGCTGCGTCGCCAAGACCGCCTGGGACGTCGCCACCGCGCCGGTGCGCGTCGGGTCGCAAGTGGTCGACTGGACCACCACCAGCCAGGACGAGGCCGATCGCAACGCCGGCCGCAAGCTGCGCAAGCAGCAGGCCGAGGAAGAACGCCAGCGCCGCAAGGAAGAGAAGCGCGCCCGCGAGGAGGAAAAGCGCGCCCGCAAGGACGCCGAGCGCATCCAGCGCGACCAGCCCTACTGATCGGCACCCTCCGCCAGGATGCTGGCGATCGCGCGGAGCACGTCGGGCCGCAGCTGAACGCCCAGGTGGCTGCTGCGGATCTCGATCGCGCGGCAGTCGTCGCTCCGGCAGGCGAGCCCGTTCACCAGCCCATCGCTCCGGCTCCAGATCGCGGTGGCGGGCACCGGCAGCGGGCTTCGCACCAGTTCCGCCAGCGCCAGCGTCTCCGCCGCATCGATGCGGTCGCCGGTGATCCGCTGATAGGCGCGCCACACCCGCGTCGCACGCGCCGGCCCCGCATAGGGGGAGGAGACGGTGATCACCTCCCGCACCCGCCCCGGCATGCGGTGCGCGGACAGCCGCGCCATGATCCCGCCCAGGCTGACGCCGATCAGCGTGACGGGCGCATCTGCCTTTTCGGCCAGTTCGTCCACGCGCGCGAACAGCCGCTCGCCCTCCGCACCGATGGTCCGGCGGCCCAGGTTGCGCCCCAGCCCCCAGCCGCTCGCCCGGTAGCCGAGCGCCGCGAGGTAGCGGACCATCACCAGGTTCGATCGATCGGAATTGAACAGCCCGGGCAACACCATCACGGGCCGACCGTCGCCGGCCGGACTGGTCACCAGCGCTCGCCATTCGATCGCCAGCTGCGCCACGCCCCAGGCGGCGCGCGGCCATTCGACCAATGTGTGGCGAAGCGGCGGCGGCCCCAGCGGCGGCCTCACCGTAGCCATGCCATCACCGTTGCGGAAAACGGCGTCCAGGCGCCCATGCGCACGCCCGCGTGGCGCAGCGCCTCGCCGGTCCAGCTGTTGCAGGTGCGGATCGTGCTGTAGCGGCCGTGCGCCGCGTAAAAGGCGTCCGACCGTCCATAGCCCGGCACGCTTCCGGCGCGCCCGTCCGGGCCCACTGCAAAGCTTCCGCGAATGAAGCCGGCCAGCCGGCGATACTCCTCGGGCCGCAGCAGCACGGAGCGCACGCTCGCTTCCTCCACGGGCTCTGCGAGATGGCCGACGTGCATTACCGTGTCGTCGCTGCCGACCGCCGCGCGCAGCACCGTCTTCGGGCTCAGCTCGCCCCAGGTTGGCGTACCGATATAGAAGCCGCGATCCCCCCAGCCGATCGACAGGTGGCTGTGCCCGGCAAAGCGCGGGTCGCGCAGGTCCTCCGGCCGCACCAGGTCGCGCCAGTCCACGCCCTCCGCCGCCACCGGCACGATGATGCTGGTGTGGATGCCATTGTCCTCGACCCAGACGCGCACGCCTGCCTCGGGCGGCACCCAGCCGCGGTTGAGCGCAAAGGCGCCGCCGACCAGCCCCGCCACGCCATAGCCGACCACCAGCGCGCCCAGCCATGCCAGCAGGAGCAGCAGGCCGCGCCCGGTGCGGCCGAGCAGGGGCGGGCTGGCGGTCAGATGTCCAGCGCCCAGCCGTCGCGCCCGGCCGGATCGATCGGCGCGGTCGGGACGTAACGCTCCGCGCCCGTGCGCAGCCGCAGGATCGTCCAGTCGCCGCGATCGTCGCGCGCCTCCAGCGTGCAGCCGCACGCCGTGTACGCGCCGATCACCTCGCTCGCCTGACGGCCGAGCAGTCCCGCCAGCACCACCGTCGCGTGCGGAGCGGCGATCGCCGCCACCTCCGGCGCCATCGACACCAGCGGCCCCGCCAGGATGTTGGCGATCAGCAGGTCATAGGGCGCGCGGTCGGTGATCGCATCGGCAAGCGCCCCGTCCGCGACCACCAGGTCGATGCCGGGCACCCCATTCACCTCGGCATTTTCGCGCGTGACGTCGACCGCGACCGGATCGATGTCGGTCGCCAGCACCCGCGCCTCGGGCCAGAGCTCGCGCGCGGCAAAGGCGAGCAGGCCCGTACCCGTGCCGATGTCGATCACGTCGGTGAAGCGCTCGCCTGCCAGTCCGTCCAGCATCGCCAGGCACCCGCTGGTGGTCTCGTGATGCCCGGTCCCGAACGCGCGTCCTGCCTCGATCCGGAACACGCGGGCGCCCTTGGGCGGCGGAGACGTGTCCGCCGCAGTGTGGACATAGAAGCGGCCGACGTGGAGCGGCTCCAGCCCGGCCTGGCTCATCGTCACCCAGTCCTCGTCGGCCAGCTGCTCGATTGCGGGCGCACGCCCCCGCGCGCTCGGCACCAGCGCCTGCACCGCGGCCACTGCCGCGTCGTTGGGCTCGACCTCGAAATAGGCGTCAAGGTGCCAGCGCTCGGCGTCGTCCTCGACGTCCTCGGTGGTCATCAGCACGGGCGCGGATTCGAGCCCCAGGTCCTCGGCGGCGTCGATCGCCTCGGCCTCGGCGCGGGTGCACGGCAGGGTCAGTTTCCAGCTAGGCATGGGAGTCCTTCTTGGCGGTCCGGCGGTGCCGGACCATGGCGGCACCAGCCCGCTCCTCCACCCGGCCACCCATAGGATACTGGCGTTGGGTGGCCGGGCGGGGGAGCGGGCCGGTACCGAACGAATTCAACGCACGTAGCTCGCGCCGTTGATGTCGAGCACCGCGCCCGTCATCGACGGCGGCGCCTCCAGCGCCAGGAAGCGCGCGGCGGTCGCCACCTCTTCCGGCATGGCGACTCGGCCCAGCGGAATGTCGGCCAGCAGCGTGTCGCCGCCGCGGCTCTCCAGATAGTCGTCGGCCATGCCGGTCATGGTGAAGCCCGGGCAGATCGCGAACGCCAGGATGCCTTGCGCCGCATAGCCGCGCGCGATGGTCTTGGTCATCGCCACCATCCCCGCCTTGGCGGCGGCATAATGCCAGTGCGCCGGGCTGTCGCCGCGATAGGCGGCACGGCTGGCGACGTTGACGATCCGCCCGCCCTCGCCCCGCGCTTGCCAGTGGCGCACCGCCAGCCGGCAGAGTTCGGCCGCCGCCGTCAGGTTGATGCGCATGGTCCGCTCCCAGCCGGCGACCCAGTCGTCGTGCGGCAGGTCGAGCGGCGTCGCCTCGAACACGCCGGCGTTGTTGACCAGCACGTCGATGCGCCCGTCGAGCGCGTCGAGCGCCTGCTCCCACAGGCGCGCGGGCGCCGCAGGATCGGAGAAGTCGGCCGGGATGCCGCTCGCGGTGCCGTGGCCGACCACGCGCAGGCCCGGCGCATCGAGCGCCCCCGCGATCGCAGCGCCGATGCCGCGCGAGCTGCCGGTAAGGAGGATGTGCGTCATGCCCCGGCGATAGAGGCTGGCCGGCCGCCACGCCAGAGCCGCGAATTCGCCGATCCACATCGGCGCTTTGGCGCCGGCGCAACTTGCCGTACAGAACTGGCGCACCACGATATTCGCCGTCAGGCCGGTTACGTCGGCCTACCCGGGCTCTTGCGTCTTGCATCACACCGCCCCCCGGGTAGATAGGCGCGGTTCGCGAAAGGAACTGACTTGGCTTCCAAACCATATGCGCGCCCGCTGTCGCCACACCTCGGCATCTGGCGCTGGGGCCCGCACATGCTGGTCTCGATTCTGCACCGCGCCACCGGCGTCGCCAATTCCGTGGGCCTGGGCCTACTGGTCTGGTGGCTGGCGGCGATCGCCGGCGGCGAAGACAGCTACGCCACCTTTGTCGACGTCTTCACGGTGTCGGGCGGCGGGCTGAACGTGATCGGCTATGTGGTCGGCATCGGCCTGACCCTGACCGTGTTCCAGCACATGGCGAGCGGCGTCCGCCACCTCGTGCTCGACATCGGCGCCGGCTATGAGCTGCGCAAGGGCAAGATGACGGCAATGGCCACCATGGTCTTCTCGCCGCTCGCGACGATCGCCTTCTGGGCCTGGCTGCTGGTGGGGAAGCACTGATGGGTAACGGTACGAGCATCGGCCGCGTCCGCGGCCTGGGATCCGCCAAGCAGGGCACCCATCACTGGTGGCACCAGCGGCTGACGGCAGGTTCGAACCTGCTGCTGCTCCTGTGGTTCCTCTTCTCGATCGCGATGCTGCCGTCCTACGACATCGCCAGCCTCACGAAATGGCTGAGCTCGGGCTGGGCGGCGCTGCCGATGGCGCTGCTGATCGCCACCCTCTTCTATCATGCGCGACTCGGCCTCCAGGTCGTGATCGAGGACTATCAGCATGACGAGACGCGAGTCGTTCTGCTCGTCGTGCTCAACCTGCTCACTGCGCTCGGGGCCGGCCTCGCCATCTTCTCGATCCTGCGCATCGCTTTCACGGGGACGCCCGCCTGATGTCTGAAGCCTACAAGATCATCGACCACACCTATGACGCGGTGGTGGTCGGCGCCGGCGGCTCCGGCCTGCGCGCCACCATGGGCATCGCCGAGTCGGGCCTGAAGACCGCCTGCATCACCAAGGTGTTCCCGACCCGCAGCCACACGGTCGCGGCGCAGGGCGGCATTGCCGCCAGCCTCGGCAACATGGGTCCGGACCACTGGACCTGGCACATGTACGACACGGTCAAGGGTTCCGACTGGCTCGGTGACCAGGACGCGATCGAGTATCTCTGCCGCGAGGCGCCTGCCGCAGTGTACGAGCTGGAGCACGCCGGCGTGCCGTTCAGCCGCACGCAGGAAGGCAAGATCTACCAGCGCCCGTTCGGCGGCATGATGCAGAACATGGGCGAAGGCCCGCCCGCGCAGCGCACCTGCGCCGCGGCCGACCGCACCGGCCATGCCATGCTCCACGCGCTCTACCAGCAGAGCCTGAAGTACGACGCCGACTTCTTCATCGAGTATTTCGCGCTCGACCTGATCATGGAGAATGGTCAGTGCCGCGGCGTGATCGCGCTGTGCATGGAAGACGGCTCCATCCACCGCTTCCGCAGCCATGCGACGGTGCTCGCGACCGGCGGCTACGGCCGCTGCTATTTCTCGGCGACCTCGGCTCACACCTGCACCGGCGACGGCGGCGGCATGGTGCTGCGCGCAGGCCTGCCGCTCCAGGACATGGAGTTCGTGCAGTTCCACCCGACCGGCATCTATGGTGCCGGCGTCCTCATCACCGAGGGTGCGCGCGGCGAAGGCGGCTATCTCACCAACTCTGAGGGTGAGCGCTTCATGGAGCGCTATGCCCCGTCGGCCAAGGACCTGGCGTCGCGCGACGTCGTCTCGCGCTCGATGGCGATGGAGATTCGCGAGGGTCGCGGCGTCGGCAAGGAAGGCGACCACATCTTCCTGCACCTCGACCACATCGATCCCAAGGTGCTGGCCGAGCGGCTTCCGGGCATCACCGAAACCGGCAAGATCTTTGCCGGCGTCGACCTGACCCGCCAGCCGCTGCCGGTCGTCCCGACCGTCCACTACAACATGGGCGGCATCCCGACGAACTTCCACGGTGAGGTCGTGCACAAGCGCGACGGCAACCCGGATGCGGTCGTCCCCGGCCTGTTCGCCGTCGGCGAAGCGGCCTGCGTGTCGGTGCACGGCGCCAACCGCCTCGGCTCCAACTCGCTGATCGACCTTGTCGTGTTCGGCCGCGCGACCGGCCTGCGCATCAAGGAGACGATCAAGCCCGGCACCGCGCACAACCCGCTGCCCAAGGGCTCGGAAGAAATGGCGCTCGGCCGCCTCGACCACTTCCGCAATGCCAAGGGCGGCACGCCCACCGCGCAGCTGCGCCTCGACATGCAGAAGACGATGCAGCGCCACTGCGCCGTGTTCCGCACCGACGAGCTGATGGCAGAAGGTGTCACCAAGATGGAAGGCATCTATGCGGGCATGCAGGACATCGGCATCACCGATCGCTCGCTGATCTGGAACACCGACCTGGTCGAGACCATGGAGCTCGACAACCTGGTGGGCCAGGCGCTGGTGACGATCCGCGGCGCGATCAACCGCAAGGAAAGCCGCGGCGCGCACATGCACGAGGACTTCCCGGAGCGCGACGACGCCAACTGGATGAAGCACACCATCGCGACCTTCGATGGCTGGGGCGGCAAGGGCGGCTCGACCAGCCTCGATACCCGTCCGGTGCACGATTACACGCTCACCGACGAGATCGACTACATCAAGCCCAAGAAGCGCGTGTACTGATCCCGTCGAAACGACGAACCCGACAAAAGGGGCGGACGGCAACGTCTGCCCCTTTTTCTTTGGGTGCGACTCGCGCGTCTTCGGAACCATCGGACAGCGCCTCGGTTGGCGCGCCATGACTGACGCCACCCAGTACCCGCTCCTCGCCGCCCCGCATGTCCATCTCGCCGGGCCGGTGGACCATTCCATGTACACCAACTTCCGGCAGCAGATGGCCAACGCCCCTGCCGAAGGCTCGCTGGTGATCTCGATCTCCACCCTGGGTGGCGATCCGGAGGTCGCGCGCGCGATGGGCGACGACGTACGCCTGCTGCGCGAATATTCCGGGCGCGAGATCCTCTTCCTCGGCAAAGTCGCCGTCTATTCGGCCGGCGCGACCTTCATGGCCGCCTTCCCGGTCGAGACGCGCTTCCTGACCAAGGGCACGCGCCTGATGCTCCACGAGCGACTCATGTCCAGCTCCGTCGAGCTTTCGGGGCCGCTCAAGACGCTCAGCTACACGCTCAAGGCCAAGCTCCACGAGATTGAGCATTCGATCCGCATCGAGGAAGAAGGCTTCCGCGACCTCGTCGCCGGCTCCGACGTGCCGTTCGAGGAGCTGGTCGAAAAGGCCCCCTCCAACTGGTACATCGAGGCGGAGGAGGCGAAGCGCCGCCGCCTGGTGCTCGACGTCATCTGACGCGGAGACTCTTCGTCACCCTGAACTTGTTTCAGGGTCCATCTCTCCACTGGCGACGCGGGTCCTGGCGGCACGATGGATGCTGAAACAAGTTCAGCATGACGGAAGAAGCGGGCCGCAAACGCCCTCCCCCCAGAAAAGCGCGCTTGCCGTTTGCGACAGCGGCAGGGGTCATGTATCGGAAGCCCAAATCGCCCCGGGGCCTGCGTCGCCCCACCGCATCCAGAGCTGACGGAATCCGCGCAATGGCCGAATTTTCCCTGCCCAAGAACAGCAAGATCACCGGCAAGTCCCGCGAGCACAAGGCCGCTGCGGACGCCGGCCGGGTCAAGAAGTTCAAGGTCTATCGCTACGACCCCGACACGGGCGAGAACCCGCGCTACGACAAGTTCGAGATCGACCTCGACGAGTGCGGCCCGATGGTGCTCGACGCGCTGATCAAGATGAAGAGCGAGCAGGATCCCTCGCTCACCTTCCGCCGTTCGTGCCGCGAGGGCATCTGCGGCTCGTGCGCGATGAACATCGACGGCCGCAACGGCCTCGCCTGCACGACCGCGATCGAGGACATCAAGGGTGAGGTGCGCATCACGCCGCTCCCCCACATGGACGTGATCAAGGACCTGGTCCCCGACTTCACCCACTTCTACGCGCAGTACAGCTCGATCAAGCCGTGGCTGCAGACCGTCACCCCGGCCCCCTCGGGCAAGGAGCGGCTGCAGTCGCCGGAAGACCGCGCGAAGCTCGACGGCCTCTACGAGTGCATTCTGTGCGCCTGCTGCTCGACCTCGTGCCCCAGCTACTGGTGGAACAGCGACAAGTTCCTGGGCCCGGCGATCCTGCTCCAGGCCTATCGCTGGCTCGCCGACAGCCGCGACGAGATGACGGGTGAGCGACTCGACGAGCTGGAAGATCCCTTCCGCCTCTATCGCTGCCACACGATCATGAACTGCGCGAACGTCTGCCCCAAGGGTCTGAACCCGGCCAAGGCGATCGCCGAAGTGAAGAAGCTGGAACTCGAGCGCACGCTCTGATCCTCCGGGGCTGCCTGCGGGCGGCCCCTTTCCTTTTTGTCGGTCGCAGTCGCGACACCTAGCGCCCGTCTACGGCGCCCGACGCACCGTTGCCGACTGCGCGAACCGGCGGTGCGGGAGTGTCCCGCTTGGCCAAGGTTCTCGCCCGCTACGACTCGCTGATCGCCGCCGGCGAACTGCGCGCCGATCCCGACCAGCGCGCCGCCGCCGTCCGCCTGGATCGCCTCGCCACCGAGCTCGAGGCACCGCCGTCGCGCGGGCTGCTCGCGCGCCTCACCGGCCGCCATGCGCCCAGCCCGCGCGGCGTCTACCTCTGGGGCGGGGTCGGCCGCGGCAAGTCGATGCTGATGGACCTGCTGTTCCACTGCGTCGCGATTCCCGAAAAGCGCCGCGTCCACTTTCACGAGTTCATGCTGGAGGTGCACGATCGCCTGAACGTCGAGCGCAAGCGCGAGGCGGGCAATCCCGTGCCGCCCGTCGCCGCTGCGATGGCGGAGGGCCTGCGCCTGCTCGCGTTCGACGAGATGGTGATCAACAACACCGCCGACGCGATGGTGCTCTCGCGCCTGTTCAGCGAGATGATGAGGCACGGCCTGACCGTGGTCGCGACCTCCAACCGCCCGCCCGACGATCTCTACAAGAACGGCCTCCAGCGGGAGAGCTTCCTGCCCTTCATCGCGCTGTTGAAGGAGCGGCTCGACGTGATGCCGCTCAACGGCCCGGTCGACTATCGCCGCGACCGCCTGGGGGTGATGGACACCTGGCTGGTGCCCAACGGGCCGGAGGCGACCGCCAAGCTGTCCGCTGCCTTCTTCCGCCTCACCGACTATCCGGTCGAGGATCGGGACCATGTGCCGAGCGAAGAGCTCGCCGTCCACGGCGGCCGCACGCTCCACGTGCCCAAGTCGCTGAAGGGCGTCGCCGTCTTCAGCTTCAAGCGGCTGTGCCGGGAGGCCCGCGGCGCGCCCGACTATCTCGCGATCGCGCGCCACTATCACACCGTCATCCTGGTCGGCATCCCGCGCCTGGGGCCGGAGAACCGCAACGAAGCCGCCCGCTTCGTCACCCTCATCGACGCGCTCTACGAGCACAAGGTGAAGCTGCTCGCCGCCGCCGACGCGCTTCCCGAGCACCTCTACGAGCAGGGCGACGGCGCCTTTGAGTTCGAACGCACCGTGTCGCGCCTCAACGAGATGCGATCGGAAGACTATCTCGCCGCCGGCCATGGCGAGGCGGCGGCGGACGGCGCCTGACCCGACCGGGGGGCGTTCAACCGCCTCCCCAGCCCGGCCAGCGGTGCCGCGGGCGGGGCAACCGTTTGCCGCCAAGCGCGTTGTTCATCCCGCTGCAAGCTTCGGTTTTCCGCGGCGCGTGATCCTTATTGCAATTGCTTCGCAGCTGCAAAGATAGTGGGTTTCCCGGGTTGTTCGGGCTCTCCAAAGGGAGTAATGCCCGCCCGATTGCGGTTCCCAATGAACCGCGGCATCCACACGGGAGGATTCATGGCCCGCAAGAAGATCGCGCTCATCGGCGCCGGTAACATTGGCGGCACGCTCGCCCACCTCGCAGCGCTCAAGAACCTTGGCGACATCGTCCTGTTCGACGTGGTCGAGGGCGTTCCCCAGGGCAAGGCGCTCGACCTCAGCCAGTGCGGCCCGGTCGAAGGCTTCGACGCCAAGATCACCGGCTCCAACGACTATGCCGACATCGCAGGCGCGGACGTGATCATCGTCACCGCCGGCGTCGCTCGCAAGCCGGGCATGAGCCGCGACGACCTGCTGGGCATCAACCTCAAGGTCATGAAGGCCGTTGGTGAGGGCATTGCTGCCAACGCCCCCGACGCATTCGTCATCTGCATCACCAACCCGCTCGACGCGATGGTGTGGGCGCTGCGCGAATTCTCTGGCCTGCCGCACAACAAGGTCGTCGGCATGGCCGGCGTGCTGGACTCCGCGCGCTTCAGCCACTTCCTCGCCGAGGAGTTCAACGTCTCGGTCAAGGACGTGAACAGCTTCGTGCTCGGCGGCCACGGCGACACCATGGTGCCCGTGCTCGAATATTCGACCGTGTCGGGCATCCCGGTCAGCGACCTGATCGAGATGGGCTTCTCGACCAAGGAGCGCATCGACGCGATCGTCCAGCGCACCCGTTCGGGCGGCGGCGAGATCGTTGGCCTCCTGAAGACCGGCTCCGCCTTCTACGCGCCCGCGACTTCCGCGATCGCGATGGCCGAGAGCTATCTCTACGACAAGAAGCGCGTCCTGCCGGCGGCAGCGAACCTGACCGGCCAGTATGGCGTGGACAACCTCTACGTCGGCGTGCCGATCGTCATCGGCAAGGACGGCGTCGAGAAGATCGTCGAGATCAAGCTCTCCGAGGAGGCTCAGGCCAACCTCACCGTGTCGGTCGACGCGGTCAAGGAACTGCTGGTCGCGTGCAAGGGCATCGACGGCTCCCTTGCCTGATCTCGGCAGCCTCGCTGCACTGACCCTGGCGCTGGCGCCGCAGCTTCCCGCTGCGGCGCCGGGCACGGCAGATACGTTCCCCGCCGGGGTCCGTGCCTGCCTCCAGGCGACGATCCCTTCCGGGATCGACGAAGTGCAGCTGAAGGCAGCCGGGTGGAATGCCTATGACATCGACGGCGACGGACCGCCGCTTCGGATCTACGCCCGCGGACGCGGGCCGATCCTGATGACCGGCACCGGCGCCGCTGCGAAGGAATCGGGCTGTCACGTCCTCGCTTCGCGCGGATCGACCGACAGCCTCGCGGCGACCGTCGACGGGATCACCAAGGAACTTGGGGTACGGCCGACCGAAAGCGGTCCGGAGGCGACCCTGTGGATCGTCGGCGACAAGGGCGTCATGCTCGCCGGCGAAGAAGATACCAAGAGGACGGGCGTGCGCGCCACGATCGTCCCTATTGCCGAGGGAATGAAATGAGCATCCTTGTCGACAAGAACACCAAGGTCATCACCCAGGGGATGACCGGCGAGACCGGCAGCTTCCATACCAAGGCGGCGCTGGAATACGGCACCCAGATGGTCGGCGGCGTGACGCCGGGCAAGGGCGGCACCGAGCACCTCGGCCTCCCGGTCTACAACACCGTCGCCGAAGCCAAGTGGAAGACCGGCGCCGACGCCTCGGTCATCTACGTGCCGCCGCCCTTCGCGGCCGACTCGATCCTGGAAGCGATCGACGCGGAGATCCCGCTGATCGTCGCCATCACCGAGGGTATTCCCGTGCTCGACATGGTGCGCGTGAAGCGCGCGCTGTCGGGTTCCAAGTCGCGCCTGATCGGCCCGAACTGCCCGGGCGTGCTGACGCCGGGCGAGTGCAAGATCGGCATCATGCCGGGCTCGATCTTTAAGAAGGGCTCGGTCGGCGTCGTGTCGCGCTCGGGCACCCTCACCTATGAGGCGGTGTTCCAGACCTCCAACGCGGGCCTCGGCCAGACGACCGCGGTTGGCATCGGCGGCGATCCGGTCAACGGCACCAACTTCATCGACGTGCTCGAGCTGTTCCTGGCCGACGATGCGACCGAGTCGATCATCATGATCGGCGAGATCGGCGGCTCGGCCGAGGAAGAAGCAGCCCAGTTCCTCAAGGACGAGGCGAAGCGCGGCCGCAAGAAGCCGATGGCAGGCTTCATCGCCGGCCGCACGGCGCCTCCGGGCCGCCGCATGGGCCACGCCGGTGCGATCGTCTCGGGCGGCCAGGGCGGCGCCGAGGACAAGATCGCGGCGATGGAAGAAGCCGGCATCAAGGTCGCCGCTTCGCCCAGCGAGCTCGGCTCGACGCTGCTGGAAGTGCTGAAGGGTTAAAGACACCGCCGCGCGTTCCCATCTTGCGTGTTCGCCAAGGACACGCCGGAGCGCGCGGCACGTCCCTCGACGGTTTCTCGGGACGAACGGACGGACAGGACGCACCATGGGCTACGAAGGCCAGGATTTCTCCGATATCGCAGCCGGCGTCAGCCCGGCGTTCGTGGAGACGCTCTACACCCGCTACAAGGCGGATCCCGCCAGCGTCGACGCTGGCTGGCGCCAGTGGTTCGACGGGCTCGAGGGTGCGGTCTCCGGCCCCAGCTGGCAGAGCAAGCGCTGGCCGCTGACCGAAACCGACGCGCTCACCGCGGCGCTCGACCCGACCCAGATGGAGCCCGCGCCCAAGCCCGCAAAGGGCGGCGGCAAGCCCGCGCCGGCACCGGCCGCGGCCCCCGCGCAGGCCTCCACCGCCGACATCGCCAAGGCAGCCGGCGACGCGATCCGCGCGCAGATGCTGATCCGCACCTATCGCGTGCGCGGTCACCTGGCCGCCAATCTCGATCCGCTCGGCCTCTCGCCCCATCGCGAGCTGCCGGCCGATCTCACCACCGAATATTACGGCTTCAGCGATGCCGAGATCGACCGTCCGGTCTATCTGGGCGGGACGCTGGGCCTCGAGACCGCGACCATCCGCGAGCTGGTGACGATCCTGCGCGCCAACTATTGCGGCAACGTCGGCCTCGAATACATGCACATCGCCGACGTGGAGGAGCGCCGCTTCCTCCAGGACCGCATGGAGGGCAAGGACAAGGCCATCCAGTTCACGGTCGACGGCAAGAAGGCGATCCTCTCCAAGGTCATCGAGGCCGAGCAGTGGGAGAAGTTCCTGGGCCGCAAGTACGTCGGCACCAAGCGCTTCGGCCTGGACGGCGGCGAATCGATGATCCCGGCGCTCGAGTCGGTGATCAAGTACGGCGGCCAGATGGGCGTTCGCGAGATCGTCTACGGCATGGCCCACCGCGGCCGCCTGAACGTGCTCGCCAACGTCATGGCAAAGCCGTTCCGCGTGATCTTCCACGAATTCTCGGGCGGCTCGGCCAACCCGGAGGACGTCGGCGGCTCGGGCGACGTGAAGTATCACCTCGGCACCTCCACCGACCGCAGCTTCGACGACATCACCGTCCACATGTCGCTGGTCGCCAACCCCTCGCACCTCGAGGCGGTGAACCCGGTCGTGCTCGGCAAGTCGCGCGCGATCCAGACCGTGCGTAACGACCTGGCCGATCATGAGCAGGTGCTGCCGGTGCTGATCCACGGCGACGCGGCTTTTGCCGGCCAGGGCATCGTCTGGGAGTGCCTCGGCTTCTCCGGCATCCGCGGCTACAACACCGGCGGCTGCGTCCACTTCGTCATCAACAACCAGGTCGGCTTCACGACGAGCCCGCAGTTCGCGCGCTCCTCGCCCTACCCGTCGGACGTCGCCAAGGGCGTCCAGGCGCCGATCCTGCACGTCAACGGCGACGATCCCGAAGCCGTGACCTTCGCCTGCAAGGTCGCGATCGAGTTCCGCCAGACGTTCAAGCGCGACGTCGTGATCGACATGTGGTGCTACCGCCGCTTCGGCCACAACGAGGGCGACGAGCCCTCGTTCACCCAGCCGCTGATGTACGCCAAGATCAAGACCCACCCGCCGGTCTCGGAAATCTATTCCAAGCGCCTGATCACGGAAGGCGTGGTCGACCAGGCGTTCGTGGACGGCAAGACGCACGAGTTCACGACGCTGCTGGAAGGCGAGTTCGAAAGCGCCAAGAGCTACAAGGCCAACCGCGCGGACTGGTTCGCCGGCCGCTGGTCGGGCCTGCACATGCCGGCCGATCCGGAAACCGCGCGCCGCACCGCCGACACCGGCATCGAGGCCAAGCTGTTCGACTCGCTCGGCCGCACGCTGACCGAGATCCCGGCGGACATCGAGATCCACAAGACGCTCGGCCGCGTGCTCGAGGCCAAGCGGCAGATGTTCAAGACCGGCCAGGGCTTCGACTGGGCGACGGCGGAAGCGCTGGCGTTCGGCTCGCTGCTGTCGGAAGGCTTCGGCGTCCGCCTGTCCGGCCAGGACTCGGGCCGCGGCACCTTCTCGCAGCGCCACGCCGTGTGGGTCGACCAGAAGGACGAGCACAAGTACGTGCCGCTCCAGCAGGTCGAGCACGGCCGGTTCGAGGTGCTCGATTCGCCGCTCAGCGAATATGGCGTGCTCGGCTTCGAATACGGCTATGCGCTGACCGATCCCAAGACGCTGGTGCTGTGGGAGGCGCAGTTCGGCGACTTCGTGAACGGCGCGCAGATCATGATCGACCAGTTCATCGCGTCGGGCGAGGCCAAGTGGCTGCGTGCCAACGGCCTCGTGATGCTGCTGCCGCACGGCTATGAAGGCCAGGGTCCGGAGCACAGCTCCGCGCGCCCCGAGCGCTTCCTGCAGCTGTGCGCGCAGGACAACATGCAGGTCGCCAACGTCACCTCGCCGGCGAACTATTTCCACCTGCTGCGTCGCCAGATGCATCGCAACTTCCGCAAGCCGCTCATCCTCATGACGCCGAAGTCGCTGCTGCGCCACAAGATGGCCGTGTCGACGACCGAGGAGTTCCTGGGTGACAGCCAGTTCCACCGCCTGCTCTCCGATCCCTCGGCCCCGGCCGACACGGAGGTCACGCGCCTGGTGCTGTGCTCGGGCAAGGTCGCTTACGACCTGATCGAGGCACGCGATGCGGCCGGCGACAAGAACACCGCGATCGTGCGCGTCGAGCAGCTCTATCCCTTCCCGGGCGAGCCGCTGGTCGAGCGCCTGAAGCGCATGCCGAACCTCCAGGACGTGGTCTGGGCTCAGGAAGAGCCGAAGAACAACGGCTACTGGTTCTTCGTCGAGCCGCTGATCGAGGAAGCGCTGGAAAAGGCGGGCACCCGCGTGTCGCGCGCTCGCTACGCGGGCCGTGCCGCTGCCGCCTCGCCTGCGACCGGCCTCATGAAGCGCCACACCGCGGAACAGGGTGCGTTGGTAGCCGATGCGCTCGGCCACAACGTGCGCGAGGAAATCCGCCGCACGCGCAAGTCCGACGACGCGCCCGTCGGCAAGCCTACCGCCTGATCCGAACCCAATGTCTGCGTCCCCTGGCGGGGAACCAAGAGGAAGACCCATGGCAACCGAAGTCCTTGTTCCCGTACTGGGCGAATCGATCACCGAAGCGACGCTGGGCGAATGGCTCAAGCAGCCGGGCGACCCCGTGAAGGCCGACGAGCCCATCGCCAGCCTTGAGACCGACAAGGTCTCGGTCGAAGTCCCCTCGCCCGTCGCGGGCGTGATGGGCGCGCATGCCGTCCAGCCGGGCGACACCGTCTCGGTCGGCGCGATGATCGCCACCATCGACGCAGGCGACGGCGCCCCGGCGAAGACGGCCGCGCCCGAGGCCGGCAGCACCGCTGCGGCTCCGGCTCCGGCAGCCGCCCCGCAGGAGGCCGGCGGCAACGTCGACGCCGCTGCGCTGTCGCCGTCGGTGCGTCGCGCGATCCTTGAGCATGGCGTCGATCCGGCGACCGTGAAGGGTAGCGGCAAGGACGGTCGCCTGACCAAGGAAGACATCGTCGCCGCCGCGTCGAACAAGCCGGCCGCAGCCCCCGCCGCGGCCCCGGCGGCCGCTCCCGCAGCGGCGCCTGTCGCTGCCGGCGGTGAGCGTCGCGAAGAGCGCGTCAAGATGACGCGCCTGCGCCAGACCATCGCCCGCCGCCTGAAGGAAGCGCAGGACACCGCAGCCCTGCTGACCACCTTCAACGACGTCGACATGACCGCGGTCATCGAGGCGCGGACCAAGTACAAGGACCTGTTCGAAAAGAAGCACGGCGTCCGCCTGGGCTTCATGGGCTTCTTCGTGAAGGCCGCGTGCATGGCCTTGAAGGACATCCCCTCGGTCAACGCCTACATCGAGGGCGACGAGATCGTCTATCACGACTATGCCGACATCTCGGTCGCGGTCTCCGCGCCGCAGGGCCTGGTCGTGCCGGTGATCCGCTCGGCCGACCAGATGTCGGTGGCGCAGGTCGAAAAGACGATCGGCGACTTCGGCAAGCGCGCCAAGGAAGGCACGCTGAAGATGGACGAGATGAAGGGCGGTACCTTCACCATCTCCAACGGCGGCGTGTTCGGCTCGCTGATGTCGACCCCGATCATCAACCCGCCGCAGTCGGCAGTGCTGGGCCTCCACCGCATCGAGGAGCGCCCCGTGGTCCGCAACGGCCAGGTCGTCGTCCGCCCGATGATGTACCTCGCCCTCAGCTACGACCACCGCATCATCGACGGTCGTGAGGCAGTGACCTTCCTCGCCGCGCTCAAGAACGCGATCGAGGACCCGACCCGCCTGCTGATCGACCTGTAAGCTTCTGCCACCTTGTGCTCCTGCGAAAGCAGGAGCCCAGGGTGACGGAGCGCACCGCTTGTGACCCTAGGCTCCTGCCTCCGCAGGAGCACAGGACTGGGAGGCGAAGACGAAGGCCGGCTGCGTCTACATCATGGCGAACCAGCGCAATGGGACGACTTACACTGGCGTCACCAGCGACTTGCCCGCCCGGGTGTACCAGCATCGCACCGGCCTCGTGGACGGCTTCGCCAAGGAGCACGACTGCAAGCTGCTCGTCTGGTACGAGGCGCACGATGATCTGGAAGCCGCGCGGCATCGCGAACTCCAGATAAAGAAATGGAAGCGGGCTTGGAAAATCGCCCTTGTCGAGCGATCCAACCCGCTGTGGAAGGATTTGTGGCCGGAAGTCGCCCGCCCCTAGTGCTCCTGCGAAGGCAGGAGGCCAGAGCCACGAGCGACACCGCCAGCAACCCTGGGCTCCTGCCTTCGCAGGAGCACGAAGGAGTGAGCAATGGCTGAATACGACTTCGACGTTCTCGTGATCGGTGCCGGCCCCGGCGGCTATGTCGCCGCGATCCGCGCGGCACAGCTCGGTCTCAAGACCGCCTGCGCGGAAAGCCGCGAGACGCTGGGCGGCACCTGCCTCAACGTCGGCTGCATCCCCTCCAAGGCGCTCCTGAACGCGTCCGAGAAGTTCGATGAAGCGGTTTCGGGCGTCCTCGCCAAGCATGGCGTGAAGCTCTCGGGCGTCGAGCTCGACCTTTCCGTGATGATGGCCGACAAGGACAAGGCCGTGAGCGGCCTCACCGGCGGCATCGAGTATCTGTTCAAGAAGAACAAGGTCGAGTGGGTGAAGGGCCTCGCCACCTTCCAGGACGCGCACACCGTCCAGGTCGGCGACCGCACCGTCACCGCCAAGAACATCGTCATCGCCACCGGCTCGTCAGTGACCCCGCTGCCGGGCGTGACCATCGACCAGAAGGTCGTCGTCGACTCGACCGGCGCGCTCACGCTGGAGAAGGTGCCGGAGCACCTCGTCGTGATCGGCGGCGGCGTGATCGGCCTGGAACTCGGCTCGGTGTGGAAGCGCCTGGGCGCCAAGGTGACGGTGGTCGAATATCTCGACCAGCTGCTGCCGGGCATGGACGGCGAAGTCCGCAAGGAAGCCGCCAAGATCTTCAAGAAGCAGGGCATGGACCTGAAGCTCTCGACCAAGGTCACCGGCGTTGCCGTCGACGGCGGCCGCGCGACCGTGACGGTCGAGCCGGCAGCCGGCGGCGCTGCCGAAACCCTGGAAGCGGACGCCGTGCTCGTCGCGATCGGCCGTCGCCCGAACACCGAGGGCCTCGGCCTCGACAAGATCGGGCTCCAGCTCAACCAGCGCGGCCAGATCGAGACCGACCATGACTTCCGCACCGCCGTCGATGGCGTGTGGGCGATCGGCGACGTGATCCCGGGCCCGATGCTCGCGCACAAGGCCGAGGACGAGGGCGTCGCGGTGGCCGAGAACATCGCCGGCCTCACCGGCATCGTGAACCACGACGTCATCCCCGGCGTCGTCTACACCCACCCGGAGATCGCCGGCGTCGGCCTGACCGAAGAGCAGGCCAAGGAACGCGGCGAGATCAAGGTCGGCAAGTTCCCGATGATGGCCAACAGCCGCGCCAAGGCGATCGACGACACCGCCGGCTTCGTGAAGGTGATCGCCGACGCCAAGAGCGACCGCGTGCTGGGCGTCTGGATCATCACCTCGGTCGCCGGCACCATGATCGCTCAGGCGGCGCAGGCGATGGAGTTCGGCGCCACCAGCGAGGACATCGCCTACACCTGCCACGCGCACCCGACCCATTCGGAAGCGATCAAGGAAGCGGCCATGGCCGTGCAGGGCAAGCCGATCCACATGTGATCGACAGGCCTCTGGTTTAGCGAAACGGCGTCGGTGGCACCCACCGGCGCCGTTTTCGTATCCGGCCCTGCCCGCTGCGCCGGGAGCAGTCCAAGACAACAAGCGCTCCGCCCACTGCCCCGGTGCTCCTGCTTGCGCAGGAGCACGGCTAGGCAGACGCCCGCCCGCTTTCTCTCGCGTGCTCCTGCGCAGGCAGGAGCCCAGGGCCACCAGCGCTATCCTGGCGGCCTAAGCATACTTACATACCACCCGTACCCCGGCGAAGGCCGGGGCCCAGTTGGGATAGCGTCTGAAAGGCGCGCCGTGATCGCCACGGCAGCGCAAGTGGGCTCCGGCCTCCGCCGGGGTACGAAGAAGGAAGCCGGCTGGCCGGAGGAACCCGCTCGCACGCTGCTCCGACAGGCGGATTCTACGCCCTCACCCCTCCGCCGGCATCCGCGCCACCAGCAGCGTCAGCAACCCCGCCAGCACCGCCGCGATCCACACCGCGCCGTCGCCCGCCAGCTGGTATGCCCCCGCGCCGCCGAGCGTGCCGAACAGGAACCCGCCCCAGAACAGCAGGTCGCGCCACCAGCCGGTGCGCGGCCCCACGCCCATCAGGGCGTCCGCCAGCCGCTGGCCGAAGCGCACCAGCGTTCCCGTCATGTAGGTGAGCCCCACCTGCACCTCGCCGTTGCGGCTGAACACGGCGTTCTCCGCCCCCATGGCGCCGGCCAGCAGCACCAGCGCCAGCTGCCGCGGCCCGAACCCCAGGCACAGCGCCGCCAGCGCCAGCAGCGCCGTGACCAGCAGCATCACCGCCTCGCGCCCCCGTACGCCGCCGGCCCGTGCGGCGATCGCACCCCCCATCACGCCGGAGACGAACGCGAGGATCAGCGAGATCGCCGTATGCAGTTCGTCCTGGAGCCCGGACGCGATCGCCACGCCCAGCCGGGTGGTGTTGCCGCTCATGAAGGAAGCGAAGAAGCCGGCGAAGGCCGAAAAGGCGATGGCGTCGACGAAGCCGGCCAGCGCCGCGAGCAGCACGGCGACCAGCAGGACGGAGAGCGGAAGACGTTGCATGGCCCCTTTTCCCTCCTTCGTTTGCCCTCGCCAACCCCCGGGCTTCCGCAATCTGCGACGAACCGCTAGCGAGCTGAGGTCGTGCCGATGGAAACCCTCTCGCTCGGGCCCGTGCTGCAGGTTCTCAACCTGCTCGGCATCGCGGTCTTCGCCGCCACCGGCGCGCTTGCGGCGGCGCAGCGCGCGCAGACGCTGGTGACCGCCACCTTCTTCGCGCTCATCACCGGTGTCGGCGGCGGCACGATCCGCGACCTGCTGATCGGCGCGCCCGTCTTCTGGGTCCGCGACGCGCAGACCGCGGCGCTGTGCCTGTCGGTGGCGGTGCTGATCTGGATCACCCCGCAACGCTGGTGGCGCCAGCAGGCGCTGGAGTGGCTCGATGCGGCAGGGCTCGCCGCCTATGCGGTCTATGGCGTCGCCAAGGCGCTGGAGTTCGGCGTACCGCCGATCCCGGCCGCGATCATGGGCGTGGTGACGGCCTGCGCGGGCGGCATCCTGCGCGACATGCTGGCGGGCGAGCCGTCGATCCTGATGCGCCCGGAGCTCTACGTCACCGCCGCAGCGCTCGCCTCCGGCCTCTATGTGGTGCTGGTCTCGCTCGGGCTGCCGAGCTTCGCCTCGGCGCTCTGCGCCTCCGCCGCCGGCTTCCTGCTTCGGGCCGCCGCCATCCACTGGAAGCTCGGCCTGCCGACCTATCGCGGCCGGCACTGACGCTCCCGCGCTCCTGCGAAGGCAGGAGCCCAGGGTCGCGGGCACCGGCCTCTGCTCCTGGAACGAAGCCTAGCCGCGCACGACGCCGACGTCGCGGAACGGCCGCGGCTCGGCGGGCGGCATGCCCGTGTGCGCCAGCTCGCATTGCCACAGGCCGATGTCGATCCACTGGCCCTGCTTGTAGCCGATCGAGCGGATCACGCCGGCGCGGCGGAACCCCACCGCCTCGTGCAGCGAGATCGACGGCCCGTTGGGCAGCGCGATCACCCCCATCGCCTGGGTGAAGCCCTGCGCGCGCAGCGTCACGATCAGCGCCTCGTAGAGCAGCCGCCCCGCGCCCTGCCCATGCGCGCCACCCGCAAGGTAGATCGTCGTCTCGACCGAAAAGCGATAGGCGGCGCGCGACCGGAACGGCCCGGCATAGGCATAGCCCAGGATCTTGCCCGGCCCGGTTTCCCCCAGCGGATCGGTGCCCGTCGCGACCAGCCACGGATAGAAGCCGTCATGCTCCGCCATTCGCTCGGCGATGGCGGCGGCGTCGGGCGGCTGCTCCTCGAAGCTGATCGTGCTGCCGGTCACATAGGCGGCATAGATCTGCGCGATCGCCTCGGCATCGTCGGCGGTCGCCGCCCGGATTGCGATCACAGGCCGAACCGCGCCAGCATCAGGTCCATCAGCCGCACGTCTTCGCGCGCCGGCACCACCGGCCCCAATCCGGCGCACTCCAGGCAGCGTGCCTGCATCGCGGCGCCACCCTTTACCAGCCGCCGGGCGTCGCCCAGCGCCTGCGCCAGCAGCGCACGCCGCTCGCCCGCCAGACGCGAGACCAGGTCGGTGGAGGCCGATCCGACGCGATCCTCGTCCTCCTCGCCCACGTTCATCGCCGCCAGGAACTGCTCCAGCGCCCCCGGCTCCTTCTCCAGATACTCCGCATGCACCTTGGCCGGATCGAGCTTGGCGCGGCGCGCGGCCTCCGCCACCGCGTCGGAAAGCGTGCCGAACCGGTCGACCAGCCCCAGCTGCCGCGCGGTGTCGCCGTCCCACACCCGGCCCTGGCCGATCTGGTCGACCCGCTCCGGGCTCATCCGGCGCGACTGCGACACCAGGCCGATGAACCGGCGATAGCCGTTCTCGATCGTCGCCTGCACCAGCGCGTCGAAGGTGGCGTTGGTGCCGCCCATCACGTTGGGCTGGCCGGTCAGCGGCGTCGTCTGCACGCCGTCCGTCGTCACGCCGATCTTGGCGAGCGTGTTCTCGAACGTCGGGATCAGCCCGAAGATGCCGATCGAGCCGGTGATGGTGTTCGGCTCGGCGAACACCACGTCGCCGGGCGTCGACACCCAATAGCCGCCGCTCGCGGCCAGGCCGCCCATCGAGACGACGACCGGCAGGCCCTTCTGCTTGGCCTGCAGGATCGCCTGGCGCATCTGCTCGGACGCGAGCGCCGAGCCGCCGGGCGAATCGACCCGCACCACCAGCGCCTTCAGCTCCTTTTCGGCCAGGCCCTTGAGCAGCAGCTTCGACACCGTGTCGCCGCCGGCGGTGCCGGAGCCGGAGTCGCCGTCGACGATCTCGCCCGCGATGGTCAGGATGCCGACCGCGTCGCCCGTCTGGGGCAGCGGGTTGGCCGCGACCCAGTTCCGAAGCGGGATCGCCTTGAAGCTGCCGGCGATCTTCTTGTCGCCGATCCCGACGCCCTCCAGTTCGGCCACGCGCTTGCCGAACGCGACGCGATCGCCCAGGCGGTCGACCAGCCCCGCCGCCAGATTGGCCTTGGCGATGTCGCCCCCGGCCGCGACCACCAGCCTGTCCGGCTGGGTCAGGAAGTCGGCGACCTTCGCCTTGGGACGGGCCTTCGCCACCGCCTCGCGCCACTGGCCGAAGATCGCGCCATAGAGCGCCTGGTTGGCGGCACGCGCCGGCTCGGACTGGTCAGCGCGGGTATAGGGCTCCACCGCCGACTTGAACTCGCCGACGCGATAGACGTGCGCGTTGATGCCCAGTTTGTCGATCAGGCCCTTGTAGTAGAGCTGCGCCCCGCCCGGCCCGGTGAACATCGCGCCGCCCATCGGGTTGACCCAGATCTCGCTGGCGTTCGCGGCCACCAGATAGCTGCTGTCGGTGTAGCCGGTCGCATAGGCGAGCACCGGCTTGCCGCTCGCTCGCACCCGGCCGACCGCGGCGGCGACTTCCGCCACCACGGAGGGGTAGCCGCCGACGAACCGGTCCAGATCCAGCACCACCGCCGTCACCCGCTTGTCGTCGCGCGCCTTGTCGAGCGCGTGCACCACGTCGCGCAGCCGATGTTCGCGCGCCACGCTCGCACCGCTCAGCGTCGCAAAGGGGTCCATCTCGCTCGGCTGCTCGACCACCGTGCCGTCCAGCGCCACCAGCAGCGCGCCGGGCTTGATCGCCGGATTGGGCTTGGCGGCCAGCGCCGCGAACAGCAGGCCGAAGAACAGCAGCATCGCCAGCAGGACGAGCCCGTCCTTGACCGCGACCAGCAACTTCCAGGCACCCCGAACCAGTCTCACGCGCATCTTCCCCTTGTCAGGTCATGGCGGTGCTAAAGCAGCGCCAGAGGCGAGTAAACCGCGCGTCTCCAGGGTCTCGGCACAGCGCTACGGCCTGGCCGGGCGCGCCGCCCGCGATTCCGCCACGCACTGTCGCGCACCGCATTTTTTCGGCTGGGCGACCCGTTGACGAGGTGCGAGGGCGATCGCATATGCGGGCTGCTGGCACTCGCTGCGGGTGAGTGCCAATCACTGTTCACAGAAAGGAAAGCGCGCATGAACTTTCGTCCGCTGCACGACCGCGTGCTCGTTCGCCGCGTCGAAGCCGAGGAAAAGACCGCCGGCGGGATCATCATCCCGGACACCGCCAAGGAAAAGCCGCAGGAAGGCGAAGTCGTCGCCGCCGGTAACGGCACCAAGGCTGAAGACGGCAAGGTCACTCCGCTCGACGTCAAGGCTGGCGACCGCATCCTCTTCGGCAAATGGTCGGGCACCGAGGTCAAGGTGAATGGCGAAGACCTGCTGATCATGAAGGAAAGCGACATCCTGGGGATCGTCGGCTGATTTCCTGACCCGGTTCGGCGCTCCTGCGCAGGCAGGAGCCCAGAGCCAAGCATCCAGAATCCTAGGTTCCTGCGTCTGCTGGAGCCTGAGCAAGAGGAATAGCCAACATGGCAGCCAAGGAAGTAAAGTTTTCGCGCGACGCGCGTGAGCGCATCCTCAAGGGCGTCGACATCCTGGCCGACGCGGTCAAGGTGACGCTCGGCCCCAAGGGCCGCAACGTCGTGATCGACAAGTCCTTCGGCGCACCGCGCATCACCAAGGACGGTGTCTCGGTCGCCAAGGAAATCGAGCTCAAGGACAAGTTCGAGAACATGGGCGCCCAGATGGTGCGCGAAGTGGCCTCGAAGACCAACGACGTCGCCGGTGACGGCACCACCACCGCGACCGTTCTCGCCCAGGCGATCGTTCGCGAAGGCATGCGCTCGGTCGCAGCCGGCATGAACCCGATGGACCTGAAGCGCGGCATCGATCTCGCCGTCGGCAAGGTCGTTGAGGACGTGAAGGCGCGCTCCAAGCCCGTCGCTGGCACCCAGGAAGTCGCCCAGGTCGGCATCATCTCCGCCAACGGCGACCGTGAAGTCGGCGAAAAGATCGCGGAAGCGATGGAGAAGGTCGGCAAGGAAGGCGTGATCACCGTCGAAGAGGCGAAGGGTCTCGAATTCGAGCTCGACGTCGTCGAGGGCATGCAGTTCGACCGCGGCTATCTGTCGCCCTACTTCATCACCAACCCGGAAAAGATGACGGTCGAACTCAACGACCCGTACATCCTGATCCACGAGAAGAAGCTCTCGAACCTGCAGGCGATGCTCCCGATCCTGGAAGCCGTCGTTCAGTCGGGTCGTCCGCTCCTGATCATCGCCGAGGACATCGAGGGCGAGGCTCTGGCCACGCTCGTGGTGAACAAGCTGCGCGGCGGCCTGAAGGTCGCAGCGGTCAAGGCGCCGGGCTTCGGCGATCGCCGCAAGGCGATGCTCGAGGACATCGCGATCCTGACCAAGGGCGAAGTCATCTCGGAAGACCTGGGCATCAAGCTCGAGTCCGTCACGCTCGGCATGCTCGGCACCGCCAAGCGCGTCACGATCGACAAGGACAACACCACCATCGTCGATGGTGCGGGTGAAGCCGACGCGATCAAGGGCCGCACCGACGCGATCCGCCAGCAGATCGAAGTCACCACCAGCGACTATGACCGTGAGAAGCTCCAGGAGCGTCTCGCCAAGCTCGCCGGCGGCGTGGCCGTGATCAAGGTCGGCGGTGCGACCGAGGTCGAGGTGAAGGAGCGCAAGGACCGCGTCGACGACGCGCTGCACGCAACCCGCGCAGCCGTCGAAGAGGGCATCGTCCCGGGCGGCGGTACGGCTCTGCTGTACGCAACCAAGGCACTCGCCGGCCTGACCGGTGCGAACGAGGACCAGACCCGCGGCATCGACATCGTTCGCCGCTCGCTGACCGCGCTCGTCCGTCAGATCGCGCAGAACGCCGGCCACGACGGCGCCGTCGTGTCGGGCAAGCTGCTCGACCAGGACGACACCTCGTTCGGCTTCAACGCGTCGACCGACACCTATGAGAACCTGGTGGCGGCCGGCGTGATCGACCCGACCAAGGTCGTCCGCACCGCCCTCCAGAACGCGGCGTCGGTCGCGGGCCTGCTCATCACCACGGAAGCGACCGTGGCCGAGCTGCCCGAGGACAAGCCCGCGATGCCGGCGATGCCCGGCGGCGGCATGGGCGGCATGGACTTCTGATCCGGCTGCGGCCCGGGCCAGCCTGTGCTGGCCCGGGACTCGCACCGGATCGGCCGGCGGACTTCGGCCCGCCGAAGTCCGTCCGACGTCAGCACCGGCTTTGCCGGTGCCGTCCCAGAAAGGGGCCGGAGGGGAAACCTTCCGGCCCTTTTCTTTTCGCCCCCTTTCCTTCCACCCCGCGAATCCCGATGATCGGGGCCGAGCGTCGTCCGACGCAGCCATCCACGGGAACCCGCATGATCGATCTTACCCGCCGCGAAGCCCTCGCCGCCTCTGCGCTTGTCGGATTTGCCGCCGCCACCCCCGCCTGGGCCCAGCAGCCCGCCGCCCCCGCGCCCGGCGCCACTGCCGCCGCCTGGGACCTGACCGAGCTTTATCCCAACGACGCCGCCTGGGACGCCGCCCGCGTGAAGGCGCTCGCCGACGCCAAGGCCTTGGCGCAGTGGAAGGGCCGGCTCGGCGAAAGCGCGGACGTGCTCGCCCAGGCGCTCTCCGCCCAGTCCGACGTCGGCCGCACCGTGTCGCGCATCTACACCTACATCAGCCTCAAGGCGGACGAAGACGTGCGCGTCGCCGCCAACCAGGAACGCCGCGCCCAGGCGACCGACCTGTGGGTGGCACTCGGGGAGGCGACCGCTTGGACCGGCCCCGAGCTGATCGCACTCGGTCGCCCGAAGATCGAGGCGTTCACCGCCCAGAACGCAACGCTGCGCACCCGCTTCGCCATGGTGCTCAAGAACGTCCTGCGTCAGGCCGAGCACACGCTCAGCCCCGAGGGCGAGGCGCTGCTCGCGAGCGCCGGCGCCGCACTGTCGGGTCCGGGCGAGACCGCCGAGCAGCTGCGTTCCTCGGACATGCCACGCCCGACCGTCCAGCTTTCGACCGGCAAGTCGGTGCGGCTCGACGACCAGGGCTATTCGCTCAACCGCGACGCGCCCAACCGCGCCGATCGCAAGCAGGTGTTCGACGCCTTCTGGAAGAGCTACGGCGCGTTCGAAAGCTCGCTCGGCTCGGCCTATGTCGCCAAGATCAAGGGCGACATCTTCAACGCCCGCGCCCGCAAATACCCGAGTTCGCTGGCAGCCGCGGTGTCGGGCGGCAACATCCCCGAGGGCGTCTATCGCACGCTGGTGCAGGAGACCAACGCCGGCCTGCCGCAGCTCCACCGCTATTTCGAGCTGCGCCGTCGCATGCTCAAGCTGCCGGACATGGCCTATTACGACATCTACCCGCCGCTGGTGTCGCTCGATCGCCGCTTCACCCTGTCGGACATGCGCACGCTGACGCTGGAGGCGACCAAGCCGCTAGGGCCCGAATACGCCAAGCTGATCGCCGAGGGTACCGCGGCCCGTTGGATGGATCCCTTTCCCCGCACCGGCAAGCGCTCGGGCGCGTACATGAACCCCGGCGCCTACGACGTGCACCCCTATCTGCTGCTCAACCTCGGCGAGAACTACGAGGGGCTGTCGACCTATGCTCACGAATGGGGCCATGCGATCCACTCGCTGCTCTCCAACCGCGCCCAGCCCTATGACATGGCCGACTATCCGATCTTCCTGGCGGAGATCGCCTCGACCGCGAACGAGGCGCTGCTGGTCGACATGATGCTCAAGCGCGCCAAGACCCGCGAGGAGAAGCTCTTCTACCTCGGCCAGCGCATGGAGAGCATCCGCGGCACCTTCTTCCGCCAGGCGATGTTCGCCGAATTCGAGCTCGAAGCACATGAGTTGGCGGAGAAGGGCGAGGGCGTGTCGGGCGCGCGCTTCACCGCGCTCTACCTCGACCTTTTGAAGCGCTACCACGGCCCCAAGGTCGCGATCGACCCTGCCTATGCGATCGAGTGGGCGTACATCCCCCACTTCTATTCCAACTTCTACGTCTACCAGTACGCCACCTCGATCACCGCGGCCGAGTATTTCGCCCGCTCGGTGCTGACCGGCGGCACGGCGGAGCGCGACCGCTATCTGGCGGTGCTGAAGGCGGGCGGCTCGGACTATCCGATCGACATCCTCAAGCGCGCCGGCCTCGATATGACGAGCCCGGAACCGTACCGGCAGCTCGTCCAGAGCTTCAAGGAAACGCTCGACCAGGCCGAAGCCCTGCTGGGCTGAGGCAAGAGGGGAGGCGGCACGACCGCCTCCTCTCTGCCGCGGTGCGGCCGCACCAGATCACGGTGGCGCCGGTTGCGGCCCATCAGTCTCACGCATCTGAACCCCGACCGTCGCCGGGGCCCTCCCTCACCCTTCTCGTGCTCCTGCGCAGGCAGGAGCCCAGGGCCTCAAGCGCCGCACGCCGCGGTTCTGCTTGGCCCTGGATTCCTGCCTGCGCAGGGATACGACAGTGTCCGGAGGCCGGTTGCGTCCTTCGCAAAGGTCGGGCGTGCGCCGGGGGGAACAATTTGCGCTCCGGCCCCAGATTTGGGCTGACTCCGCCCTCAGACCGTCAGATACGCGACGCCAGGCACCGAACCCGTGGGCGACGCCGCCTTCCCCAGCTTCCCGTCACTCCCGATACGCAGGCTCGCCACCGTGCCCGATCGCTGGTTCGCCACCAGCATCTCGCCCCGTTCCTCCAGCAGCAGGAACATCCGCGGCCAGTCCCCGCCGCACCCGACATGCTGGAGCAGCGTCAGCCCGCCATCGCCACCCACGGCGAACACCGCGATGCTGTTGTGCCCGCGATTGGAGACATAGAGCCGGTCGCCCTTGCGGTTGAGCGCGATGTGCCCCGCCGCCGAAGACCCGGCGAACCCCGCCGGCAACGTCGACACCACGCCGCGCCGACGAAAGCTCCCGTCCCCCTCTGCACCGAGGATCGTCACCGTGTTGGCGAGCTCCGCCACCAGATACGCGACCGGCAGCCGCGGATGCCGCGCCAGGTGGCGAGGCCCCGATCCCGGCTCGGCACGATAGGCGACCGTCGTCTTCGCCAGCCCGCCCGATCGCGGATCGAGGTGGTGGGCAAAGACCGCGTCGGCGCCCAGGTCCACCGAATGCAGCAGCGGCGCTCCCGGAGCAAAGCCGACCCAGTGCGCATGGGCGCCAGCCTGCCGCTCCCGGTCCGGGCCGCTGCCCGCATGGACGATGCGCGCCGCCTCGTCGATCGGCAGCCCGGTCGCGGGGTCGAGCTTCCAGACGGCCACGCTCCCGCTCGAATAATTCGCCACCGCCAGCGCACGACCGTCCGGGCTCAGCGCGACATGGCAGGGATCGGCGCCCAGCGTCGACACCCGCGCCATGCGCCGGAAGTCGCGCCCATAGATGCCGAGCGAACCCTCCGCCTGTTCATCCACCAGATAGCGTAGACCGCGGGCCTCGCTCCGCACGCCGAACGAGGCGTTCGCGATCTCCGGCAGCGCACGGCCCGCCGTCCAGGCGCCGTTCGACGGCACCAGCGGCACCAGCCCGGCACCACCCTCCTGCACATAGGTGCCGGCAAGCACCCTGCGGCTTTGCTGCGCCAGAAGCCGGGTCGGAAACGCCGCAGCAGCGGCAGCGGCGGCGACGAGCGTCCGTCGCGACAGGGAAAGCGGGGAGGAAGCCATGCCCGCTTGATGGCGCATTTGGGCGCGGCGGCAAAGATCGCGCGTCCCGACGGGCAGACGCAAAGCGCTGTCCGCGTCGGGCCGAACTCAACCTCCTCGGATTCGCCTGCTTCCCCGTGCCCCCTTCATGCCTGCAGCCGGAAACAGGCCTTGCCGACGGGGAGCTTCGACTCGACAAGGCAGCGCATGATCCAAGCGACCGCTCCCGCCCTTGTCCTCATCGACTTGCAACGGACCATGGCCGATCCGACCCGCCCGGCGCGCAACAACCCGCGGGCGGAGGCGAACGCAGCCCAACTGCTGGCCGTCTGGCGGCACGCGGGCCGTCCGGTGATCCACGTCCGCCACCTCTCCCTTGAACCAGAATCCGGCTTCCAACCCGGGCAGCCAGGGGCCGAGTTCCAGCAGGCGTTCCTGCCCGCGCGTGGGGAGCATGTGGTCGACAAGCACGTCACCGATGCCTTTGCCGGCTCGGGACTGGAACGGCACCTCCACCTGCGCTCGATCCGGGCGCTCGTCTTCGCAGGCGTCGCCACCAACTATTCGGTGGAGGCAACCGTCCGGTCGGCTGGCTGCCTGGGCTTCACCGCGACCCTGGTTTCCGACGCGTGCTTCACTTTTGCACGGACGGACCTGAGCGGCGTCCACCGTTCGGCGGACGAGATCCACATGGCATCGCTCAGCAACCTGCACGACGAATATGCGGAGATCCGCACGACCGAGGAAGTGCTCACCGATCTGGCCGGGCCGGACCTTCCTTAGTCACGAAGCGGATCGACGGCTTCAGAAGATCCCCAGGAACTTCTTGCGCTGGGTCTTCTTTTCCTCGCCCGATCCCTTGCCGTCCTCGTCCTTCGACGTGGTGCCCGCGCCCACGTCGTCGCGCGGCTTGCCCTTGGTGGTGCGCTGCGCCTTAGCGGTGGCGCCAGCGAGGATGGGCCCGCACGCGGCCGACTTGGCATCGCCCACGTCGACAAAGGCGAGCAGCCCGCCGATCGGGGTCGCGACCGCCGCCAGGCCAAGGCCGATGCCGGCACGCCCGACCAGCTCCGGGCTGATCACGTCGAAGCCCGGCTCCGCGAAATAGCCGTTGATCCCGACCGGCGACTGGCCCGCGAACAGCGAGAACTTCTTGGAATCCGCCCGGAACGCCAGGTCGATCGCCTCGGTCTTGAAGCTGAAGCCGCCACGGCCGAGCATGACGTTCTTCTGCGTGTCGATCAGGATCGGGTCGGCCGCCGCCACGCCGTTGCGCACGGTGAAGCCGATCAGCCCGCAGTTGATCTGCACCGGCTCCTTCAGCTTGTCCTCGAACATCTTCTGGATGAACGTGCCGACGTCGATTTCCGACAGCTGGATGTTGCGCGTCCAGAAGCTGCCCTTGGGCATGATGAAGGCGATGCGCCCGTTGGAGCTCGCCAGCGAGTCGTGCACGCTGTTGCCGCTGCCCGTCATCTTCACGCGCGCCGAAATCGTGCCGCTGGTGCCCGCCTCCGCCACGCCGAAGCCTGCGAGCAGCCGGCCCATCGGCGTCGGCGTCAGGCGGATGTCATAGTCGGTGAAGACCGGTGCCCGGCGCGCGTTGATGCTGATGTCCGACAGCACCGTGCCGCGCGCCATGGTGAAGTTGAGCGGCGAGAGCTTGAGCAGCCGGTCGTCGAGCGACAGCCCCAGCTTGATGTTGGAGATCGGCACGTTTTCCGACCGCACCTGCCGCACCGTCCAGTTGACCTTCGCATCGAAGTTCTTGAGCGCGTCGACGTTGAGCGGCGTGTCCGGCAACAGCCGCGGCGTGCCGCCCACCCGCGTCACTGTGCCCGCCTTGCCCTGCTTGTCCAGCCGGTCGGGATTGTAGCCGATGAAGGGCGCGACATCGATCATGTCCAGCCGGCGGGTGGCGAGGTCGGCGGTCAGGTACATGCGCGGCTCGCGTTGGAACACGCTGAACGCGCCGCTCAGATCACTGTCGCCGAACGTGCCGCGCAGCCCCGTGAAGCGCCACTCCTCGCCCCGCTTGGTGAGCGCGGAGGCGAGATGGTAGCGCCGCGTGTCGGGCACGGTCAGCCCGAACACCTCGAACAGGTTCGCTAGGTTGCGGCCGCGCAGGTCGACCTTCAGGTCCGATCCCTCGATCACCGTCGGCTCGGGCAGCGTGCCGGTGACGGTGCCCACCGCATCGACCGCCCGCACGGTCAGCGCCAGCTGCGTCTGCCCACCCGCCAGCGCCGCGTTCGGCGACAGGAGCGCGCCGGTCAGCGTGAACGGAATGCCACGCGCACGCCCATCTCCGTCGAACCGCACGGCGTTCGCGACCTTGCTGTCGCGCGCCTCCACGGTGCGGAAGCGGACGTTGGCGAGGATCCGCATCGACGGATCGCTGTAGCGCAGCCCTGAATTGCTCACCGCCGCCTGGCGGATCACCGGCATGTCGAACGGCTCGCCCTTGGCGTTGGGGTCGCCGAAGGTCCAGGTGTTGCGGCGGTGGTCGGCGTCCCAGGCCAGGTCGACGCGCGCGCCGTCCAGCCCCAGCCAGTTGATCCGTCGCTGGCCGAACAGGAAGGTGAAGGTCGCGATCTGGCTGTCGAACTTCCGCGCTTCCAGGAAATTGCCGCCGCCCGCCCATTCGGGATTGGACACGGTCAGCCCTTCGGCCAGGAACTTCAGGTTGATCGGGTTGAAGTAGAATTGGAAGTCGCCCGCGACCCGCACCTGCCGCTCGGCCGAGCTCGACGCGATCTTCTCGAACGTGCCCTTCAGGAAGCGGCCCTTGGTGATGAACAGGATCGCCCACACCAGGAACAAGGCGATGAAGATGCCGAGCACCACCCGCAGCAGGATGGTGAGCCAGCGCGGCCGCCCGCGTCGCGGCGGCGCCGCCGGGGTTTCGGCGGGCGGCGGCGGCACATCGTCCGCGACAGGGGGCAGTTCGCGATCAGCCATGCGGCCAAAAACTCGCCGCTGGCGTAACGAGTTCCCGCGCACCGCCTGCTGCGGTTGCGCATGCACCGCCATTGCGCTAAGCGCGCCGTCTTTCCACGACTCTTCGAGCCTGTCTCGAGGGATCGCCCGGCCAAAAGGGCTGCCGCGGCGATCTGCTGGGTCGTGACACACAAGGAGAAAAAAATGCCCAAGCTCAAGACCAAGAGCGGCGTGAAGAAGCGCTTCAAGTTCACCGCCACCGGCAAGGTGAAGCACGGTGTGGCCGGCAAGCGCCACCGCCTGATCAGCCATAACGCCAAGTACATCCGCCAGAACCGCGGCACCTCGGTGCTCGCCGACGCCGACGTCGCACACGTCAAGGCGTGGGCGCCCTACGGTCTGCGCTAAGGAGGTCTGACACATGGCACGTATCAAGCGCGGCACCACGACCCGCACCAAGCACAAGCGTATTCTGGATCAGGCGAAGGGCTATTATGGCCGTCGCAAGAACACGATCCGCATCGCACGTCAGGCCGTCGAAAAGGCCGGCCAGTACGCCTATCGCGACCGCAAGGTTAAGAAGCGGACGTTCCGCGGCCTCTGGATCCAGCGCATCAACGCCGGCGTCCGGGCCGAGGGCCTGACCTACTCGCAGTTCATGCACGGCCTGAAGCTCGCCGGCATCCAGCTGGACCGTAAGGTCCTGGCGGATATCGCGATGCACGAAGGTGAGGCATTTACCGCCATCGTCGCTCAGGCGAAGGCGGCGCTGCCCCAGGCCGCCTAAGCGACCTGCAGCGTTACGCGAACATGGGGCGTCGGTGGCAACACCGGCGCCCTTTTCGTTTTCGCCCTTGGCCATTCGGTGGCCAGGGCAAATGAGGAGGCACGAATGGCGATGCACCTCTGGTGGCTCTACGTCACCGCCGTGTTCCTGATCGCAGGCACCCCCGGCCCGAACATGCTGCACGTCATGGTGCAGAGCATCCACCACGGGCCCCGCCGCGCGGTCTTCTCCATGGCCGGGCTGATGAGCGCCAACCTGCTGTGCCTGCTCGCCTCGGCAATGGGACTTGGTGCGCTGCTCCAGGCGTCGCCGCGGCTCTACGGTGCGCTGCGCTTCGCCGGTGCCGCCTATCTGATCTGGCTCGGGATCAAGGCGTGGCGGGCCCCGGTCTCGGATGCTCCCAGGGCGGAGGGCTTCACCCGCAGCCGTCCCGGCGCGCTCTATGCGGCGGGGCTCGGCACCGGCCTCTCCAACCCGAAGCTCATCGTCTTCGCCGCCGCGCTGTTCCCGCAGTTCCTCGACCTCAGCCGCCCCTTCTGGCTCCAGCTGGCGATCCTGGTCGCGACGTTCGTGGTGATCGAGGGCGGCTGGTACGCCGCCTATGCGCTGGGCGGCCGGTCGCTCGCCCGCTGGCTGGCACCGCCGCGCCGGCAGCGGCTGTTCAACCGCGCGACGGGGTCGCTGTTCATCGGCTTCGGCGGCCTTCTGCTCGCCGCCCGCGCGTGACGGACCCCGGAACGGCTTGACCTGAGCCGCCGACTAAGGTTCGGACCTCCCAATCTTGCGAACGGAATTCCAATGACCCCCGATCTCGAACAATTGCGAGCCGACCTCCTGGCGGCGATCGACGCGGCCGCCGGGCTCGACGCGCTGGAGGCGGTGCGCGTCCATGCGCTCGGCAAGCAGGGCGCCGTGACCGGCCTCTTGAAGACGCTGGGCGGCATGACGCCCGAGCAGCGCCAGGTCGAAGGCCCGCGCATCCATAGCTTGCGCGAGTCGGTGACGGAGGCGATCGCCACCCGCAAGGCCGGGCTGGAGCAGGCCGCGCTCGACGCCCGCCTCGCCTCCGAGACGCTCGACATGACCCTGCCGGTCGATCGCACCGCCCCCGGCAGCGTTCACCCGGTCAGCCAGGTCATGGACGAACTCGCCGAGATCTTCGCCGACCTGGGCTTCGCGGTCGCGACCGGCCCGGAGATCGAGGACGACTGGCACAATTTCACCGCGCTCAACATCCCGGAGACCCATCCGGCACGCGCGATGCACGACACCTTCTATGTCAACAACGAGTCCGAAGACATAAATGACGAGCTAGACCGGCTCGCATCGGGGGAGCGGATGGTGCTGCGCACGCATACCTCGCCCGTGCAGATCCGCACCATGCTCTCGCAGAAGCCGCCGATCCGCATCATCGCGCCCGGCCGCGTCTATCGCTCGGACAGCGACGCCACCCACACGCCGATGTTCCACCAGATCGAGGGGCTGGTGATCGACAAGGGCATCACCCTCGCCCACCTCAAGTGGACGCTGGAGACCTTCCTCAAGGCGTTCTTCGAGCGCGAGGACATCGTGCTGCGCCTGCGCCCCAGCTACTTTCCCTTCACCGAGCCTTCGGCGGAGGTCGACATCGGCTACACCCTGCAGAAGGGCAAGCGCGTGGTCGGCGGTTCGGAAGGCTGGATGGAGGTGCTGGGCTCCGGCATGGTCCATCCCAAGGTGATCGCCGCCTGCGGCCTCGACTCTGACGAGTACCAAGGCTTCGCCTTCGGCACCGGCGTCGACCGGCTGGCGATGCTGAAATACGGGATGGACGATCTCCGCGCCTTCTTCGACGGCGACCTGCGCTGGCTCAAGCATTACGGCTTCTCGGCGCTTGACGTGCCCACGCTGTCGGGGGGAGTGGGCGCATGAAGTTCACCCTTTCCTGGCTGCGCGAGCACCTCGACACCGACGCTTCGCTCGACGCGATCCTCGACGGCCTGACCGCCATCGGCCTGGAGGTCGAGGGCGTCGAGAACCCGGCCGCGCGCCTCAACGGCTTCCGCGTCGCCCGAGTCCTCACCGCCGAGCGCCATCCGCAGGCCGACAAGCTCCAGGTGCTGTCGGTCGACGCCGGCGACGGCCCGCTCCAGGTCGTCTGCGGCGCCCCCAACGCGCGCGCCGGCCTGGTCGGCGTGTTCGGCATGCCCGGTGCGGTCGTCCCCGCCAACGGCATGGAGCTGCGCGTCGCCGCCATCCGCGGCGTCGAATCCAACGGCATGATGTGCTCCACCCGCGAGCTCGAACTCGGCGAGGATCACGACGGCATCATCGAGCTGCCGGCCGACGCGCCGGTCGGCACGACCTTTGCCGACTATGCCGGCCTTGACGATCCCGTCATCGACGTAGCGATCACGCCCAACCGCCAGGACTGCATGGGCGTGCGCGGCATCGCCCGCGACCTCGCCGCCGCGGGCCTCGGCACGCTGCGCCCGCTCGACGCGGTGATCAGCGGCCTGCCGCAGATCACTCCGCAGGGCGCCGGCCCCGACGTGTCCACCCAGGACCCGGAGGGCTGCCCCGCCTTCTTCGCGCAGACCGTCGCCGGCGTCACCAACGGCCCCTCGCCCGACTGGCTCCAGCGCCGCCTGACCGCGGTCGGCCAGAAGCCGATCTCGGCCCTGGTCGACATCACCAACTATGTCATGCTCGGCCTCGGCCGCCCGCTGCACGTCTATGACCGCGCGAAGCTCCAGGGCGGCCTGGTCGCACGAAAGGCGAAAGCGTCCGATAATAATCCGCCCTTCGTCGCTTTGAACAATCGGGAGTATGTTCTTAGCCCTTACATGACCGTCATCGCCGACGACGCAGCCGTGCACGACATCGGCGGCATCATGGGCGGCGAGCATTCGGGCGTGTCGGAGACGACCACCGACGTGCTCATCGAATGCGCCTATTTCACGCCGGAGACGATCGCCCGCACCGGCCAGAAGCTCGCGCTCACCTCCGACGCGCGCCAGCGCTTCGAGCGCGGCGTCGATCCCGCCTTCCTCGACGAGGGGCTGGCGATCGCCACCCGCCTGGTGCTCGCGCTGTGCGGCGGCACGCCGAGCGAAGTCACCCGCGCCGGCGAGCCGCCGGTCGACCCGCGCCTCGTCGCCTACAACCCGAACCTCGCGGAAACCCTCGGCGGTCTCGCGGTCGCACCCGAGCGGCAGCAGGAGATCCTCGAGCGCCTCGGCTTCGTGGTGGATCTGGAATGGAACGTGGTGGTGCCGAGCTGGCGCCGCGACATCGACGGCCCGGCCGACCTGGTCGAGGAAGTGATCCGCATCGAGGGCATCGACAAGGTCCCCTCGACGCCGCTGCCCCGCCCTGCCGGCGTCGCCCGCCCGACCGCCACGCCCGAGCAGAAGCTCGAACGTCGCCTCCGCCGTTCGGCCGCGGCGCGCGGCCTCAACGAGGCGATCACCTGGAGCTTCATCGCCGAGGATGCGGCCGCACCCTTCGGCGGCGGCGCCTGGAGCCTCGCCAACCCGATCAGCGAGGACATGAAGGTCATGCGCCCGTCGCTGCTCCCCGGCCTGCTGTCGGCTGCGAACCGCAACCTGAAGCGCGGCGCCACCGGCGTGCGGCTGTTCGAGATCGGCCGCCGCTACCTCGCCGACGGCGAACGCCTGACGCTGGGCGTCGTCCTAGCCGGCGAGCAGCGCAGCCGCGGCTGGCAGGCTGGCAAGGCAGCAGCCTTCGACGCGTTCGACGCCAAGGCCGAAGCCCTCGCATTGCTGGAGGCCGCCGGTGCGCCGGTCGCCAACCTTCAGGTCATGGACGGCGCGGGCGACGCCTATCACCCTGGTCAGTCGGCGACGCTGCGGCTTGGGCCGAAGACGGTGCTCGCCGCCTTCGGCACGCTCCACCCGCGCATCGCCAAGGCGTTCGACCTCTCCGGCCCGGTCGTGGCGGTAGAACTGTTCCTGGATGCGCTGCCGGGCAAGCGCGGCAGCGGCTTCATGCGCCCGGCCTATGCGCCGCCGGCCCTGCAGGCGGTGACGCGCGACTTCGCCTTCCTGGTGCCCGCCACCGTCAGCGGCGACGCGCTGGTGCGCGCCGTGCGCGGTGCGGACAAGGCGGCGATCGTCGATGCACGGCTGTTCGACGTCTTCACCGGCGCCGGGGTCGAGGAAGGCATGAAGTCGCTCGCCGTCGAAGTCACGCTCCAGCCGGGCGAGAAGAGCTTCACCGATGCGGAGATCAAGGGGGTCGCCGACAAGGTGGTCGCTGCCGCCGCCAAGCTGGGAGCCACCTTGCGTGGCTGACCGGGTGGAGATCGGCAACGGCACGCTCACGGCGGCAATCGACCCGCTGGGTGCCGAGCTCGTGTCGCTACGCGATGCGCAGGGCCGCGAGCTGATGACCGATGCCGATCCCGCCTTTTGGACCGGCCACGCGCCGATCCTCTTCCCGATCGTGGGCCGGCTGGCGGGCGACCGCTACCGGCTCGACGGCCGCGACTATCCGCTGCCCCAGCACGGCTTCGCCCGTCGCCGCATCTTCACGCTGGCAGAGCAGGGCGCGGCGCACGTCCGCTTCCGGCTTGAGGACGATGCCGAGAGCCGCGAGGTCTACCCCTTCGCCTTCGCTCTCGACGTGCTGCACGCGCTCGAAGGTGCGACCCTCACCACCACCGTCACGATCATCAACCGCGACGCCCGTGACTTGCCCGCCAGCATCGGCTTCCACCACGCCTTTGCCTGGCCGCTCCCCTATGGCCGCCCGCGCGACGCCCACCGCATCACCTTTCCGGAGCACGAGCCCGCCAGCCTCGCGTCGATCGAGGACGGGCTGATCGCCCCCGCCCCACGCCCGAGCCCGCTCCAGGGCCGCGTGCTGCCCCTCTCGGACGACCTCTTCACCGAGGATGCACTCGTCTGGCAGCAGCTCGAAAGCCAGTCGCTGCGCTACGACGCCGGCGAGGGCCCTGCGCTGGAGATCGGTTTCCCCGACACGCCGATGCTCGGCATCTGGACCAAGCCCGGCGCCGCCTTCGTCTGCGTCGAGCCCTGGCATGGCATCGCCGACCCGGTCGGCTTTTCCGGCGACATCTGGGACAAGCCCGGCATGATGCGCGTCGCCCCCGGCGCCACCCGCAGCGCCATTATGTCGGTGACGCTGCTGCCCTGACCGGGGCTGCTGGACAAACCCGCCCCTCTCCTATTTGTACGATCAAAAGATCAACGGGAGAGAGCCATGCGAGTCCTCTGGAAGCGCAGTGTCGTCGCGGCGCTCGCCGCCCTTGCCGCAGCCCTGCCCGCGATCGCGCAGGTGGCACCCGGCGGCCCCGTCACCCCATATGTCGATCCGGCCAAGGCGTATCTCTTCGCCCACATGACCAAGGAACGCTACGGCGTCCTCTACTATTCGGTCAGCCTCGACGGCTTCCACTGGACGCGCCTCAACGGCGGCAAGCCCGTCTCCGCCGACTACCACGGCCACGCCTCGATCGCCCAAGGTCCCGACGGGCGCTACTACCTCGTCGGCAACAACAGCGACGAAGATCCCCTGATCCGCTTCTGGGTCTCCGACGACCTCGTCCGATGGGCGCCGTTCGGCACCTACCGTCCCGATCTCAGGGACATCCCCGGCCACCCGCACGCCATGCAGCGCATCGGCGCCCCCAAGCTCTATTTCGACAAGCCCTCGCGCCAATTCCTGCTGACCTGGCACACCCCGAACGAAGACGGAAATCGCGAGGATCCGGAGCGCTATTGGGCCAGCCAACGCACGCTCTACGTCCAGTCGCCGGACCTCAAGACCTTCGCCACCAAGCCCCGCCGGCTGTTCAGCTGGGACATGGCGACCATCGACACCAACCTTCAGCCCGATCCCCGCGGCGGATACTGCGCGGTGATCAAGGACGAACGCTACCCGTCCTACGAATGGACCACCGGCAAGACGATCCGCATCAGCTGCGCCGCCAACCTGCTCGGCCCCTATCCGCTGCCGGGAGCCCCGCTCAGCCCCAACTTCCGCGAGGCGCCGACGCTGATCCGCTCGCCCGACGACAAGGACTGGCTGCTCTTCTACGAGCAATATGCCGGCACCAGCTACGGCCTCTCGATGGCGCCAACCCTCCAGGGGCCCTGGTACCAGGTGTCCGGCAACAGCGGCGTTCCCGAATGGAACCGCTACGACATGCCCGCCGGCACCCGCCACGGATCGATGCTGCCGATCAGCCGTCGGCAGTATGACGCCCTGCGCGCCGCCTTTCCCGAAGGCTGAAGCGTCAGCGCGACTTGCGCCGCAAGAGGACCGCGCCGGCCACCAGCCCCAGCACGACCAACAACGGCAGCTCGAACAGCCACCATCGGTCGTCGCCGTTCATCTCCCAGGGCCAGGCCGCCCGGCACCCGGTGGAGTTGGGTGCATAGCCGCACGCCATCGAACGCGCGAAGCTCGAGACCAGGAACGCCACGACTGCGATGCCGCCCGCAAGCACGAACAGCAGGTTGGACAGCGCGCGCACGGCGATCAGCCCGCCATCGGCTGCAGCGTGATCCGCCGCCGCACCGTCTCGTGCAGCAGGCACATGGGCACCTCGACCATGTCGATCGTCCCGCCGGTCCGCTGCTCTTCGCACTCCACGTCCCGGCGCTTGATCCAGGCCCGCTCCTCGTCCCGCAGCGTCGCCCGCTCCGCCGGCCCCCGCTTGGCCATCGCCGACTTGTAGGCCGCGTTCAGCCGCGCGTCCTGCACCGCCAGTTCGTCCCGCACGCACGCCCCCATCGCCACCGACACGCCCTTGGCGGCATCGCCCGAGTTCAGGCACGCCTCCAACGCGGGCGAAAGCTGCGCCTCGACATCCGCCTCGGTGATGTCGAGTGCCGGCGGCTTCTGCGGCAGGGCCGTCGCGGTCGGCTCGGGCGAAGCGACGGGCGCGGTGGCTGTCGGTACCGGCGCGACCGTCGCCGTCGCTTCGGGCACCGGCTCCGTCGCCGCATTGTCGGGTGCGGCCGTACCCCCGCCGTTGCAGGCGGTGGCGAGCAGGATCAGCGCCAGGCCGAAGCCGCGCATCGGGAGGGGGTTGGAGAGCATGGCCATGCCGCTCCATAGTCCGCCACGGCCGCCAGCGCGAGCGAAGCGGGTGCACCTGCCGCCGGAAACCACCCGATCACCGCGACGCTGCACCGCAGCGACGATCCTGGCTTCCGCCGGCCTTTGAAATTTTATAACACTCGCTTGAAACGAGTCTGCGCGGGGTTCCGGCCCCGGACGGCAGGCCTAGGAGAGACGAGTGAGCGAAGAGTCGCTGCGACCCAATCTGCCGCCCCTGGCGCTGCACGTGCCGGAGCCCCGCTTCCGCCCCGGCGATCCCGTCGATTTCGCGGAGGTCGCCATCCCCCCCGCCGACGCGGCCCGCCGCCCCGACACCAGCGCCCAGTCGGCCGAGTTCCACGAGCTCGCCTACACGCTGGTGCGCGTGCTGGACGAGGACAACCAAGCGGTCGGCGCCTGGAACCCGCGGCTCGCGCCAGAGGTGCTGCGCCGCATGCTGCGCGCCATGGCCCGCACCCGCGCGTTCGACGAGCGCATGTTCCGCGCCCAGCGCCAGGGCAAGACCAGCTTCTACATGAAGTGCACGGGCGAGGAGGCGGTCGCCGTCGCCGCGACGCTGGCGCTCGATTACGAAGACATGTGCTTCCCCAGCTATCGGCAGCAGGGGATCCTCATCACCCGCGACTATCCGCTGGTCGAGATGATGAACCAGATCTACTCGAACAGCGGCGACAAGCTGCACGGCAAGCAGCTGCCGATCATGTATTCGGCGCGCGACACCGGCTTCTTCTCGATTTCGGGCAACCTCACCACCCAATACCCGCAGGCGGTCGGCTGGGCGATGGCATCGGCGGCCAAGGGCGACACCCGCATCGCCGCCGCCTGGTGCGGGGAAGGGTCGACTGCGGAGGGCGACTTCCACTCCGCCTGCACCTTTGCCGCCGTCTATCGCGCCCCCGTCATCTTCAACGTCGTTAACAACCAGTGGGCGATTTCGAGCTTCTCCGGGTTCGCCGGCGCCGAGGCGACGACCTTTGCCGCCCGCGCGATCGGCTATGGCATCGCCGGGCTGCGCGTCGACGGCAACGACGCGCTCGCGGTCTATGCCGCCACCCAATGGGCGGCCGAGCGCGCCCGTACCAATCAGGGGCCGACGCTGATCGAGCATTTCACCTATCGCGCCGAGGGACACTCCACCTCCGACGATCCCTCGCAGTACCGCTCCGCCGAAGAGGCCACCGCCTGGCCACTCGGTGACCCTATCGCGCGGCTGAAGGCGCACCTCGTCGCGATCGGCGAGTGGGACGACGAACGCCACGCCGCGATGGACCGCGAGGTCGCCGAGGAAGTCCGCGCCGCCCAGAAGGAGGCCGAGAAGAACGGCGTGCTCGGCCACGGCCTGCACCAGCCGCTCGACAGCCTGTTCGACGGCGTGTTCGAGGAGATGCCCTGGCACCTGCGCGAGCAGCAGGCGCAGATGCTCGCCGAAGAGGCCGCCTCCGGCCGGCCGTGGGCCCGCAAGTGAGCGAGGAAGCAGTGATGGCGGACACCTCCGCTCCGGGCGAAACCGCGCCCATGAACATGATCCAGGCGATCAACTCCGCACTCGACGTCATGATGGCGCGCGACCCGGACGTGATCGTGATGGGCGAGGACGTCGGCTATTTCGGCGGCGTGTTCCGCGCGACCGCCGGTCTCCAGAAGAAATACGGCAAGACCCGCGTCTTCGACACGCCGATCACCGAGACCGGCATCGTCGGCGTCGCGATCGGCATGGGCGCCTACGGCCTGCGCCCGGTGCCGGAAATCCAGTTCGCCGATTACATCTATCCCGCCCTCGACCAGCTCGTGTCGGAAGCGGCGCGCCTGCGTTACCGCTCGGCCGGCGAGTTCATCGCGCCGATGACGGTGCGCTCGCCGTTCGGCGGCGGCATCTTCGGCGGCCAGACGCACAGCCAGAGCCCCGAGGGCATCTTCACCCATGTCTCGGGCATCAAGACGGTGATCCCCTCCACCCCCTATGATGCCAAGGGCCTGTTGATCGCCGCGATCGAGGACAATGACCCGGTCCTCTTCTTCGAGCCCAAGCGCATCTACAACGGCCCGTTCGACGGCCATTGGGATCGCCCGGCGAAAAGCTGGGCGGGGCATTCCGCCGCCACCGTCCCCACCGGCTACTACCGCGTGCCGCTCGGCAAGGCGGCAGTGGTCCGCCCGGGCGAGGCGCTCACCATCCTCGCCTATGGCACCATGGTCCATGTCTGCCAGGCCGTGGTCGAGGAAGCCGGCATCGACGCCGAGATCCTGGACCTGCGCACGCTCGTCCCCCTGGATATCGAGGCGATCGAGGCGTCGGTGAAGAAGACCGGCCGCTGCATGATCGTGCACGAGGCGACCCGCACCTCCGGCTTCGGCGCCGAGCTGTCGGCGCTGGTGCAGGAACGCTGTTTCTACCACCTGGAGGCGCCGATCGAACGCGTCACCGGCTTCGACACGCCGTACCCGCACAGCCTGGAATGGGCCTATTTCCCCGGCCCCGTTCGCATCGGCGAAGCGCTCAAGAAAGTGATGAGGACCTGATGGCACGCTTCAGCTTCCGCCTGCCGGACATCGGCGAAGGCATTTCCGAGGCGGAGATCGTCGCCTGGCACGTGGCCATCGGCGATCGCGTCGAGGAAGACGGCCGCATCGCCGATATGATGACCGACAAGGCGACGGTCGAGATGGAGAGCCCCGTCGCCGGCATCGTCATCGAACTCGCGGGCGAACCTGGCGACTCGATCCCGATCGGCTCGACGCTGGTGGTGATCGAAACCGAGGCGGAGACCGAGAGCGACACCGTCGTCGCGGAAAACCCCGGCGTGGAAGTCGCGACGGACGCGACGCCGGCATGCCTAACTCCGCCGGAGGAAGAGGCTACCGACGCTGCCTCACCCCCAACCCGTACCCCGGCGAAGGCCGGGGCCCAGTTGGGAGACGCCCGCGAGGAAAGCGCAGCACCCGCCACCAAGGACACCGATGCTGGGCCCCGGCCTACGCCGGCGTACGAAGAAGCGGGGAAGCACAAGCACCCCATCCTCGCCTCCCCCGCAGTCCGCGCCCGCGCCCGCGACCTCGGCATCGACCTCGCACAGGTCCGCACCGAATCCGACCGTGTCCGCCACGCCGACCTCGACGCGCACCTCCGCTACGGCCAGTCCCAGGGCTATCATGCCCCCCACGCTAGCCGTGCGCGCGACGACCAGCCCGTGAAGGTCATCGGCATGCGCCGCCGCATCGCCGACAACATGGCCGCCTCCAAGCGCCACATCCCCCACTTCACCTATGTGGAGGAAGTGGAGGTAACCGCGCTCGAAGCCATGCGCGCGGACCTCAACGCCAACCGCGGCGACCGGCCGAAGCTCACCCTGCTGCCGCTGTTCATCGCCGCGCTCTGCCGCACGTTGCCCGACTTCCCGATGCTCAACGCCCGCTATGACGACGAGGCCGGCGTGGTCACCCGCCACGGCCGCGTGCACATGGGCATGGCAACGCAGACGGACGCCGGCCTCATGGTGCCCGTGATCCGGGACGCACAGGACAAGAACGTCTGGCAGCTCGCGGCCGAGATCACGCGCCTAGCCGAGGCCGCCCGCACCGGCAAGGCGCGTTCGGAGGAGCTGTCCGGCGGCACCATCACCGTCACCTCATTGGGGCCCCTGGGCGGCGTCGCCACCACCCCGGTCATCAACCGGCCGGAGGTCGCGATCGTCGGTCCCAACCGCATCGTCGAGCGCCCGGTGTTCGTCGACGACGGCCGCGGCGGCGACATCATCCGGCGCGCCAAGCTGATGAACGTGTCGATCTCGTGCGACCACCGCGTCGTCGACGGCCGGGATGCGGCGAGCTTCGTCCAGGCGCTCAAGAAGCTCTTGGAAACGCCCGTGCTGCTGTTCGCCGACTGAGCGGGAGGTATAATCGAACCGAGCGGTAGCTTTCCGCCCCCGAAACGATTAGCCTCGCCGCCATGGCACTGATCGACATGTTCTTCGCGCGGGCCGTTCAAAAGGGCCAGCTGACCGTCCACCATGCCAACGGGAGTACCGGCCGCTTCGGCACGCCGGACCCCGGCTTCCCCAACGTCACGATCCGCTTCACGGATCGCAAGGTCCTCGCCTCGATCGTGCGGGACCCGAGCCTCGGGGCGGCGGAAGCCTTCATGGACGGGCGCCTGGTGATCGAGCAGGGCGACATCCGCGACCTGCTGGTCCTGTTCAAGAAGAACAACCTCTGGGAAGCCGGCGAGAGCAAGCTCAAGGCGCGCGGCATGCGCCTCGTCGCCAACGCCGTGCTCCACCGGCTCGATCGCTACAACCAGGCCCGCCAGTCGAAGCGCAACGTCGCCCATCACTACGACCTGTCGGACCGGCTCTACGACCTCTTCCTCGACGTCGACCGCCAGTACAGCTGCGCCTATTTCACCGATCCCGCGGTCAGCCTCGAACAGGCGCAGGTCGACAAAAAGGCGCACATCGCAGCCAAGCTCGCGCTGCGCCCGGGCATGCGCGTGCTCGACATTGGCTGCGGCTGGGGCGGCATGGCGCTCTACCTCCACCGCAAGACGGGCGCGGAGGTGCTGGGCGTCACTTTGTCCGAGGAACAGCTCAAGGTCGCCCGCCGCCGCGCGGAAGAAGCGGGCGTCGCCGACAAGGTCCGCTTCGAGCTGATCGACTATCGCGCGGTCCAGGGCCAGTTCGACCGCATCGTCTCGGTCGGCATGTTCGAGCATGTCGGCCCGCCGCAATACCGCACCTTCTTCGCCAAGTGCCGCGAGCTGCTCACCCCCGACGGCGTGATGCTCCTCCACACCATCGGCCGCGCCGGCGGGCCCGGCGTCACCGACCATTTCACCGCCAAGTACATCTTTCCGGGCGGCTACATCCCGGCGCTGTCGGAGATCGTCCGCGCGCATGAGGGGAACAAGATGTTCCTCACCGACGTGGAGGTGCTGCGCCGCCACTATGGCTTCACCCTCGCCCACTGGTACGACCGCGCCGTCGCCGCCCGGCAGGCGATCGTCGACCTCTACGACGAGCGCTTCTTCCGCATGTGGACCTTCTATCTCGCCGGGTCGCAGGTCAGCTTCGACTATGGCGGCATGGTCAACTACCAGCTCCAGTTCGCCCGCTCCCGCGACGCGCTGCCGCTGACGCGCGACTATATGCTGGAGGAGGAGCAGCGCCTGCACGAGGTGGTGGAGGCCTGATCCGGTCTCACCGCAGTCCCTCCCGTTCGTGCGGAGGTGGGGCTGAGCGTGTTGAAGCCCCGTATCGAAGCACCCAGCCCCATCTCCCACCCCGTTTGTCTCGAGTAGGGATCGAGCTTGTCGAGAGCCCGTATCGAGAGAGCCACCACCGCCTCTCGATACGCCGTCTCGACAAGCTCGACGGCTACTCGAGGCCAACGGGGGAGGGAGGGCGGCTTAGCAGCGCGCCCATGCACCACTTGCACCCGGCCGCTCGACCATAGCACGGCAGCTCCATGACCACGCCCACCCCGCTCACCCGCACCTCGATCTTCCAGCAGGCGTGGCCGATCATGCTCGGCCAGACCACCGTGCCGCTGGTCGGCATGGTCGACACGGTCGTCATTGGCCGCACCGGTGACGCCGCCGCCCTCGCGGGCGTCGCGCTCGGCACCACCGTCATCAACTTCCTGTTCTGGAGCTTCGGCTTCCTGCGCATGGGGATGACCGGCATGACCGCCCAGGCCCAGGGCGCCGGAGATACGGAGGAGGTGCGCGCCATGCTGCTGCGCGGCCTGGCGCTCGGCTTCGGGCTCGGCGTCGCGCTGTTCGCGCTCCAGCTGCTGCTGGTCCCGCTCGCCTTCTCGCTGCTGGCAGGCGGCGGCGCGCTCGACGCCGCGGCGAGCGGCTATGTCAGCGGCCGCTTCATGGGCGCGCCCGCCAGCCTCGGCGTGTTCGCGCTCAACGGCTGGCTGCTCGGGCTCGGCCGCACCCGCGCGGCGCTGCTGCTCCAGATCGCGATGAACCTCGTCAATGCCGTGCTCGACATCTGGTTCGTCTGGGGGCTGGGTCTTGGCGCACGGGGCGTCGGCCTCGGCACCGCCTGCGCCGAATGGAGCGCGCTGCTGCTCGGCATCTTCCTCGCACTGCGCATCCTCGGCCCCGGCGCCCTCACCGGCCTCAGCGCGCGGCTGTTCGATCGCGACAAGCTGCGCCGGCTGTTCTCCGTCAATGCCGACATCATGGTCCGCACCGTCGCCCTGCTCGTGCTGTTCGGCTGGTTCGCCAATGCGGGCGCGCGCCTGGGCGCAGTCCCGCTCGCCGCCAACCACGTGCTGATGCAGTTCGTCTCCGTCTCCGCCTTCGTGCTCGACGGCTTTGCCTTCACCGCCGAGTCGCGGATCGGCGAGGCGATCGGCCGCGGCGCGCGCAGCGAGCTTCTGCGCGCCACCCGCCTCACGGGCGAGTTCACGCTCATCGCCGGCGCCGCCTTCGCGCTCCTGATCCACGTCGCCGGCGTGCCGCTCATCGACGCCGTCACCGACAATCCGGACGTCCGCGCCCACGCGATCGCGCTCCTGCCCTTCGCCGCGCTGGTGCCCTTGGTCGGCGCCCCCGCCTGGCTGCTCGACGGCGTGTTCATCGGCGCCACCGCCGGCAAGAGCCTGCGCAACGCCGCCGTCGCCGCCACCCTGCTCTACCTCGCGACCGACCTGCTGCTGCGCCCCTGGGGTGCACTCGGCATGTGGGTCGCGCTGCTCGCCAGCTACCTCTACCGCGCCGCCGGCCTCGGCCTCGCGCTCCCGCGGCTGGTGCGATCCGTCGGCCAACCGCTTGCGGAAGCGCCGCGCGAGGCATAGAGCGCGCGCGCAACCTGCCCGCGTGAGAAGCGCCGGCCCGCCCTGCCACCGGCACGCGGGCCCCGGTGAGGGCATTTCGGAGAATGAGCTGATGGCCGACAAGATCAATCGCGTGGTGCTCGCCTATTCGGGCGGCCTCGACACGAGCGTGATCCTGAAATGGCTGCAGACCGAATATCAGTGCGAGGTGGTGACCTTCACCGCCGACCTCGGCCAGGGCGAGGAGCTCGAGCCCGCCCGCAAGAAGGCCGAGCTGATGGGCGTGAAGCCCGAGCACATCTTCATCGACGACCTGCGCGAAGAGTTCGTGAAGGACTATGTCTTCCCGATGATGCGCGCCAACGCGCTTTACGAGGGGCTGTACCTGCTCGGCACCTCGATCGCGCGCCCGCTGATCGCCAAGCGCCAGATCGAGATCGCCAAGATGGTCGGCGCAGACGCGGTCAGCCACGGCGCGACCGGCAAGGGCAACGACCAGGTCCGCTTCGAGCTCGGCTATTACGCGCTTCAGCCCGACATCAAGGTGATCGCGCCCTGGCGCGAATGGGATCTCACCAGCCGCACCGCGCTGATCGACTTTGCCGAAAAGAACCAGATCCCGGTCCCCAAGGACAAGCGCGGCGAGAGCCCCTTCTCCACCGACGCGAACCTCCTCCACACCTCGTCCGAGGGCAAGGTGCTCGAGGATCCGTGGGAAGAGGTGCCGGACTATGTCTTCTCGCGCACCGTCTCGCCTGAGGACGCGCCCGACCAGCCCGAGATCATCACCATCGACTTCGAGGGCGGCGACGCGGTCGCGATCAATGGCGAGGGGCTTTCGCCCGCGACCCTGCTCGCCAAGCTCAACGACCTCGGCCGTACCCACGGCATCGGCCGCCTCGACCTGGTCGAGAACCGCTTCGTCGGCATGAAGAGCCGCGGCATGTACGAGACCCCGGGCGGTACCATCCTGCACGCCGCACACCGCGCGATCGAGCAGGTCACGCTCGACCGCGGCGCCGCCCACCTCAAGGACGAGCTGATGCCGCGCTACGCGGAGCTGCTCTACAACGGCTTTTGGTTCTCGCCGGAGCGCGAGATGCTCCAGGCGGCGATCGACTACAGCCAGACCAAGGTCACCGGTACCGTGCGGCTGAAGCTCTACAAGGGCGGCGTCCACGTCATCGGCCGCAAGTCGCCCTATTCGCTCTACTCGGAAAAGGTCGTCACCTTCGAGGACGACCAGGGCGCCTATGACCAGCGCGACGCCGCCGGCTTCATCAAGCTGAACGCACTGCGCCTGCGCCTGCTCGGCCGCCGCGACCGCTAAAGGCCTCGTGGGGCCGGTGCAGCCGCGCCGGCCCCGCGCCTTTCCTCCCCATGTCGCAGCTTCTGCCCCCCTCCTCGCCGCGCGCCGGGCGGCACGCCGACGCGCATTCGCTTGCCGCCGGGCAGATGCCGGGTAAAAGCGGGCCCATGCAGGGGAATGGGGCAACGCCACACTGGTGGCAGACGCGATGGTTCGTGTTCGCGATGGCGGTGCTGGCCGCCGTGCCGCTGATGTGGCCGGAGATCCCCCCGCTCGTCGACCTGCCCGGCCACATGGGCCGCTACCGCGTGCAGCAGACCATCGGCACCGGCGCTGCGCCCTGGCTCACCGACTGGTACAACTTCCACTGGAGCCTGATGGGCAATCTGGGGGTCGATCTCCTGATCGTGCCCCTCCAGCCGATCCTGGGCCTGGAACTCGCGGTCAAGCTGATCGTGATGGCGATCCCGGTGCTGACCGCGGTCGGCCTGTTGTGGATCGCGCGCGAGGTGCACGGCCGCATCCCGGCCACGGCGCTGTTCGCGCTGCCGCTGGTCTACAGCTATCCCTTCCACTTCGGTTTCGTGAACTTCGCGCTGTCGATGGCGCTGGCCCTCAACGCCTTTGCGCTGTGGCTGCGGCTGGGGCGGCTGGGAAAGCTCAAGCTGCGCGGGGTGATCTTCGTGCCGCTGGCGGCGCTGATCTGGCTAACCCACACGTTCGGCTGGGGGACGCTGGGCGTGCTTGCCGCCTCGGCCGAGCTGATCCGCGAGCACGACCGCCGCCGCAACTGGTTCGCCGCCCTCTTCCACGCCGGGCTGCACTGCCTGGTACTCGCGCCCCCTGCGCTCCTGATGCTGCTGTGGCGCTCGGGCCATGTCAGCGGCCAGACCGCCGACTGGTTCAACTGGCGGCTCAAGATGCAGTGGGTCACCATGGTGCTGCGCGACCGCTGGCAGCTCTACGACATCGCCTCGCTCGCGGTGCTCTACCTGGTGCTGTTCAAGGGCGTGCGCGACCCGAACATCCAATATTCGCGCAACCTCGGCCTGTCGGCGCTGTTCCTGCTCGCGGTCTACCTCCTGCTGCCCCGCATCGTGTTCGGCTCCGCCTATGCGGACATGCGGCTGGTGCCCTATCTGTTCGGCATCGCGCTGATCGCGCTCCGGCCCAAGCCCGGCATGTCGATCCGCCATGCCGCGACCGTCGCGGCGATCGGCCTCGCCATCTTCGTCGGCCGCATCGGCGCGACGACCGCCAGCTACTGGCTCTACGACCGCGACTATGACCAGGAGCTCGCCGGGCTCCCGCACGTGCCGGTCGGCGCCCGTCTCATCACCTTCATCGGGGAGACGTGCCACAACGAGTGGACGATGACCCGGCTGCAGCACCTGCCCGGGATCGCCCTCGAACGGCGCCTCGCCTACGCCAATGACCAGTGGTCGATGGTCGGCGCGCAGCTGCTCACCACCCGCTACCCCGCGCGCGGCTTCTCGCACGATCCATCGCAGATCGTGACGGACGTCCAGTGCCCGCGCGAATGGTGGCGCCCTGTCGCCGGTGCGCTCCACCGCTTCCCGCGCGACAAGTTCGACTATGTCTGGATGATCCGCCCGCCCAAATATGACCGGCGGCTGGAGCAGGGGCTGATCCCGCTGTGGCGCAACGGCACCAGCGCGGTGTTCCGCATCGACCACCGCCAGCGCGCCGCGACGCTGATGCCGACCGACCTCTACGGCCCCGCCGGCCGCCGCATCGACCGCCCCACCCGCGAGTCCTGAGGGTGCGCACCCCGGCGGAGGCCGGGGTCCAGTTGGGGTGGCGGCAATAAGGGCGCGCGACGCCGACCGGCGCCTCAGCCGCCGTTACCCCCGCCGGAACGGCGTCAGCTCACCCAGATACTCCTGCTCGTGCACCACCGCCTCGCGCTCGCGCTCGAGATACTCGGCGACGGCGCGGCGGAAGTTCGGGTCCGGCAGGTAATGCGCCGACCAGGTCGTGACCGGCGCATAGCCGCGCGCCAGCTTGTGCTCGCCCTGTGCGCCCGCCTCTACCCTCTTGAGCCCGCGCGCGATCGCGGCCTCGATCGCCTGGTAATAGCATAGCTCGAAGTGCAGGAACGGCACCTCCTCCACCGCGCCCCAGTAGCGCCCGTAGAGCGCATCCGCCCCCACCAGGTTGAGTGCCCCGGCGATCGGCTGGTCGCCGCGATAGGCCAGGATCAGCAGCACCCGGTCGCCCAGCGCCTCGGACAGCAGCGGGAAGAACGACCGCGTCAAATACGGCTGCCCCCATTTCCGGCTGCCCGTGTCCTGGTAGAATGCCCAGAACGCGTCCCAATGCGCCTCGCTGATCTCGGCACCGGCCAGGTGGCGGATCGTCAGCCCCTCGACCGCGGCGGCGCGCTCCTTGCGGATCGCCTTGCGCTTGCGGCTCGCCAGCGCCCCCAGGAAGTCGTCGAACCCGGCATAGCCCTGGTTCTCCCAATGGAACTGCGTCCCTGCCCGCATCAGCCAGCCCGCCGCCTGCCAGCGCGGCAGTTCCTCCGAATCGACGAACGTCGCATGCGCCGAGGACAGCCCGTTCTGCCGGGTGAGCGTCTCCAGCGCGGCGATCAGCGCCGGCGCCCGGGCGGAATCGCGCAGCAGCAGCCGCGGCCCCGGCACCGGCGTGAAGGGCACCGCCACCTGCAGCTTGGGATAATAGTCGCCGCCGGCGCGCTCCCAGGCATCGGCCCAGGCGTGGTCGAACACATATTCGCCCTGGCTGTGGGCCTTGGCATAGGCGGGGGCGATCGCCGCCGGGCGCCCGTCTGCCCCGTCCACCACCACCGGCAACGGCTGCCAGCCGCTTCGCCCGCCGACCGATCCGGACCGCTCCAGCGCGGCCAGGAATCCGTGGCTCAGGAACGGATTGCCCGTGCCGGCGCAGGCATCCCAGTCGGCAGCGGGGATGGACAGCACGCCCTCGGCGATGCGCGCAGTGATGGCGGTGCTCACGCCAGCAATCTAGGCACGCGCCGGGCTCCCTCCAAGCACCGGCCGCACCGTTTTTGCCACGCTCAGGCGTCGGGGCCCGGGGGAGCCTGCGGCGGAACCGCATCCGCATCGGCAGCACCATGGGCGACAAAGGCGGCTGCACCCGCAGAATCGCGCAGGATCATCTCGCGCCTGGGCACCGGGATTACGATGCCGTGCTCCTTGAACAACAGCCACAGCCGGTTGAGCACGTCGGAGCGCACATTGCCGACGCCGCTTTCGGGATCGCTGATCCACACCAGGATGTCGTGCTCGGCGGCATAGTCGCCATAGCTGGTGAGCCACACATTGGGCTTGGGGCTCTTCAACACCCGCGGGCTCTCGCTCGCCGCGCGCAGCATCAGCGCCTGCGCGAGCTTCAGGTCGCTTTCATACCCCACCTTCACCTGGATGCGCACGCGCACGTTGCGGTCGGTGAAGGACCAGTTCTCCACCTCCTGCGTCATCAAATTCTCGTTGGGGATCAGATGCTCCTTGCCGTCGCGGGTGATGACGGAGACGGCGCGTACGCCGATCTTGTTCACCCAGCCGAAGCTCTCCCCCACCACGATCACGTCGCCCGGCTTGATCGATCGGTCCATCAGCAGGATAATGCCCGCGATCAGATTGCCGACGGTCTTCTGGAGACCAAAGCCGATCGCCAGGCCGAGCCCGCCCGAAAACACCGCAAAGGTGGTGAGGTCGATCCCCAGCAGGTCGATGCCGAAGAAGAAGGCGACCACCACCGCGCCGATCGCCGCCAGCTTCTGCGCCAGCAGCTTCTGCGTCGCATCCAGGCTCTTGGCGCGCCCGATCGAATGGCTGACCAGCCGGTTGGCGAGCCGCACGAGCGCATAGAGGCCGACCGCCACCACCGCGACCGACACCAGCGACAGCAGCGACAGCCGCCGTCGCCCGACATCGAAGCCGACCCGCTCAAGCGCGCCCGTCACATTGTCGAAGCCGCCCAGCGCATTGCTCAGCACGCCCACGAAGATCACCGCGCCGATCGTCCACGCCGCCCAGCGCGGCAGGTGCAGTCCGCGCAGCACGTCGATCGCAAGCCGCGCGGTGGTCCAGCCGAGCACCAGGCCGATGCCGAACGCCGACAGCGGGTGCCAGCCATAGCTGCCGGCGACGATCGACAGCAGCGCGGCTGCGGCGGCATAGCGCACGATCTGGCACAGGCGGGGGGCAATCCCCTCCCCCTGCCCGTCGAAGTGGTTGCGCCAGAAGCCGGCAATCCCGGGCCCCAGCCGGCGGCCGGCGATCCAGCCGAGCGTCAGCGCCAGCAACACCAGCGCCGCCGCGATCAGCGCCTCGATCAGCGCCGGCGTGCCGGGAATGGTGATGCCGAATTCGGCGAGCCGGCTCACCACGCCGTCACCCCCGCGCTGCGCGGAAGCGGGCAAGCCCGGCGTCGAGGTCGGCGATCAGGTCGTCCACGTCCTCCAGCCCGATCTGCAGCCGCACCATCGGCCCCTCGGCTTGCCAGCGGGTGGCGCTGCGATAGCGCTCAGGGTCGATCGGCACCGCCAGGCTCTCGAACCCGCCCCAGCTATAGCCGATCGCGAACAGTTCCAGCCCGTCGATCAGCGCTGCCCGCGCCGCCTCGTCCCCGCCGTCGAGGACGAAGGAGAACAGGCCGGAGGACCCGCGGAAATCGCGCGCGAAGATGTCGTGGCCCGGCGTGCCCGGCAGGGCCGGGTGCAGCACGCGGGCGACCCCCGGCTGCTCGCCCAGCCAGCGCGCGAGCGCGAGCGCACTCTCGCCATGCCGGTCGAGCCGCACCGCCATGGTGCGAAGCCCCCGCGAGCCCAGATAGGCGTCGTCGGGCGAGACATGCTGGCCCAGCTGGTAGCTGGCGTTGCGCAGCGCCGCGAACTTGCCGGGCGCCGCCGTCACCGATCCCAGCATCGCGTCCGAATGGCCGACGACGTACTTGGTGCAGGCCATGATCGTATAGTCGACGCCCAGTTCGATTGCCGGGAACAGCAGCGGCGTCGCCCAGGTGTTGTCGAGCAGCGTGGTGACCCCGCGCGCCTTGGCGGCGGCGACGATCGCCGGCACGTCCTGCACCTCGAAGGTCAGGCTCCCCGGGCTTTCCATGAAGATCGCGCGCGTGTTCGGCCCGATCAGCTCGGCGATCCCCGCGCCCACCATCGGGTCGTAGTAGCGCGTGGTGATGCCGAAGCGCTTGAGCAGCCCGTCAGCCAGGTGGCGGGTCGGGTCATAGGCGCTGTCGACCAGCAGCAGCTCGTCGCCCGGCGACAGCACCGCCAGCAGCGCGGTCGAGATCGCCGCCACGCCCGACGGATAGAGCAAAGTCGCCTCGGCACCCGGCTCCAGCTGGGTCAGCGCATCGGCCAGCGACCATTGCGTCGGCGTGCCGCGCCTGCCGTAGAACAGCTTGTGGTGGGTGTCCCGGCCGGCGGTAGCGCGCAGCTCCTCGACCGTATCGTAGAGGATGGTCGACGCCCGCCACACCGGCGGGTTGACGATGCGCTGGGTCCACTCCGGCCGCCGCCCTGCGCCGACGACGCGCGTACCCGCACCCTTGCCCTCGCCCGCCTCGCTCACAATGTCACCGTCGCCTTGGGCGTGGTCGGGTCCGATGCCCAATCGGTCCAGCTGCCGTCGTAGAGTGCGGCGTCGCGGCCGAGCAGGTGGAGCCCGAACGCCAGCACCGCCGCCGTCACGCCCGAACCGCATGTGGTGACGATCGGCCGGTCGAGGTCGACGCCCGAGTCCTCGAACGCGGCGCGCAGCGCGTCGCCCCGCTTCCACGTGCCGTCGGTGGCAAAGAGCTTGCCATAGGGCAGGTTGAAGGAGCCGGGGATGTGCCCGGTCGGCAGCCCGCGCGGGTCGAGTTCGGCGCCGCTGAAGCGCGCAGCCGAACGCGCGTCGAGCAGCTGCTCGGCACCGCTGTCCAGGTTCGCGCGCACGTCCGCCTTGGTCCGCATCCGGCTGGGATCGAAGTGCAGGTGGCGCGTCACCGTATGGGCCGCGCCATGGCCGGTCTGCAGCGGCCGCCCTTCCGCGCGCCACTTCGGGATTCCGCCGTCGAGCAGGCTCGCCGCCACCCCATAGCGCTTGAGCAGCCACCAGGCGCGCGCCGCGCTGTGATAGGGGGAGTCGTCATAAAGGACGATCGTCGCGCCATCGTCGATGCCCAGCGCACCCAGCAGCCGGGCGACGCCAGCGGTGGCACCCTCGGCCGCCGCCTGCGAAAGATGGCCGAGGTCGAGAAAGGCGGCGCCGGGGATATGGCCGGCCGCGAACTCCGCTGCCGCATCGCGCCCCTCGGCGCCCAGCGTTCCGAACCAGGTCGCGTCCAGCAGGTGAAGCCCGGGGCTTCCCAGCTGCGCCGCCAGTTCGTGTGTGGTCACCAGCGCGTCCATGCCGTCTCCTTCGCTGCGTCGCCTCGTGCTCTACGCATCGCCGCCGGTCCCGTCGAGGCATCGGAAAGGCGGATCGCCCCGTTCCCTTTCGGTGGCCGGCATCCTACATGCGCGCGCATGACTCCAAAGCATCTGGGCCAGAGCAGCGGGCTTCCCGCATCGCCGGAACAGGCCGAACTCGACTATGTCCCCAACCCGCGGGAAGGCTCGCGCTACTGCGTGCGCTTCACCGTGCCCGAATTCACCTCGCTGTGCCCGGTCACCGGCCAGCCGGATTTCGCGCACCTGGTGCTCGACTATGTGCCCGACGCCACCATCGTGGAATCCAAGTCCCTGAAGCTGTTCCTGGGATCGTTCCGCAACCACGCGGCCTTTCACGAGGATTGCACGGTCGGCATCGGTGAGCGGCTGTTCGCCGAGATGAAGCCGCTGTGGCTGCGCATCGGCGGCTATTGGTACCCGCGCGGCGGCATCCCGATCGACGTGTTCTGGCAGTCGGGCGAGCCGCCGGCGGGCGTCTGGATCCCGTCGCAGGACGTCCCCGGCTACCGCGGGCGCGGCTGAGTTCGCCTTCGCGGCCCTGACGCGGCGCAGCAGGAAAGAAGCGCTTTTTGCCCTGCTGCGTCGGTTTTCAGATATTGCACTGCACCATCGGTGAAACTAACTTCCGCCTCACGCATTTGCCTGTTGTAGCCGGCGAGTGTTTCGCCGGTCTTTCCAGCGTGAGGGACGTGGATGGCGCCGAGTATCGCCGCACCGGGTGGCATGGATCACATCGCCCTGATCGGCAACTTCCTGCCGCGCAAGTGCGGCCTGGCGACCTTCACCACCGACACCTACAACGCGCTGAAGCAGCGCTTCCCGGACCTCAAGGTCGACGTCTATGCGATGGACGACCGGCCGGGCCTGCACGCCTATCCGCCCGCGGTCACGCACAGCATCCCGCAGAACGACCGCGCCGCCTATAGCGAGGCTGCGCGCCGGATCGCGGAGAGCGGGGCGAAGGCGCTGTGGGTCCAGCACGAATACGGCATCTACGGCGGTGCGGCCGGCGACTATCTGCTGGCGCTGCTCGACCGCGTCACCGTTCCTGTCATCGTCACCCTCCACACCATCCTGGAGAAGCCCAGCGCCGACGAGCGCCGGGTGATGGACGCGCTCCTGCGCCGTGCCGCGCGCGTGATCGTCATGGCCGACAAGGGTCGCGAGATCCTGACCCGCGTCCACGGCGTCGATCCGCACAAGCTCGTGATGATCCCGCACGGCGTGCCCAACCGCGCCTATGTCGAGCCCGCCGCCATGAAGGGCCGGTTCGGCTGGGGCGATCGCGACGTGATCCTGACCTTCGGCCTGCTCGCGCCCAACAAGGGCATCGAGACGATGATCGAGGCGCTGCCGGCGGTCGTCGGCGCGCACCCGCGTGCGCTCTACGTGGTGCTCGGCGCCACCCACCCGCACCTCGTCGAGCATGAGGGCGAGGCCTATCGCGACCGGCTGAAGGCGCTCGCCGCCGAGCGCGGCGTCGCCGACAACGTCGTGTTCGTCGACGCCTTCGTCGAGCATGAGGAACTGCTCGACTACCTCCAGGCAGCCGACCTCTACGTCACCCCCTACAGCAACCCGGCCCAGATCACCTCGGGCACGCTTTCCTATGCCGTCGGCATGGGCAAGGTCGTGATCTCGACGCCCTATGTGCACGCCAGCGAGATTCTTGCCGACGACCATGGCGTGCTGGTGCCGTTCGGCGACAGCGGCGCCTTCGCGCGCGAGATCAACCGCCTGCTCGGCAACGCGGGTGCTCGCCATGCGCTCGCCGAGCGTGCCTATGCGCATGGCCGCTCCATGCTGTGGCCGCGCCTGGCGGAGCGCGCGATGGCGGAGGTCGCCGATGCCGTCGCGGCCCTCCCCCACCGCATCCCGCGCACCAACGAGCTCGCCCCGCTCAAGCCCACCATCGCCGCGGTCGAGCGGATGAGCGATGCCACGGGCATGCTCCAGCATTCGATCTTCTCGATCCCCGATCGGCGCCACGGCTATTGCATCGACGACAATGCCCGCGCGCTGATCCTGATGCACCGCATCGACGAGCTCGACGAGGCGACGCGCGACAAGTGGACCAGCGTTTACGCCGCCTTCCTCCAGCACGCCTGGAACCCGGACACGCGGCGTTTCCGCAACTTCATGAACTTCGACCGCAGCTGGTGCGAGGACGAGGGTTCGGAGGATTCGAACGGCCGTGCGCTCTGGGCGCTGGGCGTCACCGCGCGCGAGGCGCGGGCGCGCAAGCATCGCGACTGGGCGATCGCGCTGTTCGACGCCACCGCCGGCATCGCGCTGGAACTCGGCAGCCCGCGGGCCCGCGCCTTTGCGATGCTCGGCGCCGCCGCGATGCTCGACGTCTATCCGGGCCACCCGCTCGCGCGCGACATCCTCACCCGCTTCGGTGAGGAACTGGTGGAGCTGCTCCACGAAACCCGCCGCCCCGAGTGGCAGTGGTTCGAGATCGTGCTGGCCTATGACAACGCGCGCCTGCCCGAAGCGATGATCCGAGCCGGCCAGACGCTGGAGCGTCCCGACCTCCTGCAGGTGGGGCTGGAGACGCTCGACTGGATCGTCGCGCGCCAGACCTCGCCCGAGGGGCGCTTCCGCGCGGTCGGCACCGAGAGCTTCCACCGCCCCTATGCGGACCCGCTGCCCTTCGACCAGCAGCCGCTGGAGGCGCAGGCGACCATCGACGCCTGCATCGCCGCGCATGAAGTCACGGGCGACGAACGCTGGGCGGTCGAGGCGATGAAGGCCTATCGCTGGTATCTCGGGGTCAACGACCTCGACCTGCCGCTCGCCTCCGGTGCGGATGGCGGCTGCTTCGACGGCCTGATGCCGCACGGGCTCAACCAGAATCAGGGCGCGGAGTCGATCCTCGCCCTGCAACTCGCGTCCTGTGCGATTTCCCGGCTTTCAAAGCGGCCCCCGGTCGTGGCAGAGGGCCGCGCCGTCGCCTGAACGGGCGAACGCGCTATACGAGAGCTTCCCAGAGGTTTCGCATGCTGAATCTGGTCACGCACCCGCTGCGGCTGCACGCCGATCCCTCGCGGGTGGTGGTTCGGCCCTTCCATATCGCCTGGCAGTCGAACGGCACCACCCCCAGCCGCACCGAGCGGATGGTGACGGCGGTACTGGCGATGTCGCCCGAAGAGACGCGCCACCAGCTCGAGGTGGTGCTCAAGGACTTCGAGGCACGCCACTGGCAGACGCGGCGCGTCTTCATGACCCGCTACGACGAGATCGAGGCGCAGCTCGGGCTCGACGGCAGTCAGATCGGCGACGAAAAGCGCCAGCTGATCGGCGCCTATTTCTGCCACGAGTACAGCTATGCCGCCGCGGCGTTGATGAACCCCAGCGCCGTGCCGCACTTCGACCAGACGGGCATGCAGCCGGGAAGCCTGCGCATCCTGATGTCGATGCGCTCGGTGGGTGAGGGCCACATTTCCTCGGTCGCCTTCCGCGAAGGCATCATCACCGACCAGAACGAGATGCGCCTCGCGCCCGAGCCGCCGTTCGCGACCGCGGCGGACGCGATCGGCGACGAGGAAACGGCGCCCGCCGGCCCCGTCACCGTCTACCGCCACCGCGATTCGACGCTGTCCGGCACCGTCATCTTCCCGATCACCCAGGCCCAGTCCAAGGGGCTGGAGGACATGCGCCTCGTCCACTTCACCCACGACGATGGGCAACAGGAGTGGCTGGGCACCTACACCGCCTATAACGGCTCGCAGATCCAGTCGGAGCTGCTGCGCACCCGCGACTTCCGCGCGTTCGACCTCGTGCCGATGACCGGCAGCGCGGCGCGCAACAAGGGCATGGGCCTGTTCCCGCGCAAGGTGAACGGCAAGTACATGATGATCGGTCGCCAGGACGGCGAGAACCTGTTCCTGATCGAGTCCGACACCCTCACCCATTGGGACGAAGGTGCGCTGCTGCTCACCCCGGAATACCCCTGGGAGCTGGTACAGATCGGCAATTGCGGCCCGCCCATTGAGCTCGACGAGGGCTGGCTGGTGCTGACCCACGGCGTCGGCGCGATGCGGAAGTATTCGATCGGCGCGGTGCTGCTCGACAAGCACGATCCGTCGAAGGTGATCGGCCGCACCCGCGAGCCGATCCTCGCCGCCGCCAACGAGGACCGCGAGGGCTATGTCCCCAACGTCGTCTATTCCTGCGGCGCGCTGCGCCACGGCGACAAGCTCTTCATCCCCTATGGCGTCGCCGACAGCTCCGTCGCCTTCGCCTTTGTCGAGATCCAGTCGCTGCTCTCGGTGATGTAAGCCGGGAGGCCCCCGCCTCCCCTCTCCGTACCCCCGGCGAAGGCCGGGGCTCAGTTGGGGGACGACAGCGAGGGTCTCTACCCCGCCTCAGCGGAACAGTGCTCCTGCGGAGGCAGGAGCCCAGGGTTCCAAGCACCGCAAGCCGTTGGTCTGCTTGGCCCTGGATTCCTGCCTCCGCAGGAGTACGGGTGCACCAAAGGTGCTCCCGCCCGCGCGGGAACACGAGAGAGCGCACGATCTCCTCGACCATTCCCCCCAAACGCAAACGGCCCGCCGCTCCCTCAAGCGACGGGCCGCAATGCAATACGGAAAGGCAGCCTCAGCCGCCGATGCGCACCGGCATGTAGATGCCCTGGCCGCGGCGTTGCACGAACAGCAGCACCTGGTCGCGACCGGCCGCCTTGGCCTGCGTCACCAGGCGGGCGACGTCGGCGGCGTTGGCGACGGGGGTCCGGTTGACCGAGACGATCACGTCGCCGCGGCGGATGCCCTTGCCGGCCGCATCGCTCGACGGGTCGGTACCGGTGACCACCACGCCCTTCACCGCCGGATCGACGCCGATGCTGCGCGCGATGGACGGGGTCAGCGGGGTCACGCCGATGCCCAGCGATGCCGCGCCCGTATCCTGGGGCGCCTCTTCCTGCGGCATGCCGCTGTCGTCTTCGGGGTTGAACTGCGCCAGCTGCTCCTCCGGCGGCCGCTTGCCGACGGTGACGGTCACCGTCTGGCGCTTGCCGTCGCGCAGCAGCTCGACGGGGATGCGGGTTCCCGGCGCCGTGTTGGCGACCAGATAACTCAGCGTCTGCTCCGGCGTCACTTCCTTGCCGTTGACGGCCACTACCACGTCGCCCTGGCGGATGCCGGCCTTGGCCGCCGCTTCGCCCGGCTCGATGCGCGAGATCAGCTCGCCGCGATCCTTGGGCAGGCCCAGCGCCGCGCCGATGTTCTCGTCGATGGGCTGGATGCCGACGCCCAGATAGCCGCGCTCGATCGCTTGGCCGCGCATCAGCTTGTCGACGATCGGCTTGGCCTGCTCGGCCGGGATCGCGAGGCCGATGCCGATGTTGCCGCCGGTCGGCGACAGGATCTGCGAGTTGATGCCGATGACATTGCCCTGCAGGTCGAACATCGGGCCGCCCGAGTTGCCGCGGTTGATCGCGGCATCGGTCTGGATGAAGCGGTCATAGGTGCCGCCGCCGGTCACGCGGTTGATCGCCGAGACGATGCCCGCGGTCACCGATCCGCTCAGGCCGAACGGGTTGCCGATCGCGACGACCCAGTCACCGACGCGCGCCTGGCGCGAATCGCCGAAGCGCACGAACGGGAAGGTCGCGCCCTCGATCTTGAGCACCGCCAGGTCCGAGGCCGCGTCGCGGCCGACGAGTCGCGCCTTGAACTCGCGACGATCGGACAGCGTCACCGTGATCGTCTCGACCACCGCGGAGGCAGTGCCGGCCGACACGACGTGGTTGTTGGTGACGACATAGCCATCGGCCGAGATCAGGAAGCCCGAGCCGAGCGACTGCGCCTCCTGCGTGCGGGCGCCACCGCCGCCGCCGCGCGGGCCGCCGAAGAACTGCTCGAACGGGGTGCCGGCGAACGGGTTGTTCTGCTGCACGGTCACGCGCTGGGTGGTGGAGATGTTGACCACCGCCGGCTGGAGCCGCGCGACCAGGTCGGCGAAGCTCATCGGCGCGCCCGCGCGCGGCGCGGTGCTGGCGATCGCGCCGGGTTCGTTCTGTGCCGTCTGGGCGCCAGCGGGGGGCTGGAAGCTGAAGGCTGCCGCGGTGCCGCCGAGCAGCAGCGCAGAGGTAAGGGCGTAGGCGTAACGCACTAGGATAGGTCCTCTCTAAACGACAGGGATCGTTCGATCCCAGGCTATGTGCTTGATGCTGAACTTGATTTGAATGCCCCCCGGCACGGTCTCCTCAGCGTTCTCGACCCTGGAACTCCCGCAGATAGCCATTGTTCGGCGACAGCACGATCGAGGTATCGCCGTTGTCCTCCCCCTTGGCAAAGGTCGTGCGATAGGATTCCATCGCGCGCCAGAACGCATAGAAGTCCGCGTCCTTGCCAAAGCTCTGCGCATAGATCTGCGCCGCCTGCGCCTCGGCATCGGCGCGGATGATCTGCGCCTGCTTCTGGCCGCGCGCCTGGATCGTCACCGCCTCCTGCTGCCGGGCCGAGCGCATGCGGTTGAGCGCGCTGGTGAGCGGGCTGCCCTCCGGCAGGTCGGCGTGCTTGATCCGCACGTCGACGATCTCGGCACCATATTGCGCGGCGGTGCGCTGGAGCGCGGTCTGGATATTCTCCATCACCTGCGTGCGCTCCGGGCTCAGCAGTGCCGCGAACGGGCGCTTGCCCAGTTCGCCGCGCAGGGTCGAGCCCAGGATCGGCTGCAACTGGTCGGCCACGCTCTGCTCGGACCCCGCAGTCACCACCATCTGCACCGGATTGACGATGCGGAAGCGCGCGAACGCGTCCACTTCCAGCCGCTGCTGGTCGCTGGAGAGCACCTGCTGGTTGTCGAGTTCGACCGCCAGCACGCGCTTTTCCACCCACACCAGCCGGTCCAGGAACGGAATGCGCAGCACGATGCCGGCACCGCTGCGGCCGAACGGCTGGCCCGGCTCATAGCGGTTGACGATGGCGATCGGCTGCTGGACGCGCAGGATCACCGCCTGCTTGGCTTCCGGCACGATCGCGATCGAGCTCACCGCCAGGATAGCGAGCACCAGCAGCGCGATCCCGATCGCCACGGGATTGCGGAACAGGCTGCGGCTCATCGTGCGGTCTCCATCGCCTCGGGCGTGGTCGGGGCGGTGGCCCGGCGGCGCACCTCGGGCAGCGGCAGATAGGTCTGCACGCCCGGCTCGACGATCGTCTTGTCGGCGCCGCGCAGCACCTGCTCCATGGTCTCGTAATAAAGACGGCGGCGGGTCACCTCGGGGGCGGCGCGATACTGTTCGTAGATGCGGTCGAACTGCGCGGCATCGCCCTGCGCCCGCTCGATCACCTGCTGCGCATAGGCGCGCGCGTCGTTGAGGTTGGACTGCGCCTGCTGCTGCGCCGCCGTCACCGCCTTGAACGCGTCGTCGACCGCGGCCGGGGCCGCCGCCTGCTTGATCGCCACGCCCAGGATGCGGATGCCCGACTTATACTCGTCGAGCAGCGCCTGCATGCGCTGCTGCACGTCGCCCTGGATGCCGATACGGCCGGCACCGATCGCCTGGTCCAGCTCGACGTTGGCGATCTCGGCGCGCATCGCGCTCTCGGCCACCGCGCGCACCGTCTCGCGCGGGTCGGCGATCTCGAAGACGTAATTCTCCGGCGTCTTGATGTCCCAGCGCACCGAATAGCCCAGGTCGACGATGTTCTGGTCGCCCGTCAGCATCAGGTTCGGCTGGTTGCCCGCCGGGAAGTTCTCCGTCCGCACTTCCTTCACGTCCACCATCTGGACGGAGGCGAAGGGCGTCGGCAGCGTCAGCTTGAACCCCGGATCCAGCGTGCCGGTATAGCGGCCAAAGCTGGTGGCGACGCCGCGCTCCTGCGGGCCCACGACGTGGACGCAGGTGATCAGCCACAGCCCCACCAGCACAATCAGGCCGATCAGCCACAGCTTGCCCGCATTGGTCGGCAGGCCCGGCCCACCGCGGCCGCCATTGCCGCCGCCGCCGCCGCCCCCGCGTGCGCGGCGCAGGAAATCCTCCAGCGAGGTCGCGGTCGCCGGGCGCGCGCGCCGGCCGTCGGGGGGCAGGTTCCACGGGTTGCGCGGGCCACTCGGGCCGTCGCCGCCGCCGGATCCACCTTCGGAACCGCCGCGCCCGCCCCAGGGACCCTTGATGTTGTCGTTCCTGAGCACGCCGGCGCGTGCGAACCAGCCGGAAAAGCTTCGCATCCCTTCTTTATAGGAGGGCGGAACGCAATTTACAGTGGCAAGACATTGCTGCGCGCCTATCTGCGACGCGATGACCGACCGTTCTGCCCTGCAAGCCGCCCTTGCCCCCGTCGCCGCCGGCCGCGCCACCGCGCGGGTGGAGGGCTCGCGGGCCAGCATCGTCCTCGACGTGACCGGGCTTCCCACTGCCGCCCGCGACGCGCTGGAGGCCGACGTCCGCGCCGCCGCCCTCGCCACGCCCGGCATCGCGGAAGTGCGCGTCGCCCAGACCAGCGAGCGCGTCGGCCGCCGGCTGATCGCGGTGGCGAGCGGCAAGGGCGGCGTCGGCAAGTCCACGGTCGCCGCCAACCTCGCCATCGCCCTCGCCCGCGCCGGCCGCCGGGTCGGCCTGATCGACGCCGATATCTACGGCCCCTCGCAGCCCAAGCTGCTGGCCGTCGAGGGCACGCGCCCGGAAGCGCGCGAGAAGCAGCTGCTACCGGTCGAAACCCCCTATGGCGTGCCGTTGCTCTCGATGGGCCAGCTCGTCCCCGCCGGCCAGGCGATCGCCTGGCGCGGGCCGATGGCGGGCGGTGCCCTCACCCAGCTCGCCGAAGCCGACTGGGGCCTCCACGACACGCTGGTGGTCGATCTGCCGCCCGGCACCGGCGACGTCCAGCTCACCATGATCCAGAAGCACAAGCCGGCCGGCGCGGTGATCGTGTCGACGCCGCAGGACCTGGCGCTGATCGACGCCACCCGGGCCATCGACCTGTTCGCCAAGGCCGAGGTGCCGGTGATCGGCCTGGTCGAGAACATGTCCGGCTATGTCTGCCCGCATTGCGGCGAGGCATCCGAGCCGTTCGGCCAGGGCGGCGCCGAGGCTGCGGCCGCGAAGCTCGGCATCCCCTTCCTCGGCCGCATTCCGCTCGCGATGGCGGTGCGCCAGGCATCGGACGCGGGCACGCCGCCGGCCGCCGGGAACGGGCCGGAGGCGACCGCGTTCCACCAGATTGCCGCATCCGTCGGCGAATGGCTGGACCGCAAACAGGGATAACCGCATGCCGCTGACCCGCGACGAGGACATCCGGACGCTTCTCGAAAACGCCCGCACCATCGCGCTGGTCGGCGCCTCCGATCGCCCCAGCCGGCCCTCCTACGGCGTGATGGCCTATCTCCAGAACCACGGCTATCGCGTGATCCCGGTCAACCCGCAGATCACCGGCGAGCACGTCCACGGCGAGTTCGTCTTCCGCGAGCTCGCCCAGATCGGCGAGCCGATCGACATCGTCGACATCTTCCGCAACTCGAACGCCGCCGGGGATGCGGTGGACGAGGCGATCGCGGTCGGCGCCAAGGCAGTCTGGATGCAGCTCGGCGTCATCAACGAAGCCGCCGCCGCCCGCGCCGAGGCGGCTGGCCTGCAGGTGGTGATGAACGCCTGCCCGGCAATTGAAATCCCGCGCCTGGGCATCCCGCGCGTCGCCTGACGCCCGCCCGGCCTTTTACCTACCCCACCGTGCTCCTGCGCAGGCAGGAGCCCAGAGCCACACAGCGCAACGTCCGGTACCCTGGGCTCCTGCCTGCGCAGGAGCACAACGACCTCAATCCCGCAGCAGCTCGTTGATCCCGGTCTTCGCGCGCGTGCTCTCGTCCACCCGCTTGATGATCACCGCGCAGTACAGCGCCGGCTTGCCCTCGCCGCCGCCCAGCGATCCCGGCACGACCACCGCGTACGGCGGCACCTCGCCCATCGTCACTTCGCCGGTCGCGCGATCGACGATCTTGGTCGACTTGCCCAGGTACACGCCCATCGACAGCACCGCACCCTCGCCCACGCGCACGCCCTCGGCCACTTCCGCGCGCGCACCGATGAAGGCACCGTCGCCGATGATCACCGGGTCCGCCTGCAGCGGCTCCAGCACGCCGCCGATGCCCGCACCACCCGACAGGTGGACGTTCTTGCCGATCTGCGCGCAGCTGCCGACGGTGGCCCAGGTGTCGACCATCGTTCCTTCGCCCACATAGGCGCCGATGTTGACGAAGCTCGGCATCAGGATCGCGCCCTTCCCGACGAACGCACCCTGGCGGACGACGCTGCCGGGCACCGCGCGGAAGCCGGCGTCGCGGAAGCGCGCCTCGTCCCAGCCCTGGAACTTCGACGGCACCTTGTCGAACCAGTTGGCGCCGCCCGGGCCCTGCATCACCGCATTGTCGTTCAGTCGGAACGACAGCAGCACCGCCTTCTTCAGCCATTGGTTGACGCGCCAGCCGCCCTCGCCATCGGGCTCGGCCACGCGCGCGGCGCCGGCATCCAGCTGCGCCAGCGCCTCGGCCACCGCCTCGCGCACCGCGCCGGTGGTGGACAGGCCCAGGTTCGCGCGATCGTCCCAGGCGGCGTCGATGGTGGTTTGCAGGTCGGTCACGCGGGTGTCTCCAGGATGGTGTCGAGCCAGTCGCCCAGGTCGGCGACGGTATAATCGATGAAACTGCGGTCGGCGCCCGGCCCCTGTTCGGAGCCGTTGTCGATCCACACGGTGGTCATGCCGATCGCCTTGGCGGGCTTGAGGTTGCGGGCAAGATCCTCGACGAACAGCGCCGTCGTCGGATCGATCGCATAGGCGTCGCACAGCCCCTGATAGGCGATCGGGTCGGGCTTCGGCCGGTACTGCGTCGCATGCACGTCGTGCACCGCCTCGAACGTCTCGGCCAAGCCGATGCGGTCCAGCACCCGCGCCGCATAGGTCGCGTCGCCGTTGGTGAAGACCAGCTTGCGGCCTGGCAGCGCGCCGATCCGCGCGGCCAGCCCCAGGTCCTCCAGCACGTCCATCTCCACGTCGTGAACATAGTCCAGGAAATGGTGCGGGTCGGTGCCATGCTCGGCCATCAGCCCGGCGAGCGTCATGCCATGGGCATGGTAATAGCGCTTCTGCAGCGTGCGCGCCGCCGCCGGCTCCATCCCCAGGTGCTCGGCGATATAGGCCGTCATCCGCGCGTCGATCGCCGGAAACAGGCTCACGCTCGCCGGATAGAGCGTGTTGTCCAGATCGAAGATCCAGGTGCGGATGGGGGCGAGCGCGGGGGTCATGGGCGGCGCCCGTTTAGGCACCGGCCCTCCGCCGGGCAAGCCGCAGCATCGGCCGCATGGTTGGCGCGCGGCGCCTGCGTCCCCATCTCTTGTCCATGACCGATTATTCGCTGCTCGACCTGGTTCCGATCGTCGCCGGGGGCGACGCGGGCACCGCCCTCGCCAACGCCGCCGATCTCGCCGCCCATGCCGAGGGACTCGGCTACAAGCGCTACTGGGTCGCCGAACACCATGGTATGCCCGGCATCGCCAGCGCCGCTACCGCCGTCGTGATCGGCCATGTCGCCGCCGCCACCCGCACCATCCGCGTGGGCGCAGGCGGCATCATGCTTCCCAACCACGCGCCCCTCACCATCGCCGAGCAGTTCGGCACCCTCGACGCGCTGTTCCCCGGCCGCATCGACCTGGGCCTCGGCCGCGCGCCCGGCTCCGACCAGCGAGTCGCCCGTGCGCTGCGCCGTACGCTCGACAGCGATCCCAACGCCTTCCCGCAGGACGTGATGGAGCTGCAGAGCTATTTCGCGGCCGACGGTCGCACCGGTATCGAGGCGGTTCCCGGCGGCGGTGCCAACGTGCCGCTGTGGATTCTCGGCTCCAGCCTGTTCGGCGCGCAGCTCGCCGCAGCACTCGGCCTGCCCTATGCCTTTGCCTCGCACTTTGCGCCGGCAGCGCTCGATCAGGCGCTCGCCATCTACCGCCGCGACTTCCGCCCCTCGGCGCAGCTCGACAAGCCCTATGCGATGGCCGCGTTCAACGTGCTCGCCGCCGACACCGACGAGGAAGCCCGCTTCCTCGCCAGCTCGACCGAGCAGTCGTTCGTCGCAATCCGCACCGGCAACGCCATCCAGATGCCGCCGCCCGTCGCCAACTATCGCGACTCGATCGGCCCGCAGGGCTCCGCGATCCTCGACCAGGTGCTCGAATGCTCGGCGATCGGCGGCCCCGACACCGTCGAGCGCGGCCTCGCCGCCTTTTTGGAGCGGACCAAGGTAGACGAGGTGATGATCACCGGCGCGATGTACGACCCCGCCGACCGCCGCCGCAGCACCCGCATCGCCGCAGAAGCGATGCAGCGCCTGAACGCCCGCGGCTGACCCTTGCAGCCGGCACGCCATTCGCGTACCGGCACGGCCACCGGGCGCTTAGCTCAGTTGGTAGAGCATCTCGTTTACACCGAGAGGGTCGGCGGTTCGAGCCCGTCAGCGCCCACCATGCGTCGATCCGGCGCATCCCCGGACCTCCCCCTGCCGCCGCCCCGCTTGGCCGCGCTCCTTCCCCGGCCTATGCCCGGCGCATGATTGCGGTCGGATGCCTGTCGCTCGTCGTGCTGCCGCTGCTCGGGCTGGTGCTCGGCGGCCTCCTCGCCGGGCCGGATGGCGCGACCTGGGGAGCGGTCGCGGGGCTGGTCGTGGCGATCGCGATCAGCGGCGTCATGGGCTATGCGCTGGTGAAGATCGGCCGCCGTCGCTAGCGCCCGCCGACGGGGTGCGCAGCCTTTCGCCCCCTCGCCCGTTCCTGGATGCGCCCCGCATCAAGGACACCGACCGATGACAGACACCGCCCCCCGCCCCTTCGCCGTCGTGACCGGCGGCTCCAACGGCATCGGCCTCGAACTCGCCCGCCAGTTCGGCGAAAACGGCTACGACCTGCTGATCGCCGCCCAGGACGAGGCTCATCTGCGCGCCGCCGCGGCCGAACTCGCCGGCACCGGTGCGCATGTCGACATCCACGCCGGCGATCTCGGCCAGGAACAGGCGGTCGACGCCCTGTATCGCGCCATCGTCGCCACCGGCCGCCCGGTCGACGTGCTCTGCGTCAACGCCGGCATCGGCCTGGGCGGTCCGTTCGTGGAGACCGACCTCCAGACCGAGCTCCAGATGATCGACCTCAACGTCCGCGGCGCGGTGCAGCTCACCAAGCTCGTGCTCAAGGACATGGTCGCGCGCGACAGCGGCAAGCTGCTCTTCACCTCGTCCATCTCCGCGACCATGCCCGATCCGTTCGAGGCCGTGTACGGCGGCACCAAGGTCTTCCTGCGCTGGTTCGGGGAAGCGCTGCGCAACGAGCTGAAGGACACGGGCATCACCGTCACCGTGCTGATGCCGAGCATGACGGAAACCAACTTCTTCCACCGCGCCGACATGGACGACACCCGCGCCGGTCAGGCGAACAAGGACGATCCTGCCGTCGTCGCCAAGGCGGGGTTCGATGCGCTGATGGCCGGCAAGGACAAGGTGCTGCCGACGCTCAAGAACAAGGTGCTGGGCGCGATCGCCGACGCGCTGCCGGACCGGGCGGCCGCGCAGGCCCACCGCGGCCTCTCCGAGCCGGGCTCCGCCGACTGAGCGCGGCGCGCCCATGGCCCGCAGCGCCCGGCTGAAGGTGTTCCGCACGCCGATCGGCTTCCACGACGCCTATGTCGCCGCTCCGAGCCAGAAGGCGGCGCTGGGGGCCTGGGGCAGCGACCACGACCTGTTCGCGCGCGGCGTCGCCGAACGGGTCGAGGATCCCGAGCTCACCCGCGAGCCGCTGGCGAACCCCGGCACGGTCATCCGCCGCCTGCGCGGCACCACCGCCGAGCAGATCGCTGCCCTCCCCAAGGACCCGCCCCGCCGTCCGCGCGCGGCGCCGGAGGCGGAAAAGCCCGCCCGCAACGCCAAGCCGAAGCCGAAGCCCAAGCCGGACCGCACACCGCTGCACGAGGCGGAGCAGGCACTCGCGGACGCGCAGGCGCGCCACGCCGAGGAGCAGGAAGCGCTCGCCCGGCGCGAAGCCGAGCTCGCGCGCGAACGCCGCGCGCTGGAAAAGCGCCAGGCGGCCGAGCAGGCACGCCTCGAACGCCTGCGGGACCAGGAACGCGATCGCTACGATCGCGCCATCCGCGATTGGCGCGGCTGACGCGCTTTTCGTCGGGTAGCCGGGAACAGCACCGCCGCCGCGTGGTTGGTCTGCCGAAGATCGAAGTGGAGCGCACATCCGTGACCGACAAGAGAACCGGCATCCCCCTGGATCGCGAGGGCAATTCGGACCAGCAGGCGCAGGGCGTCTCGGGCTTCCGCGGCGAGCGCGGTGGCGATCCCTCGGCCGGGCACCCGGAACAGCGCCGCACCGTGGCGACCGAGGACGGCGCGATCGTGGTGGAGGAAAGCTCCGGCACCAGCTTCGCCGAGGCCCGGGGCACCGGCCAGCGCGCGCCGCAGGCGTCGGAGGCGGGCACGCCCGAGACGGACGCACGCAACCTGCCGCCCGAAGCGCCGGAGGACGATCCCGACCGGATCGCCTGATCGGCGCCGCCGCGAAGAACACGCAATGCCGGGGAAGACCCCGCTCTTCCCGGGCGACGTACCCCTTTCGGCCCCCACCGAACCCCTCGGGCCAGCGCTTCTTCCCGGACGCGCTGGCCTTTTCTTTGTTCGTTACGGGCGCGGCCTCGAAGCATCTCCAGATGCCGGCGCGGTCGCTTGCTGCGCCGCCTGCGCACGCTCCGGGGACCGGCTCGACTGCGAGTAGATCTCCATGCTGAGGAATCCGGCAGCGGCACCGATCATCGCCATCGCGACCTGAACGTCCAACCTGCTGCGGCGCAGGACAGCCTTGCGATGGAAGATCCCGTCGATCAGCCGGACGTTGCCGCCGACCGCGGTCAATGCCGCCAAGCCGAAGAAGACCACCGAAATCCACACCGACCCCGGCGCCCCTTGGAGCAGGCTTCCGATCAGCGTGATGGCCAGTCCCGCTCCGGCCACGCTGACGGTCGCAAGCTGGTCCAGCAATTTGGACTGGAGCTCATAGGCCAGATCCGGCGACACCTCGGCCGGCCGTTCCTGGCTGACCTCCTCCGCCAACTCTTGATCCGATCGTCGAAGCAAGCGCCGCACCGTCTTCCCCCCAACCGCACGCAGACCGTATGATCTATGGCCTGGGGTGGTCGATCCGTACAGATGCTCGGCTTCATCCTCGGCAAGAGCGAGCCGCGCCCCACTCGAATCCTGCCTTCACGGCAAAAAGGGGGCAGGAACGAGCCCCACCCCCCTGATCCCGCATCGTCCGGCGTCGCTACTCCCCTTCGCGCCGGGCCTTGGCCACGCGCTCGGGCGTCACGGTCGCTGCCTTGCCGCCGAAGTGGCGCAGCACATAGTTCGCCACCGCCGCGATCTCGGCATCGTCATAGGCGCGGCCGAACGACGGCATCGACGCGCCGCCCTGCGGCGTCCGGATCTCCGAACCGTGGAGAATCACCTGGACCAGGTTGGTCGCCTCCGGATCGTTCACCGTCTGCGCCCCGCGCAGCGCGCCATAGGGGCTGTGCGTCCCGGAACCGTCCCAGCCGTGGCAGCTGGCGCAGGCGCCTTCGAAGATGCGCAGGCCGACGGCGTCCGGACCCACTTCCGCGCGTGCCGGCGCGAACGGCGTGGAAGCGGCCATCAGCGGCGGGTTCGGGTCGACCTTCGACCCCGGCGTGCCGGGCTTGGGCGGAATGGTCTTCAGATACACCGCCATCGCGCGCAGGTCCTGCGGCGTCAGCCGGCTCAGACTCAGGCTCACCGCCTCCCCCATCGATCCGGCCGCAGCCCCGCGGCCCGGCGTGTGCCCGGTCGCCAGGTAGCGCGTGATCTCTTCCACCGACCAGTCGCCGATCCCCGTCTCAGGATCGCTGGTGAGGTTGTACGCCTTCCACCCCTGGGTCGTCGCACCCGCGAACTTCTGCCCGCTCTTGAGGCCATACAGCAGGTTGCGCGGCGTGTGGCACTCGGCGCAGTGCCCGGCGCCCTCCACCAGATAGGCGCCCCGGTTCCATTCGGCCGACTGGTTCGGGTCCGGCCGCAGCGGCTGCTTGGGCATGAACAGCAGCTTCCACGCGCGCATCAGATAGCGCTGGTTGAACGGGAAGGAGAGCTGGTTGACCGCCACCGCCTGGTTCACCGGCCGCAGCGTGTTGAGGTACGCGCGGATCGCGAGCACGTCGTCGGTGCTCATGTGGGTATAGGCGGTGTAGGGAAACGCCGGATACAGCTGCTGCCCGTCGTTGCGCACGCCGTGCCGCACCGCGCGCACGAACTCCGCATCGCTCCACGCGCCGATGCCGTTCTTGGGATCGGGCGTGATGTTCGACGAATAGATGGTGCCGAACGGCAGCTTGAACGCCAGGCCGCCGGCAAAGGGCTCGCCATTGGGCGTCGAGTGGCAGGCGACACAATCCGCCGCGGTGGCGAGGTAGCGCCCCTTCTCCACGAGCGCGCGGCCGGTCGGCTGGGCGGGGCTCGGCGCCACCGCCTCCAGCTTGGCGGGCCAGGCGAAGAAGGCGATCGCAGCCACCAGCAGCAGGCCGGCAACGGCCAGCGCGATCAGGCCGAAGCGCCTGAGGCGAGAGCCCTTCATGCCGCGCCTCCCGTGTCGCTACCCCAGGCGAGCGCTGCCGCGCCCAGCCCCAGCGCCACCGCGGGCGGCGCGATCACGCGGTTGTGCGCGTCCTTCTCCATCAGCGCCGCACGGTCGATCGGCAGCCGCCGCAGCCGGATGCCGGTCGCCGCGAAGATCGCATTGGCGAGCGCGGGCGCTGCCGACACGGTGCCCGCCTCGCCCACGCCGCCGGGATCGTCGGTGCTCTGGACGATGTGCACCTCGAACGGCGGCGTCTCGTTGATGCGCAGCTGGCGATAGTCGTTGAAGTTGCTCTGTTCGACCTGGCCTTCCTTGATGGTGATCGCATTGTAGAGCGCCGCCGAAAGGCCGAACAGCACGCCGCCCTCGATCTGCGCCTGGACGCTGTTGGGGTTCACCACCTGGCCGCAGTCGATCACCGCCACCAGCCGGCGCAGCCGCACCTCGCCCGCCGGGGTCACATGCGCCTCGCACACCAATGCCAGGTGGCTGCCGAAGCTGTCGTGCAGCGATACGCCGCGGCCGGTACGCGGCGGCAGCGGCTTGCCCCAGCCGGCCCGGCGCGCCGCCATCTCCAGCACCCGGTGCGAGCGCGGATTGTCCTTCAGCATCGCCAGCCGATATTCCACCGGATCGCGCCCCACCGAATGCGCGCATTCGTCCAGGAAGCTCTCGACCACATGGACGTTGTGGGCCGGGCCCACGCCGCGCCACCAGTTGACCTTGATCGGCGGGTCGCGCCGGATCCAGTCCACGCGTACCGCCGGGATCGAATAAGGCGTCCGGTCCGCGCCCTCGACCGCGTCTGTGTCGAGCGTCCCGTCGGGAAGGCCGGTCGGCAGGTAGCTGCCCAGCACCGATCCGCCGGTGATCCGGTCGGTCATCACCTTGACCAGCCCGTCCGGGCCGAGCCCTGCGGCGATGCGGTCGTAATAGGCCGGGCGGAACAGGTCGTGGCGGATGTCCTGCTCGCGCGTCTGCACCACCTTGAGCGGATAGGGCACCTGGCGCGCGAACTGCACCGCCTGGGTGACGCTTTCGGCCACCAGCCGCCGGCCGAAGCCGCCGCCGATCAGGTGGTTGTGCACCATCACCCGCTCGGGCGGGATGCCCAGTACCTTGGCGGCCGCACCCTGCACCGCGGTCGGCGCCTGGGTGCCGACCCAGATGTCGCAACCGTCCGGGCGCACATGCACCGTCGTGTTCATCGGCTCCATGGTGGCGTGCGCCAGGAACGGCAGCTCGTACACCGCCTCCACCCGGCTGTGCGCGTCGTCCATCGCCTCGTCGGCATCGCCCAGCTCGCGGCCCAGGATCGGCTTGCCGTTCTCGGACGCATGCTTCAGGTCGGCGAGGATCCGCTCGCTCGACACCTTCTCGTGGCCGGCGAAGTCCCAGCGCAGCTCCAGCTGCTCCAGCCCCTTCTTGGCCGCCCAGAAATGGTCGGCGACCACCGCCACCGCATTGTCGATGCGCAGCACGTCGACCACGCCCGGTACGGTGCGCGCGCCGCGGTCCTCCATCGATCGGAGCCGGCCGCCTTGGGCGGGGCAGATCTCCATCACCGCCACCTTCATGTCCGGCACCTTCACGTCGATGCCGAACACCGCCGTGCCGTTGACCTTGGACGGCGTGTCCACCCGCTGCAGCGATCGCCCGATCAGCTTGAACTGGCCCGGCTGCTTGAGCGGCACGTTCTTGGGCACCGGCTGGTTGCGCACCGCCTGCACCAGCGCGCCATAAGGCAGCGACTGGCCGTTGGCGCGGCAATAGACGCGGCCCTGGTCGGCAAAGCAGGTGTCGGGCGCGACGTTCCAACGCTGGGCGGCGGCCGCGATCAACATGGTGCGCGCGGCCGCACCCGCCTGCCGCAGCGGACCCCAGGCGCCGCGGGTGGAGGTCGATCCGCCCGTCGCCTGGCTCTTCAGGATCGGCTGGCTGTAGAGCAGCTCGTTGGGCGGTGCCGGCACCACCTCCACCTGCTCGAGCGTGACTTCCAGTTCCTCGGCCAGCAGCATCGCCTCGCCGGTGTAGATGCCCTGCCCCATCTCGGTCGACGGGATGATGAAGGTGATCTTGCCCTCGGGCGGGATGCGGATGAAGCCGCCCGGCGCGAAGCCGTCGAAGGCGGCGCCGCTTTCCGGCCCGCCCGGCGTGATCGCGCGCAGCGAGGGCTCCTCGCCCTGGCTCTGCGCCGCCGCCTTGCCCGCGCGCCCCAGCACGGCGAAGCCGAACATGAACGTGCCCGCCTTCAGGAACCGGCGGCGCGAGGCGACGCTCAGGTCCTCGGGCTCCAGCACGCCATAGGCGGGCCGGCCGATCGGTCCGTGCATCAGACGGTCTCCGCCGGCAGCCCGGCCGCGCGCTTGATGGCGGCGCGGATGCGGGGATAGGTGGCGCAGCGGCAGATGTTGCCCGACATGGCGGCGTCGATCGCGGCATCGTCGGGCGCCGGGTTGCGCCCCAGCAGCGCCGCTGCCGACATGATCTGGCCCGACTGGCAATAGCCGCACTGGACGACCTCGACGCCCAGCCACGCCTCTTGCACCTTGCGGCCGATCTCGGTCTCGCCCACCGCCTCGACGGTGGTGACGGCGCGGTTGCCGACGGCGGAGACCGGCAGCACGCAGCTGCGTGCCGGCTTGCCGTCGACATGCACCGTGCAGGCGCCGCACTGGGCGATGCCGCAGCCGAACTTGGTGCCGGTAAGGCCGACCACGTCGCGCAGCACCCACAGCAGCGGCATGTCGGGCGGCACGTCGACCTCGCGGGCCTCGCCATTGATCAGGATCGTCGTCACTCGTGTCTCCGCATCGCGCCGCCTGTTCCGCGGCACGCAATGCGGCGAGCGCTACGCCCGCGCTTCCGCGCCGTGCAACAACCCAGGTCAGCCTTCCTGCAACGCCTCTTGGTTGATCTCGGCGTCGGCGATCGCGGTCAGATCCTCGTCGGTCTGCGATTCTTCCTGCAGCGTCTCGTCGAGCAGCGCCACGGCATCCTTCAGGCCGAGCACGCCGGCCCAGCGCTTGAGCGTGCCATAGCGGGTGATCTCGTAATGCTCGACGGCCTGGGCCGCCGCCAGCAGCCCCGCGTCCAGCGCCGGAGTATCCTTATACTCCTCCATGATCTCCTCGCCCTCGGCCAGGATGCCCTCGATCGCGTCGCAGGTCTTGCCGCGCGGGGCCTTGCCGATGATCTCGAACACCTGCTGCAGGCGCTCGATCTGGCCTTCGGTCTGCTCCTTGTGCTTCTCGAACGCGGCCTTGAGCGCCTCCGACTGCGCCGCCCGCTTCATCTTGGGCAGCGACTTCAGGATCTTGCGCTCGGCGTAGTAGATGTCCTTGAGCGTGTCGTGAAACAGGGTGTCCAGGGTCTTTTGCGCCACGGCTTGGTCCTCCAGCTGGTCCGACTGAAACCGCACGACCCCGGGAAGGTTCCTGCTCCGCCCCGTGAGGCGGTGATCCGCAGGTGACGCACGGCAACCCTCACTCGATCACCAGCCGGACATCCCAGCTCTGCAGGCCGCTCATGGGCAGGAAACTGCCGTCGTCGCGGCCGATCTCGCGCGCGATGATCGCGTTCAGCTTCGCGTTCAGCGCCTCGATCAGGTCCAGATTGGCGTCGCCGTCCGCCGCCAGGTTGCGCAGTTCCCCCGGGTCCTCGACCGTGTCGAACAGCTCCAGGTCGTTGTAGGACGTCAGCGCCTCGACCGTCTCCGGGAGATTGTGCTGGCGCAGGGAGAAGTAGCGCGCGAACTTGTACCGGCCGTCGTAGAGGCAGCGGATACCGGATCGTTTGGTCAGGTCCATCGGCACCTTGCCGATCGCCAGCTGCTTCCCCTCCGCCGTCAGCGCGTCACTTCGCCGGATCGCCTGGACTTTCCCGAGGTAATCGCCGTCGGCATAGGTGAACATGCTGAAGCAGTAGAGGCTGTCCTCTCGGATCGCGTCGACGGGCGCGGCTTCCGGTTGCGACAGGAGCGGGGAGAAATCCACGCCCTGCCGCTTGCCCAGGATGGCGTCACGCTGCTCGGCGGCAAGGCCGGTCAAGGCCAGCAGCGTCGGCGCCACGTCCAGATGGCAGGTCAGCGCCTCGCATGCCGATCCGCCCGGATAGGCCGGGTGTGCCACGATCATCGGCACGTTGATCTGCTCGCGGTACACCGACGATCCCTTGCCATGCATGCCATGCGAGCCGCCGAGTTCGCCGTGGTCGGAGGTGAAGACCACGATGGTGCTCTCCGTGAGCCCCAGGCTGTCGAGCTCGTCCAGCACGCGCTGCACGTGACGGTCGCTGTCGCGGATGCAATTGAAATAATAGTCCTGCAGCTTGCGCCAGCGGCGATCCTCGTCCGCAAAGTCGCCGACCAGCGCCGCGCGGGCGCGCTGGTACTCCGCATGGGCCTGCGGACGCCCCGGCTCGTCGAACCGCTGGTGGCGGTTGGCGGGCAGCGGGACGTCGGCCCACTCCGCCTTGTAGAGCTCGTTCTCCGGCGGTTGCGCCGGGTTCATCGAGACGCCGCCCTCGTTGATCGCGCCCGTCCACTGGACCTGCTCGTCCGGCCGGTCGGTGTCGATGAACATGACGTCGTGCGGATTGACCAGGTTGAGCGCGAGGAACCAGTTGCGCCCCGCCCGGCGCAGCGACTGGCCGGTGCCGCGAAGCCAGTTCACCGTCTGGGCGGCGATGATCTCGTCGTACAGATAGCCGCCTTGCGACCAGCCGATCGCATCGCCGATGCCGTGATAGTCGCTGAACCCGTACCGCTCCATCACCTGGGCGAGCCGGGGTTCGGTGTGGATGCCCCCTTCGAACGCGGCGGTCAGGTGCCATTTGCCCTTGTAGACGGCGTAATAGCCCGCCTGCCGCATCATCGACCCCAGCGTGCCGAGCGCCGGATCGAGGTCGTTGGTCATCCACGGCAGGCCGAAGTTGTCGAACATGCCCGTCACCGGCATGTGCCACCCCGTGTAGAGCACGGAGCGGGAGGACGTGCAGACGTTGGAGCAGTTCTGGTGCCGGTTGAAGCTGGTGCCCTCGCGGATCAGCCGCTCGCGCGCCGGCACGGGGAAGGGATAGCGGCCGAAATGCCGCTCCTGATCGACCACCACCAGCAGGATGTTGTAGCCGCTGGGAGGCGAGGCGGGCGGATGGATCGTCATGGGCGCTCCGATGCCAGGGGCACGCTCCCAGCTGGCGGAGCGGCGCCCGGGGAAAGAAGATCCACCGCAAGGCGGCGCCTTCGTTCCGCCGCCTCGCCGGTGGTTTATTGTGTACCAGGCACGCCCCGGCCAGCCGAGGCGGCTGCCCCGCGCGACGGAGGCGGTGCGAAGCTGAAGCAGCCGGGCGGCCCCGGTTATCGGGTGTTTCCACCAAATGTCGGGCGAGCAACCCCCAGCTAGCCAGGCCGGAACGCGCCGCGATACACCCGATGCCGTCCGGGCCGGCGACCTGCGCCGCGCCTCTTCGACCCTGCGGGTGGAGTTGCATCGTGACGCTGCATTGCGCATCCTGGCTCGGTTCGATGGTCGCCGCCGCGGCGCTGGCGACGCTGGGCTGCACCGCGGCCCACGCGCAGGATCAGGACCAGGACCACCCCTCCACCGACATCGACGAACTGGCCCGCAGGGTCTCGAATCCCGCGTCCTTCATGATCAGCGTTCCGGTCCATTCGGAACTCAGCATCGGCGGCGACGACACCGGCAACTCCCAGCACTATCTGCTGGACGTGGAGCCGGTGCTGCCGTTCCGGCTCACCCCGAACTGGAACCTCATCTCGCACACCGACTTCCCGCTCGCCTATGCCGATCCGGCGGGGCCGCGCGGGGGCGTCTTCGGGCTGGGCGACATCCACCAGACGATCTCCTTCACGCCGGCGGGCCACAAGGGGTTCATCTGGGCGGTCGGCCCGCAGGTCAGCCTGCCCACCGCCACCAGCAGCAAGCTCGGCTCGGGCAAGCTTGCGATGGGGCCGTCGGTATTGCTGCTGAGGCAGAGCGCGACGATGACCTTCGGCCTCTCCGCCGATCACCTCTGGTCGATCGCGGGCAAGGACGACCGCGAGGATATCAGCGCCACCGAAGTGCAGCCCTTCGTCGCCTGGCACATCGGGCAAGGCCGCACGATCTCGACCAACGTCGACGTCGGCTACGACTGGAAACACAAGCAGTGGGAGCTGCCGGTCTCGCTTTCCTATTCCAAGGTGCTCAAGATCGGCGAGCAGGCGCTGAGCATGTCGATCGGCGGCAAATACTGGTTGGAAAGCCCGACGGGCGGGTCCGATTTCGGCCTCAGGATCGGCGCCGTTCTGCTCTTTCCTCAGAAACGCTGAGTCCGTCAGCGCGTCGCGGCGTCCGAATTGTGCGGTAGTGCCGCCCTCGACGCAGAACCCCAAGTACGGCCAAAGTTCTCAGCCAGCGCCTGTTCCATCAGGCACAAGTACTGGACAGAGAAACGAGATGTCATAATACCCGCCATGCGGCGATGCCGCTTGGGGGGATGTCAACATGATCCGTTACGTGTCGCGGGCGCGCAGCCGCCGTGTGTCTTTCGCGCTTGGCACCAGCACGCTTGCTTTGGGCTTCTTGCTGCCGGCCGCCGCACAAGCGCAATGCGCGCCGGAGCCGACCGCCGCGAACGAAACCACCGTCTGCACCGGTACGGACAGCGACGGCATCCGCGTGACCACGCCGGGGACCGGCGTGCGGGTAGAAACCGGGGCCGCGGTATCCAACACGAACGCCTCCGCGATCGCCGTCGACGTGCCTGTCAGCGGCGGCTTCTCTCAGACGGTGTCGATCGACGTTCTCGGCAGCGTTTCCGCCTCCGGACACGATGCGATTGTGGTCGCGTCGGGAACGCCAACCTCCGACACCTACTATAGCCGCCAAGAGGTGACGCTGACGCTCGGCGAAGGTGCCAGCGTCACGGGCACCACTGCCCTTGCGCTCGTTCAATCCCCCGGAAACGCAGACGGGACGGTCGTCGCTACGGTGAACAATTCCGGCACGCTGATCGGAACGGGCGGCGTCGCCCTGCTCGGTAACGTGATCTCGACTGAGAACGGCTATCCGGCGCAGCTTACCCAGTTCTCCACCATCACCAACCGGGCGAGCGGCCGCATCGTCGGTGGCATTCTGGGTCCTGTCGAAACCCTTTCGAACGCGGGCAGCATCGACGGCGGCAGCCGCAGCGCGCTCGAAACCAACTATGCGGATGTGACGAACAGTGCCGGTGCCACGATCCGTTCCGCCTCGACGGGGGCGACTATCTCCGGCGGCGACGCCTATTACTTGACCGTCGAGAACGCCGGCACGATCGAGAATTCCGGCGCGGGCGGCGCCTTGTCGGGCGGAACGGTGCGCGTCATCAACGAAGCGGGGGGCCGGATCACCGGCAGCATCACCGCCGCGACGTCGCTCGATCTCGTCAACGCCGGCACCATCATTGGCGACATCATTGGCGGCTGGGATTCGAACACGATCGATTCCACGGCTGGGCGAGTCGACGGCTCGCTCACCCTCGGGGATGGCGACGACACGTTGATCTCGCGGTACGTCGGCAGCCGCACCCTGGCGACCGGTTTCAGCGGCACCATCGGCGGCGGTGGCGGCGAAAACACCCAGCGCGTGCAATTCGCGACCGACACCAGCGTGACCACCCCGATCGATCTGGCTACCGGGTTCCAGCAGCTCGTGCTGGCTGCAGACGCCGGTGTCACGGCCACGCTAGAAGCGGGTTTTTCGACGCCGCGCGCACTGGTACTGGGCGGCCGTGGCACGGTGGTCAACCGCGCGACGATTGACCTCGTCGGGACGGCCGTGACCGATCTAGGCTATTCCTTCGGCAGCAGCGCCTGGTTCCGCAACGAAGGATCGATCACCGCTTCGTTGCGCGGCGACAACTACGAAGGCGGCGTCGAACTCAGCAATAACAACTTTGCCAACACCGGCAGCCTGACCGTGTACGGCGGCACCGGCGTGTCGATGTCGTACAACGACATCGACAACAGCGGTACCATCACCGCAACCGGCAAGGCCGTGAACGTCTTCGACGGGGTACTGACGAACAGCGGGACGATCGTCTCGACAGGTGGGATCGGCGTCGATCTGTACGGCAACACCGGCTACACCGGGAGCAACAGCGGTACCATCCGTGGCGCCACCTTCGGTGCGGTGATCGGGGTCGACTTCACCAATTCCGGTACGATCAGCTCGGCCGAAACCGGCGTTCAGGTCAGACCCTACGGCTTCTTCGTCAACGCCGCGGGTGGCGTCGTGTCGGGAGGAACCGGCCCCGCCATCACGGCGTACGGCTTCAACGCCGGCGTTGCCAATGCCGGAGTCATCAACGGCGACGTGGTCTTCAGCGGCATCGACTCACCGGGCAGTGACCTCGTCTACCTGGCGCTGCCGGGTGGTATGCTCAACGGCAACCTGATCCTTGGCGGGGGGGCGACGCTTGTCACCGACCTGGTCAACACCGGGCCTGGCGCCTTCGCCGGCATCTCGGGGACGGTAACCGCCGGCGCTGCCTCCTCGCTCCGCTATGCGGTCAACGCCGATGCGAGCGCGACCTTGCCCGCCGGCGCCGTAGGCCCCTTCAGCACCGCCGGCTATCAACTCGCCAACGGTGCCACGCTGTCGCTCACGGCGCCAGCCGGCCAGGTGCGCACGCAGTCGTTGCTGCTCGCCGGCAGCGGCAGCGTCGATCTCGACGCGGACATTTTCGAGACGACGGGCGCTGCGGCCGCACTGACGTCCGTGCCCTCGATCCCCTATCCAGGCGCGCCGAACGTGGCAGACGGCCTGTCGATCGTCAGCCGGGGCTCGCTCGCCATCAATGGCGAGGGTGCGGACCCGTATTCCTGGTACACCAGCGGCGTGGTCAGCCTGTCCATGGCGGACAGCTTCACCAACGCGGGCGTCATCACCGTCAACGATCCCATGCGCCATGGCTTGGCGGGCGTGTTCCAGGGCGCCAGCGTGACCAACGAAGGCCGGATCCTGCTGGATGGCGGCAACGGCATCGCGGCCTTCGGGACCGTCGTCAACACCGGCACCATCGAGCAGCTGGCGGGCGGGCTGGCGGGGAACGGCGTAACGTTCGCGAGCGGCAGCCTCGACAATCGCGGCACGATCAAGGTCGATGGCAGCGCCGTCCTGGTCGGCTCGTACTTTGGGTCCGAACCGGTCAGCGTGACCAACTCCGGCACGCTCGCCTCGACAACCGGTCCCGCCGTCACGAGCACGGACACTTTTTATCGGCAGTTGACGCTCACCAATCTCGCCGGCGGCACCATCGCCGGCGGCAACGGCATTGCCGTTCAGGTCAACGGTGCCGTGCTGCGCAATGCCGGCGTCATCACCGGCACCGTCGATCTCGGATATCGCGCGCCCAATTATCCGGGCGACACTTCACGCTCCTACCTCAGCAGCACCTATATCGCCGATGGTGGCACGATCCTGGGCGACCTGCTGTTCGGGGATTGGAGCGATCGCTTCGTGGTGAGCAGCGCCGGAGGTGCTGTCAGCGGCATCATCGACGGTGGTGAGGGCATGGACCTGTACATCCATGGTCTGGCGACCAGCGGCATCGTCACCTTGGGCATGTCGAACGTCCGCAACTTCGAGGGGCAAGGCGTCGAGGTGCTTGGCACGGACACCGTCGCCACGATCGAGAGCGATGTGCCTGTTGCGGAAGTACTCTATCTTTCCGGAGATGGTCAGATCGTCAACACCGCGACGATCGAAGGCGGCGTATATTCCGAGTCGATGTACAACGACCCGTGGGCACCGGCCGTCCTGCTCACGTCCTTCACCAACCAGGGCCGGATCGACGGCGGCTTCTTTGCCGCGACGCAGCGCTTCGCCAACAGCGGGTCCGTCGGCAGCGACGGGTTCGACGGGCAAGCCGTCGCGATCTCCCAGAAGGCCGCGCTCGACTTCACCAACAGCGGCAGCATCGCCAGCAGTGGAGACGACCTTGCGGTCCGCCTCTATGCGCAGGACACGCTGGCGATCACCAACAGCGGCCAGATCACCGGTGGGGGCATCGATGGCGAGGTCATCAGCCGCGAACCGGTGGAGGGAGTCACCGCACCCGCGCCGGCGCCTGCGATCGTGATGACTAACGCGGGCACCATTTCCGCTACCGGAGACAATCCCGCCGCTGCCGTGTCGCTGGCCGTCACCAACTATGCCAGGCTGGAGACCAGTTCGGTCACCCTCGACAACAGCGGCACCATCGAGGCAGGCATGGCCGGTGGCACCGCGCTGTCGATCAGCACCTTTGCCCGCTTGACGGACACCGGCGTCAAGTCGAGTGCTATCACCATCAACAACTCGGGCACGATCCGCGCCAATGGAGGCGGCATCGCGTACGAGGCGAGCTATTTCAACCCGCCCTATACGGTGCCCGCGTCGGCCATCAGCGTCGGCGCCTATGCAGGCGGGACCATCGACATCGCGAACGCAAGCGGCGGGGTGATCGAGGCGACCGGGCCGCTGTCCACCGCCATTGCCACCTATGCCGGGGCGCTGGATCTCACCAATGCGGGAACGATCCGCGGCGGTGCCGGCAGCACGCTGGCAAACGATGACTATCGCGCGCTGCAGAACGGCACCACCTATCTCGCAGGGGCGGTCCAGACGATCGGTGACGCAGCCGACAGCGTCATCAACACCGGCACCATCATCGGCTCGATCGCGCTGGAAGGGGGCAACGACAGTGTCGAGAACCGCGGCACCCTTCGCGGGGACGTCTTCCTGGGCGCGGGGGACGACAGCTTCCTTCAGCAGGCAAGCGCGATCCTGGAGGGCATGGTGAACGGCGGGGACGGGACCGACACGCTGATCATCGACGCGACCGGCGGTGGCACGGTTAATGGCGACCAGTTCGTCGATTTCGAACGCTTCAACCAGGTCGGCAACGGCAACGTCACCTATGCCGGCACCTTCCACTTCGACACCATCGGCGTAAGCGGCGGCACCGTCACAGTGGCGGCAGGCGAGACGCTCACCAGCAGCGGCGCGACCGCCATCACCGGCAGCGACACGGACGAAACGGTCGTCAACAACGACACCATTGCCGGCTCGGTGACGCTGGCAGGCGGTGCCGACCGCGTGGTCAACAGCGGTGCGATCACCGGCTCGGTCCTGCTGGGCGACGGCAAGGACGAGTTCGTCGAGGGCCTCGGCAGCAGCGTCGCGGGAGTGGTCGACGGCGGCGCCGGCACCGACCTCTACACCGTAGTGCTGGCGGGCGACCGTAGCGGAATCACCGCGCGCACCAGCTTCGAGCAGCTCCGCCTGGAAGGCACCGGGACGCTCACCCTTGTCGCCGACCAGAACTTCGACTCCATCGCACTCGCCGGCACCAGCCTCGACCTTTCGCTCGGGGGCTATACCGTGGGCTCCGTCAACGGCTCCGACGCAGCGGAGACGCTGACGATGGCGAGCGACATCGCGCGGGTGGCGCTGGGCGGCGGGAACGACGCGCTGGCGCTCGATACCGCGCGCCCCTCGGGCATCTATGACGGCGGAAGCGGCAACGATGCCCTGCGCTTCACCGCGAAAGGCCCGGTGACGCTCGCGGGCACGGCGGTCCATTTCGAGACCATCTCGCTTGCAGGCGACGCGCTGACGGTCGCCGGCACGCTTGGCAGCACGGGAGACACGCTCACGTTCGGCGGCGGCGATCAGGCACTGACCGCCACCCGTGGCGGCACGCTTGGTGGCACGATCGATCTGGGCGCCGGCGACGACAGCTTCCGCCTCGCGGCCGGTGCCATGCTCGCCGGCACCGTCGCGGGCGGCAGCGGCACCGACGCTGCCACCCTGGAGTTGGAGGGCGAGCGCACGCTTGACGGCCGCATGCTGACCGGCTTCGAGATGCTGGTGACGGAGGGCCGCGGCCAGCTGTCGCTCAGCGGGACGCACAGCCTTGCCGCCATCGTCGCCAACACCGATCTCGCCATCGCCACCAACGGCACGCTGCGCGACGCTCAGGTCCGGTTCGGTGGCGGCGACAACCGCTTCACCATTGCCGGCGGCTTTGCCGGGTCGGTAGACGGCGGCGCGGGCAACGACCGTCTCTTCGTCTCGGGCGGCAGCCAGGCAGCCCCGATCGCGTTCGGCGATCTGCGCAACATCGAATCCTATACCCAGACCGCCGGCTTCGCCCAACTTGCCGGCACGGCCTCGCTCAGCGCGGTCGAACTCGTCGGCGGCCGCCTCGTCGGACAGGCGGGCTCCGTCCTAACCGCCCCGCAAATCCTGGTTGGCCGCAGCGCCACCTTCGGCTCGGCCGGCACGATCAACGGCGATGTCCTGGTCGCGGGCACCCTCAGCCCCGGCGCCTCGCCCGGCACGATGACGATGAACGGCGATGTCACGCTCGCCAGCGGGTCGACCTCGCTGTTCGAGCTGTCCTCGGCCGTCTCCGACACGCTGGTCGTCAACGGCAGCCTCTCGATCGCGCCAGGCGCGACGCTCCAGCTGACGAAGATCGGAACCCTGCGTCCCGGCAAGTTCTACACGCTGGTCACCGCGACCGACGGCATCAGCGGCCGCTATGCGACGATCCTGAAGCCCAGCGACCTGTTCGGCTTCGTCGTGCACCGCGCCGACAGCATCGACCTCCTGGGTCAGTTCGTCGATACCGGCGACTTCAGCCCGCAGGTCAGCCGCAGCATCGCCTATGCGAACCGCACGCTCGAGGTGCAGGGAGCGGACAGCGCGCTGTTCGATGCGCTGCCGGCGCTGCTCACCAGCACCGACGGTTCCAATCCCGCGGCCTTCGCCCGCCTGACGCCGGAACCCTATGCATCGGCGACCCAGATGAGCGTCGACAACGCTCTGGGGCTGGTCGATGCGGTGCGCGGCCCCTCCTTTGCCGCCACCGGCGAAGGCCCGCGCGCCTTCACCTTCGCCTCGGCACTGGGCCAGTGGCATCGGCTGAGCGCGGATCCGACCGCCGGCACCTCGGCTGCCCGGACCCATGGCTACGGCTTCCTCGGCGGAATCGGCTATGGCGACGCGCACTGGAGCGTCGGCGCGTTCGGCGGGTATCGGGACAACCGCCAGACCATCGATGCGCTCGGCGCCCGCACCAAGGCGGACGGCGTGGTCGCGGGCGTCCAGGGCCGCCTGCGCACCGCAGGGGGTCTGGGGCTCAGCACTTCCGTTCTCTACGATGGCGGTCAGGCGACCACCACGCGCACCCTGCCCGTCGGCTCTGCCACCGGGCGCTACGATCTGCACGCCTGGACGGGCGATCTCAGGGCCAGCTACGAAGTCGCGCTACCCGGCGATTGGGCCGTGACGCCGCAGATCGGTCTCACCTATCTGCGCGTGACGCGGGACGGCGTGGCGGAGGCGGGCGGGAGCCCCTTTGCACTGGCGGTGGCGCGCAATCGTCATGTCGCCGGCTTTGCCGACGGCGCGATCGCGTTCGGCCGCAGCGAGGATTCGGGGGCGCGGTTCCGGCCATTCGTTTCACTCGGCCTTCGCTATCAGATCGAAGGGCTGCGGACCGAGGCACTGGGCGGCTATGCGGGCGGTGGCATGGGCCTCGAGGCGCTGGGCGCCGCCCGGTCGCGGATGGTGGGCACCGCCTCGGCAGGCGCGGCCTATCGCCTGAAAAGCGGTGTCGACCTGTTTGCGACCGCCGCGTCGCGGACCGGCAGCGACGATCACCAGGAGTCGGTCTCGGCCGGCGTGCGGCTCAATTTTTGAGCCGCACGCTCCGACGAAGCACAGGCGCCCCGCACGCGGCCTGATCGGGCCGCGGTGCAGGCGCGCTCGTTTTCGCTCGCCGGAGCGATGCCCGCCGGGATCTAGAAACAGCAGCCAGGCAGCGGCCGCGGCTCAAGCTGCGGCGCGAACTCGCCCAACGTGTGGATCACAGTAGAATCCAATGATGCGCACCCCGCGCATCGCCGCTGTCTGCAGGCTTCCGGAATACAGTGTTGTCCTCGATACCCGGGGGGACTCCCGGGCAGCAATTTCAAAAGGCGCCGAGCTCTTCAAGCCCCTCACCAGCCTCCGCCCGGAGCGCGCCGAAGCCTCGCTGACCGCCTGTCGCGGCCTGGATCGAAGCAGTTCTTCCTGTATCGCGCGCGCCAGAAGCGCCACGGCTAGCCTCGCAAATGTGACCTTTGGCGATACCGAAATGCGCTCGAACAAGTGCCAGATCGCACCGGGCGGCAAGCTCGTCCGAAAGTCCCGGATCAATGTGGATGTAGGTCAGCTTGGGGCGCTTCCAGCAAGCCGGGCGGCCGCGGGCCGTCAAAAACGATGCGCAGTCGGATCGCATCGAAGAGCCGGGCGCCCTCGCCTCGCCTTCGCTGTCAAAACAGGTGAAAAAAACCGGCCTTCCCGAACGCGCGTAGCGCGGGAAGAGTGGTGCCAGAAGAGGACTCACATGCGCCGACTATCGTTTTGATTAAAGGCGCCTATCCGGAAATTAGGGTACGGTTTTCTACCCCGCTTCTACCCTCAAGCCGCTTTCTTTGGACGGGTCGATGCCAAAAGCACCCTGTCCTGAGCCGCCGCCTTCGCCTGCACCGAACCGTGTAAATGCTGCGTCGAGTTGTCAACTATCCTCCACGGTTTGGACGCTCGCCATCCAGCTTAGCGCGCGCCGCTCAGAGCGACGCTGCTGGACGTCGTGCCGACTTCACTTGCTCCAACCTATCGCGAGTTTGGGTGAAAGGCGAAGTCCGGAGTCGCTGCCTATCTCTAATTGCTTGAACGTCTAAGCCAGCGGAAGGCTGGGAAAGGGCCTCTCCGGAACGGAGTTGGTGTTGTGGGCTGCGGAAGGGTGCTGCAATTTTTTGCTACTTCGAGCACCTCACGGTTATAAGCCGCCTGAAAGCCAGCCCACGATCGATCGTATCGAGCCTAAGGGTAATCCGCCCCGGGTCGCTCGCCTTCGTTCAGTGGCTACGACAGCCCCATTGAACATCATAGGAATGGACAGCCATAAGGTCATGGACGGCATTGCGCCGTCACCATGCGCGCGCCCTCTTGCGGCCGGCGCCGGCATCGGGAACATGTTGAAACGACAAAGCTAGTGCGCTTTGCGTGTTTGGGGCGGGATCGGATTTGAAGAACAGCTTTTCGGGCATTCGCGATAATCGCTCGCGCGGCTCGGTTCATGAGTTTGTGACCTCGACGGTTCGGCCGGGGAGCAAGCTATCCATCGTTTCGGCCTACTTCACCGCTGCGGCTCACGGTGCTCACCGGGAGGCTCTTGATGCTACGGGGGCCGTGCGCTTCCTGTTCGGCGAACCGCGTTTTCTGTCCATTGCCGACGCGGATGCGCTTAGCCCGCCAGCCTTCGCGATCACCGAGCAGGGATTGTCGCTCACTGAGCAGCTTCGCGCCCGGATGGAAGCATACCGATGCGCGAACTGGATTCGGGCCAAGGTAGAGGTGAGGTCGGTCCGCCGCGCCGGCCTGCTTCATGGTAAGATGATTCACGTGCACGATGGCGCACGCGAGCACGCGCTGATCGGCAGCTCCAATTTCACGCTTCGCGGCTTGGGCTTCACCGACAAGCCGAACCTGGAGCTCAACCTGGTCGTGGACGGCGACCGAGACCGGGCGGACCTTCTCGCCTGGTTCGACGAAGCGTGGAACGACGACACGCTGACGACCGACGTCAAGGCGGAGGTGCTTGCGCGCTTGGAGCGGCTGTACACCTACAACGCGCCTGAGTTCATCTACTACAAAACGCTGTTCCACCTGTTCGAGAGTTACCTACTCGATCAGGACTTGGAGGGGCGTGGGACGGAAGCGCTGACCGACAGCGCGGTCTGGAACATGCTGTTCGATTTTCAGCGCGACGGGGTGCGCGCGGTACTCGGCAAGCTCGACCGGCATGACGGCTGCATCCTTGCGGACAGCGTGGGTCTCGGGAAAACGCTGACGGCGTTGGCCGTGGTGAAATACTTCGAGTCCGCCCGAAAGCGGGTGCTGGTGCTCGCGCCCAAGAAGCTGCGGGAGAACTGGACGGCGTACCTGTCGAACAACGCGGAGCTGAACCCGCTCAAGCCCGACGGTTTCCGCTACGACGTCCTGTCGCACACTGACCTGTCGCGGGAGACCGGGCACGTCGGAAACGTCGATCTGTCGACGCACGACTGGTCAGATTACGACCTGGTCGTCATTGATGAGTCGCATAATTTTCGCAACGCTGGCGGCTCGCGCTATCGGCGACTGATCGAGAAAGCCTTGCAGCCCGGCGTACGGACCAAAGTACTGCTGTTGTCCGCCACCCCGGTCAACAACGACCTCCTCGACCTGAAGGCGCAACTCGACCTGGTCGCGCAGGACCGGACCGACGCCTTCCAGCCACTTGGCGTGCCCAACCTTCCCGGCCTGATCGGCGATGCCCGCCGAAAGTTTGCCGCGTGGTCCGCCAGGGGCGGCCGCGATCCGATGGCGCTGATGAACACGCTACCGACGGGTCTGACCACCCTGTTGGACGGCGTGTCGATCGCGCGGTCGCGCCGCCATATCGAGCGTCACTACGCCGCGTCGCTCGACCGCATCGGACGATTTCCGACCCGCGAGCGGCCTCAATCCATTTTTGTCGAGATCGACCGCGCGCGCGCCTTTCCCTCGTTCGCCGAGGTGGATGCGGGCATCAGCGGCCTGAAGCTCGCGCTCTACAATCCGTTCAGCTACGTGCTCGACGAGCACAAGGCGCGGTACGACGAGGCAGGGCGCAGGCCATCCGGCTTCGACCAGGCCAACCGCGAACGTTACCTGATCGCGATGATGAAGGTCGGCTTCCTGAAGCGGCTGGAGAGCTCGATCGCATCGTTCGGCCGGACCATGGACCGAATGGAGGCGCGCATCGACACGCGGCTTACTGACATTGCTCGGCTCCGCGCTGAGATCGCGGAGGAGAACACGGGCGGGAACGAGCCGTCGGATGCCGAGGAGCTGGACGGCGACGATGAACTCGCCGGCGCGTTCGAGGTCGGACGCGGCTTGCGGTACGACTTGCGTCACATCGATGTCGAGCGCTGGGCGACGGATCTCGCCCATGACCGGGAGCTGATCGCCCAGCTTGCGGCACAAGCGCGCGAGATTTCCCCGGAGCGCGACGCAAAGCTGGCGGAGCTGAAGGCGCTGGTCGCTGACAAGGTGGCGAACCCGACGCGCAACCGAGACGGATCGCCCAACCGGAAGCTGATCCTTTTCACCGCCTATACCGACACCGCCGCCTATCTGTACGAGCAGCTCCGCCCCTTCGCCCAGGGGTTGGGAGTAGAGGTCGGCTTGGTCGCGGGTAGTCGCTGTGAGGCCACGTTCGGCCGGGCGCGATTCCAGGAGGTGCTGACGAACTTTTCCCCGCGGTCGAAGCGGCGTGGGGCGCTGAAGGCATTGCGGCAGGACGGCGAGATCGACCTGCTCATCGCCACCGACTGCATTAGCGAGGGTCAGAACCTCCAGGATTGCGACCGGTTGGTGAACGTCGACATTCACTGGAACCCGGTGCGCCTCATCCAGCGCTTCGGTCGGATCGATCGCATCGGCGCGGTGGCAGACAGCATCCGTATGGTCAATTTCTGGCCCACCGCCGACCTGGATCGCTATCTCAGCCTCAAGGACCGCGTGGAAGCGCGCATGGCGCTGGTCGATCTTTCGGCGACGGGGGAAGATAATCTACTGGCGGAGGCGCGGACCGCGGCGGAGGCCGACCTGCATTGGCGCGACGGCCAGCTCCGCCGCCTCCAGGACGAGGTATTCGACCTGGAGGATGCCGGCCACGGCGTCGGGCTGACGGAGTTCACGCTCGACGAGTTCCGCGCCGACCTGCTCCACCATGTTAAGCAGCACCGCGACGCCCTGGCGGATGCGCCGTTCGGCCTTCATGCGATCGTGCCTTCGCACGTGGAAGGCGGAAGGCTGGAACCAGGCGCGATCTTCTGCTTGCAGCGCCGTGGTGAGCCGGATGGAGGTTCGACCAAGGTCGCTCCGCTCGATCCATTCTACCTGCTATACGTTCGTGACGACGGCTCTATCCGGCACGGCTTCGCGCAGCCGAAGACCGTACTGAATGCTTTCCAGGCGCTTTGCGTCGGACGGAATGCGCCGATCGAAGAGCTGTGCGCCGCGTTCGATCGCGAGACCGAGCAGGGTGCGCGCATGGAGCGATATACGGGGCTGGTCGAAGCGGCCGTGCGGTCGATCACCGGGGAGTATGGCGCACGGGCGCTGGGCGCACTGGCGGCCCTACGCGGCGGCAAGCTTGCGAACCAGGAAGCCCAGCCGAAAGGGACAGAGGACTTTGAACTCGTCACCTGGCTGGTGGTCAGGGCGGAGGAGACCCGATGAGCGCGCAGGTCGAGCGCCGAGTCGCCATTCGATCCGCCCTGCTGGCCGCTGACGCCGGACCATGGCGCGAGCGCGCGGCCAGCATATTGCGGGCGCTGGGTTACGACAGCCCCAAGACGCTGGATACCGGCGGAAAGCCCGCCAGCTTCGCGCAGGCGCTAGAGATCGATGCTGCCCGGCTGCCACGGTTCGACGAGTGGCGGTCGCTCGACCTCGTCTTCCAGCTCACCGGGGATGAGCTGCCGGCGCTCAGCCGCGGCGCGGAACCCGGCACCGGCGATCGGGTGCAACGCGGCGCGATCGACTCGTTCCTGTTCGTGAGCGCCGATCTGGCGGGTGCGTGGCGGCGCAAGGAGCTGACGGACGCCGTACGCGTATTCAATCGCGCCACGTCGATGCCCGCCATCCTCCTGTTCCGTCACGAGGGAGAGGACGGGTCGCCCCGCGCCACTATCGCGGTGATCGACCGGCGCGACCATCGACGCCTTCAAGGCGCGCAGGTTGTCGACGGGCGCATCAGCCTGATCAAGGACATCGACCTTCGCCAACCCCATCGCGCGCATCTGGAGATCCTGACCGATCTGTCGTTAGGCGCGCTCGGCTCCAAGCGGACGATTGCGGATTTCCGTACGCTATACGACGCGTGGCTCGACACCTTGTCCGCGGCCGAGCTCAATAGGCGCTTTTACGGCGAGCTCGCCAACTGGTTCGCCTGGGCGAGCACGCTCGACAGCGTGAGGTTTCCGAAAGGTCAGGGGAACGGCGAGGGCGCCAAGGAGACGGCACTTATTCGGCTGCTGACGCGGTTGATGTTCGTTTGGTTTATCAAGGAGAAGGGGTTGGTTTCGCCCGCCTTGTTCAGTCGGGAGGGCCTGGAAGCGCTGCTCACCGAGCCGCCCCACGAGCATGGGGAACGCCACAACTATTATCTCGCGGTCCTTCAGAACCTGTTCTTCGCGACGCTTAACACCGAGTGGGGAGAGCGGGCGTGGTTGTCGCGATCGAGCGAGCGGCGATCGGCCGATTTCTTCGGCCACAATGTGTTTCGGCACCAGGCCATGTTCCGCGATCCAGAACAGGCGCTTCAGCTGTTCGATCACGTCCCCTTTCTAAACGGCGGGCTCTTCCAATGCTTGGACGTGCTGGTCGAGCCGGGCGATCCGCGCGAGAAGCTCGCGGAGCGCGAGGGGCAGGCGCTGATCCTCCGGGTCGACGGATTTTCCGAGAAGGAAGCCAAGCAGCCGCGCCTGCCCAACCGGCTGTTCTTCGGCGGCGAAAAGGGTGTCGACCTGTCGGGCTGGTACGGCAGGGGCAAGCCGAAGGACGTCCCCGGCCTAATTGAGCTCTTCGAGCGCTACAAATTCACCGTCGAAGAAAACACGCCGCTTGAAGAGGAGGCGGCGCTCGACCCGGAGCTGCTTGGCAAGGTCTTTGAGAACCTGCTCGCCTCCTACAACGAGGACACGCGCACCACCGCGCGCAACAAGTCGGGCAGCTTCTACACGCCGCGCGAGGTGGTCGACTTCATGGTCGACGAAGCGCTGGTGGCGTGGCTCATGCCGAAGCTGGATGGCGGAGCAGGGGACGCGGAGCGGGGCATGTCGCCCGCCGCGCCGACCTTCGATCTCGGCCCGTCGCGCAGTGAGCTGGCGCTTGAGACGAGCGGGACCTCGGGTCAAGCCCGGGGTGATGAAGCGAGAAGCGCCTCCACCCCCACCGTCACCCCGGCCTCCGATCCGGGGTCCCGCTTATCGGCCATCGAGGCCAAGCTTCGCCACCTTCTCTCCTACGCCAGCCACGATCACGACTTCTCGCCTGCGCAAGCCGACCAGCTCATCGCCGCCATCGAGGCCTGCCGCGCCATCGATCCTGCCGTTGGTTCGGGCGCGTTCCCGCTGGGGCTGCTCCAGAAGCTGGTCCACGTCCTGGGGCTTCTCGACCCTGGTGGAGAGAAATGGAAGGCGCGCAACCGAGCTTCGTTTGAAGCGCGACTGGCGGCGGCGGAGGCGATGCCCTCGCCGTCCGACCGCGAAGCCGAGCTGGCGAGCGCGACGGAGGCGCTCGCGGCGTTCGAACGCGCCTACGCCAGCGGCCACACCGCCGATTACACGCGCAAGCTCTACCTGATCGAGCGCGTGCTCCACGGCGTCGACGTGCAGCCAGTGGCGGTGCAGATCACCAAGCTGCGCTGCTTCATCAGCCTAGCGGTCAGCCAGGTGATCGACGACGGCCGGCCCAATCGTGGGGTGACGCCGCTTCCCAATCTGGAGACCAAGTTCGTCGCCGCGAACACGCTGACCCCGCTCCACAAGCGCCAGGGCACGCTGGCGAGCCGTGAAGCGTTCGCCAAGCAGCGAGCGCTGCGTGAAGCGAGCCGCGCCTTCTTCGCCGCCGCCAACGGCGCGGCCAAGCGGCGCGCGCAGGAGCGGATCAGGGTTCTACGCCGGGAGATCGCCGACGAGCTGGCGGGCGCGGACGCTTACCCGAATGAGGAGATCGCGGCGCTGGCAAAATGGGATCCGTTCGATCCAAACGCGTTCGCGCCCTTCTTCGACGGCGAATGGATGTTCGGCTTGGAGCCGCAGGCGAGCGAGGGCGGCTTCGACCTGGTGCTCGCCAACCCACCTTATGTGCGCCAGGAGAAAATCGAAGGCTTCCTGATCAACGGCCAGCCGGTCGTCGCCAAGCCGCAGCTCAAGCGCGACTACGCCACCTATGCCGGCACCGCGGACCTGTTCGTCTACTTCTACGAGCGCGCGCTGCGGCTGCTGAAGCCGGGCGGTGCGCTCGCCTTCATCACGTCCAACAAGTGGTACCGAGCTGGCTATGGCAAGTCCTTGCGCGGTTGGCTGGTCGAGCAGGCGCGCGTCCTCAAGCTCGTCGACTTCGGCGACGCCCCTGTATTCGAAGCGATCGCGTACCCCACGATCCTGATCGCGACGCGCAAGGTCGCGCCCGCGAGGCCGGCCCCGTCCGAGACAATCCGGGTGATGAACTGGACGGCGGGCGAGCCGGTCGAACGCTTTCCGGAGCGCTTCGCGCGCGAGGCATTCGACCTGCCCCAGGCGGCGCTGGCGTCCACGAGTTGGCAGTTCGAGCCGCAGGCCGAGCGCGACTTGCTCCGCCGCCTCCGCGAGCGCGGTATGCCGCTCGCCGAGTGGTGCGGCGGGCGGTTCTACTACGGCATCAAAACCGGGTTGAACGACGCCTTCGTGATCGACGGCAACAAGCGCGCCGAGCTGATCGCCGCCGACCCGGCGAGCGCCGAGATCGTCAAACCGTTCCTGCGCGGCCGCGACGTGAAGCGGTGGCGGGTGGAGTCAAAGGACCTATGGCTAATCTTCAGCCGCCACCGGATCAATATCGATCGCTATCCGGCGGTGAAGAGACATCTAGAGCAGTTCCACGAGCAGCTGGAACCCAAACCAGCAAGCTGGCCTTCTTCCAAGCCTTGGGCAGGCCGAAAGGCGGGCAGCTACCGCTGGTATGAAATCCAGGACAATGTGGCATACTGGCAGGAGTTCGAGCAGCCAAAAATCATCATTCCTGCAATCGAAAAACGTGTCGCCTACGCCAGCGACGACGGCACCTATTTCAGCAACGACAAGACCAGCATCGCGGTGACAGACCGCCCGTCTTATACGCTCGCCGTTCTCAACTCGTCCGTCTCGTGGTGGATCACTCGACAGGAGTTCGCGTCAAAGCAGGGCGGCTTCTACGAGTTCAAGCCGATGTACGTCGGCAAGCTCCCCATCCCGCCCGCCACTCCCGAGCAGGAGGCGCTGGTCACGGCCGCGGTGGATGCGATCCTGGCCGGCGCGGGCGAGCGCGCCCGGCTGGAGGCGCTCATCAACGCCTTCGTCTACGAACTCTTCTTCCCCGAAGACCTCGCCGCCGCCAACCTCTCCCCCTTCCGCGCCGCCCGCAACGCGAACTTGGAGGCGCTGACCTCGCTGACAGGGCTCACGCTTGCGCAGGCAGCCGAGAGCTGGTCCCGCCAACTCGCCGACCCCGCAACCCCGCTCTACGCAACGCTATTCGGCCTGCGATCGCTGGAAGCGGTTCGCATCATTGAGGGGGTGTGATGCCGGTTCGGGTCGATCGTATCGTCGTATCTGATTTCCGTGCCTTTCCGGCGCTTGCGCCGGCCGACATCCGGATCGGCGGATGCAACCTCCTGGTCTACGGTGAGAATGGGTCAGGGAAATCCTCCATTTACCGCGCGTTGCGTGGCCTGTTCTCGACCGAGGAGCAGGACATCCTTTCGTCGCGGAACGTGTTCACAGACCCGCCGCAGCCTAACGTCCGCGTCACCCTAACGGATGGGAGGGAGCTGAGTTGGTCCGCGGCTGGTCACCCGGGTCAGGACGTGCACGATATCGCGCGCCGATCCGCTTTCCTCAGCCATACGCGGCTTGCCGAGATGAACACCGGCGCCACACCTGACGATCGGCCTAACCTGTTCAAGGTGGCCGTGGAACGGCTGCTCGCCGATTACGAGGCCACCATTGGTGGGACCGGTCAAACGGTTGGCCAATTATGGACGGCGCTAAACGAAGCGCTCGCCCGCCGGGAGCAGTACGCCGGCAAATCAGGTCTGCGGCGCTACCGAGACCACGCGGACGTCGTCGAGCGCGCATTGGCCCGCTTCAATGACGGCATGAATCAAGCGGTCGGCGCACTCGAGGGGCACGCCAAAGCCCTGCTCCGGCGGCTACTCGACGTGTTCGGTCGCGATTCTCTGGAGCTGATCGGGCTGACCTACTTCGGCGTCACTTACGACCGAAAGGCGGACAAGCTCGGCAACGAGACGCTAACGGCGCAGGTCCGCTTCCGCACCCACGATCCGGGTGCGCCTCAGCGCTTCCTCAATGAAGGCCGACAATCCGCGCTCGCAATCTCGATCTACCTCGCGGGCCGGCTCGCCTCGGTTCCGGTCAACGATGACCTGCGACTGTTGGTCCTCGACGATCTGCTAATCAGCCTCGATCATTCGCATCGCCGCCCCGTCCTCGACGTCGTCGCGGACTCGTTCAAAGGCTGGCAGATCATATTGCTGACTCACGATCGCTTCTGGTTCGAGATGGCGAGAGAACAGCTGCTCAACGAACCGTGGAGATCAGTCGAAATCTACGAGAACACCGATGGAGATGGCCTGCTTCGCCCACTTGTGTGGGAAAGCGCGGACAATCTGGTCGACGAAACGCTCAAACAGGCGAGCCACTTCCTTCAAACCAATCAACCTGCCGCCGCGGCAAATTATGCCCGGACTGCATGCGAGCTGACCCTGCGACGCTACTGCAAAAACCATGGCATCCAGTTCGCGTACACAGACGAGCCCAAAAAGATCAAGCTAGACGAACTGCTTCGCCGTGCAGAGGCGCATGGAGCCGGTGATCCAACCCATGTCGCAGCTTTCACAGAGGTAAAACGCTACAAGAAGCTGATACTCAATCCTCTTTCGCACGATCCGACACAGCCTGTGTCGAAAGCCGATGTCCAGGCGGCCATTCTCGCCGTCAAAGGTTTGGTGAAAATCTGTAAGAGGTCGTGAGAGACTCGGAGGATCGACGCGTCGCAACGCGCAATCCACCATCGAGGTGTTCGACGGCAAACGCTCGGCCGCCTTCGCGCCAGGTGCATCGATCGGAGCAGTCGACGCTCTTCCCGGAGAAGTCTTGCGCGCCATCAACGGGGAGGTTTTCGGAGACGAACTGGACGCCCTACCCGACCGCGCACGATCTTCGCCCATGTTTCGCACGACTGGTCCCGGTTTGTTGGTAGCACCGCCGAACGTGAGGCTTGCGCGCGCTCGGCTTCGAAGATCATAGAGGGAACATCACGACCGGAGCTAATCTTAGATGCCTGACGGCGAACTGATCCTGTACCAGACCGAGGACGGGCTCGCCCGCGTGCAGCTTCGCGCTGCGGACGGAACGGTGTGGCTTACCCAAGCCGAGATCGCTGAGCTGTTCGACACTAGCAAGCAGAACGTCAGCCTGCATCTGCGCAACCTGTTCGATGAGGGCGAACTGGTGCAGGACGCAGTTGTCAAGGAATCCTTGATTACTGCCGCCGACGGAAAGGCCTATCGGACGGCGATCCATAACCTCGATGCCATCCTGGCGGTCGGCTATCGCGTCCGCTCCGAGCGCGGAGTCCAGTTCCGCCGCTGGGCGACTACCCAGCTGCGCGAGTATCTGGTTAAGGGCTTCGTGATCGACACGCGGCGGCTCTCCGATCCGGAGCCGTTCGATTATTTCGACGAGCTGCTCGAACGCATTCGTGAAATTCGGGCGTCGGAGAAGCGCTTCTACCAAAAGGTCTGCGACCTGTATTCGACCGCCTCCGACTATAACGGCGACAGCGAGCGGGCAAAGGCGTTCTTCGCCGCTGTCCAGAACAAGCTGGAATATGCCGTTACTGGAGCGACCGCGCCCGAGCTGATCGTGGCCCGCGCGGACGCAGCCAAGCCGAACATGGGGCTGACCGCGTGGAAGGGCAGCCGCGTCCGCAAGGGCGATGTGACCACCGCCAAGAACTACCTTCTAGAAGAGGAAATGACGCGGCTGAACCGCATCGTATCGGCCTACCTGGATATCGGCGAGGAAATGGCGAGCAGGCGACAAGCCATGACTATGGCCGATTGGGAGAGCCGGGTGGACGAGTATCTGCGTTTTCTCGGCCTCCCGGTGCTCCAGGGCGGCGGCAAAGTGAGCCGCGCCCAGGCTGATACGATCGCGCACCAGCGGTACGAGCGGTTCGACGTCGCCCGGCGCGATGCGGAGCGGCTAGCGGCGGACGCGGCCGCCGAGCGCGATCTGAAAGCGATCGAAGCGCAAGCGGCGCGATTGGCGAAGCGGAGCCGCCGATCGGACGGGACCTTAGACTGAGGGGGAGGATGAATGCGTCCCTACGCGAAATCCATCATAGAGCTGTTCGACGGCAAGAAGCGCTATCTGATTCCGCTCTACCAGCGCCAATACGCCTGGAAGGTGCAGCCGCAGCTCGAGCTGCTGTGGGAGGATATCGAACGCGCCGTCATGCGGCTCGCGTCCGATCGGGTCGGCGCGGCGCCGCATTTCATGGGCGCAATCGTGATCGCGGAGATCAAGACGTTCGACAAGCAGGTCCGCGCCTATGAGGTGATCGACGGGCAACAGCGGCTCACCACCTTCCAGCTCCTGCTGGCCGCGATCCGCGATGTCGCGGCCGCGCACGGTTCCGGCTATGCGGCCGAAATCGACAAGCACCTGCTTAACGACGGCGTCATGGAGACGCCGCACGTGGAGCGGTACAAGCTCTGGCCGACCGCGACGGACCGCCGCGCATTCGTCCATCTGATCGACTCCGCCGCGGACCTCGCCAAGATCGCCGCACCGTCGATCGAGGACGGCGACGGAGTCCGCCCGGCCGCGGCTGCGCACGCCTGGTTCCGCGCGCGCATTGAGGAGCATGTCGGCAAGGACGAGAGCTTCGACGAGTTCCGACTGGAGAAGCTGTTCGAGGCGCTGAAGAGCGGCCTAGCGGCGGTGTCGATCGAGCTGGAGACCGGCGACGATCCGCAGACCATCTTCGAAACGCTGAACAGCCGCGGCGTCGATCTCACCGCCGGCGACCTGATGCGCAACTTCATCTTCCAGCGCGCCAAAGGTATGGGACAGAAGGACGGCTCGCTCAGCATCGACGATCTATATGCAACCTACTGGTTGCCGCTGGACGGCTGGTTCTGGCGCGAAGGCGACACGCGCGGCCGCCTCACCCGTCCACGGCTCGATTGGCTGCTGGTTGACCACCTCGCGATGGAAAAGGCGGATCTCGTCTCCGTCGACCAGCTCTTCGAGAGCTATCGCCGCTGGGTTCTGACTAAACAGCCGTTCGCGGACGTGACCGCGGAACTGAAGGCGATTTCCGAAAGCGCCGCCGTCCACCGCTGGGTTGCGGAGCAGGGCTCCGGCCTGCTCGGACGTTTCGGGCGGTTCGCCCAGGCGTTCGACGTTTCGACGGCGATGCCGCTTGTACTGTACCTCGTCACGGGAGCGAAGCTCGATGGCGCAGGCCTAGAAGCCGCGCTTGGCATGATCGAGTCGTTCATCTTGCGCCGCGACATCTGCGGCCTGCCCACGGGTAATTATAACCGCCTGTTCGTGGCTGCAATCGAGCGTTTGCGGACGTCGGTTGGCTCCACCCTTGAAGAGCTGCAGCAGTACCTGTCGAGCGGCCAAATCGACACGGCGCGGTGGCCAGCGGATGACGAGTGGAAGCGAGCTTGGCTCGGTCACGATCAGTACAAGCCGAGCCGCCAGGGTCGCCTGCGCTACCTCTTCGAGGCTCTTGAGCGCGCCAAGCGGAGCGTGCTGAACGAGGATATCGAAATTAAGTCGGCGCTGACGGTCGAGCACATCATGCCCCGTAAGTGGAGGCAGCACTGGCCGGTTCCCGGTTTCGACCACCTCGCGCCTGGGGACGTCGATGTCGACCAGATGATGCGCGAGACGCAGCGCGAGCAGTTCGTCAACAACATCGGCAACCTGACTCTGCTGACGTCCGCGCTAAATAGCTCCGCCTCCAACGCTCCCTTCGAAATCAAGATGCCCAAGCTGAGGGCACAGACAAGCCTCGCGCTCAATCGCGAGCTGAACGCCTACGATCATTGGGACGAGACAACTATCACGCACCGGGGCGCCGCCTTGTTCGAGGTGGCTCGGAAGATCTGGCGCGCACCGTCCGGTTCCGTGGCAGCTCAGGCCGCCTGATTGGTATAGAAAATCGTGCTTCAAAAGCGTCCGACCGGAACGTCGGCGCGGCACTTCAGGCGCTGCACCACAATCAGCTTAGGCGAACATCTTCGCGTTCGTTCTCATGCACACCTTACGCGGCGACGCCGCAGGTTAAGTAGCTGCATATGCAAGCCATTAGCCGTTATACACAACCATTCATTTCGTTAGACGGCGTTATACTTGCGCAAAGCGTTGCAATCGGCCGCGTTTGGCGGGCCCGCTCAGGTGAGCCAAAGCGTTTTCCTACAGCCTTTTAGGGTGCTACGTCGGGCCTGCCTTGCGATGCGCGACAATTCTCCATCCGATTGATGGAGACGTGAATGCCACACCGTGAAACAACTATCTCCCGGATGAGCGGCGGTGCGCCCTTCGAGCTCAAAGTCATGGCTGAGGATGTCGCTTCCGATGCGGAATAAGCTCCCGCTGCAGGCGCCCACCGAGGCTCCGGCGCCGCCTCTGGAGCCGATCGCTGTTCGCATCCCAGAAGCCATGCGGCTCACCGGGATCGGGCGATCCAAGCTCTACGAGCTGATCGCTTCGGGTGATGTCGAGACGGCGAAGATCGGCACCTGCACGCTGATCACCTTCGCCAGCTTGAGACAGCTGATCGAGAAGGCACGAAGGTGACGGACGGCAAGCTCAACGCCTGCCGAACGCTCCCTTCAGGACCTTCCCGCTCGACCGGATTTCGTCGAGCTGGTCGGACCAGGACTGCATCATCCTGACGCGCTCCTCCCAGTGTTCGCCGCGCGCATAGGCGCGGCGAACACCATTGCCCTCGACGTGCGCGAGCTGCCTTTCGATCGCATCCGGGTGCCACTTGCCCGTCTCATTGAGCAGCGTGCTCGCCATCGCGCGGAAGCCGTGGGAGGTCATCTCCTCGCCCGTATAGCCGAGCCGACGGAGCGCCTGATTGAGCGTGTTCTCCGACATCGGACGACGCGAGGTGTAGAAGCTCGGGAACACGTACTGACCCGCGCCGGTGATGCCACGAAGGTTGGTTAGGATCTCCAGCGCTGGATCGAAAGCGGCACGCGATGCGGCCGGCGCATCTTCATCTTGTTGGCCGGGATCGTCCCGATGGCGGCGTCTAGATCGATCTCCGACCACTCGGCATGGCGCAGCTCGCCGGGTCGCACGAACAGGTGCGCGGCCAGTTGAAGTCCCGCCCGTGTCGTCGCATGGCCGGTGAAATCGTCGATCGCGCGGAGCAGCACGCCGACCTCAACCGGGTCCGTGATTGCCGCGCGGTGGGTCACCTTTGGGGTGATCAGAGCGTCGCCCAGCGCGGACGAGATATCGTGCTGCGCCCGTCCGGTAGCGATGGCGTAGCGGAACACCCGGCCGCTGACGCTCCGCAGTCGGCGGGCGCTCTCATAACGACCGCGCCCCTCGACGCTGCGGAGGACGGCCAGCAGCTCCAGCGGCAGAATGTCGGCGATCGGACGGTCACCGATCAGCGGATAGGCGAAGTCGAGTAGCCACCGGATTTTGCCGAGCGTGACATCGGCTCGACCCTCCTTCTCGACCTTCGCCAGCCATTCCTCCGCGATGTCCTTGAACGTGGTAGCGGACGAGAGCGAAGCGATCAGCTTGTCCCGCTTCTTGCGCGCGAACGGGTCTTCGCCCGCGGCCAGTGCGCTTCGCGCCCTGTCACGTGCTTCCCGCGCGTCGGCGAGGCTGACCTTCGGGTATACGCCGAGAGCAAGCGTCTTGTAGCGGCCGCTCAGGCGGTAGTTCAGCCGCCAGTAGCGGCCGCCCTGCGGCGTCACCAACAGATAGAGGCCGTCGGCATCGTTGAGCTTGTAGGCTTTGTCCCGGACCTGCGCTTTGGACACGGCCAATGCTGAAAGAGGCATGAGGGTATCTCACTACAGAGCATACGATTTTTGATACCCTGAGCATACCCGATTTGTTCTCGGAAACCCAGACCCGCGGGCGGACGCCTACGGACCGGCAGTCCGCTAAACCGTCGGCTTTCTGAGGCTTTTTGGAAGCCGGCGGACGCCGGCGGAAGAACAAATGGTGCCCAGAAGAGGACTCGAACCTCCACGACCTTGCGATCGCCAGCACCTGAAGCTGGTGCGTCTACCAATTCCGCCATCTGGGCACGGGGTAGGCCGGCGCCTCTACGGGTCCCTGCCGGGGGTGTCAACAGCCCCGTTACGACTTTTTCCCGAGCGCTGCGTTTTTTCGCACCGGCCCGCGCTCCCTTGCCCTTCGGGGCTGGGCGCGGCATGGGCTGGACTTGCGAAAAAACCTGGGCGGACCAAGGCAAGCACGATGAAGAACAAGGTGATCACGCTGATCGGCGGCGGCGGGTTCGTCGGCCGCTATGTCGCACAGGCCCTGCTGCGCCGCGGCGCGCGGGTGCGCATCGCGCAACGCGATCCGCGCCAGGCCTATTTCCTGCGCACCCAGAGCGCGCTGGGCCAGACCCAGTTCATCGCGGCCGACGTCCGCCGCCCCGATACCATCGCCCGCGCGATGATGGGTGCCGATGCGGTGGTGAACCTCGCCGGCACGCTCGGCAGCGACGCCGACGCCGTCCAGGCCAAGGGCGCCGCCGCCGTCGCAGAGGCGGCCCGCGCCGCCGGGGTCGAGGCGCTGGTCCATTTCTCGGCGATCGGTGCCGATGCCCAGGGCGAGACCCCCTATGCCCGCTCCAAGGGCGAGGGCGAGGCGGCGGTGCGTCAGCACTTCCCCAACGCCACCATCCTGCGCCCGTCGCTGATCTTCGGCCGCGAGGACCAGTTCGCCAACCGCTTCGCCCGCATGGTCGAGAAGCTGCCGGTGGTGCCGGTGATCGCGCCCAAGACGCGCTTCCAGCCGGTCTATGTCGTGGACGTCGCCGCCGCCGCGGTCGCGGCGCTCGAGGATCCGGAGCGCTTCGGCGGCCGCACCTTCGAACTCGGCGGCCCGGACGTGCTGTCGATGGCGGAGCTGATCCGGCAGATCGCATCGCTGCTCGATCGCAAGATCCGCACCGTCGAGCTCGGCACCGGCACCGCCGGGCTGGTCGCGGCGCTTCCGGGCACGCCGATCACGCGTGACCAGCTGCGCATGCTCGGCCACGACAATCTGGTGTCGCCGGGCGCGGAAGGGCTCGTCGAGCTCGGCGTCACCCCGACCCCGTTCGAATCGGTCGCGCCGCAGTGGCTGGTCCAGTTCCGCCGCTACGGCCGTTTCTCGCGCCACGCGCACACGGCCTGAGGGCCTTTGACGGGACGCTCATGACCGATCTCCTGACCATCATCCTCCTCGGCATCGTCGAGGGGGTCACCGAGTTCCTGCCCGTCTCCTCGACCGGCCACCTGATCCTCGCCGGGGCCCTGCTGGGCTTCAAGGGCGAGGCATCGGGCACGTTCGAGATCGTGATCCAGCTGGGCGCGATCCTGTCGGTGATCGTGCTCTACTGGCGGCGCTTCTGGGACGTGTTCGTGGGGCTGGGCCGGCGCGATCCGCGCGCGATCGCCTTCACCCGCAACGTGGCGCTCGCCTTCCTGCCCTCTGCCGTGATCGGCCTGATCGTCTACAAGATGGTCAAGGCGATGCTGGAGAGCCCGATGACGGTCGCGGTAGCGCTGGTCGTCGGCGGCATCGCCATTCTGGTGATCGAACGGCTGGTGAAGACGCCCCGGACCACGGACGTCGAGCAGATCAGCTGGAAGGTGGCGCTCGGCATCGGCCTCATCCAGTGCCTGGCGATGATCCCGGGCGTCAGCCGCTCGGGCGCCACCATCATGGGCGCGCTGGGCTTGGGCGTCGATCGCAAGACCGCGGCGGAGTTCAGCTTCTTCCTCGCCGTCCCCACCATGCTCGCCGCTTCCGCCTATGATCTCTACAAGAATGCGGAGTCGATCGGCAGCGACGGCTGGCTCGCGATCGCGATCGGCTTCGTCGTCTCGTTCGTCGTCGCGCTGCTGGTGATCCGCTGGTTCCTGGGCATCGTCACCCGCCACGGCTTCACCCCCTTTGCCTGGTATCGAATCGTCGCCGGCGGCATCGCCATCGTCTGGCTGTCGCAGCTGTAGGTCCGGAACGGCCACATCTTCTTTGCTGAAGATGCGAGCGTTTCGCAACTCCAGCAGCTTCTGCGAAGAACAAGGTCAGCACTCCTGACCTAACGATAGAATATTGCGTGACTTGGCCCTCCGGCTGTGCTTTTCGCACACGCCGGAGGAAGTCATGGCTGCTGACCAGATGCTCAAGTTCGTTGCGCGCCCCCAGGCCTATCCGGCCAAGCGGGAGCCGGAGTTGCGCGCGGAGGACTTTCGCGAGATCGCGGACCGCTATGCGACGCCTACCGCAGAGGCGCAGGCCGGCCGCTGCTCGCAATGCGGCGTGCCCTATTGCTCGGTCCACTGCCCGCTTCACAACCACATCCCCGACTGGCTGCGCCTGACGGCGGAAGGCCGGCTGCGCGAGGCGTACGAGCTCTCCAACGCCACCTCGACCATGCCCGAGATCTGCGGCCGCATCTGCCCGCAGGACCGGCTGTGCGAGGGCAATTGCGTCATTGAATTCTCCGGCCACGGCGCCGTCACCATCGGCTCGGTGGAGAAGTTCATCACCGACAAGGCCTGGGACGAGGGCTGGGTCGAGCCGGTCGCGGTCGGCCCGGAGCGCGGCCAGTCGGTCGGCATCATCGGCGCGGGCCCCGCAGGCCTCTCGGCTGCCGACTGGCTGCGCACCGCGGGCTATGAGGTGCATGTCTATGACCGGCACGATCGCGCCGGCGGCCTGCTGACCTATGGCATCCCCGGCTTCAAGCTCGAGAAGCATGTCGTCACCCGCCGCGTGCAGCGGCTGAAGGACGCCGGCATCGTCTTCCACGAAGGCTTCGACATCGGCCGCGATGCGACGCTGGAGCAACTGCGCCAGCGCCACGACGCGCTGCTGGTCGCAACCGGCGTCTACAAGCCGCGCGCCATCAAGGCGCCCGGCGTCGCCACCGACGGGGTGGTCGATGCGCTCGACTATCTCACCGCCTCCAACCGCAAGAGCTTCGGCGACGCGGTGCCCGCCTTCGACGGCGGCGCGCTCAATGCCGAGGGCAAGAAGGTCGTCGTGATCGGCGGCGGCGATACTGCCATGGACTGCGTGCGCACGGCGATCCGCCAGGGCGCGACCTCGGTGAAGTGCCTCTACCGCCGCGACCGCGCCAACATGCCGGGCTCGCAGCGCGAGGTCGCCAATGCCGAGGAGGAAGGCGCCGAGTTCGTCTGGCTCTCCGCCCCCGCCGCGTTCGAGGGCGAGGGCAAGGTGACCGCCGTCCGCGCGACGGCCATGCGCCTGGGCGCCCCCGACGCCACCGGTCGCCGCGCGCCCGAGGTCGATCCCGGAAGCGAGTTCGTGCTGGAGGCCGATCTCGTCATCAAGGCGCTCGGCTTCGATGCGGAGGACCTGCCCACCCTGTTCGGCAGCCCGGATCTGGGCGTCACCCGCTGGGGCACGCTGCGCGTCGACGGCAAGTCGATGATGACCAGCCTGGACGGCGTGTTCGCCGCCGGCGACATCGTCCGCGGCGCCTCGCTGGTCGTCTGGGCGATCCGCGACGGCCGCGACGTCTCCGAACACATGCACCGCTACCTGCGCGAAAAGGCCAAGGCCGCAAAGGCGGGCGCCGTCCCCGTGCCGGAGCGCCAGGCGACGATGGTCGCGGCATGATGCTCTCCCTGCTGCTCACGGCGGCAGTGGCGATCGGCCAGGCACCGCCTGCGCCTGTCGTGCTTCCAACTGCGGAGATCTCCAGCCCCGCTCCTCGGGAGGCCGCACTGACGCTGGCGAGACTGCTCAACAGCGAGGCATCCATCATCGGCGACGGTGATGATGACACCAAGGTGGTCTCGTTGATCCGGCAGCTGGCGGAGGGAGAGCCGGAGCTTGTCAGCCTGGAGCGAAAGCATCCTGGTTTGATGAAGGCTATGGCAAGCGCCATCTTGCCGATCATCAATCGCTCGGAACGGGAGCGGCTGCCCGAACTGCAGCGCCGCCAGGCGATCTTGTACGGCAGCACCTTCAATGACGCCGATCTGATGACCCTCATCGACTTTTACAGCTCCCCGACCGGGCAGAAGCTGATCGCCATCATGAACGACGCGGTACGCCCGAACGCCATGCTCGCCGAAATGACTGCTTCACCAGATCTGAAAATCAGCCCGGCATCGGTGTTGAAGGACATCGCTGCTGTGAAACCCGAACTCGCGAAACAAATGACGGCAGAGGATCAGGAGATCCTGACGGTGTTTGGCAAAAGTGGGTTGATCCCTCGCATTGAGGCCGTGGCGCCAAAAACCCAGGCGATTGCCCTCGCCTGGTATGACGAGAACGCCCCTTGGGAAGAGGCAGAGACGGAGAAGGCTTTGGCTTCCGTCCTGAACGAGTTTGGGATCGGAGACGACGAATGACCACCCCCACCCTCCAGTCGGAGCGCGAGCGCCTCGCCCGCGAAGGCATGTACCGCCCCGAGTTCGAGAGCGACGCGTGCGGCGTCGGTCTGGTCGCCGCCACCGACGGCACCAGCTCGCGCCGCGTCGTCCAGTCGGCCATCGACGCTCTGCGTGCGGTCTGGCACCGCGGCGCGGTCGATGCCGACGGCAAGACCGGCGACGGCGCGGGCTTGCACGTCGATCTCCCCACGCGCTTCTTCGAGGATGCGGTGTCGCTCGCCGGCCACCGCATGCGTCCGAACCGGCTGGCGGTCGGCATGATCTTCCTGCCGCGCACCGATCTCGGCGCGCAGGAGACCTGCCGCACCATCGTCGAGAGCGAGATCATCGACGCCGGCTACACCATCTATGGCTGGCGCCAGGTGCCGGTCGACGTGTCCGTCATCGGCCTGAAGGCGCAGGCCACCCGCCCGGAGATCGAGCAGATCATGATCGCCGGGCCGCTGCCCGACGACGTGGATGCCGCCGAGTTCGAAAAGAACCTTTATCTGGTCCGCCGCCGGATCGAGAAGCGCGTGATCGCAGCGCAGATCAGCGGCTTCTACATCTGCTCGCTGTCGTGCCGGTCGATCATCTACAAGGGGCTGTTCCTCGCGGAGTCCCTCTCGGACTTCTACCCGGACCTGAAGGACGACCGGTTCGAGAGCCGCGTTGCGATCTTCCACCAGCGCTATTCCACCAACACCTTCCCGCAATGGTGGCTGGCCCAACCGTTCCGCTGCCTCGCCCACAATGGCGAGGTCAACACGATCCGCGGCAACAAGAACTGGATGCTCAGCCACGAGATCAAGATGGCGAGCCTGGCGTTCGGCGAACGCTCGGAGGACATCAAGCCGGTGATCCCGGCCGGCGCCTCCGACACCGCTGCGCTCGACGCCGTGTTCGAGGCGATCTGCCGCTCCGGTCGCGATGCCCCCACCGCCAAGCTGATGCTGGTGCCCGAGGCGTGGCAGGAGAATGAGGACCTGCCCGCCCCTCACCTCGCCATGTACGAATATCTCGCCTCGGTGATGGAGCCGTGGGACGGGCCGGCCGCGCTTGCGATGACGGACGGCCGCTGGGCGGTCGCGGGCATGGACCGCAACGCGCTGCGCCCCTTGCGCTACACCCAGACCAACGATGGCCTGCTGATCGTCGGCTCCGAAGCCGGCATGGTCGTTGTGCCGGAGGCGACGGTGCTCGCCAAGGGGCGGCTGGGGCCGGGCCAGATGATCGCCGTCGACCTGCACGAGGGCCGCGTCTTCGACGATCGCACGATCAAGGACCAGCTCGCGGCCGAGGCCGACTACGCGTCCATGATCCAGAACTTCCTGACCATCGACGATCTCGCCCCCGTCGCCGGCGAGCAGCTGCCGCGCTACGACCGCGCCGAGCTCGCGCGGCGCCAGGTCGCCGCCGGCCAGACGCTGGAGGACATGGAGCTGATCCTGTCGCCGATGGTCGAGGGGGGCAAGGAAGCGATCGGCTCGATGGGCGACGACACGCCGCTTGCCGTCATCTCGGACAAGCCGCGGCTGGTCAGCCAGTTCTTCCGCCAGAACTTCAGCCAGGTGACCAACCCGCCGATCGACCCGTTGCGCGAGCGCCACGTCATGTCGCTGCGCACCCGCTTCGGCAATTTCTCCAACATCCTCGACACCCGGGGCCGCCCGAACGCGGTGCTGGTGCTCGAAAGCCCGGTCCTCACCAGCGAGGACTGGCTGCGGCTCAAGCGCTATTTCGGCGCCCAGTCGGCCGAGATCGACTGCACCTTCGAGGTCGGCGACGACCATGAAGTGCTGCGCGCCGCCATCCAGCGCATCCGCCAGGAGGCCGAGCAGGCCGTGCGCGAAGGCCGCAGCGAGCTGTTCCTCACCGACGAGAACGTCGGCCCCGATCGCGTCGCCATCCCCGGCGTGCTCGCGGCCGCCGCGGTCCACACCCACCTCGTCCGCCGCGGCCTGCGCGCCTATGCATCGGTCAACGTCCGCACCGCCGAGTGCCTTGACACGCACTATTATGCGGTGCTGGTCGGCGTCGGCGCGACGACGGTGAACGCCTATCTGGCGGAAGCCGCGATCGCCGATCGCCACGCCCGCGGCCTGTTCGGCGACATGACGCTCGACCAGTGCCTCGGCCAGCACCGCCATGCGGTGAACGAGGGCCTGCTCAAGATCCTGTCGAAGATGGGGATCGCCGTGATCTCCAGCTACCGCGGCGGCTACAACTTCGAGGCGGTCGGCCTGTCGCGCGCACTCGTCAACGACCTCTTCCCCGGCATGCCGGCGAAGATCTCGGGCGAGGGCTATCACTCGCTCCACTACAGCGCGATGCTCAAGCACCAGGCGGCGTTCGACCGCGGCGTGGCGACGCTCCCGATCGGCGGCTTCTATCGCCAGCGCGATGGTGGCGAGACCCACGCCTATTCGGCGCAGCTGATGCACCTGCTGCAGTCGGCCGTCGCCCGCGACAGCTTCTCGACCTACATGCAGTTCTCGCGCGGGGTGCGCGACTTGCCGCCGGTCTATCTGCGCGACCTGCTCGAGTTCAACTATCCCGACGAGGGGATCGCCATCGAGAAGGTCGAGGCGATTACCGAGATCCGCAAGCGCTTCGTCACCCCCGGCATGTCGCTGGGCGCACTGTCGCCGGAAGCGCACGAGACGCTGGCGATCGCGATGAACCGCATCGGCGCCAAGGCGGTGTCGGGCGAGGGCGGCGAGGACAAGGCGCGCTACCAGCCGTACGAGAATGGCGACAACGCCAACTCGACGATCAAGCAGATCGCGTCGGGCCGCTTCGGCGTCACGGCGGAATATCTCAACGCCTGCGACGAGATCGAGATCAAGGTGGCCCAGGGCGCCAAGCCCGGCGAGGGCGGGCAGCTGCCCGGCTTCAAGGTGACCGAGTTCATCGCCAAGCTGCGCCATGCGACGCCCGGCGTGACGCTGATCTCGCCGCCGCCGCACCACGACATCTATTCGATCGAGGATCTCGCGCAGCTCATCTACGACTGCAAGCAAATCAACCCGCGCGCCCGGGTCTGCGTGAAGCTCGTGTCCTCGGCCGGCATCGGCACGGTCGCGGCCGGCGTCGCCAAGGCACACGCCGACGTGATCCTGGTCTCCGGCCATGTCGGCGGCACCGGCGCCTCCCCGCAGACGTCGATCAAATACGCCGGCACGCCCTGGGAAATGGGCCTGTCGGAGGTCAACCAGACGCTCACCCTCAACGGCTTGCGCGGGCGCGTCACGCTGCGCACCGACGGCGGGCTCAAGACGGGGCGCGACATCGTCATCGCCGCGATCCTGGGCGCCGAGGAGTTCGGCATCGGCACGCTCAGCTTGGTGGCGATGGGCTGCATCATGGTGCGCCAGTGCCATTCGAACACCTGCCCGGTGGGCGTGTGCGTCCAGGACGAGAAGCTGCGCGCCAAGTTCACCGGCTCGCCCGAGAAGGTCATCAACCTGATGACCTTCATCGCGGAGGAAGTGCGTGAGATCCTGGCCCGTCTCGGCGTCTCCAGCCTCGACGAGGTGATCGGCCGCACCGAACTACTCCGCCAGGTCAGCCGCGGTGCCGAGCATCTCGACGACCTCGACCTGAACCCGGTGCTTGCCAAGGTCGACGCGACCGACGCGGAGCGCCGCTTCTCGCTCAACACCTTCCGCAACGAGGTGCCCGACAGCCTCGACGCGCAGATGATCAAGGACGCGGCCGCCGTCTTCTCGCGCGGCGAGAAGATGCAGCTGACCTATTCGGTGCGCAACACGCACCGCGCGGTCGGCACGCGTCTGTCGAGCGAAATCACCCGCACCTTCGGCATGTCCAAGCTCGCCGACGGCCACGTCACCATCCGCCTGCGCGGCACCGCCGGCCAGTCGCTCGGCGCCTTTCTGTGCAAGGGCATCACGCTCGAAGTGTTCGGCGACGCCAACGACTATGTCGGCAAGGGGCTATCAGGCGGCGTCATCGTCGTGCGCCCGATGGTGAGTTCCAAGCTCGTCAGCCAGCACAACACGATCGTCGGCAACACCGTGCTCTATGGTGCGACCTCGGGCCGGCTGTTCGCCGCGGGTCAGGCCGGCGAGCGCTTCGCGGTGCGCAACTCAGGCGCGACGGTGGTGGTCGAGGGCTGCGGTGCCAACGGCTGCGAATACATGACCGGCGGCATCGCGGTGGTGCTGGGCGACACCGGCACCAACTTCGGCGCGGGCATGACCGGCGGCATGGCCTTCGTCTACGACGCCGAGGACCGCTTCCCCCGCCACGCCAATCCGGAGAGCATCGTCTGGCAGCGCCTCCAGTCGGCGCATTGGGAAGGCATGCTGCGCGACCTGGTCGAGCAGCACCACCGCGCCACCGACAGCCGCTGGTCCGGCGAGATCCTGGAGGATTGGGACCGCAGCCGCACCCGCTTCTGGCAGGTGGTGCCCAAGGAAATGCTCACCCGCCTGGCGCAGCCGCTGTCGGATACGCCGGCCGAGGCATCGCAAGAAGCGATGGTCGCAGCGGAATAACCAAACCCCCGGTCCGGCTTCCCGCCGGACCGGGGGTTCTTTTGCGGCAAGGGTGACGCCCCGCCTCGCTAATCAGCTGTTCTTGGGGATTCGGGCGACCACCTTGATCTCGAAGTCGAAGCCCGCGAGCCAGGTGACGCCGATCGCCGTCCAGGTCGGATAGGGCGCGGCCCCGAAAATCTCGCTCTTCACGGCCATGATCGTCTCGAACTGCTGCTCTGGATCGGTGTGGAAGGTCATGACGTCGATCACGTCGTCGAACCCGCACCCACCCGCGCGCAGTGTCGCTTCCAGATTGGCGAACGCCCGCCGCACCTGCGCCTCGAAATCCGACTCGGGCGAGCCGTCGTCGCGGCTGCCAACCTGACCCGACACGAACAGGAGGTCGTCGGAGCGAATCGCCGCCGAATAGCCGTGCGCCTCGTACAGCGCGTGCCGGTTGGGAGGAAAGACTGCGTCACGTTTGGCCATGTCATCATCTCCTTCGTCGTGCCGGCACGCCCGTGTGATCCGCGTACTGGACATTGGGAGCTTGCAGGATCATCTGCATACGCAGCGTATTTGAACACGCGCCCCGCGCATGTCAACTCAGATACGGCACGTATGTGAAAGGAATATTGTCTTGGCCGCAAAGCGCCGTGCCGAAACCATGGAGGAAAATCGCGCCAAGCTGATCGGCGCGGCGCGACGGGCGTTTGCGGCATCCGGGTTCGCCGGGGCGTCGATGGACGAGCTCACCGCAGAGGTCGGCCTGACCCGCGGTGCCCTCTATCATGGCTTTGGCGACAAGAAGGGGTTGCTGGCCGCCGTGGTCGCGCAGGTCGATGGCGAGATGGCTGCGCGCGCGCAGCGCGCCGGAGCTGCCGCGGCCAACGAGTGGGAAGGGCTGCTCGCCGAAGGCGCCGCCTATATCGAAATGGCGCTCGATCCGGAGGTGCGGCGGATCGTCCTCCTCGATGGCCCCGCCTTCCTGGGCGACCCCGCGACATGGCCGAGCCAGAATGCGTGCCTCAGCATCACCATGGAGGCGGTCGCGCGGCTACTAGCCGAGGGCGTCATGCAGCCGGTCGATGTCGAGGCCGCGTCCCGCCTGTTGAGCGGCGCGGCCTTCAACGCCGCGCTATGGGTTGCCGCCAGCGAGGATCCCCAGGTCACCCTGCCCAAGGCGATCGCCGCCTTCCGGCTCATGGCCGAGGGACTGCTGGCAAAGCGAGGCTGATTCAGGCCCCCGCTTCGCCCAGCAACGTCCGCGCGTCGGCGCCGGTCCACTCCATCGCGCCTTGCACCCGCCACAGCTCCTTGCCCGCGGCGTCGTACAGGATCGTCGTCGGCAGGTTCGCGTTGAGGCCGGTCGAAAGCCCCAGCTTGGGGTCGGCATAGGCGGCCAGCTTCGTCCAGCCATGCTTGGCCAGGAACGGCGCCGCTGCCTTGCGGCCTTCCAAGTCCTGGCTCACCGCCACCACCTTCAGCTTCCCCTCGCCCGCCAGCGCATCGAGCGTCGGCATCTCCTGTATGCAGGGCGCGCACCAGGTCGCCCACAGGTTCACCAGCACCGGCTTGCCGCGGAATGCCGCCAGGCTCGTCGGCGTGCCGTCCGGCGCCTCGAATGCCACGTCCGGCGCCGCCTCGCCCTTGTGGCTGCGGTCGACCGCGCCGGCCTTTGCAGGCGCCTCGCCGCCGCCGGCCGCAGCAACGTCGGGAACCGTGCCGGCTTCGTCTTGCCGGGCCGGGTTGGGTCGCCTATCGCAAGCCCCGGTTAGCAGCAGCGTTGTGGCAAGGAGAAGCGCGATTACCGAGCGCAAGGCAGGCTCCAATTCGATGTGGGGCGGGCGCTTCGCCGAAGGCCCTTCGGCAGTGATGCGGGAGATAAATGCCTCCATCCCGTTCGACAAGCGAATGTGGCAGCAGGACATCGCCGGATCGCAGGCGCATGCCGCGATGCTGGCCGCCCAGGGCATCCTGACGGCCGAGGACGCGGCCACGATCCGCACCGGCCTCGACGGCGTCGCCGAGCATTATGCGCGCGAGGGCGTGGCCGAGGATCTCGCGCTCGAGGACATCCACATGCAGACCGAGGCGCGTCTGGCCGAGGCGATCGGCCCGGCGGCCGGCCGCCTCCACACCGCGCGCTCGCGCAACGATCAGGTCGCGACCGATTTCCGCCTGTGGGTGCGCGACGCGATCGACTCGGTCGATGCCGCGCTCGGCGGCCTGCAGGACGCGCTGATCGCGCGCGCCGACGAGCATGCCGAGACGGTGATGCCCGGCTTCACCCATCTCCAGGTCGCCCAGCCGGTGACGCTCGGCCACCACCTGATGGCCTATCACGCGATGGTGGCGCGCGACCGCGGCCGCTTCGCCGATGCCCGCGCGCGCCTCAACCGCTGCCCGCTCGGCGCCGCAGCACTTGCCGGCACCGGCTTCCCGATCGATCGCGAGGCGACTGCCCGCGCGCTCGGCTTCGATGGCCCCACCGACAATTCGCTCGATTCGGTTTCCGACCGCGACTTCGCGATCGAATATCTCACCGCCGCCGTGCAGGCGTCGCTGCACCTGTCGCGCATGGCCGAGGAGTTCGTGCTGTGGGCGTCGCAGCCGTTCGGCTTCGTCTCCCTTTCCGACGCCTGGTCGACCGGCTCATCGATCATGCCGCAGAAGCGCAACCCGGATGCCGCCGAGCTGGTGCGCGGCCATTCGGGACGCATCCTTGGGTGCATGACCGCGCTGATGGTCACCATGAAGGGCCTGCCGCTCGCCTATTCAAAGGACATGCAGGACGACAAGCCGCCCGTGTTCGAGGCGACCGACCTGCTTGCCCTCTCGATCGCGGCGATGACCGGCATGGTCGAGAGCGCGACCTTCCGCCCGGCCCGCATGCGCGCGGCGCTGGAGGCGGGCTTCCCGACCGCCACCGACCTCGCCGACTGGCTGGTGCGCGAGGCGGGGCTCCCGTTCCGCGAGGCGCACCACGTCACCGGCCGCACGGTGAAGCTCGCCGAGGAGCGCGGCGTCGCGCTCGACGCGCTGCCGCTCGCCGATCTCCAGGCGATCGACCCGCGCATCACCGACAGCGTCTACACCGTGCTGACCGTGGACGCATCGGTTCGCAGCCGCACCAGCTTCGGCGGCACCGCCCCGGATCGGGTGCGCGCCGCCGTCGCCGCGGCCCGCGCCGCCCGTGCAAAGGAAGCCGCATGACCCGTCGCCCGCTGCTGCTCGCCGTCGTTGCCCTTGCGCTCGCCGGCTGCGGCGCGCGCCGCGATCTGCGGCCGGCCGAGGGTGAGGCGCTGCCGCCGCCGCCCTATGGCGCCACCGCCACGCCCACGCCCGGCGACCTGCTGACGCCCACCACGCAGCAGCGCCCCACCCGCAGCGACGAGCTGCTGCGCGAGTCGACGGAACGCCAGGACGATCCGTTCGACATCCCGCCCCGCAACTGAGCGCCTGAACCCATGGACAATTTCCAGCTGCGCGACGGCGCGCTTCATGCCGAGGACGTGCCGCTGGCGGCGATCGCCGACGCGGTGGGCACCCCGGTCTACGTCTATTCGACCGCGACGCTCGCCCGTCACGTCGCCGTGTTCCGCGAAGCGCTGGCCGGTCTCGACAACCCGCTGATCGCCTTCGCGGTCAAGGCCAACCCCAATGGCGCGGTGCTCGCGACCCTCGCCCGCGCCGGCCTCGGCGCCGACGTCGTCTCGGGCGGGGAGCTCGCGCGCGCGCTCCACGCGGGAGTACGCCCGCAGGACATCGTCTTTTCCGGCGTCGGCAAGACCGCCGAGGAAATGGCGCAGGCGCTCGACGCCCGCATCGGCCAGTTCAACGTCGAGTCGGAGCCGGAGCTCGACATGCTCTCCGCCGTTGCGACGGCGCGCGGCGTCACCGCACCGGTCGCGATCCGCGTCAATCCGGACGTGCTCGCCGGCACCCACTCGAAGATCTCCACCGGCGGCGCCGACAACAAGTTCGGTATCCCCTATGATCGCGCGCTCGACGCCTTCGCCCATGTCGCGGCGCTGCCGGGGCTGGAGGTGCGCGGCGTCGCCGTCCACATCGGCAGCCAGCTCACCGACCTCGGCCCGCTGGAGGCCGCGTTCGGCCGCGTCGGCGCGCTGATCGCCGAGCTGCGCGCCGTCGGCCACCGCATCGCCACCGCAGACCTGGGCGGCGGCCTCGGCGTCCCCTACGACCCCGCCAAGCCCGCGCCGCCCTCGCCCGCCGCCTATGGCGACATGGTGCGCCGCGCCACCGCCGGCTGGGACGCACGCCTGATCTTCGAGCCCGGCCGCCTCATCGTAGCCAACGCCGGGGTGCTGGTATCGCGCGTGATCCGCGTGAAGCAGGGCGCCAACGCCCCTTTCGTCATCGTCGACGCGGCGATGAACGACCTGCTGCGCCCCAGCCTCTACGACGCCTATCACGCGATCGAGGCGGTCGTGCCCACCGGCCAGCGCGAGACCGTCAACGTCGTCGGCCCGGTGTGCGAGACCGGCGACACCTTTGCCACTGGCCGCACCATGGACCATGTCGCGGCCGGCGATCTCGTCGCTTTCCGCACCGCCGGTGCCTATGCCGCGTCCATGTCGAGCACCTACAACTCGCGCGCGCTCACGCCCGAGGTGCTGGTCTCGGGCGACCGCTTCGCCGTGGTCCGCGAACGTCCGTCGATCCGGTCGATGGTCGAGGCCGACGTGCTGCCGGACTGGCTCGCCTGACATGATCGGCCTGCCGGTCCTGCTGCGGCTGGCCGGCAGGCCGGTGATCCTGAAGGGCGACGGCCCCGCCGCCGACGCCAAGCGCCGCCTGCTCGAACGCGCCGGCGCGCAGGTGGTCGAGGATCACCCCGACGCCCGCCTCGCCGTCGTCGCCCTCGCCGACGAGACGCAAGCCCACGCCGCCATCGCCGCGCTCCGCGCCCGCGGCATCCTGGTCAACGCCGTCGACCGGCCCGAGCTCTGCGACTTCACCCTGCCGGCGATCGTCGACCGCGATCCGCTGCTGGTCGCGGTCGCGACCGGCGGCATCTCGGCAGGCTTGGCCGCTGCCGTCCGCCAACGGCTCGAGACGCTGCTCCCCGCCGGCCTCGGCCGCCTCGCCGAACAGCTCCACGCCGCCCGCACCGCCCTGCGCCAGCGCTTCCCCGACGGCGACGCCCGCCGCCGCGCGCTCGGCACGGCGCTCTCCGCAGGCGGTGCGCTCGACCCGCTGACCGCACAGGATGACGACGCCGTCGCCCGCTGGCTCGACACCGCCGAGGCCCCGCCGTCCGAGCACGTCCGCATCGCCCTGCGCTCGCCCGATCCCGACGACCTCACCCTGCGCGAAGCCCGCCTGCTCGCCCGCGCCGACCGGCTGGTCCACGCCCCTGACGTGCCTGCCGCCATCCTCGATCGCGCGCGCGCCGATGCCGATCGCATCGCCGGCGACACCCCCCCGCCCGACGCCCCGGGCCTCACGATCCTGCTGGAGATGCTGCATTGAACGGCTTTGCGATGCAGGTGAAGGACGGCACCGCCCGCACCATCTCCCTGGAGGATGCCGTCACCGCAGACGGCGCGCTGGTGTGGATCCACCTCCATGGCGAGGAACCGGCGCTGCGCCCCTGGCTGGAGGGCGTCGCCGGCCTCCCTGCCTTTGTCATCGACCCACTGGTCGCGGTCGAGACGCGCCCGCGCTGCACCGCCATCGAGAACGGCGCCTTCGTCAACCTGCGCGGCCTTTCGCCCGACGATCTCGCCACCTCCGATCCGCTGGCCTCGGTGCGCCTCTATGCCGCCGCGGGCCGCGTGTTTTCGGTCACCCGCCACCGCCTCACCGCCATGCCCGCGGTCCGCGAAGAGGTCGAACAGGCCCAGGTCGCCGATCCGGGCGACCTGATCGTCGCCTTTGCCGAGGAAATCACGGGCGAGCTCGACCCGCTCGTCGCCGACCTCGGCGACACGCTCGACGATTGCGAGGGGGAATTGAGCGCCGACCGCGTGTTCGAGCTGCGGCGCATCGTCAGCCGCGCCCGCATCCAGGCGATCGGCTACCGCCGCTTCCTCAGCCCCCAGCGTGCCGCGCTCGAAAAGCTCTCGGCGCTGCCCGGCGACTGGCTCGGGGCCGACGACCGCCTCCACATCGCCGCCGCCGCCGACCAGGCCGCGCGCATGGCGGAGGAGCTGGAGGCGATCCGCGAGCGCGCCGCGCTGATCCACGAGACGCTCACCGATCTACGCGCCGAACAGATCGACCAGCGCTCGCTCCAGATCGCGATCGTCGCGATGGTGTTCCTGCCGCTGACCTTCCTGACCGGCCTGCTCGGCATGAACGTCGAGGGGATCCCCTTCGCCCACGAACCCTGGGCCTTTGCCGGCGTGATCGGCGTCTGCATCCTGCTCGCTGCCGGCATCACCGGCTGGTTCGTCCACCGCCACTGGCTGAACCGCGCAAGCTAGGGGCGGCGCCGCCGTCTGCCCTCCTGGGCTAGCCTGCGGCTGCCGAGGTCCGGCCCGCCTCGACGATGCGATAGGAGGCGGTGGCCAGGATCGCCCGCAGCCCCGGATAGTTGAAGCGCGCCGTCTGCCCCTTCGCCATGCACGTCTCCACCACCGGCGTGAGGGTGCGGATCGCCGCGCGTTCCGCCTCGCTCGCCACCGGCGTCGCGAACAGGGCCGCGACCTCGCGGGAGGCCGTGCGCGCGACGCAGTTGGCGGTCCGGTCGGTCTCGCCCAGCGTCTTCACCGCCGTCTTGGCCGGGTCATAGGCAAGCGCCTCCGGCAGGTTGCCGGCATGCGACAGCAGCTCCTCCGCGACCGCCCCCGCGAACAGCACCCCGGCGAACCGGCCCTGTTTCCCGGGCGAGCAGCTGGCGTTGGACAAGGCGAGCTTCCGGAGCGCCTGCTGATATTGCGGCGTCGTATAGTCCATCTGCAGCAGCGCCGCCGCCTTGGCGGGCGCGCGTCGCGCCGCACAGCGCCCGAACGCCTGCATCTCCGCCAGCGAGGCTGGGTCCGCCGCCGTCCGCGCGCGCGCCGGGCGTGCGGTCTCGCCGGCGGGGTTCGGGGATGCCGACGCGAGCGACGGCGCACTCTCCTGCGGAACCTGGGTCTGCCCCAGCAGCAGCGCGGCGATCGAGGTCGCGATCACAGCACCCCTCCCCGATCTGCCGACTCACCTGCCTTTGCGATGCTGACGTGCATTCGGCCGCCTCCCTCAAAGCGCGACGTTCCGTGCCTCGGCGCAGGAACGCCTTCTCCGCAAAGCTGATCGCAAACCCCGCTTGACGCAAGCCGGATCGCTCTAGCGCCGCGTTCCGCGCCGAAGCCGCGCCGCCACCCCCGAAACCGCCGCCGCCGGCAGCGCCAGCACCCCCAGGGTCAGCACCCCGGCGACCCAGAGCCCGCCGCTCTCCCCGTTTGCGATCCACAGCACCGGCAGCTGGCCAAAGGTGATCAGCACGCCGGCCGGCCACCCCGGCTTCCGCCAGAACCATCCGGCGACCGCCGACAGCGCAAGCGACGCGGGCACCCACAGCCGCCAATAGGCTTCCGCATCCCATGGCTCGCGCACCCCTGCCAGCCGGCACGCGCCGAGCCAGCAGAGCGCGCTTGCGACCACCAGCAGCAGCGCCTTCAGCCCGGTCGGCACGGATGCTCCTCGCACGAGGTCAACACCTGGCGGCCACCGGCCGCCTCCCGGCGGGAGGCGCGGGGCTATGCTGCCGAGAACAGCGCCAGCGCCACGAGCGCCGGCACCCCGACCAGCAGGATCATCAGCACAAGGCTCAGCGCGCCCGGTTCGTCGCGCGTCGGGGCGGCGCGGAACGATGCCAGCGCCTCCTCGCGGCCGGCGTCGGTGCCCTCCATCTCCAGGTGGAAGGTGTTGGAAAAGAAATGCTCCGGCCGCATCACCAGCTCGCGCGGCGCCGGCTCGGCGTGGATCTGCGACGCATCCGCCACCGGACGGCGCGCCGGGGTCATCGAAACTGCTTCGGTCATGACAGGGATTCCGCTTACTCGAGGACCGGGCGCGCAGGGCGCGTCCCGACGTTCGGATCGAATAAGTCCCGGGCCCGGGCGGCACGCCGCCGAACCCGGGCTACGCGCGCGCGGCGAGTTGGCCGGCGTGGTCGCGGAAGCGCTGATATGTCGCCTGTGCGGACATGGACGAAGGGTGATCCCGCCGGCCGGCTTTGTCAACCAGACCCACTTTGTTACACGCAAGTGCCTTGACGGAGGCGCACCGCACCCTAGCTTGAGGGTGCGGGCCGGGCCCCTCTGGCGCTCCTCCTTCGGGAGGAACGTGATGTCGGACCGCATCGGGTGATCTCGATGTTGGCCTGGCTTCCTGCCCCCTCGCATCGCCGATCATCCGATCTTTCAATCTCGGATTGGAGAGAGGCTTTGAACACCTTCGTCTACAGACTCACCCAGCTGCACCAGCGGCTCGACGAGCAGATCCGCGCCGAAACCAAGCGGCGCACCCCCGACACGCTGAACCTGCTGCGGCTGAAACGGCTGCGCCTGCGTGTGAAGGATCGGCTGCACGCCATGAGTCGCCGGCCGCAGCCCGCCTGACCGGGCCCGCCGCATCCACCCCGCCGGCGGCCCGCGGGCGATGGCAGCAGCCAGCGCCCGCCCCCCGGCCCCTTTTTCAGACGATCCGGAAGTCTCATCATGTCTCTAGCAATCGGAGCGATGCTCCTTGCCGCCGCCACCGCCACCCCGGCGGGCGCGCATCAGGTCACCGTCCAGCACCCCTCCGGCCCCGTCCAGGCCGACTATCGCGGCACGGTTCAGGTCGAGCACCGCCAGCTGGGCACGGTCGCGCCGGGCGGGCGTCCCTCGACGCTGCGCTGCGCCTGGACCGCGCACCTCTCGGTCGATCGCGCCGCCACGCGCGGGCAGGACGCCTCCTTCTCCCGCAGCTTCGTCCGCAACGACGTGGCGAGCGGCAGCCGCCCGGGCTGGTGCAGCACCAATCGCGGCGCGATCGCGCGCGACGTCGCCGCACGGGTGGGCGACACCAGCCGCCACCTCGCGCTCGCAGCAGGCGAGGACCGGCCCGTCCTCGATGCCGAGCTGGACCGGCTGCCCCCGGCGCGGTCCACCAGTTGATCCGGGCGCGAACCCCGGGCCGCCGGCAAGGTCCGGCGGCCCGTGAGGCCGATCAAGCCCGCATGCGTCCGTCGGGCGCCAGCTTCACCGTCTGGCCGCGCTCGGCCGAGGCGTAGATCGCCTCCATCAGGCGAAGGTCGCGCAGCCCCATTTCCCCCGGCGTCCGGATCGGCGAGCCGGTGCGGATGGCGTCGGTGAAATGGTCGAGCTGCCCTGCGAACTGCACCTCCGGATCGCCGGGGGAGAACTCGCGTCCCCCGCGCCCCTCGGTCCACATCTTCTGGCCCGAATAGCTGGTCGCCGGGTCCATCTTCAGCACGCCCTCGGTGCCGCGCACCTCGGCGAAGTTGATGCCGGCCGAGTCATAGGACGTCACCAGCTGCGCGACCGCACCCGACGGGAAGCGCCATTGCGACGACACATGCGCCAGGATCTCGGCAAAGCGCGGGTCGCCTGAGGGGCGGAAGGCCGTGGCGCTGATGCTCTCCGGCATCTCGCCGGTCAGATAGAGCGCTGACTGCAGGCCATAGATGCCGTAGTCCTCCAGCGGCCCGCCGCCCGCCAGCGCCCGGCTCGCCCGCCAGTTATCGCTCGGGCTCGTCGGCCCCATGCGATAGGATTGCTCGGTGCGGAGCAGCCGGATGGTGCCCACCGCCTTCTGCCGCATCAGCCGCATCGCCTCGACATTGTACGGCTCGAAATGCGATCGATAGGCGATCATCAGCTTGCGGTTGGCGCGCTTGCCAGCCGCGATCATCCGCTCGCACTCCGCGCTCGAAAGCGCCATCGGCTTCTCGCACAGCACATGCTTGCCCGCGGCAAAGGCGCGGATCACCCATTCGGCATGCAGGCCGGTGGGCAGCACGACATAGACCGCCTCGATCCGCTTGTCGGCGGCGATCCTGCCAAAGTTGTCATAGGAATAGCGCGCGTCCGCGGGCACGCCATAGGCGTCGCCCACCTGGCGCAGCTTCTCCGGATTGCCCGAAACGATCGCCGCGACATGCGCCCGCTTCGCCTGGGGGAAGCGCGGCATCATCTGGTTGAGCGCATAGCCGCCCAGCCCCACGATGGCGAAGCCGACGCTGTCGGCGGCCTTGCGCGCCGGCGGCGTCGCGGGGAGCTTCGCCCCACCCGGCAGCGGCTGTCCCGCCAGCCGTGCGCCACCGCCCCCTTGGACAAGCGTGGTCGCCGGACCTGCGGCGGCGACCAGCGAGGCGGCCGCCACGCCTCCCCCGGCCTGGAGCAACCCTCTTCGCGTCACCACGCTTTCCACCATCACCTGTCTCCTTGTCGGGAACTGCTGTGTCGGTACGTCCTGCCTTGCGATTGTCGTTTCTATGCCGCCTGGCGCAGCCTCAGCCGCGCCCGACGAAGCCCATGATCTGCCCCACCATGGTCGCGATCTGCGGCTCGGCCTCGTGGATCGCATTAGGGCTCGCCAGCGTGTTGATCGCAACCCCCATCGGCGTCGGCCAGCCGCGCAGCGCGTGCGCCACCGTGCGCAGCGTGCCCAGCGTCGCCACCGCCGCCTGCCATCCCGCCGCCGTCGCGATGATCCCCACCGGCAGCCCGTCGAAATAGACGCGGTCGTCGCCGCGCATCAGCTCGACGTGGTCGAGCGCGTTCTTGACCAGCCCCGACAGCGTGCCGTGATATCCCGGCGACCCGATCACGATCCCGTCCGCGTCGCGCAGCGTCGCCAGGAACGCCGCGATCACCGGGTTCTCCAGCGCGCTTTCGGGCTCGTAGTTGGGAAAGTCGATCGCGGCCCCGGTCAGCAAGGTGGTGCGCGCGCCCTGGCTCTCGGCCTGGGCGAGCGCGATCTCCAGCGCGCGGGCGGTGCCCGAGCTGGCGCGGAGCGTTCCGCCGATGGCGACGATGTGCGGCTGCTTCATGGTCCCGGCGCTACCGCAAAGCCGCACCGCATGCCAGCCGGCGGTGCCCTCCGGTTGACCGGCTGATATACGATCCATATACGCTTCGCATATTCCGCCTGCACAAGGACCTCCGATGGGCATCGTGAAGATCGACGACCACCTCCATGCAGAGGTGCGCCGTGCCAGCACCGTGATGTGCCGCTCGATCAACGCCCAGGCCGAGTTCTGGATGAAGATCGGCATGCTCGCCGAGGCCAACCCAACCCTCTCCTTCAGCGAAATCGTGAAGGCGGAGCTCGCCGCCGCCGTCGACCTGCCGCCCACCCACGCCGCGGCCGCCTGAAATGGTGAAGACCCCGGAAGAGCTCGCGCTGATGCGCATCTCGGGCAGGCTGCTCGCCTCGGTGTTCGAGATGCTCGACGGCCAGGACCTCGCCGGCATGTCCACCCTCCAGGTCAACGACCTGGTGGAGCGCTTCATCACCGACGACCTCGCCGCCCGCCCCGCCAGCAAGGGCCAGTACGGCTTCCAGTACGTCCTCAACTGCTCGATCAACGAGGTGGTCTGCCACGGCGTCCCGAGCGCGCAGGACATCATCCGCGACGGCGACATCATCAACCTCGACATCACGCTGGAGAAGAACGGCTTCATCGCCGATTCCAGCAAGACCTACATGGTCGGCACCGTCAATCCGGCCGCGCGCCGGCTGGTGCGCGTCGCGCAGGAGGCGATGTGGGAGGGCATCCGCCAGGTCCGCCCCGGCGGGCACCTGGGCGACATCGGCGCCGCGATCGAGCGCCATGCCAAGAAGAACGGCTATTCGGTCGTGCGCGAATATTGCGGCCACGGCATCGGGCGCGAGATGCACGAGGAACCCTCCGTCCTCAACCACGGCCGCCCCGGCACCGGCCCCAGGCTGCGCGAAGGCATGACCTTCACCGTCGAGCCGATGCTCAACCAGGGCAGCCGCCGCGTCGCCACCGCCGACGACGGCTGGACCGTCGTCACCCAGGACGGCCGCCTCTCCGCCCAGTTCGAGCACACGGTCGCGGTGACGGGCACCGGCGTCGAGGTGCTGACGCTGCGCACCGACGAGACGGCCAGCACCGGCAGCCGAAAGGACGCCCGTGTTGCTATCGACAGGCGTTCGCAATAACGGGGTTTGTGCACCTCCCCTCGCTCGACCTCAACCTCCTGGCCATGTTGGCCGTGCTGCTGCGGACGTGCAGCGTCACCGCCACCGCCCGCAAGCTCGGCCTCAGCCAGCCGACGGTCAGCCGCTCGCTTGCCCAGTTGCGCAGCGCGATCGGCGATCCGCTGCTGGTCCGCGTCGGCAACCGCATGTGCCGCACCGCGCGCGGCGACGCGCTGCTGGAGCCGGTCAGCAGCTGGCTGGAGTCGGCCGCCATTCTGATCGAGTCGCCGGAATTCCAGCCGGCCTCGCTGCGGCGGCGCTTTCGCATCGCCGCCACCGACTTCGGCGTGATGGCGGCGATCACTCCGGCGCTGCCGGCGATCCTGAAGGCCGCGCCCGAGGCCGCGATCGACATCGTGCCGCTGCCGTTCGAGCCCGCGGCGGCGCTGGCCGCGGGCGACATCGACCTCGCCGTCTCCGGCCTCGACTATAACCCCGCGCAGCTGCACGGGCGCGCGCTGTTCACCGACAGCTTCGCCTGCCTGATGCGGCCGGAGCATCCGCTCGCGACCGGCGATGGCGCGCTGACCCTGGACCAGCTGCTCGGCTGCACCCACCTCGGCATCACCGTCAGCGATGCCGAGGTGGAACGGCTGGACCATGTGCTGGGGGAGGTCGCGCGGGCGCGCAAGGTCAGCGCCCGCATCCCTTATTTCCACGCCGCGGCCGGGGTGATCGCCGGCAGCGACCTCCTCATGATGCTGCCGCTCCGGGCAGCCCGCACCTTTGCCCGCGTCCACGGCCTCGCGCTGCGACACGCCCCGGCCGAGGTCGGCACCCTCCACTATACCCTCCTCTGGCACGAGCGCAGCGCACAGGATCCGGCGGTCGCCTGGCTCGCCGACCGGCTGGGCACCGCCTGCCATTCGTCCAGCGAATAGCCGATATACGCTGCGGACCCCTTGCGAACGGCGCCGCTGCCGACAATGAGCCTGCGACTTATTCGCAATAGCAGGGGGAATGCATGTCTCGCTTTGGGTGGCTCGCCGGAACGGCGACCCTGACGCTCGCCGCAGCGGTCGCCGCACCGCTCCACGCCGAAGAGGTGCCGGCCGGGCAGCAGAGCCTCAACACCGACGAGATCGTCGTCACCGCCACGGCGCGGGAACAGCAGGTCAAGGACGCGCCCGCCTCCATCAGCGTCATCACGCGCGAGGATCTGGAGCGGCTTCCCTATCGCGAGGTGACGGACGCGCTGCTGGAAATCCCCGGCGTCACCGTCACCCCGGGCGAGGGCAACAGCCGCGACATCTCCATCCGCGGCATGGCACCGCAGTACACGCTGATCCTGGTCGACGGCAAACGCCTGTCCTCGCGCGAATCGCGCACCAACGGCGGCAGCATCAGCGAAGGCGGCCTGCTGCCCCCGCTCGAGGCGATCGAGCGGATCGAGGTGGTGCGCGGGCCGATGTCCTCGCTCTACGGCTCGGATGCGATGGGCGGCGTCGTCAACGTCATCACCCGGGCCATATCGGACCGCTGGCGCGGCAGCGCGCGCGTCAACGGCACGCTCCAGCTCGGCGATGATTTCGGCAACGTCTATGACGGCAACTTCTACCTGTCCGGGCCGCTCGCCGGCGACGCGGTCGGCATCCAGCTCCAGGGTTCGCGCAACCGGCGCAGCGAGGACGACGTGATCGGTGGCACGCCGGAGCGCCACGACGATTCGATCGCAGGCAAGCTCGGCTTCGATGCCGGCGCCGACCACCGCTTCCTGGTCGAGGGCGGCTATTATCGGCAGAAGACCATCTCCACCGCCGGCAAGACCGTCGAGGCGAGCGACACCGTGCCCGAGGGCACCCAGGACACCATGACCCAGAAGCGCTGGGTCGCGTCGCTCAGCCACAGCGGCAAGTGGGGCTTCGCCGCATCCGAAAGCTACCTCCAGTATGAGGATGCCGAGCACGTCGAGGGCGAGAAGCGGATCAAGAACACGGTCGGCCAGTCGATCTGGACGGTGCCGCTGCCCTCCAACATGCTCAGCATCGGCGCCTTCTACCGCAACGAGGATCTGACCGACCTCACCGGCAACCGGCTCAACGGGTCGACCCGCACGGGCGCCGACCGCACCAACTGGGCGCTGTTTGCCGAGAACGAGCTCGCGGTGGTGGACGGGTTCAAGCTCACCGGCGGCCTGCGCATGGACGACGACGAGCAATATGGCACCCACTGGACGCCGCGCGTCTATGCGGTGTGGAACATGACGCCCGACTTCACGCTCAAGGGCGGCTATTCGCAGGGCTTTCGCGCGCCCAACCTGCGCCAGACGCTCGAGGACTGGGGCCAGACGAGCCGCGGCGGCACGATCTACGGCAACCCCGATCTGGAGGCGGAGACCTCGCGCACCTTCGAGGCATCGCTGCTCTACGACGGGGACGGGTTCCAGGCGAGCCTCTCCGCCTACGACACCCGCTTCAAGGACAAGATCACCCGCGTCACCTGCGAGGAAGCGGCCGCCTGGTGCATCGACGAACCGCTGAGCACGATCGGCCGGCCGCCGACCACCTATGTCAACGTGGACCGCGCGCGGGTCCAGGGCATCGAGGCGACCGTGGACGTGCGCCTCACCCCGACGCTGCGCCTCAACGCCTCGGGCACGCTCACCGATTCCGAGCAGCTGAGCGGCGCCAACGCCGGTGCCGCGCTCAACGACACGCCCAAGCAGCAGGCCAGCGCCTCGCTCAACTGGAAGCCGGCGGGCGGCTTCAGCGGCTACGTCCGCGCCATCTACCGCGGCGAGGAAGCCGTGACGGAGGCGCAGATCAGCGGCGAGAACGTCGTCGCCGCCTCCTACACCACCGTTGACATCGGCGGCAGCTACCGGCTGACGGAGGCCGTGACCCTCCACGGCGGCATCCAGAACCTGTTCGACAAGCGGCTGGACTATGCCGACTATGCCTATGTGATCGATCCGGCCCGGCTCTGGCTGGGCCTTGCCGCGCGCTTCTGATCGCGCCGGCAGGGAAGCGCCACGGGCGCGGCAGGCCGGCTCCCCGGCCGCCGCGCCCGCGGTTGTCAGAAGAACAGCTTTCGCACGCTGATCCGCACCGTCCGGCCGAGCGGATCGAGGAACCCGCCCTGGTAGCTCAGCGGCACCGTTCCTTGCGCGCTGGTCACTTCCTGGCGCTGGTTGAAGATGTTGTCGACCGACAGCGTCACCCGCGTGCCGCGCAGCCACGGATGGTCGCGCACCAGCGCCGGCTGCTGGCCCAGGTTCGCGAACAGCCGCAGGTCGGCGGTGGCGAGCGAGCCGAAGCGCAGCTGGTCGTTGCCGGTCGTGCCGCCGTTGACCTCGGTCGCGCTCTGCCAGTTGGCGCTCACGCGCGCGCCCAGCCCGTTGACGACATAGCCGCCCTGCAGCTGGATCTGGTGGCGCGGCTGGCCGCCGCGGCTTCCCGATGCAGAGCCGTTGAGCAGGTCCAGCTCCGGCAGCCCCTCGCGGATCAGGATCGAGTTTTCGAACTGCCAGGTGTGATAGGCCGCGAACTGCAGCCGCCCGCCGGCCCCGCCGCCGCCACGGCCGCCCCCGCGACCGCCCCAGCCACCGCCGCCCGGCCCGCGACCCGCACCCGGGCCGCCTTCGCCCCGCGCCTCGCGTGGCGGCGCGGTGCCGGCCGCTTCCGCCGCCTCGCGTTCCGCCCGCCGGGCCGCGCGCGCCGCCTCTTCCTGCCGCTGCCGCTCGGTGACGATCGGCTTGGAGAAGTTGAAGCCCCAGCGCAGCTGGCTGCGCTTGGAACGGGCGAAGTTCACCGGCCGCGTGTCGACGCGCAGCAGCGTGCCGTCCTCCGCGCGCAGGAACCGGTCGGGGAACGCATCCTCGATCTCCGCGGTCGCCGCCGGGAAGCTCGAGATCGGGTTCTTGATCCGGCTCGACACATAGTCGGCGGTCAGCGTCAGGTCGGTGTCGCGGATCGGGCGCAGGTTCAGCCCGGCCTTGAACACGCGCCGGCTGTCCCCCTCCAGGTTCGGGTTGCCGCCCTCCACCTGCGTCACGTCCACGGTCTCGCCGCGCACATAGTCGAAGATGCGCACATTGGGCGTCACCAGCACCGGGTTGCCCAGCTGCTGCGGCGTCGGCGCGCCTTCCTCGTGCGTCACCGACACCAGCAGCCGCACCGGCTCGGCCGGCTGCCAGTTGAGGCCATAGCCCAGCGTCGTCTGCGTACCGAAGTCGGACAGCTGCTCCACCTCGGCGTTGCCGTTCAGGGACAGGTTGCCCAGGAACGCCAGCACGTCGCGCGAACGGCTTGCGATCGGCAGGTCCAGGTTGCCGCGCGCGGTGCCCGTGTCGCGGCCGATGTCGGCGGATTGGGCAACGCCCGCCCGCAGCGAATCGCTCTTCAGGTCGGTGGTGTTTCCCAGCACCCGAATGCTCGCCGACGCCGGGCCGGCCGGCATCTCGAACAGCGTGCCGGACGCCAGCGCGTCGATCGCCGCGACCTGGTTGATCGACTTCGCGCGGTCGACCACGCGGGCATAGAGGTCCAGCGGCCCGAACGGGCTCGCGTCCGGATCGCCTGCGGTGATCGCTTCCTGGAGACCGACGGTGTCGAGCCCGCGCTCGGTGAAGGTCCGCGACTCGTCGCGCTGGTAGCTGGTGTTGAGCGACCAGCGCCACCGGCCGATGTCGCCGTTGAAGGCGGCGGTAGCATTGCCCGTCCAGCTCCGGTTGGTGCGCTCCAGCGGATCGACGTCGGCATAGCGATAGAGGGTGGTGGCGTTCGCAAAGGGCGAGAAGGGGCCCTCGGCCGGAAGCAGCAGCTCCACGCCGGGCAGGCCGGACAGCGCATGGCTTTCGCTGCGCTCCAACCGCACCGTGCCGGTCGCCGCCACATTGCCGAAGATGCTGGTGCTGTAGACCGCGTTCGCCGCCACCCGGTTGCTCGACGGCTGGAGCGTGCGGAAGGGCGTCGTGTCGGTCACGTTGAGGACGCCCGCCGTCCCGGCATAGTCGGCCAGCCCCGGGTTGGCGATCCCGGCGGGCACGCCCGCCTGCGTCACGGTGGTTCCGGCCAGGGCGCTCAGCGCCGGGTCGATCTCGCCGCCGCGCAGGCCGGTGATGTTGCCGGTCAGGTCGAACGGCCGCCGTGCGCTGGTGCTCGGCGTGATGTCGCGCTCGCTCTCCAGCAGGTTCGAGACGCCCTCCGCCTCCAGGTTGACGTTCAGCCGGCCGGCGTCGTTGATCCGGGTAAGCCCGGCCTCCGCCTGGAACTGGTTGCTGCCGCCTTCGGTCGGGATGCGGTCGGTCAGCTCGCCGGTGATGCTGCGAAAACGCGGGCGGAGCACGAAGTTCACCACGCGCTGGTCCGCGCGGAAGCCGAACTTCAGCGCCGCTTCCTCCGGCAGGATGTCGACGCGCAGGATCGCCTCCGTCGGCAGGTCGCGGATTTCCTGGAAGCCGGCCGTGCGCCTGCCGTTCACCAGCACCACCGGCGCGCCGTTGCCGTCGCGCCCCCGGCCGCTGCCGGTCTGCGGCGCCAGCTCTTCGAGCAGCTCGGCGACCGAGCTCACGCCATAGGAGCGGATGTCTGCGGGCGACAGCTGGATCTCGGGCGGGATGTCGCCCGGGACCGTTCCCGGCGGGGTGCGCCCGGTCACCACGATCTCCGCGCCCTCGGTCTCTTCCTCCACCGCCTCGGGCGGGCCGGAGTCGCCCGGCTCCCCCTGCGGCGGCGTCTGGGCCGGCACCGGGTCCGTTTGCGCGGCTGCGAGCGCAGGACTGGCCACACCCAGCAGCAACCATGCTGCCGTCGACAAAGGACGCATTCGAATCTCCCACCCGCGCAACGCCCGCGCGTTCACTCCGGCGATGGCCTAGCGAGCAAATGTCGCAGAAGTTTCACGCCATCGCAGGTGCGAAGGAATATGTGTCGCCAGGTGTCGCTGCGATGAATCGCTGCGGCGCGATCCCGCGTGCCGCCAATGCCGCCGCCAGCCGCGCCACCGGCTCCTCGCGCGCCTCGTCGGTCAGCTGGAACGTCCCCCAGTGGATGCCCAGCGCATGGGCCGCCCCGAGCAGCTCGAACATCGTCACCGCCTCCTCCGGATCGGCATGCTGCGGCGCCATGAACCAGCGCGGCGCATAGGCGCCGATCGGCAGCAGCGCGACGTCGGGCGCGCCGTGCCTGGCGGCAATGTCGCGGAAGATGCCGCCCCCGCACCAGCCGCTGTCCCCGGCGAAATAGACCCGGCCCACCGGCGTCTCGATCCAATGCCCCGCCCACAGCGCCATCCGCCGGTCGCCGGTGCCCCGCGCCGACCAGTGGTTGGCCGGCACCAGCGTCGTCGCGGCACCGCCGGGCACCGCGATGCGGTCGCCCCAGTCGCCCACCACCGTCCGCGCCCCGGGAACACCCTTCTTCACGATGGCGTCATTGCCCAGCGGCATCACCATCAGCGGCGCGTCGCGCGCATGCAGCCGCTTCAGCGTCGCCATGTCGAGATGGTCATAATGGTTGTGGGACAGCAGCACCGCGTCGATCCGCGGCAGCGCGTCGAACGCGATTCCCGGCGCCGTCACCCGCTTCGGCCCCGCAAAGCTGAAGGGGCTCGCCCGCTCCGACCAGACGGGATCGGTGAGCAGGTTCACGCCCGCCGCCTGGATCAGCAGCGTCGCATGGCCGACCGCGGTGATCGACAGCCCCGCCACCCGCGGCTCCGGCACCGCCTGTGTGACCGGCACCGCCTTGGGCCAGGTTGCCGGGCGCGGCCCGAACTTCCACCGCAGCATGTCGGCCAGCCCGCGATCAGTCGCAGGCTGCCCGGGATTGAAGAAGCGCACGCCGTCGAAATGGTCGCTCGGCGGCCCCTGGTAATAGCGGTTGCGCGCCACGATCAGTCCTGCCGCCCTGCGGCGGCGGCCGCCTGCCCGCCGTGCTCCGCGCCGCCATCCTCGCTCATGCCCGTCCCCCTGTCGCAATCTGCGGCGGGAGAACGCGCGGGCGCGCTTTTGGTGGCGGCGCGGCCGCGCGCGTCCCGCTCAGGCGCCGAACGCGCCGTCGATCGTGTGCATCGCGCCCGTCACGAACCCGGCTTCCGGCCCTGCCAGCCACGCGACCATGCCCGCCACTTCCTCCGGCCGCCCGTGGCGCTTGATCGCCAGGAAGTTGTGCATCAGGTCGCGCATCGGACCATCTTCGGGATTTGCGTCGGTGTCGATCGGCCCGGGCTGCACCACGTTGATGGTGATCCCGCGCGGCCCGAAGTCGCGGGCAAGGCCACGCGCCAGCCCCTGAAGCGCCGATTTGCTGAGCGCATAGGATGCCATGCCCGCCACCGGCATCCGATCGCCGTTGACCGATCCGATCACGATGATCCGCCCGCCTTCCGGCATCTGCCGCGCCGCCTCGACCGAGGCGTGATAGGGCGCATGGACGTTGATGCGGAACAGCCGGTCGATCACGTCCGGGTCCTGCTCCAGCGCGTCGCCGAACACCGCGATCCCCGCATTCACCACCAGCACGTCGATCGGCCCGCTCTCGCGCACCCGCGCGATCACCGCATCCCGGTCGGCGCTGTCCGTCACCACCGCGGTGCTGCCCGTCTCCGCCGCCAGCGCCTGCGCCGCCTCGGCCGAACCGGCATAGGTAAAGGTCACCGTCGCGCCGTCCGCGGCAAAGCGCCGCACGATCGCCGCCCCGATGCCCCGGCTCCCGCCCAGCACGAGAACGGACTTTCCTTGAAACGCGGTCATCTGGCACTCCCTGGCAAATTACTGTAGGGATCGCTACATAAACAGCGACTTCGCACCGTCAAGGCATTCTGTAATCGTGACTACAAATAAACCGCGCACCCGCGGCCGTCCGCGCAGCTTCGATCCGGAACAGGCGGTGGCCGTCGCCCAGACGCTGTTCCACACGCGCGGCTATGACGCGGTCAGCGTCGCCGACGTGACGGAGGCGCTCGGCATCAAGCCCCCCAGCTTCTATGCGGCGTTCGGCAGCAAGTTCGGGCTCTATGCGCGCGTGCTGGATCGCTATGCCGGCACCGGCGCGATCCCGCTCGACGCGATCCTCCTTCCCGACCGGCCCGTCGCCGAGGCGCTGGCGGCACTGCTCGAAGAGGCCGCGCGCCGCTATGCGGCCGCGCCGTGCACCACCGGCTGCCTGGTTCTGGAGGGCACGCGCTGCAACGACGCGGAGGCGCGGGAGGCCGCCTCCGCCTTCCTGGTCGCAGCCGAAGCGGTGATCCGCCGCTACATCGCCGATCGCCATCCCGAGGACGCCGATCGCCTGACCGACTTCGTCTGCACCACCATGGCCGGCCTGTCAGCCGCCGCACGCCACGGCCACGACCTCGATCGCCTCCTCGCCACCGCCCGCCTCGCCGGCCTCGCCATCGCGCAGGCGCTCGGCGACTGAGGGTGGGGCGCAGGTCGCGGATAGCGCGGCCTCTCCCGGGAGCTCGGCCCTTGCGGAAATGTCTGCAGCGAAAGCCGAGTACGGCTCCCGCGGCTACGACGCCTACTGCAACCCCAAGGTCGTGGTCGGCGACAATGTGGGTGCGAGCACGAGCAGGTCGAACTGGCGGGCAGCTTCTCGCCAGGCATCGGGCATGTCCGCGGGCGGGTTGGCGCGCAGGGTCCGCAGATCGATCACCGTCCATTCGCCGCTGGTAGCGGCCTGGGCTCCTGTCGGAACGGCTGCCTTCAGCCAGGCATAATGGGGATCATCGGCCAGGTCGAACGGTGCGGTTTTGAGCGGCCGGCCGACCTCGTCATAGGACGGCAGGATCCCCTTCGCGCCATAGACCGCGATGTGCAGCGACGACGTGCCTTCCCCGTCCGCGCGTTCGGCGACGAAGTTGCCGAGGTCGCGCTGGCCGAGCGTGTTGAAGCCCTTGGCGGCATGAACGTCGCCGAATTTGAAGAGCAGCTTGCCGGTGCCGGGCGTCGCCTTGAGATGATCGACAAGCGTCTGCTTCATCAGGCGCGCACGCCGCCCGTTGGAAGAGAAGCCGTCCACGTCCTGGCCGAGATAGATCGCGCGCGTCTCGGTCAGGGCGCGAAACAGCCGCTTCACGCGCACGCCGCCGTCCCGTTCGATCGCGGCACGGGCTTCGCCAAGCTGTTGATCGCTGACCTGGATGAGGAACAAGTCGACGATCGATCCCGATTGCAGCGCTTTGGCGGTGGCGGTGCGATCGAATGCCACCAGTCGCTCGATGGCGGCGCGGGAGAGAGGACCGGGTTTGGCGTCCAGCATCCGCTCGAGAAGAAAGCCGCCGGATCCGAGAAACTCCTGGTCGAGCCCCCAGAGCGCGAAGTCGGGCCCGGCCATCTGCGCGCATCGCGCCGCCATCTGGCTTTCGTCGCGGCTGTCCTGGAAGGCGATCGCATGCGGATGTGCTCGGACGAACGCCGCAATGCGTCCCTCCCGATCCGGGCGGCGGAGCTGGCTGTCGACCATCGCGGCGACTTCGGGGCCGGTCTCGACGACAAAGGCGCGCAATCCCGATGGTGCCATGATCCGGCAGACGCCCGTCGCGAACAGGGGTATCTCGCGCGAAAGATGATATTCGCCGATCATCACATACTGCGCTCGCGCAACGGCATCCGCCAGGACGGTGGAGCCCGGCCCATGCAATCCTTCGGCATCGACGCGCAGCGCCGTGTGCGCTTGGGTCAACCGCTCGGAAAAAGGAACCGACGCGGGCGGCGTCTCGGCTCGCCCGGCAGTAGTCCAGGCCAAAAGCAGCAGTACGGCGATACGCGAAAACATGATCCTACCCCCCTATTCCCCAGTCCCTTTCGGCTCGGACACCTCTCCCGTCGCGGGAAGATCCTGTCGAAACCGAAGCGGTGTCGTGTCCCGACATGCCCCGATATGTCCCGGCGGGAAAGTGAAGGGGGTCGCGACTTGCGATCGCGCGCCGTCGGGCTCGAGAGAAAACCGGGGAGCACTGCGTCACGCAATGCTGGCGCTCCGGTCCGGGCTCATACCCTAGCCCCGGTACGTCACCCCGCCCGTCATCGCCTCGGGCGCGCCGGTCGTGCCGGGGAAGGAGATCGCCAGCCCCCGCACCGATCGCGCCGCGAGGTACGCGAACGCCTCCGCCTCGATGAAGTCGCCGCGCATGCCCAGCGTATCGGACGAATCCACCCGGCCCAGCGCATCCGCCAGCATCGCCATCATCACCGGATTGTGCCGCCCGCCGCCGCACACGATCCAGTGCCAGTCCGCCGCCGCCTCGCCCAGCTGCGCCCGGCACGCCACCACCGCCGCGACCGTGAACGCCGTCAGCGTCGCCGCCGCATCCGCGTCCGACAGCTCCGCCACCGCATCGAGCGGAAAGTCGTAGCGGTCGAGCGACTTGGCGCCGGTGCGGGTGAAGTACGGGCTCGCCATCAGCCGCTCGACCACGCCGCGGTCGACGGTTCCGGCCGCCGCCAGCCGCCCGCCCTCGTCATAGCGGCCCAGCCCGCGCGCCTGCACCAGCTGGTCGATCAGGCCGTTGCCCGGCCCCACGTCGAACGCCGCCACACTCCCGTCGCGCGCGATCGCGGTCACGTTCGCGACCCCGCCGATGTTGAGAAATGCGACCGGCCGCGCACACCCGGCCCACTCCGCCAGCGCCGCATGGTAGATCGGCGCCAGCGGTGCGCCCTGCCCGCCCGCCGCCAGATCCGCCTGGCGCAGGTCCGCGACCACCGGCACGCCCAGCGCCACCGCCAGCGCATCGGGATCGCCCAGCTGGATCGACAGCTTGCGCTCGGGCCGGTGCAGCACCGTCTGCCCGTGGAAGCCCACCAGCTCGATCGTGCCCGCGTCCGGCTGCGCCAGCAGCTCGCGCGCGGCGCGGACATGGAAGTCGTGGATCACCCGCTCCGCCTCGGCAAAGCTCGCCGGGCGCGGGCCGTGGCCGTCGCTCGCGATCGCATCCTCGGTCGCCTGCACCAGCACCCGGCGCTCCCCGGCGCCGAACGGCAGCATCAGCGCGGGGCCGAAGCCGGTGACGCCCTCGCCGTCCGTCTCCAGGATCGCGGCATCGACGCCGTCCAGCGAAGTGCCGCTCATATATCCCAGCACGCGCATTGCCGCTCTCCACCCAAATCGCCGCTCGCCGCGCCGCCCGACCCGCGATAGCTTGGGGCCACGGCGCTGTTGCCCCGATCCAAAGCACAGCGCGCAAAGCGATGCCAGCGTGGAGACAGGACCATGTCGGACGGCGATCGGTGCGAAGTGCTGGTGGTGGGCGCAGGGCCGACCGGCCTCATGGCGGCGCTGCTGCTCCGACGACAGGGGATCGACGTCCGCATCGTCGATCGCGCCGCCCAGCCGTCCCGCGAGTCCCGCGCCTTCGCCGTCTCCGCCCGCACGCTGGAGCTGTTCGCCAGCCTCGGCCTCGCCGACACGCTGCTCCAGCGCGGCGTGATCGACAGCGGCATCGGCTTCCACGTCTCGGGCGAGTGGGTGGGCGGGCTCGATTTCGACCATGCCAGTTCGCCGGACACGCCGTACCGCTTCATCCTGATGCTGCCCCAGGCGGAGACCGAGGCGGTGCTGCTCGACGCGCTCGACGACGCCTGGCTGACGGTGGAGCGGGAGGTGGAGGTGACCGGCCTCGCCGTCGACCCGGACGGCGTCCGTGTGGAGGCGCAGGAGGCATCCGGCACCGTCACCACCCTTCATGCCCGCTACGTGATCGGCGCGGACGGCGCGCACAGCATCGTCCGCCACGCGCTCGACCTGCGGTTCGAAGGTGCGCCCTATCCGCAGAACTTCCTGCTGGGAGACGTCGCGGTCGACTGGCCGCTCGACCACGACCGCTTCCGCGTCTTCGTCCATGCCGATCGCATCGGCCTCTATTTCCCGCTCGACGGCACCGGCCTGTCCCGGGTGATGGCGACCGACCTGCACGCCCGCCCGGACGAGCACGCCGCCCCGGAGCTCACCCTCGCCGAGCTTCAGTCGGCCTTTGCGGAGGCGGCCTGCCTTCCCGTCACCCTCTCCCGCCCCGAATGGCTGACGCGCTTCCGCAGCCACCACCGGGTGGTCGATCGCTACCGCGTCGGCCCGGTTTTCGTCGCGGGCGACGCCGCCCACATCCATTCGCCCGCCGGCGGCCAGGGCATGAACACCGGCCTGCAGGATGCCGCCAACCTCGCCTGGAAGCTCGTCTCGGTGCTGCGCGGCGGCGCGTCGGAGCCGCTGCTCGACAGCTATGGCAGCGAGCGCCTGCCCATCGCGCAGGAGGTGCTGCGCTTCACCGACCGCATCTTCAACGCCGCCGCCGGCCAGGTCGGCTGGCGCGCCTGGCTGCGCGACGCGCTCGCGCCGATGCTGGTGGGCCCGGCCTCCGCGCTCGACGTGGTCCAGGACCGCGCCTTCCGCCGCTTCGCCCAGATCGACATCGCCTATCCGCCCAATCCCGCCGTCGCGGAGCTGCCCCGCGGCCCCGCGCCGCGCCCGGGCGAGCGCGCCCCCAATGCCCAGCTCACCCGCCACCGCGACCTTTTCGATCTGCTCGCGGGCTATCGCTTCCACGTCCTCGCCCTCTCCCGCCGCCGCCTCTCGGCCGTCGAGGCGGGCACCCTCGCAGACGCGCTCGCGCGCCTTTCCGGCGATCGCGTGGCGACCCACCTGCTCGCCCGCATGACGGCCGGCGCCCATGGCGCCGTCGAGCGCCTGGAGCGCGCCGACCTGTTCGACCGCTACGGCCTCGCCGACGAACACGCCCAGGCCCTGCTCCTGGTCCGCCCCGACGGCGTCCTCGCCTGGCGCGCCGAAAGCCTCGACCTCCCCGCCTGCACCGCCGTCCTCCGCAGACTAGGCGCTCTCCCCCGCTGAGGCGCCGGCGCCCACCGCTCTTTCTACGTACCCCGACGAAGGCCGCGGCCCAGTCGGGAAACGCCCGCGGCTCCAGCGAACCACCCCCACCTGGACCCCAGCCTCCGCCGGGGTACAGAGGCATCAAACCGCACCGCCGCTCGTGCTCCCGCGAAGGCGGGAGCCCAGGGTCCCACGCGCCACCCACGTTGCTCTGCGCGGCCCTGGATCCCCACCTGCGCGGGGATACGTCACGATGCGCAGCCGCACCCCCCTTCTGCGTACCCCGGCGGAGGCCGGGGCCCAGTTGGGAAACACCCGCGGCTCCAGCGAACCGCCCCCACCTGGACGC